>NZ_JAFICC010000003.1 GCF_017833415.1 Flavobacterium sp. 1355 | reverse complement strand
CTTATAAAAGAAAAACACCTGTAAAAAAAGTTCTTACAGGTGTTTAATTAAATATATTTGTCTAATAATCTGTATCGATTATTTAGGACTAGTCATTAAGAAAATAAAATTTAAGCTTATTGAAACTTAATATCTTAATGGTGAAAATATACAAAAGTTAGAAATTTGATCTTGTAGAAGATTTTCGAATGTGCAATTCCGGTGCGAGAACGACCTTTTTTTCAATTTTGATCGTATCTGTTTTGTCAACCTGTTCCAGAAAAACACGTGCCGACATTTTTCCCATTTCAAGCGGTGACTGATCTACAGATGTGATGGATAATTCCATAAATTTTGTAAAAGGTTCGTTACTAAATCCTGCAACACAAAATTCCTTTGGAATACTGATATTCTTATCTTTTAATTCCTGAATTGCCCCCAAAGCAGCAAAATCACTCGATGAGAAAATTGCATCTGGAGGAGTTTCTAATTGTAACAAACGATTGACCGCTTCTTTTCCTGCTTCAACACTACTTTTAGTACGAATAACATATTCTTCCTTAAACGTCATTCCGCTGTCTAATAAAGCTTGTTTGTAGCCCAAAAATCTATTTTTGAAAACTTCAAGAGACTGATCTCCGGAGAAATGTGCGATACATCGACAGCCTTCATCTATTAAATGTTTTGTTGTGATGTAGCCGCCTTTAAAATCATTAATAGTGACAGAGCTCACCCCGTCAATATGTTTGCTTCTGTCAAAAAATATAAGAGGCACATTTTTTTCTAAAACATAATGAAAAGCACCGGTATTTTCGTTTGTTACATCAGTAACAGACATCAAAATACCGTCAACCTGAGCGTCAATTAGCGTATAAAGGTTTTCGTTTTCACGTTTAGGGTCTTCATGTGTCTGGCAGATAATTACCTGATAGCCATGAGGGTGTAATTCTTCTTCAATACCTCTGATAACCGAAGCAAAAAAATTGCTGTCAATTCTTGGAACAATAACTCCGATATTATTACTGCGACCACTTTTTAATGCCAGGGCAAGTTTATTCTGCTTGTAATTCATTGAAGCCGCCGTTTTGATAACTAGTTCACGGGTGCTCTCTTTTATTTTGGGATTGTTGTTTAACGCTCTTGAAACTGTAGCAGCAGTGATATTCAATTTCTTGGCAATATCATAAATGGTTATTTTTTCGCTCATTCAAAAAGTTTTGAAATTAATTACTGGACAAAAATACATCTTTTTTATATAACTCAAATAAATTGTTATCGATTACCAGAACGCAAATATAAAACGTTTTCAATATTACAATGATAATAATTTATGTGTTTTTTTACATTTAGTGTAAATATAATTCATAATAAAAATTAAATATATAAATTATTTCCAAATAAATTTGGCTCAGTCAAAGTATTTTTTTACTTTCGTGTAATCGATTACATAAAATGTTGCTTTTACTGGGCTAAACTGAAAAAATATTTATAAATGATTACAAATAAGTCTATAGCGTTACAATCATTTTCCATTTTTGGTATTATAGCACTATTGTTTTTGTCTTGTGGAAAGCAAGTTTTCGGTACTTCTGAATCAGATCCATGGAAAAACATGCAATCAATTGTAAAAAACATTCCTCAAACACACTTTTCAGACAAAACATATAACATAAAAGATTTTGGTGCTGTTGCAGATGGCAAAACTTCTAATACACTCGCTTTTGAAAAAGCAATAAAGGAATGTGCTAAAAATGGCGGAGGCAAAGTAGTTGTGCCAAGCGGTAAATATTTAACAGGTCCTATACATTTAGAAAGCAATATTAACTTACACTTAGAAGATCAGGCAGAAATTCTTTTTAGTACAAATTCAAAAGAATATCCATTGGTACATACTTCCTGGGAAGGAACAGAATTAATGAATTATTCTCCTTTAATATATGCAAAAAATAAAACCAATGTTGCTATTACAGGAAAAGGAACCCTGAATGGTCAGGCAGACAGCAGTAATTGGTGGATTTGGTCCGGAGGCAAAAATTATGGATGGAAAAAAGGAATTCCGTCACAAAACGACCCTGAGAACAGACAAGTATTAATTGATATGGCTGAAAAAGGTATTCCTGTTACTGAAAGGGTTTTTGGTGAAGGACGTTACTTACGACCATGTTTTGTTGAATTCTTCGAATGTAATACAGTCTTAATAAAAGATATTAAAATCATTAATGCTCCTTTTTGGATTCTACATCCAATAAAAACAAATAATATGATTATTGACGGAGTAACGGTTAATAGTCATGGGCCTAATAACGATGGTTGTGATCCTGAATATTCTCAGAATATAATTATTAGAAACTGCACTTTTAACACCGGAGACGACTGTATTGCAATTAAATCAGGAAGAGATGCAGACGGAAGAAGAGTAGGCATTCCGAGTAAGAATATTATTGTTCAGAATTGTAAAATGATAGACGGACACGGTGGAGTTGTAATCGGAAGTGAAATATCTGCCGGAGTAAATAATGTATTTGTAGAAAATTGTGTGATGGACAGTCCTAATCTTGATCGTGCCATCCGTATCAAAACCAACTCCAAAAGAGGCGGTATTATTGAAGATGTTTTTGTGAGAAATCTTGAAGTTGGAACCGTAAAAGAATGTGTTTTAAAATTAAACATGTTCTACAATGTTTACGGGTCACAAACAGGCAATTTTATACCAACAATCAGAAATATAAACTTAGAAAATGTAACTGTCAAAAACGGCGGAAAATACAGCGTTTGGGCAGAAGGATATAAGGAATCACCGATAGAAAATATTACACTTAAAAATGTAAAAATTGAAAAGGTAGATTCGCTCTATTTATTAAAAAACGTAAAAAATATAAACTTTATAAATACCTATATCAATGAGAAAAAAGTAGAATCAATTAAAAATTAAAAAAACTTTCAATTAACCAAACCACATTTAAACAAACTATGAACATTAAAAAATTATCAAAGAAAAAAATAAAATACAATCTTGTATTTTTATTTTTCCTTAATTTCCTGTTGAGCAATACCATAAACGCTCAGTCGAGCGTAATAGAAGGAAAAATTACGGATGCTGCGGGATTATCACTTCCGGGTGTAAATATCCAGGAAAAAGGAACAAAAAACGGAACTTCGACAGATTTTGAAGGAAGTTTTAAAATAAATGTCACTAACAATAAGGCTATCCTTGTTATTAGCTATTTGGGTTTTCAGACACAGGAAGTTAGTGTTGCCGGAAAATCTAAAGTAAATGTAAGCTTGTCAGAACAATCCAATACACTAACAGAAGTTGTTGTAGTTGGATATGGAACTGCAAAAAAGACAGATCTTACAGGAGCAATCAACACTTTATCTGCAGCCAAAATCACAGAAAGAAATGTTACCAATCCGATGGAAGCTATTCAGGGAGGAATTGCAGGGGTTCAGGTAACTTCTAATTCCGGTCGTATAGGTGATGGTTTTAACGTTATTATCAGGGGAGCAAACTCTATTAACAAAGATGGTTCTAAGCCGTTGTTTGTTGTAGATGGTGTGCCGACTGATAACATAGACTTTTTGAACCCACAGGATATTGCCAGAATGGATGTGTTGAAAGACGCATCTTCTGCAGCCATCTATGGTTCAAGAGGAGGAAGCGGGGTTATCATTGTTACAACCAAAAGCGGTACTAATGCCAAGTCTGGGATAACGGTAACGTTTGACAGTTCTTATGGAAACAAACAAGCGGTAAGGTTACCAAAATTAATGAGTCCTGAAAAATGGTGGTATTATCATCAGTCAGCATTTTTGGCTACGACAATTTCGGCTTCAAATCCAACATTTAATGATATTAATGAGACTGAATTGGAAACTGCTGTTGGTCAGGCCGGAAGTAATCCTGTTTTGTTTCAGAGAGTAGCTGACAATAAAAGTTACAACTGGCAGGACAATATACTTAAGGGTGGAATGATGCAAAACAATTATTTAAACGTTTCCGGGCGTGCAGATAACGGATTGTCTTATAACATTGGTTTAGGTAAGCAAAAAGAGACCGGAGTAATTGATAATGAAGGTATTGAAAAATATAACTTTAAAGCGGGCCTTAATCATAAAATAAATGATAAAATTTCATTTGGAGTAAATCTTACCATATCTAAAACAGAGGAGCAATTAGGAAGCCCGAATGCGATGCAGGAAGCCTTTAGACAAAATCCATTTACTTCGCCTTGGACAATAGATGCAGATGGAAACGAAATTGTAGGCACTTATGCGCAACAGCCGGGTACTTTGAAATATCCAAACGGAACTTCAGCCATAAACAAAACAGGTTCTTACAATCCGTTTTTAGAAATTGCCAATACAAAAGATGATATCAGCCGATGGACTACTATTGGTAATGTATTTGCAGAATATAAAGTAAATAGCTGGTTATCATTTAAATCTACTTTTTCTGCAGGAAAAATGGATGCAAGAGAAGGAAGAGCCTCTGGTGCTCTAACCGATTTTGGTCTTAAAAACAAAGGTTTACCGTCTGGAGACGTAACAAATGTGCAAAATTTTAATTACACCTGGGACAATCAGTTCAATATCAATTATACATTAAAAGATGCCCACGTATTTAGCTTTTTAGGACTTCAGAGTTTTTATTCAAATACTAATGAAACGTATTTTTCATCATCAAGAGAAAATCCTTTTGAAACAGGTTATTACAATCTGGGTTCAGGAGTACAATCTACATATTCACTGACTCCAACAGGAAACATTGCCTTAATCCCTTCAGGTGTATACACTCCATATTACAAGAATACATTAGAATCATACGCAGCCCGTTTAAATTATGCATACAAAGGACGTTATTTGTTAACTGCTTCTGTAAGATATGATGGATCTTCTGTTTTGGCAGAAGGCAACAAATGGACTGCTTTCCCTTCTGTAGCTTTAGGATGGAACCTGCATGAAGAATCATTTATGAAAGGCCTTTCTTTTGTTTCTAATTTTAAATTAAGAGGAAGTGTTGGTTATACAGGAAATGACAATGTTTCTCCATATTCAAGTTTAAGCCTTTTAAAAGTGCCAACCTATTATGATTTTAATGGTACAGTTGCCAATGGTTTTACAACATCCAGTCTGGGAAATACAGAATTGACATGGGAGAAAACAAGAGAGGTAAACTTAGGTCTTGATTTTGGTTTTGTCAATAACAGAATTTCGGGTAGCGTGGATGTTTATGACAGATTATCTAAAGATTTATTGTTTCAGCAAGCCTTACCATTAGAAATGGGAGTTCCTACCATTACCTCAAATGTAGGTTCGGTAAGTAACAAAGGAATTGAGGTTGCCTTGGTTACCAAAAACATCCAGACTAAAAATGTGACATGGGAAACCAGTTTTACTTTTACTAAAAACGTAAATAAATTAGAATCTATCTATGGTCAGGATAAAGTAGATGACGTGGGTAATAACCTATTTATTGGTGAAAACATACATTCTTACTACAATTTTGTTTTTGATGGCGTATGGCAGCCAGAAGATGCCGCTTTGGCCGCTTCTTATGGACAAAAACCAGGAGAAGCAAGAGTAAAGGATTTAAATAATGACGGAAAAATTGATGCTAATAATGACAGGGCAATTTTAGGAAACTATGATCCTAAATGGTCAGGAAGTTTTTCTACTTCATTAAAAGTAAAACAATTTGACTTATCAATGTCTTTAATCACCAATCAGGGAATGACAGTGTTCAGTAGTTTCCACGATAATTTTGCAGATGTAACAGACAGAGGGCGTCAGAAATTTGATTTAGGAGACTGGTATATTCCTGCAAACGGAGCAGGTATTCCGGCTCAATATTCAAATACAAACCCGTTGCCGCGTGGTGCAGGGGTTTATTATGACACAAATAATGTTGCTTTCTATAAGGATGCCTCATTTGTAAAAGTTCAAAATATAGCTTTAGGCTATAGTCTTAACAATGATTTATTAAATAAATTGAAACTTAAAAGCATGCGTTTTTATGTTAATGTGCTAAATCCGTTTGTGTTTACTGATTATGAAGGGTACGATCCGGAGTGGGCAACTGCTGGTTTGGGAACAAACCGTGTGTCGACAATGACCGTTCAGATGGGAGTAAGTTTAAAATTTTAATTTAAAGAAAATGAAAAAGATAGCAATATTTATAGCAATACTGGCAGGGACAATAAGTTCTTGTTCAGATTTTATTGAAGAAGACAACCGTGCCTTTGGTTCGGCAGAAGAATATTTCCTTACCGGAGCAGGTTTTGAGGCATTAGTAAATACAAATTACGCGTCATTAAAAGACATATATGGAGGAGATCCGTGGTTATTTGAAGCAGGTACAGACATGTATTCTGAAGGTAGAAACCAAGAGCCGGAAGGATTGAGTAAGTACCTTACTTTATCATCTTCTTCTCAGGGAGTCGATCAGTTGTACAGAACATGTTATACTGCGATACAACAAGCCAATAAAGGAATTTATTATTCCGGTATAACCGAGAAAACAAGCACTTTAGATACTCGGGTAGGAGAATTAAAATTTTTAAGAGCAAATGCTTATTTTCTTTTGGTTCAGACTTACGGAGGTGTTCCGATTGTATTAGAAAATTACAATACGGCAGTGACTTCTTTCAGCAGAAATACAGCCGAAGAAGTTTACACACAAATTATAAAAGATCTTAATGAGGCACTTCCGGCGGTTAGTACCGGAGCTTATACAGGAAGAGTTAACAAAAGAGCCGTGCAAAATTTACTGGCAAAAGTATATTTGACAAAAGGGTACGAAACTTTCGGGACTCCGGCAGACTTTACAACCGCTGCTTCATTAGCAGATCAGGTAATCAACGGCCAGGCATTAAATGTAGCTTTTGATAATGTAGTAAAACCAGGAAATGAGATGAATGCAGAAACGATATTTTCGGTTCAGTTTTCAGGCCCTTCTAATGCTGCAGGTACAACCGCTTTGGGAAATTCACAAAACTATTGGTTTGGCCCATATTTAGGACCATCCGCCGCAGGAAACCCTTACCCGAACAGAAGTTATACCTTATGTCCTACCGTGTATGCCTTATCATTATATGAAAAAGGAGACAAACGTTGGGAGGGAACTTTTATGACTGAAATCTATAGTAAATATTATGATTTTTTTACTGTAGCAGACAAAACGGCATTAAAAATCACTCACTTTTATGAGCCAAAATGGTTTACACCAGCTGACAGAATTGCGTGGGAAACCGCTAATGCTTCCAGAAAAGCTACAGGTTTTGTGTATCACGCATGGGGAACTTATTCTTCATCAGCACCATCGGGAGGTGATTATAACCTGATTCCGGTTCGTAAATTTGATGACCCTTCTGCGCCTTACAGCGGTGCAACAAGTGCAAATTACAACACAACTCCAGTAACCCCTGCAACCAACAGAAGCAGTACACGTGATTTTATAATTGCAAGATTAGGAGAAACGTATCTTATTGCTGCCGAAGCTTATTTTAAAGCTGGTGAACCGTCAACAGCATTAGCACGTATTAACGAAGTGAGAAGAAGAGCAGGAGGAGGAGTTGTAGGAGCAATTCCGGTATTGACTACAATTGACATCAATACAATACTTGACGAAAGAGGAAGAGAACTATTAGGTGAATACCACCGTTGGTTCGATCTAAAACGTACAGGAACACTTGTTGAGAGAACCGTTTTATATAATCCTAAAATTACAAATGCAAATGTGTTTAACGGACAAAACGGAAACCTTAAGATTTTGAGACCAATTCCTCAGTCAGCACTGGATTTAAACAGAAATGACGATTTTCCACAAAATCCGGCCTATTAAAAATAATTTTTGTTAGTAATATATTTTTTTAAAATTTATTTGTTTTTGAAGTAGTTAAAAAGGAGTTCGGCTGTTCCGGACTCCTTTCTTAACTAAAAAAGAGAAGATTAAAATGCAGAAAGTACTGTTGATTTTAGCGTTACTATTACAGAGTTTAACTGCTCATAGTCAGATAAAAACAGATACTTCGTATACTATAAAAAGTACTTACAATAAATTAATTAAGAAATATCCTTTCATTACAATTCCTGAAAGAAGAATAAATGCAGACGTTCAGCAGAGATTTGATCTGGTTTACAATACAGATCAGGGAAGAATTTTGTATTTTGATGCATTCATTAATATAAAGAAAAAATCAAATCCGGCAGTCATTATGATTCATGGCGGAGGATGGAGATCAGGAAATAAAAATCAAATGCATCTTATGGCTCAGGAAATAGCGGCAAAAGGCTATTCTTGTTTTGCAGTTGAATACAGATTATCATTAGAAGCAAAATATCCAAAAGGAATTATTGATGTCAAAAATGCTATAAAATTTATAAAAGATAATGCACGAAAATTTAATGTAGATCCAGACAAAATTGCGGTTTTAGGCTGTTCTTCGGGCGGGCAAATGGCAGCTTTGATTGGTACAACAAATAAAAATCCGAACTTTGAAGATGCTTTTTTTAAAAGTAAATCTTCCTCAAAAGTAAATGCGATTATTGATATAGACGGCGTTTTAGCTTTTAGACATCCTGAATCTTCAGAAGGAGAAATGGCATCTTTTTGGCTGGGTGGTTCTTATGATGAAAAACCGGAAAACTGGAAAAATGCTTCGGCTTTAAGCCATACCGATAAAAATACACCGCCAACACTATACATCTGCAGCAGTATTGACAGATTTCATGCAGGAAGAAATGATATGATTGCAATTTTGAATAAAAATAAAATTTACAGCGAAGTCAGAACAATAGAAGACTCGACGCATTCATTCTGGTTTTTTGAACCATGGTTTAGCAAAACGGTGGTTTATACCACACAATTTTTAGACACAATTTTTTAAATAATACATAATACAATGAAAACAAAAATAACCGCAGCAATTCTACTTTTAGCAGGAATAACAACAGTGAATGCTCAGAATTACGATATAAAAAAGAATAAAACCTATGCCGAAATATCTGCAAAAACAGATGGAAAATGGGAAGGCAGAAAATATATTGGCGGTACAGTTTTTAAAAATGTTGACAAATTAAAACTGGCTCCCGAGCATACAGATCATTCATTTGATATACGTTATGAAGGGCCAGGCTGGGAAAACAACAGAATTGGTTATCGTTTGTATCTGGACTGGAGAAATGCCATTGATATTTTTGGGAAGAAAACATCAGAGAACATTTTGCCAAAAGTAGGACAGGATAATTTTGATTCTTACCACGAAATGAGTGATTGGGGCGCAGATATCTTAAAAGCCGGAAAGGGAATAGGAATTGGTTCTATTGACCGCTATTTAAACAATGAAAAATTACACTTTCGTGAAGTAGATTCTACCATTGCAAATGTTTACAATAAAAGCAATGAGTCTATTGTAAAAATTGATTATTACGGATGGAAAACTGCTTCTGATAAAATTAATTTTCAATCAGAATTAACTATAAAACCAGATCAGCTTTATACGCAGCATACTTTCAAAGCTTCACAAGCAATTCAGGGAATTTGTACCGGAATTGTAAAACAAAAAAATACAGAATTGCTTAAAAAAGAAAGCAAAAATAAAAAATGGGCTTATCTCGCAACTTATGGCCAGCAATCGTTAGTGCCGGACAAATTAGGAATGGCTATTTTTTATGAAGTAAAGACCGTAGAAAGCATTGCAGATACAGATCTTGATTATCTGTTAATATTTAAACCAACAACAAAACCGACTTCGTTTTATCTTTTAGGCGCCTGGGAACAAGAGGTAAATGGTATTAAAACGCAGGAAGAATTTGTAAAATACTTAGATCAGCAATTAGAAGTATTAAACAAAAAAGGTAAAATGTAAATTAAGATCTAAAAGAGAAACCGCTTATTTTAATCAATATAACAGTTGCACAAAACCGGGAGGATTCTCAGAAAGATGTTAATTAAAAGAATAGTAGAATTTAAAATATTTTAAAATGAAAAATAGTAGAAACAAGAGCCTGATGTCGGTTTTATTGATTTGCATGATCGCCTTTACCAGTTGTAAAGTAACATCTCAGGAATCGACAACTAAGGATATAGTAATTTCTAAAGATGCAAAATGGTCAGATAAAATGGCATTGACACTGATGAAACGCCATCCTGAAAGTTATATGCTCGATGACTCAAAAAAGCCAAAATGGGATTACGTTCATGCATTGGTATTGCATTCTATTGAAGAACTGTATAAAAAAAATCCGGATCCAAGATATAAAGCTTATGTAAGAAGTTATGTTGATGAATTGGTTCAGGCAGATGGAACTATCAAAACCTACGAATTTGATAAATTCAATATTGATTTGGTTGTACCGGGACGCCTTCTTTTTGACATTTATGAAACATCAAAAGAAGAAAAATATCTCAAAGCATTACAACAAATTCGAAAACAACTGCAGGAACAGCCAAGAACAGCAAGCGGTGGATTTTGGCACAAACAAATCTATCCAAATCAAATGTGGTTAGATGGTTTGTATATGGGAGAACCATTCTATGCACAATACACCGTAACATTTGAAAACGGAAAAAGCCTTGATGATATTGCAAAACAATTTGAGTTGATTCAGCTTCATGCCACAGATCCTAAAACAGGATTATTATACCATGGCTGGGATGAAAGTAAAGAAATGCCGTGGGCCAATAAAGAAACAGGAAACTCGCCAAATTTCTGGTCAAGAGCATTAGGCTGGTATGTAATGGCTTTGGTAGATGTTTTAGATTATTTTCCAAAAGACCATCCAAAACACAAAGAACTGGTTACCTACTTAAACAACGCTTCTGCCGCTTTGGCAAAATATCAGGATAAATCCGGTTTATGGTATCAGGTTACAGACAAAGGCGGGCAAAAAGGAAATTATTTAGAAGCATCCGGATCATCAATGTTTGCTTATGCATTTGCAAAAGGAGCAAACAAAGGATATTTACCGGCAAAATATAAAAAAATGGCCAATAAAGCTTTTGACGGTCTTACTAAAGTTTTAATCAAAAAAGTAGATGAAGATGGCGGAATTACCTTAACAAACTGCTGTCAGGTTGCAGGATTAGGAGGAAATCCATATCGTGATGGTTCTTATGATTATTATGTAAACGAAAGAAAAAAAGACAACGATCCTAAAGCAACCGGACCATTTATTTTGGCAGCGATAGAATTAAACAGATAAATATTTCAATGCCAAACCTAACAGGTTTTAAAAACCTGTTAGGTTTAACTAAGAAAAGAGTAGTACAAAATGAAAAATATAAGAATCGCCATTTTTCTCCTTTCCATTTTCTTTATTCAAAAGAATTTTTCACAAGCATGGACGCCTGATAATGGAGACGGAACATACACCAATCCCATCATTCATGCTGATTATTCAGATCCGGATGCTGTACGTGTTGGAGATGATTTTTATATGACTGCATCTTCTTTTAATTGCATTCCCGGTTTGCCCATTTTGCATTCTAAGGATTTAGTAAACTGGAAAATTTTGGGATATGCACTTGCCAAACAGCCGCCGTTCGAAACCTATAATAAAGTACAACACGGAAACGGAGTCTGGGCACCAAGCATCACTTTTCACAACAACGAATTTTACATTTATTATCCCGATCCCGACTTTGGAATTTATATGATAAAGGCAAAAAAAGCCGAAGGCCCGTGGTCTGAGCCTGTTTTGGTAAAACCAGGTCTAGGACTTATAGATCCAAGCCCTTTGTGGGATGACGATGGAAAAGTGTATCTTGTTCATGCTTTTGCAGGAAGCCGCGCCCAAATAAAAAGTCTGTTGGTTATTTGTACAATGAATACCGAAGGAACAGTTGCAAATAATGATGAAGTAATGATAATTGACGGACATGAAAGCGAAGGAACCATTGAAGGTCCCAAGTTTTATAAACGAAACAATTACTATTATGTTTTTGCACCGGCCGGAGGAGTTCCTACAGGATGGCAAACCGTTTTAAGATCAAAAAATGTCTGGGGACCCTATGAAAAGAAAAAAGTTTTAGAACAAGGATCAACAATTATAAACGGTCCGCATCAGGGAGCCTGGGTTCAGACGCAAACAGGTGAAGATTGGTTTATACATTTTCAGGACAAAGGTGCTTATGGAAGAATTGTTCACCTTCAGCCAATGAAATGGGAAAATGACTGGCCGGTAATGGGACAGGATTTTGATAAAAACAGAATTGGCGAGCCTGTTACAACTTTTAGAAAACCAAATGTCGGAAAAAAATATGCAATAGAAGTTCCGGCAGCATCAGATGAATTTAACGAACCTAAGTTAGGATTACAATGGCAATGGCAGGCAAACTCTCAAATCAATTGGGGATTCCCGACAAGTTCAGGATATTTTAATTTATTTTGTATTAATAGTATAAAAGACAGTAAGAGAATTTTTGAAGCGCCAAATTTGTTACTGCAAAAATTTCCTGCAGAAGAATTTACAGCAACAGCAAAACTCACGTTTAATTCCCGATTAAATGGCGAATCTACAGGGTTTTTAGTAATGGGATTAGATTACAGTTATTTATGCTTTAAGAATGATAACGGCAAGTTATATCTCAATCAAAAAACAGGAACTTTTGGCAAGACAATTTCAGAAACAGAAACAAAACCTGTACTAATAGAAAGTAACACAATATATCTTAGGGTAAAAGTGAAAAAAGGAGGGATCTGCAGTTTTTTTTATAGTCTGGATAATAAAAAATATCAGCCAATTGGAACTGATTTTGTATCAAAAGAAGGAAAATGGATCGGTGCCAAACTAGGCCTTTTTGCATTAAGTGAAAAAATTACAAATGACTCCGGAAATACAGTAGTCGATTGGTTTAGAATAACTAAATAAATTAAAATGATTCAGTTGAAAAAAATCACAGTATTATTTTTATTAATAACTGTTGGAATAAATGCTCAGAGCACCTACAAAAAATGGCCTGATATTATCCGTAAAAACGATGATGCCTGGTTTGCTTCGGCGGAAGCCAAAAAAATAGCAGAAAATGTTTTATTGTACCAAAGAAATATTGGAGGCTGGCCAAAAAATATTCAGATGCAGCAGGAATTAAGTCCACAACAGCAAAAAGATTTAATAGAACTTAAAAAAACTGCTGCAGAGACCACAACAGATAATGGAGCCACTTGCCAGGAGATGCTTTTTATGTCAAAAATGTATGCTCAGGTCAAAGACGAGCGTTATAAAGAATCTTTTTTAAAAGGATTAAATTATTTACTTGAGGCACAATATGACAATGGAGGATGGCCACAATTTTATCCCTTAAAAAAAGGATATTATACCCACATTACGTACAATGACGATTCGATGGTTCATATTCTTAATGTGATGAAAGAAATTAGTGAGCAGAGTGACTTTTACAGCATAAAACCATCAAAGGAAATTATTGAAAAAACTAAAAAATCCTTCGAAAAAGGAATTGACTGTATTATAAAAACACAATACAGACAAAAGGGAGTTTTAACTGCCTGGTGCGCACAACATGATGAAGTAACTTTGGCTCCCGCAAAAGCAAGAGCGTATGAACTTCCTTCGCTAAGCGGAAAAGAATCGGCAAAAATTACATTACTCTTAATGTCTGTCGAAAGACCGTCTCCTGAAATTATTACAGCTGTGCAAAGTGCTAAGGCCTGGTTTGAAAAAACTAAGATTACTAATCTTGAGGAAAAACGCGTAGTAAATGATGCTGGAAAAATTATAGAAAAAAAAATGATCGTAACCCAAAATGCTTCACCAATCTGGGCAAGATTTATGGAACTGGATACTAATGAACCTTTTTTTTGCGACCGTGACGGAATCAAAAAAAAATCATTGGAAGAAATCGGTGCCGAACGTCGTAATGGGTATGCATGGTATACTGATGAACCAAAAGGAGTTTTGAAAAAATATGCCGCATGGGCTGCTAAAAACGGATTGAAAGTTTCTGGGATAGAAACTTCAGCAAAAAAAAAAGATAACTTTTTTACCGTAGCACAGGATGGTTCTGGCGATTTTACAAAAATTCAGGATGCGGTAAATGCGAGCCCGTCTTTTCCGTATGAAAAAGTTACAATTTTTATTAAAAACGGAACTTATACAGAAAAAGTAAGGGTGCCGGAATGGAATACACATTTGGCATTTGTTGGCGAAAGCAAAGAAAAAACCATAATTGCTTTTGATGATAATTTTTCGAAAATAAATCTAGGGCGAAACAGTACTTTTTATACCTATACAGTTTTGGTAGAAGGAGATGATTTTTCGGTATCTAATTTAACAATAAAAAATACTTCGGGCGATAAAGGACAGGCAATAGCTTTATCTATCGTTGCCAATCGAGCGCAGGTTTCAAATTGTATAATTTCCGGAAATCAGGATACCTTATATTTATCCGGAAAAGAAGCCAAACAATATTTTAAAGATTGTTATATCGAAGGAACAACCGATTTTATTTTCGGCAGCGCAACAGCATTATTTGAAAATTGTATTATCCATAGCCTTAAAAACTCTTACATAACTGCCGCTTCAACTCCGGAAGGAACTGCATTTGGTTTTGTTTTTAAAAATTGCAAACTAACAGCAGAAACTTCTGCAACAGCAGTTTATTTAGGAAGACCATGGAGAATTTATGCTAAAACAGTTTTCATAAATTGCGATATGGGAAAACACATAAAACCGGAAGGCTGGGAAAACTGGTCTAAGCCCGAAGCAGAAAAAAATGCTTTTTATGCAGAGTATAATAATAAAGGAGAAGGATTTCAGCCAACAAAAAGAGTTTCATGGTCACACCAGCTTTCAAAAAAAGAAGCAGAAAAATACACCACAGAAAATATTCTTAGGGATTCAATTCAAAATTGGCATTCTAAGTAGTATTATAATTATTTATCAGAATGCAAAAATAGATAAATTTATTTTATTGTATTTGACTTTAATAGATTGCTTTATAAGTTGTTTAATTAAAAAGCAGTGTTAGTTTACCTTTTTAAGTGAAATAATTGCTTAAATGCGCTTAAAATTAGTTTAAGTGATCAATTGGTAAGAAAAATTGAATAAATCAGCTTTGTAATAAAAGAAATTAATTTTATAGTTATGAATTTTAGATATTTTGTTTTTTTATTTGTTTCCTTTATTTCATTTGGTCAGAATTCTGATTTTCCAAAAGCAAAAGCAGATTCAGTTGTCAGCAGAATCCAACTTCCTGTTATTCCTTCCTATCAAATAAATATCAGCAAATTGGGAGCAAAAGGAGACTCTGTATTTAATAACAAATCTGTTTTTGATAAAGCCATGGCGCTCTGTAAAAAAAATAATGGTGGAACAATCATTGTCCCAAAAGGAATTTATAAAGTAAACGGACCAATTCATTTTGTGAGTAATGTTAACCTGAAAATAGAAAAAGGCGCAAAAATAAAATTTAGTGATAATCCAAAAGACTATCTGCCAATGGTTCTCACAAGCTGGGAAGGAACAATGCTTTATAATTACAGTCCTTTAATTTATGCAAATGAATGTTCGAATATTGCCATAACCGGCGAAGGGACAATTGATGGTGAAGGCGGTAAAACATGGAAAAGTTTTAAAGCAAAAGAAAATGAAGGTAAAAACCGCAGCCGCGAAATGAATCATAATAATGTTCCACTGAATGAAAGAAAATTTGGAGAAGGTTATTTTTTGCGTCCGCAGATGATTCAGTTTTTAAACTGTAAAAATATATTAGTAGAAAATATCCGTATAGAAAATTCACCATTCTGGTGTTTACATCTCTTGAAATCACAAAGTATTACAATACGCGGAATAAGTTATAAATCATTAAATTATAATAACGACGGAATTGATCCTGAATATGCAAAAGACGTTTTGATCGAGAATGTAAGTTTTGATAACGGAGATGATAATGTAGCCATAAAAGCCGGAAGAGACCATGAAGGAAGAGCAAATTCGGCAACACCGAGTGAGAATATCGTAATTAGGAATTGTAATTTTAAAGGGCTTCACGGAGTTGTTTTAGGAAGTGAAATGTCCGCCGGAATTCAGAATGTGTATGTCGAAAATTGCAAAACTGTCGGATATTTAAAAAGAGGCATTTACATAAAAACCAATGCAGACCGCGGAGGCTTTATCAAAAACATTTATGTCAATAATATACAATTAGATGAGGTAGAAGACTGTCTGTATATTACAGCAAATTATCACGGAGAAGGCAGTGGTTTTCAATCGGATATATCAAATGTACATTTTTCGAATATCTCATGTAATAAAGCAACAGAATCCGGAATAGTAATTCAGGGATTTCCCGACAAAAAAATTCGGAATATAACTTTAAAGAATATCGAAATAAAATCGGCAAAAAATGCAATATCAAATGAAAATGCCGAAAACGTACTCATGAGTGAAGTTTTTATAGGCAAAAGAGCAACAGTTCCTTCAGCAGCAAAATAGTTTAAGCAATCTAAGGTTCTGATTTCTTAAAACTTAAAAATATACTAATTGGATTTGCTTAAAACACAGTTTAAAGATTCTATTCAACTTTAAATAAAAATCAAAATGAAAAAATATTTGTTGTTACTGTGCCTGATTACCATAAGCTGTTTTGCTCAAAAAACTACAATATATTGTATAGGAGACTCAACAATGGCAAATAAAAAAGACCCTGATACCAATCCTGAACATGGCTGGGCACAGGTTTTGCAGCCTTTTTTTAAAGACAATATTATAATCGAAAATAAAGCTGTAAATGGAAGAAGTACAAAAAGCTTTCTTAATGAAAACCGCTGGGATTCTATCTGTAAAAAACTAAAAAAAGGAGATTATGTCCTGATTCAATTTGGACATAATGACGAAAAAACAGAAGATCCACAAAGATATACAAACCCACATACAAGCTATCGATACAACCTCATACGTTTTGTAAAAGAAACACGTGAGAAAGGAGCATATCCTATATTACTGTCTTCTATTGCAAGAAGAAATTTTAATGAAAAAGGCGTTTTACAGCCTACTCACGGAAATTATCCTCTAGAGACCAGATTAGTTGCACAGGAATATAAAGTACCCTTTATAGATTTGGAGTATCATACAGAATTGTTAGAGCAATCTTATGGACCTGAGAAATCAAAACAGCTTCATTTACATTTTAAAGCAGGTGAAAACCCATATTATAAAGAAGATAAAAATGACGATACACATCTCTCATTAAAAGGCGCTACAGAAATAGCGCAAATTGTAATCAATCAGATTAAACTCTTACAAGACAGATCACTTCATAAACTTCAAAAGGGAGTTAAATAATTTCTTGTTAATAAATTTTTTTAATTAATTGATATTCAGTATATTTGATAGTTGTTTTGTTTTTAATAAACGCTTTTATATATCATTTAGAAATTAAGCTATTTTTTCCCAAATAAGATAGCGGCCTATTTTTTTATTAGCCTTTTCCTTTTATATAATTAATTTTCAGAGAAATTATTGCGTATACAGATTTAATCTGTTCGCTCCGGTTGTCTTTTATTTACTTGCCGTTACTTCTATTCTAATCTCTATTGTGAATCATTATAATTGTAGTTTCAATATAAGCTATTATTGTTCAATTTGTCTTTTTAGATAATCTGATTTATGAACATAGGGTTATATGTTACCCAGATAATTTATAAATAGATTTTTGTAAAAACGAGATCTTTCTAACAGAATCCCTTTCTGTATCGATCTAATCAATTAGTGTTTTACTATCCAAAATAAAGCATTAGATATGAAAACAATTTTACTGTTTTTAATTTTCATGTGTTATATCCGATGCTTTAGCCAACAGGAATCGCAATACACACAGTATATGTACAATACCTTAACAATTAATCCAGGATATACAGGTACCCGGGGTCTTCCTAGTGTATTTGGACTTTACAGAACAAGGTGCGTTTGCGCATAAATGGAGTCAGATCGAAAAAGCGATTTTAACAAAAGACTTTTTCTTTTTATATGTTAAAGATGCTGAGCAACATATTATTTCTATTTCAAATAAACACACTGACGGAAGAAATATGAACAAACTGCTAGCTTTTGTAGAAAGTAATGTAACAGAGATCACAAAAATTTAGGAAACAAAACCTAATCCTTTTTAAAGCTAATAAATGGTTTCAATTATTGAATGATTTAGAATTATGGGAAAGAAAAATATTTTAATCTGCGACAATAAAAGAGTATTTGTAAAAATGTTCAAAAAGAAATTTAATAAGGAATTTGAATTTACTGATGCTTTCTTTATGGAAGAAGAAGAAAACAAAATCAAAAATTTTGATCGGTTGATATTTGTTGTATATAATAAATTTGAACTCATCGAATTTTTAAAATTATATAAAGAAGGAACAGATATTTTAGTTTGTGTTTTTAATAAACAATTGTATAACAGTTTGTCCTTTTTAGAAGAATTTAATAATTTATTTTTACTGGATGGCTCAAAAACAAGAAAAGAAATTATAATAGATTTGCGAACCAATTTTAAAAATGGTCTGCATTTTAAACAGCAATTTTCAGAATCTATGTTTCCCGCTTATTCATTAGAGAATCAAACTTTTACTTCTTTAAAAACCAGAATCATGTCCTCAGTAGTCTAATCAGTAAATATTTTTTTAATATAGATATTATTTCGTGGCCCTGAAAATGTTGGATTAATAGTAAAGTGCTGTTTAAGAATTACTATCTGCTAAAATTGAAGTTGATATCTCAAATGATTCAAAATTTAGTAGTCCATATTTTTTAGCTGAAAAAAAATAAAAAGGAATTATAAAACAACAAACAAAAATGAAAGATTAATACGGCTTTTATTTATGCTAATGCCTTTTAGAACTATTTGAAACAAAAAAAAATAAAATAAATCCGATGTCATTATGATTTCTAATTGTTTGATTATAAGGTTTAAAGAATACAGATTAAATTATTATTAACTAAACACGCAAAAACAGTTACAATTTTAACATTAAACATGCGTTATCTATCAAGCAAACTTTTATTTTTGCGCCTTAATTTAACAAGTATAAGCATGAAAGATCTATTAGTAAAAATCAACGCCGAAATTGAAACATTCAAAACTGAAGCTGAATCTCTAACTGAAAAAGGTATTAAAGCTGCTGGAGCAAGAGCACGTAAATCAACTTTAGAACTTGAAAAACTTTTAAAAGAGTTCAGAAAAGTTTCTATCGAAGAATCTAAAAAATAGTATTTTTTTTTATTTAAAAAATACAACCTCGTTTATAGACTTAAACGAGGTTTTTTTATGTAAAAAAGTTTAGCAAACAAGAGCTTTTTTAAATTGAATTCCGATCAATAAAATTAAAAGGAACTTTCACTTGTCCTTTTTCTTTATTAAGAATCATTCGGGCAGCCGTTTCTCCCATAACATTAAAATCGGTCGACATAACCGTAATACCCAAAAGCTCTTTAAGAGGTGTGTCATTATAAGAGATTACCCCGATATCTTTTCCCAGGACAAATTCCTTGTCACGGATTTGTTTTACCAGATTTACAAGATCAGATTCTTCAATTGTGATAAACAAATCTCCTTTTTTAAGAATTATATCATCATAGACCTCACTCAGGATTTCAAAATTGATTTCATGTTCAACACAAAATTTTCTGAATCCATGGAGAATTCTTCTCGGATATGGATAAACCGCTTTATCAGGATAGACTAAAACCAGTTTATTGTATTTGGTTATTTTAGCCAGGCCTTCCTTTAGTGCATTATAAATGTCATTTTCAAAATCCTGATAAATTTTAATGACTTCACTTCCCATTCCCAGCTTAATATTATCCAGAATAACCAATTTTTCCTGAGGAATATTTCGAATTGCGTTTACAACTTCATCTGTAAAACTCAAATGTTTTAATTCGTCAGTTTTAAAATGTGTGGTAATAACATAATAATCGTATGCCCCCTCAAATTTGTCCAGTAAATTTAAAAACATCGTTTCATCGCAATGATAAATATGCAGGTCAGTATGAGCGTTTGCACCAAGTGTATTGATAAACGAACTGTAGGTTTTCATCTTATAGGCACTTAGCTTATTGGTTAGAAACAAGATATTCACCTTAGATTCCAGTTTTGTCCGGGTAATATAATACCCTTTTCCTCTGATCGAAGAAATTATTTTTCGTTCTTTTAGAATATTATAAGCTTTTTCAACAGTATCCCTCGACATATAAAACTCTTCGCTAAAACTATTTATCGAAGGTATTTTTTGATTTATCTTAAGATTTCCGTTGGCGATATTTTGCAGGATTGAGTCTACAATTTGTTTGTATTTTGGAACCCTTGAATCTTCATCTATTTTAATAAGTTTAATCATTGTGTAGGTCTTGTAAATTATCTCCTTAGTTATAAAGACATAATTTGAAATTATTTTTTAATCTAAGTCCATTGAAATATTTTAAAACCTTATTTTTCTTACAATACAAGCAGAACTAAATAAGCCTTCCTTTATATTTTTTGGAAATTTCTTAATTTTCACAGAATTGAGGATATGACAATTACGAAATCGATTGCTAAAATAGCAATTTTTAATTTATTTTTCTAATTTATTGTGGCTGTTCTTTGTAATTATCTTTGGATTTTAACAATAAAAACGTAATCTTAAAGGATAGTACAGGATAGTTTTGTTTTTTGCATTATCTTATTTTACAAAACCAGATTAACTATCAAATAACCACAAATAAAATTTAAATGGAATCATTACTGGGAATTATTTTTCACTCTATTGGGGGCTTTTCTTCAGGGAGTTTTTACATGCCTTTTAAAAAAGTAAAAAACTGGGCTTGGGAAAGCTATTGGCTCATCGGCGGCTTTTTTTCCTGGCTTATAGTTCCGCCAATTGCAGCTTATTTAACGATTCCGCATTTTGCTGAAATTATTGCAGCAGCTTCTCCATCTATAAAAGCATTTACTTTTTCGATGGGATTAATCTGGGGAATAGGTGGCTTAACTTACGGATTAGGAGTTCGTTATCTGGGAATGTCCTTAGGAAATTCTATTATACTTGGTTTCTGTTCTGCTTTTGGGGCTTTGGTGCCTTCCTTTTATTATGATTTATACCCAACCGCAGGCAAGATTTCGTTTAGTCACATGCTTTCTAATACTGGCGGGCAGGTCGTTTTATTTGGAGTCTTAATTTGTCTGATTGGAATTGCCGTTTCCGGAAAAGCCGGAATTCTCAAAGAAAAAGATTTTGCGGTAGGGCATGAAGATAAAGACAAAGATTTCAGCTTAGTAAAAGGGCTTATAATTGCTGTTATTTCAGGTATTTTAAGTTCGTTTTTTAATTACGGAATAGAAGCCGGAAAACCTATGGCAGAGCAAGCTGTTGTAAATGGCTGTAATCCGTTATTTCAGAATAATGTAACCTATATCGTTTTACTTTGGGGAGGATTAACAACAAATTTCATTTGGTGTATGTATCTTAATTTTAAAAATAAAACTTTTAGTGATTATACAAGCCCACAAGCACCAATAACGAAAAATATATTGTTTTCTGCACTTGCCGGAACCTTATGGTTTTTACAATTTTTCTTTTACGGCATGGGAGAAAGTAAATTAGGAAACGGTGCAAGTTCATGGATTCTGCATATGGCAACAATTATTCTGACAGCTAATTTCTGGGGATTTTATCTGAAGGAATGGTCGGGCGTTTCCAAAAAAACATTCAACACATTTCTTTTTGGAATAGGATTAATCATGCTTTCAATCGTTTTGGTAGGAATCGGAAATTCATTATAAATACAGCAACTAACCAACATATAATCAATGTCAAAAATAACCAATATGAATTTTAAGCACGTCAGCTATTTATGGGATGAGAGCAAAGCATCGGCTTTGGCAGGAGATGAAGTAGCGCTTTTTATTTATCGTTCCAATATACTGGGGGCCGACTTAAGGCTAACCAACTACGGAGGAGGCAACACCTCGGTAAAGATAACAGACAAAGACCCCTTAACGGGAAGCAGCTCAGAAGTAATGTGGATCAAGGGCTCGGGAGGCGATATCGGCACACTGACCAAATCGGGCTGTGCAGCCCTGTATTTAGAAAGACTCCGCAATCTGGAAAACGTTTACAGGGGCATTGAATTCGAGGACGAAATGGTGGAACTTTTTAACCACTGTATTTTTGATCTGGCTTCAAAAGCACCATCAATCGACACACCCTTGCACGGGTTTTTGCCCTTCAAACACATCGACCACCTGCACCCCGATGCAGCCATCGCCATTGCAGCGGCCAAAGACGGGGCGAGAATCACCGAAGAACTATTTGACGGCGAAATCGGCTGGGTAGGCTGGCAGCGTCCGGGTTTCGACCTTGGATTACAATTAAGGGCATGCCTTGAAGAAGCAGCCAAAAAAGGAAAAAAACTAAGAGGCATCATGCTGGGCTCCCACGGACTATTTACCTGGGGGGACACCTCATACGAAAGTTATATCAACACACTGGAAGTAATTGAGAAATGTGCTGAATACCTGGAGAACAGCTACGGAAAAAAACGTCCCGTATTCGGAGGACAAAAAATACAAAGCTTACCGGAAAACGAACGTAAAGTAAAAGCGGCAAAAGTGGCCCCGATTTTAAGAGGGTTCTGCTCGTCAGAGCGCCAGATGATTGGTCATTATACCGACGATGCGAGGGTTCTGGAATTCATCAACTCAAATGATCTGGATAAACTGGCCCCGCTAGGGACTTCCTGTCCGGACCATTTTTTGAGAACCAAAATCAGCCCGTTGGTACTCGAACTCGATCCAAACGAGGACCTGTCCGACCCGGAAGCCGTAAAAGCAAAACTAAAACCTGCTTTTGAAGCCTACAGAACATTATACAAAGAATATTACAACAACTGTAAGAAAGATAATTCGCCAGCCATGCGTGACCCAAACCCAGTGGTAATATTATATCCGGGAGTTGGAATGTTCACTTTTGCCAAAGACAAAACCATGGCACGACTGGCATCAGAATATTACATCAATGCAGTAAATGTGATGAAAGGCGCCGAAGCCGTTTCAGAATACACCTCACTTCCGCATCAGGAAGCCTTTGATATCGAATACTGGTTACTCGAAGAAGCCAAGCTCCAAAGAATGCCAAAACCAAAAGCACTCTCCGGAAGGGTAGCACTGATTACCGGATCGGGCGGAGGAATAGGCAAGGCGATAGCAAAGAAATTTGCCCAGGAAGGCGCCTGTGTGATCATCAACGATATCAACGAGGAACGCCTGCAGGAAACAACAGCAGATTTCATTAAATCATTTGGAAAAGATACCGTTGCAGGCACATTATTGAATGTCACCGATGAGAAAAGCACAGAAAAGGCATTAGACGAAGCTTGTCTGGCATTTGGAGGCGTGGACATTGTGGTGAACAATGCCGGGATCAGTATCTCCAAATCAATAGCCGAACACAGCCTTGAGGAATGGGACCGCTTATACGATATCCTGGTAAAAGGGCAGTTCATAGTTTCAAAAGCTGCAATAGAAGTCATGCGCAAACAGGGATTTGGCGGTGATATCGTAAACATCGTATCCAAGAATGCGGTAGTTGCAGGCCCTAACAATCCGGGTTACGGCTCGGCCAAAGCCGCCCAGGCACACCTCACGCGCCTTATGGCGGCAGAACTGGGTACGGATAAAATCCGTGTGAACACGGTAAACCCCGATGCAGTGATCTCCGACTCGAACATCTGGTCGGGAGGCTGGGCAGAAGGACGCGCAAAAGCATACGGGGTTACCGTAGAGGAGCTTCCGGCATACTATGCCAAACGCACCTTACTGAATGAAATCATATTGCCCGATGATATTGCAAACGCCTGTTTTGCATTTGTAGGCGGTTTACTGGGTAAATCGACCGGAAATGCACTAAACGTAGACGGTGGCGTTGCAATGGGCTTCTATAGATAATAATTAGTTTTTTTAAGTTTGTTTAAGCAAAAGTGGTTTTTTGTAATATCTAACGTTCGATCACTCGGACGTTAGATTTTTTAAACAATACGAAATCAATTATAAAAAAATAAAAAATTATAAAGAAAAACAGGAGTTATTTTTATACATTGAAAACTCTATTAAAATACCATAAAATATGTTAATCGGATCCAATAAAATAGAATCTCATAACGAAGAACTATTAAAAAAACATACAAATAAACTGGCTTTTACAGCAACTGAAATTGGTGATACAGAGTCAATTATTCAAAAACTGATTGATTTTCAAATCGCAATTCCGTCTTGGGCATTAGGCACTGGAGGAACTAGATTCGGACGTTTTGCGGGCGGTGGAGAACCTCGCTCATTAGAAGAAAAAATTGAAGATGTAGGTTTGCTTCATGCTTTAAACAATGCTTCGGGGGCTATTTCTTTGCATATTCCGTGGGATATTCCGACAGATCACAATGCTATAAAAGCTTTGGCAGCACAACATAATTTAAAGTTTGATGCCGTTAATTCCAATACTTTTCAGGATCAGGCAAATGCAGAACATTCTTATCGCTACGGTTCTTTACAAAATGTAAACAAAGCTGTTCGCAAGCAGGCAATTGCTCACAATATAGAAGTAATTCAGCAAGGAATTGCCTTAGGATCCGAATCTTTAACGATCTGGCTAGCCGATGGTTCTAATTTTCCGGGACAATTAAATTTCCGTAAAGCATACCAAAATACATTAGAAAGTTTAGAAGAAATCTATGATGCATTGCCTTCAAACTGGAAATTGTTTTTAGAATACAAATGCGCAGAGCCTAATTTTTATTCGACAACCGTTGCAGATTGGGGACAATCCTATTCATACGTAAAAAAATTAGGTGACAAAGCACAAACCCTTGTAGATTTAGGGCATCATCTTCCAAATGCCAATATAGAACAAATTGTTTCTTTATTATTAATGGAAAACAAATTAGGCGGATTCCACTTTAATGATTCGAAATACGGAGATGATGATTTAACTGCCGGAGCATTAAAACCTTATCAGTTATTCTTGATTTTTAATGAATTAGTAGAGGGAATGGATGCCAGAGGAATGAACCACGCCAAAGATTTGGGCTGGATGATTGATGCTTCTCATAACATAAAAGACCCTTTAGAAGATTTATTGCAATCTGTTGAAGCGATTATGATTGCTTATGCTCAGGCTCTTTCAGTAGACAGAAAAGCATTGGAGATTGCTCAGAATGAAAATGATGTAGTAAAAGCACAGGAAATTTTGCAAAACGCTTTCCGTACAGATGTGCGTGCTTTGGTTGCCGAAGCCCGTTTGCGCTCGGGAGCAGCATTAAATCCTGTAGAATTATACCGCAGTCTTGCAGTCAGAAAAAATCTGATTGGAGAAAGAGGATTAAAAACGATGGCTACAGGCTTATAAAAATTCTAAAATGAATGTAGTTGCAATTTTTGATATTGGAAAAACAAACAAGAAGGTATTTTTATTCAATGAAAATTATAAAATTGTTTGGGAAAAATCAGTAAATCTTGATGAAACAGTCGATGAAGATGGTTTTCCCTGTGAAGATATCGAAGTCCTTAAAAACTGGATACTCGAGCGATTATCAGAAATAAAAAATTTATCAGACTATGTTCTGAAAGCAATTAATTTCAGCACATACGGTGCCAGCTTTGTATACATTGGCAAAAATGGTGAAGTTCTGACGCCTCTTTATAATTATCTGAAAGAGTATCCCGAAGACTTAAAGAATCATTTTTATCAAAAATATAAAGGCAAGGAAGCCTTTGCAGTCAAAACGGCCTCACCGGTTTTGGGAAGTCTAAATTCGGGAATGCAGATTTACAGACTGAAAGAAGAAAAGCAGGAGCTTTTTGATGAAATTCAATATTGTCTTCACCTGCCTCAATATTTAAGTTATCTTTTAACCAATGAAGCGTATTCTGATATTACAAGTATTGGATGCCATACCAATCTTTGGAATTTTAAAAAGATGAAATACCATAAATGGCTTAAAAAAGAAGGTATAAAACAGAAGCTTCCACCGTTGCATTACGGGAAAGATGTGATAAAAAAAGAGGATAATTTAGCTGTGGGTGTAGGTCTGCACGATAGTTCGTCAGCGATTATCCCTTATACTATTAATTTTACAGAACCTTTTGTTTTGTTGTCAACAGGAACATGGAGTATTTCACTGAATCCATTCAATAATAAACCATTAACTTTTGAAGAATTACAGTACGATTGCCTGTGCTACATGCAATATACTGAAAAACCGGTTAAGGCTGCCCGTTTGTTTTCCGGCAATGAACATGAAGTTCAGACCAAAAGATTAGCAGAACATTTTAATGTTGCAATTGATACGTATAAAGAAGTTTATTTTGATAAAAAAATAGTTTCAAATCTACGGGCACTCACTTTTTCTTTTATTTATCCAAAGAAATATGAATTCGATATTCTTAAAGAATGCCCTTTTCAAAAAAGAGATCTTTCCAGTTTTAAAAGCTACGAAATTGCTTATCATCAGTTAATGATGGATATTGTTGAACAACAGTTTTTTTCGACTAATTTAGTAATTCATAATAGTCCTGTAAAGAAGATTTTTGTAGATGGAGGTTTCAGTAAGAATTCTATTTTTATGAACTTGTTGGCTGAAACTTTTCCCGACATAGAAGTTTATGCCGCATCGATGGCACAGGCCAGCGCGTTGGGCGCAGCATTGGCAATTCATGAAAACTGGAACCCAAAGCCCATCCAGAACGATTTAATTGATTTGAAATTTTACAAACATTAGAAATTAAATTAAAAATTAAAAAAATCTGCTCAATCTGCCTGATCTGCGTGAGAAATATGGCCAGAGATTGTAAGATTAAATGATTTTGTTTCACGCAGATTTGGCAGATAGAGAAGATTCTATTTTTTTTATATAATCCGTTATGGATAATCTTATGGAGATATTTGCTTAAATAAAATAATTACCCAAAATATGAAAGTTGGACTTTTTATACCATGTTATGTCGATCAGTTTTATCCAAAAGTAGCAATTGCAACGTATGAACTTTTGCAGAAATTAGGTTGTGATGTCTATTTTCCGATGGGACAGACTTGTTGCGGACAGCCAATGGCTAATAGTGGTTATGCTCATTTAACAAAAGGCTGTGACGCCAATTTTATCAATAATTTTTCAGGATTTGATTATATAGTTTGTCCATCAGGAAGTTGCGTCCTGCATGTAAAAGATCATTTGCATGATGATAAAATGCAGGATTTAGTAGATCAATTGCGTAAAAAAGTTTTTGAATTAACAGAGTTTATTACTGATATATTGAAAATTGACCGCATAGAAGGAAATTTTCCATATAGGGTCGGAATGCACCAAAGCTGTCACGGACAACGCGGACTAAAACTTTCGCAAATGACTGAATTGAACGCGCCGGCTTTCTCTAAACCCGAACAATTGCTTCATAATATAAAAGGATTAGATTTGGTATCGCTTTCGCGAAAAGACGAATGCTGTGGTTTTGGAGGTACTTTTTGTGTAACTGAAGAAGCCGTTTCTGTAAAAATGGGGCAAGACAGGATTAAAGATCATCAAAACCAGAATGTAGATTACATAACAGGTGGTGACATGTCGTGCTTAATGCATTTGGAAGGAATTCTGAAGAGGCAGAAAAGCAATATCAAAACGATCCATATAGCCGAAATATTAAATTCCTTCGAAAATTAAAATTAAGATCTTTCGATATTCATTTTAATTCATAAAAAATGTCTTCAAAAAAAACAATAGAACACAGCGAAGCAGCAGCACGTTTTAATAAAGATACAGAACGTGTAAACTGGCATGATGAAACGCTTTGGTTTGTTCGTGCAAAACGTGACAAATCGGCGCACCAAATTCAGGACTGGGAATTGCTGCGAGAAACGGCTTCGGAAATTAAAAATAATGTACTCTCTAATATTCATGATTATTTAGTTGAATTTGAAGCTAATGCTAAAAAAAACGGAATAATTGTGCATTGGGCAGCCGATGCAAAAGAACATAACGAAATAGTATATTCGATTATGGCAAAACATGATGCGAAGCAGATTGTTAAGTCAAAATCAATGTTGACAGAAGAATGTCATTTAAATGAATATTTGGCTCAAAAAGGGATTGACGTAATTGATTCTGATCTCGGAGAACGAATTGTTCAGTTAAGAAAAGAACCGCCAAGTCATATTGTTTTGCCTGCAATTCATCTTAAAAAAGAAGATGTCAGCGAGACTTTTCACGATCATCTGGGAACAGAAAAAGGCAATAACGATCCTCAATATTTAACCGAAGCAGCACGTTTGCACTTACGCGATACTTTTCTGACCCGCAAAGCTGCTTTGACCGGAGTAAATTTTGCCATAGCAGAAACCGGCGAATTTGTAGTTTGTACCAATGAAGGAAATGCCGATATGGGCGCACATCTGGCAGATGTGCATATTGCCTGTATGGGGTTTGAAAAGCTTATTCCGCAACGAAAACATCTTGGGGTTTTCCTGCGATTATTGGCCAGAAGTGCAACAGGACAGCCTATTACCACCTTTTCGAGTCATTTTAAGAAACCAAGAGAAGGCAAAGAAATACATGTAGTTATTGTAGACAATGGCAGAAGTACACAATTAGGCAGAGAAGATTTCAGGAACTCGTTAAAATGTATTCGTTGCGGTGCCTGCATGAATACCTGTCCTGTCTACAGACGAAGCGGCGGACATAGCTATCACAATGCTGTTGCCGGTCCGATTGGGTCTATTTTAGCGCCCAACTTAGACATGAGCAAAAATGCCGATCTGCCATTTGCAAGCACACTTTGTGGCTCTTGTACCAATGTTTGCCCTGTTAAGATTGATATTCACGATCAATTATACAAATGGCGTCAGGTTTTGGTAAAAGAAGGCCACACACCAACTGCAAAAACTGTAGCGATGAAAACGATGGCAACGGTTTTGGCTAATCCGACAATTTTTAATCTGGCAGGAAAATCAGGAAGATTTGTAATGAAAAATGCTCCTATGCTGGTAAACAATAAAATGAACAAATGGTACGACCAACGCGAAATGCCAGATGTTCCGCAGGAATCTTTCAGAGAATGGTATAAGAAAAATTCGAGAGAAGCTAAAGCGAAAAAAGATGAGCAGTAAAGAACAGATTTTAAAAAAAATAAAACAAAACCAACCGGGTTTTGTAACAGAACTGCCTGACTTAAATGTTTTAGGTTCAGAAAGTTTTGATATTCTGGAAACTTATAAAACAGTTTTAAAGGGTATTGGAGGAGATTTTGAAGAAGTGGCGAATTATGATGAAGTCATTGCCTATATCAAGAATAATTATGTATTAAATAAACGCATCATTTCAACAATTCCCGAGCTTTCTGAAATTGCCAGTCTGAACTGGAAAAATGATGACCCGCACTCACTTGAAGATGTGGAACTGACAATTGTAAAAGCCCATTTTGGAGTAGCAGAAAACAGCGCACTTTGGGTCACAGATGATCTTCTAGGACAGCGTGTCGCACCATTTATTGCGCAGTATCTGGCCATTATTGTGCATAAAAAAGACATTATTGCCACTATGCATCAGGCATATGACAAAATTGCAAATCAGGATTATGGTTTTGCAACTTTTATTGCAGGGCCTTCCAAAACAGCAGACATTGAACAATCTTTGGTTTTGGGCGCGCATGGCGCAAGAGGGCTTATTGTTTTTTTAATGGATTGATAATCTATTTTATAAAAGATAGAAGAGGACTTAAAAAGCCTCTTTTTTTTGTTATATAAATCCCAATTCTTAGGTATCCATAAATTAAAAGTTTATTTTTATAGTTATGGATAACAAAAAAAATAAGAATGAAAAACGGAAAAGATCTAAGAGCAATTGCTTATGGAGAAGTACTGTGGGATGTTTTTGGTGATGAAAAAAAAATCGGAGGAGCACCCTTAAATGTGGCACTTCGTATGAAGAGCCTGGGCTGTAATGCAGGAATGATAAGCTGTGTCGGGAATGATGAAAACGGAGAAAAGATTATCGACAGCATTAAAAATTCGGGACTGGAAACTTCGGCTATTACCATCTCAGAAGAATTTCCAACAGGAATAGTGCAGGTTACCTTAGACGAAAGCGGATCTGCAAGTTATGAAATACAATACCCTTCGGCCTGGGATAAAATTATCCTCAATGACTCAGCGAAATTATTGATCAAAGAAGCTGATATTCTCATTTATGGAAGCCTGATTTGCAGAGATCAGGTTTCGAGAAAAACATTGGAAGAAATACTTCAAAATGATATTTATAAAGTTTTTGATGTCAATCTCAGAAAACCACATTACACTTATGAACTTCTCGAAAATTTAATGAAGAGCGCTGATTTTATTAAATTTAATGACGAAGAAATACTAGAAATAGCCTCAGCTTTAAAATCTCCTCATACAAATATTCGGGAAAATATTGCATTCATAGCGTCGCAAACTCAGACAGAAGCTATTTGTGTAACCAGAGGAAAAAATGGTGCTTTACTATACTGGAAAGGAAACTTATATGAAAATGACGGATATCCCGTCAAAGTTGCAGATACAGTAGGAGCGGGTGATTCTTTTTTAGCCACTTTGATCACTTCATTGCATACAGGAAAAGAGCCTCAGGATTCAATTGATTATGCTTGTGCCGTAGGTGCCTTAGTAGCGGCATCGCCAGGAGCTAATCCGCAGATTTCTGATTCAGCCATTAACGAATTCATGAATAAAAAACATTTGTGATAAAAATACAAGCCTTAAGTCGTAATTTAAGGATATTTTTTGGCTAGTTTCTTTATAAGGAATGTTTCGTTAAAACAAATAAAGAAAAATAAAATCTTATTAAGTTAGACCTAAAAGTATCATTTTCGCATTTATTTTATAAAATTTTGTAAAATAAGCTTATAATTGTGCTTTCTACACACTAGTAAAAACACATTTTTATTTTGAAGCATTTTGTTTTACATGTTCTGCTGCTGTTAGGTTTTTCTGTTTTAGGTTTTTCTCAGGAGTATCCGGTTAAATTTCTGGATATCTCCGACGGATTATCTAACAACTCTGTTACGACCATTTTTCAGGATAATGATGGCTACATGTGGTTTGGAACTTATGACGGATTAAACCGATATGACGGATATAATTTTAAAGTTTACCGAAACAGGATAAACGACAAAAAATCGCTATCCTTCAATACGATTTATAATATTGAAGGCGATTCAAAGAAAAATATCTGGGTTGGGGGATCAAATGGAATTTGCATTTATAATAAAACAAAAGCAACATTTCACCCTGTAGAATATGTGTTTTCAAATCATAAGCCAAAAATTCTAACAGACATTATTCATCAGACAAGTGCTGTTGCTGATAATCTGGTATTAGTGGCCTCTCAGAATTTGGGTTTAATTGCTTTTGAAAATGGTTCGTTTGTCGGAAAACATATTCCGCTCAAAGTTTTGGGAAATAAAATCAGCATTGATACTTATGATGCAATTGCCATTCAGCATGACAGAAAAAATAACAGCTGTTGGGTTTATATCCGCAACATCGGAATCAGCAATTACAATTATAAATCAAAAAGTTTAAAGGTTGTTTTTCCGCTTTCTATTGAAGTAAAAGCAATGAAGTTTTCTGCCGAAGGGAATTTGTGGCTTGGAACTGATGAAGGACTTTTTCTCTTCGATTTAAAAAAAGGAACACTATCGGAGAATTATTTTGCTGAGAAGTGCAGCGTTTCTGATATTCTTCCGGATAAGAAAAAAGAACTCTGGATTACAACAGACGGCTGCGGAATTTATAAGGTTGCAAGTACAGGCAAAAAAGCAGTTACTTATAATGCTTTGAAAAATAAACCGCTTGTAAAAAGTAATTCTGTCTGGAGTTTGTACGAAGACAAATCGGGAAACAAGTGGTTTGGAACTTTAAGAGGCGGGATAAGTATGCTGAGCAATACACCCAAATATTTTAAAACCATCCGATACAACTCAAACGATCCTGCCGACAACTTTATTTTGTCATTTTGCGAAGATGAAAAACACAATTTGTGGGTAGGTACAGATGGAGCCGGACTAAAATACTGGGACAGAAAAAACAATACTTTTATAAACTACAGTAATAAACTTTCCAGCGGATTTATTACCGGAATTGTACGCGATAATAATAATGAGATCTGGTTATCAACATGGGCAGGCGGAGTGAATAAAATTAATCCGAAGACCAATACTGTCACTCATTTTTCGTGTTATAACCCTTTTACCAAACAAACTGAAAAGAACATATGGTTTGTACATAAAGATTTAGAAGGAAATATATGGGCAAGCGCAACCAACGAAGGGTGCCTGTATCTTTTTGACAGACAGAAAAATAGTTTTGTGCTTTTTGATAAATCCATCACAAATTTGCAATGCCTTACTGAAACAAGTGACGGAAAATTGTGGGCAGGAAATTACACTTCTCTTTTTTCTATTGAAAAAAATAATCGTAAAATAAATAAAATCGCAATAGGAAATCCTATCAGGAATATCCACGAAGATAAGGACAAAAACTTATGGCTGGCAACTCAGGAAGGCGGATTGTTATTATTTGACAGAAAAACAAATACATTCAAAAGACTTACTACAGACGATGGTCTGCCTTCAAACACCATTTTGAGAATCCTTGAAGACAAAGAAGGAAATTTATGGATGAGTACCTACAATGGTATTTGCAGGTTTGATAAAAAAAGAAGAACATTTAGGAATTTCTCCGTAAATGACGGACTTCAGAGCAACCAGTTTAGTTTTAATGCCGGAATTAAATTAGCCACAGGAGAATTTCTGTTTGGAGGAATAAATGGCTTTAACATCTTTTTTCCGGAAGCGATAAAAGGTTTTAATCAGAAAAATAATTTATTGCTGACGGATTTTTATGTCAATAACCAGCCAGTCGAAGAAACAAATGCTGAAATAGTTTCGGAACAGGATTCTGATAAGACAAAAGAAGTGAGTCTCTCGTATGATCAAACGACTTTGTCATTAGAATTTGTTGCGTTGAATTATAACAATGCCGACAAAATAAATTATGCCTATTATCTGGAAGGCTGGGACGAACAATGGAATTATGTCGGGCAAACCAGAAAAGCAAATTATTCCAGGTTACCGGAAGGGAAATATGTTTTTAAAGTTAAAACAACCAATTTTAAAGGGGGATGGAATAAAGAGGAAAGTCTTATCAACATAACCGTTTTGCCGCCCTGGTATAGAACCTGGTGGGCTTATACGTTGTATTTGTTGATAGGTATTGCCGGGATTTTGGCTTATATCAGATACAATAAAAATAAGGAAGAATTAAAATATAAGGTAAAAATTGCCGAATTAGAAAGCAAAAAAGAAAAGGAGATAGCCGAAAAACAATCGTCTATGTTTACGTATATCTCACATGAATTCAGAACACCGCTTTCGCTGATTATAAATCCGTTGAAAAAAGCGGTTCAAAAAGAAAATGTCGAAAATGGTTCTTCCGGAAGTGATTTGGCTATTGCCCATAGAAACGCAAGAAGACTTTTGAGCCTGGTAGATCAATTATTACTTTTTCGTAAAGCCGAAAATGATGCAGATTCTCTTAGATTGTCTGCGATAAATGTAAATAGTCTTTGTAATGAAGTCTATCAGTGTTTTGTAAATCAGGCAAAAGAAAAAAACATTAGGTACAATTTTACTATTCCGGACCATGAAATTGAAATTATTGGAGATTACGAAAAAATCGAAATTTCCTTATTCAATTTAATGTCCAACGCTTTTAAATATACACCAGCCGGAGGAGAAATAAACCTTAATCTTTCTGAAAATGCAACCGAAGTAATGTTGGAAATTTCGGATAATGGAGATGGTATCGAAAAGAAAGATATTGAAGTGATCTTTGAAAAATTCAAACAAATTAATTCTAAAGTTTCGGTAGGAACCGGTTTTGGAATCGGACTTTATATCGTAAAATATTTTGTAGACAAACATAAAGGAAAAGTAAGCTGCACCAGTGAAATTGGCAAAGGAAGCATCTTTAAATTAACCTTCTTAAAAGGAAGCAGTCATTTTAAAGATATCGAAATCACAAATGTTATTGCAAAAAGAAGCCAGCTGTTTGATGAGCTTATAATTGATGATGGCGAAGAAAACAAGTCGGTAAATATAGTTTCAGAAAGTGATTTTCAGAAAGTAATGCTCACAAATAAGCGTACCATCCTGATTATTGATGATAATGCAGAAATAAGGGCATATCTTCTAAAACTATTTTCTGAGGCGTATGTTGTTTTTAGTGCAGAAAACGGGGAAGAAGGATTAAAAGAAACCAAAAAGCATATGCCCGACTTAGTAATCAGCGACATTACTATGGACAGCATGGATGGCCTGGAATTGTGCAGGAAAATAAAAGAAGACAATGCATTATCACACATTCCCGTAATATTACTTACAGCTTCAAAAAATCCCGAAACCCATCTTCAGGGAATAAGTGACGGTGCAGATGATTATATCACCAAGCCTTTTGATGATGATATTCTCATGGCACGTGTAGAATCGTTATTGAAAAACAGGAGTATGCTGCGCAAGTATTTCTTGGACAGTATTACACTTAAGGAAAACAATCAGAAAGTTCCGTTAGAGTATCAGGAAATCTTAAAAAAGTGTATTGATATTGTCGAAGCAAATATTCATAAAAGAGATTTTACAATCAAAAACTTTGCTCTCGAAATGGGGATGAGCCACAGAACGCTTTATACCAAAATCAAAATTATTTCGGGGCAGACCTTAAATGCTTTTATTCGCTCAGTGAGAATAAGAAGAGCAGCCATGCTCATGCTAACTGAGGATATTAATATAACACAAGCAAGCGCTGAAGTTGGTTTTGAAGATCCGAAATATTTCAGGCAGCAATTTGTAAAGCTTTTTGGAATGACTCCATCAGAATACATCAAAAAATATAAAAGTTCATTTAATTCAGATTTAAACGTAATCAAATAAGACCGTTTTGAATTTTATGTGCAGCGCTAAATCTACTTTACGATTTTCATCTTTAATGCGAATTAATAAAAATTAAAACGTTATAGCTGAAAAAATAGTGTGCAAACAATAATTCCATATTATTTAAAAATTAGTGTTTATTTTTTAATAGTTAGTAATTTTAAGTGTAAAATAATAGTTAATTGCAATTTTGACCTCCTTTTTTTTCCATTTTACCCCTCCTTGAAGTTTTAAAACAGACATTACTTTGCACTTATAGTAATCGAAAGTTTCATTACTATACGAATCATCAGTGTTGTTTTTTTTAGATAAGTTTTTGGTCATTTAAAGAATTGAGCCTTCTTTAAAAAAAGATGTAAGAGTTGGTTTTACATACTTATCAACCCGCAGTTTTTTACTGCGGGTTTTAACACAAATTAGATGTCAGATATAAAACAGCAGAATTCCTGTATTTGAAATTAAACTGCTGCCAAGGATAAAAAAGAAAAATAAATTAACCATTACTAACATGACAACAACCAAACCACTACGTTTTTATTGTACTATTTCTTTGCCAAAGAAATATTTGGAATCCTTAACCGGGATTAATTTTCAAAACCAACATTTTTAGAATAAACAAACTAACTAAACCTAACCTTAAAATTAAAGAAATGAAAAAAAATCTATTCTTAATTTTTCTTTCGTTTTTTGTAATTCTGTTTTCAGGATGTCAAAATAACGAAACTGATTTTCCCAGTTCAGATAATCCGACAGTTACTGTTGCTACAGAAGAAATTTATGGGGCACCAACCCGAAAATTTGAAATCAAAGCTGCCATTGCAGATGATTTAGGATTAAAAAGCGTACGAATCCAGATTCCGGAATTATCACTGGACAAAGTGATTGCTTTTGCATCAGATCCTTTACTTAAATCGTATGATTTGAGTTATTTTTTTGAAATTCCTGCCAACAGAGGAACATCAGAAACTTTTAAAATAAAATTAACCATAACAGACGTTTCTAATAACGCCATAGACGAAGAAATCAACTTACGTCTTGATGGAGAATTTTCTGCTCCCGCTATTAGTATGATCACACCAAAAGAAGGCGCTGTGGTCTTATTATCAACCAGCAATGAATTGCCTGTTCATTTTGTTGTAAATGACGATTCTGGTATCGACTACATTCAGGTTCAATGTGCTGACTTAGGTATTGATGAAACAATTCAGTTAGACAATGCACCTCAGTCGTATACTTTCAACAAAACATATACATTGCCGGTAACAGCCGCTAATTATGTATTGACAATTACTGCAAAAGATAAATTTGCAATCCCGAATACAGGTTCATTAAACGTTAATATTGTGGCTACAAACGAGTATCCGGCTATTTACTTATGCGATCAGCCAAAAGGAACCAATCTTACCACCGATGCGGTTGGTGTCCCAATGTATTTTCATGAGAAAAATGGACAAGATTTTGAATTCAAATATTATGCAGACAAAGACAATAAAGAAATTTATTTCTTAGGTCAGGAATCAGGCTTTGCCCCACATTGCTTTGGATTAAACGGATCAGGAAACTTAACAGATGATGTTGCTTCTGCACCTATTATTTTGCCGACAAAAGGATATTACAATATAAAAATAAATCCAAACACACTTATTTACACCGCAACCAAATACACACCAACAAGCAAAGTCTGGGCCGATATTGCCAATGGATTATGGCATGATGATGCCGCTATGAGAAGACCTTTTGTGAGTGTTTGCGGAGGAGGAATTCAGGGTGCAACATGGGACACCTGGGACGCATGGACGCAGACAGGGCTGCATTTGGCCAATAATGCAAACAACCCTTATCAATTAGTTGGAGAATATACGCTTACAGGGACAATGGAAGCAACCTTCACTGGTCAATGGTGGGATCCATCCTGGAGATTGATCAAAAACGGAATTGCAACAATGTCACCGGGAGATAATGGAAATGCCAAATATCCTGCAGCGCCCGGAGTATACAAAGTAGTTCTTGATACAGAATTGGAAAGAGTATTTATAACAAAAAAATAATCATCTCTCATTTTTGTTATAGCGTTTAATTAATAAAACATCTTAATATGAAATATAAATATATATGGTTATTTATTACCATGTTGTGCACTGCTGCAACATTTGGTCAGATAACAGTAAAAGGAACCGTAAAGGATAAGGCTGCAGTGCCGATTCCCGGAGCTAACCTGATAGTAAAAGGAACTTCGACAACGACAGCAACCGATTTTGATGGTAAATTCTCGATTTCGGTTCCAAATAAAAATGCACAGATTGAGTTTTCTTTTGTTGGATTTTCCAGTAAAACAATTCAGGTTGGTGACAAAACAGAATTTGATATTGTTCTGGAAGAAGCCAGCCAGTCTTTGGACGAAATTGTAGTCGTAGGATACGCCGCAGTTAAGAAGAGCGATGTAACAAGTTCCATTTCTTCCGTAAAAGGAAAAGAGCTTCAGACAATGACTGTAGGAAACGTTACAGAATCATTACAGGGAAAAGTAGCCGGAGTTCAGGTAACAGGACAAGGAGGACCCGGAGCACAGCCAAGAGTTTTGATTCGTGGTATTTCTACTGTAAATCTTAGTACAGACCCGCTTTATGTAGTAGACGGAATTCCGATGGGAACGAGTATTAATTTCCTTAGTAATAATGAAATTGAATCTATGGAAGTCTTAAAAGATGCTTCTGCAAGTGCTATTTATGGTTCTCGTGCTTCGAACGGGGTTATCCTGATTACAACAAAAAAAGGAAAAGTGGGTAAAACCAGATTTACTTTTGACATAAGTTCTGGTTTTCAGATTATGAACAATCCTTATAATATGGCCGATGCAGAAGGATATGCCACTATCATGAATAAAGCCTATAATAATTCCGGCTACAGTGATTATTTGCCAAATCCATCTCAATATAGAGGAAAAACTACAGACTGGTGGAAAGCAGGAATCAGAGGAGGAACTCCTGTAACTAATGCTTCTTTGGGTGTCTCAGGAGGTTCAGAGAAACATACATATGCCATTAGTTTAAATTATTATGATGCTGAATCTATGTATGCAATTGGCGGATGGGAAAGAATAACGATGAGAATCGCCAATGATTTTAAATTCTCTGATAGTTTTTCTGCAGGAATTACGCTAAACCCTCGTTACGAAACCTGGGGAGCTCCTGGAAATTGGGCAGATTTTGATAAAATTGACCCGATTACGCCAATTTACAAACCCGCAGATCAGTTAAACGGGACTGAAAATGAATATAGTATTTATGCCCGTTCTCCATCTTATGTATGGAATCCTGTTGCAGCTGTAAAAAGATATGATGACTATACAGATCAGTACAATCTGAATACAAATGGATATTTACAATACACACCAATAAAAGGATTAGTGATTCGTACACAAGGATCTATAGAAGTTGGAGACAAAACACAAAGTATCTTCAGACCGGATTTTGTGATTGATGCCGCGCATGAAAAAGAAGAAATTAATAGCGTAGAAAGAAAAAATACCACCAACGCAGACTGGACATGGCAAAATACGATTACCTATTCCAGAACATTTGCAGAAAAACACAATGCTTCGTTAATGGTAGGTAATACAATGGAAGAATACAACGGAAATGATGTTTGGGGTTATGGCGAAGGAATTCCTAACAATTCTGACGTGATGAGAGAATTAAAAGCAGCTACTAAAAACCGCAAAAGTGATGGTAACAGCTGGTCCAGTTCTTTGATGTCTTACATTTCCCGTTTTTCTTATAACTATGACGGTAAATATTATTTTACCGGAACTTTTAGACGTGATGGATCATCAAAGTTCATGACCAATAATAAATGGGCCAATTTCCCTTCAGCGTCCGTTTCATGGAGAATCTTAAATGAAGGATTTATGGATTCAACAAAGGATGTATTAAGTGATCTTAGATTCAGGGCAGGTTGGGGAAAAGTAGGTAATCAGGGCTTGCCAACAGCAGTTTATCAGTCTAATATCGGACAAGGATTTTATCCGATTGGTGACGTTGTTACCGATACTTCTTTCCCTTCATCTATGGCCAATAAAGACATAAAATGGGAAACAGTTGAGGATATGAGTTTTGGAATTGATTTCGGATTATGGAAAAACAAACTTTCAGGATCTTTAGAATATTATAAGAAAAAAACAGAAGATATGCTGTTCTTAAAACAATTTCCAACCTATAGTGGTTTTCCCGCATACTCAACAATGTGGACAAATGTTGGATCCATGCAATCCAGCGGTATCGATTTGCTGGTTTCTTATAAAGATAAAAAAGGGGATTTCTCATACGGTGTTGATGTAACTTTTACGACAGTAGATGTAGAAATGCTTTCTCTTTCTTCTGACAGCGAAAAACTGTACGGATCAGGAAACAGAACATTAACGGTAAAGGGAGAAGAACCTGGATATTTCTACGGATATGTTGCTGATGGATTATTTCAAAACCAAACCGAATTAAATTCTCATACAGATGAACACGGAACAAAAATGCAGCCATATGCACAGGTAGGAGATGTTCGCTTTAAAGATGTAAACGGAGACGGAAAATTAGACGATAAGGACAGAACAAAAATCGGAACTCCATGGGCAGATTATAATGTTGGACTAAACTTAAATTTTGCTTACCAACAATTTGACTTAGTAGCCAACTTTTATTCAGGTATTGGAAATGATATTGTAAATCAAAATATTTCAGATTTATACAATGGTGCAAGTTTAACCAACAAAGTAAGCGGTCTCGATCAAATGGCGTGGCACGGAGAAGGAACTTCTAATTATGTTCCCCGTTTATCCAAAGATGATAACAACGAAAACTTTACAAAATTCTCATCTCTGTACGTAGAAGATGGTTCTTATGTACGATTAAAAAACCTGCAGATAGGGTATTCCTTCTATAATAAGTTTGGCTTAGACAAATTAAGACTGTCATTATCAGGACAGAATTTATGGACATGGACCAACTACACAGGAGTTGATCCCGAAGTTGCAGGAGGAGATCCTGACAAAGGTGACAGAGTTAAAGGTTCAGGATTTGGCGGATGGAACTATCCGGTTCAGCCAACAATACTAATGGGTCTTAATGTTGCATTTTAATAAAAAGAGATATGAAAAAAATACTAGTATCAATAATAGCTTTTTCTCTACTATCCGTTTCGTGTAGTGATTTTATTGAAAAAGAAGAAAGAGGAACTCAAACTTTAGAGAACTACTTTCAGACCGCACAAGAATGCGAAAATTATGTCAATGAGTTAACACGCAGATTATTACTGCCAAACGACTGGTATACCTTGGTAGCACCAAGAGTCACCAACGAAATGGCTACAGATGATGCCTGGATGGGCAACACAGGTCAGGATAATTCAGCACACAGACCTTGTTCCCAATACATCATTACGCCCGACAACATGGGAGATATGAACAGTATGTACACCGCTCATTATTTTACAATCCAGTCAGCAAACATTGGTTTGGAGAAAATGGAAGCATCGCCAATCAGCGAATCTCAAAGAAACCAATATGTAGGAGAATCTTTGTTTGTTCGTGCATATTGTTATTACGAACTGGTAAACAATTACGGAGCTGTACCTTTGTATACAACATCATTGGGAACGGGAGATTTAAAATTAGAACGCAGCCCGGTTCCGGCTGTTTATGCACAAATTGAAGCTGATCTTAAAGAATCTGCGGCAAGGCTTGAAAATATTCCGGTAAACAGAAGCGGAAGAGTAAACAAATGGGCAGCTTATGCCTTACTGGCTCGTGTCTCATTATTTCAGGAAAAATGGGCCGAAGCAAAAACATATTCAAACAAAGTAATTACAGAAGGTCCTTACTCATTGGAAACAGACTTTTTAAACATCTGGAATGTCAACAATCATAATGGGGTAGAATCTATTCTGGAAGCACAATCGTCCTCAGTACAGGATAAGAATTTAGGATCAGCTTTGCCAACCTTAGCAGGAGCCAGAGGTGAGGACAAGAAAAACTTTCCAAGCAATGATGCCGCAGATGTCCTTGACGGATGGGGATGGTGTATGCCTACAAGTGATTTAGAAAATGCTTATCTTTCTGAAAATGATGTTATTCGCCGCAGAAGCACGATTACAAAATGGGGAGAACCTGCTTATGGTGATGAGGTTTTGAATCCAACGCATAAATTCAGTTTAAATGACAATAAATCAGGACGTATTTGTCGCAAATATTATATTCCTATAGCAACACGCCGTTCATTAGACAAACAATACGAACATTTACCATTAAATATTCCGTTGATTCGTTTGGCAGAAATGTATTTAACAAGAGCAGAAGCGAGTTACCACGTTGGCGGAGATGCATTGGCAGATATCAACATTATCAGGGCCCGTGTAAAATTAGACCCAAAAACAGGTTTAGCAGGTCCGGCACTTTTAAAACAAATCTACAAAGAGCGCCGTTTAGAATTAGCTTTTGAAGGATTGCGTCTGTTTGATATTCGCCGTGAAAAAGATCCAAATACAGGAAAACCGGTTATAGAATCATTAATGGGGCCAAACGGAGCATTTGTACAATACAATTTGAATTCTACAGATCCGTATGAAACAACCAATACAAGAGAACCTCAGGATAAAGGCATCAACTTCAATCCGGCAAAGCATTTATTATGGCCAATACCACAAATAGAAATCGATTTGAGTGGAGGTTTAATTTCTCAAAACCCAAATTACTAATATGAAGTTCATCAATAAAAACAAAGTAAGTCTGCTGTGTGCAGGCTTGCTTTTAGCAAACTCTTTTTTAGTAAGCTGTGATTCAGAAGATTCAAATTCAGAAACCTCGGGTCCTACAGAACTAAAAATAAATCTGGATATGAATCTTCAAACGATGGAAAGCTTTGGAGCATCAGACGCCTGGCAGTGTAATTTCATTGGAAAAAACTGGCCGACAGACAAGCGAAATAAAATAGCCGATTTACTATTCAGCAACGAAATGGATGCAGACGGCAACCCAAAAGGAATCGGACTTTCTCTATGGCGTTTTAATCTTGGTGCAGGAAGTGCAGAACAAGGAGAAGCAAGTGATATTACAGACGAATGGAGACGTACCGAATGTTTTACCACAAACGGAGTTACCTACGATATGAGTAAACAAGCCGGGCAGGTTTGGTTCATGAAGGCAGCCAAAGAACGTGGTGTAGACAAATTATTGGCTTTCACGAACAGTGCTCCGGTATACTTAACTCAAAACGGAAAAGCACATGCCTCAATAAAAGAATTTTATAATTTGAAAGACGGAAAAATGCCGGAACTGGCAGATTACTGGACAACATCTTTAGAAAAACTAAAAACAGAACATGGTTTAACAATAGACTACATTAGCCCGTTTAATGAGCCACAATACGAATGGGATGGTTCGGCTCAGGAAGGTTCTCCGGCAACAAATGCTAATATTTACACTTTCGTGAATGTGCTGTCGCCAAAATTACAGGCAAAAGGTTTAGACGCCAAAATTGTAGTTGGAGAAGCCGGATCTTACGAATCATTGTACAGAACAATTTCAGGAAAAGAAAGCAGATCCAATCAAATCGATTATTTCTTTGGAACAAATTCTTCTAAAAACATTGGAAATCTAAGTAACGTAAAGAAAACAATTTCCGGACACAGTTACTGGCAGGCATGGCCATTGGCAACATTAATTTCGTCAAGACAAGACGCAGCCTCAAGAATACAATCAGTTGGCGGTGTTAGTCTTTGGTCATCAGAATATTGTGTTTTAGAAAGCCCGGGAACAGCAAAATTACCTGGTGGTGCAGGCCCTGGAAGAGATCTTGGAATGCCGCTCGCACTTTGGACAGCACGTTTAATCAGTACAGATATTGCAATTGGAGGAGTAACCTCATGGCAATGGTGGACAGCCATAAGCCGTGGAGATTACAAAGATGGTTTAATTCACGTAGACGATGGTGCTAGTAATGGCGCAGGAGATGCCAACTACTGTAAAAACGACGGATACATTAGAGATGCCAAAACACTGTGGGCTTTAGGTAACTTTTCATTCTTCGTAAAACCGGGAATGGTAAGAGTGGTGATTCCCGAACTGGATAATGCTGCAGCCACTACCGATGTTATGCTGACAGCATACAAAGATGCAGCTACTAAAAAACTGGTTATTGTTGCAGTAAACATCACTAAATCGGCAAAAGTATACAAACTAAACCTTTCAGGAGGAGCAATAACAGACAATAAATTAACTCCTTATATCACTTCTGAAACTATGAGTTTGAAAAAAGGAACAGCAGTAGATGCTGCCGGTTTTCAAATTCCTGCCAGATCGGTTGTGACTTATGTTGGAACATACAAGTAAAGATTGCGCTAAAAACTTTGTCAAAGTTTCAAACTTTGACAAAGTTAATACCCTTAAATAGTTTTTAGCATTATGTCATTTGCAGCACTGTCATTTTTCCTTATATCAAAATGGCAAACCGGGCAAAATAGTGACAATAGAAAAAATAGGAATAAATGAGAAAAGTATATATCTCGCTTTTATTGGTAATAAGTTCGCTGTCCTTTGCACAGCGAACCATTACCATCAGCACAGATCATGTAGTACAAACCATGGATGGTTTTGGAGGATCTGATGCCTGGAGAACACAGTTTGTTGGCAAAAACTGGCCAGAAGAGAAAAAGAACGCCATTGCCGATTTATTGTTTAGTAAAGAAATAGATGCACAAGGAAATCCAAAAGGAATTGGTCTCTCGATCTGGCGTTTCAACCTCGGAGCCGGAAGCACAGAACAAGGAGAAAATAGTAAAGTATCAGACGAATGGAGGAGAAGCGAATGTTTCATGAATGCCGACGGAACTTATGATTTTTCAAAGCAGGAAGGTCAAAGATGGTTTTTGCAGGCAGCGAAAAAACGCGGAGTAGAAAAATTCCTGATTTTCACCAATAGCCCGCCTGTTTTTATGACAAACAACGGACTATCTTTTGCTTCTCAAAAGAATAAACTGAATCTAAAAGATGGAGCAATTCCAAAATTTGCCGATTTCTTAGTTCAAAGTATTCAGGGATTAGAAAAAAAAGAAGGAATAAAATTCGATTACATAAGTCCAATAAATGAACCGCAATGGGAATGGATGCCGAAAAGCGGGGATCAAAACAGTCAGGAAGGTACGCCAGCGACCAATCAGGAAATTTATGATTTGACCAAATCGCTTTCAGACAAACTGAGAGCGCATAAAATGAATACAGAAATTGTGATTGCAGAAGCAGCACAGATTAATTATTTGTATGAAAATGTAAATGGCGAAGACCGCGACAACCAAATCGATTACTTCTTCGGAAAAAACAAAACCAATATTTCAAAACTGCCAAATGTAAAAAACGTTATTTTAGGTCACAGTTATTTTACCACCTGGCCAGTTGACAAACAAGTTTTAAGCAGAAAATTAATTACTGCTGAAGTAAAACAAAAACCAGGATTAAAATACTGGCAGTCTGAATACTGCATTTTAGAAAATCCCGGAGAAACAGAAATTCCCGGAGGCTCCGGCGGAGGCAGAGATTTAGGAATGCAGACAGCATTGTTTGTGGCGCGCTTAATTCATAACGATATAGCAATTGCCAATGCCGCATCATGGCAATGGTGGACATCCTTAACCAGAGTAGATTATAAAGATGGATTAATCTATCTGGACGATGGAAAAAGCAATGGAGGAACTGCACCCGATTACGTAAAACATGACGGACAATATCATGATTCAAAACTGCTTTGGGCATTAGGAAATTACTCTTTGTTTGTACGTCCCGGAATGTTAAGAATAGCTGTTCCCGATCAGGATGAAGCCGCTTCCGCAAATGATGTAATGATCACCGCATACAAAGATACAGCCAGTAAAAAACTAATTGTAGTTGCCGTAAACTGCGGAAAAAATGCACAGCAATACAAATTTAATCTAACAAAAGGATTATTAAAAAATAATGAATTAACGCCATATATAACAGCAGAAAATTCAAACCTGAAAAGAAACGAAATTCAAAAAGCAGATCATCTCGAAATCCCTGCAAAGTCAGTAGTGACCTTTGTTGGCGAATTACAGTATTAGTTTAAAGTTTCAGGTTTCAGGTTTCATGTTTAGAACTGTAAAAAACCTGAAACCTGAAACCTGAAACAAAAAACAAAAAAAAGGCTTAGCCCCTCAGCATCTTAGCAACTTAGAACCTTATAAAAAATGTTTACAAAAAAAATCATTCTACCCGTACTACTCTTCTCCTGTATATCTGCATTTAGTCAGATATCATTTGGAGATTCAAAAAAAATCAATGACAATTGGAAATTCAACCTTCAGGACACACCAGAGGCCCAAAACAAAACATTCGATGACACCAAATGGCAGTCTGTAAATGTGCCCCATGACTGGAGCGTAAAAGGGCAATTGAGCCCGACGCTGGCCAGCTGCACAGGATATCTTCCGGGTGGCATCGCCTGGTACAGAAAAACAATCAATATACCACAAAGCAAAATCGGCGAAAAAGTATATTTATATTTTGAAGGCGTTTACAACAGAAGCGAAGTTTTCATCAACGGGCATTCGCTTGGCAAACGTCCGAACGGGTACATTTCATTTGCTTATGATGCCACACAGTTTGTAAAATACGGAGAAGAAAATACCATTTCGGTTCGTGTAGACCACAGCCAGAGTGCAGATTCCAGATGGTACACAGGTTCAGGAATTTACAGAAACGTTTGGTTGGTATATTCAAACCCGGTTCATATCGCACAATGGGGAGTTTACGCTTACCCGGAAGTCAATAAAGGAAACGGAATCTTAAATGTTGAGGTTGATATTGAAAACGGCTCAAAAGCAAAAACAAACCTTACAGTTGTAAACGAACTATTTACAAAAGAAGGAAAATCGGTAGCAAAAACAACAAGCAAAGTTGAAGTTGCCCAAAACCAAAACGGTAAAATCCTGACCAAATTAAATGTTTCAAATCCACAATTATGGGATATAAATAATCCAAATCTATACGAACTTAAAACCATTGTCTTAAAAGACGGAAAAGAAATCGACCGAACCGTTACACAGACAGGTTTCAGAACCTTCACATTTGATCCCAATAATGGTTTTGCCCTTAACGGAAAATGGATGAAAATGAAAGGGGTTTGCCTTCATCATGATGCAGGAGTTTTAGGTTCGGCAGTACCAAGAGAAGTTTGGAAAACACGTCTTAAGACATTAAAAGAAATAGGAGTAAATGCCATTCGTACCAGTCATAACCCACAGGCACCGGACTTTTATGAGCTTTGCGACGAGTTAGGGCTTTTGGTTTTAAACGAAGCTTATGACGAATGGGAATTTCCAAAACGCAAATGGCTGGAAGGCTGGAATTACGGAACCCCGGGATTTGAAGGTTCGTTTGATATTTTTGCCAATTGGGGAGAAAAAGATTTAGAAGACTTCGTACGCCGTGACAGAAATCACCTGTCGGTTTTCGGCTGGAGTATTGGTAATGAAGTTGATTATCCAAACGATCCCTATTCACATCCGGTTTTAGACAAAGGAAAAGAAGGTTTTGGACAAGCAAATTACGGCGGATACAAAAAAGACGCACCAGATGCCATGCGTTTGGGAGCAATTGCAAAACGTTTGGTTGCAGCCGTAAAAAAATATGACAAATCGCGTCCTACAACAGCAGGACTGGCAGGAGTTGCAATGTCTAACGAAACAGAATATCCGGGCGCACTAGACATTACAGGATATAATTATACAGAAAGCAAATACAAGCCTGATCATGAGAAATACCCAAACCGCGTAATTTTTGGTAGTGAAAATGTACACGATATGGAGCCTTGGTTAGCCGTAAAAAACAACAAACACATCTTCGGCCAATTTTTATGGACAGGAATCGATTACCTCGGAGAGTCAGGAAGATGGCCGTCAAGAGGTTTTTATTCCGGTTTGGTAGATTTTGCAGGAGTTATAAAACCAAGAGGTTATTTCCGTCAGTCATTATGGTCAGATAAACCAATGGTATATGTCGGAACTTATCTGCTAAAAAATGAAAAGGAAATCTCTAAAGATGCATGGGCAATCTGGAATTACGATGAAGGACAAAAAATTCGTGTGGTTTGCTACACAAATGCTGCGAAAGCACGTTTGGAATTAAATGGAAAAATAGTAGGCGAAACTAAGCCGTACGACGAAAAAACCGGTATTATTTATTGGGACATTCCATTTGTTTCAGGAAAATTAGAAGCAGTTGGTTTAGATGCAAATGGCAAAGAAGTAAGCCGCTATGCTGTAACTTCAACACAACAGCCAGTTGAATTAACCATTGCAGACAAAAATATCAGCATTGCAAAAGACAAAGGAGTTGCCAAAATAATGGTTCAGGTAAAAGATCAAAACGGCCTTCCGGTTATGCTGTCAGATAACGAAATCACCTGCACAATCTCAGGACCCGGAACTTTATTAGGATTAGAGGCCGGAAATAATAGCGACATGACCGATTATACCGATAATGTCCAACGGGTTTATCATGGACATATTGCAGCTTATATTCAGGCAAACGGAGATTCGGCAGAGCCAATAAAAGCTACATTTACGAGCCAGTGGTTAAAACCGGTTGAGGTTACGATAAATGTGAAATAATTAGTTTTCAACGAAGACCTAACAGGTTTTTAAAACCTGTTAGGTCTAATAATCCATAACAGATTAGAATCACTTAAATCTTTTTAATCTGTGGCAAAAAAAATGAACTGTAAGCATTTTGCTTTCGAAGACCTAACAGGTTTTAAAACCTGTTAGGTCTAATAATCATAACAGATTAAAATCATCTAAATCTTTTTAATCTGTGGCAAAAAAAATGACCTGTAAGCATTTTGTTTTCAAAGACCTAACAGGTTTTTAAAACCTGTTAGGTCTAATTTTACAAGATTATCGGCACAATAATAAATTTCATTATATTTAAAGTGTAAAAACTACACATAACTACACAAAATGAAAATCAAAAACGTACTAACTCTGGCAATAGGAACAATGTTTCTAACTGTCACATCCATAGCTCAGACCAAAAGTTTCAAAAAAGAAGAATTCAAACAATGGGCACAAACCCCGCCAATGGGCTGGAACAGCTGGGACTGCTACGGGCCAACGGTAGAAGAACATGAAGTAAAAGCCAATGCCGATTACATGGCAAAAGAGCTCAAAAAATACGGGTGGGAATATGTTGTAGTCGACATCAGATGGTTTGTAGAAAATGACAAAGCAGGAGGTTACAACCAGACAGATCCGAGATATGTAATAGATCAATATGGGCGGTATTTGCCGGCAGTAAACCGTTTTCCGTCAGCAAAAGATGGACAGGGGTTTAAGCCTTTGGCAGATTATATACATAAAAAAGGATTAAAATTCGGAATCCATATTATGCGCGGTATTCCTAAAAAAGCAGTAGAAGACAAAATGCCAATCAAAGGCGCAAACGGAATCACTGCAGACCAGGTTTATACCACTGCGCTGCAATGCGAATGGCTAAAAGACAATTATACTATTGTAGCAGACAAGCCAGGAGCACAGGAATATTACAATTCGATATTTGATTTGTATGCGCAATGGGGCGTTGATTTTATTAAAATAGATGATTTGTCAAGACCGTACCATGAAGCAGAAATCAACCTCATAAGAAATGCGATTGACAACTGCGGGCGCAAAATTGTATTGAGCACATCACCAGGAGAAACACCAGTTTCTGCCGCAGCACACGTAAGCACTCACGTCAATATGTGGAGAATGGTAGATGATGTATGGGATACATGGCCACACATAACGCACTTAATGGATGTTGCTCAAAAATGGTATCCTCATATTGCGCCGGGAACGTGGCCAGACTGCGATATGATTCCCTTGGGAAGAATTTCGATACGAGGGGAACGCGGAGAAGACCGAATGACGCGCTTAACCAAAGAAGAACAATATACGTTAATCACATTTTTTAATATTTTTAAATCACCTTTGTTTTTTGGCGGTGATCTGCCAAGTAATGATGCCTTTACATTATCATTATTAACAAATAAAGAAGTTGTAAAAATGCATAACGAAAGCACTGCCGTAAAACAGCTTTTTCAAAAAGACGGAAAAATCGCAGTAACGTCAAAAAATGAAAAAGACGGAAGTACCTATCTGGCGTTATTCAATATTTCAGATGCAAATACACAAAAAGTATCAGTTAATACCTCAGATTTAAATCTTTCAGAAAAATTAGAATTAACCAATTTGTGGACAGGCGTTAAAACGACTATTTCGTCAGGTGAAATTGCAGAAGAATTAAAACCTCACAGTTCGGTTTTGTATAAGATTAAAAGTAAAAAATAATGAAAAAAATATTCTTAAACATTGTATTATTTTCAATGTTTTTTAATTGCATACAAGCCCAGAACAAAACAAACGGTATTCCGCCCGGAATTGCAGACAAAGACCTTACAGCCTATCTATTTGTATATTTTACAGGAAACTCTATTGAAGAAGAGGCGGTTCGATACGCAGTCAGTGCAGACGGTTATCATTATTACCATCTTAACGATAACAAACCTGTTATCGACAGCAAAACAATTAGTTCTACAGGAGGCGTTCGGGATCCGCATATTTTGCGTGGCGAAGACGGAAAAACCTTTTATATGGTTCTGACCGATATGACGTCATCCAAAGGCTGGGACAGCAACAGGGCAATAATTTTATTAAAAAGTACCGATTTGGTAAATTGGAAAAGTACCGTTGTAAATATTCAGACCCTGTTTCCCGGAAATGAAAACCTAAAAAGAGTCTGGGCACCGCAAACTATTTACGATGCCAAAGCAGGAAAATACATGATTTACTTTAGCATGCAACATGCCGGAGGTCCTGATAAAATTTATTACGCCTACGCAAATGAAGATTTCACAGCTTTGGAGAGTGCACCAAAATTATTATTTGTTCCAAAATCTGAACGCGCCTGCATCGACGGAGACATTATAGAAAAAGACGGCAATTACCACCTTTTCTATAAAACCGAAACAGAAAAAGCAGGAATAAAAGTAGCTACTACAACCAATTTGACTTCAGGAAAATGGACTGAAAATGATAATTACCTCCAACAGACAAAAGATGGGGTAGAAGGCTCAGGAGTTTTCAGACTAAACAACTCTGACGAGTATATTTTGATGTACGACGTGTATACCAAAGGAAAATATCAGTTTACAAAAACAAAAGATTTAGAAAACTTTACAGTAATAGACAATGATATTTCAATGGATTTTAATCCGCGTCACGGAACAATTTTGCCCATCACCCGTTCTGAATTAAAAAGGATTACAGCCAAATGGGGAATGCCGGCAAAATATCCAAAAGTAAATAACAATCCGGTTTTAGGAGGATATTATGCAGACCCCGAAATTTTATATTCCAACAAAACAAAAAAATACTATATCTATCCAACAAGTGACGGATTTGATGGCTGGTCAGGATATTATTTCAAAACCTTTTCATCAGATAATCTTGTTGACTGGAAAGACGAAGGAATTATAATTGACCTCAAAAAAGACGTATCGTGGGCCAACAGAAATGCATGGGCACCGTGTATCGTAGAAAAAAAGATAAAAGGAAAATATCAGTATTTCTATTATTTTACTGCTGCTCAAAAAATTGGAGTTGCCGTTTCAGACCACCCGACAGGACCTTTTAAAGACAGCGGAAAACCAATCGTAAGCACAAGGCCAGAAGGAATTAAGGACGGTCAGGAAATAGATCCGGATGTTTTTACAGATCCAAAAACCGGAAAAAGTTACTTGTATTGGGGCAATATGTACATGGCAGTAGCCGAATTAAATCCAGATATGACTTCATTAAAAGAAGGAAGCACCAAAACAATTGCCGTAAACGATTCTTTTCGAGAAGGAACTTATGTAATCAGCAGAAACGGGAAATATTATTTCTTTTGGAGTGAAGATGATACCAGAAGTCCAAATTACAAAGTGCGATATGCCATTTCAAATTCACCGACCGGACCGCTTGAAATGCCCGAAAATAATATCATAATTCAGGGAAAACCGGATTTAGGAATCTATGCCACCGGACACAACTCGGTATTGCAAATTCCCAACAAAGACGAATGGTACATTACCTATCACAGATTCTCATACCCAACCGGAATAAAGATGGGCGACGCTGCAGGTTTTCACCGTGAAGTCTGTATCGACAAACTCGAATTTAACCCGGACGGAACCATAAAACAAGTTATTCCTACTCATGAAGGAATAAAAGCGATTAAGTAATTTTAATTTTGGTTTAATGCAAAACTGCTCCGCCTGTATTGGAGCAGTTTTTTAATTTTCAGAAATTTTGATTTTAGAATTTGGAGCTGTTTCCTGCTATCCGCTATATCTTTTCCTGGCTAAAGGAGCCAGAAAAAGGATACCGCTCCTATCAGGGCTAGAGCACTTGTTTCCATTAGATCTTTTGTAAAGTTCCTGTTTTTTGTATTCCTTTGCAAAGAATACTAACTGGTATCTTTTTATGAAAAAAGCACTCTCTACACGACTTTCAATCCTCCAGAAATCATTTGAACTGATTTATACACATGGCTATCAGGCAACAAGTATCGATACTATAATTGCAGCAACAAACGTAACAAAAGGAGCTTTCTTTTATCATTTTAAGAACAAGGAAGAAATGGGACTTGCCGTGATTAATGAAATTATGTATCCGCTGATGCAGGGAGATTTCGTAAAACCCTTACTGAGTTCTGCAGATCCAGTAAACGATATTTATAAGATGATGCATTATTTATTGCTCGAAAATGAATTCCTTCTAAAAAAATACGGCTGTCCTGCAGGAAACCTTACTCAGGAAATGTCTCCGATAAACCAGCATTTTAGTGACGCGCTTGCCAAACTTACCACAGAACTAAAAGACGCCATGCAGACCGCATTAAAAAACGGAAAAAAATCGGGACTTATAAAATCTGAAATAAACGAACAACAAGTCGCTCTCTTTGTATTGTCCGGCTATTGGGGAATCCGAAATTTTGGTAAACTTTCGGATAATAATGATTACTATGATGTTTATTTACAAGAGCTTAAGTCGTATCTAAATAATTTGAAGAAAAACTAGTTTCAAAAAACATACTAAATAGTATGTTTTATTTATATTTGCATTATTATTTTAAACAAATAACAATGTATCCAACACTACTATTTTTGCATTCCATCGTAAGATGGCTTGTTCTCCTGAGTTTATTCTATTCTCTTGTAAGAGCTTATAAAGGTTATACCCAAAAAAAATCGTTCTCCAAAACAGATAATTCAGTTCGTCACTGGACGGCCACAATTGCCCATGTACAACTTATGCTGGGAATTGTGCTGTATTCTCAAAGTCCGATAATTAAGTACCTCTGGAATAATTTTGCAGAAGCATCAAAAGATGTAAACACCATTTTCTTTGGATTAATTCATTTTGTATTAATGCTTATTGCAATTGTTCTTATCACAATTGGTTCTGCGGTCTCCAAACGAAAAGCAGTTGATGAAGATAAATTCAAAACCATGCTTATCTACTTTTCTATTGCTCTGCTAATCATTTTTATTGCCATTCCGTGGCCATTTTCACCTCTTGCAAACAGACCTTATTTTAGATAATTATGACACATTTTTTTAAAACAAACATCGGACGATTAAGAATTCTTGGACTTCTTGAAGGAATTTCATTATTGATTTTAATTTTTATAGCTGTTCCGCTAAAATATATTTTAGGTAATCCATTGGGAACCAAAATGCTCGGACCAATTCATGGCGCCTTGTTTTTGCTTTTTATATTCAATGCGCTGAGTGTAGGAGTAGAGCAAAACTGGAAATTTAAAACCACTACATGGAAAGTGCTTTTGGCCTGTATCATTCCGTTCGGAACTTTTTATATCGATCATAAAATTTTGAGCAAAATAGAAATTGAGAATCAATAGCCGATTTAGTAAACCTATTATTTGTAAAGTCATGATCGAGATTTTCAAAACCAATGTAAATTCAAAAAGACAATCCAACAGAATTTTAAAAATACTTAAAAACATATTTCCTGACGCTTCTTTTATTTTTGATCTGGAAGATTGCGACAAAATCCTGCGGGTTGATGATGTAGAGATAATGCAGATGCAACTATCAAAAACGAAATTATAAATTTGGGTTTTATGTGTGAAATTTTAGAAGAATAACACTCTTGCATTCCTAAATTTTATAAAGCTTAAGCTGCTGATTCTTTTCCCGGATCAGCAGCTTTTTTTTGTATGTTAAGTTTTTTTATAAACAGTTCCGAATTAGAATTACGTCTATTTTTTTTATTAGCTTTCGTCTCTCAATATTACATCAGGACCATATTTTATTGATAAAAAAAATATATAAGTAAAATCGTTATATCAGGAATAAAAGAATAAGTAAAAATTGATATTTGGATTGAATTACAACTTGTAGTTATATTGTATAAGATGCTTTGTAAGAAAAAAAACAGGATTATGCGTAATATTGCGAATACAAAGTTTTGATCAAAACCAACGTATTTGGATGTTTTTGTAAGAATGTTAGCCATTTGATTGCATGCTTTGACAACGTCCCCGAATAAACACTCAATTATATAACTACTAAATTATTATGTTCTTTACTATTACTCATGATCAGGTGCATTTTCACTATGGATCTAAAAGCTGGCAATACAGTTCTAATGAAATTGTTGAGCTCGGATTACTCAAAAAGAAGAAGTCTTATCTTCTTGAAAACGGTATATTTATAGCCATTACAGCCATCGCTTATTATTGTATGGTTTTCTCAGATGTAATGGAATTGTATTATATCGTCCCCACTTTGTTATGTTATACCATTATTATCATCTACAGATTTCACGGAAACATCGATTCCGAATATTATGTAATCGTAAAAGATGTTTACCAAAATGAAATACGGGTTAAAATTAAAAACCTTGACCGGCCTCTAATAGGCAAACAAATTGACCTGTATCTGGACCAGGAATTTGACCGGAATTTACAACTACAAAAATCTAATACTTAAAACAGCCATGTTATCAAACGAAATTTTTGGTTACGATGTAGCTTTTATTGTCGTTGCAATAGTATACGGTTTTATAATTACTACCAGAAAAAAATAAAAAATACCACTTTACCAAACCCCTACTACAAGTGGTATCATAATCATGCATAAGTACAGTTGCTGTACGCAAGTTTAGCAGACAGTTTAGCTGTACTATTCTCCCCCAAATCAAGCTTATGCCCACTTCAATAAAAAATAAAATAAAAAGCATTAGAGAGTTAAAAAATTATACTCAGGAATATATGGCAGATCAACTAGGAGTAACCCAGGCGGGTTACAGTAAAATTGAAAAAGGAAAAACGGTTCTTTCGTTTGTGAAATTAGTTGAAATTGCCCGCATTTTAGAAGTCAGTGTTGAAGACATTCTTAGTTTTGACAGTCAGCGGTATTTTAATAGTTTTAATAAAGTAAAAGGAAATAATAACGGCAGCATAATGATCAATTCTGACAACAGCGTCGCCTTAAAGGAACTTTATGAAGATAAAATCATGCTCCTTGAAAAATTATTAAACAAAACAGAAGAAGAACTAAATAGATACAAAAAGAAATTTGGTCCGCTTTAGAAAACAAAAAACGAGGTTTATGGCCTCGTTTTTTTAGTTTTAAGTCTTATAAATTATGCTGTCTGATCGTCAATTGTGGCATCGGGCGCATTTGTCTTTACTGATTCTATACCATTATCTCTACCGGATGCACTTTCGTACATCTCACTAGAACCAATGGTTTGACCATTACCTGCCTTTAGGCTAAAATAATATTTGCCATTTGTTGATTCCTTTTTTTCATATCTGCTATCATCCTGTGAGTTGGTTTTTACAGATTCAACTCCGTTGCTGCAGGCAGATTTAGAAGAATAACCTTCACTGCTTAAAATAGTCTGACCATTTCCGGCTTTTAAATTGAATTGAAATTCACCATTAGTTCTTTGATTAATTACAAATTTTCCCATATAGTTTTGGTTTAAGGTTGCTGTTTATTTTGCAGAAATAAAAATACAAAACTTAGTCATACAATATAGGTTTCGATAAAAAATAAACAGTTGTATGATAAAAAAATATAACATAAAAAATCAGATTTTATTTACTGGTATTAAGTTTGCTGTGTTTTTGTTATGTTTAAAAAAATGTTATTTGCTATTAAATTTGAGAAAGCATAATTTTATTTTAAATAAGAATATTCTTTATATTTATGACTTAAATACAATATCATGAAAAAAATGTTTTTCTTTATAATGATGATTCAGCTATTGTCCTGCAATTCTGCAAAGAATGACAATGTCGTACCCTCTTCCCTGAGAAGTACAGAATCTGCTATTCTGGAAGATAGCAATAGTTTGCATCAGGCTTTTGTATATCAGGGCGTATTGCCCTGTGCAGATTGTTCAGGAATTGAAACCACTCTCAAAATTTATCAGGGAGATGGTACAATGGAAAGCCATACATTTGAATTGGTTAGTATCTATAAAGGAAAAAAACCTGAGAAGAAATGGATTAAAAAAGGAACTTATAATCTGGAAAGAGGATTAGAAGATGATCCCGACGGAACAATTTATATTTTGAATTGGGACAAACCCGAAACAGAGCAGATTTATTATGGCCATTACAGTAAAAATCCGGATAAAATTTATTTATTGAATAATAAAAGACAAATCATTAAATCAGAATTGAATTATTCTTTAATACTAAGGAAATAGAATTTGAGTAAAAAATCCTTTATTTTTGTTAGAGGACATAATTACAATGAAGGAAATAAACGAAATTCTGCAAGCTTATTCAGAAGCAAAAACAGCACAAAAAAAGGCAGCTTTGGCAACTGTAGTAAAAGTTGAAGGATCTTCTTACCGCCAGCCGGGAGCACGAATGCTTGTTACAGAAGATGGCTTGCTGACAGGTGCTATCAGCGGAGGCTGCCTGGAAGGAGATGCACTAAAGAAAGCACTGCTTTCTATAAACCAGAAGCAAAATAAACTTATTACTTACAACACCAGCAACGAAGATGATTCTGAGGTTGGTTTGCAATTAGGCTGTAACGGAATTGTTCATATTCTGTTTGAATATATTAATGATGACGAACCAAATAATCCCATACATCTTTTAAGACAGTTAAAAACCCAACGAAAAGATGCAGTTGTGGCAACTGTTTTTTCATTAAAAAGAACAGCAGCACAAATCGGGACTATTTTATTTTATCGCGAAAATACAGAACCTTTATACGGCAATCCCATTGCATTGCAAATTTTAAAAGACGTAGAAAAAACACTTCATAATAAGGCTTCAACTATAATAAAATTAGAAGATAATCCTGAAAACGAGGTACTTATAGAATATATAAGCCCGCCGGTTTTGCTAGTTATAGCAGGAGCAGGAAACGATGTCCAGCCACTTGCAAAAGTAGCGTCAATTTTAGGTTGGGAAATCATTGTTGGAGAAGGGCGTGCAACCCATGCTACGAAAAGACGGTTTCCCGAAGCCAAAGAAATAATAGTTGCAGCTCCAGAGCAATTAGTTCAGGAAATCAATATTGATTCGCAAACTTATTTTACTTTAATGACGCATAATTACAAATATGATTTGGAGGTATTAAAACAGCTTTTGAAACGAAATTGTAATTATATCGGAGTATTGGGTCCAAGAACAAAACTAAACAGAATGCTAAACGAACTGGGTGATGAAGGTATAATTCCTAATGAAGAACAGCTTAAAAGTATTCACGGTCCAATAGGACTTGATATTGGCTCTGAAACATCTGAGGAAATTGCATTAGCGATTGTTGCCGAAATTAAAGCTGTAATGAGTGGTGCAAATGGCAGTTCATTAAAATATAAAAAAGAAAAAATACACACTGTAAAGACTGATTGAGATGAACGAAATGACTGCAATAATTATTTTGGCCGCCGGAAATTCCTCCAGATTAGGAACACCTAAGCAATTATTGCGTTATAAAAATAAAACGCTGTTAGAAACTGCAATTGCAGAAGCTTTTCTGGTTCCCAATGCTATTATTTTTGTTGTAACGGGAGCAAATCATGATGTGATTCAAAATGAGGCGTATACACAATCAACAATAATATGCTATAACGGAGATTGGGAAAAAGGTATGTCAAGTTCAATTGCAAAAGGCCTTAAAGAGCTTTTGGCTTTGCATCCTAATATACAGAAATGTATTTTTACAGTATGCGATCAGCCTCATCTTTCAAGTTCTGTATTTAAAGATTTACTAAACACGTATTTTGAAACCGGAAAAGGAATAATTGCATCATCATATTCGCAAACACTGGGTACGCCGGTATTATTTGATAAAAAATACTTTGATGCATTATTAGAATTGAAAGGAAAGGAGGGAGCAAAAAAAATAATTACCAGATTTTCAGACGATACCGCTTCCGTTTTATTCGAAAAAGGAGCCGTAGATATCGATACCATAGAAGATTATCATAATCTGATTAACTAAGATCTTAATTCTTTTACAAGTGTAGTAACTCTTTCAATTGTTTCTTCTATATCTTCAAAAGTGGTAAACTTACCTAAACTAAAACGTACAGAACTCAATGCATTTTCATTCGATAAACCTAAAGCTTTTAAAACATGTGAAGGTTCAGTAATTACAGATGAACAGGCAGAACCGTCAGAAACAGCGATGTTTTGCAAAGCAATAATCAATCTTTGTGCACTTATTCCCGGAAAACAAATATTAGAAGTATTGTAAATCCTTTTTTGAGCATTTCCGTTTATAAAAGATCCTTCAATTTTTAATAAATTTTCTTCGAGGTGGTTTCTTAATGTATTAATTCTTTCTTCATCTGCTTTCATTTCTGCAAGAGCAATTTCGCATGCTTCTCCTAAACCAATAATTGCGGGAACATTCAAAGTTCCGCTGCGCAATTTGCGTTGTTGACCCCCGCCGTGTAACTGTGGACTCAGTTTTATTTTTGCTTTTGATGAAATATACAATGCGCCAATACCTTTAGGGCCATAAAATTTATGTGCAGAAAAAGCTAACAGATCAATACCAAGATCTTCTACCGCTACCGGAATTTTTCCCACCGCCTGAGTAGCATCACATATAAAAAGAACATTTTTTGAATGAGCCAGACGGGCAATCTCCTTGCAATCCTGAATCACACCGGTTTCATTATTAACCATCATCACAACTACCATTATAGTGTTATTGGTGATTGTTTTCGCTAATAAATCCAGATCTAATAACCCATCTGAATTTACAGGGACAAAGGAAACATCAAAACCAATACTTTGCATATACAGACACGTATCCAAAACAGCTTTATGCTCGGTAGCAACGGTAACAATATGTGTACGGTTTTGACCGGCAAAACCTTTAATCGCCAGGTTTATAGATTCGGTTGCGCCGGAAGTGAAAACAATTTCTTTTTCTTTTGCACCAATTAAACCGGCCGTATGCCATGCTGCAAATTCAACAGCTTCATTTACAGAAAGTCCGGCCAGATGTGCGCTGCTGGCATTTGCATAATTTTCTGTAAAGTAAGGAAGCATAGCTTCCAGTACACGTTCATCAAGACGGGTAGTGGCATTATTATCGAGATAAATTGTTTTTTGAGGCTGCATTTTTTTGGCTTAATATGTAAAAATACAATTTTAAAAAATGAATAACTACAGCAATATTAAAATCAAAAATTAATAAAATGATTTAATTTTAATTGAATTCGAACATTTTTTTTTGAAAATGAAAACGCTTATTTAAATTGATTCTGTGCGAATTTTATAATAATTTCTCGCATAGTATTGTTAAATTTGTTAGGATTACCACAGACAATATTGTTAATTCCTAAAAACTGTACGTATGGCTTCTAAAAAAAATAGTAAAAATGAAGTTGACAATGCGTCAAATACATCCCGACGAGATTTTATAAAAAAGTCAGGATTACTTACTGCCCTTGCATTGTCGCCGCCTTCATTAATAATAGCTTCTGAAAATAAATGGGACGAAAAAATAGCAGAATATCTGGAGACAGTTCCGCTGACTATTGAGGTCAATGGCAAAAAACACAATCTCAATGTGGAGCCAAGAACGACACTTTTAGACTTATTAAGAGAGCAATTGCAATTGACAGGAACTAAAAAAGGATGCGATCACGGTCAGTGTGGAGCTTGCACAGTTCATGTAAACGGCACAAGAATATTGTCTTGTTTATCACTAGCCTCCATGCAGCAAAATGCTCAGGTGACTACAATCGAAGGACTTTCAAAAGGAAAAAAACTTCATCCAATGCAGGAAGCTTTCATCAAAAATGATGGTTTTCAATGCGGATATTGCACGCCGGGACAAATCATGTCGGGAATTGCATGCATCAAAGAAGGTCACGCCAACAGCAGAGAAGAAATCAGCGAATACATGAGCGGAAATATCTGCAGATGTGGTGCTTATCATAATATTGTAGATGCTATTACAGAAGTTAAGGAAGGAGGGATGCTGTCATGAAAAATTTTCAAATAATAAGAGCATTATCATCAGGATCTGCTGTTTCGAGCATTGCAAAAGAAAGTTCGGCCATGTTTATTGCCGGAGGTACCAATCTGGTCGATTTAATGAAAAAAGGAGTAACCGAGCCGGACAAACTTATTGATATCAACGGACTGGACTTAAAGAAAATAGAATTCCTAACCGGAAAAGTTTCTATTGGGGCATTGGCAAAAAACAGTCAGGTCGCAGAAGACAAAACAATTAAGGAAAATTATCCTTTGCTGGCTTTGGCACTAGCTGCCGGAGCTTCACAACAAATCAGGCATATGGCGACCGTAGGGGGAAATATGCTGCAACGCACACGCTGTGCTTACTTTTACAACACAGACATGCCCTGCAACAAGCGAAAACCTAAAAGTGGTTGTGGTGCAATTGGAGGAGCAAACAGAATGCATGCTATTTTTGGAACTTCAGACAGCTGTATTGCCGTTCACCCTAGTGATATGTGTGTGGCACTAGCAGCGCTTGACGCGAAAGTATTGGTCGAAGGCCCAAAAGGCAAAAGAGAACTTAAATTTACAGATTTTCATCGTCTTCCGGGAAATACCCCTGAAAAAGACAACAATCTGGATGCCAAAGAAATTATAACTTCTGTTGAAATTCCGGATAATAATTTTACAAAACATGTTCATTATTTAAAAGTACGCGACCGCAGCAGTTATGCATTTGCATTGATATCTGTAGCAGTAGGTCTTGATATAAAAAATAATGTTATAAATGAGGCACGACTGGCTATGGGCGGTGTAGCTCATAAACCCTGGAGACTTACTGAAACAGAACAATACCTGAAAGGCAAATCCGTTTCTGCAGAGACTTTCAGACATGCAGCAGATCTGGCCATGAAAGGGGCAAAAAGTTATGGTGAAAATGATTTTAAATTGACATTAGGACCAAACGCAATTATCGAAGCACTTACTATCGCAGCATCTAAATAATTTGAATTATGAGTAAAACAAGCAACATAAACAGAGTAGATGGATTTGCAAAAGTAACCGGAACAGCAACTTATTCTGCAGAGTATAAAACTGCAGGAGTTGTATATGCCTGTTTGGTAGGAAGTACGATTGCAAAAGGAAGAATAAAAAGCATAGACACCAAAAAAGCAGAATGGGCACCGGGAGTTCTAAGCGTAATCACACACTTAAACGTAGATAAACCTGTTGGGTATAAAGAAGCTAAAAATCCGCATAATTTTGGACAGCCGCTGCAGATTTTTAAAGATGATACAATCCTGTATTATGATCAGCCAATTGCACTTGTGATTGCAGATACATTTGAGCGAATGCAGTATGCCGCAAGTTTAATCAAGGCAGAATATATAAAAGAAGAACATACAACAGATCTTAATAAAGCAAAAGACAAAGAAAGAAAAGTCGAAACCGCTAAAGGTAACGATTACCATAGAGGTACGGAAGACGGATATAAAAATGCAGCAGTAATTTTAGAAGCAGATTATACAATTCCGACAGAAGTGCACAACCCGATGGAACTCGCAAATATTATTGCTAAATGGGATGGGGATAAACCTACACTTTATACCAAAAGTCAGGGGGTTGAAGGGACCAGAAAAAGCGTTGGAACCGTATTTGGAATTCCGCCGACAGATGTTTCTGTAAATTCAGAATATGTTGGAGGAGCTTTTGGTATGGGATTACATACCTGGCCGTATGAAATTGCCGCGCTTATTGGAGCAAAAAAACTGGGAAAACCTGTAAAACTAGTCCTTCATCGTGAACAAATGTTTACCAATGTAGGACATCGCCCTTATACTATCCAGAAAATCGGTATGGGAGCCACAAAAGATGGAAAACTATTAGGATTAACACACGAAGCTGTAGCTCAGACTTCTTCATATGAAGATTTTATGGAAGGCACAGTTAACATGTCACGTTTTCTGTATAATTGCGAAAATGTTACTACCCGATACCGTATTGTTCCCGTTGATACCTGCACGCCAATCTGGATGCGCGGTCCGGGAGAAGCTACAGGTTCTTTTGCATTAGAAAGTGCCATGGATGAATTGGCATATAAACTAAATATGGATCCGATCGAATTTCGCAAACTAAACCATGCCGACAAAGATCTGGAACAAAATAAACCCTGGAGCAGTAAATATCTTATGGATTGCTACGAGGCCGGAATGGAAAAAATTGGCTGGAAAAACCGTAAAAATACCCCGGGAAGTGTTCGCGAAGGCGAGTGGCTCGTGGGTTATGGAATGGGAACCGGAACTTTTGGTTCGTATAGAAATACAACTTCGGTAAAAGCAAAATTTTTGGCCGACGGAAATCTGGTACTTCAATGCAGTGTGAATGATATGGGGCCGGGAACGGCAACGATGATGACTGCAATTGGAGCAGAAATTACCGGTTTGCCTGTAGAAAATGTTATAATCGAAATGGGGAAAAGCGGACTTCCTAAAGGCCCGACTCAAGGAGGATCGGCAACAACATCATCTGTTGGTTCTGCTGTTCATGATGCCTGTAATTTATTGGTAAGCAAAGCGATTGGTCTTGCAGCAGAAAATCCTGTTTTCAAAAATATAACTGCTGATGATCTTACTCTGGCAAATGGATTGGTAACATCTAAAAAAGACAGTTCAAAAAAAGTTTCTGTAGTTTCATTGCTTGGTGCCAACAAGTTAGAAGAATTATCGGCAGAAAAAGAATCAAAAGGAAGTGAAGAAGCAAAGAAATACTCTATCTATTCGTATTCGGTACATTTTGTAAAAGTACTGGTAAACCCAAATATTGGAAAAATAAGACTTGCCCACGTGGTTTCCTGTGCTGATATTGGAACTGTAATAAGCCAAAAAACTTCTGCAGGGCAAATGTACGGAGGAGCTGTTGGCGGAATTGGAATGGGATTGATGGAAGCGCTGGAAATCGATCATCGATTTGGTCGTCCGATCAATAATAATTTTGCAGATTATCATGTTCCGGTAAATGCCGATATAGAAAAACAGGAAGTATTTTTTGTAAATAAAAAAGACCCTATTAGCAACCCTATGGGAACCAAAGGTCTTGGCGAAACAGCTTTGGTTGGTATGGCACCCGCAATTGCCAATGCTGTTTTTAATGCTACAGGAATACGTGTCAGAGATTTGCCAATTACGTTAGATAAGATATTAGAAGCGTCTGTTGTAACTGCGTAATTGACTATTATACTTCAAATAAAATCCCTTTAAGAAATAAATCTTAAAGGGATTTTTTATATAAGTGAAAATTACTTTTTATTAAAGGCAGGCAAAATATATTTCTGAATAATCTCGTCACTAGGGGATTGCGAATTATAATTTCCGCCGGTAATAATGGTTACCATATTTTGTTCTTCCCAGATATAAATTTTCTGACCGCCGTTTCCTTGTGCAGCTTTTCCGTTATAGCGTGTGCCATTTGCATCCAGATATTTGAGCCACCATAAATAGCCATAATTCACGCCCTGCATTACTGTTTGTTTGGTAAGCGATTCTTTAATCCAGTCTTTTGAAATCACCTGTTTTCCATTCCAAAGGCCCTGATTCAGATAAAGTAAACCTAGTTTTCCCATATCTCTCGGACTTAAGTAGAGCTGACAAAAAGTTTCTGCACTGGAAGTATCGGGTTTAAAATTCCAAACAAAATTTTTAATTCCTATATCCTTAAAAAGAGTTTGTTTTGCAAATTCTGGCAAAGGCATTTTTGTTGCTTTTTCAATGATTCGGCCTAGTATTATTGGATTTCCAGAACAATACATTCCTTTTCCTCCGGGTACATCAATCATTGGTAAATCAAGAGTATATTGTATCCAGTCAGGAGAATTGTTCATTGTTGTTTCGTTTCCTTCAGATCTCGGGTTGCTTATATCACAATCGAGACCGCTTTGATTGGTTAGAAGATTTTTAATAGAAATTACCCTTTTATCTTCATTAAGATTTTTAAATGTATATTCAGGAAAATAAGACAGAACAGTTTCATCTTTGCTTTTAATCAAACCTTTATCTATAGCAATTCCTGTCAGGGCCGAGACAAAGCTTTTTGTTGCAGATCGCAATTCATGCAATTTAGTTTTGTTGTATTCATAAAAATACTCTTCAAATACCAATTTACCGTCTTTTATAATCAAAACACTATGAACGTTTGGAAGTGTTCCGTCGACAATCTTTGACATCATTTCATTCAATAATGTTTTATCTAAACCCGATTTATCAAGATTTGCTGTCAGTATGCCATCAGGTTCCTGTTTTGGCTGTACATACACATATTTGTAGTCTTTTGGAGTATTTAGTCTAGCGTACCACATTTCCTTTGGGAAAACTACTTTTTTATTAATCAGATTATAAGTATTTTCTTCAGAAGTATACCCGCTGACAATACCTGCTTTTCTATTAAAAGTGACCTTTTCGTTAGACATATTTTCAAAAATGTCCTTATCGATCGCTTTTAATTTGTATTTACTTTCATTTATAATAGCATAAAGTGTAGTATCTTTTGGAGAAGCAGCTATCTTGAGAGTAGTTTTATTTACATACTCATATATACCTTCATACTCTTTTAGTTGTTCATAAGTCGCCTTAAATTGCTGCGAATAACCAGTGAAAATTGTCAATAAAAATAAAAGCAGTATGTGGTTTCTTTTCATCTTTTGGTTTTAAAAGGTTGTTGGTTAGTTAATTGATGAAAGTTATAAAAAAAAGAGACACTTAATTAAAAAATTTAAGTGTCTCCTTTTTATAAAAAGTTTAAAATCAATTATTTGATTGTAATCGGAACTTCAACCATTGTTTTATCCCAGCCTATAACCAGGTTAGTTACAGCCCCCTGAGTGGTAAAGGCGATAGATAAAGATTCAACAGGAGTAGAAATTGGTTTAACCGGAACTACGATTTTTACTAAATCTTTGCTTTCATCATAAGCATATCCGCCCCATAAGTCAAGCTCTTTGTTTATGATGATCGTCCATTTGTCTTTTTCAGGAATTGCAAAAAGGCTATAAGTTCCTGCAGGAACTGCAACACCATTTATAGTAACAGGTTTGTAGAATTTGATTTCCGTACTTTCGTTTGCACCAACGCGCCATACTTCACCAAACTTAATTAAATCACCAAAAATCACTCTTCCTTTTGCAGAAGGTCTTGAATAGGTAACTTTAATTATAGCAGAAGGAGAATCGGTTTTTTTGAATTTTACTGCTTTGTTTGGAAAATAAGCAATATCGGCCGGACTTGCATCCAGAGGAGGAAATTTGACCTCTTGGGCATTCACAGAAAAAACAAATAATAAAAGAATTGTCAACAGACTAAAATTTTTCATAATGTAGTATTTTTTAATAGGATTCATACAAAAATAGAGATTTAAAGGATTCAAAAACTTATTCCTTTTTCTTTTTTTCGTACCAATCGTGCATAATGTAAAAAGCTTTCTTTTTCTGACCGTCATTAGAAATAAGTCCTTTTCTGTTGTATTCATCCTGGATTCCCGGAAGCAATCTTCTTGGTGATCTGAAATCTACCAGAATCCACGGACTTAAACCGCTTAAATGAGGGATTTTCTCAATCATTTTTAAGTTTTGAATATAAAGATATTCCTGATATTCTTCTGTCCAGCGTTCATTTTTTTCTCCGTGCAACCCGGCTTTTGCGTCGCCTCCAAATTCAGAAACGATTACCGGTTTATTGTATTTTGTTTTCCATAAAATCTTCTCGGCATCTTCCAAATTACCTCCGTACCAGCCCAAATATTGGTTGAATGCAATGATATCCAGATATTCGCCAATAGGATCATTTATGGTTCCAAAACCATCCGAACCGCTTTGTGTGAGTAACGCAGCACTGATTAATCTTGTGTTATCTAGTGACTTTGTATGGTCTGCCAGATTTTTTATGAATTCATTTCTCGCGTCAGAAATCGGAGTTTCATTGGCCATTGACCAGATAATAATACAGGCTCTGTTTTTGTCTCGTGTTATTGCCGATGTCAGCTGGTTTTCAGCGTTTTGATAAGTCTCTTTTCGGGTAAACTCAACAGTCCAGTAAACCGGAATTTCTTCCCAGACCATCAGGCCTAATTTATCGGCCATTCTGATAATGTTTTCGTTATGCGGATAATGTGCCAGACGTACATAATTGCAGCCCAGTTCCTGCGCCCAGTTTAATAAGCGCAAAGCATCTTCTTCAGAGTTTGCACGTCCCCCTTTTGCATTTTCTTCATGAATCGAAATTCCGCGCAAGAAGATTTGTTTTCCGTTTAATAAAATTTTGTCACCCTGAGTTTCAATCGTTCTGAAACCAATATTGTCTTTTAATTTTTCACCGTTAAAATCAATCGTTACGTCATATAATTTGGGGTTTTCGGGAGACCAGTAAGAAACTTTTTTCACCGGAATTTCAAATTTCAAAATACCATCAGCAGGCACTTTCCCCTTATAATTAATTTTTAGTTCGGGTATAGTGACCGAGGCCTGATTTTGAGCCGGATTTAAATTATTGATTTTGATGAAACCTGAAATTTTGTTTTTATCATTTTTGTTTAACTGAATAGTATAGTCTTCTATAAATGATTCTGATTCTTCAATCAGTGTCACATCACGAGTGATTCCGCCATAATTCCACCAATCGGTATTAAGCGTTGGCACATCTTCTTTATGGCGTGTATTGTCTACTTTTATAACCAGATAATTGTCTTTTGGTTTTACAATAGCAGTAACTTCATAATTAAATGGTGTAAAACCTCCTTCGTGTGTGCCCAGTTTTTTTCCGTTCAAATAAACATCTGCTTTGTAATTTATAGCTCCGAGATAGACAAAAAGACGTTTTTTTGCTTTTAAATCATAATCAAAAGATTTCTTGAACCAGACAGTTCCCTCATAATATTTAAGCTCCGGAACCTGAGAAGTCCAATCGCCCGGAATGTTTATTTTTGGAGATTTATCAAAATCATATTCGACCAGTTCCTGTTTGTTTACAGCGTGATAATTATTAAAATAAGCAGCATTACTTGGTTTTTTCTGCTGATCATAAACATCATGGTGAAAACTGTAATAACCCGTTTCATAAGGATCTACAATGTAATTCCAAACGCCGTTCAAAGAAGTTGTATTTCTGTTCTGAACGTTTGAGATTAGACTTTGATTTTGTGCAAACCCAAAAACAAAAGAGGTTAGGAGTAATGTGGTTAATAGTTTTTTCATTTTTTTTCTTTTTATTGTGTGTATTGGTTTTTGTCATCCTGATCCCGAGGCTTCGGAGAAGGATCACAGCAGAAGCTCGACAAAGATTGGCGATTTACTTCATAGAATTTCTTGTGTGATTTCTCTCCCGAAGCCTCGGGATCGAAATGACAAATTCTGTCGTACTTTGCCTTTAAACTTTAATTTACCGGAATCTTCAGATATTCCCCTTTAAAATTCTGGTTCAGCACTGTCATTTCAACAGGAATATTTAATCCATCGGGAATAACTTCAATAGAAGCTTTTCCGTTTGCCATTTTGATTGATTCACTTCCTGTTGGTGTTCCCTGGTTTTTTAAAGTTTTCCCACCTTTAAGACATTGGAAATATACGCTTTCTTCATAATCTAAACAACGTAAATTGTTATTATCTACGGCAATAGCTGTAACAAGATAGTTTCCGTTTTTTAGTTTTTCTGAAGATAATTGCAATGATACAGCTGCTTCATTTTTGTTAAAACGATAATTTACTTTCAAAGTATCCGAAACTGTTTTCCCCTCTTTATTTTTTCCTGTTGCAATTAAGATGTTTTCTCCTTTTTTAAAATTAATGTCCCACGTCAGACCACAAGCAGGGTAGCTGGCGGTATTTCGTTGTTTTTCACCAAGATTTTTTCCTTCGTGATATAACGTTACTTTTTCGCAATTGCTAAAAACGTTTATAGTTCTGGGTGTATTTTCAGGACCCTGACGTTCTGTCCATGTATGTGATTCGATATAAGTGAATGGTTCGCTGCTCCAGTAACTTTTAAAAACATAATAAGCATCTTTTGGAATTCCGTTTCTGTCCACCAATCCTTTTTGGTTCATGTACGGAATATCATCTTCGGGGCGTAATGGCGTTGCAAAATCCTTAAATGCCCACTGAATATTACCCACAAACGTTGGATCATTCTCGGATATATGCAAGTGCCAGTCGAATAAATCGACAATATAATTTTCGCTCCAGTCACCAATTTGTGCAATATTTGCGACTTTGGTCTGTACAATTGCTTCTTCCCAGCCTTCGGCTTTTATAATATTTTCTCCGGTAATTGGGTTTTCGCTGTGACGCCCGACATGACTGTCGCCGCCATATTCAGCATGAATAAAATGTTTGTATTCTTTTTTGTAAACATCTATTGCTTTTTGATAGCTTTTATAACTGCCGGAATACCAGCCAGACCAGATAGAAGGAGAGAAGACATCTACAATATGTGAACCCTCATAATATTTTCTGATTGCTGTTTTTCTGCCCGGGTCCAATTGGTGCGCAATATCATTTAGTTCCGTTAAGAAAGTATTTGTTTTTTCGGTATTATCTCCATCGGGAAAATCAGGAAGCCAGTTCATTTCATTTCCTAAAGACCAAATAATAATACTTGGATGATTATAATTTTGACTGATGATTTCTGCCAGCATATTTTTGGTATTCATTTTCCAAAGTTCGTCTCCAATTCCGCCACGGCACCAAGGCAATTCATCCCAAACCAAAAGGCCAAGTTCATCACAGGCTTTATAGACTTCCGGATCTTGTGGATAATGGGCCAGACGAACAAAATTGGCTCCCATCTTTTTTATCGATTCCATATCGGCACGATGCTGGGCATTGCTCATCGCAGCACCAACCCCGGCTTGTTCTTCATGTCGGTGTGTACCACGAATCAAAAGTCTTTTTCCGTTAAGGTAAAAAGGGCCATGGTCTTTAAACTCATACCATCTCAAACCTATTTTATCATTAATGCTGTCCTGAACCTGTTTTTTTTCTGATAAAACAGCGGTTACCGTATATAAATTAGGATTTTGTGTATCCCATAATTCCGGATTTTTAATGTTTTCGAAAATTATACTCGATTTTTTATCCGTAACCGAAACGGTTTTACTCGCTACTTTTTTTCCTTTCGGGTTTTTGAGAACCACAGTTAATGAAAGTTCTTTAGAATCAGGATTTACAGTTGATGCAATAACATGTAACGAAGCTTTTTTTGCCGATACTTCGGGAGTTGTAATTTTCAGTTTATCAATATGATTTTTGTATTTGGACAGAAACCAGACATCACGTGTAATTCCTCCATAAATAAAAAAATCACTTTTTTGTGACGGAATTATTTCGATATCATAACTATTGTCAACACGAACAAAAATGTCATTGTTTCCTGTTTTGATGTAATTGGTAACATCTATCGTAAAGCCGATATAACCACCGATATGACCACCGGCCTCTGTTCCGTTTACATATACTTTGGTAGTCACATTAGCTCCTTCAAAATATAAAAAATAACGCTGGTTCTTATCAATTTCAGAAATGTTTAGTTTTTTCTGATACCAGCTTGCATCACGTCTGTAACCGGGATTTAAGTCGGTAGCATCTTCGCTGTTCCAGCTGTGTGGTAAATTTATGGCGCTCCAGCTGGCTGCTTTTTGAGCGTCTTTTAGATTTGGAGTATTATTTTCTAAATAAAGCCAACTGTCATTGATATTAATTTTTGTTCGCATTATAGTTTTTGTCTGGGCAAAAACGCTGCCCAGACAAAACTGAAAAACAAAAACTAACGCAAAAAAAGGCTTATAGTGGTAAGGTTGTTTTCTCATATGTTATAAGTCTTTTTTTCGTAGTAATGCTTCCAGAAAATAATAATCGGCATATACAATAGGTTCATCGATTTCATCATGTTTTGGCCAGTTACCCGTACTATGATCGAGAATAAAAGGCGCATTGATTTCTTTGTTTAAAATATACTTTTCAGAATGTAAAGTCCTGATTATTTTATCCGCGAAAGCGAGATAACTTTCATTTTTGGTATAACCGTAAAGTTCATATAACGCAGACGCCATAATAGTTGCGGCAGATACGTCACGTGCTGAATTTGGAATTCCCGGATCCTTAAAATCCCAATACGGAATCCCGTCTTCGGGCAGGTTTTGATGTGTCATAAAAAACTTTGCAGTTGCTTCTGCCTGATCGATATACGCTTTATCTTTTGTATATCGGTAAGACATCGTAAATCCGTAAACCGCCCAGGACTGACCGCGTGCCCAAACAGAATCATCATTGTAACCCTGCAGGGTTGTTTTCTTTCTGACAGCACCTGTATTTGGATCATAATCAATAACGTGATAACAGCTGTTGTCTGTTCTAAACTGATTTTTTAGTGTAGTATTGGCATGTTTTACAGCAATATCGTGGTATTTTTTGTTACCTGATAATTTAGATGCTTCAAAGAGCAATTCAAGATTCATCATATTATCAATGATCACCGGATAATCCCAGATTTCTTTGTTGAAGTCCCAGGAACGAATAGCACCCACTTTTTCGTTAAAACGGGTACATAAGGTTTCGGCACCTTTGATGATTGTTTTCTCGTAATCGCTGTTTTTTTCGACTTTCAGGCCTTCGCCAAAAGCACAGAAAACTTTGAATCCAACGTCATGCGAACCTCTGTTTACACTTTCTTTTTTACTAAAAGGAGTCCACTTCTCGGCCTGTTTTTTATAATCAGGATTACCTGTTAATCGGTACAATTGCCATAAGTTTCCGGCAAAAAAACCACTTGTCCAATCTCGCGAAGGTACTTTCTTTATGAGATTGGATTTTATGGTCATGCTGCGTGGCATTGACAGAGAATCTACAGGATATTCCATCATCATTCTGTAACGGGTTTCAAGAAGATGTTCAGCGCTTGCCGAAGTTTTTATCTGAGAATTAATTCCGGATTTGCACGCTGTTGTCAGCAGTGCAAACCCTAGAATTAAAGAAAAGTAACTAACTCTATTCATATGTCTGTTTTTAGTTTTGTCATCCTGACGAAGGAAGGATCACACTTGAGAATCGACAAAGATTAGCGATTTTGCATGCATAGTTCCTCGTGTGATCCTTCCTTCGTCAGGATGACAACATGAGTTTTTTAATACCCGGGATTATTCGGTTTTAAATTAGGATTGATCGCTAATTCAGTTCCTGGTAACGGCCACAAATAATCTTTGTTTACATCAAAAGTGTGAGGTTCTAAACCGTTTGGACCAAATACTTCAGGGCCATTCTGAAGCCTTTTGATGTCGTACCATCTGATATATTCAAACGCCAGTTCTAATCTTCTTTCATCAATAACCATTTTTCTAAAATCGGCCTGAGATAAACCAGGTATTACATTTGCAGGAAAAGAAACTTGCTTGCCCGCTTTATTTCTTGCTCTTGCACGCACTCTGTTTACATAACCGTCGGCTTCTGCAGTTCCCGGTGTGATTTCGTTTAAGGCTTCAGCAGCTGTCAGTAATATCTCGGCGTAACGCATTGTGATATAGTTGTGTTGTGAAGTTCTTCCGTTGGCACCTGCTTTTCCGGGAAAACGATAATATTTGGCAATATGCGGGCGAGGTGCTTTTTCGTTATCACTTGAAGGATAAATTTGTAAGGAACCACCTGGCCCCGTTTTCTTTCTGATGATGGTGTCAAAACTTACCGCTCTCCTGTAATCTCTCTGATCCCAGGTGTTAAAAACTTTCAGAGATGGCACCGCTACAGAAAATCCCTGACCGTAGCTGTAGCTGTCGTCTTTTAGTGAACCTGTAAAAAATGCGGTATAATCCTGACCATAGTTACCCGATGTCAGGTTGTTGAAGTCAATGGTAAACAATGGCTCTTTTAATGATGCGGCTTTTGTAGCATTAAATAAATCCTGAAAATCTGCATCTAATCCTAAACCAAATTTTGCCTCATTTGTAATTACGTATTTAGCTTCATCATATGCTTTTTGATAATTATGAAGCGTTAAATAAACAGAAGCCAGATATCCCGCAGCAGTACCTTTGCCGGGAACTGCTTTTACTTTTGGTTTGTCATCAAGCCATTGTTTGGCAAATTCCAAATCGGCAATGATTTTTGGATACACATCCTCTGCTTTAGTTCTTTTTAAAGAATTTACCTGAGACACATCATTTACAACAAAATCAATATACGGAATATCTCCAAAAAGGCGTACCAGATGATAATACGTAAAAGCTCTCGCAAAATAAGCCTGAGCCACAATGGCGTTTACTTTTGCAGGATCTCCGGGTGTTTTTTTAGCACCTTCAATTGCTTGATTTGCTGCTGTAATGATCACATAAGACTGAGGCCAGAAGTTTGCTACAAGCGCATTGGTGTCGTTCATATTCATGTCATTCACATCAATACGCGCTGCCTGCGTTGTTCGGTCACCGATATCGGCCATATCATCTCTAAGCATTAAGGCAATCGTAAATTCGCGTCCCCAATAGTTATTATGGGCAATATTGGCAAAACTTCCGTTTACAGCTGCCTGCAAATCGTCTGTATTGTTAAAAAAGTTTTCTGGACGAATAATTCCTACCGGATGTTCTTCCAGATCAGAACAGCTAAAGAAAGCGAGTGTCCCGAAGAAAAGAAAAGCTATATATTTTTTCATGATATTTTTTATTAGACTAAAATTTTACATTAAATCCTGCTGTAAACGTCTTCACGTTTGGATATCCTCCATAATCCAATCCTAAATTGGTATTACTTCTTGAGTTGGTATCATTTAAGTAATTGGTTTCAGGATCTGAACCCGGATAATCTGTAATCGTCCAAAGGTTTTGTGCACTGATGTAAAAACGAACTTTGGTTAATCCTATTTTCGAAACAATTCTTTCGCTTAAGCTATATCCCAATGAGATGTTTTTTAAACGGATATAACTTGCATCGTAAACAAATCTTGATGTAATTCTTTTTGTTCTTGCGGCATTTGCAGGAACATTAGTATCGGTATTGGCCGGAGTCCATGCATCGAGTACTTCTGTTGTAGCATTGTTGTTTCCGGAAGCCAGTTCCATCAAAGTATAGTTTAAGATCTCATTGCCTTGTGAGCCCTGGAAAAAGATATTTAAATCCAGATTTTTATAAGTGAAATCATTATTTAAACCGAAAATAAAATCCGGATTAGGATTCCCGATAATGGTTTTGTCCTGTGAATCTAATTTTCCGTCACCGTTTACATCCCTGAATTTTTCTCCACCCGGCGCAGTTTCAAAATTTCCTGGTAAAACAGTTTCTCCCTGCTGGATTACACCGTCATAAACAAACCCGAAAAAAGAACCTACCGGCTGTCCCACTCTTAAAATTTGCGATTCTGTCGCCAGGAAGTGACCAGGAGCAGAGTTAATCAAAAGATCTTTATTATCGGCCAATTTTAATACTTTATTTTTGTTTGAAGAAATATTAAAGTTTGTCGACCATGTAAAATCTGCACCAATAAAGTTTTTGGTATTGATACCTAATTCCCATCCTTTATTTTCTAATTCACCAACGTTTTGAAGCTGGGAAGCAATTCCCGAAACTCCCGGAAGCGGTCTGTTGAATAATAAATCTTTGGTAATCGTTTTATAATAATCTGCTGTAAGGCTGATTCTGTTATCAAACAAACCCAAATCGATTCCGTAATCCTGCTGGTATGAAGTTTCCCATTTTAAGTTAGGATTATCCAATGAAGTTAACTGAACAGCATTTACAATCACGTCACCGCTCACATCATAAATTTCAGAGAATCTTGAAAGCGTAGAGTACGCGCCAATCGACGGGTTACCAGTTGCTCCGTAACTTGCTCTCAATTTAAGATTTGAAACTGTTTTGCTGTCTTTTAAGAAATTTTCCTTACTAATATTCCATCCAATTGCTCCAGAAGGAAAAGTTCCGTATTTGTAATTTTTACTAAAGCTCGAAGAACCATCTCGTCTGGCAGTAAAAGTTAGTAAGTATTTATCATCGTAATCAAAATTCAGCCTTCCGAAAGCAGAAATTAATTCGGTTTCAGATAAATTAGAATCCGGTTTTAAGAATACAGTTCCGGCTCCCAAATTGCGGTAAGAGTTTGTATTGGTCAAAAATCCTCTCGAAGCAGCATACGAACTTTCGTTTTTGTTTTTTTGATATGAATAACCTCCCAATACAGTCAGAACTCCTTTGTTAATAATTTCACGTTTAAAAGTCAGATAATTTTCTGTCAGGAAAGAAGAAAATCTTGTATTGTTTACAGAAGCTTCTCCTTTGATGTTTCTTCCGGCAATTAAAGTTGAAGGGGTAAATCTCCCGGTTTGCGAGTTATTATCTGTTAAACCTAAAGTAGTCTTAAAGTTAAGATCTTTTGTGATTTGATAAGAAGCAAAGAAATTATTCCTGTTTACAATAGAAACTGTCTCCAGAATATTTTCCATCGCCGTTGCATACGGATTATCTATATCATCTCCGATTGGCGCTGTAGAAGTAAAAGTGCCATCTGCATTATAAATTCCTTTGTCAGGCATAAATCGGTATGCAGAAGCAATTACACCCGCTGCACCTGTACCACCGGCACCTGTCTGGCTGATAATTCCTTCTTTGTTTTGTTTGCTTTGAAAAGTATTTAAACCCACTTTAAATTTATCGGTCAAATCAGCTTCAAGATTACTCACAATAGTGTATTTGTCAATTCCTGAATTGATTACAACTCCGTCCTGGTTAAAATAAGTTCCCGACACATAATATCTTATTTTATCAGAACCACCCGAAAAAGATAATTGTGTATTCGAAATCATTCCGTCACGATAAATAACATCCTGCCAGTCTGTGTTTTCGCCGGCTGCAGTATGTGTGGTAAAACTTTTTCTGTACGCCACAAACTGATCTGCGTTTAATAAATGCAGTTTGTTATTAACCGTTTGTATAGAAGTCGAATTACTGAATTCGATTACCGGTTTTCCGGGCTTCCCTTTTTTGGTTGTCACCATAATAACCCCATTTGATCCTCTTGATCCGTATATTGCAGTTGCAGAAGCATCTTTAAGAACCTCAATAGAAGCAATATCCTGAGGTGCCGGCATAGAAACACCTGCAAAACCATCTACAACAATAAGGGCATCTCCACTCGCATTGATAGACGTTCCGCCACGAACCCTGATTTTTACCGGAGCACCCGGCTCACCGCCATTATTAGACTGTACAGCAACACCCGCTGCACGTCCCTGCAAAGCCTGTTCGGCATTTAGCAGAGGATAAGCCGTAAGTTCTTTTGCCGTTACCGAAGAAACTGAACCTGTTATATCGCTCTTTTTACGTGTACCGTAACCCACTACAATCACTTCTTCAAGGTTTTTGGTGTCTGGTTTTAAACTGACATTTACCACAGTTTTGTTGCCTATCGGAATTTCAACTGACTGATATCCGACAAAATTGAAAACCAGAACGGCATTTTTTTCTGAAACAAAAACAGAATAATTTCCGTCCATATCTGCAGTTCCTCCCACAGAAGAACCTTTGACATATACATTGGCACCAGGAAGCCCGAGTAAGTCTTCACTGGAAGTAACTTTTCCGGTGACTTTTCTGTCCTGTGCATTCATAACGATGTTTCCAAGTAATAAGACTACCAGAAAGCACCATTTAAGCGACTTAATTTTTTGGTTTGTAAACATTCATTTTTGGTTTAAGGTTAATGTTAGATAAAATAAAAAAGCAATAAACTCATTCCTATTATTAACATCATGAATAGAATTTGTAGTAATATGAATTTTGTTTTTTTGAATTTCATATGACAAATGTATAAGCCGAAAAGGATATAGAAATACAAAAAAGGGTATCTAAAAATACAGATACCCTTTTTTAAAGCCTTGAAAACACTGGATTTTTAAAATACAGATAATGGTTTTGAAAATTTGTCAGCAAATTGTGACGGAGTTTCTCCATATCTTTTCTGGAAGCATTTACTGAAGTATTTCGGATTGTTAAAACCGACTTTATAACTTACTTCAGAAACGTTTAATTTGTTTAATTCCAATAATTGGGCAGCACGTTTTAATCGTACTTCATGAATAAATTCGTTTGGCGTAAAATTCGTCCAAGCTTTTATTTTCAAAAATAACATTGTACGGCTTACCCCTAATTCTGAACAGAAAAACGGAATATCAAACTGCTCGTTCGAAATATTTTCTTCTACAATTTTAAAGGCCTTTTTTAATAATTCCTCGTCAAGCGAAGAAACCGTTATTTCTGATGGGACAAAATTGTCTTCACTGGAAAACTTCGCTTTTAGTCTTTCTGTTGAATTCAGCAGGTTTTTTACCCTTAGTTTAAATTCAATTAAATTAAAAGGTTTACTGATATAATCATCAGCACCGCTTTCGAGGCCTTCAAATTTATAGACCAGAGAAGATCTCGATGTCAGTAATATTACGGGAATATGGCTGGTTTTCAGGTTTTGTTTTATTTGGGAACAAAGCTCTGTACCCACCATTTCGGGCATAATTACGTCGCTGATAATTAAATTCGGAACATATTGCAACGCTTTTTCCAAAGCCGTTTTTCCGTTGTCTGCTACAATTATATTGTACTCTTTTTTGAGCAGGTTTTTTATGAAGTTTCGCAGTACTTTGTGATCTTCAACAATCAGGATAGTTTGTTTTTCTCCATTTACAATAAAATCTTCAATATCCTCATGTTCCGCTATTTCTGCAGTTTCAAGCTGTGCCGTATATTGTTCGATATCATCACTTATTTTAAAATCTTTGATGATCTCACTTTCCTGAAGATGTGCACTGCCAAGCGGAAGCGTTACCGTAAAAATTACACCTTCGGATGATTTTTTATTGACAACCTCAATGTTTCCTTTATGAAGTTTTACAATGTTTTTTACAATTGACAAACCAATTCCTGTTCCTTTATTGTAATTTTTCTGAACGTTGTTGTGCATCGGAATTTCAAAAAATAAATCAAAAATTTTATCAATATGCTCTTCTGCTATTCCAACGCCGGAATCTTCTACGTTAATGAATAAATTTGCATCATCATGACTAATTTTGATATGGATATTTCCGCCTTTTGGAGTGTATCTAAAAGCGTTTGAAATCAAATTATAAAAAACACGCTCTAGTTTATATCGGTCAAAATAGACCAGAATTTCCTCTTCTTCAGCCTCAAAAGTATAGTTGTAGCCGCCATCTTTGGCATATTCAATAAAAGAAAGAAAAATTTCACGCGTAAATTTCACGATATTTCCGTTGGCAGATTCAAGCCTGACCTGATGATTTTCGAGTTTTCTGAAGTCCATCAGTCTGTTAATCAGATTTAGAAGATGATTGGCACTTCCTTCTATAACCAACAGTTTTTTGTACATTTCATTAGTACCATTATAATCGGCTAATATTTGCTGTAATGGCCCAAGTATCAAGGTTAAAGGTGTTCTGAACTCGTGTGAAATATTTGTAAAGAAATCCAGTTTTGCCCGATTATTTTCTTCTATACGTTTGGTTTCCAGATATTCGAGTTCTAATTTTTGTTTTAATATGGCTTTAGATTTAATAATCCACATTAAACCATACAAAGCCAGTCCGATTAAAATTCCGTACAGCAAAAACGCCCACACGCTTCGCCACGGTGCTGGATTTACAGTCACAGTGAGTGTAGTAGGAGCGCTGTTCCAGACGCCGTCATTGTTGGCACCTTTTACTTCAAAAACATAAGTTCCGGGATTCTGAATGGCAAAAATTGCTTCACTGTTTTTGGTTGTGGTCCAGTTATTTTCCAGGCCAATTAAGCGGTAACTGTATTGATTATTTTTGGATCGGATGTAATTTGGAATTGCAAAACTTATCGAGAAATTAGCCTTGTCATAATCGAGCGTTATGTTTTGCGTATAACCAATGCTTTTCTCTAAAATTTCGGCAGTATCATTTGGATTAATAGTCTGATTTTTAATTTTCAGGTTTGTAATCAATACCTGCGGGGCATAGGTGTTTATCGAGATTTTTTTGGCGTCAAAATATGTAGCACCGGAAGGACTTCCGAAATAAAATTTATTTGAATCCAGTTTTAATGCAGAATTATCGTTGAATTCATTGCTTGCCAAACCGTCTTTCTGATCATACAGAACAACGGTTTTATTTGTTGTACTATATTTTATAATTCCCTGATTACTGCTGATCCAAAGGTTTTTATCGTCATCTTCTAAAATCGAGTGTACCGAAGTTATGATGGTATTGCCGATTCTCAAATTAATTTTTTTGAATTTTTTTCCATCAAAATAGTGCAGTCCTTTTGCTTTTGTGCCCACCCAGATTTTATTCTGACTGTCCTGAAACAAAGTCAGGATATCATCTCCCGATAAAGAAGCACTGTCGTAAAAGTAATGTTGAATAGAATAATGATTTGGATTAAAATTATTTAGCGAAATGTAATTAAGCCCGTTTTGACTGCCAACCCAAAGGTTGTTCTTTTTATCAACCAAGAGGGTTCTGATGATATTATTGGTCAGGAAATTGGGTTTTGTATTATCATTTGTAATTATTTCAAAAGTCTTATTAACAGTATTATAGCGAATGAGACCTTTACCAAAAGTTCCAATCCAGACAATCCCGTTTGCATCTGTTTTAATGGAATAAACACCGGTTTCTTTTAAAAACTCACTTAATTCAGGGGAAATCCGATTGTTGTCCATTCTTTTAGAAATGGTATTATAAACCGAAATTCCTTTGGAGAAAGTACCAATCCATAGCATATTATCCTGAGAAAGGCACATTGATTTGATATCATTTTTATTCGTTTGTCCGGTTTTACTGTTGATATAACTCGTAACAGAAGTATTTGGATTATAAATAGTTATTCCGCCTCCTTCGGTACCAAAATAGATGTTTTTGTTTTTGTCTGAGATGATTGAACTCACTACATCAAAACTCATCGGAATCTTTTTTGAATTCTGATTGTAATTCGAGAAGTTAACATTAGAAGCATCCCAAATATTCACGCCTTTGTAATAACAGCCAATCCATACAGAACCTTTTTTGTCAACAAACACAGATTTTACCTTATCAATCCCGTTATTGTTATTGCTATTATTTATTTTTTCAAGACTCTTGTCTTTACCGTAAATGTAAATTCCGTCGTAAGCCCCAATCCATAAAGAACCCTCTTTGTCAAAAACTAAAGAGCGGATATCAGGATTTATTTCTATGTGTTTTTCGGCCGGTAAAAAAGAGACAAATTTGTTTGTAGACCCGTCAAATTTTAAAAGTCCTTTGTTTTTTGTTCCAATCCATAAGTTGCCTTGTGCATCTTCTGCAATCGCCTGCACATTAAGAAGATCTGTAGTATTTAAAGGATAATTTCTAAAAGTCAGTTTACCATTTTTTCGGTTTACAAGCTTACATAAACCTTTTGTTGTCCCAATCCATATTTCACCTTTTTTAGTTTTTGCAATACTTAGAATATTGTTGCTTGGCAAAGTAAAAACATCTGTATCTGAGTGAAAAACAGATGTAAAAAGATTTGTTTTTTTGTTCAGAATACTCAATCCTTTCGAAGTTCCAAACCAGAGTTCATTGCCAATTTCCTTGATGCACCAAACGGCATTACTGCTTATGGTATGATTGGTATTATTATGTAAATATCTTTTAAAAGTATTCGATACAGGATCGTAGCAATTAAGACCGTTATAAGTTCCCACCCATAATTTTCCAGAATTGTCTTCCTCAATAGCCAGAATATCATTATTGCTGATCGTGGTTTTGTCAAAAGCATCATTCCTGAAAATGGTAAATTTGCTGCCATCATATTTATTGAGTCCGTCGCGGGTTCCAAACCACATTTGTCCAAATTTATCCTGATGTATGGCAATGACAGAACTCTGTGAAAGTCCGTCGGTTGTTGAAATATTTTTAAGACGGTATTTATTTTGGGAAAATGCATTTCCGAAAATAAATACGATTACGAGAAAAGCTATTTTGTATTTCATAGCATTGAGGTTTTGGCCACAAAGTCACAAAGTCACAAAGAATTTAAACTTTGAGGCTTTGCGACTTTGCGCGATTAAATCTAATCTGAAAAAAAACTTTGCGCCTTTGTGCCTTCGTGGCATAAATTATTTCAAACGTCTTTGCAATTGATACTCATACAAAGAAGGAATTCTTTCCATTGATGTATTTACAAACTCGATATAAGGCTCAGGTTCATATTTTACTTCGAATTTGGCATTGCCGTTCACACCAATAATTCTTGCAAACGGGCCGTCTTTCATTCCGTACAATAATACAGGTTTTGTTATTTCTTCAGGATTAGACACCTGAATATTTAAATTCCAGAAAGTACTGTAAGGCCCGTGTGAAGGTTTCCAGTAATCAGCACCGCCACCGCCAAATAAGGCATAACTATTTTTTTGGTCTGCAGAAAAATGCACCGTAATATGATCAAACAAATTTTGATGATTGGCACCCGAATGCTGATCGAGAATAGGGTCAGCAAAAACTTCACAATCCTTATACACATTTTTGGTAGAAAACGTATTGAAACTCAACGGATGGACTGCTTTATTGTACACTTTAAGATTTTTAACCAAAACATTGTGTACCCCACCCAAGGTTACTGTATAATGAGCCATATGGTTTCCGTCGGTTACAATATTCTCAATAGTAACATTGGCAATTTCTTCAGCCAAAATTCCGCTGTCAGCATTGGTTATTACGACATTTTTTACCCAGCTGTTAAAAACACGCGTTAAAAAAATGCCATTATTTCCCGGCTCAACATGATGGGCCACTCTTGGAATATCAGGAAAAGTAAAACGAAGATCCTCAATTCCGACTTCATTTAAATGTTTCCATTCTGTCAATTGTGCCTGGTAACCCGGTTTTATCGAAATGGTTAATGGGGCTTTTAGTGTTATTTTAGAACCAGATATTTTCGTGATTTCAACCTGTTGCCTTACGATCGGCAATTTTGGAAATTGCCAGTGATGCGATCCCGGTTTGACATTGGCACCTTTGTATAAATCTTTAATGATTTCGCCATTTTCGCCGTCTTTGTTAAACAATTGCAGTTCTGCTACATCACCAACTTTTAATCCGTTTACATCAGAAACGGTTATGATATGTTCGCCCATAGTACCATTGCTGACTTTTGCCAGTACAACAGGGGTTGGTTCGTATTTATCAAGATATGATTTTACACGCTCATTCGGAACTTGCGTCCAGATAAAGCCACCCGACCATGCATATTGCGAAAATGGCAAATCGATATTGTTTTCTTTCTCCCGTTGTCTTTTATCAAAAGTGGTAAGATATTCTCTTAGCTCAGCCAGAGCTTCAGGATCTTTAAGATACATCATCGGTCTCGGACAGTAAATTTCTGTTCCTTTTTCTCCGGAACCTGTGCCGCGAAACACAAAATTGCTTCTTTCGATATACAATATATCACTTAGTATGATTCTTCCGGCCGGTAATAGCAGTATCACATTTCCTTCAACAGCATTTGCCGCTTTTATAGCTTTTAAAAGCGCTTTGGAGTCGTCTAAATCGTCATTGGCCTTTACGCCGTAATCTGTTGCATTTACAATTGTACCCTGAAAATCGGGAATGTTTTTTTCGCCAAAATGATATCCGGCATAACTAAAATCAGGTAAATAATTCGTTTTTGTATCAGTAAGTATTTTAGGCACTTGCTGACTAAATACAATACTATTGACAAAAAGACTGCAGCAAATGGCAATGGTTTGACGATTCATGGTTTTGTGGTTTTTGGTGGTAGTTAGTTTAGTTTGCCACGAAAGCACTAAGGCACTAAGTTTTTATCATAATCTTGTCATTTCGACGGAGGAGAAATCACACTAGAATATCCGCAATCAAAATCGCCAATCTTGTAGAGCCCCGTGTGTGATTTCTCCTCCGTCGAAATGATAAAAATGAGAGCAAATCTGCGTGAAACAAAAAAATGCGTCTTAGCGCCTTCGTGGCAAAACTTTTATAAAGATCGTTTAATCCCCATTTCAAGACCTCTTAATTCGGCTAACCCTCTTAATCGGCCAATTCCTGAATAGCCAGGATTTGTCTTTTTCTTTAAATCATCCAGCATCTGATGTCCATGATCGGGACGCATAGGCAAATTTCTTCCGTTTCTTTTTTCAACTTCAATAATCGCTTTTACAACTTCGTACATATCAACATCACCTTCTAAGTGATTGGCTTCGTAAAAACTGCCTTCTTCATCTCTTTCAGTACTTCTTAAGTGAATAAAATTCATTTTATCACCATGGCGTCTTACTATTCCCGGTAAATCATTATCTGCCCTTACACCATACGAACCGGTACACATTGTAAATCCGTTTGATTTGGAGTCAATTGCTCCCATAAGTTCAATCAAATCTTCCTCGGTGCTTACCACTCTTGGCAGTCCTAAAATAGGGTAGGGAGGATCGTCTGGGTGTATGGCCATTAATACGCCTGCTTTTTCTGCCACAGGAATAATTTCTCTTAAAAAGTAAAAAAGATTGTCTTTTAATTTTTGTCTGTCAATGTGGTTGTAGCCACTTAGGGTAATCAGAAAATCTTCGACAGTATAGGCTTCTTCTGCGCCCGGAAGTCCGGCAAGAATGTTTTGCTGAAGTTTTACTTTATCAGCATTAGACATTGCATCAAAATAATTTCTTGCTTTCTGAATCTGTTCCAGCGAATATTCTTTTTCTGCTCCCGGTCTTTTAAGAATAAACAATTCAAAAGCAGCAAAAGCATTGATATCAAATCGTAACGCTTTTGATCCGTCCGGAACTTCATAAGACAGATCAGTTCTTGACCAGTCTAAAACGGGCATAAAATTATAGCAAATGCATTTTATACCGCACAAAGCCAGATTTCTGATGCTTTCTTTATAATTTTCAATGTATTGAAGATAATTTCCTGTTTGTTTTTTTATGTCTTCGTGAACCGGGATACTTTCAACAACTGACCAAATCAGGCCCGAAGCGCCATTTTTGGGATCACCATCCTTATGTTCGATTTCAACTTTTCTTTTTATAATTTCCTCAATTTGCCATACTTGCCCATTCGGTATATGGTGTAATGCCGTTACAATTCCGGTTGCTCCGGTTTGCAGAATGTCTTGTAAAGAAACCGGATCGTTTGGGCCGAACCATCTTAGCGTTTGTTCCATTTTTGATTGTTTATTTTTTGATTCCTGCAAGGTTTATAAAACCTTGTAGGTCTGATTTTAAAGTTTTTATTTATAAAAAGCCTGAATTTAAACCTACAAGGTTGTGAAAACCTTGCAGGAAGTTGGTCGGTTTAAATACTTGTCGCAGCAAATCCGCCATCGACTTTCAGGATTGTTCCGGTTACAAATTTTGACATATCACTGCATAAGAATAAAAGTGCACCATCAATATCTTCCGGAGTTCCAAATCTTCCCATTGGGGTATGTTCTATAATTTTTTGACCTCTTGGCGTTAATTTTCCATCTGGTTCCAATAATAAAGCGCGGTTTTGTTCTCCGATAAAAAAGCCCGGCGAAATAGCGTTTACACGAATTCCTTCACCGTATTTTGAAGCCAGTTCAACAGCCATCCATTGGGTAAAATTATCTATCGCAGCTTTAGATGCCGAATACCCTACAACTCTTGTTAAAGGTCTTTGTGCCGATGCCGATGAAATATTAATAATATTTCCCTGTTTCTGTTTTGCAAAAAGTTCTGAGAAAACCTGCGAAGGAAGCATCGTTCCGATAATATTCAAATCCACCACTTTTTGTAAATCCTCTGTTTGCAAATCATAAATTGCCTGATCAGGTCTGATTGTTGCGCCCGGCATATTTCCTCCGGCAGCATTAATCAAAATATCGAGGCGGCCGTATTTTTCAACAATAAAATCTTTTGCCTTTTCTAATTCTTCTTTGTTCAATACATTGGCTTGTATTGCAAAAGCTTCTCCGCCATTTTTTTGTATGGCTGCAACAGTACTATTTGCTTTTTCAATTGATTGGGAAACGATTCCTGTGATTACGCCCTGTTTGGCCAAAACGTTTGCAAAATTGCTTCCTAATACTCCGGCACCACCTGTAATAAGGGCAATTTTTCCTTTAAGATTAAATATTGAATTCATTTAAATTATATGATTTATTGGGTACTTACTATTTTACTTTTTTCTTACTGTCTCTATCAAATCCAAAACTTTTAAAGTTTCTTTTTCTATTGTATCATAAGCATCATAATCCATTAGTTTTTTACTGATGAGTTTGCTTCCCATACCCACTGCCGAAACTCCTGCAGAGAACCAACTCTCGATACTTTGTAATGTCGTATCAACACCGCCTGTAGGCATAAAAATTAAGTTCGGAAAAATATCTTTTATGCCACTAAGGAAATCCGGGCCTAAAATATTTCCCGGAAAAAGTTTAATGAATTTAACTCCGGCATTTTCAGCCGTAATAATTTCTGTAGGCGTCATACAGCCCGGAGCATACAATACTTCTTTGCTTCGGAGGAAATCCGAAACTTCGGCAACAAAACCCGGACTTATAAAAAAGTCGGCTCCAATTTTGTAGAATTCTTCTGCCTGCTCAATATTTTTGATTGTACCAATTCCCAAAAGCATTCCCGGTAATTCGGCATCCCGAACTTCGACCATTTTTCTAAAATTCGATACCGCTTCAGGACCGCGGTTAGTATATTCGACCGCCTTGATTCCGGCTTTATACAATACTTTTAGAATTTCGACACTTTTATTTTCATCCGTATTGAAATACAATGGCAGAACGCCTTGTTTTACAATAACATCTATTGAATTTTGAATAGTATTCATAGCTTAAATTTTTACTTTAAAAACGACTTTTTTTAATAATCCTTCGCCAATCATCGCAGCATGCACATCGTCTGGAAATAAAATAGCAAACTGATTTTCCTGCAATTGAAAAAACATATCCGGTGCATCATAAAAGAAACGTACATCTCGCTCGTCATTATAATCTCCGTTTGGACTTACGCATTTCTCCCTTGGTTTCCATGCAAAAGTTTCGGGTCCTTGTATAGAAATCTGAATGTCAATGTTTTTGTCATGGCATTCAAAACCTTTTATGCTTTCTTCTCTTGTTGTTCCTTCGCCGGCAATTACAATTATTTTTAAACCTTCTGTTATTTCAAAAACTCCTTCTTCTAATTTTGAAATGTCATTTTGACTGACATAATCAAAAGCGTTTTTAAAATTCGGATGCAAAGCATAATATTTTGCGGCGTTTTGTAATGAATCGATTATCATTTTATAGTGTGTTGAATATGTTGTATTTGAGATTAAAATATCTCTTTTAAAATAAAGAAAATATTTTTTTCGTGTACGCACACGGATATTTACAAATGTATAGAAAAAGTTAACTAAAACAATTTATCTTTGATAAAAAAAATTAATTTTACGCGTTTACAGAATCATTTTAACTTAAAGACAAAGTATATCATAACGATAAAAAAAATAGCAGAATTAGCCAATGTTTCAACAGGAACAGTCGACAGGATTATTCATAATCGCGGGCAGGTTGCGCAGGAAAATGTAGATAAGGTAAATGCTATTATCGAAAAATACGGTTATAAGCGAAACATTCTGGCAAGTAATCTGGCCTTAAACAAAAAATTTCGTTTTGCTGTCTTTTTGCCTAAGTATGAAAATCTTGAATATTGGAAAAGTCAAATTGCCGGAATTGAAAGGGCGGCTTTGGAGTTTGTAAAATTTGGAGTGGCACTGGACTATTTTTTCTATGATTTTAATACAGCTTCCTTTAAAGAATCGGTAGCAAAAGTTTTAGATTTTGAATGTGACGGTTTACTATTTGCTCCTATATTTTATGAAGAATCGGTTCGGTTTTTAAACGAATATGAAAAAAAGAACATTCCGGTGGTTATGATAGATTCTAATTTAAAAATCAATCAGAAACATGCTTATGTGGGACAGGATGCTTTTCAGAGCGGTTATCTTGCCGGAAGGCTAATTAGTTTTGCAGTCAAAAACGAAAGACAGGTTTTGATTTTTAAAATAGCAAGAGAAATAGAAAGTACTTCTGTTTACCTGCAGCGAATCGACGGATTTTATTCTTTTTTTAAAGATCACGATGAACTCACCAATTTTAAGTTTTCTGAAGTAACCATAAAAGATTCGGGAATTGATCAATTGAGTATGGATACATTTTCGGGAATCAATAGTGTTTTTGTGCCAAATTCCAGAGCGTATATTGTTGCCCGGTTTTTAGAAAAAAACAATATAAAAGGTGTTCGGATTATCGGCTACGATTTATTAAAAGAAAATATAGAATATCTGAACAAAGGAATCATCGATTTCTTAATCAATCAAAGACCCGAAGAGCAAGGGTATATGGGAATCAGTCATTTGTATAAAAAACTGGTTTTGCAGGAAGCAATAGAAAGCACGCATTATATTCCTTTGGAAATCATTTTAAAAGAAAATTATTTTCCTTCGGGAAAGTGATTTTTGATTCTCATTTATGTCATTTGTGAGAAACGAAACAACTTAATGAGACACAAAAAGTTTGATTCAGCAAAAGAAATTGCTTCGTTCCCCGCAATGACAATATTGTGGTTACTTCTTCAGTTTTACTGTAAGCGGATTATTTATTTTTTTAGCAAAAGAACTCAAGTAGGCTTCCCAGTCTTTTTTGTTCTGATAGGGACTTCCTTTTTTCCATCCAAAACCAACATAATAAACTGCTTTATTATTTTTTACTTTTAAATTTCCATAAAGATTGCTTAAATCTTTTTCATCTGTAACATGGTTGTCAAAACTTATTAAAGTTCCTTTTGGAGCAACCAAACCGGTTCCAATTTCAGAATCATCTATGGGTTCCCAATGACTTAACCAGCCTTCTTTGAGATTTGTTCCAATCGTGCCTTTCTTATTATGCAGCGTGATTCCGGCTGCAATGTTTTTTGTACCTTTAATAGAGATTTCAAAACGCGAAAGGTAACTTCCATAATCGAGGCTGATCAATTTAGATTCAGTTATTTTATTGCCCTTAGCATCCCAATCGGCATACGTCAGAATAAAACTTGTTCTGATTGGTCCCGTAGTAATGGTTTTCCAGCTTACAAAGTTTTTTGAGAAATAGTATTTTCCGTTCACATTTACTGCAATTCCGCCAATTCCGCGGCTGTCACCTACGTGAAAATTATCCAGTCCTTCGCCGGTATCCTTATGATAAGTTCCCGTTCCGTTAGTTGCTTTTTCGTACCATTTATTAATGATCGGATAATCAACTCTCTTTAGCCAGGCATCAATTCCGCTTGTCAGGGTTCCGCCCGGAATATTATCTTCCACCATTTTTTGGGCCACGGGACCATAAGTTCTAAACGCTACTTTATTGTTTTCCCATGCATAATCGTCGGTGCGTTCTGGAACAAATCTGGAATAACAATTTAGATTTTTTGATTCTGGTGATGAATCAGACATACTAATTTCAAATTCTTTTTGGGAAGAAGCACTTATTTTGGGCTGAAATAATAAAACATCCATAACACCGTCTCCATCATTATCAACAGTTTGGCTTTCTAATGCTAAACCTGAATTGGTTTCCTTAACAGCATAATTTTCCAGTTTTGCAGAAGACGGCAGACCAAGTATTTTTTTTGTAAGTTCAATTGTTTCAAACTCCCGATCTACAGAAAGAGAATTGGTAATTGTAACGATTTTGTTCTGAGAATGGATGGCGAAATTTCCAGCCAGAATTGCGATTAATAAAATATGCTTTTTCAAAATATTAGATTTTAATTAATGAAGCCTTGATAGTACTTTATAAATGTACAAATCAAAAACTAATTAAGAATACGTAATAGGAGTAAATATGTACAAAAGGTATTTTAAGAAAAGGAATAGATTATTTTTTAAAATTAATAATCAGATGTTTATAAGGATCAAAAAAGCTTTTTCTTAATTTCAAAAACATCAAATTTAATCACGATTAATTATCTTTATAAAAACAAATATTCTCTTATGAAAAAAAGCGCCGGCATATTACTCTACAAATTTATAGATGCAACAATTTATTTTTTATTGGTGCATCCCGGAGGACCGTTTTGGAAAAATAAGGATTTGGAGAGCTGGTCAATTCCAAAAGGAGAATTTACAGATGATGAAGACGCTCTAACAGCCGCAAAGAGAGAATTTCTGGAAGAAACCGGTTTTAATTTAGAAGGTGAATTTACAGCACTTAAACCTGTAAAACTCAAATCCGGCAAAACTGTTTTTGCCTGGGCGATAGAATTTGATATTGATGTTGCTTTAATAAAAAGTAACGATTTTGAAATAGAATGGCCGCCAAAGTCGGGAATCCTTAAAAAATTTCCTGAAATAGATAAAGCCGAATGGTTTCAGACTGGAGAAGCCTTAAAAAAAATAAACCCTGCACAAGCTGATTTTATTGTTCAGATTGTTTCCAGAATTTCGACTTCACTTTAAGTTCAGTTTACTTTTTAAAAAATTATTTTGTAATTTACATTCTTGCCAAATCTGGCAGATAAAATTGTAAATATTAATATATGAATACAAAATGCATAATTTTTGATTGTGATGGCGTTCTTGTTGATACCGAAAAGATTGGTAACGGAATTTTGCTTTCTATGGCAGCAGAACATGGTTTTGAAATGAAAATCGAAGACGCTTATCGCAATTTTAACGGACGTAATCTAAAAGAATGTTTTGAGCATATAGAAACCTCGATTGCCAAAAAACTTCCGGAAAGCTTTGAAAATGAATATCGTGCAAAAAGTTTTGAAGCTTTTAAAACGCAGGTCAAACCAATGGAAGGCGTTGTTGAATTTATAAATAAATTAGAAATCCCTTATTGTGTTGCATCTAGTGGTCCGGTAGACAAAATCAGGCTGAACCTTGAGGTTGCGGGACTATTGGATAAATTCGAAAACAGGATGTTTAGTTCTTACCAAATTAACAGCTGGAAACCAGAACCCGGAATTTTTCTGCATGCTGCAAAACAAATGGGCTTTGATGCAAAAGACTGCGTCGTAATTGAAGATAGCAAAGCTGGAGTTATGTCTGCAAAAAGTGGCGGTTTTAGAGTGTATGGTTTTGCTAATGGATTTAATAATGAAGATTTAGAAAATGAGGGCGCAATTCTCTTTCATTCGTATGAAGAGTTGGAAATTCTTTTAAAATAGTTTAGATTTTTTGTTTCGGTTTTTCTTTGTTCAGTTTTTCCCTAAAATGACAATACCAATAAAACGTTTTAGTTTGCTTTGTCAAAGTTCAAAACTTTGACAAAGCTTGTTTAAAAAAATATCTCAATTGTCTAATTATCAAATTTTAATGTAATTTGTTACAATAAAATAAAATTTTATATATTTGAGATAGGACATTCTTTTTTTTACTTGTGTATTAATGTTAAATTATTAATGACACGGGCGTAAGAAAGGTCTTTTTACCTAAAAATAGCTTTTCCCAAAGAGGCGTTTTTAAGATTGTGATTTTCAAAATTACAACGAAGTAACCTACAGACCTAAATGACATGACGAAATATATAATCAGAATTTTAGTTTTATCGATATTCTCTTTGCCTCAGCTTTTTAATGCTCAAATTAAAAAAATAGGCGTTCCCTTTATCACAAATTATAGTCCTAAAAATTACAAAGCTGCTTCAGAAAACTGGGATGTTTTGCAGGATTCTAAAGGCATGATGTTTTTTGCCAATCATTTTGGAATCATGCAGTTTGACGGCGTGCGATGGCATATCGTAACACAACCGGAAAATAAAAGTATGGTTCGTTCTCTTGCAATCGACAAAAAAGACAAAATGTATGTGGGCGCCCAGGGCGATTTTGGTTATGTGGTGCAGCTGCCAAACGGACAATATAAGTATACATCGCTGGTAAAATTACTGCCAGCCTGGGCAAAGAATTTTGGTGATGTACTGCATACGGTTATTCGTAAAAACGAAGTTATCTTTTTTTCTAATGAAGGAATTTTTATTTATAAGAATAATAAAATCAAAGTATTAAAATCTGCAGCAAAATTTGATGAGTTTTTTGAAGTCAATAATGATATTTATGTTTCTGATAATGCCAAAGGTTTACTGAAACTGCAAGAAGGTGTTTTATCGACAATTCCGAATAGCGAAAAGTTTATCGGATTAAAGATCCGAAAGATTTTTGCTACTCCAAAAGGACTAGTACTTCTTACGCAAAAAAACGGACTTTTTGTTTATAGTAACAATCTGCTAAAGCCATTTGTTACCGAAGCAGATTATTTATTAAAGCAAAATCAGATTTCGACAGGGATTTTATTTCCTGACGGATATTTCGGAATTGGGACACGTCAAACCGGGTTGGTAGTTCTGGATGGTGACGGACGCTTGATTCAGCATATCAACAAACAAATGGGGCTGCAAAATGAGTATGTAACAAATCTCAAAACAGATAAAGAAGGAAATTTGTGGGTAACACTCAAAGAAGGGATTTCTCTGATTCAGATTTCTTCGCCTTTGTCTAAAATTCTGGACGCATCAAATTCTGAAACCAAAATATATTGCAGCCAGATTTATCAAAACAAACTTTATATCGCAACCGACAATGGTTTATTTTGGCTGGATTGGGAGGCGTATAAAAACGGAAAAAGAGAAAATGTGCATTTTCAGCATATTAGCGGAATGTCTGAAAATGTCTGGAATATTGGTGTTTTTGGCACTTCGCTTTTGGCTTTTGAAAAAAACGGAGTATTCGAAATAAATGGTACTTCATCCAAATTAATTGCCAAAATTGATGGTGCATGGCAGGGCGTTATTATTCCAAATCACCCTGATTTATTGCTTGTTGGCGGTTACACCGGAATGTATATGCTAAAAAAAATAAATAATTCGTGGATATATCAAAATAAAATAAAGGGTTTTGAGGAAAGCAGCAGAATTATTGTACCTCATAATGATGAGATTTGGATTGCGCACGGTTATAAAGGAATCTTTAAGATAAAATTAAACAAAACATTTGATGCCGTTTCGGATGTTCAGTTTTACAATCAGAAAGATGGTTTTCCGTCGAGTTTGTTTTTAAATACTTTTAAAATAAACAATCAGATACTTTTTGGGACTACAAAAGGTGTTTATGAACAGGATAAGAATTCAAAAAAAATGGCTCCAAATGCTGTTTTCAAAAAATCTCTCGGAATGAACAATCATATTCGTTTACTAAAAGCGGATAACCAGAATAATATTTGGTATGTATCGGGAGAAAATACAGGTAAACTGAGTCGCAGCAAAAAAGGTTTTGATAAGGAAGAATTGCCTTTTAGAAAACTGATGTACTTATATATTCCGGGTTTTGAGAACATTCAGACGACTGTTGCAGGAGATGTTTTTTTTGGAACTCAGGATGGGTTAATTCATTATAATAGTACAAAAGGAAAAAAATATACAACCAGATACAAGGCGGTTATTTCTGAAGTAAAATCGATTTTTCCAAAAGATAGTTTGCTGTTTTCCAGCAGATATGATGTACTCCCGTCAGATGCATCGGCAGAAAAACTGTGTCAGGTTTTGCCGTATTCGCATAATGCTTTGCATTTTTCCTTTGCCTCATTATTTTATGATGAAGGCGATGCAACCAAATACGAATACTGGCTCGAAGGATTTGAGCCAAAATGGTCAGATTTGAGTCTGCAGACCGAAAAAGAATATACCAATCTTCCTGAAAACGAATATATTTTTCACGTAAGGGCAAAAAACATTTATGATGTTGTAAGTGATGAAGCCGTCTTTAAATTCGAGATTCTGCCGCCCTGGTACAGAACAAGCTGGGCTTATATATTGTATTTTGTACTTTTTGGTGTTTTGATTTATACCATTATCAGGTATCAAAAAATTCAGGCAGAACGCAAACGTTCACAGCTTATTATTAATCAGGAAAAGGAACTTTTGTTTACGAGGGCAGAATTTAACGAGCAGAAATTGTTGCTTGAAAAAGAAAATCTGGAAGCAACTATTAATCTTAAAAATGCTAAGGTAGCATCGAACACGGTCAACCTAATTCATCTGAATGAAATTCTGCTTTCTATAAAAGAATTAATTATCCAGATTAAAAAGGATAATGATTTGAGTTTGCTGACCAAAATAAACCGAATTATAGATCACGAACTGCAAGGTGATCAGCATTGGAATGAGTTTGAAGAAATCTTCAATCAGCTTCATGATAATTTTATGCAGCGTTTAAAAACCAAATTTCCTGAACTGACTCCACGCGATATGCGTTTATGTGCCTATTTGCGAATGAATTTCAATACAAAAGAAATTGCCCCGCTTTTGGGAATTTCCGTTAGAGGTGTTGAAGATACCCGATACCGTATCCGAAAAAAACTCCAGCTTCCTTCTGATGCAAACATTACTGAATTTATCCTTAATTTTTAAGTTTAATTATTAAGTATAATCTTAGGTGTATTTACGGGCTTTGACGCCTATTTACTACATTTATTTTGCCTGTACCGTAGTCAAACCGTATCCCTGAATTGGCTTTTTGCGTAGTTTATTTCTTAATATTGTTCATTATTAGCAAAAAATAATAGTCTGATTTTTACAAATCGGCTGTTTTTTAACTAATAAGCTTTACTAACAAAAAACTAAAAAAATGAAACAAAAAGACTTTTTTTCCGGCCGACCACCGGAAGACAATTACCGTTATTTGAAAAGGTTTATTATTCTTATAATGATCTTATTTTTACCTTTTCTCAAAGTGCATTCGCAATGTAACACACTGGTCTGGGCAGATGAGTTTGACGGAACTACAGTTGATGCTACAAAATGGCAAAGTATCTCCGGAAACGGATGTCCTTCGCTTTGCGGATTTGGAAATGCAGAAGCGCAGCGTTATGATCCGAATCAGGCAACAATTGTAAAAGAAGGAACAAACAGCTATTTAAATATCCAGGCTAAATACGAGCCAAATGCAGCTTTTCCGCAACAGCCTTATTCTTCTGCAAAATTAACCACAGAAGGAAAGTATGCACTGAAATACGGAAGAGTAGAAGCGCGTATGAAATTATCCAGCGGCATGGGAGCTTGGCCGGCATTCTGGATGCTGCCTGCAGGGGTTGCAAACTGGCCGTACACCGGTGAGATTGATATCATGGAAGCCAAACACAGAAACCCACAATCTATAGACGGGACAATTCATTATGACGGTGGAGGTTATCATTATACCGGAAGAAGTTATGCTTCTCCAACAGATTTATCCACAGAATTTCATGTCTATGCCGTAGAGTGGGGGCCGAATATCATTAAGTGGTTTATTGATGGAAATTTATTTCATACAGCAACACCAAACACTACAGTAAATGGTGGCTGGCCTTTTAATGATCAACAGTTTTATATTATTTTAAATTTGGCCGTTGGAAGCGCAGGAACACCATATACAAGTGTAAATGGTGTAGGAGTTGCGCCAGTTCCCGGTGACTTTCCTGCAAAACTGCAGGTAGATTACGTTCGTGTTTATGACGGAAGTTTTACACACGGCGTAACCGGAGATGCAAAAGTTTATAATAATGAAACGGGCAAAACTTATAGCTTAAACCCAATTGCAGGCGCAAGTTATAATTGGTCAGTTCCGTCTGGGGCAACCATAACTTCAGGACAGGGAACCAATACTATTACAGTAAACTGGGGAAGTACAGGCGGAGATGTTTCTGCTGTGGCAACAGTTTCGGGTTGCACTACCACAACCTATAAACTGGCTGTAACAACAGAAGTTCCGCTCCCGGTTGAAAAAATTCACGAAGATTTTCAAAGTAACAGAAATGTACTGTATCCGTTAAAAACAGGAGTTTTAACAGAAGCTGTTGCCAATCCTTCAGCAACCGGAATAAATACTTCGGCAGCGGTTGGAAGATACGTTCGTAACTCATCGGAGTTATATGATGTTCTGAACATTAAAAACGTAACCATTACCAATGCCAATGATTATGTATACGGAAGAAAAAAACTCTCATTTGATATTTATACTTCTGCTCCGGTGGGAACAAAAATATCCATGCAGCTGGAGAATAGTTTAGTTACCACAGCAACAAATTATCCTTCGGGAAGACATAGTGGTTTTAAAGCGGCAACAACCGTACAGAACAAATGGGAAACGATAGAATTTGAGTTTGAAAAAATAATCGACCCAAATACAAGTGCTTTGTCTATCAATAATGTAGTTGTTCTGTTTGAATCAAATTCAAATTCCGGAGCTACCTATTATTTTGATAATCTGCTGACCAAAGCAGCTCCTGAAAAGCCAATTATTGCTACAGATGTTCTGCAAAATTATGATGGGATTAATAAAATTATAAAAGGGACAACTACAGGAACGTACAGCGTAGTAGCAAATCCTGGTTCTAATTCTGTTAACGCTTCTGCGAATGTAGCGAGGTACGTTAGAAACGTAACCGAGCAATACGATGTATTATTTTTTAATACACAAAGTACAATTGAAGATGCAGGTTTACTGAAAAATCAGACTAATAAAATTATGATCGACGTTTATACTTCGGCACCGATTGGGACGGTGGTGAGTATGAACTTAGAAAATAGTGCGACTTCCCTTCCGGCCAATTTCCCGACAGGAAGAAATAGTAATTATGTAGCGATCACAACCAAACAAAATCAATGGGAAACGCTGACTTTCTATTATAACTCAAGTCCGGATTTAGGAACTTCAAATCTGGCGATAAATCAAATGGTTTTGCTGTTTAATTCAGGATCTTACACTAGTGATACCTATTATTTTGATAATATCAGAATCGGAACGACCAAACTACCGGATACTTATACGCCTGGTGTAGTTTACGAAGATTATCAAACCATTCATAATATCACATTTAGAGATGCGATTGGGACTTATACAGCAAATGCGCCAAACCCGAACGCAAGCGGAATTAATACTTCGTCTAATGTTGGTAAATACGTTAGAAAATCAACAGAATTATATGATAACTTCTCTTTTAATTCAACGATAAACAATATCGGAGATTTCAAAAGCGGAACTAAAAAATTCGCTATGGATGTGTATACGTCTGCACCGGTTGGATCTGTAATTTCATGGCAGGCAGAAAGCAGTGCTTCGATTCCGTCAAACTATCCGGTAGGAAGACACAGTATTTATCAGGCCGTTGTAAAACAAACCAATACATGGCATACACTTACTTTTACATACGCAAGTGCGCCGGACGCATCAACGGTAGACAGCGAAGTAAATCGTTTTGTTTTCTTATTTGAACCGGGAACAAATTCAGGAAACACGTATTATTTTGATAATATCAGAAGTGTCAATTTAGTTTCTACAGAAAATCCTCCGTTAACTTTACCAGCACCGTGGGTTAGCACAGATTTAGGTGCCGTAACTCCTGCGGGAGAAGCAACACACAGCAATGGAACTTTTACTATTAAAGGTTCAGGAACAGATATTTGGGAATCAAGCGATCAGTTTCAATATGTGTATCAGCCTATTACAGGCGATGCCGAAATTATTGCCAGAGTAACTTCATTGACCAATACCAATACATATGCAAAAGCGGGTGTGATGTTTAGAGAAACGCTTACGCCGACTTCTAAACATGCTATGACCACAATTACGGCTGCGGCAGGTGTTGAGTTTTTATCAAGAGATGCGGTTTCGGTACCAACGATTCAGCAGGGAGCAGCAGGAACTTTTCCTAAATGGCTTCGTACTGTCAGAACAGGAAACGTGTTTACGTCTTACACATCTGATAACGGAACAACATGGACACAAATTGGTACGGCAAGAACGATTGCAATGGCCAATACTATTTATGTGGGAATGGCGGTAACATCACATGCTAATGGAACTTTAACAACGGGAGTTTTCAGCGATGTTATTGTTAGAAATATTACGCCAAATCCTAATGTCAACTTGGCTTTAGCAAAAACAGCAACAGCTTCTACAGAAGAAAATGCAACACTTTCTGCATCAAAAGCTACAGATGGTGACGGAACAGTAAGCAGATGGGCAAGTTCTTTTGCCAATGCAACCGAATGGATTTATGTGGATTTGGGAAGTAACTACAACTTAAACCGTGTGGTTTTGAAATGGGAAGCAGCTTTTGCAACGCAATACAAAATACAGCTTTCTGCAGACAACACTTTTACAGAAAGCGAAACTATAAATACACAAACTGCCAGCGATGGCGGCACAGATGACTTAGCAGTTAGCGGATCAGGAAGATATTTGAGAATCTTATGTACTGCAAAAGCTTTGGCTCCGTATGGCTATTCATTGTATGAAATAGAAGCTTACGGATCTGCATCGGCAGCCAAAACAGGATTAGCAGCCAAAGAAGCAGGTACCGAAGAAGAATTAACAGATGTTACGATTTATCCAAATCCGGCCAATGATTACATTCAGATTTCTGTACCGGGAGAACTGGCTAATAAAGAAGTAACTATTTATGATTTATCTGGCACTCTTGTTTTGAGAAGCAAAATCGATACTTCGGCCAATGAAAGTTTTCTGGATATCAACCGACTTCCAAGAGGGATTTATATCCTGAATTTTAAATCTGATCAAAAGAATGTTACCAGGAAACTGATTAAGAAATAGATAAAAATCCGTTGGGTGTGATTCAGATTAAAAATAATATACCGGTTTTTAATAGTCCGGAGATTAAATTTAAGGATAGCACCATACGATTACACCTGACGGATAAATAAAGTCATTTCATTCAAACAAATGATTTTTTATGGTTTGAAAATTAATTTATAACCCCAAAAAAACTTTAAATATGAAACAAATTAGACTTACAAGAATTTCTTTTTTGACAACACTGTTTCTGGTGTTTTCAAATTTGATGCACGGTCAGGGACCAGTTCCCTTTACCATAAGCAATAACTCAACTTTTAATGACAACGAGCTTTATGTAGCCATCGTTGGTATTGATTATACTACCGGAAACCACGTTTGGGTAAATGCCAAAACAAGTCAGATATTGCCAATGAGCGCCTCTTACAATACCGTTACAGGACCAACGTATGGCGGAAATACAGGGCCGGGACAAAACTCAAAATATGCCGCTTGTTTTACAAAACTGAGCGAAATTCCAAACAAAACCTTTACACTGCCTTTAATCGCAGGCTGCAGGGTTTTTATTTCAAAAGGTTCACAACTGTATTTTTACTTTTTTGGTGCCAATGGAGCACCTTCCGGATATGCATCGCCAAATCCGCAAAATTCGACAGATCCAAATCAGGGCATTTTGTATGAAATGATCGAATTAACAAACAATCAGTACGGTTTCTTTGGAAATCCAACCAGAGTAGATTCGTATAAATACCCAATGGGACTTGAATTGTTCGGAGCAAACGGTTACCAGAAAAAAGTTGGGGATTTAAAAAAACATGCTGACATCGTTGCCGCTTTTAAGGCGAATGTTCCGGCAGAATTTCAAGGCTGTGTTAATGACGCAACGGGTGAAATTACAGCTCCTTCTAAAACACCGGCTTTCGCCGAAGGATCAGGACCATATGCAAACTACTTAAAATCGTATATCGATGCCATCTGGAATAAATACAAAAATGAAGATTTAATTTTTTATGCCGGAGACGCAGGAGTTTTTAAAGGAAGAGTTATCGGAGAACAATTAGAAATGGTTGGACAATCTGGCGGATTCACAGGCCGTACAGGCCGCGTTCAAAACAGACCAAGCACGCAGGAAGCACTTGAAGGAAAAGGTGTTCTGGACAGAAGACTGGTAGACGGAGATTTGGACCTGGTGATTCAGGCACAATTAACAGCAGCCATTAACAGACATGTTGTAAATGTGACAACTCCAAATCCGGGTCAGCAAAACTGGTACGATGCATCAAAATATTATCAGGTAAACCCAACCAATCATTATTCTAAATTCTGGCATTTACCGGGAATTAATATTGATAATCTGGCCTACGGGTTTGCTTATGATGATGTTGCAGATCAGTCGCCATCACTTCATACACCACAGCCAACCAAAGTTATTGCTGTTTTTGGAGGATATGCAGGAACAGTACCTTCTGTACCGGCAACTACAGATGTCGTTACTGTTTATAAAGATTGCAACTACACCGGATTTTCTGGCGGATTAACTATTGGAGATTATAATTTGGCCCGTCTAAATACTTTAGGCGTTTCAAACGATGATATTTCTTCACTTAAAGTTGCAAAAGGATTTCAGGCAATTTTGTATCAGGATGATAATTTTACAGGAACTTCAACCGTAATCAATTCTGATAATACGTGTCTGAACACTACCTGGAATGATAAAGTAACCTCTATTCGTATTCTCGCAAACGGAGTTACCACTTTAGGAAATCAAACTTTCTTTTTACAAAACAGAAACAGTAATTTAAATATGGATGTTTGGAGTGCAAGTACTTCCAACGGAGCAAATGTGGCACAGGGAACTCCAAACTCGGCAAACAACCAAAAATTTACTTTCACACATTTAGGTGATGGTTTGTATAAGATTATTGCAAATCACAGCGGACAATCTTTGGATATCAATAATTTCAATAAGGATAATGGTGCCAATGTTGAGCAATATCCATACAATGCTACACCAAACCAGCAATTTGTATTGGTTGCTACAGGCGACGGATTTTATAAAATCGTAGCCAGACACAGTGGTAAACTAATAGAAGTTGCAGGTGCAAGTACTGCAAATGGTGCCAATGTACAGCAATGGCAGGATAACGGACAAACTTGTGCACAATGGAAACTGGTTCCGGCTACAAGTTCTCAGACTTCTGTATTAATTCAGGCAGAAGATTATTCTGCAATGAGCGGAATTCAGATTGAAGCTACCACAGATACCGGAGGAGGTTCTAATGTTGGTTACACAGAAACAGGTGACTGGATGGCATACAACAGTATTATTTTCCCTACTACAGGTTCTTATTTAATTGAATACCGCGTGGCAAGTGCTGTGGCAGGAGGTAGATTATCTTCTGACTTAAACGGAGGAACAATTCTGTTAGGAAATGTAGATATACCAAATACTGGCGGATGGCAAAACTGGCAAACCGTTTCTCAAAGTGTGAATGTAAATGCAGGGACTTATAATTTCGGAATTTATATTCAGAATACAGGAATGAACATCAACTGGATTAAAATTACAAAAGTGGGTGCAGCTGCAAAAACGGCTTCTGTAAAAACGGTAGAAGAAGAACCTGCTGCTGAGCTTAGTATTTATCCAAGCCCGGCAGAAAACACTCTTTTTGTAACTACATCTGTAAGCGGAGAAAAAGTAAGCATTGTTGATCAGACAGGAACTGTTGTTTCTGAACAGAAAATCAATAATAACAGTATCGATGTTTCACGTCTTAGAACCGGAATTTATTTTGTGGTTTTCGAAAAAGACGGTGCAAAAACGGTAAAACGTTTTATCAAAAAATAATTTCAGAATAAGTAAAAGCCCTGAAAATTTTCAGTTGAACCTCTTCAGGGCTTCACTTTAAAAGCAATAATTAACCCCTACTATTAACTATTGAAAATTGAACATTATGAAAAACAATTACAAAAGAATGCCGCTAAAATGGATTATCATTTTAGTGCTTGGAGTTTTCAACCTGTCGATTGCCCAGAAAAAAGTAATCGCTTATATTCCCAACTGGATTGATTTGAACGCCTTTTCAGGCACTATCCAGTACAGTAAATTAACGCATATAAATATTGCGTTTGAGAATCCTGATGCAAACGGATATCTGTCTTTTAACTCAGGAAGTAATACTATAATAAATGCAGCCCATGCCCAGAATGTAAAAGTTTTTGTTTCTCTTGGTGGAGGGGCTATTTCAGAAGGAGGAGCCATTCGTGACAATTATTTTAATTTGATTACGCCAGCCAACAGAACAGCTTTTATTCAGAAAATTTACGATTATGTTGTAGCGCATAATTTTGACGGAGTTGATGTTGATTTAGAAGGCCCGGCCATAAATAGTGATTACGGAGGTTTTGTAATTGCTTTGGCCAATAAGCTTCATGCCAATGGAAAATTAATTACAGCAGCGCTTTCAGAAGGATATGGTGGTGCCAATGTACCTTCATCTACTTTTGCAGCGTATGACTGGATCAATATCATGGCGTATGATGCAACAGGTCCGTGGGCTCCGGGAAACCCGGGTCAGCATTCTCCTTACAGCATGGCAGTTAACCAGTTTAATTACTGGACAGGAAGAGGTTTACCGGCAAGTAAAGCGGTTATCGGACTTCCATTTTACGGATATGGCTTTGGAGCATCAGCAAATCAGGGAATTTCATTTGCCAATATCGTAAACCAATATCCGGGAGCCGAAAATGTAGATCAGGTAGGAAATACTATTTATTATAACGGAATCCCGACAATTAAGGCAAAAACGACTTTTGCGATTCAAAATGCAGCTGGTGTCATGATTTGGGAATTATCTCAGGATGCAACAGGTTCAAAATCATTACTTACAGCAATTGATCAGGTGGTTAAAGGAAGCAACCCTCCGGTAACGGGAACTTTGATTCAGGCAGAAAATTATTCCTCAATGAGCGGTGTTCAGACAGAAGCGACAACCGATACAGGCGGAGGATTGAATGTTGGTTATGCTGATACAGGAGACTGGATGGCTTATTTTAATATCAATTTTCCAACATCGGGAGCTTATGTAATTGAATACAGGGTAGCGAGTGCGGTAAACGGAGCAAAATTATCATCTGATTTAACAGCAGGAGCTATTCAGCTGGGAGCTGTAAATGTACCAAATACAGGAGGATGGCAAAATTGGCAGACCATAACCCAAACGGTAAATGTAAATGCAGGAACATATAATTTCGGTATCTATATCCAAAGCTCCGGAGTAAATTTAAACTGGTTCCGTATCACCAAATCAGGTTCAGCTTTGGCAGCAAAATCAGCACCTGCAGTTACAGACAAAGTAGAAAGCTTAACCATTTATCCAAACCCGACAGAAGAAACACTTTTCTTTTCTGCAGAAGTTTCAGGAGCAAGTGTGAGTGTTATTGATTCTCAAAGTGGTGCAGCGGTTTCTCAGCAAACAGCCAATAACAACAGTATTAATGTTGCAGGCTTAAAAAGCGGAATCTATTTGATTTTGGTAGAAAAAGACGGAATCAAAACAGTAAGACGTTTTATAAAGAAATAAGCTAACATGAAGAAATATATAATAGCCTTAATTAATTTAAGGCTACTCTTATTGGTATTTATTTTCTTTGGTTTAAGCTGCCATGCCCAGGTTATAATGTTTGATGATTTTAATTATTCGGGCAATAATGATCCGCAATTGACATCATTCAATAAATGGCAAATTGTTAATGGAGTAAGTGGACCACCGGAAGGAGCCACATATAGCAGAAATAATGTAGCTTTTATTACAGACCCTGATAATGCTGCTAATAAATTAATGACATTAAAAACAACTGTTAATGGTCAGACAAAAGGGGTAACACATTCCAGAATCGAAAGTTCTTACGAATATTTTGAAGGAACTTATGCGTCGAGAGTGTATTTATCAGATGAATCTTTTGCAAGTAAAGACGCCAATATACAAACCTTTTTTACGATTGTAAGTTCGGCTCTTGCGCAGGATGGTTCAAAGTATAGCGAGATGGATATCATAGAGTATATGGCTGCAGATAAGTGGGGCGTTTCTCCAGACAACAGAGTGGGGTATACCACTTCTTATCACAAATATATTGCAAATCCATGGACACCCTGGAAAACCTATTCTACCCAGCAAAAATCATTAGCCGGGTGGCATACTTTTATTGCTACCTGCACAGATGGTGTGAATATCAGATATTATATGGATAATATCCTCATTGCTACTCACTCTGTTACCGATAGCGAAACTCAGGCAGGCCTTTCGGTTTATCCGAGAAGTACCATGCAGGTGGCATTCGCAAACTGGATTTGGAATAATGTATTAGGAACCAGCACCAGTAACAGAGAGAATACTTTCATGGCAGACTGGGTTTTATATTATAAAAATACAGCATTAGACCTGACACAGATTAATACTTTGGTTACCAATTACAGAGCACAAGGATTGAAAAGAAGAAATCTGGCAGGGCAAACATTTTATGAAACACCACAAAATGGCGTTGCCACAGTTTATAAGGATTGTAATTATACCGGATATGCTGTTAGTTTGCCAGTCGGCAACTATACTTTAGCCGATTTGCAGGCAAAAGGAATTTTAGATAATGATATTTCTTCACTAAAAGTGCAAAATGGTTATGAGGCAGTGCTTTATGCAAACGATAATTTTTCGGGTGCTTCTACAATTATTAGCGCAGATGATACTTGTTTGGTAGACAATAGTTTTAATGATCTGGCTACTTCAGTAAGAGTTCGTGCCATAACAAATTCTTCGTCAGTATTGATCGAAGCAGAGAGTTATGCCAACATGAGCGGAATCCAAACCGAAGCAACCACAGATACCGGCGGCGGATTAAATGTCGGTTATGCAGATACGGGTGACTGGATGTCTTATAATACGATTAATTTTCCAACATCTGGTTCTTACCTCATTGAGTACAGAGTTGCCAGTGGTGTTAGCGGGGCAGTTATTTCTTCAGATTTAAGTGCAGGAGCGATTCAGCTTGGTTCTGTTAACATACCCAATACAGGCGGATGGCAAAACTGGCAAACAGTATCTCAAACCGTAAATGTCAATGCCGGAACTTATAATTTCGGAATCTATATTCAGAATACGGGTGTGAATCTAAACTGGTTTAGAATTACGAAAACAGCTTCTGCCTTGGCTGCAAAAACAGCTTCAACAGACAAAATCGAAAGTCTGACTGTTTATCCAAACCCAACAGAGCAGACACTTTTCTTTTCTGCAGAAGTTTCCGGAGCAAACATAAGAATTATTGATTCTCAAAGTGGTGCAACGGTTTCTCAGCAAACTGCCAATACTAACAGTATTGATGTTGCCGGCTTAAAAAGCGGAATCTATTTGATTTTGGTAGAAAAAGACGGAATTAAAACCGTAAGACGTTTTATTAAAAAATAATTTTTTCAGAAATCACTATTTCTTCTCACAGAAGAGATAGTGATTTCTTTATACATCGTAACCCCAAATCTTAGATAAATTATGAAAAACAATTACAGATTACGATTAAGCTTATTGGTGTTTATTGCCTTTAGCAGTTTTGCAATTGCGCAGACTTCTTTAGGCACGAGCAAAACTTTTATGAACAATCTAAAGAAAGAACTTGTTGTTTCAGCAACTTCAAAAAGTGCAGAAAAAACAGTCTTGCTTGAGGTTTCCAATTCCAAAAAATTTAATGGAAAAATCAATTTTAAAGAATCGAATGCTTCAAGTGAATTTTTAATCGGAGAAATTAAAAATATACCAGAATCTTCTTTTTTCATTAAAGTAAAAGACAAATTACTTGAAGGCCATATTCTTTTAAAGAAAACAAGAGAAGCCTACAAATATTATTCTGATGCTGCAGGAAATGCTTTTGTAGAAAAAGTAGATATCAATACTTTGGTTTGTATTGATTACAAAAACGTTCCTTCAAAAGCAGCAAACAAAACCGCAGCTGTTGCAGCTCAAATTGCTCCGGCTCTGCTGGACCTGCAAAGTTTACCGGGCGCTGCAGGTTGTGTTATGCTGGATTTTGACGGCTATTATATGCCGGCAGGAAACCTTTGGAATAATGGTAATGCAATCAATGCTGCTGCATCCGGAATGAGCGATGCAGCCGTACAACAGCACTGGGAAGTAGTTTCTGAGGATTACAGAGCTTTTAATGTAAATGTAACAACCAACGAAGCTGTTTTTAATTCGTATCCAAGAAACAGAAGAATGCGTGTTGTAGTAACACCAACCAATACAGCAGCTCCGGGCGCAGGAGGTGTTGCTTACATTGGTTCTTTTAACTGGGATAACGATGTACCTTGTTGGGTATTCATCACTTCAGGAAAATCCGGAGGAGATGCTTCTTCTCATGAAGTCGGGCATACTTTTGACTTAGGCCATGACGGACGTACCAGCCCTGCAGAAGATTATTTTGTAGGTCTGGACGGAACAGCATGGGCACCAATCATGGGTGCAGGATATTACAGACCTGTTGTACAGTGGAGTAAAGGAGAATATAATAATGCCAACAACAAACAAGACGATGTGGCTATTATTGCCAGCACAAAATTTGGTGTAGGATTCAGAGGAGATGATTATGGTAATAATACGGCTTCTGCAGCTAATTTGGATTATAACGGAAGCGGGGGAATTAATCAGAAAAACGGAATTATTTCCAACGAAGCCGATTATGACTTTTTTACGTTTACAACCGGAGGCGGAAATGTTTCTATTAATGCCAATACAGTTTCAAGAGATGGAAATCTGCACTTGCTGATACGATTATACAACTCAGCAGGAGCAGAAATGGGAACCTATTGGAATTCTGATCCGTTTGCTTTGAATGCTTCTATGAATGTAAACTTACCAGCCGGAAAATATTTCATAGGCGTTGATGGCAACGGGGCAGGAAACACAGGAGTCGGAGGTTATTCTGCTTATGGCTCTATCGGAAGTTATTCTATTACAGGAACAATTCCGCCGGGAGGAAATATCAGCCCTTCAACAGACGTAATTACAGTTTATAAAGATTGTAATTATACCGGTTTTTCGGGCGGTTTGACAATTGGGGATTATAATTTGGCAAGACTGAATTCGCTGGGAGTTTTAAATGATGATATTTCGTCACTAAGAGTTACTCAGGGATTTCAGGCGATTTTATATCAGGATGATAATTTTGCAGGAACTTCAACCGTAATCAATTCTGATAATTCATGTTTAAATACAACCTGGAATGATAAAGTAAGTTCTATTCGTATTATTGCAAACGGAGTTACCACTTTAGGAAATCAGACTTTCTTTCTCCAAAACAGAAACAGCGGTCTCAACATGGATGTCTGGAATGCCAGTTTGTCTAACGGTGCAAATGTAGCGCAGGGAACTGTAAATACAGCAAACAACCAGAAATTTACTTTTACGCATTTGGGCGACGGTTTGTATAAGATTATTGCAAACCACAGCGGACAATCTTTGGATGTCAATAATTTTAATAAAGCAAACGGTGCCAATGTAGAGCAATATCCGTATAACGGAACTACAAACCAACAATTTATTTTGGTAGCTGCAGCCGACGGATTTTATAAACTTGTGGCCCGTCACAGCGGAAGAATTGTTGAGGTAGCCGGAGCAAGTACAGCAAACGGTGCCAATGTACAACAATGGGACGATAATGGTCAGACTTGCGGACAATGGAAATTGATTGCAACAACGACATCACAAACTTCTACATTAATTCAGGCTGAAGATTACTCAGCAATGAGTGGTATTCAGGTTGAAGCCACGACAGACACTGGTGGAGGTTCAAACGTGGGTTACACTGAAACCGGTGACTGGATGGCGTATAATAATATTAATTTCCCAACCACAGGATCTTATTTAATCGAATATCGTGTTGCAAGTGGAGTAGCAGGAGGAAGGTTGTCTTCTGACCTAAACGGCGGAACAACCATTTTAGGAAACGTAGATATTCCAAATACAGGAGGCTGGCAAAACTGGCAGACTGTAACACAAACGGTTAGCGTAACTGCAGGCACTTATAATTTTGGTATCTATATCCAGAATACCGGAATGAACATTAACTGGATCAGAATTACCAAAGTGGGCGCAGGAGCTCCTGCCGCTACAATTGTCGAAGAAGAAACAGAAGCTGTTGCCTTAAATGTTTACCCAAACCCAACGTCAGACGTATTATTTTTTACAACTGATGTTACTGGCGGTACTGTCAGCGTAGTTGATTCTCAAACCGGAAGTTTGGTTGCCGCACAAAAAATAAATGACAATAGTCTGAATGTTTCAGCATTAAGACAGGGAATTTATTTTATTGTTTTTGATAAAGACGGAAAACGTACCGTGAAACGCTTTATTAAGAAATAGGTTTTTTTTTGAATAGTGAAAAGGCTGCCGTGATTGGCAGCCTTTTTTTATAAAAAGAATTCAAAAGTATTTTACTTTTTAATTTTATCAAGTTCTCCAATAAACGGAATTTCATCCTGAACAGAAGATCTTACTGTGGTTTGAAAATATTGTTCTAACTGAATGAATTTTGCAGCGTTTATAGAGCCTATTGCTTTTTTTGCTTTGCCATAAGCTTTTGATAAAAGTTTTTCGAAATCGACATTATTTTTCAGATTGTTTTTTGCGAGCTCATCTGCTTTTTCATCTGTAATGTTGTCATAATTGGTAGCGTAGTCGCTTATGATCTGCATTTTTTTCTGTCCCAAAGCTTTGCGTTCTGCTTCATAATTATCATAAACAGCCTGAAATGCGGCTGCCTGAGGTTCGGGTAAATTGAGGTAATCCCTAATGATATCACCTTTTGATTTGCCGTAAAGACTTTGAACAAGTGCGACATCATCTGCAGATTGAGCAAATGAACTAACTGAAATGATAATGGCTAGTGATAAAAATAATTTTTTCATAGTTGCTGGTTTTATTTAGTTGAAAACATGTATTTATTTAGTAAAATCATAACTTAAAGTTGCCCCTAACCCAAATTGAAAGGTTGAAACATAATCAGTTACACCAATAACGCCATAATACGTCCAGTAATAACTATTACCGACTGCAGCAGCCATCGATTGTAAATAAGCATTTAAATTGATAGACAAAGGCGAAGCAGTTTTGATTTTTACGCCTCCTTTAACCTCCCAGGCAAAGTAAGTTCCACTTCCGCTTTGAGGTGTTTCCAAAATGGCAATACCTGCACCTGCACCCAAATAGGGCAGCACTTGCGAACCCACATCAAAATAGCGTGTATAATCAAGAAGAATGTAATTTACTGCGCCTTTGTCGTCTCCGGCATTAAGCTGGTTTCTCATAGGTCCGTACAATGGCAATTTGGTATCCAGCCTGTTGTATTTTAACTCTACAGAAGTATTGTTAATAAAAAAATATTCCAAACCGGCTCCATATTCAAAACCATCTTCGACATATCCGTACGAATTGTTGTATTCTACCTTATCTGAAAAGGTGTAGCCACCGTATAAATTAAGCAGAAATGAATTTGAATTTTGGGCCTGCACCGCAAGGGAAAATAAAGAAAGACTGAGTAAAAAATGATACTTTTTCATGATTTTAGTTTTTAATTTGATTTGTAATTAGCTCATGTAAAATGACTTAATAGGGAATTCTGAAATTATAAATCAAAATTAATTTTACTTTCAAAAAAAAAATAATTAAACGCGTCAAGTTGGTTTCACTTTACAAAATGAAACAAGATTGTAGTGAAATCAGTCAATTTTGAGAAAAAATAGCCGTTTATAATATATGTTATACCGAAAGCAGTTTTATTAAAACAAAAAGTTCGCAAAGCATATTAAACTTTGCGAACTTTTGCGTAAGCCTTTGCGCTCTTTTACGGTAAAAAACTTTGCAGTTAAGAAAAAACGTTGCGTTTAAAATTTCTCCATCCAAAACCAATTAGCAATAAATTGAAAATGAATAAAGGAAGAAAAGCTTTTGCAAAACTTATTTCTGATTTGTCGCTAAAAGTTTCTACCTTGAATTTTGACCAGTTTTCCTGATCTACAGGAGCATTATCAAATATCTTGGGATAGAAATACAAACGCAGTTTTTCGTGAAAATCTTTTGTTTCTTTCAAAAACAGAAGCTGGTTTCCTAAATCAGATTTAGCAATTTCATTCAGTTGGATTTGTGTATGCAAAGTCGGAATAAAGAGTGCTATAAACTGACTTGCCTCGTTTCTTTGTACCAGTTTTGCCGCCAGTTCATTTGATTGTTTAGCCGAATCATCATCACCGGCCTGTTGCATCGCATAATACCAAAGCCAGCTAAATTCAGCCTCAGGCAAAGAATAGCTTTTAAACTGCGGATAATGGGCATAAAACTTATCCATGGTTATTTTTTTATCCATGTCCCATTTTTCATGATAAGCGTTTCTTTGTTTCACCGTTAATTCCAAAGCTTCGGGAACCGGATATTTATTGACAATATACGTGTTGATTGCTGCCGGTAAAATGATGATAAAAAACAACCAGATTGTTAGTAAGATAACAGCATTAAAATTGGAATTCTTTTGCAGAGAAACGATAAAAAAACAAACGGCAAACCAAAAAAGGATATATAAAATTCCCAATCCGAAAAAAGCAAAAAAAGCGCCGTCCAGCGGAATATTCAAAACCAAAACTGCTGTAAAAAGTAAAAGGCTGAAAAGTGCCATTAAACTTAAAATTCGGATATAGAACAATTTTACGATATAGAAAAAGGTATTCCCAGTCTGGGTCGCTACAATTTTCCAGGTTCCGCTTTCCTTTTCTTCTGAAATTATATTATATGTAAAAGCGATAATTAAGAGTGGAAAAAGATATATCAGCACAAAACTGAAATCGATATTTCCCGACAAAAGATTATTCGGATTATTGAGTTCTGCATCATATTTCTGCGCTTCAAGACCACGAATAGTAACACTCTGAATCGATGGGTTTACATCTCGCTGACCAATTGCCAGACTGTTTACAGGAAAAGTTTTATTGACCAAGGAAAACTTTACATAGTAGAGCAGAAGTCCAACCTCGTCCTTATGAAACGCCGCATTTCTCGCAATATGTTCTTTTTGATAAACGGCTGCTTCGGTTATATTCTGATTTTGTTTTTCCTGAAACTGTTTTCCGGTCAAGAGGCTTATAAAACCTATTAGCAAGAGAAAAATCAAACCAATTTTGGTTCCTTTTGATCGTATGAAATTTTTAAATAATAATACTAACATATTAAATTGCTTTAAGGTTTTTGGCCGCGATTCTAATGGCTGTAAACAAAAGGATGATCCAGAGAATGATTGAGATAATGGAGATAATTTCGCTTTTTAAAACTTCCCGGATTCCTTTTGGTTTATAATGAAATTCTTCTACATCTGCCCAATGTTCCTTGTTGATTGTTTGTGGTTTATCTTTTTCGCCGGGTTTTTTGTTACTGATGTATTTAATCTGCAAACCATTCATTTTTTGAGCCATCATATAACGATAATCCTCTGCTTGTTTCTGAAAATCGATATAAGAATCATAATCGGTATTGGATAATCCCATAGACAGGTTTTTCATCGCTACATACGGATTGAAAAAGGCAACTGCTTTTGAAAAACTATTTTGTTTATCATAAATCTTCAACAACTCTTCAAGATGTTTTTTATAAATCTGAGAACTGATTTTTTCTCCCTCAGTCATGATAAACCCGGAATAATTAAAAGGTAGTTTCTGAACCGAATCGACTTTGTAGACCGTTAATAAAGAATCTTTGATTGCTTTGTAATGCGGATCGTTTGGGTTATGATTGTCACCTTGTTTGAGGATATCTTTCTCAATGTCGCTGTTAAACTGAATTTTTGAAGGAGCTTCATACAAATACGCGCCAATTGCCTGTGTTGTTCTCGGTAAAATAATCGTAAAGATCAGCCAGATCCCGATTAGGGAAATCAAGGCTTTCTTTGAAGTTTTGCTTGAAGCTGAAATCAAAACAGCAATAACGCAAAAGAATATCAGATAGATAAAATGGAATACGATAAAGAACAGCATCTTTAGGGTTTCATCAGCAGAAATACTAAAGTTTTGTAGTAATAACCAAATCAAGATGAGGATAACAATTGTAGGAATAAAAAGCAGCATTATAACAGAAGCAACCCCCAGAATTTTACCAAACAACAGCTGTTTCCAATTGATTCCCTGGCTCAAAAGCAGTTTTAAAGTTCCATTTTCACGTTCGTAAGCAATTGAATTAAAACCCAGGAAAAAGATTAACAGCGGAAGCAAAATCTGCAAAACCATCGCAATACTTATTTCTCCAAAACGGAGCATACTGTTTGAAAAACCTGCTTCAGAAAAATTGGCGGTATTTTGTTTGTGTGCCTCAAGAAAAATGGCATTCCCAAAAAAAGGTTCCATTCCGAATTCAAAAACACTCAAAGAAGTGCTTTTACGAAACGCAAAGTTTCCGTAATGCGCCATTCTGTGCGGGTTTTTATCCGGATTATTCAGCCAGTCTTCTCGTGATTCATGTTGGTATTTTTCGCTGGTTTCATTTTGATTAGTATAATTTTCCCAACCCGAAAATGCGGCATAAAGCAATAAAACTCCAATAAATAAGGTAATAATAAATACAGCAGGATTTTTAAAAACAGATTTTTTGAAATGCCTGCTTATAAGGATTTCAATATGTAAAAATTTCATATAAACTAAAATTTATAAGTTATGGTCAGTGTAAAATTTCTCGGTGCCCCCGGAAATAATCTCAAATAATTCTGAGCACCCAGCCAATACGTTTTGTTTAATAAATTACCTGCATTCAAAGCAATCTGTATGTTGCTGTTATTTGGTTTGTAATATACAGCGGCATCAAAAACTGTAAAATCAGGAAGCGTAAAATCCCTTGTAAACCAAGGTACTTTACTGCTTTGATACTGCATTCCCAGCCCAACTCCAAAATCTTTCAGAGCAGAATCAGCACCAAAATTGTAACGTGTCCATAAATTGGCGCTGTTTTTTGGTGTATTTTGCTTTCTTGCACCGATCAAAGAAGTATTCTGATCGTTGGTAATTTTGGCATCGATATAACTGTACGAAGCATTTATTTGCCAGTCCGAAGTAATATAGCCCGCCAAATCACATTCAAAACCACGACTGCGTTCTGCACCTCTTGTTACCAATAAATCCGGATTTTCGGGGTCGTTGGCATTCATCAGAATATTGCGCTGATTAATTTCATAAACAGCCGCATTAAAACTCATGGAGTTATTCAGAAAAGTCGTTTTCAGACCAAATTCTTTCAGATTACTTTCAAGGGGATCAAACAAACTTCCGGCAGGCAAAGTTCCCGTTTGTGGCATTAAAGTCACAGTATTTGATTGTGGCTGATAGCCTTCCAGATATGTTGTATAAACATTTATGGCACTATTTACAGCATAAGTTACACCAACACGGGGCAGCAGCGCCGATTTCTCAACAATCAGTTCATTGTTAGTTTTATAATTGGTGATGTCTTCAAACCATTCGTTTCTTAATCCCAATAAGAAGGTGAATTTTTCCCACTGAATCTGATCCTGAATATAAATCGCATTTGTAGTGGTCAAAGCCGATGGCAACGCAGTCCTGACATTCAAAATATAATCTTCCGGCGTTCTCATAGCATACGACGGATTATTTAAATCAAAGAAATTTACGTTTGGCTTTGGTACAATTACACCGTTAATAGTGGTTGTCTGATAATTATCGGCATTGGCCAAAACAAACGAACTGGCTACAGAACCGTCTTTGAGCAGATAACCTCTCGCGGCATTCTGCCCACCGCCTTTATTTTTGTTCCAACTGCTTAAATCATACCCTGTCAATAATTTATGATTGAGTTTTCCGGTTTTGAAATCAAAATTAAAATAAGCACTCAAATTATCAATATCCCAATATTGCTTACGCTGTACAAACTGCATCATGGCCAGGCTCGTTACCGGCTGGTTATTCATGTCGACAGCAAAACCATTTGTAGTTCTGTGTTCCTGAAGGTCTTCTGTCCAGGTTTGTTTCATATAAGTCGCATTAAATCCAATTTTAGAGTTGAATTTATGGGCAAAATTGGTCGTGAGGATCATTTCTTTCGATTTAAAATAATCTCCTGAGGCACCTAAGTTTAAGCTTATTGGTGTCTGATGCAAATTGGTGACTCCCGCAATAGCCCCGAAAATCGGCTGGCCACGATCCAGAACTCCGGTCATGTCACTCAGGATCAATTCGGTATTAATTGCTGTTTTTTCATTTGGAATATAACTGAAGGAAGGAGAAATCAGAAAAGATTTATTTCCCGCTAAGTCACGAAATGATTTTGCATCCTGATAAGCAGCATTTATACGATAAAGAAGTGTTTTGGATTCATTTGCAGGTCCTGTAAAATCTAATGCGCCGCGCAAAGTACTAAAACTGCCCACACTTAAACTCACTTCTTTTCGGTCTGCAGCCAAAGGTTTTTTTGTAACCAGATTGATACTCCCACCGGGGTCTACAGACGAAAAAGTTGCGCTGGACGGGCCTTTGATTACTTCTACACGCTCAATATTAGTGGTTAAAGGCTGGAGGAAATAATACTGACGTGTTCGCATCCCGTTAATAATCTGGCCTTCTTCATTCTGGCTGATTCCGCGAATAGTATATTGATTATAGTAACTTGCCGGAATTACCCCGCTGGACATTTTTACGGCATCTGCCAAATAAAATGCGCCTTTGTCGGCAATTAATTCTTTTGTTACTGTTGAGATTGATTGCGGAATATCTTTGTTTAAAGAAGCTGTTTTTGTTGCGGCAAAAGAATAATCACTGTTATATTTTTTTGTAGAACGGCCCACAATTTCAACTGTTTGCAGCTCATTCAGATTAGTCTCCATTTTTATAGTAAGAAATCCGGAATCCGCATTAATTTGCTGTGTTTTATATCCTGTAAAACTTATTTCCAGCAATCCGTCACCTTCAATGCTAAAATTTCCGTCGCGGTCTGTGGTTGTATTTTTGCCGGAATTAAGTACTTTTATATTTGCACCGACAACAGCCTCCTGCGTATTCTGATCTATGATTTTCCCGGTTATGGTTTGAGACTGGGCATAGTTTACGCTAAATATTAAAAAGAATAATGAAAATAAGTGTTTCATTTTTATGTTGATGGAAATCATTATTTCCTTTATACGGTTTGTAAGTACAAGTTTTCCAGTTCGTTTGCCGAGATTTTATCTGCCTCTATAATCGTTACAAGATTTCCTTGTTTCATGATTCCGATATGTGTGGCCACTTCCCTCGCTCTAAAAATATCGTGTGTCGCCATTAAAATAGCCGTTCCGTCTGCCGATAATTCTTTTAGGATTTGAGAGAATTCATTAGATGCTTTTGGATCAAGCCCACTTGTAGGTTCATCTAATAATAAAACTTTGGCTTGTTTTGCGATTGCAATTGCAATTCCCACTTTCTGGCGCATTCCTTTTGAGTAACCGCCAAGATTCTGGTCGTGCGCATTTGCTTGCAAAACTGCTTTGTTGAGGAAATAAGTCAATTCTCCGTCAGAATATTTAAAACCTGCCAGTGACGAGAAAAATTTCAGGTTTTCTATACCGCTCAGGTTTGGATATAACATGACTGTTTCTGGAATATACGCCACATGTTTTTTGGTTTCCTGCCCATTTTCGGTAACCGAAATATCGTTTATTTTTAAGGTTCCGTTACTAGGTTCAATAAAGCCTAAGAAAAGATTTATGGTAGTGGTTTTTCCTGCTCCGTTTTGACCTAAAAGAGCAAAGATTTCTCCTTTTTTTATTGTTAAGTTTAAGGCATTCAAAGCAATATGATCGCCATATTTCTTTGTAAGGTTTTCAGCTATAAGCATAATATGAATTTGGTTTTGTTTGATTTTAAATAAATTGCAACAAAAATTTTGACGAGGCATAAATACCCCGAACCTGATTTTTGTTTATTCTGGTGAAATGGAAATTGTCTGCTACTGATTTTTTTACTGAAATAAATATTCGGTCCGATTGCGAAATGCTTTTTTTTGCCTTATCCTGAAATTGAAAAGTTCAGATAAAACAGCAAAATAAGAGTGTCTCTTACCTGATATTATAACAGGCAAAAGATAAATTGAGCATTAAAAAAATGTAGTAGATTATACCATAGCAGGAGGCGCCCTAAGGGCAAAAAGACTACCCTTAAAAAAAGTGGAATATGTTTTTGTATAAAAGAATACAAACGAAGCTCCTTTACTTATTTTATTGAAAAATAAAGCCTGAAAATTATTGGGTACAAAGGTGCTGAAAGCAAAATGACAAACATGACAGTTATGCTCTGCTGCATGACTGTGTGTTATTTGTTTTTGATGTGGAGTATATTTATGTTCGCAGTGTTTCTCACTTATCTGTTTAAAAATATGCTCGTAAGAATCTACAGTCTGAAACAGCATTGAAAACAATACGGTAAAAGACATTAAAACATTAATAAGTAGAATTCTTCTCTTCATTATTGATTATAAACAAGTTGCTTTTTTTTTTTAGACTTAATCAAACGCAACTTTGTTGCAAATATATAAATCTAATTGGCAATTCCGTTACGTTTGATTTTTATTTTTTTCGTCATTTCGTATAATGAAAAAAATATACTGAGGATATAGGCTAATACAAAACGAGTTACATATATAACATTTAGCTCGTTTTATGTTTCAAAAGAATTCAAATACCTCAATACAGATAGTTAACTCATTGTTTTTATTTAGAATGGTTAAAAATAATTTGGTTTAAAACATATTTGAGTTTACTTTTGCCACGAATTTAAACAACCATTCAAAATGAATATACCAACCATTCAAAAATTTATATTTAGCTTGTTGTTTCTGAGCTCATTGCAAATGATGGGGCAGGATACAGGCAAAATAACCGGAAAAATTACTTTGAGCGGCAATGTACCGGCAGATAATATTTCTGTAAGCCTTAAAGGGACAAAATATACAGCCGTTACTAATGAGAGCGGTCAATATGAGATTAAAAATGTAAAACCGGCTTCTTATACCATACGGGTAAGGGCAGTAGGGGTAAAAGTGGTAGAGGAAACTATTGTTGTTACTGCTAATCAAACCACAACAAAAAACTTTGCACTTTCTGAAAATCAGGAAGATCTTGACGAGGTTGTGATTACAAAAAACAAATACAAACAAGACAAACCTTCTTTGTCCTTACGTCTTCAGACTCCTGTATTAGAAATTCCGCAAAACATTCAGATTGTAAGCGGTCAGACATTAAAAGATCAGCAAATCATCAGCATGAGCGACGGGGTTATTCGCAACGTGAGTGGTGCTGTGCGTTTAGAACACTGGGGAGATATGTACACAAACATTACCATGCGAGGATCTCAAATTCAGGCATTTCGTAATGGTTTTAATGTAGTTAGTTCTTTCTGGGGACCACTTACAGAAGACATGAGTTTTGTTGACCATATTGAGTTTGTAAAAGGCCCGGCGGGCTTTATGCTTTCGAGCGGTGATCCAAGCGGACTTTATAATGTAGTTACCAAAAAACCAACGGGAATCACAAAAGGCGAAGCTACAGTTATGGCAGGAAGCTATGATTTCTACAGAGCAAGTGTTGACTTTGATGGTAAATTTGACAAAAAAGGTAAGTTCTTGTACAGAGTTAATGGTGCTATTCAAAAGAAAGGTTCTCACAGACCATTTGAACACAATGACCGTTATGTATTTGCTCCTGTACTTTCTTATCAAATAGATGATAAAACAAAAATTACTTTGGAGTATAATCTCCAACACGCAAATATGACTGAGGTGGGTTCATTTTATGTTTTTGGAGCTGATGATGGCGGATATGCTACAATGCCAAGAAATTTTACGATGACGCAACCAGGTTTGCCTGATACAAAAATGAATGATCATAGCGGATATCTTATGTTTGAGCATAAGTTTGATGATAACTGGAAACTTACTGCACAGACATCTTATTTTAAATATTTACAGGAAGGATACAGTTCATGGCCTAGCGTTGTAGGGCCTGAACAAGTAGCGCCTCAAGAACTTGGTTATGGTGAGATTATCCGTAATGTAGGTATATGGGATGTTGATAGTGATATGTTTTTAGGACAGCTTTTTATCAACGGAAAATTCAATACAGGAAATGTTTCTCATAAGGTTTTAGGTGGTGTAGATTCAGGCCAGAAAGAATATTATGCAGACTTTTTTCAATCACATGATTTGGATACTTTCGACAATCCATTTAATGTTTTTAATCCAAATTATGGAACTCCGGCTAACGGATTACCAAATTTTGATCGTGAAACTCCTATTAAACAAAGATCTTTTGGAGGTATGATTTCAAAATATGCAGCAGCTTATATTCAGGACGAATTGGGCTTTTTTGAAAATAAATTAAGATTGACACTTGCAGCCAGATATACCTGGATTAGCCAGACAAGCTGGGGAGATTTACAAGAAGATAATCACATTACACCACGTGTAGGTCTTAGTTATTCTATTACGCCAACTACATCAGTTTATGGATTGTACGATCAGGCTTTTACACCTCAATCTGGTGTTACACAAAATGGTGATGAAGTAAAACCTCTTACTGGAAGTAACATCGAATTTGGAGTTAAAAAAGATTGGTTTGATGGTTCATGGAGTACTACAGTTGCAGCATATAGAATCATCAAGCAAAATGAATTAACTTCTGATCCTACTAATGGTGCAAATGATATATGGAAAGTCATATTAGGAGAGAAGAGATCTCAGGGTGTTGAATTTGATGTAAGAGGTAAAATCCTTGATGGTCTTAATTTAATTGCTAATTATGCTTTCACTGAAGCAATTGTAACCGAATCAAATGTACCTTCTATTATTGAAGGAAGTTCTTTAACAGGATTTTCAAAACATGTTGCAAATGCATGGTTAAATTATACGCTTGTATCTGGTAAACTAAAAGGGTTGGGAGCTTCGATAGGAGGAACTTATCTTGCAGGCAGACAAACAGATACATGGGCGGTAGGATTAGAAAAACTTCCAGATTATTTTAAACTTGACGGAGGTTTGTCATACGAAACAGGAAAAATGAAATTCACGGCAAATGTTTTCAATATTCTTGATGAATACCTTTACAGTGGTTCTTATTACAACTCAGAAACTATAAAAGCTTATAGCTGGCAAACAGAACAGCCAAGAAACTTTAGAGTTGGTGTTACTTATAAATTCTAAGCAAAATATTCCTTTATACGCCTATTGATTAATTTTCATAAAAAAGGCATACGTAATGTATGCCTTTTTTTGTGCTTTTATTTTAAAAGTAAATTTTCAATTATTATTGTTTAATAATGGATATCGATTTACTGTTCAGTTTATTTTTAATGAAATAAATACCGGTTGCCTGATCAGAAATATTGATTACATTTCCTGAACCTTGCTTTATTTTTGTTCCAAGGGAAGAATAAATCGTCCATTCCAGTTCTTTTGATAAATTAAAAATTCCTTTTGACGGATTTGGATAAACACTAATCTTTTTTGATTCTTCATCTGGATTTTCGATACCAAGATTGCAGTTATGAACCATATAGGTAATTTCCTTTTTATTATTTCCTGCTGTATTTGATACCGTCAAAGAGACTGTTTTATCTCCTTCGGTAGCGTAAACTACAGAATGAGGCCCAATTCCTGTTGCGGTTGCCGGTGCTGCACCTTCGCCAAAACTCCAGTTATATGTATCTACTGTCCCTACAGATACAGAAGTAAAAGTTACAGGCGTATTCAGGCATCCCATTTGTGTATTTACTTCAAAATCAGCAACGGGTGCTGCGGTATTTCCTGATAACGTAAACTCAAGTTTATTGACATTGACATCCGCTTCCTCAAAAAATAAGGTAATCACATGAACACCCTGAGTTAGGGGAATATTAGCAATAGTTACAGTCTGCCAATTCTGAAAACCAGTTGTATTTGGAATATTTACGGTATTGGTCAAATTTACACCGTCTACTTCAAGATGAACGGTTTTGTTATTATATGGTGTAGAAATTCGGAGTTTGATATCATAATTTCCGGTAGAATTTACCTTTGCAGTATATTTAAGCCATTCGTTTTTGGCTACATATGCAATATTAAATCCGCCTTCGTTACAAACTTCAGTTCCCACATTATCACCGGGTCTGTATGCAGTGTCTCCGCCGCCATTACTGTCAAAGAAAGCACTTGGGCCAATATCATAATTTTCTGCTTCAATGATACCGGGAATCTGTGCAACTAATCCCTGATAAGGTGCAGTGGCAAGCGTAGTTTCAGTATAAAATGCCGTATAAGTTATTGTTCCGGCTGCAGGTGCCTGAAAAGTCTGGTTTACAGTACCACCCTGGCTCCAGTGATCAAAATCATAACGAATGTTGCCAACATATTGTGGAGTAGGTGCATTTAGTGTCTGCAATTTTGCATTGGCTACCACTTTTTTTGTAGAAGGTGCTGTAACGGTTTTTTGATTAAATTCTAAATTTAATAAAGCAGGAGAACTTGTTGCGGTAACATCAACCAGATTGGGGTGAATATCGACAAAAGAAGACGCTGTCAATCCATCGCTATCAGTAACTTTAACCGTAAATCTGTACCAGACATTTGGTGTTTTTTCACCCTGGTTTGATGCTACAAAAGTTCCTGAACTTACGCCCTGCGGACTTGCTCCTGGATGGGAGTGCCCTGCTCCGGGAACATCTTCGTGAAATAAATCCATGCTCCATGAAAAAGCACTTGCAGGCAGTGTTCCGTCTTCTGTATCTGTGGCAGTAGCAGAAAAATTAACAATATCATCTGCATTCCATTTTAATGTTGGAAGAGGAGAAACTAAAGTGACTGTCGGCGCATTACTAAAAGGAGTTATTGTAAGTGTTGCCGGATTACTTGTAACACTTCCGGCTGTATTGGTTACAACAACTTTGTAGGCTCCTGCATCTGCATTGGTCACATTTGCAATTGTATAACTTGCGGCTGTTGCTCCCGGAATATTCACATTATTAAATTGCCATTGATAACTTAAACCAACGCCGCTTGCAGTTACATTAAAAGTCACAGGATACGTTTCCATTATTGTTTGTGTTACCGGATGATTTACAATCGTCGGCACTTCAGTTTCGATATAATTAAGTCTTATTAAAGAGCCATTATTTCCATAAGCGCAATAATAAAGGTAACCGTCATTTCCTAACATCATACCCAAAACATATTGCTGGGGAGCGGTATAAAATACATCAGAAGCAGGATCTGCTACATTAGGATCAAAAGATCTTATTTCGGTTCTGACATAATCCTTAAAAATAAACTTCCCATCAAGATTTGGGTAACGAGGTGTTGCCGGGTTGTATAAAACTCCGTTAGTAAGGGCATTTCCAATACTTCCGGTCGCGTAGGTAAATATTGGATTTGTAAATAAGTTGGTTTCGGGTTGTTTTCCATCGCCGCCCTGAGGATGTCCCCAGGCATAATTTCGAATAGTCGGATTGCTTATTTCATTTACTTCTTCCCAGGATGTTCCAACATCGAGAACAAATAATTTATTGGCTTTAGGATTGGGAATCAGTCTCCACGGATTTCTAAACCCATAAACCCAGATACTTTGTCTTTGCACCGATCCGCTTCCGTAATATGGATTTCCGGGAGCTGGTTGTCCATCTTCGGTCAGGCGTAATATTTTCCCTTTATAAGTATCCAAATCCTGCGAATTTGTGTTTTGCTGACTGTCTCCAACGGTTACGTACAAAAATCCGTTAAAGAATTTTAAATCGCCGCCATTATGAAATCCGCCGCCAATAGGTTCCAACAGCAGAATTTCCTGTCTGCCCACTACCTGATTTGCATTATCAATCTGTACTCTTTCTATTCGGTGTCTGATCACTCCTCCGTTATCTACACTATAAAATACATAGATATATCCATTTGTCGCAAAATCAGGATGTAGAGTAAGCCCCAGCAATCCTTGTTCGTTATCCGTAACAGTTGTAACCGTAAAAACATTAGTTACGGTGTTGTTTTGGTACACCTTTACAATACCGCCTCTTTCGGCAATAAATATTCGGCCATCAGATGATTGTTCCAAAGAAAGCCCCTCTTTAATAGTTTGAGCAGGAGCAAGGTTTTCTGTAATGTACTGGCAATTGGCCTGCCAGGAAATAAGTAAAAAGGAGACATATAAAAATGTCTTTACTTTTGATAAAACGGGCTTAAAACGTAATTTTTCTTTCATAACTATTTAGTAGATTGTGATTTGGTATCTCAAATTTAACATTTTTTTACGTATTAAACTCTACTCATACATTAAGTTTTTATAATATAAAGATGATATTCTATAATCAGATTTCTGGCCGATTTTTTAATTTTAAAATAATCATATATTAAAAATTTTAGAATGGAAGATTTTTTTAACGACGTTTACAAGCATTTAGAAGGATATTATTATAGTATAGTCGACCTGACACCAAAATTTATATTGGCTGTTGCTATTATTTTGGCCTCCTGGTTTATCGCAACCAGGGTAGGAATACTTGCCGATAAAAAATTGAAAATGAGAATGCACGATCCTTTACTTGCCACTTTTATTGCGCGGTTAATTAAATCTGTTCTCATTATAATTGGGGTTTTTATAATGTTCAGAATCATCGGATTGAGCGGTGTCGCACAAAGTTTGCTTGCAGGTGCGGGAATTTCTGCTTTTATAGTTGGTTTTGCTCTAAAGGATATTGGCGAAAATTTTCTTGCCGGAATCCTTCTTGCTTTCAAAAGGCCTTTTTCTATTGGTGATATTATAGAAAGTAATGGCGTAAAAGGCGAAGTGCTGGCATTAAACCTTCGTGATACCGAAATAAAAAGTGACAGTAAAATAATTTACATTCCAAATGCACTTTTGATAAAAAATACCCTTATTAATTATAACAGCAGCGGTTTTCTGTTGCAGACTTTTACCGTAGGTTTAGAATACGGATCAGATTTTGACCACGCCATTGAGCTGGTAAAACAAGTTCTGGCCAACAATGATGATGTAAGCGATAAAGACCATAACGATTCGGCTTATATTGCAGATATTACGGGCGCAACAGCACAGTTGAATATTCGGTATTGGGTTGTTACAACAGAAACAAAATCAGACAATTCTGAAAGCCGCTCAAAAATAATTACAGAAGTATTAAAAACTTTAAAAGAAAACGGATTTGTTGTCAAATAGCAGCAAATCCGTTTCTTTACTTTAAAGTAATAAGCCTTTATTTATTCATGGAAATATAATCTGATGGTGACATCTCAAAATGTTTGAGAAAACTTCTTCCAAAACTTGTTTGTGACTTATAACCAACCATTTCGGCAATTTCATACATTTTGTAATTTTCGGTTAAAAGCAGTTCAGCAGCTTTTTTTAAACGCACAATATTGATTAATTCATTTGGGCTAAGATTCGAGATGTCTTTTATTTTTCTGTATAAAGTAGAACGGCTCATATTCATGATTTCTGCCAGGGACTCTACACTTAAATCAGAATCGGTTATATTTTTCAGAATTTCTTCATCGAGTTTTTTCAGGAATTTTTCATCCGTTTTATTATGTGCGATGCTTTTGATATGCGAAAGCGGAGAACTTGCATAATATTTCATAATCTGCTTTCTGTTTTCTATAAGGTTATTGGCCTGAACTTTTAAATAATCCATAGAAAAAGGTTTTGCGATATAAGCATCAGCACCAACCTCAAGTCCGTCAATTTGCGATTTAAGCGAATTCTTGGCAGTCAGTAAAATTACCGGAATATGGCTGGTTTCTAAGTTGGTCTTGATTTTTTTGCAAAGCGTGATTCCGTCCATAACAGGCATTTGTATATCACTGATTATTAGTTGAATGTTCTCGTTATGAATAATTTTCAGCGCATTCTCTCCATTATCAGCTTTCAAAACGGTATAAGATGATCCTAATTCTGAAGTAATAAAACTCAGAAGATCTTCATTATCTTCTACAACCAGAATCTGTGTTCGTTCATTTCTGGTCTCAGTTTCCACTTTTTCCGTTTCTTTTGGATTGGTTTCTTTTTCAGAATCAGTATAAAACATAAATTCTTCTTCCTGATGCAAAGGAACTGTAAGCTCAAAAATATTCAGTTTTTGATCTGAGATCAACTGAAGATTTCCATTATGCAATTGCGTGAGCGAATGCGCCAGCGAAAGTCCGATTCCGGTTCCTGATGCCGCATCGGTATTATTGACCCTGAAAAAAGGTTCAAAAATTTTATCCTTCAATTGAAACGGAATCAATTCACCGTCATTTTTCACAGTCAGTGTCAGTTTTTTTTCATCCCTGAAAAGTGTAATCGAAACTTTTTCCTTAGAATATTTGATTGCATTATTGATCAGGTTACTCAGGATTTTCTTGAAAGCTTCCTTATCAACAAAAGCAAAAATATCTTTCTCTCCCAGTTCCAGTTCAAACTCAATTTGCCTTTCTTCAATCAACTGGCTAAATCTCAAGTGTAAATTTCGAACCATCGACGAAATATTGGCTTCAACAAAAGTAAGTTTCAAGCCTCCGATTTCAGATTTTCTAAAGTCCAGTAATTCATTCACCAATTTCAATAATCGTGACGTATTTTTCTTCATTATAGAAAGATTCTGCGGTACTTCCGGAGATTTATGCTCCATAACGAGTAATTTTTCCAAAGGCCCTTTTATAAGCGTAAGAGGCGTTCTGATTTCGTGCGCCACATTTGTAAAAAAGTCAATTTTGGCCTGATAGATTTCTTTTTCCTTTTCATCGTTCAGGTGTTTTATTTTTCGGTTATTTTTAATCTGAGTAAGATTTTGAGAATAACGAATCACATAATAAAACCCGGCACACATCAATAAAAAATAAAAAATATAAGCATAAATACTAGCGTAAAAAGGCGGTAATATTTTGATTTTTAGTTTAATTTCTTTGCTCCAGATTCCAAAACTATTTAATGACTTTACTTTAAAAACATAATCTCCCGGAGCCAGTTCGGTAAAAAAGACCTTATTGTTTCGCTCGAGATAAACCCAGTCATTGTTTACATTTTCAAGTTTATACCAATATTCGGTAAGTTCCGGTGCGGTATAATTTAAAGACGCAAATTCGAGATTAAAAGAAGACTGGTTATTGTCAAGTTCCAGCTCGTCAATATGAGAAATGGATTGTTTTATTGGCGAATCATTTTCATTGGTACCAATATCCTTATTATTGATCTGAAGGTTGGTAATAAAAATAGAAGGCGTATACTTATTCCTGGTAAAATTTTTTGGGTTGAAACTGATCATTCCGTTTAGATTTCCAAAATACATATCACCATTAACATCCCTAAAAGCTGAGCTGTAATTGAACTGGTCGCTTAATAAACCATTTGCCGTTGTATAGATTTTAATGCTCTTGTGATCCGGCCCAAATTTTACAAGACCTTTAGAAGTCGTAAGCCATAAGTTCTTGCTCTCATCTTCTAAAATCGAATAAAAAACATTACTCGGAAATCCATTTTTTGTGTTGAATTTCTTAAAAGTCCTGGTTTTTTTATTGAACAGGTTCAAACCATTTTCGGTAGCAAACCACAAGTTATTTTGGCTGTCTTCAAAAATTGAATTGATAGAATTATTGCTGATGCCATTTGGGTTCTTATAATCGTATATAAAAACTTCTTTTTTTCTGGTTTTTGTATTATAAAAAAACAAACCGTCCCTGTAACTTCCTGCCCAGTAATTGCCATCGCTGTCTTCCTTAAAATTGGTGTAATGCGTATTTTCAGGGAAAATTTTCAGGATATCAAAATTATCGTTTGCTTCATTATAAGTATAAATTCCCAAAGTAGTAACCACAAAAAGTTTCTCATTTTTGTTTTCATAAAAAGAAAATATAAAATTACTGTGCAAACCGCTCGACGGGTCATTTGCGCTGTAATGTTTGATTACAGCACCTGAATTTTTGTCAAGAATATCAAGCCCATGCTCAAAAGTTCCGACCCAGATTTTATCTTTTCGCGGCAGCAAAGCGTGAATGTTATAATAAGAAACACTGTTGCTGTTTCCGTTTGGTGAATACGAAGTAAATTTTTGTGTTTTCGGATTAAATCTGTTCAGACCCGCATCCTCAGTTCCGATCCATAAATCTCCCGAATCGTCTTTATGAATTTCCCGGACCGCACTTCCGTTAATGGAGTTCTGATTGTTTTGGGGAAAATATTTTTTAAACTGTGTGTATTGTTTCTGATGGTAATTGATACCGCCAAAATAAGTCCCGATCCAGATTCCGTTTTCCTTGTCAATTGTAATAGAATAAGCTGCATTGTCTGAAATCGCATAAGGATCATTATAATTTTTGCGAATATTCAGGTTTCTTTTTGTTTTAAGATTATAAACATAAACACCCGATTCGCTCGCAATCCAGAGTTCTTCGTTTCCTTTCTTTTTAAATTGTCGCACAAATACAGGATCCTTTCCGGTAAATTGCAAAGAAGAAGTGATTTTGGTTTTAATGTTATAAACCAATACACCATGATCCTGAGTTCCTATCAGAATGGTGTCTTTGTCCCAGGCATAAATAACTGTAATCCTGAAATTGGTTTTGCCAGGCGGCGGATTTAATGTGATACTTTCAAAAGAGAGGTTCTCTTCAGAATAATGGTATACTTTATTTAAGGAAGAAGCCCAGATTTCGCCTTTCTGATCCCTTGTTATTGATGTTGTTATAAAATATTTACTGGGATTAAAAGTTTTGGTTTCCTTCTTTACAGGAGCATATTTGTAGAGTATATTTCCTGAAATAAACCAGATGTTTCCTTTTTTGTCGTGATTAATATCATTGATCCTGTCATTGATGGCTTCATTAAAAACCGAAAAATGGTCTTCTTTTTTATCATATTGATATAAACCCTTGTCGGTTCCGACCCAAATAGTCCCGTTATATTGATGCAAAGACTGAATATAGTTGCTTCCTAAACTGTTAATCGGGTCATTCTGGCTTCTGTAAGTCTTAAAACGATAACCATCAAACCTGTTTAATCCATCCTTTGTACCAAACCACATAAAACCGTCATCGTCCTGCATTGAGGTCAGAACAGTATTATTTGAGAGTCCTTCTTCAACCTGAAAATGTTTGAAATAATATTCCTGGGCGTGAACAAAATTTTCAGAAAAAATCAGAAAAAATATAAAAAGAAAGAATTTACGCATTGTTATAAAAATTTAATGTAAAAAAGGGCTTCTTCAAATCGTCTCAATATTATTCCAAATGTTGCAAAATGAGATTAATCGTCACAATTTGATACAATTTGAATCATTTGACATAGATATTGACACAAATGAATCATTTTATTTTGAATTAAAATCATCTACTTTGAATAATCAAATAAACGATATTGATAATTTTTGACTTAAAAAAATACACTATCAATAAAATTAAGTTTGAAAAAGTATCTCATCAATAATTGCTAAACCAAATGAACAGATTATTATTAAAGAGCAATATAAATTATTTTGTTCGAATACCCGACGATTAATAGTATTGTATTTGACCAACCAACTCAAAAAAAATGAAAACTATCTAAAATGAAAAATCAATGAAAACAAAGTTCACTCAAATTTTAAAGCAGAGATATTACCTCTTGTTTTTCTTTAGTTTATTATTACAACAAACGTATGCACAACAGCAAATAACCATAACGGGAAAAGTGGCTTCTGCAACAGGAGAACCAATTCCGTTTGCCAACGTTGTGATCAAAGGCACCAAAAACGGAGCAGTTACCGACTTCGATGGGAGATATAAAATTTCAGCCGCTTCCAACCAGACCCTGGTATTTAGTTCGCAAGGATACAAAACGGTCGAAATCGCGATCAACAACCAAACAACAGTAGATGCTTCATTGGGCGAAGATGCAATGAAACTCGATGAAATTGTAGTTGTAGGTTACGGTTCTCAACAGAAAAAGGATTTAACAGGAGCCATTTCGCTTGTAAAAGCAGATGAAATCCAGAAACGTCAGGTGACCACAGTTGCAGATGGTCTGCAAGGTCTTGTAACCGGAGTAAAAGTGCGTGGCGGCGGACGTCCGGGGCAGGAAGCTAATATTGAAATCCGTGGTTTGAAAAACCTGCAAAACACAAACCCATTATATGTAATTGATGGTTTGGTTACTTCTGCAAACAGGGATTTCAACCCAAATGATATTGAAACTATTCAGGTTTTAAAAGATGCATCTGCAGCAGCAATTTATGGCTCAAGAGCTGCAAATGGTGTAATCATCATCACAACCAAAAAAGGAAAAAAAGGCCCTCTAAAAGTAGAAGCTTCTGCCAAAACAAGTTTTACCACAATGCCAAGATATGATTTAATGGGCACAGAAGAATTTGCCAAATTAAACAATCAGGCTTATGATAATGCCGGATTTACAAGACAAAACCTAAACATGGCTGTAAATACAGACTGGCAGGACGTAGTTTTTAAAACAGGAATGATTCAGGATTATAATGCAAGTGTTTCAGGAGGAGGAGATAATTCTTCATTTTTCATGTCCGGAAATTATTTTGGAAATGAAGGAACTGTAGTTTCTACAGATTTTGACAGAATTTCGTTCAGAGTCAATTCGAGCGGATCAAAAGGAATTTTTAGTATTGGAGAAAATTTAGCCATCAGTAATTCCAGAACAGACGAAATGTCCGGAAATCCGATTATTGATGTTTATAGATTAACGCCAACAATTCCGGTTTATGATGAATCGAATCCGGGAGGTTACGGTTACGGAAAAGCAGGTGTTGCAGATACTTTTGGTACAAATCCTCTGGCCATAGCAGATTTTGCAGATACGAACAGAGAAAACTTTAGAATCAGAGGGAATATTTGGTCAGAATTAAAATTTGCTCCTTGGTTAAAATACCGTTTTAATTTTGGATATGAATCTAGTTTTGATTCGTATAAATTCTTAAGAAAAGTAGGGAACTGGTCTTTAAACCAACCACCGGATCAGTCTTATACAGATCAAAATAAAGCAAGATCAGAAACAAAATTGTTTGAAAATACATTGACTTTCAAAAAACAATTTGGCAAACATGATGTAAGTGTTTTAGTAGGTCAGACTTTTCAAAAAGACACCTATAATCAAATTTACGGAACAAAAAGAAATTTGGTAATTAATTCTGCCACAGGCCAATATTATACAGTTTTAAATCAGGGAGATTCTCCGGTAGTTGGAGGTTTTATAAATGAAGCTGCTTTAGCATCTTACTTGGGAAGAATTGAATATAATTATGACAACCGCTATTTGCTTAATGCTGTTTTAAGACGAGACGGATCATCGAGATTCAGTGATGCAAATAAATGGGGGAATTTTCCATCGGTTTCGGCCGGATGGAGAATAAACAACGAACCTTTCTTTAAATCTGAATTCATTAAAGATTTGAAATTAAGAGCAAGTTACGGAGAATTAGGATCTGGTAATATCGGAGAATACGAGTCAAAAAGTTTCGTTAATAATTTCGGACAGATTGTTTTAGGAAGCACACAAGGATTACAGCCTTCCGGAACTCAGGTAAAATTATCAAATTCGGAGTTACGCTGGGAAAAACTGAAACAAACCAATTTTGGATTGGACCTTGGAGTTTTAAACAATGATTTGCGTCTTACAGCAGATTATTTTATTGCCCGTACAGAAGATGTATTATTTGGTTTCCCAATTTTGTTAACTACAGGAAATGACGGAGGAAACCCAATTTCTAATGCAGCAACTGTAGAAAACAAAGGTTTTGAATTGGAATTGGCTTACAGCAAAAAAATCAACGACTTCTCGTTTAATGCTTCTGTAAACTTTACAAAAATAAACAACAAACTGGTTTCATTGGGTAACGGACAAAACGAAAACATTTCCGGAAACACAATCACAAGATCAGGTATGCCTGTTGGAATGTGGTTTGTTTTAGAAACTGACGGATTGTTTCAAAACCAACAGGAGATTGACAATTACAAAACCGCCGATGGAAAAGTAATTATGCCAAATGCCGTTCCGGGAGATATTCGTTTTAAAGATAATAACGGTGACGGACAAATTTCCAGTACCGATAAAGCTATTGTGGGAAGCCCGTGGCCGGAGTTTGAAATGGGTTTAAATGCCGGAGCAGAATACAAAGGTTTTGATTTTTCTATGAACTGGATTGCTTCTCACGGAGCCACTGTTTATAATGGATTTAGAAGCGTTGTAGACCGTTTTGATGATAATAGTAATTACAGAGCCGGAATTCAGCCCTGGACACCCGAAAACCCAAATACTGATTTTCCAAGAATCACAAAAGGTTCAACCTTAAATTCAAGAGGAGATAGTGACCGTTTCTTAGAAAATGGTGATTTTATCAGACTTAAATACATTGGGTTTGGTTATAATTTACCGGATAGTGTTTTGAAAAATTCAGGAATTACAAGAGCAAGATTAACATTGTCAGCACAAAATGTTATTACCATTACAAAATACAAAGGACTTGATCCTGAGTTTACGAACGGTAATATTTTTGAAAGAGGTGTAGATAACGGAGCTTTCCCTAATCTACAGACGTATTCTTTTGGTGTTGAGTTTAGCTTTTAATTTTAAAAAAATAGCACAATGAAAAAAATAATAACAATAACCGTAGTTTTCTTAAGCCTCATTTTTACTTCTTCGTGTGAAAATGAACTTGACTTAAACAGCCCAAATGATGTAACAACAGACCAGTACTGGAAAACGGAAAAGGATGCACAAGCCGGTGTTAATTCTATTTATGCCATGTTTTATAAAGATGGACTATGGGCAAGATGGATTTATTTTCGCTTAGATTTAACTTCAGATGAAGGATATAGCAATAGCCCGTGGACAGAACTGGCAGACTGGACAAGATTCAATTATATCAACTATAATTTCTGGGAAGGAAACTCAGTAACGTGGAGAGATACTTACAAAGCCGTTTTTAGATGTAATCAGGTTTTAGCAAACGTGCCGAATATTGCTTTTCAGAATGAAAATGACAAAAAGCAAATTCTGGCGCAGGCAAAATTCTTCAGAGCATTACACTATTACTATGCAGGAATTCTTTGGGAAAATATTCCGCTTGTTTTAGAGCCGTCTACACCAAGCGATTTGCCGCCACAAAAAAATCTTACAGAGGTTTGGGCCCAAGTAGAAAAAGACCTGAATGAAGCTTACGAAGATTTGCCAACAAGCTGGACCGGTGATAATATCGGCAGACCTGACAAAGGAGCTGCAAAAGCTTTTTTGGCAAAAGTCTATATGCAGCAGCACAAATGGGCTGAGGCAAAAACAGCTTTGGAATATTTAATCTCAGGGCCTGGAGCCAAATACAATCTGGTATCAAATTACAGAGACAATTTTACGGATGTGAATGAAAATAACAGCGAATCTGTATTCGAGATTCAGTTTGGCGATCAAAGAAAAGGAGATACAGGAGAGGGACAGAATGCTGCAGTATCGAGTAATCGTGCACAATTTTTTGCTCCAAGAAGTATCGGATGGTCAGACGGTCAGGCTCGTTTCTGGTTGGTAAATGCCTTTAAGGAAGAAAAAAATAAAGACGGAAATCTTGACATAAGATTAAGATGGAGTTTATATTATCCAGGTTTATTAGCTGATTTTGGAGACAAAACATACGGTAAAAACTGGGAATGGGGCAACGACGAAGCCTGGTTTAGAAAAGGAAGCCGTGACTATTACAGAAACAATGAAGATTACTACAGTCAGGTAAATTACAGATTGGTTCGTTATGCTGATATCTTATTGCGCTATGCCGAAGTTTTAAACGAACTTGGAAATACAGCAGAAGCTTATCAATATGTTGACTTAGTAAGAGCCCGTGTAAACTTAAACACACTTGCTGTGGCACATCCTGAAATCGGTAACGATCAGGATAAATTCTTAGAGAGATTAAAGATGGAGAGAGCTTTAGAACTAGCCGGAGAAAGCGTTCGCTGGGAAGATCTAAAACGCTGGGGAGATTTAGATTCTCAGGCTTCTGTGGATAAAATTGCCCTTCGTGATCCTGATTTCAAAAACTTCGTAGTGGGTAAAAACCATAGATTACCTATACCTCAGGTAGATGTAGATAATAATCCATACTTAGACCAGCACCCCGAATATTAAACTATTTAGTAAGGGAACCAGAGCCCCCGATCTGGTTCCTTTAATCAACAATGAACCTATGTTCTAATTAAGAAAAATGTAATGAGAAAAATAAAATTGTATCTGACACTCGTGTTAGCAGGCACGGTATTGCTTGGTTGCAACAACAAAAAAAGCAATTCTGAAGAAAATAAAAGCGAAACAGCTGTAATCGAAAAAAGAGAAATCTGGACAAAAGACCAGGCCAATAACTGGTACAAAGAGCAGCCCTGGTTGGTTGGGGCCAATTATTATCCAAGTACAGCAATCAATCAGTTAGAAATGTGGCAGGCAGATACTTTTGACCCAAAAAGAATCGATCAGGAATTGGGCTGGGCAGAAGGAATCGGAATGAACGTAATGCGTGTTTACCTGCATGATTTATTGCACCAGCAAGATCCGGAAGGACTGTACAAGAGAATGGACACTTATTTGGGAATTGCCGATAAGCATCATATAAAAACATTATTTGTATTATTTGATTCTTGTTGGGACCCGTTTCCTGCATTAGGAAAACAACGTGCTCCAAAACCTCATACACACAACTCCGGCTGGGTACAAAGCCCGGGGCAGAAAGTACTTCAGGATTCTACACAATACCCTCGTTTAGAGAAATATGTAAAAGAAACTGTCTCTAAATTTAAAGATGACAAACGTATTTTGGGCTGGGATGTATGGAACGAACCGGATAATATGACAGGCCCTTCATACGAAAAAGTAGAAATAAAAAACAAAGTCGATTTGGTTTTGCCTCTTTTAAAAAATGTTTTTGTTTGGGCAAGAGAAAGCAATCCATCACAGCCATTGACTTCCGGAGTGTGGGCAGGAGACTGGAGCGACGAAGCCAAAATGCAGCCAATGCACAAAATGCAGCTGGAACAATCTGACGTTATAACATTTCATAATTACAACACACCTCAGGATTTCGAAAAAGTAATCAAACAATTGCAGCGTTACGGAAAACCAATGATTTGTACAGAATATATGGCCAGACCAAACGGAAGCACTTTTGAGGGTTTTCTGCCAGTTGCCAAAAAATACAATATTGGTATGATAAACTGGGGGTTGGTAGATGGAAAAACACAAACCAAATACGCATGGGACAGCTGGACAAAAACCTATACCGCCGAGCCAAAAATTTGGTTTCACGAAGTATTCCATACAGACGGAACGCCATACATCAAAGCAGAAACTGATTTGATTAAAAAAATGACATCTGAAGCGAATAAGAAGAATTAGATAATGTGTCAATTAGGAAATGTGTCAATTAGATAATTAGATTATAGATAATTTTTGCCACAGATTGCACAGATTTAGATGATTACTCTTTTTAATCCTTTAATCTGTGGCAAAAAATAATTAGTGAAAATTAGTGGAATTCGTGGCAAAAAAAGCATTAGATAATTAGATAATGTGCCAATTAGATTAAGATTGTTTTTTTGCTACAGATTACAGAGATTTAGATAATTAATCTTTTTAATCCTTTAATCTGTGGCAAAAAATAATTAGTGAAAATTAGTGCAATTCGTGGCAAAAAAACATTAGATAATTAGATAATGCGCCAATTAGATTATAGATAAATTTTTGCTACAGATTACAGAGATTTAGATAATTAATCTTTTTAATCCTTTAATCTGTGGTAAAAAATAATTAGTGAAAATTAGTGGAATTCGTGGCAAAAAAACATTAGATAATTAGATACTGCGCCAATTAGATTATAGATAAATTTTTGATACAGATTACAGAGATTTAGATAATTAATCTTTTTAATCCTTTAATCTGTGGCAAAAAATAATTAGTGAAAATTAGTGGAATTCGTGGCAAAAAAACATTAGATAATTAGATAATGCGCCAATTAGATTATAGATAATTTTTTGATACAGATTGCAGAGATTTAGATAATTAATCTTTTTAATCCTTTAATCTGTGGCATAAAATAATTAGTGAAAATTAGTGGAATTCGTGGCAAAAAAAGCATTAGAAAATTAGATAATGCGCCAATTAGATTATAGATAAATTTTTGATACAGATTGCAGAGATTTAGATAATTAATCTTTTTAATCCTTTAATCTGTGGCATAAAATAATTAGTGAAAATTAGTGGAATTCGTGGCAAAAAAACATTAGATAATTAGATAATGCGCCAATTAGATTATAGATAAATTTTTGATACAGATTACAGAGATTTAGATAATTAATCTTTTTAATCCTTTTAATCTGTGGCAAAAATTAGTAAAAATTCGTGGCAAAAAAACATTAAATCTTTTAGCAACATGAAAAAAAACACAATAAAACTGCTCTTTTCTCTAGCAGTAATTCTGGTCGGATTTTCAGCGAAAGCGCAACAGCCAGATCCGCCCGGGCAGGTAAAAGGGAATGAAAAACCCAAAAACGAAGCCTATCTTTTTGCGCACATGACGCACAATGATTATGGCCGATTGTATTATTCTGTTAGTCTAGATGGTTTGCATTGGGAAAACCTGAATAGCAGCAAAAGAGTTTTTGAAGAATACAAAGGACATCCCGATATCTGCAAAGGCCCTGATGGAAAATATTATATCGCAGGCAATACCGGAGATGATGCAAAAAGCATTAATATCTGGGTTTCGGATGATTTGGTTACATGGAAAAAACATGCTGATTATACGCCCGATTTAAAAAGCACACCCGATTATGCCAACGCTTTACAGCGAATTGGTGCTCCAAAATTATATTACGACAAAGATTCAGAGAAATTTATTATGACGTGGCACACGCCGCATCTCGACGGAACAAAAGAAGATCCGGAACGTTATTGGGCAAGCCAGAGAACAATTTATGTTTTGTCCAAAGATTTAAAAACATTTGAAGGAACTCCAAAACGCTTATTCGATTGGGATATGGGAACCATAGATGTCTTTATTCGTAAAGTTGGCGATTCGTACTACGCTGTGATAAAAGACGAAACCTATCCAACCTTATACTGGACAACCGGAAAAACCATCCGAATTGCCAAATCAAAATCCCTTTTAGGACCTTATTCTTTGCCCCAACAATCAATAAGCCCAAATTTTAGAGAAGCACCCATGCTAATCCCGTCTCCGGATGATAAAATCTGGTACATGTATTACGAACAATATCCCGGAGTTTCCTACGGATTATCAATTGCAGATAACCTAAACGGACCTTGGTTTCAGGCCTCAGGATATACCTTTTTCTCCGATTGGGACAAATACAGTTTCCCCGAAAAAGTACGTCACGGCTGTATGATTACAATTTCTAAAAACGAATATAATAGTCTTGTCAAGAAATTTGGCATTACGAAAAAGTTATAGGTTATGGGTTATGAATGATGGTTAAACATTCTAAGTTGTTTTTTGAGTTAATAAACAAATGGATTACGATATCGGAAATTATAATCCTGTTTAACAAACAAATCATAACCCATAAGCTGTAACAAAAGATTTGGTTAGTTAAGTAGTTTGTGATTACCAGGCTTTTGTAGTGGATTGCCTGGTAATTTTTTAAAGTTGAAGTTAACAATTGCTTCTTTGATTTAAAGAGCATAAAATAATATATAATGAATAAAAAAACGACAGTTCTTTTCGCATTATTCCTTAGCTGTATCCTACACGCGCAATGGAAACCACAAGGAGATAAAATCAAGACTAAATGGGCAGCCCAGGTAGATCCAAATAAAACATTGCCCGAATATCCCCGTCCGATTATGGAGCGAAGCCAATGGAAAAATCTGAATGGTCTTTGGAATTACGCCATTCAGGAATCCGGAAAAATAGCACCTTCAAAATATGACGGACAAATTCTGGTTCCGTTTGCGGCAGAATCAAGTTTGTCGGGCGTTATGAAACAGGTTGGAGCAGAAAAAGAGCTTTGGTACGAAACTAATTTTAGTATAGATCCTAATTGGAACGGCCAGAATATTCTATTGCATTTTGGAGCTGTAGACTGGAAAACAGAAGTTTACATAAACGATATAAAAATAGGGTCACATACTGGCGGCTATACGCCGTTTTCGTTTGACATTACACCTTTTATCAAAAATGGAAATACTCAAAAACTAGTGGTAAAAGTTTGGGATCCATCAAACGACGGCACTCAGCCAAGAGGTAAACAAGTCAAAAACCCTGAAGGAATCTGGTACACACCCGTTACAGGAATTTGGCAAACGGTTTGGATTGAGCCTGTAAATGCAAAAAATATTACAGCATTAAAAACAACTCCAAACATCGACCAAAATAGCATCAGCATAAAGGCTGAAGTTGCAGGAGCAGAAACAGGAGATATTATCGAAATTGCTGTTTTGGATGGTGGAAAAGAAATTGCAAAAGAAAAAGCAGTTGCTTCGGAGAATGTAGAAATTATACTGAACAATCCAAAATTATGGTCGCCGGAAAATCCTTTTTTATACCAGACAAAAATCAGTCTGATCAGTAAAGGCAAGGTAGCAGACGAAGTAAAAAGTTATTTTGCCATGCGAAAAATTTCATCAAAAAGAGATGAAAACGGCATTATGAGAATGCAGTTAAATAACAAAGATTATTTCCAGTACGGCCCGCTGGATCAAGGCTGGTGGCCAGACGGATTATATACTGCACCAACAGACGAAGCGCTAAAATATGACATTATTAAAACCAAAGAATTAGGCTTCAATATGATTCGTAAACACGTAAAAGTAGAGCCGCAACGCTGGTACACCCATTGCGACCAGTTGGGAATTTTGGTTTGGCAGGATATGCTTAGCGGAGATGCTCAGCCGATTTGGCAGGACAGAAAATATTTTGACGGAACAGAATTACAACGTTCTCCAAAATCTGAAGAGATCTACAGAAAAGAATGGAGAGAAATTATGGATCATTTGTATTCTTATCCGAGCATTGTGGTTTGGGTTCCGTTTAACGAAGCCTGGGGACAGTTTAAAACAGTAGAAATTACAGAGTGGACCAAAAATCACGATCCAAGCCGATTGATAAATTCTTCAAGCGGTGGAAATCACTTTCAGACTGGTGATATTTTAGATTTGCACAAATATCCGGGGCCTGATTTGTATTTGTACGATGCCAGAAGAGTTACTGTTTTAGGAGAATATGGCGGAATAGGTTTGCCTCTTGAAGGACATTTGTGGAAAACAAATGACAATTGGGGTTATGTCAAATTCAAGAATGAAAATGAAGTTACAAACGAGTATATAAAATATGCGCAAACTCTGAAAAACCTTGTAAAATCAGGATTTTCAGCAGCAGTTTATACGCAAACCACAGATGTGGAAGGTGAGGTAAACGGTTTCATGACGTATGACAGAAAAGTTGACAAAATGGATTTCAAAAAGATTAATAAAATCAACAGAGAGGTTATTGAGACGCTGAATCAGGCTAATAAATAGTTTTTGTTTACGCAGATTTTTGCAGATCTGGCAGATTATTAAAAAGATAATTTAAATCAGCAAAATCAGCAAAATCTGCGTGAAAAAATAATTATTAAGAATTACTGTAAAGTTTGTCTCATTTACTCACAACAATAAAAACATTTTCTAAATGAAAAAATACCTAATTCTTTTTCTGTTCACAACTATAAGTTTTGCACAGCAAAAAACATTTTCAAACCCAATTCTGCCTTCGGGTGCAGATCCCTATTCTACCTATTACAAAGGATATTATTACTACACTAATACACTCGGAAACAGACTGGTATTATGGAAAACCAAAGATTTGTCTGAACTCAAAAATGCAGAAAGCAAAGTAATCTGGGAGGCGCAGAAAGGAACTAATTATGCTGCCGGAATATGGGCACCGGAATTTCATATCATCAACGGAAAATGGTATTGTTATTTTGCAGCAGACAACGGCGAAAATAAGAACCACAGAATGTATGTTTTAGAAAATAAATCTTCAGATCCATTTAAAGGAAAATGGGATTTTAAAGGAAAAATTGCAGCCAAAACAGATAAATGGGCCATTGACGGAAATGTTTTTGAGTATCAAAAACAACTGTACATGATCTGGGCAGGCTGGGCAGGCGACACCAACGGACAGCAAAATATTTACATTGCCAAAATGAAAAATCCACTGGAGATTGAAGGTGACCGCGTTTTGATTTCATCGCCAACTCACGGATGGGAAACACATGGAGCGCTGCATGATGATGTAAATCCGGCGCAGGTAAACGTAAATGAAGGCCCGCAGTTTTTGGCTCATGATGATAAAATTTTTATTGTTTTTTCGGCAAGCGGATGCTGGACAGATTTTTACGCTCTGGGTTTATTGGCTTTTAATGGCGGAAATAATTTACTGGATCCTTCGGCCTGGAAAAAATCAGAAGAACCAATTTTTCAGCAAACAGCAAAAAATGGCGTATATGCTCCGGGACACAATTCGTTTTTTAAATCTCCCAACGGAAAAGAGGACTGGATTTTATACCACGCCAATTCAAATCCCGGAGAAGGATGCGGAAACAAAAGATCACCGAGAATGCAGAAAATCAGTTGGGATACAAACGGGTTTCCGGTTTTGGGCGAACCTGTGAGTGAGCAGACCATTCTGGCCATACCTTCAAAATAGATAAATAAATAACCAGAGGATAAATTATTTTTTCCTCATAATGATATAAAAGATGAAAAACCTACAAATAGCCGGAGTTGTATTGCTGGCACTTTTTCAGTTTAATTGTAAAGACGCAAAAAAAGAAGATGCAATTTCTAAAGAAACAGCACAAGAAACTGCAGCAGATTCAATAAAACCGGTTTTGGAAGCCAAAAATTTTGATACCATAATTGACGGAAAAAAAGTCAATTTGTACTGGATTGAAAATAAAGGAATAAAAGCAGCTTTTACCAATTACGGAGGTAGATTAATCGGACTTTGGGTTGCAGACAAAAACGGAAAACAAACCGATGTTGTAGTCGGAATGAACTCTGCAAAAGGATTTAAAACGTCAACAGAACCTTATTTTGGTGCCACGATAGGAAGAGTAGGAAATCGTATTGCAAACGGAAAATTTACTTTGGAAGGAAAACAATATCAGGTTCCGTTAAACAATGGAAAAAATACCCTGCATGGTGGGAGTAAAGGTTTTCAGGATGTAGTTTGGGATGTGGCGAAAACAAATCAAAACACCTTGATTTTTAGTTATGTTTCTCCAGACGGGGAACAGGGCTTTCCCGGAAATTTAACTGTAAAAGTTACCTACACGCTTACAGCAGATCAATCTGTAAAAATGGAATATGAGGCAACGACAGATAAAACTACAGTTGTTAATCTAACGAATCATGCTTTTTTTAACCTGAACGGAGAAGGAAGCGGCACAATCCTGAATCACAGTCTTGAGATTTATGCAAACGAATTTACACCTGTAGATGAAGGATTGATTCCGTCAGGGGAATTAAAACCGGTAAAGAATACCGTTTTTGATTTTACTACAAAACATACCATCGGAGAACGTATTGAAACAAAAGACGAGCAATTGAAATTCGGAAAAGGATATGACCACAATTATGTCTTAAACGGTACAAAAAAGAACGGCTTAAATCATGCTGCAACAATATCGGGAGATAAGTCAGGTATTACTTTAGCTATTTACACTCAAGAACCTGGTCTGCAGTTTTATAGTGGTAATTTTATGCAATCTAAAAACACTTTTAAATCGGGTGCAAAAGACGATTTCAGAACTGCCTTTGCCTTAGAAACACAACATTTTCCGGATGCTCCAAACCAGCCGAAATTTGCACCGATTGTTTTGAAACCGGGACAAAAATATAAGACAGTTTCTGTTTATCAGTTTTCGGCAAAATAAGTTTTTATTTGTAAAAAGAGGAGTGTTTTGTCATCCTGATCCCGAGGCTTCGGGAGAAGGAACACACTAAAATTCCGTAAAGAGAATCGCTAATCTTTGTCGAGTTTCGTGTGTGGTTCTTCCTTCGTCAGGATGACAAAAAAAAGAAAAAACTTCGGTAAAATTTAAATCCAATAAAAATGAAGAAAATACTAACGCTCATAGCATCACTTTGTGTCTTTGTGGCCTGCTCGCAGGAAAAAGACACCAAACCGCCAAAAACAGTACAATCAAATCCCATTTTACTGGCCGATCCGACGATTTTTTACAATAAAGGGACTTACTATTTGTACGGAACTACAACAGGAAATATTCCGAACGGAGAAGGGTTTCAGGTTTATACTTCTTCTGACCTGAAAAAGTGGAATGGACCATCGGGCGCGCAAAATGGTCTGGCTTTAAAAAAGGGAGATTCTTTTGGAGACAAAGGTTTTTGGGCACCGCAAATTTTAGAATACAATAAGAAGTTTTATATGATTTATACAGCAAACGAAAATATTGCCATTGCTGTAAGTGATAGTCCGCTTGGGCCTTTTAAAAATGAATCTAAAAAGGCAATTATAGAAAGCGGGAACCAGATTGATCCGTTTATTTTTATTGATGAAGATGGAAAAAAATACTTATATCATGTACGGTTAACAAACGGAAACCGAATTTTTGTCGCCGAAATAAATGATGATCTCCAAAGTATAAAACCGGAAACTTTAACCGAATGTATTTCCGGAACTTTACCTTGGGAAAACACAGAAAATAAGAGCTGGCCGGTTACAGAAGGCCCGACAGTTTTAAAACACAATGGATTGTATTATCTGATTTATTCTGCCAATGATTTCAGAAATCCCGATTATGCAGTAGGTTATGCCACAAGCAAAAGTCCGCTTGGGCCTTGGGAAAAATCTGCTGACAGTCCTGTAATTAGCAGGAAAAACACAAACCAAAACGGAATTGGCCACGGTGATGTTTTTTGGGACAAAGACAATAAAATGCATTATGTTCTTCATACACATTATACTAATTCGGCAGTTTCTCCAAGAAAAGCCGGAATCATTGATCTTAGTTTTGAAGGAAATAAAATAAAAGCAGAAAGCAAAAGCTTTGTTTTATTCGAAAAATAAGAGCCTTTCATAATTATAGAAGACCGCATCAAAGTTACCAGTATAAATAAAAAAATTATCCCTGACAATACTGTTTTGGAATGATTTTGCTTTTATAGACTTTTTAGTTTTTTCATAAAGACAGGAAACACTTCATTCAATTCTTCAAACAAAGGATTATTGCGGTATTTTAATTTTATTTCACTAAATAATTTTAGGCCAATTGCAAATTGTGTCGCTTCAGACGGACTATCGAATAGATTTTTGTCTTTCATTTTTTGGATGATTCCGAAGATTTCGTCGTGATTATCAAATTCAATTCCAAGTTCTTTTGCAGGCTGTGTTTCGCCATTTGCATATTCTTTCAGACTAAGAGTAAGATAATATTTGTTTGATCTTTTTTCCATGGTATTTATGTTTTATTTTAACCATTTGTCAACTATGGTTTTAAATGTTTCTTTGTATTGTTCTCCCACCGTAATTTCTGTTTTTCCAATCAAAATTGAATTTTTGGTGATCGCACTTATTTTGTCCAGCGAAACAATAAAAGAACGGTGCACTCTCATAAATTTTGCCGACGGAAGTTTTTCTTCTAAAGCTTTGAGCGATATAAGCGAAAGCACCGATTTCTGGGCATCATCAAGATGTACCTTGACATAATCTTTTAAGCTTTCTATATATAAAATATCTTTGAGCGAAATCCTGACCCATTGATATTCTACCTTTAAAAAGATAAATTCATCATCTGCGGTAACTGTCTGAATATGATTTGCAGCTTCTTCGGTCAATTGTAACACTTTGTTGGCGGCGCGTAAAAATTCTTCATAGCTAAAAGGCTTTAAAAGATAATCAACGGCATTTACCCTGTAACCTTCAATTGCATAATGATTATAAGCCGTGGTAAAAATTATTTTCGGAATCGGCCCCGGCTGATCCTGCAAAAGCCGTGCAAGCTCCATTCCTGTCAGATTAGGCATATTGATGTCCAGAAAAACAATATCAGGCTGTTTTTCACGAATTAAACTCAGGGCTTCGACTGCATTATCACAGCTGCAGTTGAGCTGTAAAAAAGGAGTCTGGTCTATAAAAGTTTCGACCAGTTTTAGCGCCAATGGTTCATCATCTACTGCTATGCATTTTAATACGGTCATTTTTCAAGATTTATTTGCAATTCAACTTCATATTTTCCATCCTTATTTACACCGCAGACTAGTGAGTGTTTATGAGGATAAATAAGCTGTAATCTGCGTTTGGTATTCGTTAAGCCAATTCCGCCAGGTTCAGTATTCGATGTTTTTTCGAAGAAAGTATTCAGAACCTCAAAGGTAAGATTGGTATCATTTTGTTTTATCGCAATTATTATTTCGCTTTTTTCGGTAGCATTTACACCATGTTTAAAAGCATTTTCTACTAAAGGTAGTAATAACATCGGTACGATGGGATAATCATGCAGTTTTTCGGGAATTTGGGTAATGATAGTCAGCTTGCTGTTGGCACGAAGCTTCATCAATGCGATAAAATCTTTTAAGAATTCAACTTCTTTAAGAAAGGTAGTTCTTTCGCCTTCAGTGCTGTAAAGCAAATAACGCATCATTCGGCTCAAGGTATGCAAAGCATTTCTGGAATCTTCAATATTAGAATAAGTAAGGGAATAAATGCTATTTAGGGAATTAAAGAAAAAATGCGGATTGATCTGTGCTTTCAGCATGGCGAGTTCTGCCATTGTTTTGTCCTGTTCCAGTTTTTGTTTGTGCTGTGCCGCCTTTTGCCAGTACTGCAGCATTGACCAGCTTGTACTAATACCTAAAACCAGCAGAGTGAGCATAAAAACATAATTGTCAAAATACGGATTTCTGTATTTTTTAAAACCTAAAACAATGCTTATTTTGGTATGAAGGTCTGTCTGCGATGTAAAAAAATACGCAATAAGCTGCATCGTAAATATGGCCAGAAAAGCCCAGACCAAAAAGGGGCTGGTATTGTCTTTAATAATCGTTTTCGGAACAATGATTTTTGCATTAGAATAAAATAAAATAATCAGCAAAACCAATACAATCATCTGCCAGAGCCAAAAAACCTGGGGCAGCACAACATTCCAGGTTAATGGAATGTAGAACAACATGATAAACCCCAGTAATAACCAGCCCAGAATGTGCAGTCCGGTAAATAAATAAGGTCTGAAAAAATTTGGTGCCATTGTAATTTGATGAATTTATAAGCAATATTACATTTTATTTGAGTACCATTTTAAACCAATCGCCCAATATAGAATTACACTCTTTATAAACCATTTTAGAACCGACGAGCATTAATTAAACAGCTGTTTAACTTTTTGAAAAAAACCATCGGCTGTCAGGTCATCTCTATCGATTGTATTTTGCTCTTCGTCTATTGAAATTTTTTTGTACCTTATATTTTATTTCTTTTGTTAGTATATAATCGATAATTACAACTTTTTCACAATGAATAAGCAATCATTTTTAAGCATACTCGCAGCATCAATTGTTATCGCATCATGTGGTAAGAAAGATGATAAATCGGCTCAGGCCGGAGGAGCCCCTCAAGTTAAGGAATACAAGACATTGATCTTACAGCCGCAATCTGCTACATTAAACACAGATTATCCGGCAAGCATACAAGGTCAGGAAAATATAGAAATCCGCCCAAGAGTTGAAGGTTATATAGAAAAAATATATGTAGATGAAGGTGCGGTTGTAAAAACAGGACAGCCTTTGTTTAAAATTAATGCTCCCGAATACGAGCAGCAGGTACGTACAGCTACTGCAAGCATCAAAAGTGCACAGGCATCGGTAAGTACAGCAAAACTGGCTGTTAACAAAGTTAAACCACTTGTAGATAAAGGAATCATAAGCAAATACGAATTAGAATCTGCTCAATATAATTACGAATCGGCAATGGCGACTCTGGCGCAGGCCAATGCAGCTTTGGTAAATGCAAAAGTTAATTTAGGATACACCACTGTTACAAGTCCGGTGAACGGAGTTGTAGGATCAATCCCGTTTCGTTTAGGAAGTTTAGTTGGATCTAATACAGCAGAACCTCTGACAACCGTTTCAAGTATCGGAAACGTATATGCCTATTTTGCCATGAACGAAAAAGTACTTTTAAGCTTTACTAAAAGTGCCTCAGGATCATTAGCGCAAAAAATCAAGCAATTGCCGGCAGTTTCCCTGTTACTTTCTGATGGAACTGAATATACCGAAAAAGGACGCATCGAAACCGTAAACGGATTGATTAATACCGAAACCGGTACGGTAAACATCAGAGCCCGTTTCCCAAACCCAAGAGGAATTATCAGAAGCGGAAGCAGCACAACAGTTAGGATTCCAAATGAAATCAAAGACGGATTACTTATTCCGCAAAGTGCAACATTCGAACTTCAGGATAAAATCTTTGCTGTTACAGTTGGAAAAGACGGTAAAACCAAAAACGTCAACATTACCGTGATGGAAAATACACCAGGAAACTACTATGTGGTTACCAGCGGTTTAAATTCCGGGGATCAAATCGTTTTAGAAGGTGTTGCCACATTAAAAGACGGTTCTCAAATAAAGGTTCAAAATCAGAGTGCAGAAACGGTATACGCAGACTTAAAATAAGAAAAGAAAATGTTTAAAATATTTATACAACGACCTGTACTTTCTACAGTAATATCTGTTATTATTGTGATTTTAGGAGTCTTAGGTTTGATTGAGCTGCCTATTTCTCAATATCCCGATATCGCTCCGCCAACAGTAAACGTTTCTGCAAGTTATACAGGAGCCAATGCTGACGTAGTTTTAAAAAGTATCGTAATCCCGTTAGAAGAGCAAATTAACGGTGTAGAAAACATGACCTACATGACTTCTACAGCCACCAATGACGGAAATGCTTCTATTAAAATTTTCTTTAAAGTAGGTACTAACCCTGATTTAGCAGCTGTAAACGTTCAGAACAGGGTTTCCAGAGCAACAAGTTTACTGCCCGTAGAGGTAACACAGGCAGGGGTAACGGTAACCAAAAGTCAGAGTAGTAACTTACTGATTTTCTCGTTATACAGTGATGACAAAACCTACGATCAGACCTTCCTTCAAAATTATGCCAAGATCAATCTTGTACCTCAGATCCAGCGTGTAGTCGGAGTAGGAGATGTAACCGTTTTTGGAGCAAAGGATTATTCGATGAGAATCTGGCTTAAGCCGGATGTTATGCAGCAATACAAGCTGATTCCGAGTGATATTTCGGCTGCTTTGGCCGAACAGAATATAGAAGCTGCACCGGGTAAATTTGGTGAGAACGGAAACCAGGCTTTTCAATACGTAATCAAATACAAAGGACGTTTGACAAGCGACACAGAATTTGGGGATATCATCATAAAATCTGTCGGAAACGGACAAATGCTGCGACTAAAAGATGTTGCTAAAGTAGAATTAGGATCACTGAGTTATTCGGCAACCATTAGAACCAACGGTGTAGAATCTGCAGCGATGGCGATAAGCCAGACTCCGGGATCAAACGCCCGCGATGTAATTATTAATTCTAAAAAACTGATTGAAGAAGCGGCAAAAACTTTCCCGAAAGGAGTAAAATATACACTTCTGGTAGATGTTAATGAAAATCTGGATGCTTCTATCGAAAAAGTAATCCATACCCTGATCGAAGCTTTTATTCTGGTTTTTATTGTGGTATTTATTTTCCTTCAGGATTTCAGATCTACATTAATTCCGGCTATTGCAGTTCCGGTTGCGATTGTAGGAACTTTTTTCTTCCTGAATTTATTCGGATTTACAATCAACTTATTAACGCTGTTTGCAATGGTTCTGGCCATTGGTATTGTGGTCGATGATGCTATTGTCGTCGTCGAGGCTGTTCATGCCAAACTGGATCATGGCTACAAATCGGCCAAAAAAGCTACGATAGATGCGATGGACGAAATTTCGGGTGCGATTATTTCGATTACACTTGTAATGGCAGCCGTATTTATTCCCGTAACATTTATTACAGGATCTACAGGAGTTTTCTACAAACAATTTGGTATAACATTAGCAGTAGCGATTATTCTTTCGGCAGTAAATGCATTGACATTGAGCCCGGCATTATGTGCCTTATTGTTAAAGCCTCATGCAGACGATCATAAACACAAAAGTTACCTTCAGCGGTTTTACACAGCGTTTAACGTCGCTTTTGATAATGTAACGGGCAGATACAAACGCTCGGTTCAATTTCTTTCCATAAAAAAATGGATTGTACTGGCGGCTATTCTTATTGCCGGTGCAGGATTATTTTATATGATGAAAACCACGCCGTCAGCTTTCGTTCCGGCAGAAGATCAGGGAACTGTTTTTGCTAACATTAGCTTACCGCCATCTGCTTCTATGGAGCGTTCTGATAAAATTGCCAAACAGGTTGACAGTATTGCCAAAACGATTCCGGGTGTTAAAAATACGCTTCGTATTGTGGGGCAAAACTTTACAGCAGGAGCGGGTAGTGCGTACAGTATGGTTATTGTAAAACTCGAAACATGGGATAAACGTGATTTGAGTGTTAATGATGTAATCGGTCAGCTTTTTGCGAAAACCAGCGGAATTCGTGAAGCCAATATTTTCTTCATATCGCCTCCAACCATTCAGGGATTTGGACAGAGTGGCGGATTCGAGTTTCAGTTACAGGATAAAGGAGGGCATACAACCGCAGAATTCTTTAAAATCAATACAGCATTTTTGGAACAGTTGGCTAAACGTCCAGAAATACAATATGCAACAACACCTTTTAATCCTGGTTTTCCTCAATACATGATGGATGTAAATCTGGCAAAAGCCAAAGATGCAGGGGTGACAATCAACTCAATTTTGTCTACTATGCAAGGGTATTATGGAGGTTTATATGCATCAAATTTTAATAAGTTTGGAAAACAATACCGTGTCATGATTCAGGCTGCACCAGAATTTCGTGCAAATCCGGAAGGGCTTAATAAAATCTTTGTCAGAAACAGTTCGGGAACAATGGCCCCGATTACAGAGTTTGTAAAAATGACCAGGGTTTTTGGCCCGGAATCTATTTCAAGATTTAATCTTTTCTCTTCTATTTCTATTACCGGAGCTCCAAATCCGGGTTATAGTTCAGGAGACGCCATAAAAGCCATTCAGGAAGTTGCGGCAGAGCATCTTCCTGCTGGTTATGGTTATGAATTCTCAGGGTTAACGCGTGAGGAACTGGCTTCGGGAAGTGAAACAATTTTCATTTTTATCTTATGTCTGGTTTTTGTTTACTTCCTTTTGAGTGCACAATACGAAAGTTATATTTTGCCATTTGCCGTATTATTCTCGATTCCGTTTGGATTGGCAGGAGCTTATTTGTTCTCTATTATATTCAAACTAAACAGTAATATTTACCTGCAGATTTCCTTAATCATGCTGATCGGATTGCTGGCGAAAAACGGTATTTTGATTGTAGAATTTGCTCTTGAGCGAAGACGTAAAGGACTGCCAATCGTTCAGGCAGCGATTGAAGGTGCTGTAGCACGTTTACGACCAATTTTGATGACGTCTTTTGCCTTTATTTTAGGACTTGTTCCTTTGATGTTTGCTACTGGGGCCGGTGCGGTTGGTAACAAATCAATTGGTACAGGAGCCGTTGGCGGAATGTTGATCGGTACTATTCTGGGAGTATTTGTTATTCCGGTATTGTTTATCGTTTTCCAGACCTTACAGGAAAAAGTAAGCGGCCCGGCCAAAGAAGGTTATGATGAAGATGATGAAGAAGAAACACCATTATTAGAAGCTCATAAAGAGTAATAATTAAATTAAAAAAAAATGACTCATAGTTCAAATAAATATATTCTTTTGATAATTGCCGCTGCACTTTTGAGTGCGTGTGCAGTTAAAAAATACGAACGCCCCGCAACGGTCTCGACAGACAAGCTGTATCGTGATGAAGTTTCGGCAGATTCTACAACTATTGCCGATATGCCGTGGCAAAGCGTTTTTAAGGATCCAAAACTTACAGCCTTAATTCAGAAAGGACTCGATCAGAATTTAAACCTTAAAAATGCAATTGAAAATATCGTTCAGGCCCGCGCTACTTTGCGTCAAAGCAAATTAGCGTATTATCCAACCTTAAATCTGGATGCCAGCGTAACACGTAACAAACAATCTGAAGCAGGACTTAACTTTCCTCCGGGAATTAATATCAATACCCTGACTACTACTTATAAATTAGGTTTAAGCACATCATGGGAAGCTGATATCTGGGGAAAATTGAGCAGTACCAAAAGATCTGCTTTTGCCTCATACCTGGCAACAGATGCGGCAAAACAAGCCGTACAGACACAATTGATTTCTGATATTGCCAATAATTACTTTTTGCTGATGTCTTATGACAAACAACTAGAAATTACCCAGAAAACATTAGAAAGCCGTATTGAAAATGTTGAAATTATAAAAGCTCTAAAAGAAGGCGCAATTGTAACCGGAGCAGCAGTGGTACAAAGTGAAGCCAATCGTTATGCAGCAGAAGTTTTGATTCCGGATCTAAAACAAAGAATTCGCGAGACAGAAAACACACTGAATATTTTGATGGGACAAGGGCCGGGGCCAATTGACAGAGGACGTTTGGAAGATCAGGCAATACCGGAGAGTGTTGCCATTGGTATGCCGTCTCAATTACTGCATAACCGTCCGGATGTCCGTCAGGCGGAATTTAATTTCAGAGTCGCTTTTGAATCGACAAATTTGGCCAGAACTTATTTTTATCCAAGTTTGACACTTACAGCAAGCGGAGGATTTTCTAATTTGCAATTAAAAGACTTTTTTGACCGTTCGATTTTTTATTCGATCATTGGAGGGTTAACGCAGCCGCTTTTTAATCACGGACAGAATAAAGCACGATTGACAACAGCGCAGTCACAACAATTACAGGCATATAATAATTTTCAGCAAAGCCTTTTAATAGCAGGACAGGAAGTTTCAAATTCCCTGTATGCTTATCAAATGGCAGTTGCAAAACAGGATTCGAGAGCCAAACAAATAGAATCGCTGGAGAAAGCAGTAGATTATACACAGCAATTGTTAGAATATAGTTCTGCTACCAACTATACAGATGTATTAACTTCTGAACAAAATCTTTTGGCAGCACAATTGAGCGGTGTTAATGATAATTTGCAAAAATTACAAGCTTTGGTTGATTTGTACAGAGCTTTAGGCGGAGGATGGAAATAAAAGTAAACTTTAACTGATAAAAATAGACTTTTGGTCGATTGTTTTTAAGATTCTGTCTAAAATAAAGTTAAAACGCTCGTTTTGGTATTATTTTAGATTGATACAAACCAAGTTTAATACTTAACAACAAAAAAGATGAAAAAATTAGGACTGGCTTTAGTGCTTTTAATGGGGATGTTATCTCACGCACAAGTTTCAATAAACGTAAATGTAGGTACCCCTCCAAGCTGGGGACCAGTTGGGTATGACAATAGCAGATATTACTATCTGCCGGATATTGACATCTATTATGATATAAACCAGAGTCAATTTATTTATGATAATAATGGCGCCTGGGTTCGTGTAAACAGATTACCGTCAAGATACAGAAACTATGATCTTTATGGTGGTTACAAAGTAGTGCTTAACGATTACAGAGGCAACACACCATATTCGTATCATTCCAAACACAGGGCAGCTTATCCAAAAGGATACAAAGGTAAGCCACAAAAAAACAGAGGCAATAAGCCGGAAAAATACAACAAGCCGGATAAACAAACACCTCAAAAGAATAGTCCTAAAAAATCAAATGGAAATTCAAACAAAGAAGGTAATAATGGCAATGGTAATAATGGAAATGGCAATAAAGGTAATGGTAAACACCATTAATTAATTTGGTTAAAAACGCCTCAAAAATTTGAGGCGTTTTTTTTTGTTTTAAGAAATAATCTTTCCAAATATCAATTTGCAAATAGGTGATCTTTTAATATTCAAAAAACAGACTTTTTTGCACCTCCGGATTTTCAATAAATTATAAGCAGGTACTATTTTATGTTTGAAGGATATTAGCATAAAATAGTATATTAGCACCCGTCAAAAGACTATAAATACCAAATTTTAAACCAGCCAAAAACAACTGAAATGGAGAATATTACAGTCATTATTATGCTCTTGTTCGGGGTCGCTTTCCTGAGTATCCTAAGTAAAAAATATAATTTTCCCATCCCGATTGTACTGGTTCTTTGCGGAGTTGTGATCAGTATCGTTCCCGGACTTCCTGTAATCGCCTTAAATCCCGATGTTGTTTTTATTATCTTTTTACCACCGCTTTTATATCATGCAGCATGGTATACGAGCTGGTCAGAGTTTAAACAAACCGTTCGTCCGATCACGCTTGCTGCTGTTGGTCTGGTACTTTTTACTACCGTAGCCGTCGCCATTGCGGCACATATGCTTATTGATGATATTTCCTGGCCGTTGGCTTTTTTACTCGGCGCTATAGTTTCTCCTCCCGATGCCGTTTCGGCTACTTCGATTACAAAAGGTTTAGGACTGCATCCCAGGCTTATCGCAATTCTTGAAGGGGAGAGCCTCCTTAACGACGCCAGTGGTCTTGTGGCATATAAGTATGCCTTAACAGCCATAGTAGCAGGTAATTTTGTACTCTGGCAGGCAGGATTAAATTTCTTTATCATGTCTACACTCGGTATAGCCATTGGACTGGGAGTAGGATTTGTAATGAGTTTTGTACACAAGAAATTTGTCTGTGATGAAGTAATCGAAGCAACACTAACCCTGCTGACACCTTTTGCCTCTTACCTGATTGCCGAGCATTATGAATGTTCGGGAGTTTTGGCAGTAGTTACAACCGGTTTATACCTTTCGGCCAGATCGGGAACAATTTTTACCCATGAAAGCCGTATGATGACGGGAACAATCTGGAGCGTTCTTACCAATATCCTAAACGGTCTGATCTTTATCCTGATTGGTTTACAGCTTCGTCAGATTATGGAAGGAATCGGAGATTATTCGGGTATGTCCTTATTTATTTGGGGCGCAGCTGTGAGTATCGTAGTGATCGTGGTTCGTTTTTTATGGGTGGTTCCGGCAACATTGATACCGCGGTTTTTAAGTAAAAAGATTCGTGAAAAAGAAGAATTTGATTACCGAAACATGATTATTTTCGGATGGTCGGGAATGCGCGGTGTTGTATCAATGGCAGCAGCTTTGGCTTTGCCTTTAACCATTAATAATGATACAGAAGCTTTTCCGTTGCGAAACCTGATTATTTTCCTTGTTTTTTGTGTAATCCTTTCGACTCTGGTCATTCAGGGACTGACGCTTCCGTGGGTGATTCGTAAATTAAAAATCGAGCCATATTCGATTTTGGCAGAAGAATACAATGTCCGTAATGTGATTGTTTCGGAAACTATCACGCATATTGAAGATAATTTTTCTTTATTGAATGATGATCTTCTTCATAATATAAAAAGCAAATACGAAGTCAAATTTAACCGTTTGCAGAAAACCGAATTACCCGCCAATTTTTTTGGAAAAGGAAATATGCTCGGGGGCGAAATCTTTAATGATTTTACCAAACTGCAAATTGACCTGCTTAATGTCGAGCGCTCCAAACTCGAAGTAATGCACAAAGCAGGCGCTGTAAACGAAGAAATCTTCCGAAAGATAGAGAAAGAACTCGATCTTGAAGAAAGCCGTTTGTGGATGGAAATTTATGATAACTAACAAAAAAACAAAACCTCTGATTTACTGAATCAGAGGTTTTACTTTTGTTCCTATAAGTTCGATGGCGTTCATCAACTGGCTGTGTGTAAGGCCTGCATTGTCCATTTGGAAAGTAAATCTCGAAATGCCGCCCAGTGCATCGCTGTGACGCAAAATTTTCTCTGCTACTTGTTCCGGATTTCCAAGAACCAAAACTCCTTTTTCGTCTGCCAGATAATCAAATTTCTCTTTTGTTACCGGCGGCCAGCCACGTTCCAGACCCAATTTTGTCCAAAGTTCGGCATAACCCGGATAGTATTCGGCAATAGCACTTTCGTTGGTTGCAGATACATAACCCGGCGAATGCAGACCGACTTTTAGTTCTTCGGGTTTAAAACCGTTTGCCTGTCCGGCTTCTCTGTATAAATCAATCAGTGGACGAAAACGGTGTGTTTGTCCTCCAATTACGGCTACCATTAATGGCAAACCTAACGTTCCGGCTCTCACAAAAGATTCCGGGCTTCCGCCAACGCCAAGCCAAACGGGTAATTTTTCCTGTATAGCTCTCGGGTACACCGGAAGATTATTTAATGGAGCACGGAATTTTCCTGACCAGGTTACAAATTCGTTATCACGAATCTGGAGTAAAAGTTCCAGTTTTTCCTTAAAAAGTTTGTCATAATCATTCAGGTCAAATCCGAAAAGGGGATAAGCTTCAATAGAAGATCCGCGGCCTACTACAATTTCTGCTCTTCCTTTGGAAATTAAATCCAGAGTGGCAAAACTTTGATAGACGCGCACAGGATCTGCTGCGCTTAAAACACTTACGGCACTCGAAAGTCTGATTTTTTTGGTACGCGCTGCGGCCGCACTCAGAATGACTGCTGTAGCTGAATCTAAAAATTCTTTTTTGTGGTGTTCTCCAATTCCGAAAACATCGAGTCCGACCTGATCGGCAAACTCAATTCTCTGAAGCAGCTGCTCCATGGCATCTACGCTGCTAAGCGTGTTGTTTTCGCCGTACATCGCCGACGCAAAACTGTCTATTCCTATTTCGATCATACCGTAAAGATACTAAATTTACCTTTTTTTGCAGTTAGGAAAATGCTATGAAAAGCATAACTTTTAAAAGAAGAATTATGACTTTTCCTGCTGTTTACGGATATATTCCCGATGCGATTTCCCCCAGTTGATCATTTCGGTTATAATAGGCCCAAACGATCGGCAATAATCGGTTGACTCATAAAGAATAACGATTTCCGCATCACGGTCTTCGGTTCTTTTTACGAGATTATTGAGTTCCATATCCTTCAATTCCTTCGAAAGCATACGTGAAGTAATCCCCGGAATACTCTGCTGAATTTCCTTAAAACGATGATTGCCATTACAAATAGAATTAATAATAGGCAGTTTCCATTTTCCTCCTAAGACGTAGATGGTGTCTTGTAAGGCTTGGACTTCTTCTTTTTGGTTTCTTTGCATAAGCCGGGATTTTAAATTGTGACTTAATTGCAAAAGTATTTAAAAGTTGTTGAATACAAACAAAGGTGATGAGAAAGGATTTTTTAGAGAGTTTAGATTATTCAAAAAACAATATGATAGTGCTTTGGACAATTAATTTAGTGTTGTTTTCAAGTGAATGCATTTTTTCTATATTTAAAGAAGCTATATTTTCTTTGCTTTATGGTTTTCCTCTTTCCACTTCGATATATATTCAATACTTTAGCACTCATAATAAATTCAAAATAATAATTGCTTAATGGCAGCCGAACAAAAACAAAAATTAGAACAACAACTCTGGAATATAGCTAACACCCTTCGTGGAAAAATGGATGCTGATGATTTTAGAGATTACATATTAGGTTTTATTTTCTACAAATATTTGAGTACAAAAATGGATTTGTATGCCAATGAAGTATTAAAACCAGACGGTTTGACTTTTCAGGAAATTGAAGGACATCCAAATGAAGCTTTATTAATGCAGGAATTAAAATCATTGGCGATTGATAAACTTGGTTTTTTCTTAGAACCATCTGAATTATTCTCTGAATTGGCAAGAAGAGGAAACGCAGGAGGAAAAAATAATTTTATCTTAGGTGATTTAGCAAAAGTACTTACGCATATTGAGCAAAGTACAATGGGTACTGAAAGTGAAGAAGATTTTGGAAACCTATTCTCTGACTTGGATTTAACTTCTCATAAATTAGGAAAATCAGAATCAGATAAAAATGAATTGATTGTAAAAGTGCTTGTTCATTTGGATGAAATTGATTTTGATTTAGAAAACGTGGATAGCGATGTTCTTGGTGATGCCTACGAATATTTAATTGGAAAATTTGCAAGTGGAGCCGGAAAAAAGGCAGGTGAATTTTATACGCCACAGCAAGTCAGCAGTATTTTGGCACAATTGGTAACAGTTGGCAAAGACAAACTTAAAAGTGTTTATGACCCAACTTGCGGATCTGGATCCTTGTTATTACGTGTTGCCAAAGAAGTAAAAACGGTTAATGCTTTTTATGGTCAAGAAATGAATCCTACGACGTATAATTTATGTCGTATGAACATGATTATGCACGATGTGCATTACAAACGTTTTGATATTAAAAACGAAGATACTCTAGAACGTCCGCAACATTACGATATGCGTTTTGAAGCTATTGTTGCTAATCCTCCTTTTTCTGCCAATTGGAGTGCAAGCCCTTTGTTTATGAATGACGAACGTTTTTCTGCTTATGGAAAACTAGCCCCAAGCAGTAAAGCCGATTTTGCTTTTGTGCAACACATGGTTCACCAACTAGATGATAATGGAACAATGGCTATTGTTCTCCCACACGGTGTTTTGTTTCGTGGCGGTGCCGAAGGACACATACGTGAGTATTTAATAAAAGAGAAAAATTACTTAGACGCTGTAATTGGTTTACCTGCCAATATCTTTTACGGAACCAGTATACCAACTTGTATTTTGGTTTTGAAGAAAAAAAGAACCGATGTCGAAAATATTTTATTTATAGATGCCAGCCAACATTACGAAAAAATAAAAACCCAAAACATATTGCGTAATCAGGATATTGACAAAATTATAAATACCTATAAAAACCGCATTACAGAAGAAAAATACAGCCATCTCGTACAGACGCAATTTATTGCGTCTCAAGATTACAATTTAAACATTCCTCGATATGTAGATACTTTTGAAGAAGAAGATACTGTAGATCTAAAAGCAATAACTGCTGAATTAAGAGAATTAGCAATTCTTGGTAAAGCAATAGATTGTACTATTGCTAATTTTTGCACAGAATTAGGAATTGAAACACCATTTTAATGAGTACAGCAACTTTAGATATAGAAAAGAGAAAAACTTTAGTGCCAGAATTGCGATTCAAAGAATTTGAAGGAGAATTTCATTCAAAAATCTTTGATGAAATAACTGAAATTACTAGACTTGCTGGTTATGAGTATTCTCAATATTGGAAAGAAGATGTCAAAGGGGAAATAATAGCATTACGAGGATATAATATTGGTAAAGGTAAACTTGATTTAATAAAACTTGCCTATATATCAAATGAACTTTCATTACAATTAAAGCGTTCTCGATTGTTTAAAGGAGATATAGTTTATCCGTGTGTAGGTAGTATTGGAAATGCAGTGGTTATTGAAGAAGATGATAAGTTTCATATTCAACAAAACATTGCAAAAATAAGTTGTAAAAAAGGAGTTTCACCATATTTTATTGTGCAATTTCTTGTAAGTGACTTTGGCATGAATGAAGTATATCGCTTTAATGCTTCAGGAGCTCAACCAAACGTCCTAGTAGGAAGTCTAAGAAAATATAAGATAAATCTTCCTACTTTAACAGAACAACAAAAAATAGCTTCTTTTTTAAGTGCAGTCGATGAAAAAATACAGCAACTAACTCGCAAAAAAGAACTATTAGAACAATACAAAAAAGGTGTAATGCAACAATTGTTCTCTGGGAAATTGAGATTTAAAGATGAGAATGGGGAGGATTATCCGGATTGGGAGGAGAAGAAGTTGGGGGAAGTTCTAAAAATTGGAAGTGGTAAAGATTACAAACATTTACAAAATGGAAATGTTCCAGTTTTCGGAACAGGAGGTTATATGTTATCTGTAAATAAATTTCTTCATAGTGGAGAAACTGTTTTTATTGGTCGAAAAGGAACTATTGATAAGCCGTTTTATTTTAAAGGAGATTTTTGGACTGTAGATACTTTATTTTATACGCATACTTTTAAAAATGTGATACCAAAATTTATATATTGTGTGTTTCAACAAATAAATTGGAAATTGCATAACGAAGCTTCAGGAGTACCAAGTTTGTCAAAATCAACAATTGAGAAATTAAAATTTAATTTTCCTTGTGTTTCAGAACAACAAAAAGTCGCCAATTTTTTATCGAGTATCGATGATAAAATAGAAAGTACCAACCAACAAATTACCCAAACACAAACGTTCAAAAAAGGGTTGCTGCAGCAAATGTTTGTGTAGAGACGCGATTTATCGCGTCTATCAATCAGGATGGATGTAGATTATGTTGAGACGCGATAAATCGCGTCTGTACGGATAATTGGAATCGATACACGTGACGCACGTAGAGACGCGATTTATCGCGTCTAACACAACGGATTTCAAATATTTTCCAAATTGGATTGATTCACAGTGCGTAAGACGCGATAAATCGCGTCTGTACTGAAAAATGAAAATGAAAATGAGTATGATAAAATTTCAAAATAAATATCGCATTCCATCTGCCCGATTGCAAAATTGGGATTATGGTGCAAATGGTGCTTATTTTATCACAATATGCACAGATAAAATGCAGCATTATTTTGGGGAAATTTTTGAATGCGAAATGCAATTAAATGAATTGGGGAAATTAGCCCAGGAATTATGGAAAGAGATTACAAATCAATTTTCGTATGTTGAATTGGGTAATTTTGTAATTATGCCCAATCATGTACATGGGATATTAATCATAAACAAATCCGCAACGGTAGAGACACGATTCATCGCGTCTCCAAACAACGAAGAGAAAAAAGGAGGAGTGACAGGAGATAAAAACCCGATGCTGAATGAAAATATATCGCGCATTATTCGATGGTATAAAGGTAGATGTAGCTTTGAAATGCGTAAAACACATGCTGATTTTAGTTGGCATTCCAGATTTCATGATCATATTATCAAAGATTCTACATCGTTTGAAAATATTCAAAATTATATAGAGAATAATCCTTCCAAATGGGAAGAAGATAAATTTTATAAATAAAAAAATGGGACATCAATCTGAAGCCGTATTAGAAAATAACTTAATCAAGCAATTGGTAGGCTTGGATTATACGCCCATTAAAATACAGGATGGAGATGCTTTGGTTTCCAACCTAAAAAATCAATTAGAAGTTTTTAATAAAACTATTTTTTCAGCAAAAGAGTTTGATGCTATATTGAACCATTTAGCAAAAGGAAATGTTTTTGAAAAAGCAAAAACACTACGTGATTATTTTCAATTGACCAAGGATGACGGTACTTCATTTTATGTTCGGTTTTTTAATACAGAAGATAGTAGCCAAAATTTATTTCAGGTTACTAATCAAATATCTTTAGAAGGAAGTTATAAAAATCGTTTTGATGTAACGCTTTTAATCAACGGTTTGCCTTTGGTACAAATAGAACTCAAACGTTCGGGCATCGAAATCAAAGAAGCTTTTAATCAAATCAATCGCTACCAAATGCATTCTTTTTGGAGCAATCATGGTTTGTTTCAATATGTACAATTATTTGTAATAAGCAACGGTGTTAATACCAAATATTTAGCCAACAACAAATTGCAATCGGTCAAGCAAACCTTCTTTTGGGCAGATGCTAATAATAAAAATATTAGAGAGTTACCTGATTTTGCAGATGCTTTTCTGAACCCAAATCACTTGGGTAAAATGATCGCGTATTATATTGTAATAAATGAGACACATAAGGTAATGATGATATTACGACCTTATCAGTATTTTGCAACAGAAGCGATTATTCATCAGGTTAAGAATTCTAATGACAATGCTTATATTTGGCACACAACAGGTTCAGGTAAAACGTTGACTTCGTTTAAAGCGAGCCAGATTTTAATGGAATTGCCAGACGTTTATAAAGTTGTTTTTGTAGTTGACAGAAAAGATCTGGATTATCAAACTATGAATGAATTCAACGCTTTCAAAAAAGACAGTGTTGATGTTACCGATAATACGCAATCCCTAATCAGACAATTAACTGATAATACTAAGTTGGTTTTAACAACTATTCAGAAATTAAATAATGCAGTTTCAGAACGTTTTAAAGGAAAAATAGAACCTTTGCGACATAAAAAAATCGTTTTTATTTTTGATGAATGTCATCGTTCTCAGTTTGGAGAAACCCATGAACGCATTACAAAATTCTTTGAGAAAAGCCAGTTAATTGGTTTTACAGGAACACCCATATTTGCAGAAAATGCTTCTAAAAATGATTTAGGAAAACGCACTACTAAAGATTTGTTTGGCAACTGTCTGCATAAATATGTAATTACCGACGCTATTAGAGATCAGAATGTGCTGCGTTTTGGAATTGAATATATTGGAAAATACAAAAATAAGAGCAATACTTTTATTGATATAGAAGTTGAAGATATCGATAAGCAAGAAGTTTTAGATTCCCACAAAAGAATTAACAAGATTGTTGATTATATAATTGCTTATCACAATCAAAAAACCTTTAATAGAGATTATTCGGCACTTTTAGCCGTAAGCAGTATTGACAATGTAATTAAATACTACGATCTTTTTCAGCAAAAGAAAGAATCTGGAGAACATGATTTGCGTATTGCTACTATTTTTACTTATGGTACGAATGAAGATTCAGACGAGGCACAAGATTTTCTTCCTTCTGATGAAGTAGATTTTGATGTTTTGGCAGAACCAAGAACTCTTTATGAATCCAGGCATACCAGAGATAAACTGGAAAAATATATTGGACATTATAATGCAATGTACGGCACCAGTTTTACAAACAAGGATAGTTCGTCATTTGAAAAATATTTCCAAAATATAAGCAAACGATTAAAAAATCGTGAAAAGGAAAACTTCAACCATGAACAAGATCGCTTGGATATTGTAATTGTTGTTAATATGATGTTGACTGGTTTTGATGCCAAAAAAGTGAATACACTTTATGTAGATAAAAACCTGAAACAACACGGTTTAATACAAGCTTATTCAAGAACTAATCGCATTTTAGGAGAACAGAAGTCGCAAGGAAATATTTTGTCCTTTAGAAATCTCAAAAAGGCAACAGACGATGCAATTACTTTGTTTTCGAATAAAGAAGCGATAGAAGTTGTTACGATGCCCGATTATGAAAGGATAGCAGAGAAGTTTGATGAAGCGCTAAAACTGCTTAGAGAAATTACTCCAACCTATCAAAGCGTAGATGATTTAGAAAGTGAAGAAGACGAAGCGCAATTTGTACAAGCTTTCAGAAAATTAATGCGAGCCATGAATGTTTTACAATCCTACACTGATTTTAACTGGAATGATTTACCAATTGATGAGCAGGAATTTGAAGATTATAAAAGCAAATATCTGGATTTATACGAAAAAGTAAAACAAGACAACCAAAAACAAAAAACTTCAATACTTGACGATATCGATTTTGAATTAGAATTAATCCATAGAGATCAAATAAATGTCGCTTATATTTTGAAATTATTAGCGCAATTAAAAGGAGCTAAAACACCTACTACAGCGGCTGCTCAAAGAAAAATTATAATAGATTTATTGGGAGGAGACATTCAATTAAGAAGTAAAAGAGAGCTAATTCAGAAATTCATAGATGAGAATATGCCTCATATTAAAGATGGTGATTCTATTGAAGATGAATTCGAAAAATTCTGGCAAGATCAAAAAGTTTTAGCATTAGGAAAACTATGCGAAGAAGAACATTTGGATAAAGCACAATTCAAAGCTTTAATAGATGCATACATCTACAGCGGCCGAGAACCTATAAAAGATGAAGTTTTTCAATGTTTAGATAATAGACCAAGTATTCTGCAAGCCAGAGTAATTGGTGATCGAATCATTTCTAAAATGAAAGAGTTTGTTGAGGTTTTTGTAAATGGAATGATGGCGTAAACCTTCTTATAAACTCCAATTCCCTAGCCCTGATGGAAGCGACATCCTTTTGTGGTCTCGTTTTTTTAACGAGACCACAAAAGATATAGCGTACAGCAGGAAACAGCTCCAAAAAAAAATCTACTCCCGGTATACTCCATGATACCATCAAAAAACTAATCCCTTTTGCGATTTAACTTTGTCCTGTTAGTTTAAAAACAATTTAAAAATGGACAATCTTAAAAATAAAGTGGGCAGTAATAACAGGTGGAAACAGCGGAATTGGTTATGCTACAGCAAAACAATTAAAAGAACAGGGCGCAACTGTGATTATAACCGGAAGAAGAAAAGAAGCGATTGAAGCTGCAGCTTCTGAATTGGGTGTAAATGCCATTGTGGCCGATCAGTCAAGTGTGGCGGATATTGAAAATCTGGCTTCAAAAGTAAAAGCAGATTTCGGGACTGTTGACATTCTTTTTGTCAATGCCGGAATCGCCGGTTTGGGCACAATCGAGCAAACATCGGAGGAATTGTATGACAGTATTATGAATGTCAATCTTAAAGGTGCTTTTTTTACGCTGAGCAAATTTATTCCGATTTTAAAAAACGGTGCTTCGGTAGTATTTCTTTCTTCTAATACGGCGAGTATGCCAGGCCCGGGATCTTCGGTTTATTCTTCAAGTAAAACGGCTTTGAATTCGGTTATGAAATCGGCAGCATTGGAATTAGCCCCAAGAAAAATCAGGGTAAATTCTGTTAGTCCGGGACCAACAGAAACCGAAGTAATGAAAAAAGTAGGTCTGGACGAAGCAACCATAAAAGGAATTATGGATGTTGTGGTAGATAAGATTCCGCTAAAACAAATGGGAACTGCAGCAGACGTAGCCAAAATGGTTTCGTACTTAAGCAGCGACGCTTCTAAATTTATCACCGGAGCTGATTTCCTTATGGATGGCGGAATGGTGCTGGCTTAAGGTCTTGTTTTTTTGGTTTCACGTTTCATGTTTCAGGTTCATGTTTCAGGTTCATGTTTCACGTTGAGATTGTTATGGATGTTTAACCGCAAAGTGCGCTAAGAGCTATGCAAAGGCCGCAAAGTTATGGATATAGCATTGCGGTCTTTGCGTTTATACAGCATTTCTGTTTAAAAAAATTTTGCGTGCCTTGCGGTTAAGACAAGCAGCTTAGCATTTGTCCGTTTCAGGTTTTAGTTTGTCCGTTTGGGCTGTTTTCTGATTTTAAAACGTGGGTTATCGAAATACTTTTGACGAAGAAATTAACAGATAATCAAAATTTAATATCAAAAAAATGAAAACAAATACAACAAACAGACGCAGCTTGTCCAATATAATTGCAACAGGCGCACTTATTTTGGCGACAGCAACAGGATTTGCACAGAATAAAAATGCAGAGAATCCGGAGTCAATTCGCCCTTACCATATTAGTGTTTCAAAAGAAGCGATCACAGAACTTAAGGAACGTGTAAATGCTACCAGATGGCCCGAACAGGAAACGGTTACCGATCAGTCGCAGGGAGTAAAACTGGCACAGATTCAAAGTCTTGTAAAATATTGGGGCAGCGATTATGACTGGACAAAAACAGAAACCAAATTAAATTCCTTACCGCAATTTGTAACCAATATCGACGGACTGGATATTCAGTTTATTCACATTCGTTCTAAGCATAAAAACGCTTTGCCTTTAATTATAACTCACGGCTGGCCGGGATCTTTCTTTGAACTCTTAAAAGTGATCGGACCGCTTACAGACCCAACTGCTTACGGAGGAAAAGCCGAAGATGCTTTTGATCTTGTAATCCCGTCAATGCCGGGTTATGGTTTCTCAGAAAAGCCAAAAGGAACGGGTTGGGGACCTGAAAAAATTGGTGCTGCATGGGATGTTTTAATGAAACGTCTGGGGTACAAACAGTATGTATCTCAAGGTGGTGACTGGGGTTCTGTTGTAGCAGATGCTATGGGACGTCAGGCTCCGGAAGGTTTGTTGGGGATTCACGTAAATATGCCTGCAACGGTTCCGGCAGATGTTGCCAAAGCTTTGAAAAACGGAGAACCGGCACCTAAAGGATTATCTGTAAAAGAAAATGCAGCTTTTAATTCGCTAAATAAATTATACACAAAAGGCGGCGGTTATGCGGGAATGATGGTAACCCGCCCGCAGACTTTGGGTTACGGACTTACAGATTCTCCGGTCGGACTGGCTTCTTTTTTCCTTGATAAATTCAATGAATGGACGTATAGCGGAGGAAATGCCGAAAAATCTCTTACCAAAACAGAAATGCTGGATGATATCTCCTTGTACTGGTTTACGAACACAGCAAATTCATCGGCACAATTGTACTGGGAAAACAACAATAATAACTTCAACGCTGTAGAACAAAGAACGGCTGAAATTAAAGTTCCGGTGGCGATAACTGTTTTTCCGGGAGAAATTTATCAGGCACCAAAAAGCTGGGCCGAAAGAGCGTATAAAAACCTGAGTTATTTTAATGAAGTAAACAAAGGGGGACATTTTGCTTCCTGGGAAGAGCCACAGATTTTTACCATAGAACTTCGTGCGGCTTTTAAAGGATTAAGAAAATAAACTGTTAATGGATTTAAATGCAAAACTCGCAAGGCATTACGCAAGGTTCGCAAGTTTCTTTTAAAGCGAGCATAAATATTTAGATTAAGGCTTTGCAAACTTAGCGTTTATAAAACACCATATAAAAACTTTGCGCTCTTTGCGGTTAAATACAGCATTGTCCAATTCAACCCTTACTTTGTCCATTTGACCTTTTTTCTGATTGTAAAACGATGACTGTCAGGATACCTTTGACAAAGAAATTTAACTAATACAAAAAACTAAAATCAAAAAATATGAAAACTATAGTAAACAAAATCGTTCTTATTGCAGTGTTTTTACTAAGTGTGAACTTTAGTAATGCACAATCAGAAATACAAAATAAAGCAACCGAAGTAAGCCCTTCGCTTGGCACATTAAAACAAATCAATGCCGGGCTGCTTAATGTAGGATATACAGAAGCAGGCCCTGCAACGGGAAGCCCAATAATCCTGCTTCATGGCTGGCCTTATGATATTCACAGTTATAATGAAGTCGTACCTGTTTTAGTGGCAAAAGGTTACAGAGTGATTACGCCTTATTTAAGAGGTTTTGGCACAACACGTTTCTTATCTGATGACACTTTCAGAAGCGGACAGCAGGCAGCTTTGGCTACCGATGTAATCGCCCTGATGGACACCCTGAAAATTAAAAAAGCAACTTTTGGCGGATTTGACTGGGGAGCGAGAACGGCTGTAGCGGTTGCAGCACTTTGGCCGGAACGTGTAAACGGATTGGTTTCTGTAAGCGGTTACATTGTGGTAAATCTTGAAGCCAACTTAAAACCGCTGCCTCCAACAGCAGAATACGGATGGTGGTACCAATATTATTTTGCAACCGAAAGAGGAAAAACAGGATACAGCCAAAACACCTACGAGTTTAATAAACTGATCTGGAAACTGGCTTCTCCAATCTGGAATTTCGACAAGGCAACTTACGATCAGACTGCACAGTCTTTTAATAATCCGGATCACGTAGCCATTGTGATTCATAATTACAGATGGCGCCAATCTCTTGAAGCCGGAGAAAGTAAATATGACAGTCTGGAAAAACGTTTGTCTGCAAGACCGGAAATTACTGTTCCTGCAATTACAATAGGGAGTGATTTTGATGGTGCTTTCGCGGATGGTAAAGCGTATGCCAATAAATTTAAAGGGAAATACGAACACAGAATCCTAAAAGGAATTGGTCACAATGTACCACAAGAAGACCCGAAATCATTTGCTCAGGCAATTATTGACGTGGACGGATTTGCAAAAACAAAATAATATTCAATAACAATAACAAAAAACAATCTAAAATCTAAAATCAACAATCTAAAATTAAAAATTCACATGGAAACAAAAGTATTATACACAGGAAAAACACGCACAACAGGAGGAAGAGAAGGGGCATCTAAAAGTTCAGATGACAATTTAAATGTAAAACTGACTTCTCCGGGATCTTCAAGACCGGGAACAAATCCGGAACAATTATTTGCAGCAGGCTGGTCTGCCTGTTTTATTGGCGCAATGGGAATTGCAGCCGGAAAATTGAATATCAAATTACCTGCAGAAACTGCTGTAGATGCAGAAGTAGATTTGGTTGTGACCGACGGAGCATATTCATTACAGGCACGCTTAAACATTAGTCTTCCGGGATTAGATACTGAAGTGGCAAAGGCTCTTGCTGCAGAAGCACACAATACCTGCCCGTATTCTAAAGCTACAAGAGGAAATATTAATGTCGAGCTTAATATTATTTAATTACAGACAGAAACCTCTTCTACATGAAGAGGTTTCTTTTTAAGAAATTTAGAAATCATGAAAAAAATAAAAGTAATATCCGTTTTTATAGTCTTATTTATATTGTTCGGAATTTCAGCTTTCGCACAAAATAATTCGGATAAAAAGCCACAAAAAGGATTCGCCGTTTTAGAATTATTTACTTCTGAAGGCTGTTCGAGCTGTCCTCCCGCAGATGAATTAATGGGAAAAATTCAAAACGAATACAAAGACAGTCCGGTATATGTTTTGGCATATCATGTAGATTATTGGGACAGACAGGGCTGGAAAGATATTTTTAGTAATCCCGATTATACCAAAAGACAATATGACTATGCAAAATGGTTAGGAAAAGAGCCTATTTATACGCCTCAACTGGTTGTTAACGGAAAAAAGGATTATATCGCTTCTGATGAAACTTCGGTGAGGAATGCGGTTAAAAACACGCTGTCTAAACCTGATAATCTTGAATTTTCACTAGAAGCAATTTCTATCAATAACAGACTGAATTTGAGTTATAATGTAAACGGAATTTCAAAAAACACAAAATTAGTGTTGGCTGTTGTGCAAAAATCAGCAAAAAGCAATGTAAAGAGAGGGGAGAATGCACACCGCATTTTATCACATTACCAGATTGTAAAACAGCTTAATAGTATTACTCTAAAAAATAACGGAAAAGGCAACACCACTATTTCTGAACCTAAAGATTTTAATATAAAAGATTTTGAAATAATTGCTTTTGTTCAGGATATGAATTCAGGGGCAATTTTAGGAGCAGAAAAAGCAATAATCAACTAAATGATAAATAATCTATCAACTGTTAAATTTTCAAAATAAGCTTACCTTTGGGTAGGCTTTAATGATTTATAATAAAATGGAAAAACAAAAAAAACGCTTTGAGGTATCCGGCAGGATTATCTGGGGAAGCTCAGTTTCGCTGGCAGTTTTAGCTTCGATCCCAAAACTATTTGACACCTTTTCAACACCGCGTGATATTGCCATTAACTCTTCGATTACCTTGTGTTTTTCGGTTTTTATCTGGTATTATAATATCTACAGCCTGCCGAAGTTTTCAGCACAGCGCACGTCTAAAAATTTATTGAACGGAAAACTTTTTTTAAGTGTCGTACTGGGAATTCTGGTTATGATAATCCTGGTAATTGCGCATCAGGAACTTTTTCAGGTTGCCCAAATGGATGCTCCGATAATGTTCGAATTGAGAGGGCTTTTAATTAACCTGATCGTGTATATGTTTCTGCACCTGCTTTTTCAGAACTACCAGACTCAGCAAATGGGTGTTGAATTGGAGCGTACGAAAGCTGTAAATCTTGGCGCACAATACGAACTGTTGAAACAACAGGTAAATCCGCATTTTTTGTTTAACAGCCTGAATACTTTAAAATCGATGGTGGATATTAACGATCCCATGAGTTCTGATTTTATATTGAAACTTTCTGATTTTTATCGTTTTACGCTAGAAAGCAGAAAAATGGACCTGATTTCGCTCAGGGAAGAACTTCAGATTCTGGATTCTTATGTCTACCTGCTCAAAGCCCGTTTTGAGGACGGATTTGTTCTGGAAAATGAAGTAGACGCAAAACAATATGATGCTGCAATCCCGCCTTTTACATTACAGCTTTTAATAGAAAACTGTATCAAACACAATGTGGTATCGCTGGATAAACCTTTGGTAATTAAATTATATACCGAAGAAAATTTCCTGGTGGTAGAAAATAAGATTCAGCTCAAAAGAGGTGCTTTGTCTACCGGTGTTGGGCTCGATAATATTAACCAGCGTTTTATGCATTTACTGCACAAGGAAATTGAAATTGATAAAACCGAAACTATTTTTAAAGTAAAAATACCAACGATCTATGACTATCATAATAATTGAAGATGAAGTAAAAACAGCCAAAGCCCTGGGCCAGCTAATTTTGAGTATCAGACCCGATGCCCAGATTTTATCATATATACAAAGTATAGACGGAGCGGTGAGTTATCTTTTGGAGCATGACCAGCCGGATCTTATTTTTATGGACATACAATTGGCAGATGGACAGTGTTTTGAAATCTTCAAAAGCGTAGAGGTGCTGTCGCCTGTAATATTCTGCACTGCTTTTGATGATTATGCAATTGAGGCTTTTAAATCGAATGGAATTGATTATGTACTAAAGCCTTTTTCGAGAGAAAGTATTTCGGGTGCGATTAAAAAAGCCGGCGAACTGAAAAACTTTTTTCAGCGCAATAAAAAAATGATACCGGATTTTGAGTACTTGCTAACCAGAACGGGAGAGAATACAGGGAAAAGCAGTTTTTTGGTTTTTAAAAACAACAAATACCAAACCGTGCAAACTGAGAATATTGCTTTTTTTTATATTAAATATGAAACGCCAACGATTATGACTTTTGATAAAAATGAATATCAGATTACACAATCGTTAGACGAGGTTCATAAATTATTATCACCGACGCAATTCTTTAGGATCAACAGGCAGTATCTGGTCAATTTTTTGGCTATCAGAGAGGCAGAGCATTATTTTTCGCGTAAGCTGATCATTAAATTAACTATCCCGACAGAAGAAAAATTATTGATTGGAAAAGAGAAAACAACCGCTTTTTTGAGCTGGCTGGAAAACAGATAACCAATTAATTTATCAAACAGGACAAATTAATTGGTTCGATTTTTTTTGGTGTTTATAATTCCGGAAACATAAAACAGCTCAAAAAGAAAAGAGCCGATAATATAAAGCTGATGATAAGAATGATTTTTTTCATTTTGATTAAAGTTTAAATAAACAAATTGCCTGGGACAAAACTCAGGCAATTTTGTTTTGTTGAAAGTAATTTAGTTTACCACTGCAGGACTATAAGTTGCTGTATATAATTTTCTGAACATAATATACGTAACGCTTACCATTACAAAAGCAATAATTGCATCTGCTGCTGCCGAAAAACCAAGCACGGCAATTTTAGAAAAGAAGGCAAAAATAATGTCGAAAAAGACGCCTGCAAATACCCATTCTTTTAATCGGAGTAATTTATTTGGGATTAATAAGGTGATAACTCCCGACAATTTAAATACACCAAGTATATAAATAAAATGTGCCGGATAACCCAATTGTTGTGTGATTCCCCAAACAATCGGATTGTTGGTTAATTCAAATAATCCGCTTGCGCCAAACCATAATGAAGTTAATATGATTCCTGTCCAGTAAATGATTTTTGTTGATTTTGTGTTCATGATTTTTAATTGTTTAAGTTATTTAACGGGACAAAAATGCGTCGAATGCGCTAAATAAAATATCAATAATAAGCCGAACCGGACAAAATAAAAGACGAAACAGACAATGCGTATTTTGAGTTTTTTTTTATTGCATTTTTTTTTTACTGCAAAGTTTTTTTACCGCGAAGTTTTTTTTACCGCGAAGTTTTTTTTACCGCAAAGTTCGCGAAGGTTTTTTTTAAGATACTATGAGCATAGTTTAAGTTCGCAAAGTTTTTAAATATATCCCACGGTTTCAACCGTGGGATACGTATTTTGGATGCGCATTTTGAATATGTATTGTCGATATATACTTGGCAATATTGTGCTCCAACGGTTGAAACCGTTGGCAATGTTTTGCAGACCTTCAAAACTTTGCGAACTTAAACTATGTTCAAAGCATCTAAAAAAAAACCTTAGCGAACTTTGCGGTAAAAAACCTTAGCGGTAAAAAAACTTCCAGGTTAATTTATTTTATCAAATTCCCCGTTTCTTTAATTAGCTCCTGCATGAGTTCATCAGCGTCATGATGTTTTAAGGAATTGTTGTTCTGACCGGACCAAAAACTAATCATATCGGTTCTGTTCTGTGCCAACGCAGCCACTCTTAGCGGAGCGATTAATTTGGTTTGTAAAGGAAAAGGCAGGACTTCTGTTTCAAAAGGAACACCTTCAGAAATGCGATTGCTCACCATTCGGCCCATTCTTCCGGTCAGGGATTTTGAAACTGTAGTATGGTTTAAAGCACCGGAAAACAATACTTCTTTATGAATCGGATGCGCACCAGACTGATCTGTTACCATAAAAGCAGTACCCAATTGTACGGCATCGGCACCTAAGGTTAGTGCAGCCGCAATACCTTTGGCATCAGTGATTCCGCCAGCAGCTATTATTGGGGTTTTGATTTTTGCTTTTAATTGCTGTAAAAGCGTAAATAATCCGGTAAAAGAATCCTGAGCTGGTCTTAAGAAAGAGGGCCTGTGGCCTCCGGCTTCAAAACCTGACGCGACAATCGCATCTACTTGTGCATCTTCAAGAGCAAGTGCTTCTTCTAAAGTTGTTGCGCCTCCCACTGTTTTTATGCCTAATCTTCGGCTTTCTTTGAGAATTTCCTGAGATGGAATTCCGAATATAAAACTGAAGACAGCAGGTTTTATTTCAAATAAAACTTCCACCTGTTTTTCAAATTTCGACGGAATATCAGAAGATAAATCCGGTAACGGAATCCCTAATTCGTCAAAATACGGTTTATAGATTTGTTTGATTTTCTCTATTTTCTCCTGAGGGAAATTAGCCAGCGTTTTGTCAACATCATTTACCCATAGATTAATGTTATAGGGTTTGTTTGTTGCCGCTTTGATACTTTTGTCAGCTTCCAGAATTTCTTCGGGTGTTAATGTATAAGCACCGTAACTTCCAAGTCCGCCTGCATTGCTCACCGAAGCCAGTAAAGCGGCAGTTGAATAACCAACGCCCATTGGGCCCTGCAGAATAGGATATTTTATGCCTAGTAATTGTGTTATTTTAGTTGAATTCCACATCACTTATTAATTTACGTGTGTTAGCAATTTGTTTACTATAACCCATTTGCCATCAACAATAGCAAGGCTTAGCTGATCGTAATAGTTATATTCAAATATCGGAACTTTCACTTTGGCTACAGCCGTATTATTGATGATTTCCAAAGATATGATTTCCATTTTGAATTTCTCTCCAAGTTCGTGAGGACTCTTACGATTTTTTACGCCTTCAAGATATTGATCCCGGGTTTTAAAATAGGGAAGTCCCTTAATGTCTCCAACGATTAGCGCTTTTGGGTGAAAAGCTTTTTCCAACAATGCAGTATCACCATTGTAAACACCATTAAAATAATTCATAATCAAAGCAGTAATTAAGGCTGCACTTGTACTAAAATTGTCCATGATTTTGAAATTAAATGAACCCGGCGGGTGTGATTAATAATTTTTTTTTACACCCGACAGGTTTAGATTTATAAAAATTAAAGTATGCTGTGACCGGAAACGTGTCCGCCATCTAAATTAATGATTTCTCCGGTAACAAAATTGCTCTCGGCAAGATATAGGGCCAAATCTGCTACATCGCTGGTTTCTCCAATACGATTTAGTAAGTGTAAACCTGCTAGCGAATCGGCATTGTTAACTCCGGTTTTTGCCTGCAGCGGACTTCTGATAATTCCGGGAGCAATCGCATTGACACGAATATTGTTTTTCCCGAATTCAGCGGCAAGCTGTCTAGTTAAGGCATGAATTCCGCCTTTGCTAGAAATAGGAGCAGTTGCAGGGAAACCATCAATTGCGTGGTCCACCAATACAGTTCCGATATTAATTATCGATCCTTGTCCCTGGTTTAACATTTGTTTTACGGCTGCCTGACTGGTAAAAAAAGTACCTTTTAAGTTGATATTTAAAAACTTATCAAGGTCTTTTTCTTCTACATCCAAAAATGATTTTGGTTCAAAAATCCCTGCATTATTGATTAAAACATCGACAGCTCCAAAACGTTGTACAGCTGTTTCGACTAATTTTTTTCCGGTTGCAATAAGACTTATATCACCAGCAACCATTGCTACTTTATCAGGATTATTTAGCTCTTTATAAGTATTTTCAAGATTGGCTGCATTGGCTGAATTGATTATCAGATTATGGCCTTTTGCCAAAAATAGTTCCGCAATTGCTTTTCCGATTCCGGTAGAAGCACCGGTTATTATTATTGTTTTCATTTCTTTTACTTTTAAATTATTTTTTTTGAGCTGTGACTCCTTTTTCACGCAGTACCGAAACCTGTTCGCCTGCAAAACCCCAGTCATCTAATTCTATTTCCTGAATCACAACATGTGTAAGATTGGGATCCTTGTCTAATACGTCGGTAATAAGATTGGTTATTCCGGCAATAAGCTGCTGTTTTTGCTCTCTGGTAACGCCTTCGCGTGTGAGCTCAATTTTTACGTATGGCATGATTTCTAAGAATTAAGTAAGTTTTGCGGTAAGGTCAACGTCCAATTCAAATTCGTTATAAATCAAAGTATCACCAAGATTGGTAAAGAAATTTCCAGAGCGGAATTTCATATCGTATTTAGTACGATCGATAATGATTTTACCAAAAGCTTTAAGGTCATCGCTATTTTTATTTACTGCCAAATTAAAACCGATAGGATGAGTGATGGCTTTGATAGTCAGGTTACCTTCAACAAAATAATTATCAGAAGATTGTTTTGACACTGAAGTAATGTCTAAAAATGCTGTTTTGAATTTATCTGTTGAGAAGAAATCATCAGAAGCCAAATGTCCTGCAAATTGTTGATTAGTTGCCGGATCTGTCACGTCGAGGATTACGATAGAAGTAGTATCGATTACCACTTTTCCTCCGGTAAGATCACCGTTTGTAAAAGTGAAGTTTCCTTCTTCGATATTGATTGTTCCATTGTGTGAACCAGTTACTTTTTTACCGATCCAGTTTACGCTGCTTTGAGCATTTGCAATTTTAAAATTTTGAGTTTCCATATTGTTGTACTTTAAATTGTTATTAATTTATAGTACAAAGGAATGGCGATATTACAGATTGGTTACGTGATGTAGATCACATTCGTAAAAGGCCTATTTTGAAGAGTTGTATAACCGGCTCAACGTTTCTCTGGAAACGCCCAGATAAGCAGCGATTAAATGTTTGGGTACAGTATTGTAAAGTGCAGGGTAGAGCGCAAGAAGTTCTTCGTATCTGGTTTTGGTGTCGTTGTTCATAAAAGAAAGCAGTCTTTTCTGAGCGGCTACATACCCTTTGTTGGTTCTCCATCTAAAGAAATGTTCTGCCTGATGCAATTCACTGCAGATTTTCTCGCGGTCACTATTAGAAAGTGAAAGTATCTCTGCATCCGAAACGCAGTCTACATTTATAGTGGCTTTTGTATTGTTGTAAAGTGCCGCATAATCAGACGCCCACCAGGTTGGCATGGCAAACTGTAAGATGTACATTTTGACTTCGTCGTTTACAAAGAAAGCCTTCAGGCAGCCATCGATTACAAAATATTCTTTGTCAACTAGCTGTCCTTCACTAATAATGCTTTGCCCTTTTTTAAAAGTTTCCGGCTTAAAATGCGAAAAGAAATAATCAAATTCTTCATCTGTCAGTGATGCAATTTTTGATACGTGGTCTTTTAAGAGGGCTTTGGCTTGCATTTTTTTAGAATTGGTATAGGCAGTAAAATTAGTTAAGTTATTCTAGAATTTGAATAATTCAAAATAATCTATTTGCAATGCATCACAAACTTTTTCAAGAGTTGAAAGTGTTGCATTGGCATTTCCTTTTTCGAGTCTCGACATATTGCTTTTTTCAAAATTACATTTTGATGCCAATTCTTGCTGAGAAATATTTTTTGCCATTCTTATTTCCTGAATTCTCTTTCCGACTTTTTGCTGTATGGTTTCTTTCAATTTTAATTACTTTTTTAAATTAATTAAAAGACTGTCTAAACTCAACAGGAGAAACCTTAGTTTTTGATTTGAATAATTTACTAAAAGATTGCGAATGTTCAAAACCAAGATCAAAAGCAATCTCGCTTACGGTCAAAGAAGTCGTAGAAAGCTTTTCCTTTGCTTTTTCGATTAATTTTTCGTGTATGTGATGTTGTGTACTTTTTCCGGTCAGTACTTTTAGAAGGCTGCTCAAATAAGTGGCCGATACGTTTAACTCATTAGAAATATACTGCACATTTGGTAATCCTTTGTTTTGCAAATCATTGCTTTCAAAATAGTTTGTCAGGATTTCTTCTAAACGGTCCAGAATCTGATGACTGCTAATTTTTCGGGTGATAAACTGACGCTGGTAAAATCTCTCGCAGTAATTAAGCAATAATTCTATTTGAGCAATAATAATATTCTGGCTGAATTTGTCAATGTTAGAATGATATTCCTGTTGGATGATCTGCATGATTCCTTCAATACTATTTTCTTCTTTTTCAGACATAAACAATGCTTCATTTATAGCATAACTAAAAAAGTCATATTGCTTTATTTTTTTAGCCAAAGGCGTATTCCAGAGAAAATCGGGATGAATACACAGCAGAAATCCTGTTGGTTTTATTTTTTCGGTTCTGTCAATACTAATATTTACAAGCTGTCCCGGTGAAACAAATGACATTAAACCTTCGTCAAAATCATATTGTTGCTGTCCGTATTTGAATTTACCGTTTATGTTTCGTTTCAGTCCAACCGAATAAAAATTCTGAACCCATGATATTTCATCATTATCCGTCTGATAATCTACTTTGCCGTAATCAACCAGACTAACCAGCGGGTGTTCCGGCTTTGGAAGTCCGCTTAGTTTGTGAAATTCACTAATCGAATTAAATCTGTGAATGTTGTTTTTCATTTTAATACTATCTTTTCAAATGATTAATTGAAAGTATAAAAATAGGGTTATAATTTTACAACCCTATTTTTAGTTTTATTTTTCTTTAAGCTGATCGGGCAATTATTATTTTTCAAAATCAGTAGAAAAACTCCATTCTTTGTTTGTATTCAATTCATTTTGAAGTATTTCAATTTTGTTTTGCGCCATTCCAAAAGAATCAGAACCTAAGAATAAGTGAAGCGGCGGATTTTGGGTTTCGGCCAGTTTGATAAAAGCTGTTGCTGCTTTTTCTGGGCTTCCAGGCTGATTTCCTATTATCTGAGTTTCATGAATTACTTCTAATTCTCTGGCTTCTTTGTAATCCTGAATCGGATTTTCGGCAAGTTTAAGAGAACCTTTCAATAAGAAATTTGTTTTAAAATAACCCGGATAAACAATAGTTGCAGAGATTCCCATAGATTTTACTTCTGCAGAAAGTGCTTCCGTTAAACCTGCTACAGCAAATTTGGTTGCATTGTAAATTCCCCAACCCGGAAATGCGCCCAGAAAACCTGCAATAGAAGAAATATTGATAATGTGTCCTGATTTTTTATTGCGAAAATGAGGCATTACACTTCTGATAACATTTAAGGTTCCAAATACATTGGCATCAAAATTCTGACGTGCTTCTGTATCGCTCAACTCTTCCAGAGTTCCCAATTGTCCGTATCCGGCATTGTTTACAACTACATCTATAGAACCAAATTTTTGCAATGCAGATGAGATGGCGTTTTCTACACTTTTTTCATTGACAATATCGGTTTCAAGTGCCAGGAAATTTTCATTTTCACCAATTTCATTAGTAAGATCATTGGCATTTCTTGAAGTTGCAGCAACCTGATAACCTTCATGCAATAATTCTTTTACAAGAGTTAAACCTAATCCTTTTGATGCTCCGGTTACAAACCATACTTTTTTAGTGTCCATTTTTTTAATTTTTAAATGATTAAATATTTACACTGCAAAGATGTGACGGATTCAGAAGTTGGATGTAGCCATTTCTGTGGTTGTTGTAGCCAATTTTGAGAACTTTTGTTTTTGAGCCTTTGTTAAAGGTCTGCCAGTATTTTTATATCTTCTATTTCTAAGATTTGTTTTGGATAACCTTCTTTTACGGTATTGATCATGGCTTTTCCGACATCTTGTAAAGTCAATGATTTTTTGGGAAACAAAAGCGGAAAAAGCGGAATTATAATTTTGAAAAAAGGTTTGATATTTTGCTGTCCCTTAAAAGGTTTCATAAACCCCGGACGAAAGTTATATTGCCCTCTAAAAGGAAGTTTCATCAAATCATTTTCAGTTTTTCCTTTTACACGTGCCCACATTACTTTTCCGTTTTCAGATGTATCAGTATGACTTCCGGTAACGAAATTAAAAACCATGTTTTGGTTTATTTCAGACAATGCTCTTGCAAACGCCAAAGTGGTATCGTAAGTTACATACGTATATTTTATTTCATTCATACCAACAGAACTCACGCCTGCACAATAGAAACAAGCATCGTATCCCTGCAGTGCATCGGCATACCGGCTTAATTGCATAAAATCCAAAACGATCAGTTCTTCCAGTTTAGGATGTTTAATTCCAGATGGTTTTCTATTGATCATCAATACCTTTTTTACGGCATAATTGTCAAGACATTCCAATAAAACACCTTCACCAACCATTCCTGTTGCGCCTGTAATAATTACTTTCATGATGTTGTTTTACAAATTAATATGAATATAGTATTTTCTGTCTGCAAATTTCACTTTAACAGAAACAAATTACTTTGCTGAAAAGTTCTTTTTGCTTTGTTTGATGGTTCAGAAATTCTTATTTATCGTTTAATATTTCCTGCAATGTATGATAAACTTCTACAATTGTATCTTTATTAGAATTATCTTCATGATACAAAAGCGAAGTATATAATGTCCAATGCTTTTCTTCTGTATAACAAACGATAACATTATTAATTTTATTTATGAATCCATTAGATTCGCAGTTTTTATACCATCTTTCAAAAGCATTAAATCTTTTTTTTCCTTTATCATCTTTGTCATCACAAATATAAATCATTGCATTTTGTGAGTTTTTAAAAAATGATAAAACGATGGATTGAATTGTTGAAGAAACCTGACTATCAAATTTTTCCCTTTTGTCTTCAACTTTTTCAATAATTATTTGATAGATATTTTGCATTTCGATACCAGAGACAGCGCTAAAAGTTTGGTCATCAATAAATGCAACGCGATAATCTATATTATTTTTGGTTAAAAAATGATAAGATTGTGTACTATCGTTGAAGGAGTAATTATAGGGGTTTGGCAAGAGTAATTCCTTTTTCTTTTAATGATTCTAAAGGAATATTGCCTTTTAGGTAGGAACGCACGATAGCTTTATCTTCAGCCATTTTGGCAACAGATTCAATAACAGATTTTTTATTTACAACTATCTTATTCATCTTACAAAAATAATTTATTTTTTTTAATTTAAAAATAAATATAAAAACAAAAACCAGAAGCAACAAACTTCTGGTTTGGAGATATAAAAAAAGAGCAGATTAGTTTTGCAAATAGCGTTCAGCAGGTTTTCCGGTTTGAGAGCCAGTGAATAATTTAATACGGGCATCTTCATAAACATCAATTAATTGCTGATTGTGAACAGACGGAAAAGTAACCAGTTCTCCGGCATCTAATCCGGCAAGTGCTGCATCAACACAATCTTCGGTTGTCATGATAGCAGCCTGATCCAAAGCAGATAGCGGAACTCCGCCCACTTCCCAGATTTCAGTTGCGGTAATAGACGGATTTACTAACTGTACTTTGATGTTAGTTCCTTTTACTTCTTCCTGTAAACCGCGTGTATATTGCACGACGAAACCTTTTGTACCACTGTAAACACTGCTTATTGGCAAAGTATAAGCCCCAAGGACAGAACCAATATTAATTAAAGTTCCTTCGTTGCGTTTTATAAACCCTGGCAAAACAGCATTGGACAACAATACGAGAGAGGTAATATTAACATCAATCATTTCTTTTTGTTTTGCAACAGAAGTTTGGGAGACAGGAGCAAGGGTAGAAGTTCCGGCGTTGTTGATTAAGAAAATGATATTTGGATCATCTTGAATATCAGCTGCTATTTTTTCTAAATCTGTTGTATTGCTTAAATCTGCTGTGTAATTGGTAACTGTTACACCATATTTTGCGCGAAGTACTTCGGCAAGTTCATTTAATTTGTCTGCACGACGTGCTACCAGTTTTAAATCGTATCCTCGTTTTGCCAGTCTTTCTGCAAATACTTTTCCTAACCCTGATGATGCTCCTGTTACAACCGCGGTTCCTAATACATTGTTTGTTTTCATGATTTTTTATGTTTTTAAATTGTTATTCTGATTGGTTTAAATTTAATTCAAAATGTAAACTAATCTGTTTACACTTGCAAATGTATACAGAACTGTTTACATTTGCAAAATAAAATGAATAAAAAAATGGAAAAAAAATTACAACCCTCAGCGAAGTCCCTAAAACGGGAGGAAATGGTAAAATTTGCTTTTGATACATTTTATAAAAATGGTTTTCATGCAACCGGTGTAGATACGGTTATGGAGGGAACCGGAATTTCTAAGCGAACTTTATACAAACATTTTGGTTCTAAGGAAGGTTTAATTCTCGCTACAATAGATCATTATAGATCGTTTATGAGTGAATTGCTTTTAGCTTATATCAATCAGGATCCAAAGGCAAATCCGGTAGAAAAGGTTTTGCGTATTTTTGATTTTCTGGCAGAAAGAGTAGCAGAAGGGCATGCAAACGGCTGTTTTGTAATGAATGCCAAAACCGAATATGTTAATAAGGCGAAAGAGATTGAGACAAGCTGCGACAATTATACGGCGGGTCTTGAGAAAATATTAGAAACTACTTTAGAAAAAGCCAGTATACCAAACTACAAAGATCTGGTAGTTCAGATTATGATGCTTTTTGAAGGTGCAATTATAAGAAGTAAAGTCACAAGAAATGCCGATACAGTAAAACTAGCCAAAGATGCGGCAAGAATACTTTGCGGGCATAAATAAAAAAAACTCCGACGATTGCCGGAGTTTAATTAACCTTTTTTAAGAAATTATTTTTTAGCCACTTCTTTTGACGCTGTAATAATTACCTCAGCAACTGCTTTTGGCTGAGAAATAAATACTACGTGACTTCCTTTTATTTCAGTAATTTTTGTGTTAGAACGTTTGTACATAGTGCGTTGTACACTTGGCTCGATGCTTTTGTCTTCTGTAGCAACAATTCCGTAAGCTGGTTTATCTCTCCATGCTGCTTTTGTAATTGGTGTTCCAAAACCCTGGGCAACAAATGCACCTTGTGAAGCAAACATAAAATCGGTTTGATCTTTTGGAAGGTCGCCTGCAAATCCTGCGTGAAATTTATCTTTATCGTAATAAACAATTCCTTTATCGTCCGGAGCTAAAACACCATTTTCAGGAGCTGGAGGCGCAGTTTGCAACCATTGTACAGAGTTTTCCCCGTTATCTGGCTGTATGGCAGCAATATAAACCAATGCCGCTACTTTTGGGTGATTTCCGGCTTCTGTGATTACAGTTCCTCCCCATGAATGTCCGGCTAAAATGGTTGGTCCGTCTTGTTTGTCCAAAGCTAAATTAGTTACTCTTACGTCATCTGCAAGAGAAGAAAGTGGATTTTGAACTACAGTTACATGATATCCTTTTTTGGTTAAAATATCATATAATCCTCTGTAACCGGAACCGTCTGCGAAAGCGCCATGAACCAGCACTACATTTTTTATAACGGGAGCAGTCTGAGCAGTAATTGCTGCTGAAAAGAAGAAAGAGAAAAATAATACGGCGAACATGAAATAGCGGTTCAATTGTTCTTTTAATGCGATTGTTTTCATTTTATTTGAATTTAAAATTAAAAATTAATTTGTGTTGAAATTATGCTGTTAATACGATTGATAAAGTGATTTCTGTATTTAATAATTTTGAAATAGGGCAGATTGCTTTTGATTTCTGAGCCAGTTCCTGAAATTGTTCTTCTGAGATTCCCGGAACTTTTCCTTCTAATTCTAACTGGATCAAAGTAATTGTTCCGTCTTCTAAAGTTACTTTTGCTTTTGTGTTTAAATCTTCTGGTACAAAACCTGCTTCAGATAATAAAAAGCTTAGCTGCATGGTAAAACAGCCTGAGTGCGCTGCTGCAATTAATTCTTCCGGGTTTGTTCCTACACCTTCTGCGAATCTTGTTTTAAAAGATAATTGTGCGTTGTCTAATGTTGTGCTTTGCGTACTGATTTTTCCGTTTCCTTCCATTCCTGTACCTTTCCAATTTGCGATTGCTGTTCTTGTAAATTTCATGTTTTCTAAATTTTATTATTGTTGATTAATTATTTTTTAAATCATTGTTCTGATTTGATGAGACAAATTTATGCCGGATGTATTTATTAATCAAATTAATAATTTTGTACCTTTATAAAATAAATTTATAATCATGACAATTCAGCAATTAAAATACATTGTAGCTCTCGATGAAGAACGCCATTTTGCAAGAGCTGCAGAGGTTTGTATGGTTTCGCAACCGGGATTAACCATCCAGTTAAAAAATCTTGAGGAAGAAATCGGAATTAAAATTTTTGACCGGAATAAAGTTCCTTTAACGCCAACCGAACTTGGGAAAGAGATTATCAGCAGAGCTAAAAAGATTTTGCGGGAGACAAATGAAATTCGTGATTTTGTTGTGAATGAAAAAAATGCTTTGGAAGGCGAATTGAAAATTGGGGTGATTTCGACTTTATCTCCTTATTTGGTTCCGTTGTTTATTAAAGTAATGAAAGAAACAACACCAAAAGTCCATTTTATTATAAAGGAGGCCAACACGGGTCAATTGATGCATGACGTAGAAACTGGTGCAATTGATGTGGCGATTATGGCGACACCAACCGGGAACAAAAACCTCATCGAACATCCTATATTTCAGGAACCTTTTGTTGCGTATCTTAATAAAGATCATCCGATGGCAGGGGAACGTTTTTACGAAATTCAGCCCGGCGACAAACCAATGTTACTGTTGCTTCAGAATGAATATTGTTATAATGCACAATTGCTGGATATCTGCGGATTAAAAAATACAGGAAAAATAAAAGAACAGTTTAGTTATGATATCAGTTCTATAGAAACTTTAAAAAATCTGGTACGTGCCGAATTGGGGTTTGCCATTATTCCGCAGCTTTCTATTTTAAATGAAAAAGAAACAGAACTTTTTAAACCATTTAAAGAACCAAAACCAGTCCGTGAAATCAGTTTTGTGGTTTCGGATACTTTCTCGAAAAAATTATTATTAGAAAAAATGAATCAGGCAATTTGGAACTGTCTTCCGGAATCTTTAAAAGAAAATTTCAGTTACAGGAAAATCAGATGGAATGATTCGCCTTATTTTGTAGATGCTATAAGTAAGTTATAATCTGTATCTAAAATATTTGATCAGAATTTGGTATAAAAAAAACCAGTAAAGATTTGCTTTACTGGTTTTAATGAATCTAAGAATAATTTAACCAAAATAATAATTAACGAATTGCAAATCTTAATTTAAGTCCATAAGAAACCAATCTTACGTTATTTGCGAATGGTGAATCTAATACACTGTTTTGCTGCAGCTGTACCGGGATTTCAGCATTATACTGAACTAAAGGTTTCTTTTCATTATCATAAATATTGTTCAGTCCATAATCAAGATAAAGACCAATGTAAATAGAATTTTTGTTTCCCAGTAATTGTTTTACACCGGTTTCAATAGTAGCAGAATAAGAAACGTCGGTATCAAGATCCTGTTTGCCGCTTCTTACATCATTTGTGCTGGCAAAACCTGCAAAGGCCGGAGCAAATAATTCTACATTATACTGCGGATAATATCCGCTGGTAGTTAGGTTTTGCATGCGGGATTCGTAACTGCCGTTTATGGCAAACCCAACTTTGGCACCTGCAGCCAGATAAAGTTTTGTTGTGCCCGGAGTTTCAAACTGAATGTGAACAGGAATGTTAATGTATCCTAATTTTTGCTCTTCTCTTAAATTTGACACTCTGTATCTAAATTGAAAATTTTCGCCTTCATCATCAACGGTCATGTATCTGCCATATAGTGCCTGAAATGCTACATCAGAATTATAGGATTGGTATTCTGCCCCAATTCCGACACTTAAGCCTTCGTTTAGATAATAAGAATAACGAAGTCCGGCATTGAATCCGTTTCCTTCGACAATCTTGCCAGCTGTTTCAGCATCAATGTATGAAAACGGACCACCAACAGCAACAGAAAATTCATGTTTTTTATCCTGACCATAACTGTTTAAACAGCCTAAAAGTATAGTAATCATTGATAATGATGCTATATAGTTTATTATATATTTTTTCATCTTAAAATTATTTTATGCCAGCGCAATCAAAGACAACGCTGGCAGATTTTTTTATTTTACAATTACTTTTAGCGATTTCTTGAATTCTGCTGTTTCAATTACGACAACATACATATTGCCATCTGCGCTATCCGGTAACTGGACTTCAGTTTTTACTGTCGATGATTTCAATGTTTTGATTAATTGACCAGAAACAGAGTATAAGCTTATCTGCATATCTTTTAATTGTTCTTCAGGGAAATCGGCTTCAACAGTAACCACTTTTCCCGATTCTATTGGATTAGGATAAAGTTTGGCCTCAAGAGTGTTTTGCAATACTACTTTGTCTGAACAAGTCTGAAGTACTTTTCCATCTCTGGTGGTTAATTTTACCATATAATCGGCAGTAGGGTCCAAAATGCTGTTTACTGTATTTCCGGCTGAATAATATTGCCCTGTGCCCATTGACTGACCGTTTTTGAACCATTCGTAAGCAACAAAATCATAACCTCCGTTTGTTTGCGGATTGTTGTTTACCAGCAAGACGTTATTGAATTTCTGGCGAACTATATCGTAGAAACTAAATGGTTTTATAATGGTAATATTATATTTGTTTACTACCGATCCGTCTTGTGAAGTTACTGTAATCGTCTGATTGTAAATTCCCGGTTTTGGTAATGGAAGCGTAAAATTAGCAGATGGACTAATAGTAGCATTTGTATCATTTAAGGAAGTGATATTGATACTGTTTTCTCCGCATAACATTAAGTGAATAATTTGTTTTGGAGGATTATTATAAACGACACCGCCGATAGTAAGTTTTGTAATATCAGCATTGTTGTTCATTATGGTAAGAATCTGCGAAACATTTGCAGCTGGCAGATAATTATTATCTCCGTCCTGGTGAGCAGTTACAATACCTTGTCCGGTTCTTAGCATATTTACCTGACCTGTAGCTGAAACTGTAGCCGGAGCAAGGACAGAAGTATATGTGAAAGAGTAACGGATAGGCAATCCTGAACTGGAAGCAGCATCTAAATCAAACGTATTATTTGTGCCAAGAACTTTTACAGGTATGGCATTAAAAGTAATTTGTTGAGTTGCCTTATTAATTGTAAGGTTTGCTGTCAAAGTAATTGGCGAACAATTTGGTGTTGTCACTGACGGATTAACTATGGCAGTAATTGTATAGCTACCTGCATTTGTTGCCCCATTTAATGTTCCGCTGGCTGGTGTTGTAGTGTAAGAAACATTTGCTCCAACCGGAAGATTAGCAACCTGGATTGTATGAACACTTCCATCAAAAGTAAAATTAGCATCACTGAAAGTTACTGCGCTCAAAGGAGAAGCAAGAACATTAACAGTTTGATTTTGACTTGAAGTATTTCCATTTCCATCATTATAATTCCATGTAATACTATAAGTTCCCTGAGCTGTAAAATTTAATGGAGAAGATGTAGTTGCATTAATAGTTCCCGTACAACTATCAGTTGCAGTAGGAATGGCTACTTCAGCTGATAAAACAGAACAATAGCCATTAATAACCGGCAGGCTGGCAACAGTTGGTACCGGAGCAGTAGTGTCCTGAGTTGTTGTAATAGTTATTATTTCTGTTAATATACATCCATTTGAATCTGTTACTGTCACATTGTATATTCCGGCTGTTAGCCCTGTCGCTGTAGCAGCATTTCCTCCTGAAGGAGACCATGCATAAGTATAACTTCCTGAACCACCTGTTACGGTAATAGTTGCAGATCCGTTATTTCCGCCAGAGCAGGTTACGTTTGTTTGAGTAACTGTAGCAGCAAGTGATGTAGGTTGATTAATTGTAAAAGATTGATTTGCCGTACATCCATTTGCATCTGTTACCGTAACAGTATATGTTCCCGCAGAAAGTCCGGTTGCAGTATCAGCAGTTCCTCCGGCTGGTGACCATGAGTAAGTGTAAGCACCTGTTCCACCAGTTACAATTGCTGTAGCAGCTGCATCTGATCCTGAGTTACAAGATACATTTGTCAGCACATTTACAGAAACAGAAAGTGCTGCAGGTTGTGAAATTGTAAAACTTTGCGTTGCAGAACATCCATTTGCATCTGTAACAGTTGCTGTATAAATTCCGGCAGCTAATCCCGTTGCCGTATTTGTTGTTCCACCAGATGGAGACCATAAATAAGTATAAGCACCAGTACCACCTGTTGCCGTTACTGTTGCAGAGCCATTTGAAGCACCATTACAAGTAACATCTATTTGTGCAGCAGCCGAAGCAATAATTGCAGCAGGCTGATTGATAACAAAAGTTTGTGTTGCAGAACAACCGTTTTGATCTGTAACAGTTGCGGTATAAGTCCCGGCAGCTAATCCGGTTGCTGTATCAGCAGTTCCTCCAGATGGAGACCATGAATAGGTATATGTACCAGTACCACCGGTTGCAGCTACTGTTGCAGATCCGTTAGCATCACCGTTACAAGTGATATCAGTCTGTGCTGAAGCAGATGCAACAAGTGCTGTAGGTTCAGTGATTGTAAAACTTTGTGTTGTAACACATCCGTTTGAATCTGTAATAGTTACTGTATAAGTTCCTGCAGCAAGTCCAGTTGCAGTATCAGCAGTTCCTCCAAACGGTGCCCAGGAGTAAGTATAAGCTCCAGTTCCACCTGTTACACTTACTGTAGCAGACCCATCTGATCCTGAATTACAAGATACTTCTGTTTGTCCACCGATTGAAGCAGAAAGTACTAAAGGTTCTGTAATTGTAACGTTTTGTGTTGCAGTACAACCATTTTCATCTGTTATTGTTGCCGTATAAGTTCCCGCTGTAAGTCCGTTTGCTGTATTACCGGTTCCTCCGGATGGAGACCAGGAGTAGGTATAAATACCGCTTCCACCTGTTGCAGTAATTGTCGCAGAACCGTTTGATCCTCCATTACAAGAAACATTTGTTTGCGTTGCTATTGAAGTTGTAATTATTGAAGGTTCTGTAATTGTAACGCTTTGTGTTGCAGTACAACCATTAGCATCTGTTACTGTAACAGTATAAGTCCCGGCCGAAAGCCCGGTTGCAGTATCAGCAGTTCCGCCATAAGGTGACCATGAATAAGTGTAGCCAGGTGTTCCGCCAGTTGCGGCAATTGTAGCTGATCCATTTGTTCCTGAAAAACAAGAAACATTTGTTTGTGCACTTACAGAAGTAATAATTGCCGTAGGCTCGGTGATTGTAAAACTTTGTCTTGCTGTACAACCATTTGCATCTGTAACTGTTGCTGTATAAGTTCCCGCTGTAAGTCCAGTTGCTGTATCAGCAGTTCCTCCAGATGGAGACCATGAATAAGTATATGCACCTGTTCCGCCGGTAGCTGTTACTGTAGCCGATCCGTTTGATCCACTATTGCAGGAAACATTTGTTTGTGCTGAAGCAGAAACTATAAGTGCTGCAGGTTCGGTTATTGTAAAACTTTGTGTTGCAGTACAGCCATTTGCATCAGTTATTGTTGCCATATAGGTTCCCGCTGTAAGGCTACTTGCTGTATCAGCAGTTCCTCCAGATGGAGACCATGAATATGTATATCCGGCTGTTCCGCCAGTTGCATTTACTGTAGCCGATCCGTTTGATCCTCCATTACAAGAAACATTATTTTGTACTCCTGCAGAAGCCACAAGAACTGTAGGCTCTGAAATTGTAAAGATTTGCGTAGCAGTACATCCGTTTGAATCTGTTACTGTTACCGTATAAGTTCCTGCAGAAAGTCCGTTTGCAGTATCTGCAGTTCCGCCAGATGGGGACCATACATACGTATATGCACCAGTTCCGCCAGTGACGCTTACTGTAGCCGATCCGTTTGATCCTCCATTACAAGAAACATTTGTTTGCGTTGCTATTGAAGTAGTAATTAATGTAGGTTCTGTAATTACCACGCTTTGTGTTGCAGTACAACTATTAGCATCTGTTATTGTTACAGTATAAGTCCCGGCCGAAAGCCCGGTTGCTGTATCAGCAGTTCCGCCATAAGGTGACCATGAATAAGTGTAACCAGGTGTTCCGCCAGTTGCGGCAATTGTAGCTGATCCATTTGTTCCTGAATTACAAGAAACATTTGTTTGTGTACTTACAGAAGTAATAATTGCCGTAGGCTCGGTGATTGTAAAACTTTGTGTTGCAGTACAACCATTTGCATCTGTAACTGTTGCGGTATAAGTTCCGGCAGAAAGTCCGTTTGCAGTATCAGCAGTTCCGCCAGCTGGTGACCAGGAATAAGTATATGAACCAGTTCCTCCTGTAGCTGTTACTGTAGCCGATCCGTTTGATCCACTATTGCAGGAAACATTTGTTTGTGCTGAAGCAGAAGCTATAAGTATTGCAGGTTCAGTGATTGTAAAACTTTGTGTTGTAACACATCCGTTTGCATCCGTAACTGTTACTGTATAGGTTCCCGCTGTAAGTCCAGTTGCTGTATCAGCAGTTCCTCCAGATGGAGACCATGAATATGTATATCCGGCTGTTCCGCCAGTTGCATTTACTGTAGCCGATCCGTTTGATCCTCCATTACAAGAAACATTATTTTGTACTCCTGCAGAAGCCACAAGCGCAGCAGGTTCAGTTATTGTAAAACTTTGAGTTGTTTGACAGCTATTAGCATCAGTAACCGTAACCGTGTAAGTTCCGGCAGTAAGTCCGTTTGCAGTATCTGCAGTTCCGCCTGTTGGCGCCCATGCATACGTATATGCACCAGTTCCACCAGTAACGCTTACTGTAGCAGAGCCATTAGTACCACCATTACAAGAAACATTTGTTTGTGCCGAAGCTGAAGCTACAAGAGCAGCAGGTTGAGTTATTGTAAAACTTTGTGTTGCAGTACAGCCATTTGCATCCGTTATTGTTGCTGTGTAAGTTCCTGCAGAAAGTCCACCTGCTGTATCAGCAGTTCCTCCAGATGGAGACCATGAATATGAATATCCGGGTGTTCCACCAGTTACACTTACTGTAGCCGATCCGTTTGCTCCTCCATTGCAGGAAACATTTGTTTGTGCTGAAGCTGAAGCTAGAAGAGCAGCAGGTTGAGTTATTGTAAAACTTTGCGTAGCAGTACATCCGTTTGCGTCTGTTACGGTTACGGTATAAATTCCCGCTGTAAGCCCGTTTGCTGTATCAGCAGTTCCGCCAGCTGGTGACCAGGAATAATTATATGAACCAGTTCCTCCGGTAGCCGTAACTGTAGCCGATCCGGTAGCATCTCCGTTACAAGCTATGTTAGTTTGTGATACAGGTAAAGCTGCAAGAACAGCAGGTTCAGTTATTGTAAAAATTTGTGTTACAGTACAACCATTTGCATCTGTTATTGTTACCGTGTAAGTTCCTGCAGAAAGTCCCGTTGCTGTATTAGCAGTTCCGCCAGATGGAGACCATACATACGTGTATGCACCAGTTCCACCAGTGACACTTACTGTGGCAGAGCCATTAGTTCCACCATTACAAGAAACATTTGTTTGTGCTGAAGCTGAAGCTACAAGAGCAGCAGGGTGAGTTATTGTAAAACTTTGTGTTGCAGTACAGCCATTTGCATCTGTTATTGTTGCCGTGTAAGTTCCGGCAGAAAGTCCATTTGCTGTATTAGCAGTTCCGCCTGCTGGCGCCCATGAATATGAATATCCGGGTGTTCCACCAGTTACACTTACTGTAGCCGATCCGTTTGATCCTCCATTGCAGGAAACATTTGTCTGTGCTGAAGCTGAAGCTACAAGAGCAGCAGGTTGAGTTATTGTAAAGCTTTGCGTAGCAGTACATCCGTTTGCGTCTGTTACGGTTACGGTATAAGTTCCCGCTGTAAGGCCACTTGCAGTTGCTCCGGTTCCTCCCGAAGGAGACCAGGAATAGGTATATGAACCAGTTCCTCCGGTAACCGTAACTGTAGCCGATCCGGTAGCATCTCCGTTACAAGCTATGTTAGTTTGTGATATAGGTGAAGCCACAAGAGTAACAGGTTCAGTTATTGTAAAGCTTTGTGTTGCTGTACATGAGTTAGCATCTGTTACTGTAACCGTATAAGTACCGGCCGCTAACCCTGTAGCAGTTGCCGCAGTCCCTCCAGAAGGAGACCAAGAGTATGTATATGAACCAGTTCCGCCAGTTGCATTAACTGTAGCAGAGCCATTAGTACCACCATTACAAGAAACATTTATTTGTGCTGAAGCTGAAGCCACAAGAGCAGCAGGTTCAGTTATTGTAAAACTTTGTGTAGCTGTACAACCATTTGTATCTGTTACAGTTACCGTATAAGTTCCAGCAGTCAATCCAGTAGCTGATGCAGCAGTACCTCCAGCCGGAGCCCAGGAATACGTATATCCGGCTGTTCCGCCAGTTACGCTTACTGTTGCAGTTCCGTTTGATCCTCCATTACAGGATACATTTGTTTGTGATCCTGCTGATGCTGCAAGTGCAGCAGCCGGTTGGGTAATAGTAAAACTTTGTGTTGCTGTGCACGAGTTTGCATCGGTTACAGTTACCGTATAAGTTCCTGCGGTAAGGCCAGATGCAGTTGCTCCGGTTCCGCCCGATGGTGACCAGGAATAGGTATATCCAGATGCCCCGCCTGAGACGCTTACTGTAGCCGATCCGTTTGTTCCTCCATTACAGGAAACATTTGTTTGAGCTCCGGCAGTAGCGACAAGAGCAGCCGGTTGGGTAATAGTAAAACTTTGTGTTGCAGTACAAGAATTTGCATCGGTTACAGTTACCGTATAAGTTCCTGCTGTCAATCCCGTAGCAGTTGCCGCAGTTCCTCCCGATGGAGCCCAGGAATAGGTATAGGAACCAGCTCCGCCAGTTGCACTAACTGTAGCCGTTCCGTTTGATCCTCCATTGCAGGAAACATTTGTTTGCCCTCCAACTGAAGCAACAACAGCAGTGGTTGGTTGGGTAATTGTAAAAACTTGTGTAGCGGTACAACCATTTGCATCTGTTACCGTAACAGTATAAGTTCCTGCTGTCAGTCCAGAAGCTGTTGCGGCTGTTCCTCCTGAAGGAGCCCATGAATAGGTATATGTTGGTGTTCCTCCGGATACAGCTACTGTAGCAGAACCATTAGATCCTCCATTACAGGAAACATTAGTTTGAGAAGCTGCACTTGCAAGAAGAACCGATGTTGGTTGTGTTATTGTAAATGTTTTTGTTGCCTGACAAGAATTAGCATCAGTCACCGTAACAGTATAAGTTCCTGCAGTTAAACCGGTAGCCGATGCAGCTGTTCCTCCCGAAGGAGACCATGAATAGGTATAAGGAAATGTTCCTCCACTTGGATTAACAGTTGCTGTACCGTTTGAACCTGAAAAACACGAAACATTAGTTTGAGATCCTGCAGTTACATTAAGTGCTGCAACTGGCTGTGTTATAGTAAATGATCTCGTCGCCTGACAAGAATTAGCATCTGTCACCGTAACAGTATATGTACCTATTGATAAACCAGATGCAGTTGCTCCGGTTCCGCCCGATGGTGCCCATGAATAAGTGTATCCCGGCGTTCCGCCAGTTGGAACAACAGTTGCTGTACCATTTGATCCTGAAAAGCAAGAAACATTACTCTGTCCTCCTGTGCTAAGATTAATAGCCGAAGGCTGGGTGATAGTAAAACTTCTTGTGATTTGTGTTGCTTCCCCATCTGTAATTGTAACAGTATAGGTTCCTTGTACTAAACCAGTTGCACTGGCATTAGTTCCACCCGCAGGGGACCATGAATACGTGTACGGAGTTTTTCCTCCTGTTGCAACAACAGTTGCTGTACCATTCGCTCCTCCGTTACAGGATACATTTGTCTGAGGTGTTGATGAAGTACTTAAAGCTGCGCCAGTTGTAAAGGTAAGCTCAGCACCATAGCCGGTTCCTCCAGAATTTGTAGCATACGCTCTATAATAAATAAGTGTTGAAGCAGGAAATAATCCAACCGTACCAGAAAAAGTTCCGGTCCCACTACCAATAGGAAAAACATTATTTAAAATTGTCGGTGCCGGTGCAGTTCCCCAAACAATTCCGCTAGTGATACTTGCATCTCCGCCGTCTGCAGTCACATTGCCACCAATAGTCGCTTTTACAGCTCCTACATTTGTTGCGGTTGTTGTGGTAACCGTCGGAGGCGAAGCTGCAGTTACAGCAGGAGTAGGGTAGCTTATTGGAGTTATGGTATAATTTCCGGCCACATTATCCTGATGATCCCAGTTTGCGGGATTGTTAATAGTTGCCAAAACCTGTGCAGAAGTTCCGGAAAGTGTTACAGTTGATTTTAACTTGCTATTGGCTATTTCAGGGCCTGGAGCAGGAAATAATGAAATACAATTTACAGCATTGGTTAAACCTAAAGGCACTGCACTTGACGGGCCGCCGCTTGTACCTGCAAGACTCCATGTGGTTCCTGAATCATAATCAGCAGAATTATATTCACCATGTACACCAGCAATAAAAGTTGGAAGATTAGGCGTAACTGGCTTGGCTCCAATTCCGGTTGCTGACTGATAGGCTAATATCTGGTCGCCCGAAGCAAGGTTAAAGCCTGTAAAACCAGCTGCAAGAGCAATCCCCGAAGTTCCCGTGACTGTAAATTGATCAGGGGTTGCTGTTTCCATTAAGGAAACTATTGTACCAGCAGGGGTCAAAGCAGGAACTGTCCATACTAAATGTGTTTCAGTACTACCTGTTACCCATGTAGGATTAACAGCGTTTCCATTCCATCCCTGTTCAGTAAAATAAATGATAGTTCCGGCCGGAATAGCTTTTAGGGTAATAAAAGCGAAACCATCCAGCGGACTGGTATTATACCCTATAAAGGCTATATCTCCGGCACCCAGGGTGACTTGGGAGTTTGCGTTTTGATGCACAAAAAATGCGCAGAAAAGCATGATTAATAAGAGTAATTTTTTTTTCATAACATACGTTTTAGTTTAATGACATAAGTAAGCATTTTGCCAGCCGCCTAGTCTGACAGTTTCATTATATGAAGTAATAGCTTTAATAAAATGTCCGTCATTTGCTAATGTTTCTATTTTGCTAAAGCTTATATTACTTGAGGAATCTAAATTTAATTTGTATATATAATGATCAAATATTGTTCGGTTGGTATCCTTGTCAAATTGGATTTTTCCTCGTGGTCCCGAAATATTTAATTCATTGATCTCATTTATTAATGCATTAATCTGTGTCTCATTTTTAGTATTCAAAAGAATGTTTTTTAATATGAGGCCATTTTCATATCCTAAAATTGAAAATGCAGATGGACTTTCTGAATATGCTTTTTGGTATTCATTATCAAAATCAGGATTTTCACTGTTATTCTGAATCCATGACCCTACCACATATAACTCGTGTGGGGCATTTTTATATTGTTCCAGAATTTTTTCATTGATAAAAAAAGGAGTTACATAAAAAGGATACTTTTGGGTGATTTTGTTCTGATTAATAAAATCAGCATTTTCTTCGGCGTATAATCCGCTATAGAATGCAAAAACAGCATCAGGTTCCTGAGCTGTAATAGACTGATCCATATGTATAGCCTCATCTTCTCTGGGCATAAATGGTGTAATATAATGTCCGGAAAAATTTATATTTTCCTTGAAAGAGTGTTCAATGGCCGATAACAATCCGTAACCGGAATCATAATAAGAAGTTGAAGAAGCAATTTTCTGATAATTTTTTGACGTCAGGTAATTGCCTAAATGATAACAGGATTCTGTTAATGCCAATGAATTAATATAAACGCCTTTATACGTTAATGCGCCATAGGGCATAGTGGCTCCAAGATCTGATGCTATTAATAAAATGTCATTTTTTGATGCATATTCATAAACGTGTTTCATGTTATTATGACCAAAAAGGCCAATAATAATAGATACGTCTTCCTGAAAGTTCAATTTCTGAATTTTTTCAATGATCATTTTTTCGTCTGCACCAATACCAATACTTTCTACAAAGATTTTTACATCAAGGTTATTGAGTTTTAACCCTTTCATAAATTCTTTATCCAGAGTTGGGTATTGTTGCGATTTTGGAATTAAGATGCCTATTTTAATGTCGTTGGTCATAAAATTGATTTAAGGACAGAGGTAAAAAATACCTCTGTCAGTTTGGTTTATTAATTTCTGGAAGGAAAAATTCCTTCAACACAAATACTCATATAGATCCCTAAATATGGATTTCTAAGGCTAAAAGGCTGAGATCCCCCGGCAGAAGAAGTAGTACCGCTTATAGTAGAAGTTACACCACCAATCTGACTGGTTGTCGGCGGAGTAACCGGCTCGCTGTAAGCATTTGCAGCGTTTCCTCCGCTTGCAAATGAATTTGTACCATTATCACAGTCGTTTGTTACAGTACCTCCAGTTAGTGCGTTAATGACTGTAGTAACTGCTACTTGTCCCGTAGCAAGAGCATGAGTATGCGCAGGCAAATTATTTTGAGTCAAAGTAATGTTTTCTGTTCCGCCAGTTTGTCCTATAACAATAGGAGATAGTCCAGGCCCTGTTCCAGGATGTATAATAGTACGGCCTCTTAAGTCTGGTAATGCAAATGTGTTTTGACCATCACCACCATATATAGTTCCAAGTAAGGCAAATAGTGCACTGTTTTGTGATATAGATAGTAGTTGTCCGTTACAAAACATCCAGCCTCTTGGTGAAAAATTAAATCCAAATGCTTTTATTGTTCCTAAAAATTCTTCCATAATTATTTATTTATCGGTTAGTTTATTTTTTTATTGGTTTCGTTAATTTCTGGAAGGATAAATACCATTTAACAATATACAATGGTTCATTGCCAGATAAGGGTTTCTGATACTAAAGGGCATATTGTTACCAATAGGTGAAGTATTACCGCCAATTGTAGTGGTTATACCTCCAACACTTGAATTTGTTGCAATTGGTTCTGAATATATATTTGCTGTACTGTTTCCGCTTGCAAATGCATTTGTGCCATTATCAGAATCATTGGTTACTGTTCCGCCTGTGGTTGCGTTTATAACAGTTGTTACACTTGCTGCTCCATTGGTGATAGGATGAATGTGTATCGGCATAGTATTTATGTCCAAAGAAGCGTTTTCAGTACCGCCAACTTGTCCCCAGTTAATTGACATACCGCCTGACTGACCGGCACCTATCATTGATCGCCCTCTAAGATCGGGTAAGGCAAATGTATTCACGCCGTTACCGCCGTATGTTGTACCCAGTAATGAAAATAGTGCTGTATTTTGCGCTATTGCCACAGTTTGGCCGTTGCAAAGCGCCCAGTTATTTGGTGCAAAATCAAATGCAAAGATTTTAATGGTTCCCATTATTTCATCCATAATATTATAGTTTTGGTTTTTTGTTAGTACTTTTTCAGATATTATTTACAAATGAATAGTACTGATTTGAAGTTTCTTTCAGTACTACAGGGTTATTTGTAAGCTTTTACTTTAACAAAATTAGCTAAAGACTTGATTTTGAGGGCGAGTATTTATACCTGATTTTAACTCTTTATTTGTTGGAATATTCTTTCAATTAATTTTGAAAGAATATTTTAAATAAAAAGTTGTGTTTTTTATTTTCATATTAACTACAGAATTGAGCGCATTAATAACTGTGAAGTGCTGTTATGATTGGATTTTATAAGGAGACAAATACAAGTTTGTCATAATTTAAATGAAGCTTTTTGAAGTTTATTTTTTTAACATACCATTTTAAAATCTAACTTAATGGGAAATGCGTTGGAAAAAATTAACACTTCCAGATGTTTTCGGTTAGTCATTTAGTCGATATTATTTACATTTGGACTTTATTATAAATTATGACCAAAGGATTTAAGAAAGCAATAAGGCAAATACATTTGTGGCTCGGTTTAGCATCGGGCCTCATTGTTTTTATAGTTAGTATAACTGGATTTCTGTATGTTTTTGAAGAGGAAATTCGTGATTTTACACAAAAAGAGTATCTGCATGTTCCTGTAGAGGCCAAACCTTTTGTTGGTTTGCAATCTATTATAGAACGTTACCAACATGAGGAACCAAAGCAGAAGATAACTGCAATAAAAATAAATAAGGAAGAACCAAACGCTACGGTTCAGATTTCAAATAAAAAGAAAAAGACTTATTATTTTAATCCCTATAATGGAAATCTTGTTAACCAAAAAAGTGCAGACTGGCTCAATACCGTTCTGGAAATACACCGTACTTTATTGCTGGGAGATGTAGGTGAATTTATTCAGGGCTGGTCGGTTGTTATTTTCCTGATTATTTTGATTACGGGACTTATATTATGGTTTCCAAACCAGATGAGGCTGGTTAGACAATCGCTTAAAATAAAATGGAGTGGTTCTTTTAAAAGAGTCAACTACGATCTGCATCAGGTTTTAGGATTTTATGCTTCGATATTTTTGCTCCTTATTGCTTTCTCTGGAACTTATTTTGCATTTGACGGCTCTAAAAAAGCAGTCAGTTTTCTAACAGGATCAAAACTGCAAAAAGGTGACGAGGCTGTAAATACTGCAAAGATTGATTCTACAACTATTCCGGTGCGATATAATCGTATTTATGAAAGCGCAGACTCAAAATACCCGGGAGCATCTTCAATAACATTTTCTGTTAGAAAAACCGGAGAGCTTAGATTAAGATTGATTTATCCAAATAAATGGGCGACGGCAAGAAATCAGAATACTATTTTCTTTGATGGAAAAACGGGCGAGTTATTAAGAACGAAACTTTATAAAAATAATACTGCTGCAGATGTATATGAAGCCAGTAATTATGATTTGCATACCGGAGCTTTTTTTGGTCCTGGCGGGAAAATAATCTGGAGTATTGTGAGTTTGATCGGTGCATCGCTGCCGATAACCGGATTTATTATTTGGTGGAATAAAGGGAAGAAAAAGTCTAAGAAAGCTAAGGTGAAGCAGGTTTTAGCTTAAACTTCTTATGAAAATGAGTGCCCTAGCCCTGATAGTAGCGGCATCCTTTTGTGGTAGTCCCGAGGCTTCGGGAACCACAAAAGATACAGCGGATAGCAGGAAATAGCTCCTGATAATTTAAACTGATTCGTAAAATAAAAATTGTATTTTAGTTGCATCACAAACCTAATTTTAATTAATAACCAAAAACAGATTATTATGATTTCAAAAAACACAGACATTGGATTACTAGTTTTACGTATCAGCATTGGAGGTTTAATGCTTTTTCATGGAGTGGCAAAAATACTGCACGGAATTTCATTTTTAACCGAAAATATGGGAGTAATCGGTTATGCAGTTTATATTGGTGAAGTTTTGGCTCCGTTGGCTATTTTATTGGGCTGGCGTACTAAAATTGCTTCTTTGGTTTTTGCTGTTAACTGTATCGTGGCAATTGCTGTTGCGCATGCTCAGGATATTTTTTCTATCAGTGACCACGGAGGTTATGCCCTCGAATTGCTAATGCTCTATATATTAGGGGCAGTCGCATTATTTTTTACAGGTGCAGGAAAATATGCTGTTTCGACAACTAACAAATGGGACTAGCTATTTGAAGTTTATGTTAAATATGATGATTTAAAAAATGCTTTTTCAAAGTTAATTGGTAACTTTAATCTCGAAAACTAATTTTATTAATATTAAAAAGACATTTATGAAAAAGTATATAATTGCTATTCTTTCTATTTCAACGTTATTACTAAATTCCTGTATGGCAACTAAAGATTCTAAAAGTGACGCTGGTATTTATGGTACTACCTGGGAACTGGACTATATTTCGGGACCAAGAATTGCTTTTGAAGGATTATATCCGGATAAAAAACCACAAATTACTTTTGATGAAAAAGAAAAAAACGTACATGGTAATAGTGGCTGCAACGGATATAGCGCACCATTTACCCTAACCGGAAAATCGTTGACTTTTGGAGAGCCGGGACCAGCTACAATGATGTTTTGTGAAGGTGGAGGAGAACAGCAATTTTTACAGCAAATCAAGAAAACAACAAGTTACTCTATTGATAAAGATGGAAAACTAAATTTAATAATGGGCGATGTTCCTATGATGAGGTTTAAAAAAGTAGCTAAATAATATTTTGATTTTAAAATCAGAAAAGGGGATTGATTAGTCAGTCCCCTTTTTTTATTCCTTTCTGTTGAAGTTTTGTAATAATCAGTTTGTAATCATATAAATGGATGAGGCTTAGTATGAATTAATTTTATTAGAATCTAAAAGTGTCTGGCTTTTAAATTATTAATTCATATAAAAACAGTAAAATCATGAGATCAATTTGGACAGGATCAATCAGTTTTGGTTTAATTAATATTCCGATAAAAATATATTCTGCCGTACAGGAAAGCAGTCTTGATATGGATATGCTGGATAAATCGGATCACGCTAATATCAAATTCAAAAGAGTCAATGAAAAAACAGGTAAGGAAGTCACATTTTCAGACATTGTAAAAGGATATAGAATTGACGATAAATATGTAATTCTGGATGAAGAAGATTTTGCTGCAGCAGATGCTTATAAAACAAAAACCATTGACATACAAAGTTTTGCTTCTGAAGACGAAATAGACAGTATTTATTATGAACAGCCTTATTATCTGGAGCCGGACAAAGGCGCTATGAAAGCATATGCTTTGCTCAGAGATGCACTTAAGGCTTCGGGAAAGGTAGGGGTAACAAGCTTTGTAATGCGTAACAAAGAAGGTCTTGCTATTTTGAAACCGTATAAAAACCTTATCCTTTTGAATCGAATTCGTTTTGAGCAGGAAATCAGAGATACATCAGAAATAAAACTTCCTGAAGCTTCTAAAAAAGGAAAAGAAATGGATATGGCAGAAAAGTTAATAGAACAGCTTACAGAAAAATTTGATATCAGTGCGTTTAAGGATGAATATACAGACAAGCTTTTGAAAATCATTAAAAATAAAGCAAAAGGCAAAAAAGCTTCAGCACCTAAATTAAAAGTCGTTCACAAACAAAGTGATGATTTAATGGAGATGCTAAAAGCCAGTTTGGAGAAAAAGAAAAAATCGTCTTAACTTTCTTTTCGGTTTTCGAGTTTATGCAAAATCTTTTTAATATTTACTCCTTTGCCAATAACGGGCTGCCATAAATCACCCGTTTTTTCAAAACGTTTCAGGACATTTTTGATAGTAAATTGTGAAGGATGTAATTTTTCATTTACTTCTTCCCATTTTAGCGGGGTAGAAACAGTTGCGCCGGGTTTTGGTCTTACAGAATAAGGTGCTGCCAAAGTTTGTCCGCGTCTGTTTTGCAGAAAATCGATATAAATTTTGTGGTTTCTTTTCTTAATTGTACGCTCTAATGAGGTAGTTTCAGGAAGTCTTTGCTGTACTTCATGAGCTATCATTTCGGCCAGGATTTTTATGGTATCATAATCGTATTGGGCACCAAGCGGAATATATACATGCAATCCGGTTGCACCCGATGTTTTGCAGTAACACTCAGTTTCCAGCTCATCCATCACTTCTTTTACGGTCAGTGCCGTTTTTACCACTTCTTTAAAATCCTCTTTTTCGGGATCAATATCAATCACAAGCCAGTCCGGATTTTCAATATGTTTTATGGTCGAATTCCACGGGTTTATATCAATGCATCCCAAATTTGCCATATACAGCAAAGTTTGTTTATCATTGCAAAGCAGATAATCTAAATATTCATCATTTGATTCTGAAAACACTTTTTTGGTTTTTAACCAGGACGGAATCTTATCAACATCTACATCTTTTTGGTAAAAACTCGGGCCATTGATTCCGTTCGGAAAACGATTCATAGACTGCGGACGGTCTTTGAGATAAGGCAGAATTAATTCTGAAACTTCATTATAATATTGAACAATTTCACCTTTTGTAATATTATCATCAGGAAAATAGATTTTGTTTTGATTGGTAAGATGCAAAGTAGTTTTGCCAATTTTTAAATCAAAATCATTTTTGGTTTCTTTGGTTGAGGTTGTAGTTTCCATAATTTCTTTTTTTGATTGTTGAGGAGTTACCGTATTTGAGGGTACAAACACTTCACTCGCTTTTTTATCTATTCGCAGACCCAGAAAAACAGGATGTCTGAGATGTTTGTCCTGTGTCCATTCAGAGAATTTTACCTGACAAATTAATTTTGGTTTTACCCATTGAATTTTATCCCTGAGGTTTACTTTTTCTGCCAAAGGTGATTTTTGAACGAAAAGAGGTTTTAGTTTGGTGTACAATTCCTTTAAGGTTTCGTCGTTAAAACCGGTACCGCATTTTCCTATAAACTGAAGTCTTTTGCCATAATATTGTCCAAGAAGTATTGAGCCAAAGAATTTTCGTGAATTTTTTGGTTCCGTAACTCCAATAATAATTGCTTCTTCTACATTGCTTACTTTAATTTTTAACCAGTCATTGGTTCGTTTATCAGGTAAGTAAGTGCTGCTGGCTTTTTTGGCTATAATGCCTTCGCTTTTGTTTTTAATAGCCAGTTCAAATTGCGCTATGCCTTTTTCATTATAATGTTCCGAATAGAACACATTTGTAAAAGGGTATTTATTAAAAAGGATTTTGAGTAACTCTTTGCGTTCCAATAAGGATAATTCTGTTATACTATTGCCGTCAAGATTAAGTAAATCAAATACATAATATTTTAAATTGCCTTTTTTTGTTTTAATGTAATTCTGAAGCAATTGAAAATCGGCTTTTCCTTCATCGTCTTCTACAACAATTTCGCCATCTAAAACCACAACATGATCAACTCTTCTTAAATCTTCGGCCACAGGCGCAAAATAAGTATTAAACGGAAGCTCATTTCTGCTAAACAACTGAACTTCATTTGGATTAATTACAGCAATTGTCCTGTATCCGTCATATTTATTTTCGAACACCCATGCTTCGTCATCAAAAGCTTTATCGGTCGTTTTGGCCAGCATTGGTTTTAGAAAAACGGCTTTTTCTGTCGCAGCAGCTACTTTTGCCTGCTTCTTTTTAGCGGAAGCTGAATGATGTTCTTCATCTTTATCTTCTTCACTATCAGAAGCAGTTTTTTTCTCGTCCGCCTCTGCCATCTTTTGCGTATTTTTTTCTAACTCTTCGAGAGTTCTTTTAGACAAAACCGATTTGTTTTTTTTTAATATATCAGTATCGTTGGCATATTTGTCTTTTTTCTTAATTAACAGCCAGGCGTTTTCCTGTTTGCCTTTTAACTGAACCAGAGAAAATTCTCCTTTTAATTTTTCTCCTTTTAGGATAAAACTCAAGCGTCCTTTTTTTATGCCTTCCAGTAATGTTTTTTCTGCCGATTTGGTTTCTTCTGCAGGAGTATAAGTTCCGTTATCCCATACAATTACATTTCCTGCACCGTAATTTCCCTCTGGAATACTGCCTTCAAAATCTTTGTAACTGTAAGGATGATCTTCAACCATCATCGCCAGACGCTTATCATCAGGATTCATAGAAGGACCTTTGGGAACTGCCCAGCTTTTGAGAACGCCATTTACCTCAAGTCTGAAATCATAATGCAAATGTGAGGCTGCATGTTTTTGTACCACAAATATCAGTTCACTTGCCGACTTTCCGATTTTACCTTTTGGTTCCTGAGTTTGTTTAAAATCTCTTTTCTGATTGTATTTAGATAGTGACATAAGTATTGGTTAATAATAAAACAGTTAGTGAAAGATAATAAGCCGCTGCGGCAACCAACCCAAATATAACATGTGCAAAAAACAGCTGGATGTAGTAACCTTTAAAATCAATAGCCGGTTTGTATCTGGCGATCTTAAACATGATTACCCAGCCTAAAATACCGATTATACCGCTGATTGCACCTAGCAAAAGCGCTGTTAAAACAGTTAAGGGCAAAATGTTATTAACCCATAATAAATGATATCCTATTACGAATAAAAGTCCAATAATATAGTGTATCAGCCACGCCAGCATTTTCTTTGTTCCGGCAGACAATTCCAGTTTTAATTGTGCCAGCAAAAAAGTCAGCAAAACCGGTTCTTTATATAGTTCTCTAAAACTAGCCGACACTGCATAGCTAAAGAATGTCATGGCAGAAGTTGCCGCAATTGAAACTATTAAGATTTGTAAAATAGTAGAGATATCCATAAAGTCTGTTTTTTGAAATTAAAATGAGATTGGGCTAAAACTGATTTAGGATAAAGTTAAAATCATCAATAGGATTTTATTTACAGAATTAATATTTCTAATTATATAATTATCAGCATACTAAAAAATGATAGTTGTCAAACTACAATTCAGGCATTTTTTGTATAGTGTGAATAATATAAATCTGAAATGAAATTATATAAATTGTTCAGAATTTCGGATAATAAATTTGTCTGCCATATTACTGTTGTTTTAGGTTTCTGATATGTGAAAATTTTAATGCCTGAATGAAAAAAGTTTAAATAAAATTTGTTAAAAAGCATAATAAAAAGCTTCAATTATAAATAAGAAACAACGAAAAATAACTAATAAAAAGTAGTACATTTGATATGTTGATGAAACGTTGTTAGCGTTTAAGAGTCATCAAAATCCAGTTTTTTTCATTAGAATATTATTAAGAATCTTGAGGATATCCTGAACAAGGTAAACCCGTTAAGCTTTTGCTTTCCTTTGATTTTATATTTAAAACTTAAGATTGACTTATGATTTATAAAAATATACTACAGATCGATGATGATTGTGATGACTGTGAATTGTTCATGGAAGCACTGGAAGAGATTTCTTCTGCCCAATATACTGCGATATACGACCCTGTAGAAGCACTTAGAAGGCTGATGAAATACGAAATTACACCTGATGTTATATTTCTTGACTTAAATATGCCTATAATGTCCGGTATTGAGTTTTTGACAGAAATTAAAAAACAGGAAAAATTAAAAGAAATTCCGGTTATTATTTTTTCCACTTCGCAACTGGACTACATTATCAATGAAGCCAAAGATTATGGCGCTCAGGATTTTATTTCAAAACCAAATAATTTTAATGACTTAAAGAGCATTTTGAGTAAATACACTATAGCAGATTAGTAAAAATGTTATAAGGTTATAGCTACAGAAGTTTGTCTTTTGTTGCCCTTTAAATTATTAGTTGAGATTTTATTTTTTTTACTATTTTTATTCCACACCAAAAATCCTATGATTGTGATATGCTTTTTAATTTTATTTAGATGAAATTATCGACTCAAATTCTTGTTGCATTTACGCTGGTAATTTTATTGTCTGTAGCAGATTCATATACAAATTACAGGCTGTCAAAAAAGGTATATCTCAATTCTCAGTTTCTTGCGAAATCTGAAGAAATAATTCGTAACTCTAATAAGACACACAAAACAATCATCGAAATGCAAAGCGCCTTTAGAGGATACCTGCTCACCGATGATAAGACATTTCTTGATTCTTATTTTGCAGGACTTAAAAAAGTACCGGATTTAATAAAAGACCAGAAAATCCGCATTGGCAGTAATAACACACAGCGTTCAATTTTAGACTCTATAAGTTTAATGCATAACAGCTGGCAGCGTTATTCTGAGCAAATCATAAAATCCCGTAAAGAAAGGCCCGATGCATACATGAACCTTTTTGAGAGTTCATTGAAAAAATACGTTGGAAAAAAGATAAACGACGATATAGCCAAAAAATTTACAAGATTTGACAGAATAGAATATAAAAGGAGGAAACATCATACTGATATGTTGCTGGAATCATTACGATATGCAAGAACTTATTCGCTAATATTCCTTATGCTGACGATAACTGTTGGTATGCTGAGCACCATGTTTATAATGTATGTAACAAACAAAAGGATTACATCAATGGTTCGACTTGCCGAAAATATCTCAAAAGGAAATTTTACAATAGTAAAAGATACAAGAAATGATGAACTGACAGCATTGGCAACTTCTCTAAATACGATGTCGGGCAAGCTGGACAAGAATATCCATGAACTAAAAAACAGAAACGCCGAGCTTAATAAATTTGCGTATGTAGTTTCTCATGACCTTAAAGCACCCATTCGCGGTATTCATAATGTGGTCAGCTGGATAGAAGAAGATCTTGAAGACGAATTGTCACCAGAACTTAAAAGATATCTAAAAATTATTCCGCAGAAAACAAAACGTATGGAAGCACTTATCAATGGGTTACTTGATTTTGCAAGATTAAATGTAAAAGCTTCTCCCGAATATATTGATACAAATGCGATGGTACATGAAATTGCAGATTCTATTGTTCCCAGAAATTTTAGGCTGGAAATAGGGACTCTTCCCAATTTATTTACAGAAAGAATTAAATTAGAGCAGGTATTTACAAATCTCATTAGTAATGCGGTGAAATACACGCCACATGATCACGGATTAATTCAGATAAGCTGTCAGACTTTTATGCATTTTCATGAATTCTCTGTAAAAGATAATGGAATTGGAATCGCCCGCGAGTACCATCAGAAAATATTTGAAATATTTCAGACGCTTCGGGAGCAAAATGAAGAAGAAAGTACAGGAGTGGGACTGGCGATTGTAAAGAAAATAATTGATGACCATCAGGAATATATTACCCTTAAATCAGAATTAGGAAAAGGTACCGAGTTTATCTTTACCTGGAGAAATAATTAAGTTTATGAAAAAACCAACAATTTTACTTATTGAAGATGACGAGCTCGATATAATAAGTGTAGAAAGATCTTTAAAGAAAATAGAAAGTGAATATGAATTGCACACCGCTTACAACGGAATTGAGGCATTGAGACTTTTAAGAGACCCAAATGTAGGTTTACGGCCAGACGTTGTACTGTTGGATATTAACATGCCCAGAATGAACGGAATTGAATTTTTGAAAGTAATCAGGGAAGATGAGCAGCTTAAACATTTAAAAGTTTTTATAATGACGACTTCTTCAGAAATTAACGATCGGTCGGAGGCAGAAAAACTGGGGATTTCAGGTTACATTATAAAACCCCTCAACTATACTGAAAACACAAAAAGATCAGATTCTATGGATGCCTTTGTGCAATTTCATTTGAGAAAAATATTACTTGACGCAAGTAATTAAAATATACCGGTTTTGCTTGACCAAATTTAAGCAGTTGTAAAAGTGTCAGATTTTTTAAACATTCGATAAAGAGTTGAGAAATGAAAAAAGTTAAAAAAAATAAAGCCGAAGAGAATCAGGACGCAGTTATCGTGCTTCCGGTTGTAGCTGGAGAAAAGCTTCCGAAAACAAAAAGGAAGAAAGAAGAAGAGGAAGAAGAATCGATTTTGACAGATGCAGAATTTTTGAAAATTCTGTTGAAAGTAAAAAACGGAAATTTTACACAGCGTTTTCCAACCGATCAAAATGGTACAAAAAGATCCATTTGCGACACTTTAAACGAAATTATCGATCTTAACGAACGTATGGTTTTTGAGTTTCAGAAAGTTGGTAAGAGCATCGGTAAACAAGGAAAATTAACCAACCGTGTTGCACTGGACGGAGCAAGAGGCTCATGGAGTTCCTGTGTTGATTCGGTAAATACACTGATATCAGATCTTGTGCATCCAACAATTGAGATTGCACACGTAATCACCTCGGTAGCAAAAGGAAATTTATCTCAGGAAATGCCGCTTTCTATTGAAGGAAACCCGCTTCAGGGAGAATTCTTAAGGATTGCCAAAGAGGTAAACGGAATGGTAAAACAGCTGAACCTTTTCTCAATGGAGGTAACACGTGTGGCACGTGAGGTAGGTACAGAAGGTAAGCTGGGAGGTCAGGCAAAAGTAAGAGGAGTTGGTGGAGTTTGGAAAGACTTGACAGACTCGGTAAATAAAATGGCATCTAACTTAACAGGTCAGGTACGTAATATTGCCGATGTAACAACAGCGGTAGCAAAAGGTGACCTTTCTAAAAAAATTACCGTAGACGTAAAAGGAGAAATCCTTGAGCTAAAAAATACCATCAATACCATGGTGGATCAGCTGAACTCATTTTCATCTGAGGTAACCCGTGTAGCAAGAGAGGTAGGAACAGAAGGAAAACTGGGAGGTCAGGCACAGGTAAAAGGAGTTGGGGGAACCTGGAAAGATTTAACAGATTCCGTTAACCAAATGGCATCCAACTTAACGGGGCAGGTGCGTAATATTGCCGATGTAACAACCGCGGTAGCAAAAGGGGATTTGTCTAAAAAGATTACCGTAGACGTAAAAGGAGAAATCTTAGAATTAAAAAACACCATCAATACCATGGTGGATCAGCTGAACTCGTTTTCTTCTGAGGTAACCCGTGTGGCCGTAGAGGTAGGTTCTGAAGGAAAACTGGGAGGTCAGGCCAAAGTAAGAGGAGTTGGTGGGGTTTGGAAAGATTTGACCGACTCGGTAAACCAGATGGCATCCAACTTGACAGGTCAGGTACGTAATATTGCCGAGGTAACAACCGCGGTAGCAAAAGGAGATTTATCTAAAAAAATTACAGTAAACGTTGCGGGAGAAATCCTGGAGCTAAAAAATACGATTAATACCATGGTGGATCAGCTGAACTCCTTTGGTGCCGAGGTAACCCGTGTGGCACGTGAGGTAGGTTCAGAAGGAAAACTGGGAGGTCAGGCAAAAGTAAAAGGAGTTGGGGGAACCTGGAAAGATTTAACCGATTCGGTGAATCAGATGGCATCGAACCTAACCGGTCAGGTACGTAATATTGCCGAGGTAACAACCGCCGTGGCCAATGGAGATTTATCGAAAAAGATTACGGCTGTAGCCGAAGGAGAAATCCTGGAGCTGAAGAAAACCATCAATACGATGGTGGATCAGCTGAACTCATTTTCATCAGAGGTTACACGTGTGGCACTTGAGGTAGGAACGGAAGGAAAACTGGGAGGTCAGGCAAAAGTAAAAGGAGTCGGAGGAACCTGGAAAGATTTAACAGATTCCGTTAACCAAATGGCATCGAACTTAACCGGTCAGGTACGTAATATTGCCGAGGTAACCACAGCGGTAGCAAAAGGAGATTTATCACGTCAGATTACCGTAGACACAAAAGGAGAGATCCTTGAGCTTAAAAATACGATTAATACCATGGTGGGGCAGCTGAACTCGTTTGCATCAGAGGTAACCCGTGTGGCACGTGAGGTAGGAACCGAAGGAAAACTGGGAGGACAGGCGCAGGTTGAAGGTGTTGGTGGAACATGGAAAGATTTGACCGATTCGGTAAACCAGATGGCATCGAATCTTACTGGTCAGGTACGTAATATTGCCGAGGTAACAACAGCGGTAGCAAAAGGAGATTTATCATTACAAATTACAGTAGACGTAAAAGGAGAAATCCTTGAACTTAAAAACACAATTAATACCATGGTGGATCAGCTTCGAGGCTTTGCTTCGGAGGTAACCCGTGTGTCAAGAGAGGTAGGAACCGAAGGAAAACTGGGAGGTCAGGCAAATGTACCGGGAGTTGCCGGAACCTGGAAAGATTTAACAGATTCGGTGAACCAGATGGCGGGTAACCTGACCGCTCAGGTACGTAATATTGCCGATGTGGCGATTGCCGTGGCAAATGGAGATATGTCCCGAAAAATTACTGTAGACGTGCGTGGTGAGATTCTTCAGTTAAAGGAAACCTTGAACACGATGGTGGATCAGTTAAGGGAGTTTGCATCTGAGGTTACGCGTGTGGCCCGTGAGGTAGGAACCGAAGGAAAACTGGGAGGACAGGCAAATGTGCCGGGTGTTGCCGGAACGTGGAAAGATTTAACAGATTCGGTTAACCAGATGGCGGGTAACTTAACGACACAGGTACGTAATATTGCAGAGGTAACCATTGCGGTAGCAAACGGGGATATGTCCAAGAAGATTACTGCCGACGTTCGTGGAGAAATCCTTCAATTAAAAGAGACGGTAAATACAATGGTGGATCAGCTTCGTGCCTTCGCATCAGAGGTAACCCGTGTGGCGCGTGAGGTTGGTACCGACGGTAAACTGGGCGGACAAGCATTCGTACCGGGAGTTGCCGGAACCTGGAAAGATTTAACAGATTCGGTGAACCAGATGGCATCGAACCTAACGGATCAGGTGCGTAATATTGCTGAGGTTACAAAAGCCGTAGCAAATGGTGACCTTTCAAAACCGATTACGGTAGACGTAAAAGGGGAAATTCTGGATCTGAAAAACACTTTTAACACGATGGTAGAACAGCTGAACTCGTTTGCATCTGAGGTAACCCGTGTGGCGCGTGAGGTTGGTACAGAGGGAAAACTGGGAGGACAATCGGAAGTAAAAGGGGTTGCAGGAACATGGAAAGATTTAACAGATTCGGTTAACTTAATGGCTTCGAATTTAACGTCGCAAGTACGTGGAATCGCAAAAGTTGTAACTTCAGTAGCAAAAGGAAACTTAAAACAAAAACTATCTATTGATGCCAAAGGAGAGGTAGCACAATTGACAGATACAATCAACGAAATGATTGATACACTGGCAACCTTCTCTGATCAGGTAACAACCGTGGCACGTGAGGTAGGAGCAGAAGGAAAACTGGGAGGCCAGGCAAATGTACCGGGAGCTTCGGGAACGTGGAAAAACTTAACAGAAAACGTAAACCAGCTTGCGGCAAACTTAACGACTCAGGTACGTGCGATTTCTGAGGTAGCGTCTGCGGTAACACAAGGAGATTTAACACGAACAATTGGTGTTGAAGCAAAAGGTGAGGTAGAAGCCTTAAAAGATACTATTAACCAGATGATTTCGAACCTGAAAGCAACAACTTTACGTAATCAGGAACAAGACTGGCTGAAATCGAATTTAGCGAAGTTTACACAAATGCTTCAGGGGCAGAAAGAATTGAATTCGGTTACCAAAAAAATCCTTTCGGAGCTGGCAACGGTTGTAACAGCACAGCACGGATTGTTTTATATTTTACAGGAAGATGAAGATTTCATGGATTCTAAACTGAATCTGATTGCTTCTTACGCTTATATAAAAAGAAAAAATTCCCCAACGCAATATGCAATGGGAGAAGGACTTATCGGTCAGGTAGCGATTGAAAAAGAAAGAATAATTTTGAGTAATGTTCCAAAAGATTATATCAGAATCAACTCAGGATTGGGAGATGCAAAACCTCAGGACGTAATTATTCTTCCGGTTTTGTTTGAAGGAAAACTTAAAGCGGTTATTGAGCTGGCATCACTTGATACATTCAGTCAGACACACTTAGATTTCCTTGAAGGGTTGACAGAAAGTATTGGAATCGTATTAAATACAATTGAATCGAATTCAAGAACAGAAGAACTTTTGGTACAATCCCAATCTTTGGCAGGAGAGCTGAAAAGCCAGCAGGAAGTATTGAAAAATACCAACGAAGAACTGGAAGAAAAAGCATTCCTTCTGGCCAACCAAAAAGAAGAGGTAGAGTTGAAAAACCAAGAGGTTGAGGTAGCGAGAAAAGCCTTGGAAGAAAAAGCAGACCAGTTAACTCTAACATCCAAATACAAATCAGAGTTCCTGGCAAATATGTCACACGAATTAAGAACGCCGCTAAACAGTTTGCAGATTTTGGCAAATGAATTAATTGCGAACCGTGACGGAAATTTATCTGAAAAACAAATTCAGTTTGCCAAAACAATCAACTCATGCGGAGATGACCTTATTCAGTTAATTAATGACATTCTGGATTTATCTAAAATTGAGTCAGGTTATATTTCGGTAGATTACAATCCGATTAGTTTTGCAGAAATCAGCCGATTTGTAGAATCTACTTTTAATCCAATTTCTGAGGCCAAGCATCTTCGATTTACGATTAGCATGGATGAAGAACTTCCGGAACAAATAGAAACCGATTCACAAAGGTTAAATCAGATTTTAAAAAACCTGTTATCAAATTCCTTCAAATTTACTGAGAAAGGAGAAGTTCAGCTTAAAATATACAAAGCAAATAATAACTGGAAAACCGCAAATGCAAGCCTTGACACAGCAGAAGCCGTAGTAGCTTTTGAAATTTCAGATTCAGGTATTGGTATTTCCAAAGAAAAACAAAACATTATTTTCGAAGCTTTCCAACAGGCAGAAGGTTCTACCAGCCGTAAGTATGGAGGTACAGGACTAGGATTATCCATCAGCCGCGGACTTTCTGATTTATTGGGAGGAAGCATTGAGCTTGAAAGTGAGACAAATGTAGGAAGTAAATTTACATTGTTCCTCCCGCTGAAATATGTTCATCTTTCTGAAATAGAAAATATTACTGTAAATGAAGAAACCGATGTAAAAGGAAAAATAAAATCATTACCTTCCGAAAAATTCAACAGGTCTGATATAGATTTGTTCTTTGTCGATGAGGTTGGCGATGACAGAACCGATATTAAGCCGGACGACAAGGTATTGTTAATTGCTGAAGATAATCTGACTTTTGCAAAAATCATGCTCGAACAGGCTCATATTAATGGCATTAAGGCTATCGTGACCACAAAAGGAAATGATGTCATTGATTTTATAAATCAGTTTAATCCGCACGCTATAACGATGGACCTGAATATGCCCGATACAAGCGGATGGAAAATTCTGGACAGATTAAAAACAGACTTTAACCTGCGTCATATTCCTGTTTATATTATTTCCGGAGAAGATGAAAGAAATAAAGGACTTAAGCGCGGAGCAAGAAACTTTTTCCTTAAACCGGTAAAAAACGATTCGCTGACGTATTTGTTTAATGATATTCATGATTTTAAAAATAAAAAAACAAAAAATCTGCTTGTTGTAGATGATAATCAGGCAGAACTGGACAGAATATTAAATGCCGTAGACGGAGATGATATTTTTGTTTACAGTGCCAGATCAGCGACAGAAGCTGTTGCCCTGATTCGCGATCATTCATTTGATTGTATTATTTTAGATTTAAAATTACCGGATGCAGATGGTCTTGATATTATAACCGATCTTGAAAATAATCTTGCTGGGCAGGAAACAGCAATTATTATACATTCTGCCGGTGACGTGACCAAAAAGCAAAAAACAAAACTAAACAGATTTGCGCACAGTATTATTACCAAAAGCGCCAATTCTATTGATGAACTTATTGATCAGACCGCTTTGTTTATGCATCGTGTACACAAAGAATTACCTGACGCAATGAGAGAGACTATAGAATCGTTTTATTTAAAAGAAGACGTTCTTCCGGGTAAAAAAGTATTACTGGTCGATGATGATGTCCGTAATCTTTTTGCCCTGACAACAGCCTTAGAGCGTTATGGCCTGGATGTTATCAGTGCAGAAAGCGGTCAGGAAGCTATTGATATCCTGAATGAAAACAAAACAATTGATATTGTCCTTATGGATATTATGATGCCTGAAATGGACGGATATGAAACAATGAAACGCATTAGAAAAGATGAAAAACACAAAGATTTAACTATCATTGCAGTAACAGCAAAAGCTATGAAAGGCGACAGGCAGCGTTGTATAGAATCAGGGGCCTCAGATTATATGACAAAACCCGTTAACGTAGAGCAATTGTCTTCGCTCATGCGTGTATGGCTTAAATAATAATTTTATTCAATTTAAATGTAATGGGAGACAACGCAATTAAAATCTTGCTGGTAGATGACAAAAAAGAAAACCTACTTTCTTTGCAAGTCGTCCTGGCTGATCGTGGTTATCAGTTTGTTGAAGCAACATCCGGAAAGGATGCCTTGCGGATTCTTCTTAAAAACCAGGATTTTGCCATTATACTTATGGATGTTCAGATGCCATTGATGGATGGTTTCGAGACAGCTGAACTAATCCGTCAGAGTGATAAGCTCAAACATGTTCCTATTATTTTCCTTACGGCAAATATGAACACAACAGAATATATATTTAAAGGCTATCAGTCTGGTGCAGTTGATTATATGATTAAACCCTTGTCTCCTGAGATATTACAGGCCAAAGTAATGGTGTTTACCGAGTTGTTCAGGAAAAACCAGGAATTACAGAAAAAAGAAGAAGAGACAAACGCGTTGAATGAGATTATTTTAAAAGCAAATAAAGAACTTGCCGTACAAAATGCTGCTATAGAAAAACATGCAGAAGAACTGAGAAAAAAGAACATGGAGCTCGATGCTTTCACCTACATCTCAAGTCATGATCTTCAGGAACCGCTTAGAAAAATACAGACATTTACCAATCTGATACTTTCTAATGAATATCCGAATTTATCTGAAAATGGTAAATTAAAGTTTGACAGGATTCTTTACGCAACCAACAGAATGCGTGAATTGATAAATAGTCTTCTGACTTTTTCAAGAGCAACCCTTCTGGACAGAAAGTTTGAAAGTGTAGACTTAAATTCAATTATAGACGATGTCAAGGAAGCTTTGCGTGAAAACCTATTGGAAAAAAATGCAGTAATTATCACAGATTTTCATGACAAAGCCAAAATTATTCCCTTTCAGTTTGTACAGCTCATGGAGAATTTAATTCATAATGCCATTAAATTTTCACAGCCCGACTTGCCATTAAAAGTTACCATAAAAAGCCGTTTGGTAAGTGGTGCCGATATTCAGATAGAAAAATTATCTAAAGAAGTCAATTATTGCCACATAAGTTTTGGCGATAACGGAATCGGATTTGAACCGCAACACAATGAAAAAATCTTTGGGGTATTTCAAAAACTACATGGCAGGGATTTATACGAAGGTACCGGCATCGGACTTGCGATTGTCAAAAAAATAGTTGACAATCACAATGGTTATGTCGATGCTATGGGTGAACCTATGAAAGGCGTGACCTTTAATATTTATGTACCTTATTAAATTTTAAATTAAGCTTAAAATTAACTTTCAAAATAGACTTTCAAAATTAACCTTAAAGTGCTTCTTCAGAAACCCATGTAATGGCTTCGTCATATTCAGATTTTTTGAAACCTTTAAATTCTCCAGGAACGATATAGCTAAATCCGTTCGTAAAAGAAATAATGGTATCAGAATCTGTAACAACGGCAGCCCTGTTCCACTTAGCCAGATTTTTCAGGCCGAGCAGTGCATCCTGAACCCATGCTCCTGTTGTAAAGTTTTCTAATTCAGTATCCAGAACCAAAAGAAAATTAATATGGTTAATCTGTTTTAGCAAACGCTCAATTTCAGGAAGCACTACATTTTGATAATTTTCTTTAGTAACTTCTCCGGTGGCACGAAATGCAGCAATGTTATTTGGCGTATTTGGTATCAATTGTATCATGACATTTATTTTTAAATTTGTATAAAATTAGTTTATCAGTTTTTCCATATTTTATATTTTAAGGCGTATAATCTTATAAAATTATAACCATCCCTTCCTGTTATTCCTGATTTAAATTTATTTTTTAGCCAATAAGTTTTCTGATTGAAGTTTTGTAATAACAGCTTTTAATCGTGTAATTATTTTTAGCGTATCTGAACTAAATTTAATCTTCATAAAAATGGCGATTTACTACAATCGTTCTTAAATCAGATATATGACCTCACCGTTATTAGCATTCAACGACAAAGGAATATATTGCCAACAGGCAGATGTTTACCTTGATCCCTGGCGTCCGGTTACCAACGCGATTATTACGCACGGGCATTCAGACCATGCACGCTGGGGGCACCAAAACTACATAACCCATCATACAAATGTTCCAATCATTAAGCACCGTCTTGGTGATATCAATGTTACCGGCAAAGACTGGAACGAAACATTTACAATCAACGGGGTCAAATTCTCACTTCATCCTGCCGGACATATTATAGGTTCAGCACAAATCAGAGTCGAGTATAAAGGCGAAATATGGGTCTTTACAGGAGATTACAAAACTGAGGACGATGGAATTTCTGTTCCGTACGAAGTGGTAAAATGCCATGCTTTTATAACCGAATGTACTTTTGGATTGCCTGCTTTTAAATGGCTCCCACAGTCAGAAGTTATCACAGACATTAATAACTGGTGGGCAGAAAATCGCGCAGAAGGAAAAACATCCATACTTTTTGGTTATTCACTGGGAAAAGCACAACGATTATTAAAATATTTGGATACCGATATCGGAAAGATTTACACACACGGGGCAATAGAAAATATGACACAGGTATTACGGCCTTTAGTTGATTTTCCGCCAACAACACGAGTAACAACACTAACAAAAAAAGAAGATCTGCTCGGAAACATTGTTCTTGCGCCGCCCAGCGCACACGGAAGTACATGGATAAGAAGAATGACACCTTTTGTTACAGGGTCGGCAAGCGGCTGGATGGCTTTTCGCGGAGCCAGAAGACGTCGTGCTGTAGATCGCGGTTTTGTTTTAAGCGATCATTGCGACTGGACTGGTTTACTGGAAAGCATAAAAGCAACCGGAGCCGAAAAAATAATCTGTACACACGGATATTCTGACATTTTCTCAAAATACTTACAGGAATTGGGTTATGACGCCAGAACCGCTCACACACAATATGAAGGGGAATCAGGAGAAATGGATAGTAAAAAAGATGCTGAAGAAGGGACAGAAGCTGAATAACATATTCAACGAACTCCATTAAACTTTCAGATAAATAACTCTTAACAATTCAAAAATGAAAAACTTTGCCGAACTTATAAAAACACTGGACAGTTCTAATAAAACCTCGGTAAAAGTCGATGCCCTCACTAATTATTTTAGAAATGCAAGCGACGAAGATAAAGTATGGACTATAGCAATTCTTTCGCATCGGCGGCCGCCAAGACCTGTCAATACCACATTACTGCGTTTGTGGGCAAATGAGCTGGCAGGTATTCCGCTATGGCTTTTTGAAGAAAGTTATCATATTGTAGGTGATTTGGCCGAAACCATTGCTTTGGTTATTCCAACAACAAAGGAGCATTCTGACCGAAGCCTGACGGAGTTTTTGCAGGAAATAATTGCATTAAAGAAGAAAACCGATTTCGAAAAAAAAGAATATTTGCAAACCAATTGGCTGGCACTGAATTATTACGAGCGGTTTATTTTTACTAAATTAATTACCGGAAGCCTCAGGATTGGGGTAAGTCAAAAGTTAATGACCAGAGCACTTTCTAAAGCCGAAAATATTGATGAAGACGCTTTGGCTTATAAATTAATGGGCGACTGGAACCCTAATACCATTACGTTTCAGGAATTAATACTGGATGAAAAAAGCAGCGACTATTTATCCAAACCCTATCCGTTTTATTTGGCATATCCAATTGAGGGAGAACCTTCAAATCTTGGAAATGCCGAAGACTGGAGCGCAGAACATAAATGGGACGGAATTCGTTCTCAGACGATTATACGCGACAATGAAATTTATATCTGGAGCAGGGGAGAAGAACTCGTTACGGATAAATACCCCGAATTTGGTTCTTTCCTGGGAGTTATTCCCGACGGAACAGTTATAGACGGAGAAATTCTTCCTTTTATAGACAATGAAATAGGTACTTTTAATGATCTTCAGACCAGAATTGGACGAAAAACAGTTTCGCCTGCCATCTTAAAAAAATCTCCTGTAATTATAAAAGCGTATGATTTATTAGAATGGCAAGGTCAGGACATCAGAAATCTGCCTTTTGAAGAACGTCGTATATTATTAGAAAAATTATATGATGATATAAAACACAGCAATATTCCGCTGCAACTTTCAGAAAGGGTAAAATTTTCTACCTGGGAAGAATTAACAGAAGAAAGGCTGCGCTCACGCGAAATGAGAAGTGAAGGTCTGATGATTAAAAGAAAAGATTCTCCTTATCTGGTTGGAAGAAAAAAAGGGGATTGGTGGAAATGGAAAATAGAACCTTTGGTTATAGATGCCGTACTGACTTATGCCATGCGGGGACACGGGAGACGCTCAAATTTATTTACAGATTATACTTTTGCATTGTGGCACAATAACGACAAAAATGAACGCGAACTCGTCACTTTCGCGAAAGCGTATTCCGGTTTAACCGATGCCGAATTCAGAATGGTAGACGACTGGATAAAAAAAAATACATTAGAAAGATTTGGCCCCGTAAGAAGTGTGACACCCCAATTGGTTTTTGAAATTGGTTTTGAAGGAATAGCGCTTTCCAAAAGACATAAAAGCGGAATTGCAACCCGGTTCCCACGAATTTTAAGATGGCGTCACGATAAAAAAATTGATGAAGCCAATTCTATTGAAGATTTGAAAGGTTTGATTGTTTAGCTTCATTTGACAGCACCATGCCTATATTATTCTATTTATAGTATAGTTTTTCATTTCTCAATAGCCAAAACATTAAAAAAATATAAATGAACAGAGAAGAGCTTTTTGCATTAGCAAATGAATGGTTTCACCGGCAGGGATGGAAACCATTTCCTTTCCAGACACAAACCTGGACTGCTTTTCTACAGGGTAAAAATGGCTTGCTAAACGCGCCTACGGGAAGCGGGAAAACCTATGCGCTCTGGCTGCCTATTATTCTGAATTATATAAGGAAAAATCCAAACTATAAAACAAAACACACTCCGGGGCTCAAAGCGATTTGGATAACGCCATTGCGCTCACTTTCTGTAGAAATAAAACAAGCAGCAGAACGTGTGGTAAATGATCTGGATATTAAAATGACGGTCGGAATTCGTTCCGGAGATACAACCGCAGGCGAAAGGGCAAAACAAAAAGAAAAAATGCCAGATTTGCTGGTCACAACTCCAGAAAGCCTGCAATTGTTACTGGCAGCAAAAGGCTATGATAAAATATTTGGAAACTGTACCGCAATTGTAATTGATGAATGGCACGAATTATTAGGGACCAAACGTGGGGTACAAACCGAATTGGCTTTGTCAAGATTAAAAAAGATTGCTCCGAATCTGCGTATTTGGGGAATTTCGGCCACTATAGGAAATTTGCAGCAGGCACAGGAAGTTTTACTCGGAATAGATTCTGAAGCGTATCATAATTCGGTTTTGATTAAAGCGGTTATCAACAAAAAAATAAAAGTGATTTCTATAATTCCTGAAAAAATGGAGACGTATCCGTGGCGCGGGCATATGGGATTGCATTTGATTGATGAAGTGGCCAAAATTGTAAAAGCGAGCAAAACAACCCTGATTTTTACTAATGTACGTTCGGCCTGCGAAATCTGGTTTCAGAGATTGCTGGAAAAATATCCTGAATTTGCAGGAGAAATGGCGATGCATCACGGGAGCATTAGCCGGGAAACAAGACTTTGGGTAGAGCAGGCAATCCGAAACGAAGAATTAAAAGTTGTTGTTTGTACATCAAGCCTTGATCTGGGAGTAGATTTTGCTCCGGTAGAAACCATTATTCAGGTTGGAGGACCAAAAGGAGTTGCGCGTTTTATGCAAAGAGCGGGGAGAAGCGGTCACCAGCCAGGCAAAGAAAGTGTCATTTATTTTCTGGCTACACACGCAATTGAATTGATCGAAGCCTCTGCATTAAAAAAAGCAGCAGAACATAATATTATCGAAGACAGAATTCCGTATCTCAACAGCTGGGATGTTTTGGTGCAATACCTGAATACACTGGCAGTTTCGGATGGATTTTTTCCTAATGAAATTTTTGAGGAAGTCAAGACAACGTTCTGCTACCAGACAATGACGGAAGAAAACTGGAACTGGATTCTTAATTTTATAACAAACGGAAGCCAGAGCCTTCAGGCCTATGATGAATTTAAAAAAGTAGAAATTGAAGAAAACGGCCGTTTTAAAATTAACAGCAGATTGATTGCCATGCATCACAGAATGCAGATTGGAACGATAATTGGAGATTCGGTTTTGAATGTAAAATACATGACCGGCGGTTATCTGGGCACAATTGAAGAATGGTTTATTACGAAATTAAAACCGGGCGATACCTTTATTTTTGCAGGGAAACGACTCGAATTATTTAAGATTAGAAATATGCAGGTCCTGGTAAGAAAAGCAGACCCTAAAAAAATTTCAAAAATAGTAAGCTGGATGGGCGGGCGTATGGCACTTTCGGCTCAAATGAGTGAATTAATGCGTCAGGAATTGTACAGGGCAAATACGAATAATTTATCTCCAGAACTAAAAGCGTTAAAACCTTTATTTGAAAGACAGAGAAGAGAATCAATTGTTCCGGATGCCGATCAGTTCCTGATCGAAACTTTTAAGACCAGAGAAGGCTATCATGCTATTTTTTATCCTTTTGAAGGTCGTTTTGTGCACGAAGCATTGGCCAGTTTACTGGCGTACAGAATAAGTCTGCTTTTGCCAATTAGTTTTTCGCTGGCGTATAATGATTACGGATTTGAACTCCTTTCTGATCAGGAAATTGACATGCAAAATGTTCTGGATAATAATCTGTTCTCTACAGAATATGTACATCATGATTTGCAAAAAAGCTTGAATGCCACCGAAATGGCCAGACGAAAATTCAGGGATATTGCTATTATTGCCGGATTGGTTTTTACCGGTTTTCCGGGAAAAATGGTCAAAGCAAAACACCTGCAAAGCGGGTCGCAGCTTCTGTTTGAAGTTTTCAGGGATTATGAGCCAGATAACTTATTATTTCAACAGGCGTATCGTGAAACCTTTGAGCATCAGCTGGAAGAAGGGCGTCTGATTATGGCTTTGGAGCGTATTCAAAATCAGGAAATTGTATGGAAAGCCTGCAAAAAGCCGACACCATTTAGTTTTCCGGTGATAACAGATCGGTTAAGAGAAAAACTTTCGAGTGAAACATTAGCAGAACGAATTAAAAAAATGACAGCTTCTTACATGAAGTAATAAATATGATAGCAACCATACAAAACGAAATATTTATACTGCACCCAAGCGGTGCTTTATTTTGGAAGGAAAAAAAGCTTCTCTTAATTTCGGATGTGCATTTAGGAAAGGTTTCCCATTTCAGGAAACATGGCGTTGCCATTCCGAATGATGCCATTTTAGAAAATTTTAAAAGACTGAATACTATTGTGGAAGTTTTTGCTCCCGAAAAATTGATTTTTCTTGGAGATTTATTTCACAGTTCAAAAAACCAGGAATGGAATTTATTTGAAGAATGGGTTTCCTGTTGTGTCAGCGAAATCACCCTCGTTGCCGGAAATCATGATATTATTAATAAAAAACATTATACGCAAATCAAAGTCAATGTCGTACAATCCCTTGAAATTGATGATTTTCTATTGACACACCATCCTACAGTAAAAGAAGGATTTTTTAATTTTTCAGGACATATTCACCCCGGAGTTATTTTGAGAGGTTTAGGCGGTCAGTCTCTCAAACTGCGCTGTTTTTACCAAAATAAAAACCAGATGATTCTGCCTGCATTTGGAGAATTTACAGGAAAACATATTGTAAAACCTACTCAGGAGGATGTTATTTATGCTATCGCTAATGAAGAAGTTATGTTGGTGAATAAAAAGTAATTATAATGAAAAAAGGGATGAACTCAATTTCTAGAGTTCATCCCTTTTTATAATTTTCGAAAAAATTAAAGATGGTTTTTGATATATGTTATAATCTCCTGAATAATTTCGTCTATTGCATATTTTTCTGGATTAAAATAAGTACCGTCAAAATATCTTGCATTAGTTCCTTCACCGGTTGGAGATCCGTGATGGGCATCTATAGATTTTCTCCAGTATTCTGCATGGTTTTTCCATTCTAGTGTATTGACCGCTGCAGGTTCAGTAAACCAAAGATTCCATGATAATGTATTTCCTGCCTGCAGCATATTTCCTGATGCAAGATTAAAAGCTCTCATAATTATTTCGTTAAAGCCATCAACAACCGGATCTTTAGTCAGTTTGATATCGCCAATTTCTACCGCAATATATCCGGTTGAAAAAGCTTCACTTTCGTGTAATGCAAATGGCGGGTTAATAAACTCAGGAGATATTCCTTTGTTTACAGGAAAAATCGGCTGATCGGGATTTCCGGGAAGGTGTGTAATCACCCTGATGGCGTTTTCCTTATCTAAAGGAAATTTGGGAAGACTGTATCTCAGCAGCGGCCAAATCTCTTTTATTTTATCGCCCTGATGCTCACTTGGCGTAAACCAAATTTTGCCCTCAACTGTCATATCTACAGCTATTTCTTTTGTTGTTTCATTCACCCAGCCTCTTTGCCCGGTAACGGTTACCTCTACATTTAGGCAAATTTCGTCTTCAAGCCAGATTCCCTGCTGAGGACAAATAACAGAATACACTCTTCCTTCGTCGGTATAACCAACTCTCGATATGTATGGCGCAAATTGCTGATAGCATCTTTGCGGATTGGCGCTGCCTTTTTGTGTTTCCCAGCTAAATTCCGGCCATTTTACGCCAAGCTGACGCTGAAGAAAATTAATATTATCCATATTGCCCAGCATAGGCAGGGAGGTAAGATCTCGTGTTGGATATTGCATTGGGGAATCTGCAGGAGGGAATCCACCAATCCATCCATTAGGAATGCAGGAGTTTTGATTGTTTTGCATGACGTTTTGGGTTTTTTAAGTTAAAGAAGTAAACTTAAGCTAATGTAAAATCTTACAAAAGAGTAGAATCACGCATTTTTAATGATTTTATTTAAGAAATTACCTACTTTTATTTTGCTTCTTACAAGTTTAAATTTTAACATTTGAAAGAAAAAAATGCAATTTTGAAAAATAATAGATAATTTAGTTAATTTTTTTATTTTATAATAAAAATAATTGATTTTTTTTGTATATTTGAGAGAAGGTGATTAGTTTTGACTACAATTGCATGGAATAAAAAAAGGCTTAAAAAGATGATTTCTTATCAGTTCATCGGTTTGGTTTCCTTTTTTAAAGTTGCATAATACCACATAATTTATTTCAGATAAATAAGGAGATTCCTTAATTATTATCATTAAAAAAAAAATTATATGCGCATTAGAAAATTAAAATTATTTGAACTCTTTTTTATAGATTATACAATCTATTTTTTACACCTATACACACTTCCCCCCCATAGGTTTTTAAATCCGTAGATTATTATTCAGAACTCATCAGTTTTGAACCTGTCAATTACTTTTTTTAGTATCTAAAAAAAGTATTCATAATATCTTTTGCCAAAAAATTAACAAAACGAAATGGCAAAAATGTTTTTTACTTAATCCTTAATGTGTTAAAAATGAGAGCGATTAAAAAAATAGTACTACTTTTTTTGGTATTCTGCGGCACAAAATCTGTTTCTCAGATATACTTTAGTCCGGATGCTTATATGTATGTAAAAAATGAGGTTTTATATGCAAAACAGGATATAAATTTGGCTGTAAATTCAAATTTATATCTAAGAAATAATTCGCAGCTGGTTCAGGGTACAACTTCAGTTTCAACCAATACAGGCTTGGGTAAACTATCTGTATACCAGGAAGGAACAACAGACAGTTATGAGTACAATTATTGGTGTTCTCCAGTAGGGACTCCATCTTCTGCGAGTGGAAATGAAAATTTTGGTATCAAGTTGTTAAATCGACCTACAACATCTACAGCGGCAACTCCTGCGGCAATGCTGCCATGGGGAACTCAAAATGGTACTGCAAACCCGCTTGGGATTTCTACCAGATGGATTTATAAATTAGTCAATGCCAACAATTATTCGCAATGGATTCATGTAGGTGAAACAAATGGATTGGCTGCCGGTGAAGGTTTTACTATGAAAGGGACCAGTGGTACAGATGCCTTGAACCCGGAAGGAACCGGAGTTACAAATAATCCCGGAGCGGCTCAAAGATATGATTTCAGAGGGAAACCAAATGATGGTAATATTACAATAACATTAGGTGCCAGCAATTCAACCTTAACAGGAAATCCTTATCCGTCTGCTTTGCATTTGAATGCATTTTTATTGGATGGGTCAAATACAGCAACCGGCGGTGTAGCTTATTTTTGGGAACAGGACAAAACTGTAAATTCTCATTTTCTCGCTGCTTACAAAGGTGGTTATGGTACTTTTTCTCCTGTGAGTGATGCATCAAACGGACTATATGTTCCGGCTACTTTTAATACTTATAATGGAGATGGAACGGTAAATCATACGGGTGTTTCATCAGGACTTGCGATAGAGCGTAAATACGCGCCTATAGGTCAGGGCTTTGTAATTTTTGCTACTGCCAACGGAACTGCAACATTCAAAAACTCGCATCGCGTACTTTATAAAGAAGGAGGCGGCTTAACTCAATTTCAAAAAATAAGTATAAAAGATCCAGATGTAAAAGACACGGACAAAAAGGAAAGCAATAAAACAGATGAAGAAGAAGAATCAAATCCAGTATCATATTTAAGGTTAAATACAATTATAGACAATGCATTTACCAGACAGCTTGCCCTGGCACTAGTACCAGAAGCAACAGATGGTGTTGATTATGGTATAGATGCCCTAAATATGGATGGTTCGCTACCTAATGATGTTACTTTTTGGTTGGAAGGCGGCAGTTATACTATACAAGGAGTCAATTTTGAGGTATCAAAAAAAATTCCTTTAATGGTAAAAGTAACTACAGAAGCTACTTTCAAATTTTATATACCGGAAATAAAAAACTTTGACCAGTCGCAGCCGATCTATCTTTATGATAATTTGGATAAAACGTATCATGATATTAAAAACGGATTTTATCAGGTTACGATTGCTCCCGGAACATATTCTGACAGATTTAAAATTGCTTTTACAAGTGAGTCACTGGGAACACCGGATAATGTTGCCAAGCAATTTATTATTTATGAGGATAACAGCAATAGTGTTCTAAAAGCTTCGAACCCAAATAATCTTACGATACAATCATTTAAATTATATGATATACTTGGAAAAGTAGTCTTATCAAAAAAAGCCCTGGGTAACGATTCAGATTATGCTTTTTCTACAAGCGGCCTTAGCTATGGTATTTATATAGCTGAATTCCTGACTAATGATAATCAAAAACTGACTCAAAAGGTTTTTATATCAAATTCAGGTAAAAACTAAAAAAGAATAATATCAACAATTAATATTAGAAATTATGATCACTATCTCTACTCCGAAGAATCAAAAGAAATTATTGTTACTGTTTTTCTTTTTGTTTACTTTCATAACAAATGCCCAAATCGGAATTGGTACGGTTACACCAAATGCAAGTTCGATATTAGACATAACTTCTACTACTCAGGGACTTTTGCCACCGAGAATGACATCGGCGCAGAGAACTGCAATTGTAACCCCTGCAGACGGATTGATGGTTTATGATACCACCTTAAAATCATTGTATTACTATAACAGCACTTCGGCATCGTGGCTGCCACTGGTTAATGGAACAAGTTCGAGATTAAATTATAAACTCATTAAATCTACAGATGTGCTGGCGACTGTTTTGGCGACCGAACGTGCTGCCGGAGGTGGAACTAAATATCTTATGGATTCTAATACGGTTTATGAAATAAATGGTACTATAAGTCTGGATTTACCAATAGAACTTAATAACTGTTATATAGAAGGTTTAGATGCTAATGGGGACGTTCTAAGCCGTGCTGGAGGAATTTTTGTGGGAAGTACAGGCGGAAGTGTTAAAACACTCACGCTGAGTGCTTCCAGCGGCAGTGTTTTTGCTCTTAGCGGTGCTGCAAGCCAGAGTTTATTGGTAAGGGATTGTATTGTAGCAGGATGCTCGTCAGTTGGCTCGATATCCGGTTTTGGGCTCACTTTTTTTAGCGTTATTCAGTTTCTTTCCAATGCTAACGGGATTACTTTTGAAAACATAAACTACGTATTGCTTAGTCAACTGGCTTGGTTTGGAAGTAATCAGGGAACATTTGAGAAATATACAGGAACTTTTACCCTTATAGAAAAACAAGGAGGATTTAGTCAGGTTACGGGTACAGCAATCGGTATTGATGTTTCAACTAATCCGGTAATTACTGGTGATGCTGTTATAGAATCTGTTGTTTTTACAGGTACGCTTACAACCGGGGTATATGTAAAAGGTTATACAACAGGAGCCTACACAGGATATAGTTTTAATAATAACTGGACAGTAAGATCCGCTGGAATCCCTACTGAATCGGATACGAATGCAACGGGAGATTTTGCAGTAGATTATGCGGTTGGTACAGGTATTGCTGTATCTTTTAATAGTTCTAACCCCAGTAATATTGTAAAAATTGGTTCGGCAAGTACAGTATATACCACTTCAAATTTATTCAGGTTTTCGGCACCGTCATCAGATCCGGCTAGATTAGTTTATCAGGGCAAAAAGAAAAGAATTTTTATAATTGCGGGTTCTGTTTCCTTTCAGGTTCCTTTTGCTGGGACGTATATTATCTATATTGCCAAAAATGGATCTGTCCTGAGCCAGTATAAAGTATACGGTCGTGGAGCATCAACCAATGATATAGTGGTACTGCCGGTAAACGGTACAGCCGAATTGGCAAATGGTGATTATATTGAAATATTTGCACAGCGTTATACAGGTAGTTTAGGCAATATTGTTGTTCCTAATATGACGATTACCCTTAAATAAGGTCTCGAAATTTTACTATTTAAATGCAAATGATTGCATAACTTATACAGAAAAACGAAATGACTATATGGGAATTATATAAAAAAGAAACATAAAAATGAAACCGATGCGGTTACATTATTGGGGATATTTGAATTATCCATGCATTTAATCATACTACCTTGTACTGAATCAGTGCTCTGAAACGCCGGACAGTCTAAGATTGTTTTTTTGGAAGATTGGGATCTTTAAGTTGCCAGGCATAAAGAATCAGGCAATTTATCTGTGAAAGTGATTAATTTACAGATTGAAACAGTACATGACATGGAAAGTATTAAAAAGGCCATCGGAAACGATGGCCTTTTTTGTGGATTTTTCCGACAGTCGATTACTCTTAGGTAATTCATTTCGGTATAATAGAATAAGTTTTAAGCTTAATTTTTATGCTGACATTTCAACTGGAGACATAATATTGGTCAGAGATAAAGTAAGCGGATCTAACTGGCCTGAAAAAAATCTATCTAATAATTGTTTAAAAATAGGATCTGCATTTTCGACCTGACTGAAAAGTGTCAGGCAAGAACGAAGTTTTCGGGCATCTAAATCTCCCAAAATAGTTTCGGCAGACTTATTTTTGGCACTTACCAATAGCTGTTTGGATATTTCTATAAGATGTCTGGCCAAAATAGGATGCTGCAGATAAGCTCTCGCTTCATTAATATCGGCGATAGCATAATAATCTGCAATACTGCTTTTGCCTAATCCTTTTATTTGAGGAAAAATAAACCACATCCAATGCGTTTGTTTTTTTCCTTTTTTTAATTCCGAAAAAGCAGTTAAGTAAAGTTTGTTTTGAGCGTCTAAAAAACGAGTTAAATCATTGTTTCCGTAAGCCATCGCAGAATATTTTAAAAGGGTTGAACTACTGTTTGTTTTGGTCATTCAAAAATACATGGGTGCCTGACTTATTTGTTATATAATTATTTCACTTTGTTATATAATTACATGATAGTATTATTTCCTGTCAATTTCGATCCAGACAGGAGCATGGTCACTGGTCTTTTCCCATCCACGAACATGGCGGTCAACTGTGGCAGAAATTAGTATTTTTTCTATTTCCGGACTTAGTAAAAAGTGATCAATTCTTAATCCGGCATCGCGTTGATAAGCGTTTCTAAAATAATCCCAAAAAGTATAAATCTTTTCATCGGGATGCAATTTCCGAATGGCATCGGTCCAGCCTTGCGCAACTAAATCCTTAAATGCTTTTCGTACTTCTGGTCTGAACAGCGCATCATCTACCCAGCGTTCCGGTTTATAAACGTCAAGCTCAGTAGGCATTACATTATAATCACCAACCAAAATAACAGGGGTTTTTAGATTTAAAAGCGTTTCGGCACGTTCTGCCAGTCTTTCAAACCATTTCAGTTTATATTCTAATTTAGGACCGGGCGCCGGATTACCATTAGGCAGGTATAAGCATGCAATCACAATTCCGTCAATTAGAGCTTCAATATACCTGCTTTGCAAATCATCTTCATCTCCGGGCAGCGTGCGTGTGATTTCTTCAATTTCCATATTTTTTGCCAGTATCGCAACGCCATTCCATTGTTTCTGGCCATGCCAAATGGCATTGTAACCTGCATCATTAATAGCTTTGAGAGGAAATTTTTCATGAGGTGCCTTTAATTCCTGAAGACACACAATATCCGGAGCAGATTCTTCCAGCCAGCGAAGCAAAACATTCAGACGTCCATTGACACCATTAACATTATATGTGGCGATTTTCATAATACAATACATAATTAGTTCGTATTTCTAAGTTACGAATATTAATGCAGTATATATTCTTAAAAAATCGGTTTTACTTTATTTTTTTCGACCCATTAGAAAATACTTTTCCGGGATATTTAGCAGCATATGAAGAAATCAGCTGCATAATATAATTGCTGCTTCTGTACTGTGTTACATAATCCTTAAGTTCAGAAGGTTCTGCAATTGCAATATCTGTGGCGATATAACCCATTCCGTAAAAATGACCATTTTCTACCCAGATGCAGCTGCGTTCATCGGGAGTCCTGCCTTTATCAATAATACCAAAACTTGGCCTGCCTTTGATCAGAAAATCAATAGCATTTTCGATTCGTTCATTGTGCGATTCCACATCGGGTAGTTCAGAAATGTCTTTTTTCTGAATAAATTCTCCTTCTTCGGGTCTGGAATATTTACAAAAACGGTAATCAATATCAAATTGTTCCGTAAGATTTCGCAACAGATTAATAGCATCAAATTCGCTGTTGAAAACTTCTGTACAAGCCTGAAATTTATTGAGTTTTCCGATTGCCAGATATTTATAGCCGTTACGGGCTTCATACTGATAAAGTCCAAATTTGGCTTCAAAGCGTTTTAAAGCCCTGTTATACGCCGGCCATAAATTCTTGATTTCAGTACATTCCAACAGCAAAGCCATTAGTTCAGTACCGCACACCTCAAAAGAAATGGCATGAATATCACGGAGAAAATTTTGCCTTTGCGGGGTAATTTTATGACCGCTAAAATGAGAAGCAACGCGCTTTTTTATATTAATAGCTTTGCCCACATAAATGACTTTTTTTACCTCATTGTAAAAATAATAAACGCCGGGTTTTTCGGGTAATTGCTCAAAATCTGCCGGAGGAAGGTTAGGAGGGAGCCGTTGGTCCTGAGCTGTTTTTTTAATCATTTTTGCCATTTCTCCTTCTTCATCCCAAACTAACAGGCGCGAGAATAATATGGCAGTCGCATCTGCATCGCCACCGGCGCGGTGTCGTCCGTTCACCGGAATATCAAGGGTATTGCAAAGATTTCCTAAACTGTATGAGCTTAGACCCGGACGTATTTTTCTTGTAGCACGAACGGTACATAACTTTTTTGCAGTCCATTTAAATCCGGCTTGCTCCAGTTGATGGCGCACAAACGAATAATCAAAGTTTACATTATGGGCGACAAAAATACGGTCGGTAAGCATCTCCAGTACTTTTTCTGAAATATCATCAAAAATAGGGGCATTCTGAACCATTTCATTATTAATTCCCGTCAGGGCAAAAATAGGAAGCGGTATCTCTTTTTGGGGATTCACGAGACTTTCCCAGCGATCTGTTATTTTGGTGCCGTCATGAATAATAATGGCAATTTCTGTAATTCGGCTTCCACTGGCATTTCCGCCCGTGGTTTCAATATCTACTATGGCATATTCCTGCTTTTTCATGTAATTCTTTTCGACAATGCAATACGTCTTTTTAATCTGATTTTTGATTGAAATTCAGGAAACTAACCTGAAAAAACAAAGCTACAAAACTTTTTATTTCAACCTTATTTCAAGAGCAGAATTGGAACCGTAATACATCATTTTGTTACGGATTGTAACAATAAAATGTTCTTAATAAGGATATTCTTAGATTAATACATAACGGTAACATTTGGCCACAAATGTTAATAATATGTTTAGTAATCCTGCTGTTTTATTAATGTAAACGTAACCTTTTCCGCCTACCCTAAGGGCTAATTTTGAAGACATATTATAAGAACCCAATACTTGTAAATATGTCATTTTTTAATTTAAGGACACTTCACAAAACACCAATCGAATACGCTTTTCCGGCCTGCATTTTTTATTGCTTAAGACCTCTAAAAATAATGAATCATGTATAAAAAATATACAGACGAAGAACTTGTTGAATTATTAAAACAGGGAAAAGACCGGGCTTTTGATGAATTATACTTTCGGTATAGGGATTTACTGGTTCGTTTTGTATATCAGAGAATGAAATCTATTCCTGTTTCAGAAGAAATTGTTCAGGAAGTTTTTACCAATATATGGGAACGCCGTAAGGATTTGACTATTCAGAAGTTTTCGGCTTATGTGTATACTTCTGTAAGGTACACCACTTTAGATTACATTAAATCAAACACCATTACAGATCAGTATATTAAAGAAGTTATCGACAGAAACTTAAGTGACTCGCTCGACCACAATGCAACCGAAGAAGCTATTTATCATGACGAACTTCAGGATGCACTGGATAAGGCGACTTCATTGCTTCCAAAAAAATCAAAAGAAGTATTCATTCTCAGCAGGTTCAAACAATACACCAATAAGGAAATTGCAGAAGAGCTAAATGTTTCTCACGAAACCGTAAAATATCATATCGCTTATGCCCTCAAATTTATGCGGACTTACCTGGGGGAATTCAATTGATATAGATATTTCTTAACAAAAGCGTAACCTTTTGCACCTACCGAAAAAAAGAAATCTCAAGACATACTATTAGAAAGATAAATAAAATATAATGCCTGATAAATTATATAACAATATAAAACATTTCTTAGAAGACAAGCCTTCCTTAAAAGGAGAAGAGATGTGGAATAACTGGTACAATAACCCAGAGAAGAATTTAGAGAATAATTCAGAAAATGAAGTACTTATTTCATCTTCAAAATCAAAATTAAGAAGAGAAGTTAATGCAATAAAAAAAACAGATTCGGTTATTTCCTTACATCCAAAAAAATGGATGATGGCAGCTTCTGTTTTGTTTGTATTGGGCTTGTCCGGTTTTTTATATAAAGCTTCTACAGCAGTTTCTCAAAAACAATATACCGCAAAATTAGGCCAGCATGGCAAAATTACTTTGGCAGACGGTACTCAGGTCTGGCTTAATGCAGGCAGTGTACTAAAATATCCAAAAACATTTAAGGGCAATACCCGTGAAGTGACTTTGACCGGCGAAGCATTTTTTGATGTTGCCAAAGATGCCAGTCATCCTTTTATCATTCATACAGATAAAATGGATACTAAGGTCTTAGGAACAAGTTTTAATATCCAGGCATATCCGGATAAAAACATTCAGGAAGTTTCTGTAGTGACCGGAAAAGTAAATGTAAAATCTATTGTTACCGATGAAAATGTAAATGTAACGCCGGGACAAAAAGCGGTTTTTAAATCTAAAACCAATAAACTGCATGCTTTTACAGATGTGCCGATTAACTCGATTTCGCTATGGCGAAGAAATATAATTGTTTTTGAAGATACCCCGCTTTCAGAAGTTATTGCCACAATAAACCGTGATTATAATGTTGTGGTCGAACTTAAAAACAAGGAACTGAACAATCTCAAAATCAGCGCTTACTTTAAAGAGCTTCCGGCAGATCAGGTTATTGCCTTGGTGTGCAATATTATTAATGCCAGTTATAACCAGCAGGCAGGTGTTTATATAATCGAATAATTTAAACAGAAATAAGAAACTACAAAACATACTTATACAATCAAAACAATTAAAAACTCCACAATTATGACTGAAAAACAAATGCGGGACACCGCAACTTTTCAAAAAATCAAAAAAGCATTATCGCGCAAATGGCTTTTTCTTGCCGCCTTTCTTTCTATAGGATTGTCGCTAAAAGCTGCAAATGTTGACATTAATAAAAGAGTAACCTTAAAAGTTGAAAATGAAGGAATAAAAAATATTTTTCAGGAAATTGAAAAACAGGCTGACGTGCATTTTATGTATGAAAGCAGCCAGATTAACAGCAATCAGAAAATTAGCCTGAAATTAAATAATGTAACGTTAGAACAGGCGCTTGATAAAGTTTGTTCCAGTTTTTTATTGAAATACGAAATTGTAAAAGACAATATTGTAATCAGGAAAAACCAAAAAGTGGCAAGCACAGATCAAAATAAAATTACAATAAGCGGAACTGTTTTTGGCGGAGATGACGGCATGCCGCTTCCGGGGGTTGGCATTAAGGACAAAACCTCTAATGCTGCTACAGCTACCGATTTTGACGGAACTTTTAAATTGGAAATCAATGCTTCTGAGGCCACACTTATGTTTTCTTACGTAGGTTATGTGACGCAGGAAATTAAAATAACAAAATCTGAAACCAATCTGAGTATCAAATTAGCAGCCGATATGAAACAGCTTCAGGAAGTTGTTGTAATGGGATACGGAAGCGTTAAGAAAAGTGAAGTTCTGGGCGCTGTTGGTTCTGTTTCCATGAAAGAAACGTCAAGCAGAACGTATAACAACGCTGCCGAATTACTTCAGGGAACTGTTGCCGGGGTTACCGTAATTAATAATGGCGGAGACCCAACGAGCGAACCTACCATTAATATTCGTGGTATCGGATCTTTAAACAAAGAAACTCCTTTAATTGTACTGGACGGAATTATCTATAGTGGTTCTTTAAATACAATAAATCCAAATGATATCGGATCGATAAGTGTTTTAAAAGATGCGGCTTCTGCGGCTATTTATGGTGCAAGGGCTTCTGGAGGCGTTATTTTAATTACTTCCAAAAAAGGAGTTTCAGAACGTATTAATGTAAATGTAAACTACCAGGGAGGTTTTCAGAATGTGGCTAAAAAACTGGATGTACTGAATGCTGCAGAATATGCAGACGCTATGAATACAGCAAGAGACAATGCAGGAATGCCAAGAATACCGGCCTTTGACACTGCATTTGAGCCAACTGCAAGAACGACAAAAACAAACTGGATGGATGAAATTTTCCAGACAGGAGAAATTCAGGATTTGTCGATTTCTATAAACGGAAAAACAGAAAAATCTAATTTCTTTATCTCAGGAAGTTATAGAAAAAATGAAGGGATTTTATTAAATACTTTCGGAAGCCGTTACACAGCCAGAGCAAATTCTTCTTTTAAACTGGCACCAAATTTTACTATTGGAGAAAACATGAGCTACTCCCTGACGGATGGACAGACTGCCAATACTTCTAATGCTTATACCGGAGCTATTTTGGGAGCCATTTTTTATCCGCCAAATGCAACGATTTACAGAGAAGACGGTTCAGGACAATTTGGAGGCGTGCCCGAAAAATATATTGGTTCTTATGGTGACGTTATAAATCCGGTTGCTTATCTAAAAAGGCTGGATAACCGAAATCCTGTTTCGACCATATTATTAAATCCGTATGCAGAATGGGAAGTTATTAAGGGATTAAAATTGAAATCAAACTGGGGTTATACCAGAATTCAAAGCGACTACAAAGAGTTTGATGTAAAGATTACTGAACCTGGAAAAATTTTCGATTTTAACAGATTGACACAACGAACTGCCACAACTACAGATATCTTAAGCGAGCAGACCATTTCTTACGAAAAATCATTAGGAAACCACAACTTTTCTGCTTTGGGAGGATACACTTTTCAGCAGACCAAAAGAGAGTTTTATGATGTCGAAGGAACTGGTTTTGACAGTGAAGATCCATCTCAACGCTATTTGCTAAATGCCAAATTGATTCAGCAATTGGGTGCAGGACTGGAAGAAGAGATTATTTCATCTTACGTAGGAAGGCTAAATTACGATTACAATCAGAAATATTTGCTTTCAGGAATTGTTCGTCGTGACGGAACATCAAAACTTTTGTCACAAAACAGATGGAAAGTTTATCCGTCGGTTTCTGCAGGCTGGTTAATTTCTGAAGAAGGATTTATGAAAGGACTTAACCCAATTGTAAATAGTTTGAAACTTCGCGGAAGCTGGGGACAAATCGGAAACTTAGGAAATCTTGGGCCATACCAGTTTAGTGTGCCATTGTCTCAGACTTCAGGTTTAATTGGTGCTACACCGGTAATTAATTATGGTTATTCTGAAAGAGAACTTTCAAATCCAAATTTAAAATGGGAAAGCTCCGAACAAGCCAATGTCGGTTTGGATTTTAGTTTATTAAATAATGCCTTGTCAGGATCTTTGGATGCTTACGTAAAAACAAACAAGGATATGTTGGTGCGCGACCAGCTTCCGGGTGTGGCAGGAACTCCAGACGGAAGAATTGTAAACTCCGGAGATGTAGAAAACAGAGGTATAGAAGCAAGTTTGACTTACCAGAAAACACGCGGGGAATTTAAATTTGATGTGACGGCAAATGCTGCTTTCCTAACCAATAAAATCGAATCAATTAAAGATGGGTTAACTTCTCTTGAGCCTCTTAATTTAAGCAGGGTAAGAAGTTTACCATTGGCAAATATTTATCAGGTCGGAAGTCCTGTAGGTGCTTTTTACGGATATGCTACAGACGGATTATTTCAAAGTACGGCAGAGGCAAAAGCATATGTAAACTCAAAAGGAGATGTGTATCAGCCAAATGCTGTTGCGGGAGATATCAGGTTTAAAGATGCAAACGGAGACGGCGTTATCAATAACAGCGACAGAGTGGTATTAGGAAGCCCTTTTCCAAAAGCAACTTACAGCCTGAATGCCAATTTTAGATACAAAGGATTTGATATGAATATCTTTTTGAATGCTGTAACCGGAAACAGTGTTTTCAATGCTGTTAAATATACAGGTCTAAATGCTTCTTTTCCGGGGTATAATTTATTGGCAGATTCTAAAGATGCATGGTCTCCAACAAATACAGATACCAATATACCAGTCCTTTCGTCAACAGATAACAACAACAATTTCGGGCGTATTTCTGATTTTTATATTGAAGATGCTTCTTTCTTAAGATTAAGAAACCTTTCTATCGGTTATACGGTAAAAGAAAGCTGGCTGAACGGAAAAGCAAAACTGAGATTTTTTATCTCAGGTCAGAACCTGTTTACTATTACCAAATATTCAGGAATGGATCCTGAGGTTGGTTTAGACAATTTCGGAATGGATTTGGGCCGTTACCCGCTTTCCAGAATATACATGACCGGTGTAAATGCTACTTTTTAAAAAAAATAAAACACATAAGATGAAAAAATTAAGTATTGTATTGTTGAGTTTTGCACTGCTGCTGGGAACAGTATCTTGCGAAAGCGAACTTGATGTAGTGCCTCAGGGAGCGCCGTCAAGCGGAAATTTCTGGAAAACCCCGGCTGATGCAAAAGCTGGAGTAAATGCAATTTATGCCTTGTATTCTGACGATAACATGTATGGACGTGGTTTTTTCTGGCTAAATAATGCCAGCGATGATATCGGGACCAAACCAAGACAGAACGCAGAACGTATCAAGAATTTTATTGTTGACGGATCAGAATCTGATACAAAGGATATCTGGAGACTGCATTACGAAGTTATGAAACGCTGTAATGATGTTATTCGCAACATTCCAAATATTCCATTAGACGAAAAAACAAAAAATATGATGTTGGGAGAAGCTTATTTTAATCATGCTGTAATGCATTTAGAACTGGCTTATCATTACGGAGATGATCGTGCCGGAATTCCGATTCAGGATAGAAACGACCCAACAAATGTATATGTGCCGCGTACGAAAAACGTAGGAGAAAATTACGCTTACATTGGTGCCGATTTGATTAAAGCTGCTGAATTATTGCCTTATTTTAATGAACTTACTTCAGACAATTATGGCCGTGCCCACAAGACTGCTGCATGGGGTTACCTTGTGCGCACGTATTTGTATGCAAAAGACTGGGATAATGCCATTAAATATGCCAACCTGATTGTTAACAGCGGAAAACACAAACTGCTTGACAATTTTGAAGATGTATTTAAAGTTAAAAACAACTGGTCAACAGAATATATCTGGTCTGTAACTTCGAGTGCAGAAAATACTTCTCTTGGTTCTATTTTTCCGGGTGTTTGTCTTGAAGATAAAGGCTGGGGAGTTTACAATGGCTGGGGAAATTTTTATCCGACCAAAGAATTATTTGATACTTATGATCCGGCAGATGAAAGAAGAAGTGCTACGATTTTGCAAAAAGGCGATCAGTTTATGTATTTTGGTGAATTGGTTACTTTCAATGAAGGAAAATATGTAGTGAGTTCCAGTAACAGAACCGGATATCAGTTTAAAAAATACATGGAGCCATTCGGATACCCAAAAACCACTTCCGGAGGGATAGACATTCGTTATGTAAATGCAAACGGAGATAAGCCTTCTACAGCTTTAAATGTACCGCTTCTGCGCTATGCTGATGTAATTCTGATGTTGGCCGAAGCCAAATTAATGAAAGGACAAAATGCAGATACAGAGATTAATATGATTCGCCATCGTGCCAATCTTGGTGATCTTTCGGGCGCAACACTGACAGATTTAAAAAGAGAAAGAAGATGCGAACTGGCAGGAGAGTGGACAGACCGTCATTTTGATTTAGTTCGCTGGGGAGATGCAAAGGCAACTTATGCAAAACCGCTGCACCATTATAACGGAACTGAAATTTATCCGGCGCGAAATTTTAATCCTCTCATTCACCATGTCTGGCCAATACCACCAGATGAAATTGCCGTAAGCAAAGGAGCTTTATGGCAAAATGAAGGCTGGTAATTAAGAATTTCATTTAGTTTGTGTTTTTTTACACTGCGGGCTTTCGGGCCTGCGGTTGTATAAAAATAAAACAGACTAAAAATATAAACACTTCATAAACCAGTTTCTAAGGAGACTGGTTTATGTATTAATAATTATTCAGTTTTATAGGTTACCTACGGCTTTATAAAAACGAAAAAAATAAATTTCAGATGAAAAAAATAACTGTCCTTTTTTGCCTCCATTTCTGTCTTTTGGCGCAAGCACAGGAATACAGCTCAGCCAATATCCACTCGCATAATGATTATGCCGGTAAACTTCCTTTTTACGAAGCTTATTCTAATGAAACAGGTGTTATTGAAGCAGATGTTTTTTTAGTAAAAAACGATTTGATCGTGGCCCATACTTCCAAAGAAATCAACCCGGATAATTCACTTCGAAATCTTTATCTGGAACCGCTGGCACTTAAGTTAAAAACTTTGGGCGGTAAAGCATATAAAAGCGATAAGCCATTAATTTTAATGATTGATATTAAATCTGATGCAGATACGACTTTAAAATTAATTGCTGAACAGCTAAGAATGTATCCGGATTTAATTTCCAATAAAAACCTCAAAGTTGTTATTTCCGGAAACAGGCCTTTGCCTTCTAAATGGAATGAATATCCGTCTTTTATTTATTTTGACGGAAGGTTAAACGAAAATTATTCACAACAGGAATTGTCACGCGTAGAGATGATTAGTGAAGATTTGCATCAAATTACGGTATGGAACGGCAAAGGTGTTTTGACACAGCCCGACTCAGAAAAAATACAGGCCATAATTAAAAAAGTGCACGACCAGAACAAAAAAATCAGATTCTGGGCAACACAGGATAATGTTAATACCTGGATGACCTTAATGAACCTGCATGTAGATTTTATAGGTACAGATAATGTTCCGGCATTGACACAGTTTATAAAAACCCTGAAAAACAACTTTTACCAGAACACAGAATTTTATGAGGCTTATACTCCTAAAAATACGCCTGGATTTAAAAATAAGCGCCCCAAGAATATAATACTTCTTATCGGAGACGGAATGGGACTGACACAGATTTATGCAGGTTATACAGCCAACAAAGGTAAGCTGAATATGTTTAATATCCCGACTCAGGGATTTTCCGTAACTGCAGCTTCAGACAGTTATATCACCGATTCTGCAGCGGGAGCAACAGCAATGGCTACCGGGCATAAAACCAATAACCGTTTTATTAGTGTGGATGAAAAAGGAAAACCGATTGAATCCATTACACAGCAATTGGCCAAAAAGAATTATAAAACCGCCATTATTTCTGCAGGAAATATTACAGATGCAACTCCGGCGGCTTTTTATGCCCATCAGCCGGAAAGAAGTTTTAATGAAGCTATTGCAGAAGATTTTTTATCAAATCTGTCTGATATTTTGATAGGCGGGGGAACAAATGAATTTAAATCGAGAAAAGACGGAAAAAACCTGGCAGAGGCATTACAAAAGAAAGGTTATACTTTTTCGGATAAATTCAGCTCTTTGGATACCATCAAAAATAACCGTTTTGTAGTATTAGAAAATGCATCGGTAGTTTCCATGAAAGACGGAAGAGGTGATTTTTTAGCCAAATCTTTATCAAAAGCAACAACAACTTTCTCAAAATCAAAAAATCCATTTTTTATAATGGCAGAGGGAGCGCAGATCGATTACGGCGGTCACAGCAATAATGTAGAATATGTAGTTCGGGAATTATTGGATTTTGACCGGGTAGTGGGACAGGCGATGGAATTTGCAGATAAAAATCAGGAAACCTTATTGATTGTTACGGCAGATCACGAAACAGGAGGACTTTCTCTTATTGACGGAAGTATAGAAAAAGGGTATATACACGGAAGTTTTAGTACAAACGATCATACCTCGGTCACAGTACCGGTTTTTGCTTACGGTCCGGGAGCTCAAAATTTTTCGGGCGTGTATCAGAACACTGCCATTTATACTAAAATAATGGAGCTTTTGTCGGCTAAATAAACTTAATTAAAGCTATAAAACAAACCACAATACTATAAATATTGTGGTTTGTTTTTTTTATTGAATACCTTTTTCTTTACCCATCCAGCCTAAGTTGGTGTGCTTAAAATTGTCCGGAAATTTTAATCCGTAACCCAGCATCCTGTCAAACGAAGCATGCCCCAACAATACAAATGCCGACGCGGTAAGTATTTCAGAATGTTGTAAGAAGCCGATCAGCAGCACTACTAATGCAATAGCACGGTGATGAAATAAATTATATGTAAAAGCCCCAAACCGCGTGCTAACGAGATACCCCAACATAGAAATATCCGGAGTAAAGAAAATTAATATCCAGAGCCAAACCGAGATGCCTAAATTGTTTTGAGATAAAAAATAGATAGAAACTGCTGTTATTGCTGCTTCTTCGATTTTGATGGAAATATCCATTACTTTTTCCTTTTTCATTTTGACTTTTTTTGTTTTGTCAAAGATAAAAGTCTTTACAGTTACAATCTCTTGACAAAAATCAAGAAATCATTTTTCTGCGTATTCTGCTAAAAGTTTCCGGAGTCATGTCCATCATGGAGGCCAGATATTGGAGAGGAACCTGATGAAATAGTTCGCGATTAGTGTCAAATAATTTTTTGTAACGTTCCTCAGCAGTTAGTGAGATAAAATCAAAAACCCGGTTTTCGAGCATTACAAAGCATTTTGAGACAAACAGTTTTTCAAAATCATTCCACTTAGGAACCAGTTTTCCTATCATAAGATAATCTTCATAATCGATTGTATATAAACGGGTATCTGTGAGTGCCTGAATGGTAAACCGCGACGGATTTCGATAGATAAAAGATTGCAAATCTGTCAGGAAATAGCCCCGTGTTGCAATCCATTGCGTGATTTCACGGTCAGGCATTGTCGCAAATATTCGTAAAATGCCTTCTTCAATGAAACTTAATTTATTGCAGCTTTTCCCTTCTGTCGAAAAATAATCTCCCTTTTCGATAATTTCCATTTTAAACAGTTTGGAAATTTTTTGACAATCCTCCAAAGTCATATCAAAATGTTGATGAATGTGAATTTCCAGTTCGTTCATTTGTGTTTTTTTCTACTAATAAAGTTCACTAAAGTAACTATAAAATCTTCCAAAAACACGACTATTTACTCATTGTATTTGCAAAATTTTAAATTTTTATAAACGATAATTTTTTAAAAATTATGCAGCTTCCGCTAAAGCCAATTATACGTTACGACTTGCTTAAGTGTATTTCATCGGACAATTTTAGCATTTAATCGATATTTTTTACTTGTTATATTAAAATTAATACATATATTCGCTAAAATATAGAGTTGTTTAATTCACCACTTTATTTAAGTTATTGTTTTGGAATAGTTAGTTGAAGCTGCAGTCGTGTACTCTAAACATGGCTGCAGTTTTTTTTTGAGGCCTATGTGCAAGCTTTGTAATGGCAGCTCAATTCGTAAATCTTTAATCTTCTCCAGTGGTTCTGTCCTCAAATATTAATAAATCATTAAATGAGTGAAACTGCAAAATAATGAAACGGTCTTTAAGGTAATTTTGTAAGGATTCCTTTTCCAATTTAAAATTACATTATGAATACTATTTTGATCACAAAATTGCGGAACGGAGATGATTCTTGTTTTAAGGAAATCTACGAACTCTATCATTTTAAGGTATTTTGTTTTGTGAAAAAGTATGCTCAGCCCGCAGATGCAGAAGACATAACCCAAAATGTGTTTATACATCTCTGGAAATACCGCAACAAGATTGACCCAACTGTAGAACTCGATTCTATTTTGTTTAAAAGCTGTAAACAGGAAATCTCAAGATGGTATAAGAAGCAAAACAAAATTCTCTCGATAGAGTATATGCAGTTAGTAAAAGAACTGGATAATACAGAAGAGGCAGAAGAAGTGATATCGCTAAAACTTGAAAAAATCGAGCACTTACTACAGCAAATTCCGGAAAAAAGAAGAAAGATCTTTACACTTCACAAATTTGATGAATTGAGTTACAAAGAGATCGCAGCAGAGATGGGAATGTCTCAGAGTGCAGTTGCCAATCAGATTTCGAAAACACTGCAATACCTCAAAAAAAATTCTGTAAAAAGCCATGAATTGTACTGGTTTGCTTTGGTTTTTATCAATCATTGCCAACAATAAAGTTTTGCTTATTCGATAATTTTATTTTTGTTTTTTCTGTTGCAAAAATCTATACGCTGAAATTTTCCTTTTTGTGGTAATGTATCTTGTATGTAAAGTAAATGTAACCTGTTTTTTTGATCAATATTTTAAATTGTTGTTTTTCAATTGTTTAAAAATAAACGATGTAATTTGATATTAAAAAATCATTAAGTGTCAGATTGCCCGTGATTTTTTGGACCGCAGCTATCTAATGTGTGTAGAAAGGATATTTAAGGATTTTCCTTAGATATTAATTTACTCAAATAAGATGAAATTGAACAGATTCAAAGAAGAATGGGATGAATTACCACAAAAAGGAATATTTCCTGATGAAATAAAATCCAGAATGTGGAAAAATATTTCGGCGGCTACCATAAACAGACGCAGAAATAACTTTAGAAGAGCAATTGCCGCCTCCGCCGCACTTCTAATCTCTGTTGCAGGATATCAGTTTTATTTCGCATCAAAATCAAAAACCCAAGAAATTATAACACAGACATTTCCGCAGGATATCCGTTTGCTTCGTTTGTCTGACGGTACACGTGTCTGGGTAAACGAAAATACCCAAATCGAATATCCGGAACATTTTGCTGCAAACGAGCGGATTGTAAAATTAAAAGGAGAAGCTTTTTTTGAAGTGGCAAGAGATACAACACGTCCTTTTATTATTAGCTCCGGGAATATAAAAACGACCGTTCTGGGAACTTCTTTTGATGTTAAAGCCTACGGTGATATTGCAGAAGTAAATGTCAGAACCGGAAAGGTGAAGGTAGAGAGCACGCAAAATGCTGTTTTCATAGAAAAAGGGTACGCAGCAATATTTGTTTCGCACAATAAAACAGTAAAAAAACAAAAAGCGGCTATTCTGGAACCCGAATGGAAAAAAGCGCTTATTGATGTTGACGGCATGACGCTGATGGCTGTTATCGAGAAGCTCAAAACCGATCATCTTTTTACACTTGAATACAGCAATGAGGATTTAAAAAACCTTCAGGTAAAAGGAACGCTGGACACCAGACAAAGTATTGCAGAGATATTGCAAACTATTGCATTTGCCTTAGAAGTTACCATTAAGCCAATTGGTAATAATACTTATATCGTAAGCAGATAAAAAATTCACCATTACCATTATCCAGTAAACAAAACAAAACCAAAACAAATAATTTAATTATGAATGATTATTTCAGGCAATTTCCTGTTGCCATACAAATTCTGTTTTTTAGCATTTTCTTCGGTTGGACCAATGCTTATTCTCAAACCGGAACTGTATCAGTAGATTTTAAAAATGCATCTCCAAAAGAAATTTTTGAAAATTTAGAATCCAGAACTCCTTATCGCTTTATTTATCAAAAAGATATCGATTTCAGCAAACCGCTTATTACGCTTAAAAAAGACAATGTTTCTATCGACGATGTTTTAAATGAACTTCAGGCATTGACAAATTTAAATTTCAGAAGAAACAATACCAATATTGCGGTCAATAAAAAGGTAAGCACGGGAAAAAAACTGGGAAATATTTCCGGAAAAGTTATTGATAAAAACGGTCTTCCATTACCAGGCGCGACGGTAAGAATTGTTGAAACCAATAATGCGACGGTTTCTGATTCTGACGGGAATTATGAGTTTAATCTGGAACTTGGCGTTTATTCACTAGAGGTAAGTTTCGTATCCTTTCAAACACAAAAAATAACTGATATAAAACTTACCGGACCCAGTAATATTGTGCTTAATGTTGTGCTCAATGATGATGCCGAATCGCTGGACGAAGTTGTCGTTACCCAGACATTTCAGAAAGCGACAGCTTCTACAGAAGGAATGTTATTACAGCAAAAAAGAGCGGCTCAGTTTTCTGATGGAATTTCGGCTGCGCAAATTGCCAGAACACCGGATAAAGATGTAGGAAGTACATTAAAACGTATAACTGGTGTAACCACAATCGATGATAAATATGTTGTAGTACGCTCGATGGGAGAACGCTGGAACCAGGCTGTAATGGATGGTGTGAATTTGCCAAGTACAGATCCGAGCCAGAACCAGTTTAATTTTGATATTATCCCTACAGCAATGGTAGAAAGTATTATCGTGAGTAAAAATGCAACTCCGGATATGAATGCCAATTTTGCGGGAGGATATGTAGAGGTAAAAACAAAAGATATTCCGAGAAAAAATTTCATGGGATTTTCTATAGGGACTTCATATAACAGCAGGGCTACTTTTGAAGATCGTCTTACCAAACAGGAAGGGGATAATGATTATTTAGGATTTGATGATGGAACAAGAGGTTATCCTTCTGGTTTAGCCACTATTGAAGTTCCGACTACAGAGGCAGAATCGGGTCCGTTTATAGAACAGTCAAAAAGATTTACACAAGATAATTTTACCACTTACAAAACATATGCAGCTCCTGGAACTTCACTGCAATTTTCTATTGGAAGAGTGTATGAATTAAAAAACGATAACAGATTTGGGTTTGTAGGTTCTGCAATTTTCAAAAACACACAAGAAAAATTAGAAATTGACCATACAGAAAGAGGAAGTTATAAACCGAACACAGAATTTACTGCCGAAACAGAAGATGGTTATTCTACTTTCAAAAAATATGGCTATAAAAATTCTGGTGCTTCTTACAGCTTCAATTCTACTTTGGGCGGAATGCTGAATGCCGGTTATCAGTTCGGAAAGCATAAAATAACGGTTCGTAATACTTATATGCATATGTACGACAACCAGTTAACTCAAATTACGGGCTTTAGAATGGAAGATGCTACAACTGATATTGTAAATGGAACAAAATTACCGGATACCAGAGAAACAGATTATCCGGTGTATCAGACTTTTATTCAAAACAAAATAGAAGGAAATCATCGCTTTGAAAATCTGGAAATCAATTGGTTTGGTGCTTATACCGGTACAACAAAAGATACTAAGGATGCTACTTTTATGACAAGTCTGAGAAAAAGAGTTGGAGATGACATATTGCTTTATCACGAAATATATAATGCTGCACCCGACTTATTTAAAAGATCAAACTTCAATAACACCGAAAAAGATTATAATGTTGGAATCAATTTCAATTATGCTTTTCAATTTAGTGAATCATTTAAAAACAATATCAAGGCAGGTTATTTCGGAACTTACAAAAAAGCAACCAATCAGCAAGAGTCAGCAGCTTTGACTGTTATCGGCCAGGGAACAGACAGAGCCAATATTGACTTTCCAATTTCACAATTGCTGGATGGTTCTTATTATCGTTGGGGCGGTTTCGGGTGGAACAGAATTGCTACATATGGTAATGAATATATAGGAGACGTAAAAGTTCATTCTCCATTTTTAATGCTGGACAACAAATTCAGTCAGTACGTACGATTAGTATGGGGATTACGTGCAGAAAGTTATGTATATACACAGATCGCCAGTCAGTCTGATAATTCAGGAAGTTTTGAAACGATACAAAAAGATGATGATGTATGGCAATACCTTCCGTCGGTAAACTTAACCGTAAGTCCTACAAGTAAAACAAATCTTAGATTAGGATATAATAAATCAGTTCTGCGTCCTCAGTTTTCAGAACGTTTAAATATGCCTTATTACGACCCCGTTCGTAATGCATTGGTTCTAAATTATACAGGAGGAGTTGTTTCCACTATAGTAGAGAATTATGATTTTAAAGCAGAGTGGTTTCCTTCACAAGGGGAGATTATATCTTTTGGTATTTATCAAAAAGACATTAAAGACCCAATTGAAGGTGTGACACAGATTGGAGAAGATGGAGCTACACGTACTATTTATAATATGAATTCGCACAGTGCCAAACTTTTTGGAGTAGAGTTTGAAATTTATAAAAATTTATCTTTTCTGGGAGAAGGAGATCTTTTGAAGAAAATCTTCCTATGCGGTAACGCAGCATTTAACCACACCAAAGTTACCGGATATACCGCAATCGATGGTACAGGAGGTCTTTATGAAGCCAATCGTCCTTTGTACGGACAGGCGCCTTACAACTATAATTTAGGTCTGGATTATATAGGAGACCGTGCAGGATTTAGTATCAGACATAATGCTATCGGAGATCAATATATTCTGGTAGGTTTTAATTATGATGCCGAAGAAATACGTATGCCTTATTCGATTACTGATGCCCAGATGAGTTATAAACTTGGTAAGGAAAAGGATATAGAATTGAAGTTTGGTATAAAAAATTTATTTGACACTGTTATTGAAACATATAACAATTTCAATAGCTATTCTAAGATCGTTCCTTTTGAAGCAGGTGGAAATCCAAGAGATCAGAGAGCATTGGGAGCAGGAGCTACAAAAAAATATGATGAAAATCTGGATAGAACATTGTTCAAAGCATGGAGTGGAAGAAGCTTTAATTTCTCTATAAATTATTCCTTTTAATTAACATTCACTCCTTCATTTTTAACATAAGGATTAGTTAAAATTAAGAAAAGGTTAAGGATAAAATTAGTGGTGATTTTTCTGTCTTTTGTTGTCTAATGTATATAAAGATGAGAAGTTAAGATTTCAAAAGCTTAAAAAAACAGCACAGAAATAAAACAAGTCATGCTTCTTCTTAAGAGAAGCTTTTAAAAATAAATTTCTTTGAAAAATTGTCACAAACAACAAGGTATGATCACGATAGAAATCTGCAAAAAAAATCCAAATCTCAAGAGTAGATTAGTATGGTAAATAGGTTTTCACGTTCAAAATAGTACTGATTGTTTGTTTTGATTTTAAAAGGAATGACCCTTTCATTACGCCCCAAAAATGAAAGATGAATTATAGGGATAAGTATCCGGCAGGTAAACGGAAAACTTATTAAAAAAATTTACCTAAAAAGGAAAGGTCAGAGGGAAGAAAATTTGCTGCTCTCCCCACCGACCTCAGATGTAAAATCAGCAGCAAAGGTAATCAAAATTAGTAATCATGAAAAAAGTTTTTTTGTTAGCAATTGCAACTATGTTCTTCAACTCATGTCAAAACGATGACGCAGCTACTGACTCGTCGTTCTCAATGAAATCTGCCAGCGCAGATTACTCAGGTTACCCAGCAACAGTACAAACTGTAAGCGGAAACATTACTACAAACACTACATGGACAAACGACAGAGTTTGGGAAATCGATGGAGTTGTTCGTGTAATCGGAGCTAAATTAACAATACAGCCAGGTACTTATATCAAAGCTAAACCATTAGCAGCAGGTGTTGCAGCGGGAGTTTTGGTAGTTACAAAAACAGGTCAAATCGATGCTCAGGGTACTCTAAGCAGACCAGTTATCTTTACTAGTTACAAATTATTAGACGGAAATGCTACTACAGTTGCTGCACCTGGAGATTTTGGTGGAGTTGTTATATTAGGAGACGCCGTAACTAATACTGGTGTATTTACAAACGTTATCGAAGGTTTGGGAGATCAGCCAAATGTATCTGATTTTTACTATGGAGGAACAAATAATGCTCACAACGGTGGTGCTTTAAACTATGTTCGTATCGAGTATGCAGGACGTATCTTAAATGCTTTAACAGGTGTAGAAATCAATGGTTTAACTTTAGGTGGAGTTGGTAGTGGAACAACTATCGCTCACGTACAGGTATCTTACGGAAGAGATGATTCATTCGAATTTTTTGGAGGAACAGTAAATGCAAGCCATTTAGTTTCTTTTGCATCAGATGATGATAACTTCGATTTTGATTTAGGGTACAGAGGTACTATTACAAAAGCAATTTCTATTGCTGATAAAAACTCTACTCACAGTGCAAGCGGTGGAAGCCCAGATTCTAATGGTATTGAGTTAGATAACAACGCAACAGGATCTGCTAATACGCCTATTACAAGACCTACAATTTCTCAATTGTCAATCATTGGTGTAGCTTCTGCTACAGACGGAGCACTTTATGAAAATGCAATACACGTACGCAGATTAGGAGAAATCAACCTTAGCAACGCTACTGTTACAGGATATGTTACAGGTATCAGATGGGAAACTCCTTCAGTTCCTGCAAATTCTCTATGGAGCAGTATCTCAGTTCACGGGTTTACAAACGTTGTATTACCTACTGGTACTTTTGCAATTGGTACACCTACATCTACTGCTAATCCTGCAACTCCATGGAGTTTAACACAACCATTCTTTAATAATGGTACATTAAATTTCACAGGTGCAACAGGTGCATTTGCTACAGAAGCTAACTGGACAAACACTTGGACTAAGTTCACAGGTTTTTAATTAGCATAAAAATTAAATAATATTTTGGGACTGTCTGAAGAGTGTGTTTATGTTTTTTTTTGAGAGTAGAATAGGTCAGTATATTTCAGTTGGTATTTGCTCATCATGTAGCAATTGGGTATACTACTGTTCTCACTCTTCAGACAGTCTCTTTTTAAACATTAAAAAATGAAAAAAAAATTACTTGTATTACTTTTTGTATTTATATATGGAGCTGCCTCGGCGCAATTCACCATTTGGGAAGATTATTTTGATGATTCAGATGCATCAGACTGGAGTTTTATCGATGAGGACGGGGATGGTAATGGCTGGAGGGCACGCAATAATATCCAGATAGACGAGAATGGTGCCATTGTTGGCGGTACTTATAAAATACTTGGAGATTATAGTATAGAATTAGAATATGGGCAAAATCTTCCGGGTCCACAAAAAAATTGGGCAGTTGCTCCGGCAATAGATTTATCTTACTATGCAGGCAGTATGGAGTTAAACCTGACAGTTCAGAAAGCAATCTATGGGGCACAAACAGAAGATTTATATGTATATGTTTCTACAACAGACACAGCTCCGGGTTCTTTTACTCTGGTAAAAAATGTAAATGTTACGAGAGGGACAATGCTCGATGTTGAATTTAACGATTATGTAGTAGATATTTCTCCTTACGTGGGACTTGCGCAGGTTTACATTGCCTTACTGACCCCACCAAGTTTTTCCATAGGTTATGAAATAGATAAAATGTGGGTTACGGCTCAAAAATTAGGCTTAGAAGACGTAGAAGCAAATGGAGGAACGCTCCTAAAACAAAATCCTGTAAAGGATTATTTGCAGTTACACCTGTCTGATACTTTTGATAAAGAAGAAACAAAATTAAAAATATACAACACAACCGGCAGTTTAGTTCAGCAATCAAAATACGATGAAGCGGGTGTTTCGGTTGGTAACCTGTCAAAAGGAATTTATTTTATGGTTATTGAAGAAGGAACAACAGTTCAGAAATTAAAATTCATAAAAGAATAACAAAGAATAAACAATCAGATTCTATTAAAACAAATCATTAAAATAATATACAAGTACAACTCATGGATAATTTAGTCAAAGTAGTAATTCTTTTTTTTATCGCCACTTTTTTACTTACCTCGTGTGCCAACGACGAATTACTACCATTTTATCAGGAACAAAAAGCAGGCAAAATAGTGATAAGAGGCTACAACGCATTGCAGGATTCCATACAAATATCGGTAAATAATAAAATAGTGACAGCCGATAAAAAGCAGGATGCTTTTATGAAGAAAGTAGAAAAAGATTATGAGTTTGTATTTTATGATAATGAAATTAAAACAGTTAATATTACCAATAAAAAAACGAATAAGCTTTTGTATTCTCAAAACTTTACCAGCCAAAATGCGGTAGATACCCTTTCTTTTTACGTGAAAGAAAATCTATTAGTTTCAGATTTTATGTCTGTCGCTAATAAACCCGGCACCTTGAGCGCAGCAGGTTTAACGGGATACCGATTTATTTTTCCGGGAATTAACCAATATTCTAAAACAGGTTATAATGGCCCGGTTGATGCAATAATAAGAAAGATAAACGGAGAGATTGTGGGCGTTTCTGAAAATATTAATAAAAATAATGCAGGTTCATTTGTAGAGTTTACGTTCAGTCTGCCTCCCATTATTGAGATAGAACTGGTAAAACACGGAACAAACGAATCTTATGTTCCCGGCAAAAGAATTGCTTTCCGCACCGTGATGCAAAAAAACAAATCAGGTTTGGTTGTTTTAGAAGAAACAGCAAATGCAGATAATAGTTTTGCCCGTGTAGAAGGTTTTCTAAATTTAGCAGATTACTTTTCTTTTTAAAGTTTTTCAAATCAGTATAATTTATTTTTAATGTTTGAATTCACAAATAAATATCATTTTACTATAAAAAGTTGTTTACTTATTGTTTTCACATTTTTTGTTTCCTGCCAAAATGATGATAGTCCGGTTGAGTACGACAAAGGAACCAATCAATATGTGAATAACTGGATGTACGAACAAATGAAAAAATATTATTTGTGGAACGAAACGATCCCTGAAAATACAGATTTAGCCTTAAACCCAAAAATATATTTTGATCAGTTACTGCATAAAGATGATCGTTTTTCTTATGCGCTAAATATATTATTACCAGAAACTTCACCTAAAAGCATTAGAAACAATTACGGATTTGATGTTTCTTTTATTGAATTTGAAAATAAGGCTTATGCCGTTATTTTATATGTACTGAATGATTCTCCTGCAGAACGTTCTGGTTTAAAGAGAGGTCAGTTTATAAAATCCATAAATGGAGTTTTGGTAAATAATCAAAACTATGAGAATTTACATGCTGATTTGGCTTCTACGGACAAGACAGTACTCGAAGTACAGGAATACTCCTCTGTATCAGGTTTTTCTACAGCCAAGCAAATAGAAATAAACCGCGGATTTACTTTTTCACAGCCTGTAAAATATCATGTTATCAATCAAAATGGTGAGAAAGTCGGATATATAGAAATTCCGCATTTTGATATAGGACTGGCAGGTATTTTTTTGCAGATTTTTAATGAATTCAAAAATCAGTCTGTAACCAAAATTGTGATTGATTTAAGGTACAATGGAGGAGGTGATGTCTCTTCAGCAGCTGCTTTGAGTACAATTCTTGCTCCAAACATTAAATCAGGTGATTTGTTTATTGTATTTAAAGGAAATAAAAACGGTGGGTTGGTTCATAAAACTTTTGCAGAAGCTTTAGAAATGAACGAATTGCAGGTTAGTTTTGAGCAGTTAAGAGCAGTTCATCCGCCCATTCAGGAAGTATATGTTTTATGCGGAAGCCATACCGCATCGGCTTCAGAAATTATCCTCAATAACCTTAAGCCCTTTATGAATGTGATTTCTATAGGAGAAAAAACAGTAGGCAAGGACGCTGCCGGTTTTGAAATTAAGGATGACAGAACTCCAGATCAGCCCGGATGGATATTATACCCGATTATTTATAAGTTATTTAACGCCAATAACGAAGGCGATTATACTTTGGGAATAAATCCTTCTGTTCAACTGAATGAACTTCAGGAAATGGAAATTTTTCCAATGGGAAATCCAGAAGAAACTTTACTGAGCAGGGCTTTAAACGGAACAATAAATTCAAAAAAGAAACAAATCTTTATAAAAGAACTGCCATTAAAATCGATTTATAATAATGCAGATCCTTTTGTTCTGATTAAAAACGAATTCGAGTAATTTATTTTGGGCGTTAAGCAATTTCCCTCCCCCATAAAAGAACATCAAGTTTATTGGAATAATGAATTTTGTCCGGATTTATATTCAGCGATATTGTATTAAAATTGTAATTAATATCCCAGACCGAAATATCAGCTTCTTCCAGATTCCACTCTTTATGATGAATATTATGACGGTAGAATCTTTCTTTTTGATAATTATATAAACAATGACGCTCTGTAAGCCAGTAATCTAGTTCTGTTTTTGCATTAGAAATGCCAATACGCTGGTAAGTCAGATCCAGATAATAATCATGAGCCTTGTTTGCCGACGATAATTTTCCGTTAGATTTTTTGATTTCGGATTTCACATACGGAATCCCGATAAAACTTCTTGTCAGGAGAACTTCAATAAATTTATCTGTTTCAATCGAAAATAGATATATACCACTGATTCCGTCTTTTGTGACATACGTGCGCACATTGATTTCGGTAAAATTCGAAACAAAAGGAAATGGAGGCAGGTATTTAAGCCTCATTTTGTTGACGTCAAATGCAACGAGAGAAATCCAGGCATTACCTTCAAACGTATCAAGTTCAAGTCCCGGCGGAAGCAATTCCTGAATTTTTTCTGCCGGAACAATCCAATGCAAAAAAACAGTATTATTCCATTGTTGGTAATATTTCCAGCTTCTTTTGGGAAGAGGAAAACTCCTGTTTGACAGGTCTCTCAAAATAGCATTTGCGTTCATAAACCGTTTATTGATTTGCTTAATTTCAGGATATTATTTAGCCGCTTTTAGCAAAGATTCTGCCATTGCCTGTGCATCTTCTGCATAAGTACGTTTGTAGTAACTTAATAGTTGTGATTTTGTCTTCTTAGAATCTTTGGCATGCCCCTCCCAGATAACACCCAGCGAGGTATAAGGCGGAACGGTTACGCCAACCGAACAGAAAAAGTTAGCAATATTTCCTGTAATATGTTCAACTCCATCAGAATCCCCGGTCACAATCACACCGCCTATTTTTCCGTCCAAAGGCGAATCTTTTCCGGACAAAATAATATCGTAAACTTCATCAAGCCGTTCTATACATCGTTGCAGTTCAGACGAATGACTGTTCCACCAGATTGGCGTTGCAAATAATATAATTTTGGCAGCAAGGATTTTTTCATAAATTTGCGGCCAGTCGTCTTTAACATCCATATGTGTATAAGATCCGGGAACTATATGATGATTGGCAAGTTTAATAATCTCAAAATCAATATTTTGTTGTGTGAGATAAGTGCCAAGAAATTCGGTAAGAGTCTCGGTATTGGAGCATCCCTTATTTTTGAGGGTTGCTAAGAGAATAACTGCTTTCATTTTTTACTTATTTAATATGAATTTTTCCTAAATCTGATTTGGCAGGCCCATTGATAACAGTTCCGTCCACAGCGAATCGCGAACCATGACAAGGACAGTCAAAAGATTTTTCATCTGAATTCCATTTGACAAGGCATCCCAAATGCGGACAGACAGCAGAAAATGCGCTTAATGAATTGTCGTAATCGCGATAGACAGCAATTTTTCTAAGCCCGGAAGAAAGTATACCGCCTTCGCCTGCAGGCAAATCTGCAGTATTTTGTAAATCCTGAACCGATATCCAGTCCAAATATTGAGAAGCCATATTTCCGGCTTCCTTTAAAAAATCACCAGTTGCATTCAGAGTAATTCGTGACGGACTGTATATTTCTTCCCATTTATTTTTAACACCCGTTATCATATCACTGATAATCATGGCGCCAATAGTGGTATGGGTCATTCCGTTTCCTGAATCTCCAGTAATGATATAAATATTGTCATCGCCTGGATTTTTACCCATAAAACCAAGAGAATCTACGGGTTCCATAACCTGTCCAGACCATTTGTATGTGATTTCATCCAGTTGCGGAAAATATTTTCTGGTCCATATTTCGAGTCTGTCATATCTGTTGAATTCAGAAATCCCTTCTTCGTCAGACTGGCCGGTTTTATGATCCTCACCACCAGCAATCAGTAGGTCGTATTTATCATCAAAATTTTCAAGACGAACATAATGATAAGGCTGAGAAACCCATTTAGATTCCACATCACCGCTATCCCACCAAAGTGAATAAGGTATTGAACCTTTTGCAACTTTACCTGCAATCACATAGGTTCTGTAAGCATGCTGTTTGGTATGCATGGTAACTACGTCATTTATTGGAGTATTGGTAGCCACGACAATATGCTGTGCTGAAAAATCGAACCCGTTTACCGTAGCGCCTTTTTTTGAAATGTTTTCTGCGTGAGCTTCGGTATAAATGGTACCCCCCAAAGCTACAATTGCATCTGCAAGTCCCTTCATATAGCGAAGAATATGAAATTGTGCCTGATTGGCAAATTCAAGGCATCGCATACTTTCGCCGCCGGCAATAACCGGAGTGCTATTGAGGAGATTCGTTTTTAATCCGGCTTTTAAAGTAGCATTATACTCCTTATCTAAATTTTCTTCTTTATCTGTCGGATGCAGGAATAAATAACCATTTACCCTTTTAAAAGAGCAATCAATATTTAATTCCGTAACATTTTTTTCAATTTCGTCAATTGCTGCCGAGTGGCTTTCTGCAGCAAGTTTTGCTGCATTTTCTCCCAAAATATTTTCAATGTAATAATATCGGTCATCAAGCGCGCTGGCGAGGTGTGCAGTTGTTCTTCCTGTTTCACCGCTTCCAATAAAGCCATCTTCTACAACAACGACTTTTTTTCCTTTTTTAAGAAGATTGTAAGCTGTAGACAAACCCGCAATTCCGGCGCCTATTATTAAGACTTCCGTTTCTATGTTTCGATCTGGTTTATCACAAGCTAAAATCGAAGTAGAGTCGATCCAGAAAGAAACATTATCCCCGGATGTAATTGCTCCACTATTTAATTCATTATTTAGATTATTCATAAAGCATTTTATTTAAAAATTAGCCATAGTAATTAAAAAGCGTAAACCCTTCATTCAAAGCTAATAATCAACTAAATAAGTGGTTTACATTTTTAGTTTTTAATATTATAGGATTGCCAGTTTCTGATTTTATTTAGCATTTCAGTTCCAGAAAATTCTATAATAATCAATCAAAATGATGTAAAAAATATACTACATGTAGTTTTATATTTGAGAATACTGAATAAATAATTAAAATATATTGCTATGAAATCTCTAATTAGTTTGAAAATTATAATGATGATTATAACAACAGGAATTTTATTTTCATGTAAAAATAATCAGGACGGTTACAGTGATGAACTAAATACAGCTGTTAATCCTTCTGATAGTATGAAGACTCCATCAGACAATGATGCTGGTGTAAGAAGTGTTGGACCGGGTACAAATGAATCTCCTACAACAACTACCAAAAACAATCCACAAGGTTCTGGCACAAATAGCAGTGGAGAAGGCAGCACAGGAACTACTGCCAATGATAATACCAATTCACAAAGTTCTGGCTCAAGCACAAGCGGTAAGGGCAGTGGCCCTGGAGAAAGTCCAAAAGACGGTGCAACCTATACCAATTACAGTAAAGCTAAAAATGATAGTTTAAGCACTAATACACAGAGTACTAATCAGAAGAAAACTAAATAAGTAGCTAGTCAAAAATAGCTTATTTTTAAATTAAATTGTAAATGTGTTTTCTGAAAAGATCAAACGCATTTACAATTTCTATTTTTTAGCGCATTCTTTCCTTCTTTATCCGAATCTATTTTAAAATTAATATGCTGATTAATCATATAACATCAGCGGAAAATCATATAAGAAAAAAGATTACTCCTGACTGTACTTTTATTAAAAAAAATCATGCAGATTATGGGGTAATTTCTTAACTGTTTTCATCAAATAAAATAGTCTTTCAGAGAAATTAGAACAGATATAAAAACGAATTATCGTATATTTAGGAAAGAACACAGTTGTGCTGTTTTAAATTTTAAAGGTTTCAATAGTATAAAACCATAAATTTTACCTGTGCCGTTGGTACTTCGCCAAGGCGCAAATCCAAAAAAAAATCATGCGAAAAATAAAGAACTCAAAATGGGGTATAGGAGTATGATTTATAATTACAAACAAAATTAAAAATGAAAAAATTACGAATTTCACTAATTAATATACACGGCCTTTTAAAAGGTTCAGGTCTGGAAATAGGCCGGGATGCCGATAACGGAGGCCAAACCAAATATGTTTACGAGCTTGCAGAATTTTTATCACAACACAAAGATGTAGAACACGTTCATTTATTTACAAGATTGATTGACGATCCTGCCCTTTCTCCGGAATATGCAGTTCCGGTAGAAGTTATAAATGATAAATTAGACATAAGAAGAATTCCTTTTCTGGGAAAAAAATACAAAGCCAAAGAACAGTTATGGGAAGGTCTGGATACTTTTGTTGATGGTGTCATGCAGCACATCAAATTGCATAATATTTATCCCGACTGGATTCACTCGCATTATGCAGATGCAGGATATGTGGCGGCAGAGCTGTCCTCGATATTAAATATCCCTTTTGCTCACACCGGACATTCGCTCGGTGTTTATAAAAAGAAAAAATTACTCGAAAGCGGACAAACAGAAGAAGAGCTTGAAAAAAAGTTCAAGTTTGAAGCCAGAATTGCTGCTGAAGAAAAAACATTAGAACTTTCTGAATTTATTGTGACTTCTACAGAACAGGAAATCGAAACCTACAAAGTGTATAAAAACTTTGAACTAGCAAAATATCATGCGATTTCTCCGGGTATTGATACCAGAAAATTTGCTCCTTATTACTACAATGAACCCGATAGTGATAAGCATATGGAGGAAACCCAAAGAAAATACTGGGTATCTGAAACCATTTCTAAATTCCTGACCAATCCGCACAAACCTTTTATCCTGGCACTTTCAAGGCCTGATCGCCATAAAAACCTAAACACACTAATTGAGGTTTACGGCAAAGACAAGGAATTGCAAAGTATAGCCAATCTGGTCATTTTTGCCGGTATTAGAAAAGATATCCAGAAGATGCCTGAATCTGAAAAAAATGTCCTGACCGATTTATTATTACTTATGGACAAATATGATTTGTACGGAAAAATGGCAATTCCGAAAAAGCATGATGTCGAAAACGAAGTTTCGATTATTTACCGCTATGCTGCCGAAAAACGAGGCGTATTTGTCAATCTTGCTTTGCATGAAAATTTCGGGCTTACTGTTATAGAATCTGCAAGTTCGGGACTTCCGGTTGTTGTTACTAAAAATGGCGGACCATCAGAAATTATTCCGACTTGCCAGAACGGAGAACTGGTGGATCCGCAGGATGAAAATCAGATTAAAAAAGCCTTATTGAATATCCTGACAGATGAAAATCAGTGGAAATATTATTCTAATAACGGAGCAATCAATATTCAGAAACATTACAGCTGGCTGAGCCATGTAAATCAATATATAGAAGCGGTAAACGAAAACTTATCGGTCTCGTCTGGTGCCGGAATAAAAAAGCAAAATTATGCCAATATCAATGTTGACCGCTTAAAAAGAGAAATAGATCATTTGCTGGTTTCAGATATTGACGGAACGCTTATTGAACCAAAATTAAATAATCCGGGGCTGGAAGAATTAAAATCACATTTGACAAACCGTACCGAAAAAATGGCTTTTGCGATGGCTTCGGGCCGAAATCTAAGGCTGGTGAAAAAGATTATAGACGAAGAAAAATTTCCATTGCCTGATTTTATTATATGCTCTGTTGGTACCGAGATTTATTATACCAACGGAACCGATTATATTTTAGACAAAGGCTGGGCTAAATTTCTGGCAGGCCGATGGAAAAGAGAGGATGTCGTAAATCGACTGAAAGCAATAAAATGGATCAGACTGCAGGAAGAAGAAGCACAAAATCCCTTTAAAATTTCTTATTACTATGAAAAAGAACATTACAATCATGAAGAGCTTATAGAAGCATTAGGCACAGGATGGTACAAAATAAACATTATTCCGAGTCACGGGCTTTATCTGGATTTTATCCCAAAAAGAGCCTCCAAAGGAAATGCGATTAAATTTCTATGCCGTAAATGGGCAATTCCTTTGTTTAATGTAGTAGCGGCAGGAGATTCGGGAAATGACATTGATATGTTCAGAGGCCCGGTAAAAGGAATTATTGTCGGAAACCGAAGTTTGGAATTAGCCAAATATGAAACGACAAAAAGTATTTATGTAGCCCAAAGTTCGGCTTCGTCGGGTATTTTGGAAGGATTAAAACATTATAAAATCATAAAATAATATTAGGATGTATTCAAGTTCAGGATTTAGCAACTGGGAAATAGGAGACGTTGATATTTTTATTGATGAAAATGGAATTCACCATTTATTTCATTTAATAATTCCCAATCATGATTACATTGCGCACGCAATATCAAAAGACGGACTTTCGTGGAAAAGGGTAAAAAACGCGCTCTGGGTCGGTGAACCCGGCGAGTGGGATGATGATATGCTGTGGACTATGCATGTGAGCAAAATATCGGAAGGAGAAGGTTACGAAATGTATTATACTGGCCTTAAGCGTCAGGACAAAGGAATTGAGCAAAAAGTAGGACGCGCGGTATCTGAGGATTTAATTCATTGGACAAAAGAAAATAAATATGGAATGCCTTTTAAAAGCGAGGCGCCTCATTATGAAAGTAATTCCAACAATCCCCGTGAGTGGATAAGTTTTAGAGATCCGTTTAAATACCAATACGAGGGAGAAGATTATTTGTTGATTTGTGCCCGAAGTGCTTCGGGGCCAACATACAGAAGAGGCTGCATAGGGGTTGCAAAAAGAGAAAAGGAAGGTTTTGTCCTGCAAAAACCTTTGCATATTCCGTATGTTTATGATGATGTAGAGTGTCCTTGCGTTGTAGAAATAAAAGGAACACATTATCTTTTAGGTTCTATTCGTGAAGATATAAAAGTCCGTTATTGGTCAGCACCGGAATTTAAAGGTGAATATTGTGCTTTTCATAATAATGTTTTGCTACCGCAGGGTAATTATGCGGCGCGCATTGTAAAAGACGGAAATCATTTTTTGGTCTATAATTTTTATTTTGCCGACGGAAATGTCAACACTCACCGCGTGATTCCGCCGCCAAAAGAACTGGATATCGATCACAGCGGAAGGCTTTTATTAAAGAGTTATTATTATTGGGAACGTTTGTATCAAAAAACTATTTTTCAAAAAGACCTTCCTCAGCCATTGCCAATTCTGGGAAATCCTACGGCAGATTTTGTGATAGAAAACGAAAATAAATGGGTATTGGGCTGTAGAAGCGGTTACGAAATTTATTGTTTTGAAAAACCTTCAAATGATTTTGTATGGGAAGGAACCCTGGCTGTAGAAGGATTAGGAAAAACCGGATTTGTAATTGAATGCGATAAGGAAGGAACGGCCTATTATATTTCTATTGATTTTGTAAATGGTTTTGTGCAGTTTAGGGCCTGGGGATTTAACGATAAGGACGTAAAGAATAATTTTATTTTTGAAAATATTCAAACCAATCAATTTGGAATACAGGATGACAGGCAGATTTATTTTAAAATCATCCGCTACGGAAATTATTATGAACTTTCTATCAACGATATTGTAAAGCTGACTTTACTCGACTTTAGATATAGTGAAGGAAAAATAGGAATGTATGTCTGCTCGGCAGTAGTGTCGGTAAGTGATTCTAAAATTCATGTTATTCCAGAACCAGAAAATGAATATGCAGCTTCTGATCCTGATAAATATCTTAAGGATTTCGGCAGGATAGTGCAGATGTAAAAAACTCTTTTGATTAAATTTTATTATCGAAAACCGGGTTTTGAAAAAACTTAAAAAAAAATGTTATAAAAATCACCTTTTTTGTAAGTATTGTATTTGAAATTATGTTATCTTTAGAAAAGTAAATATTAAAATATATAAAATGCAAGAAGGTACAGTAAAATTTTTCAATGAAGAAAAAGGTTTTGGATTTATCACACCTAGTAATGGCGGAAGTGAAATTTTTGTTCATGCCACAGGTTTGTCAGAGAATGTTCGTGAAAACGACGCAGTGCGATATGATATCGCTGAAGGCCGTAAAGGACCAAACGCAATAAACGTAGTTTTAGCTTAACATACTATTATTATACGGTTTATAAAAGCACCTGGCAATAAGGTGCTTTTTTTATGCTCAAAAAAAGCTCAATTCATAGGTAGAATTGAGTTTTTTATTTTTGGATGGCAAAACTACTTTTGTTATTTGTTTGATTGAGTAATCATTTGAAAAGCTAAATTCATAAGAATAAAAAAAATGCCGGCTTAATTTAAAGCCGGCATTTTTTTATTTTTTTTCTTCATTAGTAAGTTTGTCATCAAAATCAGGTTCTTCACCTTTAAATTTCTGAGTGTCTCCATCATAATTCTCATCGTTTGTTAAAACTTGATCATAATCCTGATATTGATGTTTTCTGGTATCACTACGATCAGAACCCTTTTTTGAATTGCCGTCTTGTGAATTATTGTTCGAATTTTGATTATTTGTTTTCATAATAGTAAAGTTTAAATATTCATATTTCAAAATTACTGGAAATACCCGGCTTTGAGCTTACACAATCCTTTCTGAATGTTATAAAATACAACTATAAAAGGTTGATAGTCAATTTGCCTTTATTAAACGGACTTTTCGTGAATATTGTTTTAGTCAATTTTCAGACTGTCATCAGTGAAGGTTTCAGGTTCTGTTTTTTCGTCAGAATCATCATCTTCCTCTTCTTCCCAGTCATTCTCGTCATATTCTGCGTCATCGTCGTCTTCAAGGTCTTCCAGATTTTCTTCTTCCAATTCATTTTCCTGATAATCCTGTTCAAGATCATCCTGGTCGTCTGGTTCGAGAGCATTAGAAAATTCACTGTCTACATAATTTTGATCGCTTAAACGCAGTTCTTCAAAACTGCTTTCATCGCCTATAGGCTGTTGATTTTGATCTTCTGTTATAAAATTACCTTCGTATGAATTGTAATTTGTGTAGTTATCTGTTATCATCATAAGTGTGTTAAAGGTTTGTATAGTCGAAGGACATCATAGTCAGTATTAAATACTTTCTGGTTTAAGATCAAGCTGGTTTTCTAATTCTGCCTTCAGTACATCTTTATATTTAGCAAGACCAATCCCTATGATGGGAATTGCCAATTTTCCAATTACCGAACCAGCCTGCGTTTTTCCTATTTTAGTAAGATATGAAGATAAAAGTAAGGAGCCAATTGCCCCAAATAATATATAATTGCCGGGAATGTCAGCAATTTTGCTTTCAATTAATTCTCTGATATCTTCCAGGTTTTCCTGATTAATTAAATTTTCCATGATTTTTTATTTTTAATGATTTTTATCTTGTCTAATATTTTAAAATTACTGTGTTATAATGATTTCGCTTTTATATAATTCGAAACCTGAGTTATATAATTATCTGCCAGTATAGAAGATAGTTAGGATTTCTAAGATGAAAATGAAGATTTTGATATAAAATTAAATCTGGACAAAAACTCATAAGCAATAGTTCTTGTCCAGATATTAAATTAAAGCAAATTGCAATTGCCTACTCATCATCAGAATCATCCTCGTCAGCCTCAGATTCATCCAGAGTTCTTCTGTCCCTGTCATCATGGTAAAGTTCCTCCTCCAGATCCCTTGCTATAAAAGCATTTTTTTGAAAAAAAGGATCTAAAGTGTCATTTTCCTGATTTGTTCTAAGGTAATTACGATCATCCCGATTCTCATTACCATAATTGTCTGTTATCATGATTTTCAATTTAGTGTTTCACTTAATTTTTTAAATACAAATTATTTGCAATTTTACGGATTACCTTCTCCGCCACTTGCGCCGTAAATTTGTCCGGTAGCATAACTTGCGTCATTAGCAGCAAGCTGTACATATATAGAAGCAAGCTCGGCAGGCTGTCCTGGTCTTTCCAATGGGGTTTGAGAACCAAACTGTTTTAGTTTTTCCATAGTAGCTCCTCCGCTTACCTGAAGTGGAGTCCAGACTGGTCCCGGAGCCACTCCATTAACCCTGATACCTTTTGGAGCAAGCTGTTTGGCCAGTGATTTAATATAATTTGTAGTTGCAGCCTTGGTTTGTGCATAGTCATAAAGGTCTTCGGTAGGCGCGTAGGCTTGAACAGAACTTGTACCTATTATAGAAGACCCTGGCTTGAGATACGGAAGTGCCGCTTTTATAATCCAGAAAGGAGCATAGATATTCGTTTTCATTGTCCAGTCAAATTCTTCTGTTGAAATATCCAGAATAGAAGCGTGTGTTTGTTGTCTGGCTGCATTATTAACTACAATGTCCAGCCCGCCAAGTTCTTTTGCCGCCTTTTCTACCAACGATTTGCAAAATGTTTCATCTCTTAAATCTCCCGGAATTGCTATTGCTTTTCTCCCTTCTGCTTTTATGAGCTGAATTACTTCTCTGGCATCTTCTTCTTCGTTTGGAAAATAGTTTATGGCTACATCAGCGCCTTCTCTTGCATAAGCAATCGCAGCTGCTCTCCCCATTCCGGAATCACCACCTGTTATTAATGCTTTTCGCCCTCTTAACCTGCCGCTGCCTTTATAGCTTTTCTCACCATGATCTGGCCTTGGATCCATTTTGCTTACCAAACCCGGCCACGGTTGTGACTGCTCTTTAAATGGCGGTCTCGGGTATTTTGTTTTAGGGTCTTCTTCTGAATTTGATAATTGAAATTCATCTGTCTGAAATCCATTACCCAGTATTGGATTAAATGCAGCAGTTGCCAAAACCGCTCCCATGCCCGTAAGTACCGAGCGACGTGATATTGTTTTAGTTTCCATAAAATTAAAATGATTTGAATTGTTTATATAGTATGCGAATCAACGCTAGTGTTCTCTTAGGTTCTGCTGATCAAACTGTTCCAAAATAGGACAGAATTCGCTGTCAAGGTAATTTGATTCTTCGCCCCAGCACATAAGCTGCTTTCCTGAGGAGGTAAGGTACTGCTCAAAGTGGCGTTCAAATGGTTCCATACGAATCGGTGAGTCATCAGATTGGTGTAGTTGCTGGTAGTTTTGGTAAGTTGCTTTTATCATCTTGATGTTTTTTGAATTAATAATTTAGGGGGTTAATTATTAGCAGTTTATAAAATTGTATCTTAACCTATAAACCAAATATAGCCACACAATTTGTGAGATTTTTATATAATTAAACGGAATAGTTGTTTAATTTTCAGTAACTTATATTTTGACGAAGAAGTAAAATTTAAATAATGCATTTAGGTTTCAGGAAATAGGATTTAATTTAAATTCAAAATTTAAATTATGGCTTTATATAAAATGATATTTTTACGAATCAAAGTACGAAGCCATTAACCAGATTGCTCATGTGAATTTGTTTCAAAAAATAGGATTATTATCTGTAAATTATTAATATATGTCTTTACTAATTCTGATTGCAAGTGTTCTTTTATTATTGGTTTTGATTTCCGGTGCTAAAATCAATGCATTTCTGGCATTACTTATTAGTTCATTCTTTGTTGGAATTTTAAAAGGAATGCCATTTACAGAATTAATAAATGCCATTCAGAACGGAGTTGGCAGCACTTTAGGATCGCTGATTTTGATTATTTCGTTTGGAGTTATTTTAGGAAACTTACTTTCAGACAGTGGGGCAGCCCAGCGAATCAGTTCTGTTATGATTAGACTTTTTGGCAGTAAGCATATTAAGTGGGCAATGGTGATAACGGGCTTTTCTGTCGGAATTTCGATGTTCTACAATGCCGGATTTATTATTTTGATTCCAATGGTTTTTGCAGTAGCAAAAAGTACAAAACAGTCTATTATTTATCTGGGTATCGCCATGGCATCTGCACTTTCTATAACACATGGTTTTTTGCCTCCGCATCCTGGCCCGACCGCTATTGCAGTTCTTTTTAAGGCAAATATTGGCAAAACACTTCTCTACGGAATTATAGTGGCAATCCCGGCGCTTTTGGCAGCGGGAATTATTTTTCCGGAGTTTATAAAAAAGATAAATGCTTTTCCTCCAAATGGTTTATTTGAAAGTAAAACATTTGCGGAAGCCGAAATGCCTTCCTTTAAAATAAGTATTCTCACCGCATTGATTCCGGTATTTTTAATGGCAACAGCTACATTTAGTGAATTGTTATTGCCTGAAAAAAGTGACCTGCGTTCCCTTTTGCTCTTTATAGGAAACCCAACTACCGCTATGTTGCTTTCTGTACTTTTTGCCCTGTTCTCACTAGGCATTTTTCGCGGGAGGAAAATGCAGGATATAATGGATAAATCGGGTAATGCCCTGAGCGCTGCCACAATGATAATTTTGATAATCGGTGCAGGCGGAGCTTTTAAACAAGTGTTGATTGACAGCGGAATAGGTACTGATATAAGTAAAGTATTTGAGCAATCGTCGCTCTCGCCTTTGTTTTTGGGATGGCTCGTTGCGACCATAATCCGAATTGCTTTGGGATCGGCTACTGTTGCGGGGCTAACCGCCGCAGGAATTGTTCAGCCGTTAATAGCAGCCTCGGGTGTGAGTCCGGAATTAATGGTACTTTCAATAGGAGCGGGAAGTTTAATGTGTTCTCATGTTAATGATACCGGATTCTGGATGTTCAAAGAGTATTTTGGGATAAGCGTTTCAGAAACTTTTAAAACATGGACAGTTATGGAAACCATTATCGGAGTTATGGGATTAATAGGCGTATTGATATTAAATATATGGATCAAATAAATAAAGACAAATTTTATATCGGAATAGATATTGGGACCACGGCAACAAAAGCGGTATGTTTTGATGTGGAAGGAAATGTGATACATGAGATTTCATACTCCTATGCCATGTATCATCCTAAACCGAATTGGAGTATTCAGCATCCGCAGGAAATTTTAGAAACGGTTTTGAGATGTTTAAATGAAATCACAAAAGATATTCAGCCTCAGTTTATCAGCTTTAGTGCTGCCATGCAAAGTATTATCGCCATTGATGAAACCGGAAAACCACTCACAGATGCTGTTTTATGGGCAGACAGCAGAGCAGATATAATAACTGATACACTTAAAAATACCGAAACAGGAAATCTTTTTTATCAAAAAACAGGAATTCCGATTCATCCTTTTTCACCCATGACCAAAATAGCCTGGTGGAGAGAATTTGACAGCGAAATTTTTTTAAAAGCCGATAAATTCATTAGTATTAAGGAATATGTATGGCATTATCTTACCGGAGAATATTGCATTGATTCCTCAATGGCTTCGGGAACCGGGTTGTTGAATATTCACACTCTTAAATGGGATGAAGAAATTCTTGATTACCTTCAAATAAAACTACAACAGCTTTCTGCAATTTATGAAGTAACTCATCAGGCCAAAGGAATTTCGGATGATTTTCTATATGTGCTCGGCGGGGGAGACGGGCCTTTGGCAAATCTTGGAACCGGTGCTATGAAAGAAGGTTTTATGGCATTGACTATCGGTACAAGCGGAGCGGTACGATTACCCGTAAGCAAGCCTTTTCTGGATGAGCAAATGCGAACGCAATGTTATCATTTGTATGGAAATCAGTATCTGTCATTGGGAGCTGTAAACAATGGTGCTATTGTTTTGCAATGGCTAAAAGAATCAATTTTAAAAACCACTGTTTCTTATGAAGAACTTTTTGCAGCAGCAGAAAAAATCCCTGCAGGTTCTGAAGGTTTGCTTTTTGTACCTTATTTATTGGGAGAAAGAGCACCAATTTGGGATGCCTCTGCACAAGGATCTCTATTAGGAATGCAGATTATTCATACACAGGCACATTTGGTCAGAGCAACATTAGAGGGGATTTTATTTGGATTATTTCAAATTACAGAAATTTTATTGCCAGATCCTGAAAAAAGAAAAAAAACAACCATTATGGCAAGTGGCGGATTTGGAAAAAGTGAACTATGGCTGCAAATAGTAGCCGATATTTTTCAAATGAATGTTCAGACCTCACATACCATTGAAGGCTCTGCGTGGGGTGCTGTTTTAATAGGTTTGCAATCGACAAATGTTGTAGTAAAAAATCAAACTAAAACCGAGAAAACTTTTTTGCCTGACCGGGCAAATAAAAAAGTATATGAAGAAGCTTTTACGAAATTCAGCAAAGTATATAGTTTGCTAAAGGGATTATAGACAGAGATTTGCAACAACTTACCAATATGCTATTTAGGCAGCATATCCAATGCATTTTTGATTTCCTCACGCATTTTCAGCATACTAAAAGGCTTATGTATAAAACCGATTGCTCCGAGACTTATACATTCTTCAACTACAGTCTCACTTCTTGAAGCGCTGTACATAATGACAGGAATTTTTTTATAGTCTTCGGATTCCTTTATTTGCTTTAGGCATTCTATACCATTCATTATGGGCATATTGATATCCATAAATATAACATCAGGACAAAATCCTCTTGTTTCCAGACGTTCTAAAGCTTCGCATCCATTGGCAGACGTAAAAAACAAGACAGAAGGATCTACACTGATCAAAGCCTGTTCAAAAATAATCCGGTCATCGTCATCATCATCCGCAAGTAATACTATTCTGTTTTTATTCATAATTGATTGATATCAGTAACACAATTTTTGCTTTTTTGGAAGATGTAGTATTAGTATACAAATATAACTAATTTGTTTAAAAGGCATTAGTTAGCAACAAATTCTGTTACAATAGAGTATGCTAATTATTTTCAACTGGCAAATCAGATACTATATCCAAATATTCTTTTCCCTGAAAATCCAGCCATCCTTTCTGTCCATTTGGTAATTCAAAACGGGCATAATTTCCTTTAAAATCTTCCAGTTTTTTATATTTAATTTCTTTCATGATCGGATAATAAGTAAAAAGACCTTCTTTTTCTATTAAGTACACACCTAATAGGGTAATAGCATCAAAATTTTTAGGTAACTTATTATTAAAAGTTTCCACTTCCTTGTCCGGATTTTCAGCTATAAGATAATCAAGCGTATTTAGATTAAATTTTCCGTTTTTGAGTTTTGTATATAAATAAATGGGATAACTCATTGTGGTTCCCATCATTTCAGAATAAGAGGTGATGAACTGAAGTCCTTCATCTGCATATTGAATAGTTTCAAACTGTTCTCTGTTATATAATTTATAACGCCCTCCGGAACCTGAAAAATTAGGAACTAGAGAACCCATTTCACCGCCATAAATATAGAAATCATTATTCTCTGACATAATTTTGAACGTGATATTCATATCCGGAAAATAATGTGTTCCGCTTGGAATATAAGACAAATCTTCTTTTTTGTAATCTTCGCCGATAAGATTTATTCTTCTTAAACTATTTCCTTCAATGATTTGTAAACTTGGATAAAATCTTTCAAAATTAAATGCGCGAACATTCTTTAAGTTAAACTTTTTAAAAGCATAATTATAAATATCAATTTTTCCTTTTTTATAACCAATTATAAAATAGGCTGTACTTTTAATAGAGTCAAAAGACTGATTGATAACCGTTTGGTTGTAAAAGTCTTTAATTCGTAATTGCTTATTTTTTAAGGTATCAATTTTATAAAAATGACCATTAAGCTCTAAATCTCTGCTATTGACAAGCTGCATATCTATAGCGTTGAGATCTTTAAACACCGTAGTGTCATAATTATTAAAAGAATCGTTTAAATCTCCATGATCAAACAAAAAACGTACTTTTTCTTTTGTGGGAACAATGAAACCCTCTGGCTGATAGATAACCTTATTATGAGTTCCAAAATCTAAAATACAATAGTGCAATAAATATTCATTTCTTGGATGCTGGATAGAATCTTCTAAAATACTAACTGCAAAAAAGTTTTTATTATACTTATACAATCTGTAATTATCATCTTCATTAATATCATTCTTAGTAGTAAATTTTTGATTATCAAGTTTTTTAAAATCAAACTTTATAATTTCAGAAGCATTTATGGTAGCAGCATCTTTTTTTACTTCTTCAATTTCCTTAGAAGTAACATTCTCAAGTTCGTATTTTAGATTCTTAGATAAATTTTTATAATAACTTATATCTTGTAATTTGACATGATAATACTGGTCATTTTTTTTAATATAAATACCTTTTTCAGGATTGATAAATTGTAGCTGACCTTCCTTTATTTTAAAAACTTTTTGCCCAAAACAAATTTGAGCCAACAGAATAAAAATGAAAATTAATTTGGGAGTGTGTTTTTTATTCATCAAATGGTCAGGGTTTTTATTTTTAATGCTAATGGCTCTTTTTTAATATTGATTACAATTTAATCCAAAAGGTTGGGAGACATATGTAAAAATATATTTTTATGTGAAACATTCTAAGGAACAACACCATTTTATTTAGAAGTAAATGTTTTAAAAATCTGTCAGACATAATTTTCGATTACAACTTACCCATTGTTTTTTTATCAAACTATAAATTATTTCCTATATTTTTTCTTGATTTTTTATTTACATGATAAATCTTATAGTTTTGATTATCAGTTTTTTATATTGGTTTTGTATGTATGTAAATCTTGATTTTTAATAGATGTTTTCCTTAATTTTTTTTTAAAGTCTAGTTTCGTTATGTCCTCATTTGGGGATACTTTCTAACTTTAAAAACCACAAATTATGAAAAATCAATTACTTGCTTATTTTAAAAAGAACCGTTTTTGGCAGATAATATGCCTCTTAGCGGTGCTAATATCATCAAACCTACAGGCACAGCGCGGCTATTATGATGCTCCTTACAAAAGATATGAAGCAAACGCTGGACAATTATCTAACGGAGCTTCGGTTACTTCAAAATCGTATGTTCAGTCAGACCTGCAATCAGAAGCTTCAGACCAGCAATGTGTAAACCTGTCTGCAACCAATGCTACCGTTCAGTGGACACTTACAGAGGCTGCAGACGGCCTTGTAATTCGATATAGTGTTCCTGATGGACAATCGGCAACTTTGGGCGTCTATAATGGCAATACAAAAATTACAACCCTGACGCTGACTTCAACCTGGTCGTGGGAATATTTATGGAGTAACGGAAATCCAAATAATAACGGAATCACAAATCAAAACCCAAGAATGCGTTTTGATGAAGTCCGCTATAAACTTCCGGCAAAAATAGCAGCATCGGGAACTTTAAAACTGGTGAGAGAATCAGGAAATGTTCATGTAGATTTTGCAGAATTGGAACCGGTTCCAACAATTATCACTGCGCCCGCAGGATCAGTAACGTATACCGGAAACGGAAGTGATCTTCAAACCTTTATTGATGCCAACGGTGGTAAAAAAATATATGTTCCGAGTGGTGTTTTTAATGTTAATCGCGAATTGTATTTTGGTGTTGCCAATACGTCATTGGTTGGTGCGGGAATGTGGTATACTCAAATTAACTTTACCAATACCAGTAGTTTAAACGGAGGATTACGTGCCAATGCAGCAGGAATTTCATTTACAGATCTTTATCTGACAACAAATTCAGCTTCAAGAAGTAATTCGTATAAAGCTATAAATGGCGTTTTTACAGCTGCTTCAACAATAAAAAATATCTGGGCAGAACATTTTGAATGCGGTGCCTGGATTGCACAATATAATGTGGGCGGACCGGCAATTGCAGATGGATTTACACTTTCTCATTGTCGTTTTAGAAATAATTATGCCGATGGAATTAATCTTTGCAAAGGAACAGCAAATGCCATTGTAGAACATTGCAGTTTTAGAAATAATGGTGACGATGATCAGGCGATCTGGTCTGCTGACGGACTGGAATGTATCAATAACACGTTTAGGTACAATACTTCAGAAAACTGCTGGCGTGCCACTGGTTTAGCCATTTACGGCGGAAAAAACAATAAAGCTTACAATTTGGTTATAAAAGACAATCTTGAAGCAGGAATCAGGGTTAGTAATAATTTTCCCGGAGCACCTTTTAACAATGATGGAAGCCACGAAATACATGATATCACGGTATCAACCTGCGGAACTTTTAATGATACGTACAACAATCCTGTAGCCGCAATAGATATTTTTAGCGCCAGTAATGCCGGAAGTCAGGTTAAGAATGTTCAATTGTATAATATTGATATTTTAGATTCAAGAAATGATGCTATTTCTATTAGTAAGAGATCAGGTGATGGAATTTATAATCTTAGTTTTAAAGACATAACAGTTAACGGAACAGGTAAAGAATTTCCAAACAACAATGCACTGAACAGAAATTGGGGCAGAGGTTATTTTGTACTCATAGCAGGTTCTCCAGCCGGAAACGGAACGTACTGCAATATGAATTATTCCAATAGAGGCGGCAATGCAACTGTCAATGAAGAATTAAGTGCTATTGGTACATTTTCCTGGACACAAAGCACAAATTGTTCCACCACATCAATTGCAGTTACAGGAGTTACAGTTTCGCCAGCAACAGCAACTTTAAGCGTTGGTGCAACTCAGCAATTAACGCCAACTGTTGCTCCGGCAAATGCTACAAACAAAACGGTAAGTTATAGTTCTAACAATACCGGCGTGGCAACGGTAAATGGTTCAGGTTTGGTTACTGCAATTGCTTCTGGTACGGCAACAATTACGGTTACAACACAAGACGGAGCGAAAACAGCAACTGCTGTAATCACAGTAAATACTTCAAATGTAGCGGTAACAAGTGTGAGCCTTAGTCCGGCATCGGCAACTTTGACGGTAGGTGCAACTCAGCAATTAACGCCAACTGTTCTGCCATCAAATGCAACTAATAAAGCGGTGAGTTATGCCTCAAACAATACGGGTGTTGCAACGGTAAATGCTTCGGGTTTGGTAACAGCAGTTGCTAACGGAACAGCGACAATTACGGTAACAACAGCAGACGGAAACAAAACAAGCACCGCTGTTATTACGGTTAGCACGGCAACAGGAAATTATTTTACCATAAAAAACAGATGGACCAATAATTATTTATACGATGCCGGAGCCAATGTAGGATATGGCCCAACAGTGGCAAACAACAACTATAAATGGCAGAAAGTTGCTGTTGATGGCACTTATTTTATATTAAAAAATCTGGGAACCGGAGATGTCATGCATATCGAAAACCTAACAGGAGTTGTACAATGTACTGCAGGAGATTCTGGATGGTGGAGTGCACAATGGTCAAACGAAAATGTAGACGGAACCTGGGTAAGAGTAAAAAACAGATGGCAGACAGGCAGTATGATTCATATTGAGAATCTGACAGGTTCTGCTCAATATATTGGAGCTCAAAATAATTGGGAAAGTGCGCAATGGCAGTTTCAGACGGCTTCTGCAAAAAATGCAAATATTGCAAAAACAGAAGATAATTCTTTGGTTACAATTTTTCCAAATCCGGCAATAAACAATGAGTTTAATATTGCCCTTCCGGAATTAAAAGCAGATGACACGGCAACAATAATAGTTACAGATACAAACGGAAGAAAGGTTTTGGTAAGCAAACTCAACGCTTCCGGAAAAATATCTCATACTTTAGCTTCAGGTATATATATTGTTACCATTAGTTCTAAAGCTTTTAATGTTTCTAAAAAACTAATTGTAAAATAAGATGTAAATTTCAATAAGATCAAAACCTATTTCGTTATGAAATAGGTTTTTTTATATCTTTTAAAAACGTTTGCCAAGTTGGCCGAAGTGAGCTATATAGCAACTACTGTTTTCTTATTTTGTATTGTTTAGCTTCACTTTGCAATTCGATTGCATAAAATATTACTTACATTTGTACTGTATGAAATGGATATCAACAATATTATTACTCTACATTCTGGCGCTTCTTTTAGTGCCATGCAGCGATGTATATAATAATTGCACAGATACCAATTCAAAATTTCAGGAAGCCAGCCACAGCCATAGTCAGGATAATGATGATCATTGCACACCTTTTTGTCAATGTTCATGCTGCAGTGTTTCGGTGATAAAAATTCAATTTAAATTACCCGATTTCAATCTTCCTCAACATTCTTATACTTCAAAAAAGACAGTAATAAAAGACTGCCAGATTATTTCCGGATACTTCGGAAATATATGGGAGCCGCCAAAGTTTTTCGCTTAATTTTCCTTTGAATTGTGTTGTATTCAGATAGTGATTTTTCTTTCGTAGAATCACTAGCAGCATGCTGTAGAATATTTTTACAGTCATGTAATCTGTCAGCATGCATTCTTATTTCCTTCATTCTTTGAGGATACAGACTATTTTCTAAGCGTAAAACAAATTACATTGTGTTAGATACTATAATTAAATTCAGTATAAAAAACAAAATCGTTATTGGTATAATGACTTTGCTTCTTATAATTTGGGGCGTCTGGAGCGCTACTAAATTGCCAATTGATGCCGTACCCGACATCACAAACAATCAGGTTCAGATATTCACAAGCTGTCCGACACTGGCGGGTCAGGAAGTTGAGCAGCTGGTCACTTTTCCAATTGAACAGAGTATTGCCAATGTTCCAAAAATTCAGGAAATCCGTAGTATATCCAGATTTGGGTTATCGGTAATTACCGTAGTTTTTGATGATGAGACAGACATATATTTTGCCAGACAGCTTATTAATGAAAGACTAAAAGAAGCGCAGGATCAAATTCCTCAGGGCGCAGGAACACCAGAAATGGCGCCGGTTAGTACAGGTCTTGGAGAAGTTTATCAATATATTATTCACCCTAAAAAAGAAAGCAAAAACAAATATAATGCAAAAGACCTTCGGACGATGCAGGACTGGATTGTTGCCCGACAATTATACGGCACGCCCGGAATAGCAGAAGTAAATAGTTTTGGAGGCGAACTAAAACAATATGAAGTTGCTGTTAATCCGGACAGATTAAAAGCAATGGGAGTAAGTATCCCCGATCTCTTTACGGCATTACAAAAAAACAATCAAAATACGGGAGGCGCATACATTGATAAAAAACCTAATGCGTACTTTATCAGAGGGATTGGACTTGTTACTTCATTGGATGATGTAAAGAAAATTGTGGTAAAAAATTCCGGTGCAACGCCAATTTATGTAAGCGATATAGCAGAAGTACGATTTGGTAAAGCGGTCAGATATGGAGCTTTGACGTACAATGGAGAAGTAGATGCCGTAGGTGGCGTGGTACTGATGCTAAAAGGTGAAAACAGTAATGAAGTTGTAAAACGCATTAAAGAAAAACTTCCTACTATCCAGAAATCACTTCCTGATGATGTTATTATTGAGCCTTATCTTGATCGTACCGATTTAGTCGGAAGAGCAATCAGCACCGTTGAAAAAAACCTTGTTGAAGGAGCTTTAATCGTAATTTTTGTGCTCGTATTATTTTTAGGAAACCTCCGTACCGGGTTAATTGTTGCATCAGCCATTCCGCTTGCAATGCTTTTTGCTTTGGGAATGATGAATGTATTTGGCGTAAGTGCCAATTTAATGTCCCTTGGGGCTATTGACTTTGGGCTTATTGTCGATGGAGCCGTAATTGTGGTAGAAGCTACGCTGCACCATTTGGGAATGCGAAAGGCAATGAGGAGCCTTACACAGGAAGAAATGGACGAAGAAGTTTTTCAGTCTGCATCAAAAATACGGATGAGTGCAGCATTCGGAGAAATTATCATCTTAATCGTTTACATTCCGATTCTTACTCTTGTTGGAGTTGAAGGAAAAATGTTTCGTCCTATGGCACAGACTGTAGGTTTTGCAATTTTTGGAGCCTTAATATTGTCTCTGACTTACATCCCGATGATGTGCGCTTTATTTCTGTCTAAGAAACCCAATTATAAAGAGACTTTTAGTGATAAAATGATGCATAAGCTTCAAAGTATTTATCAGCCATTGCTTCAAAAAGTAATTCATATAAAATATGCTGTTGCAGGGTTTACAGCCTTTTTATTTGTGATAGCTGCTTTCTGCTTTTCCAGAATGGGTGGTGAGTTTATACCACAGCTTCAGGAAGGTGATTATGCATTTCACTGTATTCTTCCGCAGGGAAGTTCTTTAAATCAAAGTATTGAAACCTCAATGCAGGCGTCCAGAATTATCAAACAGTTTGATGAAGTTAAAATGGTTGTTGGAAAAACAGGAGCAGCAGAAGTTCCGACAGATCCAATGCCTCCCGAGGCAACTGACTTAATGATTGTTCTGAAACCACAAAAAGAATGGAAATCAGACAGGGATTATAATGAGCTTGCTGATGCCATTACCGAAAAACTTGAAGCTATACCGGGTGTTTTCTTTGAAAAAAATCAGCCAATCCAAATGCGGTTCAATGAACTCATGACGGGTATAAGACAGGATGTTGCGGTAAAGATTTTTGGTGAAAATATTGACACCCTTTCTGTTTATGCAAAAGAAGTCAGCAAAGTTATTCAGAATGTAGAAGGAGCCACTTCGCCGCAGGTAGAAAGAGTAAGCGGCCTGCCACAAATCAATATTGAATACGACAGAACCCGTATTGCAAATTATGGGTTGACTATTCAGGATGTAAACGATGTTGTAAGTACAGCTTTTGCCGGAAAAAGTGCAGGGCAGGTCTACGAAAACGAAAGGCGTTTTGACTTGGTTGTTCGCCTGGATAGTATTCACAGAAGTGGAATTGATGATGTAAGCAATTTGATGATTCCGACAAATACAGGAAACCAGATTCCGCTGTCTCAGGTTGCCGGCATTAATTACAAACTTGGACCAGCACAAATAAGCAGGGAAGCAGGACAACGGAGAATAGTGGTAGGATTTAATGTAGCAGATCGTGACGTTCAGAGTGTGGTCGAGGATATACAAGAGAAATTATCAGAAAAAGTAAAATTGCCATCAGGCTATTACTTTACATATGGAGGGCAGTTTGAGAATCTTCAAAAAGCAACTGCGCGTTTAATGATTGCTGTTCCAATATCGCTTCTTTTGATTTTTGCACTGTTGTATTTAACATTCCGCTCTTTTAAACAGGCAATTTTGATATTCACTGCGATTCCGATGAGCGCCATCGGAGGTATTTTTGCACTGATGCTTCGTGGGATGCCATTTAGTATCAGCGCCGGAATCGGATTTATTGCCCTGTTTGGAGTTGCAGTACTGAATGGTATTGTTTTGATCGGGACTTTTAATCAACTCGAAAAAGAAGGGATCAGTGATATTTTTGAAAGAGTAAAAGAAGGAACAATAACCAGACTTCGTCCTGTATTGATGACGGCGACAGTAGCTTCACTGGGATTTTTACCAATGGCAATCAGCAGCAGTGCAGGAGCAGAGGTACAGAAACCACTGGCTACAGTAGTTATAGGAGGATTAGTCACAGCTACATTCCTTACCTTATTTGTATTGCCCTTACTATATATAATTTTTAATTCGAAATTCAATTTTAAACGAAAATTTAAAGGAAAAAAAACCACAGTTATAATATTGCTTTGTCTGGCAGGACTAGGATCTGCAAACGCACAGGAAAGAATTTCAATGAATAAAGCTGTAGAAACAGCTTTGAAGAACAATCAGCAATTAGATATAAATGAAGCTGAAATACGAACTGCCGGACTGAATGTAAAAACTGCTGTTGATATACCAAAAACGGGAATATTTGCAGAGAATGAAGATCTTCGTCCATCTGATAATACCGGAATACTAAAAATAGGTATTTCTCAGAGTGTTGCCTGGCCGGGTTTGTATGCTGCAAGAAAAGATTATTTTAATAATCAGTTGAAATTTGCAGAGTTAAATAAAGACGTTTTAAATGCAACAATCAGGAGAGACGTCCGTACTGCTTATTATAAACTTTGGTACCTGCAGGACAAACAATTGTTATATAAACGTTTGGATAGTATTTATACACTGCTTTTTAAAACTGCCGAAGTTCGCTTAAAAGCTGGCGATGTAGCAGCACTGGATAAAATTGCCGCCGAAGCAAAACTTCAGGAACTTAAGGCTTTTTCTGACCAGAACAAAAAAGAAATGACGGTTCAGCAGCAGCAATTAATGATGCTTTTAAACCAAAATGAATGGCTGCTTCCGGTAGAAACACCACTGCAAAAAGCAGAGGCAATTTTATCTGAAAATAATGGGCTCCATCCTCTTCTGATCCTGCAGGGACAAAATATAAAAATTGCAGAATCAAATGTATTTGTACAAAAAAATAGTAACAAGCCAGAATTTTCAGGAAGGATTTTCAGCCAGCGACTATGGGGCGCAAACGATCCTTATACAGGCTTTTCGGCAACAGCTTCCTTTCCACTATTTGGTGCAGGTTATGCGCGCAATAAAGTAAAAGCAGCTTCTGCAGAACAAGAAGTGCAGGAAAAAAATCTGGAATATCAGACACGGCAGATGCAGGCACAAAAAGCTTCTTCTGTCGCAGAGATCGAAAAGAACCTTTCTTTACTCAATTACTATGAAACTACCGGATTAAAACAGGCTGAAGAAATTATAAAAGCCTCAGCTTTAAGTTACAGAGCCGGAGAAATCAGTTTTGCAGAAGTGGGTCAGTTTCTAAGTCAGGCAGTTGGAATACGTCAGAATTATTTAGAGATCCTAAATCAGTACAATCAATCGGTAGTCCAGTTTAATTACTTTAATAATCAATAATTTAAATAAAATAGCATACATGAAACTCAAAATTAAAATGCTAATTGCTGTTACAGCTGTCTTTTCACTAATAAGCTGCGGGAAAAAAAATAATGGCAGTGAAAGTATACAGGAGACTGAAATTACAGCAGCAAAAGAAGAGGAACACAGAGAAGAACACGTTACAATTGCTACGCTGACAGAAGATCAAATAAAAACAGTAGGAATTACACTTGGTACTATTGAAAACAAAAATCTTACTGCATCTATTAAAGTAAATGGAGCTTTGAGAGTGCCCAATAACAACAAAGCCAATGCAACATCATTGTATGGAGGAGTTGTTAAGTCACTTAAGGTGCAGCTTGGGGATTATGTGCTTAAAGGTCAGGTTATTGCGACTATAGAAAACCCTCAGTTTATACACCTGCAGGAAGAATACCTGACGATTGGGAGCAAAATAACATTAGCAGATCAGGAATTAAGGCGTCAGCGTGAACTTCAGGAAGGAAATGCGGGTGCCTTAAAAAACCTCCAAAGTGCTACAGCTGATGTAAATGCTCTCCGCGCACGCAAAGCATCATTACAAAAACAAATTCAGCTCATGGGAATAAATCCGGCAGGAATCAATAATGCTACCTTAAGATCATCACTTACCGTTACAAGCCCAGTAAGCGGAACGGTAAGCAGTGAGTTTGCAAAAATTGGCAGCTATGTAGATGTTTCTTCGCCAGTAGTAGAAATTGTAGATAACAGCCTTATTCATCTTGATCTTCAGGTTTTTGAAAAGGATCTTCCGCTGGTAAAAGTGGGACAAATAGTAAATTTTACTTTAACTAATAATCCCGTAACTTCTTATACGGCGAAAGTATTCAATATTGGTTCTTCTTTTGAAAATGAAAGCAAAACAGTTGCCATTCATTGTACTGTGACAGGTAATAAAACAGGGTTGATAGACGGAATGAACATTACAGCCATGATAAGTATTGGAAATGCTTTAACAGCTGCTGTAGCAAATGAGGCTATTGCTGAAGCGGATGGCAAGTACTATATTTTTGCTCAAACAGATAAAGAACCGCAAAAAGAACATCACGCAAAAGCAGATGAAAAAGACCATGAAACTGAAAAGAAGAAAACCCCTGCGCAGAGTATAAATTTTGAAAAAATTGAGGTGTCAAAAGGAGTTTCTGAACTCGGCTATACTGCTGTAACACCAGTTAAAGAAATACAGGTAGGAACGAAAATAGTCACCAAAGGAACATTTTTCGTCAATGCCAGGTTAAGTAATTCAGGAGAACACGAACATTAATAAGACAACAAGAATATTAAATTATTAAAAGAAATTCAGAAGGAAGTGTTAGTGAAATTCTTTGTAAATTTACTAATATGACTTATTTAGATTGAGCCTTCTGGTTTTGTTTTGTAAAGTAAATTAAAATGAAAAAATCCACAGAAGATATTTTTGCAGTCAAAGATATTCGTTTAACCACAATGCGTATCTTGATTTATGAATATCTGGAAACCGTTACGGCAGCCCTGTCGTTGTCTGAAATTGAGAAGTATTTTTATAAAGCAGATAAGGTGACAATTTATCGAACCCTTCAGACATTTCAGGAGAAAGGCCTTGTTCATAAAATTCTGGATGAAAGTATTGCAAAGTATAGACTTTGTGCAGAAGTATGCAGTGAAAACGATCATAATGACAGGCATTTGCATTTTTATTGTAAAAAATGCCATGAGACTACTTGTCGTGAAGAAATTATTTTTCCTGAAAATAGTATCTCAGGAATACAGATAGATGAGATTCAGATATTGGCAAAAGGGATATGTGACAAATGTTTATAAAAAATCATTCTCTACTTTATTGAAAAATAACAGGTTAAAGACTTTTACTGTAGTAAGGTTAAAAAAAAATAATACATGGAAGATAAACATAAAGAAAAATCATGCTGTGCGCATACTGAAAAAGTGTACGGGAATGCAGGCAAAGAAGTAGTAGAAAAGCATTCATCTGACGATGGACATGATCACGCTGGGCACAGTCATGACGGACATAATCATGATGCTGTAGAAGGAAATGTTTTTAAAATGTTTCTTCCTCCAATTTTGGCTCTAATACTTTTGATTGCCGCAATAGTAATAGATAATTGGGTTTCTCAATCCTGGTTTACAGAAACAGTACGACTTGCATGGTATCTGGTGGCGTATTTAATTGTTGGTTATGCCGTTATAAAAGATGCGGTAATGAGCATCGTTAAAGGAGATGTTTTTTCAGAGTTTTTACTAATGAGTATTGCCACAATTGGAGCCTTTAGTATCGGAGAATATCCGGAAGGAGTAGCAGTAATGCTTTTTTATGGAGTCGGCGAAGTTTTTCAGACACTTGCTGTTTCGAGAGCTAAAAGAAATATTAAAAGCCTGATGGATCAAAGACCGGATGAAGTTACTGTCATTGTAGATGGAAAAACTAAAACAATCAAAGCCCAGAATGCTGCTATCGGAGAAATAATTCAATTAAAACCCGGAGAAAAATTAGGTCTTGATGGAGAACTTCTTACAGATGGCGCATCGTTTAATACAGCAGCACTTACCGGAGAAAGCAAACCGGATACAAAAGTAAAAGGTGAAACCGTCCTTGCCGGAATGATCAATCTGAATGTAGCGGCTCAGGTAAAAGTAACAGCACTATATACAGAAAGTAAACTTAGCAGAATATTGGAACTGGTACAAAATGCAGCTTCACAAAAAGCACCAACAGAATTATTCATCAGAAAGTTTGCAAAAATTTACACGCCAATAGTCGTATTTCTGGCCATTGGGATTTGTCTTCTACCATACTTTTTTACGGATACTTATAATTTTAACAGCTGGCTTTACAGAGCATTGGTGTTTTTAGTTATTTCGTGTCCGTGTGCTTTGGTTATTTCTATTCCGCTTGGTTATTTTGGGGGAATCGGCGCAGCAAGCCGCAATGGAATTTTATTTAAAGGTGGAAATTTTTTAGATGTGATAGCTTCTGTCAGGAATGTTGTAATGGACAAAACCGGAACAATGACTGAAGGCGTTTTTAAAGTTCAGGAAACTGTTTTTAAGCCCGGGTTTGACAAGGATGAAATTTTAAAAATGGTAAATGCTGTAGAGAGCCAGAGTTCCCATCCCGTTGCAACTGCTATACATGAGTATGTGGGAGAGGTAGACACCTCCATAAAAATAGAAAGTACCGAAGAGATTGCCGGTCATGGATTGAAAGCGTTTATTGAGGGAAAAGAACTTCTGGCAGGTAATTTCAAGTTGATGGATAAGTTTAATATCAGTTATGATATTGATTCGTCTTCAATTGTTTACACAACTATTGCTGTCGCTTATGACAAAAAATTTGTGGGCTATATTACTATTTCAGACAGCATTAAAGAAGATTCAAAACGCACTATTGACCAGCTCCATAAATTAAATATAAAAGTTACGATGCTCAGCGGGGATAAAAGCGCTGTAGTAAAGTTTGTCGCTGACCAATTAGGAATTGACAATTCATTCGGAGATTTGCTTCCTGAAGACAAAGTAAATAAGTTAAAGGAAATTAAGTCACAAATGGGGAAAGTGGCTTTTGTAGGAGACGGCGTAAATGATGCACCCGTAGTAGCCCTTAGTGATGTTGGAATTGCAATGGGAGGTCTTGGAAGTGATGTTACTATAGAAACCGCAGACGTGGTAATACAGGACGACAAACCATCTAAAATACCCATGGCAATTACTATTGGAAAACAGACTAAAAAAATAGTGTGGCAGAATATAAGTTTTGCATTTGCAGTAAAAGCTGTAGTACTTATTTTAGGTGCCGGCGGACTGGCAACAATGTGGGAAGCCGTTTTTGCTGATGTAGGGGTTGCCCTTTTGGCTATACTAAATGCTGTAAGGATTCAAAAAATGAAATTCTAACCTTTATATTTAGATGATTTAGTTTGTTAAATATTTCTTAATTAAAAGTAATTGTAATATAAAACTTATATTGTAGTAATTATTTATTTAAATGGAAAAAAAACAAATAAATCGAGCAATTGTATAACTTTATTTACCTATTTTTGTTAGTACACCAAGCAGGTGTATGATTGAATAATAAATTAACACACCCCTTATCATGAAAAAAATTACTCAAATCATCTGCTTTCTTTTGATTGCTACCAGTATGAGTGCACAACAGGAGAAAGGAATTATGGGCTACAGCAACTGGCTGAACAACTGGACTGAGTTTAAGCCTCATAAAGCACAATATGGTGAACCGAATCAGATTCTGGCTGGAAACATAGCAGAGAATACCAAATTATTAAAAAGAAACGTATATGTACTGCAAGGAAATGTATATGTCACTAATAATGCTGTACTGACAATCGAACCAGGAACACTAATCATAGGCGATTTCGAAACAAAAGGAACACTTGTAATAACAAAAGGCGCGCAGATAATTGCTGATGGCGTTGAGACTGACCCAATCGTATTTACTTCTGACCGCAGTGTGAAGAAAGCAGGAGACTGGGGCGGTGTAGTGATACTAGGAGATGCTCCAATCAATAAATTTGGCAATGTAGGTTCTTATAACCTTGATCTTGATCCGGTTTTAACAACATACGGAGGTAATAATGTTGCTTCAAACTCCGGAATCATGAGATTTGTGAGAATTGAATTTGCAGGAAAAAAAGTAAAAGGTGACGGAACTTTTAACGGTTTAACTATTGCAGGAGTTGGAAACAAAACCATATTAGAAAATGTAATGGTAAGCTATTCCGGTGGTGACTCTTTTGCCTTTTTTGGAGGCGATGTGACTGCAGCACAGTTTGTTTCTTATAAATCAATCAATGATGATTATAAATTTACACAAGGAGCACAATGCCGTTTGTTTAATTCATTGGCAGTAAGATCATCTTATTTGTCAAGTAACAAAGACGGGTCTCGTTGCATGGAGGTAAAATCATATGAAAAGAAAAACGAAACAGACTTTACCAAAAAACCTACATTGGTAGTAGCTTCAAACATGACAATGCTTAACGACAGTGAAAATATTAAAGCTGATATTCAGGCAGGTTTGGTAAAAGAAGCTATATACATTGGTGAGAATGCCACTGTAGAAATGAAACGCAGTGTAGTCTCAGGATTTAATCCAGCTGTACTAATAGATAGCAAAACGGTAATCAATGATGCCAGCCTTAAGAAAATTAAATTTGAAGAAATGTTCTTTAACCTTTGTAACGGAAACATTTTTACTGAATATAATACAAACAACGAAGATTTAGAAAATTGGTACGGAAACAGCCTTTTCTTTAATGTGTATTCACAAACTGACAACAAAGAAATGTTTGTAGATATTTTCAATCCGAAAAAACCAGACTTCAGACTTCAGTTAGGAAAAATTACAGCTTCAAGCGGAAATAGATAAGCCTTTATAATATATAGGTATATAATAATAATAAAAAGTCCGGAAATTTAATTTCCGGACTTTTTTTATATTGTATGAAACTGTTGTCAGAACTGGGTGATTTACAGATCACTATTTTTGTTTTTGCCAAAGATTGATAATTAGTAGTTATAGGCTAAATTACACTTTTGGTTAAAATGTATAGTCTAATTGCATAAAGTAAATTCTGATAATTTTATTTAATTGATTTATAATTCACAAACTTTAATTTACTCTTATATAGTACATTAGAGAACCTTGTTAGAATATTTATATGAATACCTAACGACCTTTTGTCTTGATTATGAATAGTTTGCAAATCAATTGACTGTTGATTAAAAATATGCAAGATAGATTTCGGAAGGAATTTTGAATTTAGATTAGTTTTTTTTTGTTTTTAAGATTTTATTGGATATAAATAATTGATTAGATTTGTTTGCGAAACCAAAAGCATTTTAAACCAAAACAATAAACCATTGCTTAATACCACTTATTCTCCTCTTGTATCGATAATCATCCCTACTTACAACCGCTCTTATTCTCTACATTCAACCATCACTGCAGCTTTAAACCAAACTTATAAGAATATTGAAATAATTGTAGTTGATGATGGTTCAACTGATGATACAAAAAAATTAGTTTCAACTTTTTCAGATAAAGTTCTATACATTCAAAAAACACATACAGGGCAGGCTGATACAAGAAATGTTGGATTACAATATGCTCATGGAGAAATTATAGCACCTCTTGATTCAGATGATATTTGGCATGATAAATATCTTGAAAAAAGTATTGGATATTTGCAAGAACATAAATTGGATCTTTTTTTTTCTAATTGGGAGCACAACATTGTTGAAAGATATCATGCAAATATTTTTGCTTCTCTTTTAAAAAATAAAAATATTCCAAATAAAGGTTGTTATGTTTTTGATTATGCTGAATTTAGAAAAATTTTATTAATTGATTCTATTGCTCCAAGCTCAGGTTTAATCATCAAGAAGTCAGTCATACCTTTTGGTTGGAATTCTCAGGTACATATTGGTGATGATTGGTTTTTGCAACTAGAAATAATTTTTAAAAAACTAGATTGTCGTGTGGGTTTTACTAAAGAGATCTTTTGGAAAAAAAACAGAGACACTAGTAATGTTAGTGATGGCAGAAAGGGAGTTGTATTTAGAAAACTGCATATTAAAGATTTGCATTTAATTCTTTCTAATTTTAGTTGTTATTTAGATAATAATGAACTTAAAATGATAAGATTAAAAATTTTTCAAAATAAAATTTTAATATCTTGTTTATTGCTCTTGAAAGGTGATTTTGATACAGAAATGAAAGACCTTTTTATATATTTTGCACAAGAGCCAAAATTATTTTTTAAAGCTCTTATGAATGGGGTTCAAAAAGAAATAACCAGAAATATTCAATTTACTAAGAATTAAATGAATCTTTTTAAACATATTAGAGTTACAACTTGGTGGTTTAAGTTGCCACCTTTTTTGGTACTGATTTATTTATATTTTATTAAAGAAAATGTTAACGATTTCAGGCAGGAAGTTTTTCAAGTTTTACTTATTTTATTAGGAGTAATAATTGCTGCTGCATTTGCCAGTTTAATAAATAATTATTATGACCAGGAAGATGACTTAATAGCTGGAAAAGAAAATAAAATGATTGATCTTAGCCATAATTCTCAATTAATAGTTTTGGGAAGCTCTATATTTGCAGGAATTGCATATTCGATTCTAATATTTTCTAATTTTTATGCCTTTATTTTTTATTGGTTAAGCTGGATTTGTTTTTATATCTATTCAAGTAAACAATTTCGATTAAAAGAAAAAGCTTTTCTTGGTATTGTTTTCGACGGATTAGCCTCTCAGTTTTTTCCTGTACTTTTTATTTTTTCTTTTTTGTACAAAGGAGACATTGGAAATCATTGGATATGGATAATTAGCGGTAGTATATGGATGACTTTTTCATTTGGTATGCGTTCATTGATTATACATCAGTATAATGACTGTGAAAATGATTTAAAAGCCGGTGTCTGTACTTTTGTGAATAATACATCCCAATTGTCAAGAAGAATATTTCAGGGGTTTGTTTTATTAATTGAAGTTTTTTCTTTTGTAATATTTATTTGGGCTACAAATTGGCAAATATTTGTAATTCCTATTTTTATTTATGCTTCATTGTTCTGTATATTTAAAATTATTTTTAGTATAGATTTTTATTTTTTTGAGCCATTGCAAAATCAAAAATCCAGAAGTATGTTTTTTGATTTTTATATAACGATTCTTCCATTTGCACTTTTAGGATTACTCACTTTAAAAAATTATCAAAACGGAATTTTATTGATAGTTTCGATTATTATATTTAATGTGCCTACTTTGTTTAATGCATGGAATTTTTTTAAAGTAAAGATAAAGTGAAGTATATAAATATTTTATTGGGATTGTTAGGATTATTTTGTTGGATTTTAGCCTATGTGCTTATCATTTCCAGAGGAATAAAGGATAGGACATATGGTATACCTCTTATACCACTAGCTCTAAATTTCGGTTGGGAATTTGTTTATACTTTTTGCTTTCCATTTAGTTTATATTCTCAACTCACGACTGCCCTTTGGTTTTTTAGTGATTTAGGTATTGTGTATACATACTTTAAGTACGGATATTCTAGCTTTAATAAATATTATCATTTAGAAAAAAAACAATGGTATTGCATAAGTGTATTTGCTTTCTTGATTAGTTTTTTAATTATCTTTTTTGGGCATAAATTTTTCCTGCAATATTTAAATAATTTTTCTTCTCAAGAAGTACCTGCTTTTATAGCATGGTTAATTCTTATGATTACTCCTATATGTATGTTGGCTATGTTCTTTCAGAGGGGAAATTCCCAAGGTCAATCATTTATTATTGTCGGTCTCATGATATTAGGTAATTTTTTCTATATAGTTCAGTTTTTTATTCATCCCTTTTATTATAAATGGGGCAATCCATTTTTAGTATTAATTATTTCAATTAGTATAGTTGTTGAGTTTTATTACGCAAAATTACTCTACAAAAGATTAATAAAAGAAGGTGTAAATCCATGGAAAAGATTTTAACGTATATTTTTTTTATTTCAATAGAATAATATTTTATAATTATTATCTCTTAAAAATGCGATAAGAATTCCAATTAGAAAACCTATAAAAATAATTACAGTTAAAATTAATAGTGTTGGGGTATTGCTGCTCATTACAGGAATTTGAGCTTTTTCTAATATTTGAAAAATTGGTGTATCTTCCTGTATTTTTATTTTCATTTGTATAGTCGAAGCTAACAAACTATTTTTAATTTCTTTTGTAACAGCTTGGTCTTTTATAGAATCATTTAAAATATTTTTTCGCAAATTTTCTATAAAATATAAGTCTTGACGAGCTTTCTCTGTACGATATTTGGTTATATAAGCTGTGAGGTAACTAATTGTGAAATTAACAATTTCAGCAGCAACAACTGGGTCGGGCATTTTTGCATTAACCAGTATAACACTGTTTTTTTTTGTGGTATTAGTTATTGTAATTCTTTTTTGAATATCCTGTATGGCGCTATAACGCATGATTTTATTGCTGGTATTAGAGTTTGATTTTCCTAATTTATCAAATAAATTTTTATTCTCTAAAATGTTATAGTAATAGTATTCAAAACTTACTTGCTCATTATTAGTCGCTTTTATTTTTTTAGAAAAAATATAATTGTAAAAATCATTTGTTTTAAGAATTTCGGCATACAGCTCTGAGCTTGTAATTTCAGTATTGTATAAATCAGAGTTATTACTGAATTTCTTTAATACTTCATATAATCCTCCCATGCCATTAGTAGCTTTATAGGCAATTTCAGGCATGATTTTGCCAGTAGCAGTATATTCTTTTGGAATGCTTATTGTGTAAAAAAATCCAATAATAGCAGAAAATAAGGTAATCAATAAAATTATTTTATATTCTCTTTTTAAAACAATTAACAATGAGATTAAGCTTATGGTTGTTAAATCATTTTTTGACTGGTCTGTTTGTATCATTAATTATAAATTTTAGTTCTAATAGTACCTTTGACTTATTTCATGTTTGCAATGCAATAAAAGTATATTGGGTAAGTGGTCACAAAGATGATTAAAATTCATTTTAATTTTCTAATAGTAATGTTTTTTTTTATAGAATATATTATAATTTTATGTAATCTGGCAATTTTCAGAACGTTGTTAGTGTTACTTTTTAGAAATGCCTTCAGTTAGTATTTCAATTTTTTTGAATAGTAATAAAACCAATCTAAATTTTTAAGGTTTTCTATAAGAATCAATTCTGAGAATATTAAATACTTTCGTAATGTTTTTATTTTTTTTCTGAATTTAAAGCACTGATAATCAGAAATAGTATGGTTTTGGTTCGCAGGACACTTTTTGGTAACTACTTGTTTCAGAGCTATTATAGTATTTTCTTTGTAAGACGATTTGCATATTATTTGATGTGAAGATGTGCAAAAAGAGGAAAACAAGAACTAAAAAATGCTACTTATGGATAACAGGATTGCAGTTTACGGAGCTTATGGACATACTGGAAAGTTTATAGTGTCAGAACTTTACAGGCAAGGATATAAAAATCTCATTCTTAGCGGAAGGGATTATAAGAAGTTAGCCGATCTTGGCAGACTTTATCCAGATTTAGAATTAAAAACAGCAGACATTCATAATGCCACGTCTCTGGATAATGCTTTCACAGACGTAGAAATTATTATAAACTGTGCAGGGCCTTATCTGGATACAGCCGCACCAATAATCAAATCAGCTTTACAATCAGAAAGTCATTATATAGATTTGACAGCAGAACAAAAATCTGTATTGGATATTTTTGAAGAGTTCTCAGAACAAGCCAGTAAAAAAGGAATCCTGGTGATTCCTGCAGCTGCCTTTTACGGCGGATTAGCCGATCTTCTGGCAACAGCATTAACCAGTGACTGGGAACACACTGATGAAATCAGCGTTTATATTGGCCTGGACTCCTGGCATCCCACCAAGGGAACACGATTGACAGGAGAAAGAAATCATTATAAAAGATTGATTTTTAAAGATAATAAGCTGCAGGAGATGGAGGAGACCTCTTCGAAAGTATGGGACTTCAAAAACCTTGTTGGCGTACAAGAGGTGATAAGTCTTCCACTTTCGGAGATTATTACGATTTCAAGTCATTTGAATGTCAATACAGTGAATACCTATCTCAGCCGAAATGCTTTGGAGGAACTCAGAGATACCAAAACCCCGGAACCTGAACCAATAGATGAAAAGAACCGCTCATCCCAGCAGTTTAGCATGGAAGTGGTTTCAAGAAACGGAAATAAAACAAGAAAAATAGCCGCGAACGGCCAGGATATTTATGCAGTGACAGCGCCACTGGTAGCTCAGGTAGTTAACGGGATTGTATTTGGAAAAGCAAAAGAAAAAGGCGTCGTTACCCTTGGGCAGGCATTTGAAGCGGATGATTTTTTAAAATCACTGAAAGAAGATGATATTAAAATTACCTCGATAGAAGAGTCTGATGACGAATAGGGCTTAGCAGTCAAATTAGGTTTTACAGAAAATTATCTCAGCCAAAAGCATTAAAGTTCTATCATAATACCGTTAAAATATTTTATAAAAATTTCTTTTAATTTTTATATTTCTTATTTTTAAGATATAAATCTGGAAAATAGGAAGAATATGTTTGCAGGAGTTCAGCGTTTACTAACACATTTATTGATTTTGCTGGCATTAGTAATTATGCCCGTAAAGGCTAGTGCCCAGTTATTGGGTGTGCCAAAGACTCCAGTTGAAGAACCAGCGGAAGTTCCCGAAGATTCTCTTGGAAGGAGAACACCTCAGGGAACGGTCAATGGTTTTATAAAAGCAATTGGCGAGCAGAACTACCTGCGTGCCAGTCAGTATTTTGTACTTAGCAAACGCTCTTACCGTAAGACAGCTGAAAGGATACGGATAGCAAAAACCTTTGAGGAGCTGCTCGATCAGGGTGGTAATGTAGCACCATCTTCTATCATTAGCAATAAGGAAACCGGACGTACAGACGATGATCTGGCTCAGGGAGTTGATCTGGTGGGTAATATAATAGCCGGCAAAATCGTATTGCCACTCTATTTAGAAAACCAGTCTGAAGACAATGAACCCGCTCTCTGGCTTTTTTCTGCCGAAACTGTTGAGTCTGTTCGCTCTGCCGATATCAAAGTCGAAAAGACCTTTCTGGATCGAATATTGCCACCTGTATTGCTCGAACGCAAATTTGGAAATGTTCCCATTGGTCACTGGGCTGTTGTAGTAGTGATGACCATAGTGTCTTTTCTGCTTTCCAGAATGCTGATTTTCATATTCATTTTTGTCCTTCAGAAAGTCTGGAAAAAGGCAGAAAGCGAAAAAGGGAATGCGATTATTGAGGCTTTTTCCCTGCCGGTGCACATGTACCTTACAGTACTGATTTTTGTAGCTTTTACCCAGCGTATGGGGATTTCGATTATCGTGCGTCAGCGTTTTGGCATCATTATCATCACCATCGGGATTGTTGCTTTTCTGATCCTGCTCTGGAGAATTACCGATTTTTTAAGTTTGTATGCACGCAGCAGGATGACCCGAAAAGGCCGTATCTCGGCCGTATCTGTCGTTTTGTTTTTAAGCCGTGCCACCAAGGTAGCTATTGTCTGTATCGGTATTATTGCCATACTGGGTATTATCGGGGTAGATGTGACAGCCGGGCTAGCCGCACTGGGAATAGGAGGTATAGCACTGGCACTGGGGGCGCAAAAAACTATCGAGAATTTTGTAGGCAGCGTAAGCCTGATTGCCGACCAGCCGCTCAGGGTTGGAGATTACTGCCGGATTGACGATATCAAAGGGACTGTTGAATCTATCGGAATGCGATCCACAACATTGCGTACTGCTGCCCGTACCATTGTAACCATTCCAAACGGACAGCTCTCGGCTAGTAAAATAGAAAATTTTGCCCATCGTGATCGTTTTCTATTTAATCCGATACTAAATTTCAGGATGCAGACCACACCGGATCAGATGCGCTATTTGCTGGTAGAACTCCGATCCCTGCTCTACGCACATCCCGGAATAATCAACTTACCTCCCGTGGTGGTACGTTTTACAGGTGTAACAGCAGATGCGCTGAAAGTAGAGGTTACGGCCTATATAGAAGCCGTCAATTTTGACATCTCACAAGAAATACAGGAAGATTTACTCCTCCGAATGATGGATATTATAGAAAAAAGCGGTACCGCACTGGCTTATCCTTCACAAACATTATATATGGCAAAGGATAACCCGCCATCGGATGAAAAGTCCGAGGCAGTTTCCAATATTGTAGCCAAATGGAAGGAAAATAACGAACTGCAGCTGCCGGGATTTGATCCCCAACGCGTGGAGGAATTGAAAGATAGCATTCAATATCCGGATCAGGGAAGTTCGAGGCTTAACAACAAAGAAGATAAGTAAATTTAGTTTGAATTAACTTGCTTTTGATACATGTTCCTGAAAAAACACAAAGACTCCATTGAAATAATGGAGTCTTTTATTTACTTATCTTTCTTATAAACAGCTTATAAACTATATAGGTTAAATCATTTCATTAAGCTGATATTAGTAAGGCCACCATCCGAAAGAATTTCTGTTCCCACTATAAATGCCGATTCGTCTGAGGCTAAAAATACAGCAGCATTTCCAATATCAGACGGGAGACCTTGTCGGCCAACTGGCGTAATGTCGATCCAGAGTTGTTTCACTTGTGCTAATTGTTCTTCTGGTACAATTTTGCCAAAAACAGGTGTGTCAATAGAACCTGGTGAAAGTGTATTGACTCTTATCTTTCTTGGTAAAAGATCCAGCGATAAGCCTTTGGCCAATGAAATAATAGCCGCTTTTGCTGCCGAATAAATAGCCATTCCCGGCGCGGCGCGATGAGCAGCACTCGATCCGATTAGTATGATTGATGCACCGTCATTTAAATACGGAAGTGATTTTTGTACTGTGAAATAGGCACTTTTCAAATTAAGATCCATATAACTATCATAATTTTCCTCTGTAACAGTATCGATAGTACCCAGAGGAACACCGTCTACAATACCTCCGGCATTTACGACCAAGGCATCAATTTTGCCAAATTTTTCGAAGGTCTTTTTGAATGTATTTTCCAGATCATCTGCATTCGTGACATCACCAGGGATACTAATAAAATTATTGCCCAGAATCTCAACAGCATGATTTAATGTTTTCTCATTTCTTCCTGTAATAGCACCAACGGCGCCTTCATTTTTGAATGCTTCCGCAATACCAAATCCAATTCCGCTGTTACCGCCTGTAACTACAGTTACTTTATTTTTTAATTTACTCATTTTGTTTTTCAGTTTATAATTAATGGTTTAGATACCGTAGATACCTCCGGATACAGAAATTTTTTCTCCAGTGATCCACGCTGCCTCTTCAGAGGCAAGAAATACTGCTACTTTTGCAATATCATCAGGCTGTCCGGTACGGCCAAGTGGGGTAGTGGCAACCAATTTTGCTTCGAAATCACTGCCAATAAATCCAGCACTGTGTGAACCTTCTGTTTCTACAACACCGGGTAAGATAGAATTGATGCGGATATTTCTTCCGCTAAATTCTTTCGACAAAGAAATAGTAATGGCATCCAGTGCCGCTTTAGTTGCAGAATATACGGCACCTGTAGGTAATGGCGTATTACTCGCGCCCGAACTGATATTGATAATGTTTCCTCCTTTTTCACCAAACAATTTTAAAGCTGCCTGAATGGTAAACAAAGACCCCAAAACATTGGTATTAAATTGTTTATGAAATGATTCTTCTAACGCTTCTTCGATAGGTGCATATTGATAAATACCGGCATTATTTACCAGGATATCCAATGCGCCAAAAGCATTTTTTGTTTCTTCAAATAATCGTATAACGTCAGATTCTTTAGACACATCACCCTGAACAGAAATGGCCAGTCCTCCATTATCTATTATAGTTTTTACCACTTTATCAGCATCTTCTTTACTAGATGCATAATTCACTACAACTTTTGCGCCTTCTGCCGCGAAATATTTAGCGATAGCTGCACCAATACCTTTTGATGCACCGGTAACAATTGCTACTTTGTTTTTTAATTTGCTCATTTTTATATTTTTAAAATGTTGAAGATGCAAATGTAGAATGGATTAATTTATTTTAGTAACTTTGTAACTAAAAGTAACAGTAACCTTGAAGTAACAAAGTAACATTATGGAGTGCAAACCACTTGAAAAAGAGCAGCATAAAAAAGAGATGATGGCCGTTCAGGACTCAATGGATGTCCTTAGCGGAAAATGGAAAATCGCCATTATATCATCTATCTGCTTTTACAACAAAAGAAGATTTTCGGACATTTTGAACGATGTATCGGGTATTTCGAACAAAATGCTGAGTAAGGAATTAAAAGAATTAGAAATAAACAAATTGATCAAAAGATCTGTTTTGGAAACGCAGCCTATAACTGTTCAATATACATTGACAGACCACGGAAAAACACTACAGACTATTATTAATAATCTGACAGATTGGGGAATTGAACACCGCAAAAAAATAATATCTGAATAGCTTAAAAACTGATAGTTAAATGTCGACTGTGTTTTTGTTTTTCAAAATAAACTATATTTACGCTATATAATGATGTAAATATGTATGAAGATTTAAAATACTGGTACTTGAGGGATCACAAACTGTTCAGGACACTCAGCTATTCGCAAATAAAGCAATTGTGCATCATTACAGGTTTTAAAAAAGCTTCAAAAGGAGAAATTATTTATTTTTCTTCTTCGGATGTGCCCCGAATATTTTTGCTTAAAAAAGGAAATATCAAGATTGTTGCCGTTGATGATAATGGCAATGAAAACATAAAAGACATCATTCAAAAAGGAGATTTATTTGGCGAACTGACTTTAGAATCCGATAATAAAAATGAAGAATATGCAAAAGTCCTTTCTGATGATGTTGCAATCTGTAGTTTTTTAATGTCTGATTTTGAAGACTTATTATTGAGAAATCCAACTTTGGCGCTTTCATATACCAAATTTGTAGGCTTAAAAATGAAGCGCATCAAAAACAGCTATTCTAATTTAATTTCCAAAGATGCCAAAACCAGATTATATCAGTTTCTAAAAGACTGGGCAGAAAAAGAAGGCACTGCAAACGGAAATTCAATAATCATCGAAAATTATTTAACTCAAAGTGATATTGCCCAGATTATTTGTACTTCAAGACAAACAGCTACGCAATTGCTTAATGAAATGGAAACGAATCATATTTTGAGCTATAAGAGAAAAGAAATTGTTATTCACGATATTACCAAATTATAATTATTTTAGGTCAATTGTAAATTAGCCGACATTTTGCTTTTTCATAGTAAAGTAGTTTTACATCATCAAAAAGATGTAAACCTTAAATTATGAAAAAATTACTTTTTATTTTTTTAGTAACCCTTACTACGGTTGCTGATGCACAAAACGCAGTTCCCAAATCTGCGACTGATATTGCTCCTTTATTAATAGGAGAGAAAATTCCGGATATTATTTTAAAATCATCTGAAGGTACAGATGTTCAACTTGCTGATTTACTTAAAAAGAAAAAGAGCATTTTAGTTTTTTATAGGGGAGGCTGGTGTCCGTATTGCAATATGCATTTACAGGCCCTGGCAGAAGCCGAAAAACAAATTCTGGATCAGGGATTTCAAATTATTGCCATAAGCCCTGATGCGCCTGCAAATCTAAAAACCACCGCAGAAAAAGATAAGGTAGGATACACTTTGCTTTCTGACTCACAAGGAGAATTAATTAAAGCAGTCGGAATAGCTTTTGAAGCTCCTGAAAACTATAAATCAGTAATTAGCGTACATTCTAATGGAGTCAATACTAACTTTTTACCAGTTCCTTCTGTTTTTGTAGTAAATACTGAGAATGAGATTCTGTTCGAATATATTGCACCAGATTTCAAACATCGTATTTCAGCAGAATTGTTGGTTTCAGTATTAAAAAGCTTAAATAATTAAAGATGAAAAAGGCAGTAGTATTAATATTGATTTTGATCTCAGGAATTTCATTTGCTCAAAATGATTCAAAAAGAATTACGGAATATAATTTAGAAAACAAAGTGGCTATTTTGGGTTATGATCCGGTTGGATATTTTACTCAGGGAAAAGCAACTAAAGGAAAGAAAGATATTTCAGTATCTTATCATAGTGTGGTTTATAAATTTTCCTCAACTGAAAATAAAGAAACCTTCTTAAAAAATCCTTCAAAATATGAACCTCAATATGGCGGTTGGTGTGCGTATGCGATGGGAAGCTCAGGTGGGAAAGTTGAAATAAATCCTGAAACTTTTAAAATTATTGATGGTAAATTATATCTATTTTACAATGCCTATTTTAATAATACTTTGAAAAGCTGGAATCCGGATGAAGCTAATTTAAAAGTTAAGGCAGATAATAACTGGAAAAAAATATATAAATAAGAGTCATGAAAACGGAAATTATAAAATGGATTTTCAGGATTGTGGCTTCGGGTATCTTATTGCAGACACTGTTTTTTAAATTCAGCGGGGCAGAAGAAAGTATCTATATATTTTCGAAATTAGGAATAGAGCCTTACGGCAGAATTGGTTCAGGAGTAGCAGAGCTGATTGTCGCGATTTTAATTTTAATTCCCAAGGCAACATGGATTGGCTCAATTGGCGGAATAGGAATAATGGCCGGAGCTATTGCATCGCATTTATTTGTCTTAGGAATTGAAATTAAAAATGATGGCGGGCTACTTTTTGGCCTGGCTGCTATTACTTTATTAAGCTGTTTTCTATTGCTTTATCTGGATAAAAATAAATTGTTTAATCTTCTAAATTTAAAATAGTTATGCTGTTAAAATCCATACACCATAGTTTAGACGAATTACTATACCTATTAGATCAATTGTCTGACGAGGATTACTCAAAATCCTGCCAGGCCTTGAGCAACGCCACAATTGGCGAACATACCCGACATATTTTGGAGATGTTTCAATGTCTTGAAAATAGTTATGATTTGGGAATTTTAAATTATGATAACCGGGAACGGAATAATCGAATTCAAACCGAAACCGAGTTTGCCAAACAATGCATTGCGGCCATAAAAATGGGTTTGAAGAGTGAAAACAAAATAATCTGTCTCGAACAGATTATTGACGGACTCAACATCAGGATCCAAAGTAATTATTACAGGGAACTGCTTTATAATCTGGAGCATTGTATTCATCATCAGGCTTTGATCAAAGTGGCAGTTTTACAATTTGAAAATATTTTGATTAATGAAAATTTTGGTGTAGCCCGCTCCACTATAGAATATAGAAAACAATGTGTACAGTAAGTTTTGTAACTGGTCGTGAGGGTGTAATTATAACCTCAAACCGCGATGAAAATGTGATTCGCCCAAGTGCGGTTGCGCCTAAAAATTATTGTCAAAACGGCAAAAATATTATGTATCCAAAAGATCCAAAAGGAGGAGGGACCTGGTTCGTAATTGATGAAAACGGAACTGTTTTAGTGCTTTTGAATGGCGGAAAAATTAAACATGTACCAGAGCTTTTTTACAGAAAAAGCCGCGGACTAATTGCCCTGGATATAATTTCAAGTGATTCGCCAAAGGATTTTTGGGATCAGATTAATCTGGAAGACATTGAGCCCTTTACTTTGGTTTTGTATCAGCAGGAAGAATTGTATGAATTGATCTGGGACGGACTTGTAAAAATCAAAAAAATATTAGATCGAAATCAAAATCATATTTGGTCGTCTGTTACTTTATATCCGAATGAAATCAGACAGGAAAGGTCAAACTGGTTTTTTGATTTCCTGAAAGGCAAAAAAGAAATTTCGACCTCAGAAATGCTCGATTTTCACCGAAATACCGAACCAGGTGATTCAGAAAATGGCCTGATCATCAATAGAGAAAATGTTCTGAAGACATTGAGTATAACACAGGCCGTAATTGAAAAGAACAAATGTGTTTTGCGTTATTATGACCTGGTTAAAACAGAAGATTTTTTGTCCTCTTTTATTAGTATTTAAATTTTTTGCCAATGAAACTATTTATCCATAAAATCAGCAATTGGGAGTATTGGCCGTTTCAGGTTTTATATGTTCCTATTTATTTTCTTTGGGCTTATTACGCCATCAAAGCAAAATCGATTTTCTTTTTTAATGCATCAAATCCAAAAATAAAAAATGGCGGATTTATGATGGAAAGTAAAAAGCAGATTTACGATTTGCTTCCTAAAAAATATTATCCAAAAACTATTTTGATAAAAGAAAATACTGATTTGAGGAAAATTGTAGATGCAGTTGTAGAAAAAGAAATTTATTTTCCACTAATAGCCAAACCTGATATTGGTCTGCGTGGGTCTGGTGTAAAGAAAATCAAAACAGTATCTGAATTAAAAGAGTATGCTGAAAAGGCAAATTTTGATTTTTTGATACAAAACCTGATTCCGTTTCAAAATGAAGTGGGGATTTTTTACGTACGGCATCCGCTTCAAAAAAATGGGAAAATAACCGGTATTGTTTCTAAAGAATTTCTGATTGTTACAGGTGACGGAAAATCGACTATTGAAGAACTGATTAAACAGACTCCACGTTTTGAACTGCAGTTGGATGTTTTAAAAGAAGAATACGGAGATGAGTTGTACCAAATTTTGCATAAAGGGGAAACTATAAATCTGGTTCCGTTTGGAAATCATTGCCGTGGTGCCAAATTTCTTGACGGAAGCAATTTGATTACACCAAAATTAACTGCAATGATCAATGAAATTGCTACTCAGATTCCCGAATTCTATTTTGGGCGATTTGATATTATGTACAACACTTTTGAAGAGCTGGAACGCGGAGAAAATTTCCAAATTGTTGAACTCAATGGTGCGGCAAGCGAACCAACACATATTTATGATCCTAAACATTCGGTTTGGTTTGCCTGGAAAGAACTGGCCAGACATATTACTTATATGTATGAAATAAGTGTTGAAAATCATAAAATGGGTGTGCCGTATTTGGATTATAAGGTTGGAATGCGGGAATACAGACTTCATCTGGCCCATAATAACAAAATCATTAATTTTTAAAATGAAAAGATTAAAAAACATCTCCGTTGGATTTCTGGTTAGCTTTCTGGGTTCAATTCCATTAGGATATCTAAATCTGGCAGGATTGGAAATTTATTCAAAATCGGGACTTCATAATTTAGTTTTGTTTTTGTTCGGAGTCGTTTTTGTTGAAACTTTTGTTATTTATTTCACTCTGCTTTTTGCAAAACAACTGGTAAGAAATAAAAAGCTCATGAAATTTATAGATTTGTTTTCAGTAGCATTTTTATTTGTTTTGGCTTTTGTTTTTTATTTGAATTTTAATCAGCCGGCAAAGCCCGATAATCAGCTGCGCCAATATATGCTGTATTCACCCTTTGTAATTGGAGTGGTTTTAAACTGTCTTAATTTTTTGCAGCTTCCTTTTTGGACCAGTTGGAATCTTTATTTACTTAATCAACATTATATAACTCCCGATGGTAAGTTAAAGTATTATTACATTGCCGGAACTTTGGTTGGGATTTTCTTAGGAATGTTTAGCTTGATTATAGTATTGCAAACGGTATTTCAACAAATAAATCAGTTTTCAAAATACATATTACCGGTTTTTATCCCATTGTTTTTTATTGCTATGGGAATTATTCAGCTATTCAAAGTATATAAAAAATATTTTAAATCGGCAGTTGTTTTTTGATTAAAATTATTCAAAAATATATATTTAGACACTAAAGGTATCTTAGCTTTTCTTCTTCAATATCTAAATAATGCATTTGCCTTCTGATAACATACTCATCCAGTGTCTGATCTTCCTTGTTTTTATTTCTAAGCCATTCTCTTTGTTTATTTAGCAAATCGAGATAAATAACTTTAAGATCTTCTCCAATTGATTCATCATCTATACCATTACTGTGAAGTTCCCATTTTTGAATAAGGTGCTGCAATGAAGTATGAGTTTCGAGCTCATTGCTGTATTTGGTTTTAAGATAATTGATAGCAAAATGTGATAATTCCTGACGTATAGTATTGTAGGCTTCATCGCGGGGTACAGGATCATAAATATCAGTAAGTTTAATTTTTCTGATAAAATATGGCAACGTCAACCCCTGAATTAATAAAGTCAGAAGAATAACAATAAAGGTGATAAACAATATAAGATTACGCTGTGGAAAACCATTTCCATTATTCAAGTAAACAGGTATGGATAATGCTGCTGCCAGCGAAACCACACCACGCATTCCGGTCCATCCAAGAATAAAAGGCGTTTTTATGCCGGGGTTTCGGCTATCGGCTACAGTGATAAAGTTGCGGGCAATCAATGTAACCACTACAGCCCCATAAGAAGAAAGCATTCTGCTTACTATTAAAACCAAAGTTATTATAACCCCATAACCAATTGCAGATGGAAGGCTTACTTCTTCAAGCCCTTTAGTAATTTGTGGCAAATCTAATCCGATTAGCATAAAGACAAATCCATTTAATATAAAACAGAAACTTTCCCAAACATTTACACCGCGCAGACGTGATTTGCTGCTGAGAAAACGATGCCTGTTATTAGATAAAAGCAGTCCTCCGGCTACTACAGCCAGTACACCGGAGCAATGTACTTCCTCGGCTGCGAGGTAAATAATATAAGGTGTAAGCAGCGACAGGACAATATCAACATTGGCATCAGTCGGTAAATATTTGTGTGCTTTCATAAAAAGCCATCCGATCAATAAGCCGATGGATACCCCGCCGATAATCATCCAGCTAAAACTTGCAGCTGCTTTGTAAAATAGAAACTGTTCTGTGGCAACTGCGACCATCGCAAATCTGAAAATAATCAATGATGAGGCATCATTCAATAAACTTTCGCCCTCTAAAATAGACGAAATCGCTTTTGGTACTTTGACAAACTTTAAAATAGCACCTGCACTCACTGCATCGGGCGGAGAAACAATACCACCGAGTACAAAGCCCAATGCCAATGAAAAACCCGGAATGATATAGTTTGCAACCAGTGCTACCGAAAGTGCAGAAAGAAAAACGACTACAAAAGCAAAGCTTGTAATAATTCTTCGCCAGCGCCACATTTCTTTCCAGGAAACAGTCCACGCTGCTTCATATAATAACGGAGGCAGAAAGATAAAGAATATAAGTTCAGGTTCGATGTTAATAACCGGTACACCGGGAATAAAACTAATAACTAATCCTGCTAATACTAGTAGTACAGGATAAGCCACCTTTATTTTATTTGCCAGCATAATGAGCAATAAAATAACAATTAATATACCCAGATAAAAAGGGAAGTTGTCAAGCATTCTTTTGTTTTATAATAGAATTTTTAATTTTCGGTCGTGTTTTCTTATTAAGTAAGGCGTATAAAAAATTAATTACAATGCGTAAGTATTTAAAATCAGCTTAAATCAATCTTAGCTAAATTAATTAATTTTATTTGAAATGTGCCTGGGAAGTTTTGCCTGTTTTTTTTTGAAATGCAAAAAAACAAATGCATTCCATCAATAAGTCTATTAAACAAGTTGAAATTGCTAAGATGTTCTAATGCATTTCAAATGCGTTTTGCTGTTTAACAGGTATTGCACCTGAATTTTCTTTATTAACTTTAAAAGCGCCCTTTTTTTTATTGAAATCCTTAACTACCGGTATATAAATATTAAAAGTAACACCGTTGTTTAAATTTCCATCAGCGATTATAATACCGTTGTGATTTTCTACAATTTTTTTGACTATGGCCAGACCAATTCCTGTTCCTAAATAATCCTCAGTGTGATGCAGCCTCTGAAATATAACAAAAATGTTTTGGTTATACTGAGCTTCAAAACCAATTCCGTTATCCTGAAAACTAAGGTGCCAGTAATCACATTTCTGTGGGCTTTCTGGCAGATTAAGAAGCCTGAATTCTTTATTTTTAAGCATAACAGATTGTATGGTAATCTGAGGCGGAATCTCTGGTATTGAGAATTTTAGCGAGTTGCTCATTAAATTATAAATAAGCTGGCGAAATTGAAAAGCTATTATATTTACCGGCATTAATCCTTTTACTTTAAAAACAGCCTTTTTTTGATGAATTGTATCTGTAAGTTCCGATTTTACATCTTCGATAATATCCTTTAGATCGCTCATCTCATAATGATGATCGTTGGTACTGACTCTGGAAAAGTCCATAAGGTCCTCAATGAGCTGTCTCATTCGGGTTGCCGCTACATGTATTCGTTTTAAGCTGTTTTTCCCGTCTTCAGTCATGGTTTTCATCTCTTTATCCATCATTATAGAAATGAAAATCTGAATTTTCCTAAGCGGTTCCTGAAGGTCATGGCTAGAAATAAAATTAAAGGCAAGAAGTTCTTTATTTGCATTGAGCAGTTCAATAGCCCTTTTTTCTTTCTCAGCATTTTGAAATCCCAATTCCTGATTGGCTACCAGTAGTGCCGCAGTCTGAATTTTTAGTTTCTGCAGCAGATCTTCTTTTTCAACCAATTCCTCAGCTTCTTTGAGCGCACGGCTTATCTTTTGCAGTAAGGATGAGAAATTATTTTTAGAAACATAATCAGTTACGCCTTCTTTTATAAGCATTACAGCATTTTCTTCTCCAATTGTACCGGAAATTATTATAAAAGGAATATTGAGATTCTTGTCTTTTATCACTTTAAAAGCAGAAACTGCATCAAATGACGGAAGAGAGTAGTCTGACAAAATAATATCGGGTAAAAAGTTTTCAAGACCATCTTCAAATGATTTTCTTGATTCAACGACTTTTGAAACAAACGATAATCCGGCTTTTGTTAGATGGCGCACTAGTAAATCCGCATCAGCAGTATTATCTTCTAATATCAATATTTTAATATCTTCTTTTATGTGATTTGAAATCATAATTTTAGATTAAATAATCGTTTGCTTTAAATTTATATAGCAGGCTGGCTAAGAATCATCCAGTACATTCCCATTTCTTTTATGGCATTAAAAAAATTATTGCTGTCAACAGGTTTTACTATATAACTGTTGGCACCAAGGCTGTAGCATTTTGCTATATCAGGATCTTCCTGCGAAGAGGTTAGGATAACTACCGGAATTGATTTAAGATCAGCATCACTTTTAACTTTTTCCAATACCTGTATCCCTGACATTTTTGGCATTTTTAAATCCAGAAGGAAAAGTTTCGGATATGATTTCGGATTCCTTTCAGCGTAAATTCCTCTGCAGTATATAAAATCAAGTGCTTCAGCTCCGTCTTTTACATGTAAAAGTTTGTTTGTAAAACCACTTTTATTTAATGCGCGTATAGTTAACAAAGCATCTTCCATGCTGTCTTCGGCAAATAAAATTTCAATATCGTCGTAATTCATTTTTATATTTTTTAATGTTTAATATCAGGCAGGCTAAAGTAAAATTTTGCGCCTTCGTCTAGTTTTGATTCGGCCCATACAGTTCCATAATGGCGGCTTACTATTTTTTGCACAATTGCCAGGCCAATGCCCGTTCCGGAAAACTCATCCTGCGAGTGAAGGCGCTGAAAAACACCAAACAACTTGTCATAATAGGCCATGTCGAAACCTGCTCCCCAGTCCTGTATACTGTAAATTATTTTGTCATTTTTTGAAATTGATGTTATTTTAATTCGGGTTTCAGTTTTATATTTTGAATATTTAATGGCATTTGAAATTAAGTTTATCCAAACCTGTTTGATGAGAGATGGATCTCCATTTGAAGGAGCAAGTTTATCAATTTCGAATATTGGATTATTTTCACCCTTTTCTATTGCTATATCGTTTATTACCCCATTTACTAATGCTGTCATATTAATATTGAAAGAAGATACCTGTTTGCGGCCTAATTTGCTAAAAGCCAGTAAGTCATCTATCAGGAGTCCCATTTTATTTGAGTTTTTTATTATCGCATGAAACATGTTTTTTCCATCGTCATCAAATAAATCGATATGATCTTCTATCAGAATTTGAGTATAACCGTTAATGGCACGTATCGGAGCGCGAAGATCATGAGAAACAGAATAAGAGAACGATTCCAGCTCTTCCTGGGCTTTTTTAAGCTCATCGTATGCGAGGGTCAGTTCTTTACTTCGTTTTTCCTGATAAGCAAGTTCTCTGTTCTTTACAATCAATTCTGCGGCACGTTTTTGCTTTTCAACCTTTCTCTTTTCCTTCAGAATATTTTCGGCAGCCAGTTTTTTATTTGCAATAATCAATTCGCCGGCACGTTTTTCTTTTTCTTTACTTTGTATAGCAAGTTCTTTGTTTGCAATAATTAATTCACTTGCTCTTTGTTCTTTTTGCTCATTTTGAAATTTCAATTCTTTATTGGCAATTACAAGCTCTGCAGCACGTTTTTCCTTTTCCTTATTCTGAAAAGCAAGTTCTTTATTAGCGATGGCCAGTTCAGAAGCGCGTTTTTCTTTTTCCTGTGCCTGTACCGCCAGCTGCAAAAACTGAGTCTTTGTAAGAGTAATATCGGTAGCTATTTTTAAGATTTTATAGGGTTTGCCCACAATATCCAAAATAGGGTTATAGCTGCCTAAAAGCCATATTAATTTTCCGTTTTTGGACAGGCGGATAAACTCATCTTTTTGATAAATTCCTTTTTTCAGGTTGCTCCAGAACAAATCATAAGCTCTTGATTCTGAATAAGCAGGATCAACTAAAAGCCGATGATGTTTTCCGACGAGATCACCTTCATCATAACCCATAATTTCCAGAAAATTCCTATTGACACTAAGGATATTGCCTTCAAGATCAAACTCTATCGAGGCGTTTGAGGTATCGATAGCATTAACATGATTGTTAAGCTGCTGTTCTTTTGCTTTAAGCTGCTCTTTAAGATTTTGGATTTCTGCTGTTTGCTTTTTGTTATTTGTAGAGGATAGTTTATTTCTGGCTGTAATAAGGTCTGCAGGCTTTTGAGTGTTCTCTTTTTCAGGAGATTTCTGACCTGAGGAAAGGATTATTTCCCTATTGTCATTTTTTTCTTTGATATTCATATAATGCGAAGTTATATTTAGAAAAATAATGGCAGTAATTTGCTGGAAAAGCACCTATATTTTAGTAATTATTAGAACTGATACCTCAACTTAATTTTTAAGATTGTTAGGATTACAAACGAATATAGCGAAATTAAGTGGTTAAACACTTACTTATTTTTATTATTTGCATATGGAGAAAATAAGGTTAGTAAAAATATACTAAACTATACGCCCTGAATCTTTTATAAAAGCTATTTTGAATAGAATATTTAAAATAATTATTCGTTTTATTTCAGAAAAGAAATGTATCCTAAATTTAAGTACCTTTCTGACAAATAAAAAACAATACACTCATGAATAAGGGCGGCCCAATAATTATTATAGAAGACGACGAGGATGACCAGGAAATACTGGCATTGGCATTTAAAGAACTTAATTACAGAAATGAAATTATCTTTTTTGGTGATGGAGAAACGGCACTTAATTTTCTGACTGAAACAGCTGTTGAGCCTTTTATTATTTTTTCAGATATCAATATGCCGAAATTAAACGGAATAGAACTACGGTCAAAAGTTCATGAGAACGAAGATTTGAGAATGAAGTCTATTCCTTACCTTTTTTTTACCACGGGTGCCGAACAGAAGCATGTTGTAGAAGCTTATTCAAAATCAGTACAAGGATTTTTTATAAAACCATACGATTTTATAGAAATGAAAGAATTGATAAAAAATATTGTTGAATATTGGCAAAAATGTGTTTCACCGAATTATATAAAATAACCATTATAGAAACTATAAAATACATTATAGGTGTTAATAAAAGGTTGTTATAATTTGGAATCATAACTATAGATGAAACTAAACAGAACATGATTAATTTTCCTGCTTTAATGGGGTTTACAAGTGGTACTGCATTTTTATCAGGATGTTTACTTTTAGCTAAAGCCCCAAAAGCCAATTTGCGGGCTAATCTCTTTTTAGGAGCATTTATGATTACGCTGTCTTTAACTCTTCTTGAAATACCTTTATTTGCACAAAATTTTCATATCACATATCCCATATTATTCGAAATCATTGGTTTAATACGATTTTTAACTGCGCCATTACTTTATTACAGTATAGTACATTTTACCTCTCTTGATAAGAAAATAGAAAAAAAAGATGCACTGCATTTAATTCCTTTTATTGTTTTTCTTATTTTCAGAATTCCTTTTTTTATAACTGGAAAAAATTTTGAATTCAGTTATCAAACCGGCACTATTGTATTTTTTATACTCCGGAATGCTTTACCAGTGCAGACTGCAGTTTATTGGTGTTTGTCTTTTATCAGATTGCAAAAACATTTTAAAAATGCAAAACAGTTTTCTTCTAATCTTAACAATATAGATCTGCGCTGGCTGACAACTTTTTTATGGATTGTGCTGTTGATAGTGGCTGTCTGGTTAAACCTTGTGTTTTTTAATCTGGAAGCTTTACAGAAATTGACTCCGTTTTTATATCTGCTGGGTATTTTTTTTCTTTCCTGCTTTTCCTTAAGACAGGAAGAAGTTTTTGGTTACAGCAAGATCGAACGAAGAGAATTGGCTACTATCAATGACTATAAAAAAGATAGTCCAAAAAGGGTTACAGGCGCTCGGCTCGCTGAACTCGAAATCAGGCTCAAAAGTCTTATGGAGATTAAAAAAGTATATCTTGATAACGATTTAAGCCTTCCAAAACTGGCAGGTATGCTCCAGGCAAGCTGCAATGAAACCTCATTTTTGATAAACGAACTGAATCAGGAAAACTTTTATAATTTTATTAATAAATATAGAATTGAAGAAGCCAAAAGACTTTTATTGTCTGATGCATATGATCAGCTCAATATTGTCGGAATTGCTTTTGAATCAGGCTTTAACTCCAAAACCACTTTTAATACCACCTTCAAAAAACTGACGGGATACTCACCAACAGGATTTGTTAAAGCCGAAAAAATCAATAAAGAAAATAGTAAAAAATAGGTTCGAAAGGGTACATCGGAACAATTGATGAGAGATTACTGTTCAAATTTGTTGAATGTAATTTAAAATCTAAAAACCATGTCAAAATCATTTTCTTCATCATTTCCAAATTCCCTATTCAAAAAATGCAGTGTTTCCCTGATTCTGGGACTTGAATTTTCGGCCCTAATGTTACTTTTAGGTAATGGCGGTAATGTTCCGTGGCTGCCTCCTGTAGTTGTATTTTCTGTTATCGGATTTTTTTTGGTAAGCAGTTTTTTGTTTCCATTTATCTGGCATTTTCTGGAACGAAAGAAAACTATTAATTCTGAAAAAATATACGATGTTCTTTATGGAGTGATTCGTTATTGCTTAGCATTTAATTTAGCCAGTTTTGGCTGGAAAAAATTCTATGGACTTCAGTTTGTTGTGCCGGAGGAGGTTTCAAGTATGCCAATGAAACAGCAGACAGGGGAGTGGCTTACCTGGTTCTATTTTGGCTATTCACATACATATGGAATCCTGATCGCTTCAATTCAAATTATAGGCGGCAGTTTGTTGCTGTTTAGAAGAACATTGCTCACCGGAGCATTACTTTTGTTCCCCGTGCTTTTTAACCTGACACTTATCAATATTTTTTATGAAATGAATGCCGGGGCGCTGCTTCAGTCTGTACTACTTACGATCGGGGTTTTATTTTTCATCCTGCTGGACTATAAAAGGCTTGTTGCATTCTTTTTTGAAACGGAATCGTTTTTACCTTCCGGTTATTTAAATGGATTTGTAAAAAACTGTATTCGGTTTTCTGCCCTTGTGTTGTCGTTGCTTTTTACAATATACCTAACTTCATTAATCAGATAAATATAATGGCTCATCGACAGGAAATGAGCCATTTTTATATTTTACAGGTTCCGTATTGTAGATGTAATTAAGATTTGTTTTTGTGTAAATATCTGTTTATCAGAAGTTAAACTGATTAAATCTATGTTAAAAGTGTGCATACGTTTTAATATTATTTTGAACTTTGTATAAACTGTTTAATTAAAAATAATAGGATTATGGAAACGCAAATAATGGAATTAGAAAAAAAATATTGGCAGGGAATGGAAAATCACGATTATGAAACGGTAAAAAATCTGACTCGTTTTCCGTGTATAATCGCCGGTAAAAATGGTGTACAAAGTATCGATGAAACTAAGTTTAAAGAGATGTTTGAGTCTGGGGATGGCGATAAAATAAAAGTACTGAATTTTTCTGATATTGAAACACAATTAGTTGCCGAAGACGCCGCTGTAATTGCTTACTCAATAGAATTGGGGCTAATAGATAATGAACAAAAAGACCCAATGAAATGTGCCTGTACTTCTACCTGGATAAAGGAAAACAACAATTGGGTATGTGTACTGCATACTGAAGCAGAATTGTCTCTACAATAGATTTATATTAAAGAAACATTGAATAGTATCTTTTTAATTGATTGCATGGTAACGAATTTTTACTATGTAATCAATTAAAAAGACGCTTTAAGCACTGTTTCGATTTAAATCCTTAAATAGAAACAGTGCTGTTAATTTTCTTTTGTTTTATGATTTGATAAACCGTGCCTGCAATAAACAATACCAAAAGGATTAATAATGTATTGGCAATTACGGGATCTTTTATATCCTTTGCAAGTGGATGCCCAACAGGAACACGTGTGAATGTTTCATTCACAGTCGGAACCAGTGACAGGAAAAAGCTGAAAGACAGGCAAAAGTTTTCAAAATAACGAGCCCTGATATTTCCTTTCTTTCTCCAATAAAGAAAATAAGCCTCCAAAATCAAAATGACAATCAATATCGAGAAAGCATGCCCTGGATTAAATCCGCCGTGCTTAGATATACCTAATGCTGTTAATGAAGTAACTAATGTGCAGTAAAAATAGATTTTACCTGTGAGTTGACCCAGATCAATTTTGCCATATTTTACATATGCAATAAGTGCAGCAATAATGGCAGCAACGCCAATTACGGTATGAAAAATACCTAAACTTGATAATCCCATATTTTTTTTAAGTTTTAAATTAATGTCATGATTGACACTGCAAAAGTAATTTTAAGGGAAAAGCTGCATTTCGTAAATAAGTCCAATTTTTTGGCAATTTAGTCCAATATGTTTTTATTCGACTTAATGTATATTTAACTGCTCAGAAACAATGATATGTTATCTAAATAGTTTATAAAGAATTTATTTTGAAATGTAATTATATAAGTTTGAATAAGAATCATGTAAGAAAAAATTACTAAAAAGAGAACAAATTTAGGATGGTCTAAGTAATTATTGAGAAAAGAATTATTGATGTAATCGTAAATTCGGGAAACTAAAAATTAAATCATGAGTATATTATATAGGATGATAAGACTATTGTTGGTATTGATTTGTTTATTGTTTGCAGTAACAAGTTGTACAACATGGAAATTGGGTTTGTCTGGGCAGAAAAAAATTTCAGGTAAAACGTATGTAATTGTGGGAGCATCCAGTGGTATTGGCCGTGGTGTGGCACAAGAATTAGGAAAATACAAAGCAAACGTAGTTTTGGCAGCACGAAGAACAGACTTGCTTGAGGAAGTTGCAGATACTATTCGCAGCTACGGAGGAAATGCAATAGTGGTAACAATGGATATCAGTAAGCCCGAAGATCTTCAGCGTGTATGTGATGCAGCTGTAAAACAATATTCTAAAATTGATGTCTGGATTAATATGGCAGGAGTGGCGGCCTTGGGGCGGTTTTGGGATGTTCCCATAGAAGACCAGTCACGTGTAATAGATGTTAACCTAAAGGGATTTTTATATGGAAGCAGAGTTGCTGTAGAACAATTTATAAAACAGCGAAAAGGCGTATTGATAAATATGGGATCAATAGAAAGCGAAATACCTCTTGCATATCAAATTAGTTACGCAGCATCAAAAGCAGGTGTGAGAACCTTAGGACTGGCGTTAAGCCAGGAATTGCGCCTTAATGGTTACAATGAAATCAAGGTAGTGACTATAGAACCATGGGCTGTCGATACACCGTTGTGGAAACATGTCGCTAATTACAGCGGAGTAGAACCTAAAATGGCACTTATGGACGAGCCTGATAAAGTGGTGAATGCAGTTTTGCGAAAATCAATAAGGCCTAAAAAAATAGTCCCGGTAGGATGGAAAGCAAAGGGCTCATCGTTTATTGCCAATGTTTTTCCGAGATTTACGGAGTGGTTTAGCGGCAATATTTCACACAAATATCAAATGGAAATGGGACCAGCAGCTCCCAATACGCAAGGTTCTCTATACCAGCCCATGCCTGAAGGCCGTGGTGTTGATGATGGAGCAGATGAAAGAATGAAACAAAATAAAAAAGAAGGCAGGGACAAAAAGAGATAATTTCTATGACAAATGCAACATCTTTAAGGTTGTGATAATGTTACCACTTTTTCAAACCGCCCATGATGACTTATAGAAACGTCCTGAATTGAATTTGATGTAACAATTAAATTTGGAATACCATTTTTGTCTTTTGAGATCGACTTATTTTCGATTTCAACTACTTTGTTTAAATCATCAAAAGAGCTAACAGCTATACTATGAATTTTCTCTGGAGAAAGAATTGTTTGAGTGTAATACTTATTTCCTGAACAAATAACATTCCCTGTAATCCGGTTTTTGTTTTGTGATGTGATAGTACAAACTAATTTGCGAGGGCTAAATTCCCGAATATTAGTCTGTCTGTTGTAGATTTTATAGGCTGCTTCTTTCATGCTCCAAAGTATCCAAACCATAATTTCCGGATCTGTTGCATTTGCAATAAGCAATTGCTCGTCAAGGGTATATATTTTTTCTATAAAACCCCTGCGTTTCCAATTGCTTTCTTTCCGGGATTGAAGAATGTCAATCACATCATTTCCAATCATTTTTGGGCTAGTTTGGTATCAATGATTTCTATGGCTGTTTTTACGTCAAGCATACGTTCCATATCGGTATTATCAATTACAACATCAAAAGCTTCTTCAATATCGAGCACAATATCTACCAGGTTTGCCGAGTTGATGTTGAGATCTTTAATAAAATCAGTATCTTCGGTAAGGTTGTCGTACGCCTCTGTATTGGTCGTGTACGGCTTTATGATTAATTTTAATTTGGCGATTAATTCTTCTTTGTTCATACTATTATTTTTGAAATTTTTTAAAAATTATACAGGCGTTTACATCACCAAAACCAAAACTGGCTTTGGCGATAATGTTGGGTTTACTATCGATTGTTTTTAAAATCACTTTTGAAGGATCTATCAAAGCGCTAATTTCCGGATGAAGATCTTCGCAATTGGTATTTCCGAATATAAAACCTTCTTGTAACTGCAAAACGGCAGCTACACTTTCGATACTTCCGGCAGCGCTTAAGCAATGTCCGGTCATGCTTTTTAAAGAATTTATATACGGAAAATCATTTCCTTTTCGATCCAGTGCTTTTGTCCAGTTTTCAATTTCAAGACTGTCTTTTGTGGTTGCTGTAAGATGTCCGTTTATGGCATCAATATCAGAAGCCGAAATACCGGCATTCTGAATTGCATTGGTAATACAGCGTTGAACAGCTGTACTATTAGGTGCAGTCATGCTTCCGCTGCCGCGCTGTCCGCCTGAGTTTACACTTCCGCCTAAAATTTCGGCATAAATGGCTGCACCACGCTCTAAAGCCGCTTCCAATTCTTCTATAACCAAAGCTCCGGCACCGCTTCCTGGTACAAATCCTGAGGCTGTGGCACTCATGGGGCGTGAACCTTGTTCCGGATTATCGTTGTATTTGGAACTGCACACACGAAGTGCATCAAATCCTGCCCAGATATAAGGACCGCTGTCTCCCGTACTTCCTGCCAATATTCGTTTTGCCTGTCCTGCCTGTATGCGATCGTAGGCCATCATAATTGCTTCCGTTCCCGTGGCACAGGCAGATGAATTGGTAGTAACCTGATTACCTAGTCCTAATTTTCCGCCCAGATAAGCGCTAATACCGCTGTTCATGGTTTGTGCCACGACAGTACTGCCTAATCTTCGGGTTTGCAATTCGTCAATTTTATAAATGCTTTCGCGAAATTTATCGATTCCGGATGTTCCGGAACCAAAAACAGTTCCGCTGTCCCAATCGGGTTCGTCATTGGTTTCTATTGGCAATCCGGCATTTTTCCAGGCTTCTATACCGGCAATTACACCGTACAAAATACCAGTGCTGTTAAAACCGCGTAATTCCAGTTCGGTAAAATACTGTGCTTTAAGTTCTTCAGAAATTTGTGGTTTACCCGCTATCTGACACGAAAACTGCAATTCCTGCAATTGTACATCAAACCGAATTCCTGATATTCCGTTTTTTATGGCATGGCTGAATTCCGATATTCCAACACCGTTAGGAGCTGCGACGCCCAATCCTGTTATTACAACTCGCTTGCTCATAATCTATTGGTCATCATGCCAGCCAAAATGCCTTTGCAGACTTCTTGCCCGGCTTCGTTTTTCATTATTACATCGCACTTCAGTTTTCCAAACCTGAAAAATGCTTTTTGGGAAGTAACCGTTATTTTTTCGTTTGGATAAACCGGTTTTAAAAACTGCATATCGGCAGAAGTAAAAGCAATTACGGTATCTTTAGTAAAAGTATCGCCTAATAAATAAATACCCAGACAAACCAAACCAATCTGAGCCATGGTTTCGGTCAGGATTACGCCCGGAGTTACAGGATTATCCTTAAAATGGCCTTTATAAAAATCCAGATCTTCGCTATACGTATACGTGCCGCTCACGCTATTTTCGTCAACGTGAAGCAATTCATCGACAAACAAAAAAGGTTTGCTGTACGGCAGTTTCGCCAAAATATCTGTTAGTTCCATATTTTTTTTCTAAATAATTACCATTGCAATAAAACCCTTTGTGCCGAAAATCCGGGACCAAAACTCAACATCAACCCTTTTTCTCCCGCTTTAGGATTTCGGTCCATAATTTGTTCTAAAACATACAAGACAGTTGCACTCGACATATTGCCGTATTGTTTCAGCACTTCTTTAGTATCATCAATATTTTTTCCTAATCCGGAAAAAAGCGCTTCAACGGTAGTAATAATTTTTTTTCCGCCCGGATGAAAAATCATGTGCTCAATATCCTTGATTTCCAGATTGTTTTTTTTCAAAAACGGATGAATGATATCGCCAAAATGAGAGGCAATCGTGTCCGGAACTTCTATATCCAAAACCATTTGCAAACCGCTGTTGGTAAGTTTAAAACCCATCATGTGTTCGGCCTCATAAAAATGATACATTTCTTCATTTATTATTTCGGGGCCATAATCGTCTTCGTGAGAAGACAACAAACAACAGGCAGACCCATCGCCAAAAATAGCGGCGCTAACAATATTGGGCATAGAAAAATCATCCAGCTGAAATGTTGCTGTTGGAGACTCTACTGCAATAACAGCGGCTCGTTTTCCGGGATTGGCTTTCAAAAAGTTTTTCGCGTATATAATGCCTGATATTCCTGCTGCACACCCCATTTCCGTTACCGGGAGACGTACGATATCCTGTCTTAGTTTCATTTTATTGATGAGATAAGCGTCAAGGGACGGAATCATAATTCCGGTACAGCTTACGGTAATGATGTAATCCAGACTCTGCGGATCCCAATTGGCTTTTTCGAGAGCTTTTTGCAGTACCTGTTCGCCCAAAATAATGACTTCACGCGTATAAATGTCGTTTTTCTCTTCAAATGAGGTGGCGGTAAAAACCTCTTCAGGATCCATTATCGAATACCTTTTATCTACTGCTGCACCTTCAAATATTTTTTTTACTTTTTTTATAAATCGTTCCTCTTGTCCGTGCAGCCATCCATCCAGCATAGGGAGAATATCAGCCGTTTGACGTGAATATTTTGGGAGTTGCCTGGCAACCGTTACTATTTTTACACTCATTTTTTTGCAATTATCCACTGGTAGCGAAAAGCCCATTTCCAGTTTATGGTATAGTTTTTAAAATTTAGTTTTTTAGAGAATTCAACGAGTTCGTTTTTCTTAAATCCTCTCAGGATAGAAACCAGTCCATCTTCGCGCGACATGCTGTTCAGATTAAAAACAAAACAGATCAGTTCAAAAAGCCTGTAGGCTGTTTTACTGCGATGCAAATCGTTTATAACAATGCCTGTTTCAGCATTATTACTAAAGATACTAATTATTTTTAATATTTGTTCGTTGGTAAAATGGTGCAGCGTCAGGGTACATAAAATAATATCAAACTTCATGGTTTTGAAATCTTCGCTAAAAATATCCACACATAGATATTCAATATTAGAATATTCTTGTGATAATTTTTTCGCATACTTGATCGTAAACTCATTAGCATCTATACCGATAAGTTGAAAATTAAGTTTGTTTTTTTGACCAAATTTTGCCAGCATACGCAGCATATCTCCGTTTCCGCATCCTATATCGGCGATAGTAATTGTTTTGTTATGATCTGATTCATTCAATAATGTCCTAATGCCATTGAGGGTCACTTTATTTCCGCCCAATGACTGATTGATACGGGCAATTTGATCTAATGCCTCTCTGAGTTCTTCTCCCTGCAGAGAAAAATCGTCCATTATTTCGGTTTCCTGTGTTCTGTATTTTGTATTTATGGCCATTTAGTTGATTGCTATAGGTTTACCGTGAGTTTGTTTAATGATCTCAGGCAGTATTTTAGGAAATGATGCCACTAAGGAAACGAATATATTGGTGAGGGTTTTGTTGGTTAAAACCCTTGCCAGAATTCTGCCCATTGCTATTCTTTTGCCAAAATGTTTATTCCATTCTTTTGTATAATTTTTTTCTAACTGATTTCTGACAATACATTTGTCAGCATAATATTCTAAGATTAATTCCGATGCTATTTTGGCGCTATGAATTGCCATCGCCATCCCGTTTCCACAAAGCGGATGAATAAGTCCGGCCGTATCGCCAATCATTAAAATATGATTCTCAACCGGCTGTTTTTTTTCAAACGAAATCTGACTAATTGTTAAAGGTTTATCAAAAAGAAGCGCACTGTTTTCAAAAACAGCTTTAAGATGCTTGTTTTTATAAAGTACATTTTGCTGATAATCCTCAATGTTTTTATATTGCTTAAAAGTAGCGTAATCGGCCAGATAGCAGATGTTTATGATGTTATTCTCTACTTTAGAAACGCCACAATAACCGCCATTGAAGTTGTGCAGTGCTACAAGATCATTGTCAAAATTGCCTTGATAATGTGCCTTCACCGCTAGCCATGGTGACTTTTTATTAAAGAAATTTCGATTTAGAACCTGGTCGACATTAGAGCGTTTACCAAAAGCACCTAACACGATTTTAGCTTTTAAGATCTGATTTGCAGTAGTAACAGTAAATATGTCTTTGATGAAAGTCACATCTGTAACATTGTCCTTAAGTATGGTACAATTATTTGATACTGCTTTTTGATACAAAAAATTATCGAGCGAATATCTGCTGATACCAAATCCGCCGAGTGGGAGTGTTGCCGTTGCAGCCTTTCCGCTGTTGGCAGTAAATTCAAATTTAGAAATATTGGTGGGATGAAGTTCTGAAACATCTGCGCCAAGCCATTTGAGATAAGGCAAAATTTCATTGGAAATATATTCACCACAAACCTTATGTTTTGGAAACTCGGATTTTTCGATCAGGGTCACTTTCAAATTGTTTTGAGACAGATGAATAGCCGCCGTCAAACCAGCGAGTCCTCCACCAATAATCAATACATCTGAATTTGTTTCCATATCACCAATTTACTCATAAAATCTCAGCATTCCAATTATTATCATGCCTTAATTTGACTAAAATACATTGATAGATAAAGTGTAATTTAAACTTGGAGATACATTTAGATAGCTGGATTTTTTTAGAATTTGGAAATTTGAATCTAAAAATATGTCATAACACCAACGATCTGAAAGTACAGAAACAGGATTTAATAATTATGATAGTGATTTAGATTTTAATTCAAAATAAAATAATTTCAGTTCTAACTAGGAAACCAGAAACTTAGCTATCACTTTGTCCAGTTCCTCCCTTATGGCAGTAATTGAGTAAGGTTTGGTGATAAACTGCGCGGCATCATGTTGTGCAGCGAACATTTTGTCCTCTGTATTGGAGGAAGTTGAATAAATAATTACCGGAATATCCTTAAGAGCAGCATCCTGCTTGATGCGTTTTAAAAATTCCCTGCCATCCATTACAGGCATATTAAAATCAAGGAAAATCAGGTCCGGTTTTTGAAAGTCCTCTGTTTTTAATTTCTCCAGTGCTTCCAGTCCGTGCCTGGCTTCTTCATACCTGACAGCAGTCTTTAGAGATAGAAGTGATTCCTGAAATATTTCGCGGTCGTCCTGGTCGTCATCAATTAGAAAAACTACTTTCATTTAAAATGGATTTTGTAGTAAAGATACTGTTTTTTATAAAATGTTTTTAAAGTTACGACCATAATTATATTTGTTCTATAGGAATTATGATAGTAAAGATAGTCCCTGTTCCTTCTTTGGAGCTTGCGGTAATCTGTCCATTGTGGTTCTGCATGATCCTGCGACACATGGCAAGGCCTATACCAGTGCCTGCAAATTCTTCTTTTCCGTGTAAACGCTGAAAAATATTAAAAATCTGTTCTGCATATTCCTGACTGAACCCTATTCCGTTATCCTGTATTTCTATCCTGGCATATTCGGTTTCACTAGACATCAAAAGCATTTTTGTAGCTGTATCTGATAGCTTTTCGAATGTAATTTTAATTTGTGGCGTAACTTCATTTTTGCTGTATTTGAGGGCATTTGAGATCAGGTTACCGAACAGCTGTGACATTTGCAGTGGAATGGCCTGGATAACAGGAAGGCGCTCAACCGATATTGTAGCATTTTTCTGTTCGATAGTTAAGTCGAAGTCCGTCAGGATATCTTCCATTATCTGATTGAGATCAGTGTACTCGAATGTTTTTGAAGTATTGGATAGCTGTGAATAACCCAGCACATCTTTTATAAGATTTTCCATTCTTTTGGTTGAACTGATAATTTTACTCAGATAAGCATCGACCTTTGCAGGATTTTTATCCAGATTCTCCCGGAGCATTTCGGTAAAGACACTAATCTTTCGCACAGGTTCCTGAAGATCATGCGAAGCAATGTAAGCAAACTGCTGCAGCTCCTGATTGTTGATTTCAAGTTCGGCATTGGCAGCATGAAGCTCTGCGGTACGTTCTTTTACTTTAAATTTAAGTTCCTCCTGCAGTTCGCGTTCTTTGGTTACGTCCTGTGCTGTTCCACTCAGGCATTCCGGCATACCGTCTTTTGAATAAATTACCTGGGCATTGGCATGTATGATACGTACCTGACCGGTTATGTTGTTGGTGATAGGAAATTCATAGTCATAAAAATCAGAAGATCCCGGCTTGACTGCTTCTTCTATGGAAGAAATTACCTTCTGCCTGTGTGTTTGTGCAATCTGTTGAAAAACATTGTCTTTGTGCATACTGTGTTCCTGAAGCCCCAACCAGTGTTTAAAGCGTGTCGAGCATACAAAAGTACAGCTGGCAAGGTCTAGCCTCCAGGTAGCCAGTTCGGCCAGTTCGATAGCACCTGCAAGGGCGATTCTGGTCTCTTCGAGTTTTTTATTGGCAAATACCTGATCTGTAATGTCAATTGCAATATCCATAATCCCATAAATCTCACCCTGGGCATTCCGGATAGGAGTATAGGTGAAATCAAAATAAAAAGTGCTGAGAATGCCGTTCACTTTGAGCTCTGCCGGCATGGCACGGCCGAAATATGTCTCACCTGTACGATATACTTCCAGGAGGATATTCAAAAATGGCTGTCCCCTGAGTTCCGGAACTGCATCTATCATAGGTTTTCCGATGACCGACTTGTCCTTGCCCCAGTAACCGATCATAATATCATTCGCGATTTCAATTTTCATCTCGGTGCCTGTGAAGAGACAAATTGCGACCGGAGACTGTTCAATCATCAGGCTTATACGCTGCTCACTTTCAGAGAGTGCTTTTCTTCCCGAAATAATTTCATCCATATCCATACAGAAACCCGCATATCCGGCATAGTTCCCTTGTGCATCATAAAAAGGATCTCCAGCAGCCCGACACCATATGATCTCTCCACTATGTTTTCTGGCCCTGAAAAGTACATCAAAATGGCCATTTCTGGCTATAGCCTCCATATAAGACTGTACTGCTGTTTTAAGGTCTTCTTCGAGAATAATCGAGGACCATCCTCCATCTTGAAGCGCTTCAGAAGTAAGCCCCGTGAATTCAATAAGTGTTTTATTAAAATAAGTCAGTTTTCCTTCTGCATTGGAAAGCCAGAGACCCGTTGGAGAACTGTCAGTTACGTTCTGAAAGAGTCTGTCTGCTTCCTGTTTAGCCTTGACAAGCCTTGATTCAGCTTCCTGTAACGCTAAACGGTTTTGCTCCTGTTCGGTTATATCGGCAACCGTTCCCGAAAAAGCGGTGGGTTTTCCATTTGAATTGATCATTCTGGCAGCCGAAACTGCAATTTGGTGTACAGTTCCATCCTCCCAGATCACTCTGGGTGCATAATAAAAAGTACCGGTTTCTATACCATTCTCTATAGCCTTAGAACGAAGGGACAGATCATCCGGGTGTACATATTTCAAAAAATCCCTGCGCGTTAAATTGTTTCTTATTTTTCCTGACAACAGGAGCGAAAATTCAGGGGAATAATCAATACTGTTATCGGTAAAGTCAACATTAAAAAGACCCAGCCCCATACTTTTTATCGTAAGGTCAGTAAGCTGGCGGGATTTCAGCAGGTCTTCTGCCGCTTTTTTATGTGCGGTGATATCCTGAAGCGTGCCGTTAAACCTATAAGCGGTCTTGGTATCGTCAAACCAAGCCTTACCGAGTGCGTGAACCGTTCTTTCGGTTTTGGTACGAGGATGTATAATTGTATATTCAATATCATATTTCCCACCAGACTCATACCGGAGCGCTTTATAAATAGCATCCATAACCCGTTGCCTGTCAGGTTCTGCAATCGCTGTCGCGGCATTGCTCAGGAGTATTTCATCTTCGGCTTTTAGTCCAAACCATTTCTTCAGTCTGGAATTGGCAGAAAATTTATTAGTAGCCGGATTAAGATCAAATGTTCCGAACTCAGCGGCATTAATGGCGAATTCAAGTTCTTCCTTGCTTTCTTTTAATTTTTGATTGTAGAAGACCTTTTCAGTGGTTTCATTACAAACTACTAAAACACCTTTAATCTGGCGGTCATCGTCACGAATGGGACTGTAGCTGAAGGTCCAATATACATCCTCTAGCTTTCCGTTTCTGTAGATCGGAAGCAGCAGGTCATCATACCATATACTTTCTCCTGTAGTGAGTACCTTTGTAATCAGGGGATAGATAAAATACCAGATCTCCGGCCAGCAATCAACCGCTTTCTGCCCCATGGCTTTAGGATGTTTGCCTTCATTGCCCATGCTCGGACGATAAGAATCATTATAGAACTGTATAAGATCATCGCCCCACCAGAGAAACATGGGGAATTTGGACGACAAGATTGTAGCAAGTGTATTTTTAAGACTTTCAGGCCATTTATCTGGTGTTCCCAAAGAGGTGGCAGACCAGTCTGTATTTCGAATAATTTCGGCAGATTCACCACCATTTTGAAGATAAAATTGATTATCGATGTCCAAGTTATTATTTTTTGAATGGCAGAACAATTAGGTCCCTCTTGCCTTAGATTACCGTAAATTTATGTAAATTAAAAATACAATTAAAATTAAAAATGAAGGATGTTTGCTGCAACTAACTCATATTTTTTATAATAAAAACTGTTTGTCATGATTACGGTCATGCAAATTATATAAACTTACACCTCGATTCTATAAGTTTGTTTTTGAATATGATCTCTATTTTTACATTGCTGATGATCTGAAATTATTTCAGTAATAGTGACTGCAAAGGATTACGGTTTGTGTGTTTACTATTTTATTGTCCGGAACAAAAAATAAATATTTATAACCAAAAAAATGAATTATGGCAGAAATTAAAATTGAGAAAAAGAAACCTGTATGGCCTTGGATTTTAGTGTTACTACTAATCGCAGCCCTTATATATTTCATCTTTTGCAGAGATAATGAAACAGCAACTGATAATGAAACAGAAATAGAAAATACGACAGGTGCCAATACAACACGAGACTATAAGGAAAGAACAGGGAGCAAAGGAATCACTGTTGTGGCAGACATAAGTGTTGTGAAAAAATACATCCAGTGGAGTTAATAATGCCCAATGAAAACAGATTGGCTAAGCAAAATTAGCATACTAATTAAAAAATAATATGGAAAATAAAGATAGAAATTTATACAGACTGGACGAGCTTACTGATTACAAAATAGCTTCAGACTATTCTGATGTAAGAGGATGGAAAATAGTAGATGCAGACAATCGTACTATAGGTACAATAGATAACCTTTGGGTAAATAAAGATATGCAACGTGTTGTTTATCTTGATGTGAATGTCGATAAAGGACTTATTGAAGATAACCGTCATGAGGTACATGATGCTATAGCAAACGAAAATGGCAGGGAGTTTATGTATAAAGATGGGGACAGCCATATCATTATTCCGATAGGATCGGTGTCAATAAATAAAGACACGAAAATTGTACAGGCTAACAGTATCGGATATGATACTTTTAGAAACACCAGCCGATATAGCAGGAATGAGAATTTTGACAGAAATTACGAAAGAAGGGTTATGAAATCTTACTATCCAGATAGTAATACTGCTGCTGAGAGTGAGGATAATGCCTTTTACAACCGAAGGGAATTTGATAACAAATAGTGTTGCCTTAAATTAGGGGATATATAGTTCAGACATTTTAGGATGTTTGAACTTTTTTTTTTTTTAATATACTAAAGTACTATCATATTATAATTTATACATTTGTTTGCAAACCGAGATATAATAATCAGAATCACGCCTTTTAAGTGAATAATTATTATAGATAAGATGTGTTTCACAGTACGACCGATCGTGCACAGACATTAAATCGACAAACAAACAATGAAAAAATTAATATTTAATACGGACAATTCAAAAACAACAATATTAATTAGATTAATGGTTGGAGCTGTATTCCTTTCAGAAGGCATTCAGAAATTTTTGTTTACCGAGACACTTGGAGCAGGACGATTTGAAAAAATCGGTTTGCCATCGCCTGAATTTTTGGGGAGTTTTGTTGGAGCATTTGAAATTGTCTGCGGATCTCTTATTCTACTTGGACTTTTGACAAGATTAGCTGCTATTCCGCTTATCATTATAATGTTAGTAGCAATTGCAACCACCAAATCGGAAGTTTTAGCCGAAAAAGGTTTTTGGGAAATGATGCACGGAAGCAGAACCGATTGGGCAATGCTTTTGGGAAGTATTTTTTTGTTGATTAAAGGTGGTGGCTTCTGGTCGGCTGACAAAACTTTAATTAAAAATGGAGCATAAAGCTGGCTTAAAAGATATTGCCAGACTTTTTCTAAAACTCGGAATAATTGGTTTTGGCGGACCAGCTGCGCATATTGCAATGATGCAGGACGAAGTTGTCATCAAAAGAAAATGGCTGACCGAACAGCATTTTCTGGACTTAATAGGTGCTACAAATTTAATACCGGGTCCTAATAGCACAGAAATGGCAATCCATATCGGACATGAAAAAGGCGGTTGGAAAGGTTTGATAGTTGCAGGCCTTTGCTTCATTTTGCCTGCCGTTTTTATTACAGGAGTTTTTGCTTATCTCTACAAACAATATGGACAAATTCCTGAAGTACAACCATTTATTTATGGAATAAAGCCTGCCATTATTGCTATCATTTTGGCTGCAGTTTTTCCATTGGCAAAAAAATCTCTAAAATCTACAGAACTAATAATAATCGGATTACTTGTTTTACTTGGGTCACTATTCAACATTAATGAGATTTATTTAATGTTTGGAGCAGGTTTTTTGGCCTTATTTTTGGCTTATTTAAGAAACAGAAAGCAAAATAACAGCATCGGTTTTCTGCCATTAATCTTATTGCAAATTACAAATACGACAGTACTTTCTGCAACTAATGCAAACCTTTTTTGGATTTTTCTAAAAATAGGTGCAATACTTTACGGAAGTGGTTATGTATTGTTTGCTTTTCTCGATACAGAATTAGTTGCCACAGGACTTTTAACAAGGCAACAATTAATTGATGCTATTGCTGTTGGGCAATTCACACCAGGACCCGTTTTTTCTTCCGTAACATTTATTGGTTATCAAATCAACGGTTTAACAGGCGCAATCCTTTCGACGATTGCCATATTTTTGCCTTCATTTGTTTTTGTAGCATTGCTAAACCCAATCGTAAAGAAAATGCGAAATTCAAAACATTTTTCTATATTTTTAGACGCAGTAAACGTAGCATCAGTTGCAATAATTATAGCGATTTGTTTTGAAATGGGTAAAGAGACTATTACAGATTGGCGGACAATTTTGATTGCAGTTTTAAGTATAGTAATTGCGTTTGGGTACAAGAAATTAAATAGTGCCTTTGTGGTTTTAGGCGGTTCATTAATTGGTTATTTATTGACATTAATATGACGAAATACCTCAGGCAAGTAAAGAGCAATCAAAATTAAATCATCAAATCAATATCATATGACACTTATAGCAATTTTTTTTCCGTGTATTTCTTTCCTGTTGAGAGGAAAGATTCTGACGGCCCTTTTGTGCCTGATCCTACAGGTGACCCTAATTGGATGGATTCCAGAAAAAACGGAAAAAAAGAAAGCAAGAATCAAGTGGCCAGCCAGAGGATGCAGAGTGCTATAAGTCCCGAAGGGTGGGCAGGCGAAGCGGACCATTATGCGCACGGGGAATACGGCGGGCACTATCTTGGCTGTCTTTTTATGCCGTTTCGAGTGAAAATAGATATAGCTTTACTATTGTCTGATTTAGTCTTTGAATCTGAAGTCTTGAGTGTTTTATTTTGATTATTTCAATACCTTACAGGTTTTTATCACCAAAGGAATAATTTCAAGTTAAATCAGGTTATATGAATAATTACGAAGCTCTCATCAGGGATAATCTTGCCGAAAATTTAGGAATTCTTAACCCTGAATACGAGTTAATAGGAAAGGAGCATTATATTCCTAAAGGGATCACTACAAAAAGTTTTATTGATATATTGGCTAAGGACAGGGATAACAACTACATCATAATTGAAGTAAAAAGGTCCAATCAGGCCGAAAGACAGGCCATTCATGAAATATATAAATATGTTGAAGCGATTAAGGAAAAGTATAAGGCAAATGCCAGTGAAATAAAAGCCATCATCGTATCTACGAGCTGGGAGGAGCTTTTGGTGCCGTTTTCGGTATTTGTCAATGAGTCCGATATTAGTGTGGAAGGATTTCATCTTGAGATTGACAGCGATTTCAAGGTAATCTCAGCCAGAAAAGTCATTCCCTGTAAAACAAACAAGGGACGGCTGTTTAGTCCGGTCCATAAATGTAATTTATATAACGATGAGAAAAATTTGGAAAAGGGATTAAAAGACCACCATAAAACTTATAAGCTTAAAGGTTTTGAGGATTATGTCCTGTTTGTTATGAAAGCCCCTGAGTGTGATGAGGATGAATATAAAATAAGATTAGCGGAAATGGCAGGCGCGATAACAGGATCAGAACCGGATTATGATTATTTTGGACAAGTTGTACTGCCAAAATTTATGATTTATTCTGCTTTCCATAGATTATCAACTGAGCAATACAAGGAAATTTTAAAAAGAGATTTAGTTATTTACGAACAGACACTAGATTATTTAGAGTTTGGTGAAATTACTGATCCCGAGGCAATCGACGAGGTATTGGAAAGAGATATACTGGGGAGCCTTAAGCCTTATTTTTATTCTGATGAATGTGAGAGCGCCTATCCTGCAAAATTGGTTAAAATCCTAACGGAGGAGGATTGGCAAATATTAAAAATTATCCGATCTGATTCCCTGGATCAGAATAAATTATTGTCGGATGATAAGATTTTAAGTGAGATAATGGGCAATACAGGGGTGACAAATGCTCTTTTAAAAGATAGTTTTATAATCGGAGACAAAGCCAAATTTGTCCAGATGAAAGAGAACCTGGTAAATGCCTTAAAGTATAACGAGGTCTGGAAGAATCACTTAAAAATTTTCTTTGAGGACATTCAATCCTTGGAAGGATATAAATTTGAGATTGAAATTCTGAGTACCAGCCATATTCTACTTAGTTTTATCTTTATTGTCATTTCTGAACAAAGAAATGAACATCTTCCAAGATATATTACAAGAGTGAGCCGCGATAGTCATGAGAAAATCTTTCTGGGTACCTTTAAGTGGAGTGGAAAGAAACCAGACCTAAATGGTATTATAGACAGATATTTTAACGGAAAAGCGGAAAACCTTGTGATGACTTTAACCTGGGGCGGTTTTGATCGAAATAATGATGCTGTTTTAGAGGAACTCGGGCTTAGCTATGAAAGTTATGTTGTAGAGATTACCGATGGTCAAAGGGAGGACTTTTGGTTTAGAAATTTTAGATATGAGAAAATAAAATTTATAGAAGATGGAATCGGCAGGTTTATGAACGAAAACCAAGATTTTGTTGGTGAATTAGTTACAATCTACGAAAAAAATCGTTTTGAGTTAAAAAAATAAATCCCCTTACTTACTAACCTAGCGACCTTATTATTTTTTACAGGGGAGGAAAGATGTCCGATTTATAGCATGAAAAAAGATATTAACTTTAAGGTTTAAAAGAAATTAACATACTTGTGTAAACAAAATTGTTTATTTTTGCATTATGAAAACGACACTCGATACGATAAAAGGAATACATCCGGGGTTTGTACTGGAGCGTGAATTGGAAAAACGCCATTTGGCCAAGGGGCAGTTTGCTATTTCGCTTGGAGAGTTTCCACAGACATTGACGGCTATCACCAAAGGCAAACGAAGGATGAATACCTCTTTGGCGATTAAGATTGAGAAGTCACTTGAGATAGAGGAAGGTTATTTTATGATCCTGCAGGTGTATTATGATATTGAGCAGGAAAAGAAGAAAGAAGACCAGCAGAAGAATAAAAACAATCCAAGGCCTGACTTTACAAAGCTCAGAAAAATTATTTTTTGGGATACGGACATTCAAAAGATAGACTGGCAAAAACAAAAAAAAGCTGTTATCAAGAGGGTTTTTGAACGTGGCAATGAAGAGGAAAAAAAAGCGATTACGCAATTTTATGGACCCGATACCGTTAATTCCATTTTAAAGAAATAAAGTTATGCCTTTACATTTCAATACCGTTACACCCCTTTTGAAAAGCATATTGGAAGATTTGATGCAGGCGGAGGAGTTTAAGGCGTTTCGTCTTGTAGGAGGCACTGCGCTAAGCCTGTATTATGGTCATCGGATGTCGGTAGATATTGATCTTTTCAGTGATGCGGATTATGGAAGCCTTGATTTTAAAGCCATAGATGACTATTTAAAAGCACATTATTTTTATGTGGATTCACTGGATTTATCCCCAATTGGGATGGGCAAATCCTATTATGTGGGCAGAAGTGAGGAAGAGAGTGTAAAACTCGACCTTTATTACACCGACCATTTTATAGAGGAGGTTCAGGTGTTCAATGGAATCAGACTGGCCAGCAGGGCGGAAATTACAGCGATGAAACTCGACGTGGTGCAGCGAACCGGAAGAAAAAAAGACTTTTGGGACATTGACAGATTAAGGGATGATTTTACAATAAATGAGATGTTCGAACTACATAAAAAAAGATATCCTTACACCCATGACAGGGAACTTCTAAAACAAAAGTTTAAAGATTTCAGCAGCGCCGACGAAGACTTTGAACCTTTGTGCCTCAGGGGAAGGCACTGGGAACTTATTAAGCTTGATATGATTGATTTTATTGTAACACTTAATGATTAACAGCATAATTTTAATCAATTAGACTTTCGAGTTTTTTTGCACAAAATTAGAATTGAAAAATGGGATGATAAATAGTCTTAAGGACAAAAAAATTATTCGGGATTATTTTTAAATTTCTGTAATATATTTTCTAACCTGTTTATCAAATCATCATATGTAATAATATCCATTACATTGGAATATTTGCGCTTGATAATCTCAAAATCAAAAAGTTGCTCATTACATAAATTATCATTTCTGCCCAATATGATTATACCTTTTGGGTTAGTTATTTTTATTTTCATATCAGAAGGTATCATAGACTGATATTTTTGATTTAAAACATGCTCACCTTGGGCACCCCATTTATTAAGATGAAATAAATATTTCTCCACCTGCATTACTGTTCCTGATAGTTCTTTCATTGGCGTGTAGTTATCCCTATAAGTTCTTTTTGTAACCACGCAATTAGTAAAAGGTTTTTTTATTTCGATAACATCAACAGTACCATTTGCATCAATAAGCATCAAATCGATAGAACGATTGGTCGGCTTTGGATTGGTGTAATAATCTTTAATCATAACTTCAGAAAAACATTTGATATACTTAGGATAAATAATTAATATGATCTCAATGATTTGATTTTGCCAATCTTTCTCGGTGAAATTATCGATATTGGCGAGCATCTTTTTCAATGTTTTTAATATAAATAAGTATTTTTCATATTCGTAATTCTTAATAGATGATAATGTATTAAGGTTACCAATTTTGTTCCTCCTTTCAAGATATTTTTCAAATGCTTTTCCGGAGTCCGTTACACCATCCAGGTATTGCGATAGAACATTAGTTATCCTAGAATTTACATAATGATTTTGTTCTGTTCGTGATGGAAAAGAATTAATGATATCATTAAAAATATTTTCGTCGATAGCATTTTCCTTATCTCCACCAATAATAATTTGCTGCTTGGCAAGTCTTTCGAATTTTAAAAGAATAGATATGTTACTATTTACAATGAAATGCTTAATTCTTAATTCAATAGATTTATGAAACAAAACGTCATTATCGGTAGATAAGATTCTTTTGTTTATTTTATAATAATCATTTTCTAATACCCCAATAAGAAATTCCATACTGTCTCCAAAAGGACTATCATCGTTACGGGTTATATCTTTCTTGGAAAAATTAAAAGTTCTTTTTACTAGTAAATCCTCATCTTTATCAAAATTTTCGTTTATCCACCTTACGCCATCTTGAGGGTAATATTCTAAGTATACTTTTTCATTTTGCAAATTAATTGTTAAGCTCATGGTTTCTTTTTAATGATTTCAAAAATAGTTATTGCCGTTTGTATAAAGCTAAAAAAAGGAAAAACATTTTGAGATGCTCCCGAATTTAATTTAAAAAGGAGTATTTATACCTATCAATTCTAATGATCAGTTCTGTATTTTTAACGTTTTTTATTAATAGTTCAATTAATGTTAATTCTTATATTATTACATTTATAAAAACACATGTATGTATCTGTCAACGATAAATATTCAAAATTATAAGGGAGTAAAATCCCTAAAGGTAAATTTTGACCCTAAACTTAATATAATAATTGGTGAAAATGGATGCTGTAAAACGGCTGTGGTTGATTCCATTCGACTGATGTACAATTTAGGAAATCAAAAAAAAGATATATATGTTAATAATGAAGATTTTTACTTTGACAGTAAAACAGGGAATCAAAGCAAAAGAATTGAGATAAAATATATATTTAAAGGTTTATCGGTTTCAGAAAAGGGTGCACTCTATGAATATTTAATTTTAGATCCTGTAAATCCTGATAATGATTTAGCACAAATAGTATTGATTTATGATCTTAGGGAAAAAACCTATCCAAAATTCGCTTATTATACAGGAGCAACAGTGGAGCAAAAAGCTGATTCAGGAACTTTTGATATCTTTCAACATTATTATTTAGGGGCACTAAGAGACAGTACTAACGATCTCTTGAATGTCAGATCAAATATGTTGGGATCAGTTATTAAACGTTTGGTAGAACGCTCTAAATCTGAAGATAAGTTTAGAAAAATCATCAAAACAGCCAATGATGATTTACTCAAACGACAAGAAGTTAAAGACACAAGAACAAGTGTAAATTCTCATTTAGATGAAATCTTTAAAATATCCAAGGATAATCAAATTGGACTACGAATAGAAGAATCTGCAAAGATTGAAAGTATATTCAATGTGATAAAACCATATCTTCCGCATGATAAAAAGCTTCTTGAAAATGATGGATTTAATTTATGGCAAAATAGTCTGGGCTTTAATAACCTGATTTACATTGCGATTATTCTGGGCGATATAAAAGAACGTATAACTGATGATGCAAATCAGCATTTTGCACTTTTAATCGAAGAACCAGAGGCACATCTGCACCCTCAATTACAACTTAATCTTTATAATTTTTTAAAAACGGCAAGTACCCCAAATAACTGTCAGTTGTTTATTACTTCTCATTCGCCTACATTAACTTCAAAAGCAAGTTTGGATAATATTATACTATTACGTGAAAATGCTGTTAATATAGGAGGATGTTTTGAAGATAGAGTGCCAGAGAATATAATAGAGCAGATATTAAAAAAGAAAACTTTGACGGCTAATGATTTTAGCTACAGAAAAAAACAATTAGAACGATACTTAGATGTAACAAAAAGTCAGCTTTTTTTTGCACGTGGACTTTTGTTTGTAGAGGGGATATCTGAAAAGTTACTGTTAAAAGCTTTTTCTGAATTTTTGGGTTTAAAACTTGAAGACCATCGGTGTGAATTAGTCAGTGTTGATGGTATCTCATTTTATGCATTTATCCACCTCTTTAATTCAACAAATCCAGACAAAAGAATTGGACACAAAGCTGCAATTATAACAGATGATGATAGGTTTGCAAAAGAAAAAAATTCATTTAAAAATCTTACCGCTAAAAAATTTAAGAATCTTGATACCTTTCATGGTGGGCTTTATTCTTCGATTATCAATAATAGGATTGGAAATCTTACATCAGCCATTCGATCGCATAAAAGTAATATTAAATTATTTACTGCTTTCAAAACACTTGAGTTTGAAATTGCAATTGCAAATGTAGCAGATACAAAAACAGATTTTCCAAAAAACTTTTTAATTGAATATATTTCAAAAAATGAGACAGAAAAATATCAATTGATAGAGGAGTATCTCAATAGTCTTCCAAACGAAGTGCTGAGTTCTCAAGAAAAAGAAAAACTGGCAATTTTAGTATGGAAATCATTACCTGCAAAAGCTTCTTTTGCGCAAGATTTTTCTTTATGCATAGAAACTGCAATAGCCGATGGGGTATCAATTATATTTGAAGTTCCAAAATATCTATCCAAGGCAATCAAACATACAGTATAAAAAATGAACTTTGAAATAACTGCAGATAATAGTCCTTATCTTAAAGCAAGAGGAAAAATAGTTCTTAATGCTTGCCCGGGCAGTGGTAAAACTACTGCTGTAGCTTATAAGCTAACTACACTTATAGAGGAATGTGAGAAAAAATATGGTAAATATTCTGGCATTGCATGTTTATCATTTACTAATGTTGCCAAGGATGAGATAGGTAAGAAATACGAAGAAATTAAAGGTATAAGTTTAGGTTATCCAAATATCATCTCAACAATTGATAGCTTTATAAATCAATATATTACGCTTCCGTTTTATCATATGCTTTCTGTACCAAGTAAGCGTCCCTCAATTTTAAATACTGTTGAATTCTTAAATGATATGCACTTGGGATGGTTTCCAAACATAAAAGGTCAACCACTAAAAGTTTCTTACCCTCCTTCAAGACTTAAGATTGAAATAGATGGGACATATACTTGGGATGGAAATAAATGTAATCCGAAAGTTGCCGATATAGCCGTATTTGAACGTTATGCAAAAGCTTTTAAGGACTGGCAGATCAATAATGGCTTTATTAATAATGATGATTCCACTTATCTTGCATGTAAGTTATTGGAAACGTATCCACAAATAGCACAATATCTTGTAGAAAGGTTTCCTTACATCATTATAGACGAGGCGCAGGATACCTCTGAAATACAGTACAAAATATTTGATATTTTAATAAGTGCCGGTTTGTCTAACATTGAATTTGTTGGGGATCCTTATCAAAGTCTGTATGAATTTAGAGAGGCAAGACCTGACATGTTTCTGAATAGATTTAACGATGCAGCACAATGGCAGGCTATTAGATTCAGTGACTGTCGAAGATCTTCCCAAAATATTATAGATATGTACAGTTTATTTAGAAATGCTGCAGAAAAAGCAATTATTTCAACTTGTAAGCACGGAACTGATCATCAAGTAAAAGTTATAAGATATGATGAGAATGACCCTACGTCATTGATTGAGCAATATCAAAAACTGGTTGATTCAGATTCTTCCAATTACATTTTAGTTCGCGGTGGCACACATCTAGAGAAATTCGGTATAAAACCTCCATCAGAAGAACCTTGGAAAAATAGTCTTGCTAAAATGCTTATTAATGCACAGCATCACTATGATAAAGGAAACACTAAATCTTCAATTGATGATTTAAGGGTGTTTTTTGTGGAAATATGTTTTTCAGGATCAGACTATAACGCTAAAAAAGAAGAAATAAAAAAATTAAAAGAAGATGTTAATTTTAATATCAGGTTATTTGAATTTTTAAAAGGTATGCCTAAAATTGATGATACGCTTAAAAATTGGACTGTAAATATTACAACATATGTTAAGGCTCATTTTGGAATTGATATAGATTTACAGCTAAAGCAAAAAGGAGCTGTATTTTACGCTTTAAATTTGAAAGAACTTTTGTTTCCGGAGATTACAACTCCATTCCCTATTTCAACAATTCATAAGATAAAGGGAATGACATTTACTACTATCTTGTTAGTTCTTAGCCATAACAGTTCCGGGCAGAATATATCTTTGACAGATTTCGTGCGACCTGCAAGTCTTCCAAGTGAAAAACAAAGAATGCTGTATGTTGCCTTATCAAGACCCGAAGTTTCTTGTTTTATTGCTGTACCAAATGTCATTTCAGAGAAACAAATTATTGCCCAATTAGGAAATACTATTGAATTTATAAATTAACTATATTCTATTATATAATAAAAAAGGAATTAGAAAATATATGATTTTGAACATTGATAAAAGTAATTTACAATCCTATTAATTAACTAAAAAATCGCAGAATCGCAGGTAATGTTTGAAAAGTGATTTTGCCATTTTCTCATCCCGAAGGATTTCATAACTTTCCAAAATATGCAAAAATCCACCATGTCCGGAGTTGTCAAACAAAAAATCTAAGGCTTCTTGTCTTGTATTCATATTCCCTAAGGCAGCTGCGAGGGCTAAATGATAAAATTTAGCACCATTTGTAAAAGAGTTATAGCTTGGAAAGTAATCTCTTTTCATCAACTCAAGAAGCATTGAAATATTCTCATTTCGGGTATATGTTACATCTACTATTTCCTGCCAGGAATCAAAATTTTCAATTGTTGAATCAATATCCCGATCGAAATTTGTATACCATTTTTTCAATTGGGTTTTATTTTTTACAACACTTAAATGTTCCATCAATAATAACTCAGGGACTGCATTTTCAGTATCAGAAATAATTTCAAAAGCAGGGATTTCATATTTTTTTTTATATTTGGCGCAAAGTCTTTTATACTCTGGAATTTCATCAGACAGCTCATTTTTCCAATCGACATGGGAGGTTTCATAAGACAATAAATCTGAAATTTCATTATGCGCATTTTCAAATGCTTTTGCCTGCTCTACTTCAGAAAGAAAATAACTAACGGCCATTGCTAAATAGGTTTTAAAACGTTCTATATGGTATTGACTTGTTGGGTTTCCTAAATGATTATAAGCCAACGGTATCCTTTTTATTTCTGTTTCAATTTCTTCTATTCCATAACCTTCCTTTATCATAGAAAGTATGATGGGAGTACTAAGATTAGGCGAATATTTCACTTCTTTTTTTCTGAATTTATTGCGGTATTTCTGGGCTAGTTTTACATCATATTTTGATAGTATTTCAATAAAATAATAGGGGCCTTTCCAAGTGAATTTACCATCTGTAATAGTGGCAGCCTTAATTGTTAATTCATAAACTTTCTTGGTAATTTGTAGTAATTTATTTTTGTTGTACCATTGATTTCTCCATATTATTCCCAATGCATCAACAAGATTATAGCAAATAATTGTATCTTTTCTCCACCCATGTTTTAGCAGACTGTTTGTTATGCCTGTAGTTATATGGTTTATTGCTTTTTGATCATCAATCTCTGAATATAATATTGCCATCCTGAATTGATTATTAACATTGCTCATCATGTCTTCATCTTTATTCTTTTCAATTTTTTTTATATTCTCTAAGGTAATTTTATCTAAAAGAGTTTTACATAATCTTGGATTGAATTCACATAGATTTGAATAAAATTCAAAAATGTCAATGCTGTGGTTTTTATCAAGAAATAATTTTATAAGCTGTTTTTTTTCAAAAATTTCAATTGAAGTTATGGAGAAAATTGCAGCCCATAAATATGCGAATTCAGATTTAAAATATTTATTTAAATTATCTCTTAAATGAATATTATTGTATTTTTTAAACTTTGCAATTAAGTTTATGAGTGAATCTTTACCACTTAAAATTTCTAAATATCCTTTTAATATTGAGCTGTATAGCGAAATCTCATGATAATAGTTGTAATCGTTTCTGTATTCTTTAAAAATTATCTCAAATGAAAATTCATCTATATTAAAAGCCGTTACAGCATATTCATGTAATTTTTTCCTCCTTTTGATATCATATTCAGTTTCACTTCGTAAATCTTTAAGTGCCTGTTCGATAAAGTCTTTTTCTTGTTTATTTAATTTATTTCCTGAAATCTTTTTAAAGAAAAGTACATATACATTATTTTTATCCAGTGCTGATGACTTGATTTTTTGATCTATTCTGCTTTTTAAAGACGTATTTTCGAAATATAAATGCAGATATTTTGGATCCGCTAATAATTCTAATAAAGCAGTGAACTCATAATTTTCAAATACGTCCAATAGTGAAATAAGTTCATGTTGCTTAAAATTCAGTACAACACGGATAAATGACTTGACAAGCTTTTCTTTTCCTTTTTCTTCTGCAGAATAATATAAATCTTCATTTTTAATTTTAGAATAATTTTTTACGATTAATGTTTCAAAAGTAGAAAGCAGATCGTTATTTTTTATAAATATATGTATATATATAAACGATTCCCATTTTTCCCAAAAAGGATCATTTAAAAATCCTCTATTTGATTTTATTAAATAATCTTTGAGATTAGATTTTTTAAATTGTTCCAGACTATCATTGAATTGATTAAAAATTTCTAATGCCTGAGTTCTTCGATTATTTTGATGCAGAATGGCTGTTACTTCTAGGAGATGGGCTAGTTTATTGTAAATTTTGATTAGCTTATCTTCAAGGTTATATTTTTTTTTATCATTTAAAAAATTATATATTAATTCCTCTAAAGAATTGTGTGATGGAAAGTGCGAAGATATTTTTTCTGAAATACCAATATTTTCATCATTGTAAAGTTGTTCAAATACTCTGTCACTTTGAGCAGCTAAAGTCTTTATAAAAAAATTAGATTCACTATAATACGGATCATCTCCGCCCCACGAGGAATCATTACCTGAATATAGTTTGATTAGATTAAGTTTAATAAAACCGATAAGATTATTTTCTTTTTTGTATGAAGCTTTTAAATAGGGCAGGAACATATCTTCAAAGAAATCAGAATTAGAAACAACTTTTAATTTTCTGATTATGCCAGGGTTCTTATCAAACTCTTTTTTTAATTTTTTAGCAAAGAAATATTCCTGATATTTTCTATGCTGGTAGATATAACTTTCTCCCTGGTCAATACCTGCGAATGAATGTTCAAAGAAAAGTTCAATAAGATAATTGATAAGATGATTAATAGATATACTATCACGCTGCGGTAGTTTTATATTAATTAAATTTTGTAGTTCTGGTAAAGTAAATCTAAACTGGAATTTTTGATGGAAATGATATGCAATATCCTCGTGTAAAAGTATAATTTTATCTTCCTTAGGATTTAATAAGTTAAGATGGTCAATGTTTTTTTTATGATTATTGTTTTTTAAAAGAAGATTGACCTTTTTGTCGAGCAAGTCAATTATTGTACTGTCTTCATGTAACTCTTCTATAGTATCATAAAAAAGATTTATAAGCAAAATATCGTCTATTGCCCCTAATATTGCAGATTCTCCTACTATAAATTTTTCAAGTAAATTAAGTTTATTTGTATTGCCCCGGGCGTGGAAAAAAGTTTTAATGTGAGCTAAATTTAATTCACATATTCTAAGTTCAATGGTATTGAAATGTGATTTTGTTTTTAATTTATTATAACTCCCGGATCTGCATGAGAAAACTATTCTGATGGTATTTTTTTTATTGTTTAGTTCGTTTATGTAGGATAGTACATAATCGATTTTTTGTTCTGGAAGTTCATCTAATCCATCAAATAGAAAAATAAAGCCTAGTGAACCATGACCGACATTGTATTCATCTAATCTACTTTTTATAATGTTTTCGATACTATCAGTAATACAGTTTCGCAAGTTAATGAGGACAGGAATTGCCTTTTGCTTTGTCAACTGATCTATCATTTCAGTAGTATTGCCTGTATTCATTCCTGAGAGGTTTTGAAATAATCTATACAAGCTTATACTTTTACCTGACCCCGGTCCGCCAGTAAGCAAATATATTTTTTGCTTTGATTTTAGAATGTAATTATGGAAATTTAAGATTTGGGTATTATTTTCATCGCTAAGAGGTAAACTTATACATAAGGGAGATGAGAGAAATGTAAACATTTCTGAAGGCAGAGTATTCTTTAGAAAAACAATTTCTTGTGCAAGTCCAAAATAAAGCTGTGCCAGATCCAGATTTCCAGGATGAAATAAAGAGCCTTCAAAATTACTGCTAACAAACCATTCAATTTTTATTGGTTTGGCGGCAAGTTCAATTTTTAGTTTGTAGGCAGGATTTTCACTTCCAAAGGCTTGATGAGTATAGATGATTATTGTCTTTAGGTCTTGGTATGCATTCTTTGCTTTACCTATTGATTTAATTATTTGACTCACTGAGCTTGTGTCGCTGAGCTTGTTGTCAAAAAATTTAGACTGAAACCCGACTGATTTTCCATCCTGATCTTTTATAGGTTCAGTTTCAATACCAGTTTGATTATAATCAGTACGTATTCCTTCTGTAATTCCATATTTTCTGCAGAAAAGATGATAGCACAAATCCTCAAAAGATTTTGTGTAATTTTCATTTTTCATTTTAAAGATGGACCAGTTTATTTTAGTAGCAGCAGGCATATGTATTATTTTAAGTACTTTGAAATAGCTAAATGAAGTTTAAATTAAATTAAATTTTAATTAGAGTATTGGCAAAAGAAGAATTTTAGAGTCATTAAGGATCTAAGAAGGAAAAGCTTTTCCGGATTCTATATCATCCCACAATACTTTGCGAATGATAGCGCCCACAGTGGAAGTATACGTTTTAAGATATATCTCATTCTCATTTTCAATTTCCGGTAGGAAATTAAAATCTTCATCAATCTGAGAAATAGTTATACTTCCATTAGGTTCAATGTTTACAACACCCCGCTTAAGACCTTGTTTAAATTTTTCTGTTAGTGAATATTTCATCCATTTCCAATCCACTGATTTTGGAATAAAAATTTCTTGAAGTTCCCTGTAAGGTATACCAATTGTAACTGTGAAAGATTCCAAAAACTCGGTAAAAATAGAAGTTAAGAATTTATCAGAGGAGTGCTCAATTACTTTTGAAATTTCTACAATAGAAGTTTCGAAAAAACCTTCTATTGTAAAATACGTATTAAAAAAAAGAATTTCTGTTTTATTTAGTTTACGATTCTTATCTTTTACAGAAAGAGCAATACTTATTAAGTATTTTTTTACAAATTCGGCAATTTCTTTTTCAATGGTAATTTGATCTTTTTTGGAAATAGTATCAACGAGAGAATCATTGAAGTACATACCATAAGAATATCCAAATTGAAATATTGCTCTGTATTTTTTGTTTACATCCCCTGAGAGGAATAACTCCTGGAAATTTTCTGAAAATTTATCATTTTGTTCTCTATAACCGGTTTTTACTCTTTTACTGTCTAAAGGCAGATGTATATGTAAAGTAATATTTTCTTTTATTCCTATTGTATTGCTGGCATAAAAAAGAATCTCCTTTAAGGACTGTGAAATTTCTAAAACAGACCAAAATAATAACGCATTATTTAAAGTCTCATTTTTAGCATGAAGCGCGTTCTTGCAGGCGTAATTAAAGTTAGCCAACTGCTTTCCAAATTTAAATAAATCATATCCACGAAAGTGACCATCATTAAAAATAGTGTTTTTTGTAATGATATTAATGATCTGTAGACCTATAATTGGATTTAAATGGCCAAGAAAGTTATCGTCGGTTTTTTCAAAATAGTGTTTCCTTACTGCCGGGTGAAAGTAGAAATACCTAACATAATCTCCAATTAATCCCCATGAATCAAACAAAATTGGTTTTCTTTCTAATCGAAATTTTTCATCGGTAAAATCCCTAGTCCATTCTGATGCAGTATCAATTTCTATATTATAATATTCCTCCAAAAAAATTACTGCATCGTCCATAATCTTAAATAGCGAAGAGGTATGTACTAACCCATTATAATCGTTATTGTATTCTTTTAAATAATTGGAAAGAACTGAACTTCTATATTGAAAACCATATAAATCTGCATTAGGCAGAAAAGAAAACGGATTTACGACATAAATTGTGATCACAAACTTACTTAATGATTGATATACCAAACTGCTTTCCCATATTAATAAAAAACCACTGGAATTATATCTGTTTGCATTATTAACAATAAGTTCTTTTGCCAGGTTAATTACTGCTAACTCATTAAAGTCGACACCCTCATCCTTTTTAGCAAGACCCCAGCTATAGGATACAAGTCCATTTTTGGGTAAGTTATTTTGTCCTATATGAGTCCAGGACTTTGGGTAATGAATATCGAAAGTCAGCTGCTCACTTTCAAAATTAGGGAGAAGACAAAGTAGATTGATATTGGAAGATAAAATATTCGAAGAAATAGAGTGATCCAAAAGTGTGTCGAATGTAGGAGAAATTATTATTATCGATACATCATAATGAGAAGTAAAAGGGAGGTGATTTCTAATCTCATTCATATAGCCAAAAACTTCAGTTATTGCTTCTCTGCCAGTTTTTGAACTTACCTTATTTTCTATTAATATAATCTGAGCTGACTCACGATTAAATAAAATTATATCAGGAAAGAGTTTTTCTTCTGAACTTAAAGAAATGTCTTTGATCATATCCCCAGTAATAATTTCGCAATCGATTATTGATTCTAATACATGGATACAAGATTTTGAATATTTTTTTTTTAATAAATCATCTATTGACAAATGTGGGATATGATCTTCATCAGAATTCACATTTAAAGCTTCAATACTTGACTCCTGATTATTAATTGATTCATGAAAACTTTCGTTTTTAATTAATTCGATAATTTGATTTTGTAATTCTTTCTCCGTGATCATATATGTTATCTTATTTAAGTAGATTTTTGAGGTAAATTATATTTTCATTTTATAATATCAATAGAAGAAGATTAAGAATCAATAAGCTCAATTATCTTTTCAAGCAGGTATTCTACACTAAGTGAATTGTCATATTGAGCCTGCCATGATTTAATAAAAATGGGTTCGGTTGCGATAGAAATTGCAATTGATTTATCGATTAATTGTTTTAGAAAAGACAAATTAGAATGGACAAAAGCCTTTGTGCTCTTAAAAAAATCCAGATCAATATCCAATATAAAATTATCAATCCAGTCTTCTCTGGAAATGCAAAGGTCAAATTTTCTAAAATTTGATTCGAGAGTTTCAGTACTAATTACAACAGCCGGATCCTCATAATTATTATTGATTATGATCAATTGCCCATTGTAATTTTCATCCCCATTAATAGTATAAATTTCAGGCTTTCCGTAAATATTATCTTCACTATAGATAAGGGCCTTTTTTATTATCCCTGTTTTTATTGCCGCATCAATATGTTCGGCATGTGTTAATTTATTTATAGCTATTACATCATTTTCAATAATGCCTGACAATAAATCAAACTGCTGTATCTCAAAGCTCTGCTCAGGATGCCTGTTATGATGGATGTAATGCTGGAAAGCTTTATTTGTATCTGTATGATGATCAAAACTAAGAAGGTAAGGATTTAAAAGTTTAAATTCACTCCAAAATTTAAGCACATGATGATGGCGTTCACAAATAAATATCCGCTTCCCATTTAATTCTAAATGTTGATGATTATGATTCACAGTTTTATGTTTTTTTTAAATTACCTTATAAATAATAACAGTTCATAAGTACCTCTGTCTGATAAATAGGGAACGCCTTCCTGACTAAATTTGTATTTTTTCAATAGATAAATCATGGTGGTGTTATCTTTACGAACAGTTGCATATATACGGTGGTTATTATCAACCAATAAGGCCATAATTTTATTTCCATTCCCTTTTTCTAAACTAACAACCCAGCCCAATTCATATTTAAACAAATTAGGATCTACTGTTGATTTAGATAATCTAAAAACTTTATCCCGATGATTATCGTAAGGTATTTTTAAAGCACCTATTCCTTTTGGATTTTCTAAATTATCAATAATTACTATTTTTGGATTTTTTGCAATTAGTCCGGCAAAAGTTTTTTCTTGAACTTCGCCTGCCGATAACAAAACTTCCCTAAATTTATTAATTTGATTTTTCGAAAAATTTGTTATTTCACTGAGAGTATTTAGAATCACAAGATGTTGTATTAAGATATTTTCAATAAAGATATTTAATTGTATGTATTAATTAAACTAATAATTATTTTTTAATAACTAAATAGGCAAGGGATGGATCATTTAAAAGACGTTCCATTTCAGAATGAACTATGTCTTGAATATCTTGTTTTATCTGCAGGTAATTTCGTTGAATCATGGCATTATCTAATTTGCGTACAGCAGGAATTTCTTTGTAGTTTTCTTCTTCTTTTTTAATAGCCTGATGATCGTTTATAATTTCCGAATGAAATGTTTTGAGTTCAATTTTGCAGTCCGGATTATCGGCTACCATACCCACAAATTTACCCGAACTTAGAGCTGAAATTTTGGAAGGAGGTATGGCAGATTCCAGTTGTTTGGAACGGCTGATGGATGTATCTCCGCTATTGATTGATATGCTTTCACGGTCTTGCATTATTTTTCCGAAACGCTCGGATAATTGTTTGGATGTATCTCCGGTAACCTGACCACTGATGATGTTTCCTGTTATATTCATGATCACATCGGCCTGTTCACGACCATAGTCTTTTCTAAGCTGGCTGAAGTCCTGTATGCCCAGGCAGGTAGCTACTTTATTACTTCTAGCCGTGGCAATGAGGCTGTCCATATTGTTGAGATAAATAGTGGGAAATTCATCAAAAATTAAGCTCGATTTCATTTTACCTTTTTTATTGACCAGTTTCACCAGCCTGTTGACATAAAGGGATAAAACAGCACCGTAAATCTGGATTTTCTGAGGGTTATTACCCATACAAACAATTTTGGGTTCCTGGGGATTATTGATATCCAAAGTAAAGTCATTGCCAGATAAAACGTAGTATAGAGAAGGGGAGGAAAGCCTTGCCATTGCAATTTTAGCCGTTGCAATCTGTCCCTCCAATTGATCCATAGCATCGTTTAAATATGCATTTATAAATGGATTTATTAATACCTCAATTTCCTTTTCTGTCCTAAGCATAGTAAACAAAAGATCATACTCAAGCTGCATGAGTTCAATAACGTGCGGCAGGGTGCAGAATTCACCGTCTTTGTAACGTCTGAGATACCAGATTACAGCCGATAAAAAGTTAATTGGGGATTCCACAAAAAAGTCTCCCTGCCGCTTGATCCACTCCCGGTTGAGTCCCATTAAAATAGTTCGGGCAGACTCGGAAGCATCAGTTATATCTTCCATACTCTGAGGGTCAAGTGGATTGCATCGATGCATAATATTATCAAAATTTATAAAATAACATTTCGGGGTTATTTTATATACGTGTTTATAGTTTTCAAAAGTATTATACACAATTTTAGAGAGATCATCATACTTAAAATCGTAAACAAACATGCTGAATCCCTTTTGAATATGCTGGGTAATTACATGTCGTATTACAAAGTATGATTTCCCGGAACCAGGCGTACCTAAAACCATAAGCGCACGAAAAGGATTTATGATATTAATCCAGCTGTTTCGGATTTTATCCTTCAGATAATACCGGGCAGGAAGATTAATGGAATATTCATTTTCCAGGAGTCTTTCTTCCTGAGGAAAGGTTTCATTTTCCTTATTAAAAATATCTTTGGAGCCAAGCCTGTTTTTTATAATGCGGGAAAGCAGAGTTCCTCCCGAGAGCATCAAAAGATAGCCGGTTGATGTTATAAAAATATATACTATGGCTGTGGAAGTTTTTTCAGATGAAAGATGCAGGGAAAGATAACTTATAAAGTACAGCAGCACTCCTGTGAGTATATAGACAAATGCATTTTTATAACTCAGTTTTTCATCTTTTCTGCCTTTGGCACCAAGCAGGGAAATGATTAGAAATCCCAGGGCAAACAATTTACATTTATGAAAATTACTAAATAATCCGGTATTGTAAATATTACCTAAAATAGCATCGCTAAATTTACTTACCAGCTGCCAGTTTTTAAAAGCGATATAACATTCATAGTAGAAATGAATGCTCAATAGTATGATACTAATAAGCCTGGTCATATCTAAAATTTTTCTCAAAGCCTGATCATTTTCTCCTGTCTGCATCCCCATGGCTATATGTTTTATTGATTATCAGATTGTCCTTTTCTCTTTCTTTTTTTTCTTTTGCCTTTTAATTGATTCGGCACATAATTTCCAACATATTCATATTTGAGTATGGAATCGATGAGTTCTTTCAATTCACTGTCGGATGATAAAATTTTGTCCTGATCCTGTAAAGTATCACTGGATGTGTTTTGAGTAACCTCAGCTTTGTTTTTGAATTCACCAACTTTTTGAAAAGCTGTTAAAACTTTATCAATAGATGTGTTCTCACAGCGCTCCTGAATAGCTTTTGCAGCATACGATTTTCCTAAAACACTTCCGTTGCACACACATTTTGTTGTGTGATCTATGTATGTGATTCCAAATAAAAATCCTTGATTATTTATTCTGCTAGCAATAGCAATACCTTTTTTCTGGAGTGTTGTTTCTAACTGCTCAACAGTGGTTCCACTGTTGTTTAAAAAGGCAAAATCAATTTCATTTTTAATCCTTTTCAGATCCGAAAGACGTGCTGTTTTATTTGAAGTAAATTTTTTCTCCAGATACTCAAGTGTCGGTTTAGTGTACAGACTGCTGGCTTTAATTGGAACCCCAACAGCTTTCTTTTCATTGTCAATTATTCTGTAAACAAGTCCTCTATGCAGAAACATTTTGGAATCTTCCCTACCGCGCTCAGCCAATACGTTATATAAATTCAATACTGCATTTAGTTCTCCAATGGTACTGAATTTATAATGAGGAACAACAGCATTTAAAATGCCTGAAATTGCTTTTTTAGTTTCGGATCTGCCGTATTGGACTTTATGAATATTAACCGCCTTTATATCTGTATTTTGTTTTTTATTTTGACCGGATGCCTGCACGAGATAGAATTGCTTTTCAATTTCTTTGCGGGCTGTTTCAGACTGATTTTTTCCAATGTTCTGCATGTCAATGCGTTTTCCATTAGCCTGTACTTTTATTGATACAATGTGAATGTGCGGATGTCCTGCATCATGATGCTGATAGACGAGATAAGGCTGAAGGCCAAAGCCAATTTTAGTCATATAGACAGAAGCAATTTTCATTAGTTTTTCTTTTGATAAACCGGTTTCTGAAGGATCAAAATTAAGTGAGATATGTACGCTGTTACGGGTGACATTTTCATTTAATTCCAATTGTTTTAAAAGTAGTTTTAATTTAAAATCAAGGCTCATTTGATCCACATCCATGGGATAATTTCCCTCACCGATACACTGAGCAGCACCAATGGAAACTTTGTTTTCATTATAATTAAAAATGCTTCGCAGCGAATGTCCTGTATTTATGACTGCAACCATTTCTGGGATAGGTTTTTAATGTGGTTTTTTATCTGATCAATAGAATTAAAAAGTACTTTTTTCTCCAGTTCATACGCCATTATCCAGTGTTTAAATTCCGGAATTTGATTTAACGTATGTAACTTTTTAACGACCTGGTTAAAGTTGTTTCCAATAGCATTTAACTCTGCTCTGAGCTGTATCAATTCACCGAGTAAGTCATCCAGAGATTCATTTCGGTATTTCATCACAACGGGTTTCTGCAGCAGATTTTTTCTTGCAAAATCACTTAGTTTTGGGCAGGTTGATCTGCTGAAACGTTTGTGTAGTATTTCAAATTCATCTGGTTTGAGCCTGAGATGAAGCCACTTTGTCCTGTTTTTGTTTTGCTCTTTCATCATCTGTCTTTTTCATTTTTACGCACTATTTTCTTTTGGTTTCACCGCCCACGAGTTCCGAGTAAAGGGGTGGCAAGATATCGGTTGTGATACAACCGGACATCTTGCAGATTGCAGGAACGTGGCAATCTTTGAGATTCTTTACAAGAACTGACTTGATTTTGCATTATAATATCAATCTGAAAATATTATTACGGAGTAACTGGCAAGATTTACCGATTTCAATAACCAAGACAGTAATTAAATTATGCACTAAATTATAAAAGGGATGACAGCTGACCAATCCCCGCTATATTTTGAATGGGGTAAATTGTACTGAACTTTTTATTTTTACCAGAAGTTATTATCAATTTAAAACACGTGAATTATGATTACAAAAAATGAAGTTGCCAAGGTTTTAGATACTGTTTTGAGTATCCCTGGCATGGGTGAAGTAGTGAAGATTGATTTGAAAATTTCACGAAAAAATGTACTGTTTTTAAGTCATGTTATCTCTGACGGACTGGCCAATGAAAAAGACTCATCGGTCCTTCTGGGCAGTATGGGTGAGGAGGGACTTTTAGAACTTAAAAATATCTCCGAAGAATGCCTGCAGAAAGCAGGACTTGTAGAGCTCAATCAAAAATTAATTACCCTGAGCGAAGCTTGTAAATCTTAAATTAGAGAAGATAAAAAGGGTTAAGGTGCTCTGTAGATACAAATGTATTTATGGAGCACTTTTTATTTGCAAAAACATCTTTTAAAAACGGCTTGTTTTTGACAAATTTCGGCTTGTTTTTGATATTAATTTATATAGAATCCCAGCTTAAATTTGCGTATAATTTTACTGGTTCACTCTTGTTTTTCTGCCGATTTTTAATCTGTTAATCTGGGTCTTATGAAATTTTTGAACAATTTTAAAAATAGTGTTATAGAAATGGCCAGTGTACTGTATATGTCCTTATTTGTTTATGCAGCTGCCAGTAAATTATTGGAATTTGAAAATTTTCAGGCGCAGTTGGGGCAGTCACCAATTTTGGGAGCATACACTGGAATTCTCTCTTATGCTGTAATAACCTCGGAGCTTATTTTGGCTGTATTATTAGCATTTAGCAAGACGCGGCTTTTCGCTCTTTATTCAGGTTTTGGGTTAATGGCAATGTTTACGGTTTATATTGTAATCATACTAAATTTTAGTTCCAATATTCCTTGTTCGTGTGGTGGAGTTTTGGAAAACATGGGATGGAAGCAACATTTAATTTTTAATATCTTTTTTATTGTTCTGGCTTTCTCAGCCATAATTTTCAATTCGGTGAATTACAAAAAAAGTGGCGCTAAGCTTTGTGTAATAATGGTGGCAGCAGCTATTGTTATATCTGTATTATATTTTCGCTCTGAACATATTATGCAAAAGGAGAACCCTTTTATCCGTAGGTTTACCCCAGGATCCAGCAGAAAAATATCAGAAACAAAACTACATAACAACACATTATATTTTGCAGGTGCGGATTCAAGCGGAGTTTACATTGCAGATCAGAAAGCTCCGCTTCACATTTTTAAATATGATACGGCACTAAAAGTAAAACATCATTATAAAATTCAATTAGACAAAACAGACTTTCCATTTCGTTCTGTGCAAGTAAAAATCATACCACCCTATTTTTTTGTTATAGACGGTACAGTGCCTGTAATCTACCGTGGAAAAATATCCGATTGGAAGGCAAAAGTTTTGATGAGTGAAAGTGGTTATTATTTTTCAAAGGCTGTTGCAGTTGATTCGTTAAAAATTTCTTTTCGAACCCAGGCGGAAAAGTCAGGAGAAAACACACTGGGTCTTTTTTCTTTTGAAAATAATCTCAAAAGCACTCTTTATCCCAGGCTACTGCAGAAGCAGATTGATGGTGTTTTCGATACAGACGGCATGATGAATTACAGTGTGGAGAGCAGGGCTTTTGTATATGTGTATTATTACCGCAATCAGTATATCGTAACCGATGATAAACTAAATCTGATGTATCGCGACAATACAATAGACACAATGAGCAGAGCTGCTATAAAACCCGTTTTTATTAAAGATAAAGGACAGCGGACACTAGCTTCCCCGGCAAATGCAGTTAACAAATTAAGCACACTGCGTAATACTGTTTTATTTGTAAACTCATCAGTGATAGGACAGTATGAGCCAAAGGAAATGTGGGATACCGCCGTAATAGTGGATGCTTACAATCTATCTTCCAGATCCTATATATCGAGTATCTATATTTATAATTCCGGCGGGTCTAAAATGAAAGACATGACAGTGTGGGGAAACAGTTTGTATGTGATTGCCGGAAAGTATCTGCAGCGTTATAGGCTGGATAAAGACCTTAAAATAAAAACTCATAATCTATCGGCCGATAGCAGGGGTGAAGATTGAAAACCTGTATAATAGAGTAGATCATAACTTTAATAATTATTACTATGAACACAATTGTTAAAATGATTCTGCCTGCGGCTGTATTTATACTGGCCAGCGCAGGTGCTGTAAGCACCAAGGCAGCTAAGGAAAGTGATGCAAAAAAAGCATTAACAACAGAGTGGATTCAGATTTCAGGATCCCCGACTAATTGTGATGATGTGCAGGTAAATTGCACGCCGGTCAACACTGGAACTTTATGTAGTTACGAAGATGAGAATAGTCAAGAACATCAAGTTTTTCGTAAAAACACCGCTGGGCAATGCCGCATTCAACTTTATAAAACTGAGCCTTAGTTAGGCATAAGATGTATGCGGTTTCCCGATAGAAACCGCATATTTTTTTTAAAGCATTTAGAGAACAAATAACCTTAATTGGATTTAATAATCCACTTTGGAGAACTGCTTTTTTTTAAGTAATAATCGAACCATTCTATAGTTTTTCTGCTTAAATCTTCCTGCGCAGCAGCAGATGATAATATATGTCCTTGATTGGGATACTGAAGCATGATATGCTTTTTTTTAAGTCTTCGAAGGCTAAGATAAAATGCCGTTGATTGTTCGGCTTTTACATTCTCATCATTCTTTCCCGTCCATGTCAGCAAAGGCGTGTTTATTTGCTTTGCATGGAGTATAGGAGAGTTTTTAAGATAAGCACTTTGATCCTCATATAGAGAGGCTCTCATACGGTACTGCTGATTTTCATATCTCCATATTTCAGGTTTTTGATTCTCTCCGCTGATTGAAAAGTAAGTACGAATAATATCTGAAACTCCAGCCCCGCTTACTGCAGCTGCAAAGAGGCTGCTTTGCGTGATAATGAAATTGGATTCGTACGCTCCAAAGGAATGACCTAAGAGCCCAATTTTGTCAGGATCAATTAAGCCTTTTGTAGTAACATTTTTGACCGCACTTGTAACACAATTTACAGCTGAGATTCCCGGATTTCCTTTTTCATACGCAATATCTGCTAGCAGTACAAAATAGCCTGCCGCTGTAAAGGTTGTAATATTAAAACCAATCCCGTTATGATCGGTAGGATTAACATAATCATGAATTTTAAACGATGGTCTGCTGTAGATGTAAACAATCATAGGGTACTTTAACGAAGTATTATAATTAGCAGGATAATATAAAGCACCATTTAAGAGAGTATTATCAGGAGCAGCATAATGAATCATTTCTGAGGAGCCCCAATAGAAATTCTGCTGTTGTTTATTGGACTGCACAACGGTTCGTACTGAAGACCTATTGAAAGCCTTTATTAGGATACTCGGAGCATTCTCAAAGCTTTGATATATAAATAAATATGTATCCTTATTTGAAGCTTTTAATATACTGTTTATTTTTCCTTTTTTTAAAGCCAGAGGACTTAGTTTCTTTCGATCCAGAATGTAGTAGCCGGCATCCCCATTTAATCTGTTTTCTGCTGAAAGAACATTTTTTTTATTGAGGTCATAAGTACCGTTCTGCGTTCCGGAATAATTAAAGGCAGCTTTATGAGGTTTACTCTCATCGGCGAATCTAAAGCGGATATTCTGCTCTTTCCCAGTAGTTAGTCTTACTCTTTTTCTGCCGTCTACAGTAATCTGCCAGATATCAAACTGATCGTAAATCAATACACTTTTGCCATCTGGAGCCCATCCTTTAAATCCATATAGTTCAGGATCCGGATCTACGGTTGAGTTGTCAAATTCAGTGGCCAGATCAGATGTAATATTGGTGTGTGTTTTAACTTTAATATCATAAATCCACCAGCTTTTGTTTTTATAATAATTGATGTATGTTCCATCTGGGGATGTGCCAATAAATGAAGGATGCATGGACACATTTTCAATTAATACTTCTTTTTTACCTGTACTAAGATTCATGAGATAATAATCGGTGTCGGCAAAGTCTTTATATTGGGGCTCATACTCAAGTGGATCGGCAATGATGGCATATTTTTGATCACCTGTAAGAGTTGTCCAGCCATATTGTTTGTTGCTTACCGGTATTGTTTTTCCGGTATTGGGATTCCACATGGCAAGATAGGACTGATTTGTGTTTTCTGCCGCATTGTTCTGCGGGTACAGCAGCTTGTCATCAGCATTCCAGATCTCAACTACAGGTTGTTCCATTGACGGTATTTGACTGTTTTTATATGAGAAAAAAACGGCGTCGTTGTCGCTGGATATTTTAAGGCGCATACCATTATCAGGAGCAATTTCGTGCATTGAAAAATCGCTCTTTGGTAATATTTTTATGTTGTTTATATTATTTGTATTGAATTGATAATAAAATAACTGCCATTGATCATCTAAACCATAAAATGCAAAAGACTTTTCATCTTGCGACCATGTTAGACTTTGAAGTTTTGGAGGCAAACCAGAAAGGATTGTGACAAAAGATATTTTTGTGTTGAAATTGACCTGTCCTATATTTGATGCCTGACCTGTAGATGTTACATAAAGCAATTTATTTCTTAAATTATTTATTTTATATTCTGTCACATTTTCAATGCTGTGGATCAGCTTTCCTTCTGCTGTTCGAATGCAGAGACTTGAAGCCTCAGTATCTTTTTTTTCCAGAGATACAATAAAGCGGTTGTCTGCTGCAAACTCGTAACTGAGTACATTTGGTATTGAAAATAACTGGCCGGTATGCAAATCTTGTATGTTCAAATTTTTACGGATATCAATATATCCGAATATCTTTTCAGCTCCGAATTTAGTATTGGAACCTTTAGGGAATGCATACTCTTTATTTGAAACAACATTTTTAATAAACAGTGTATCTAAATGAGATTCATATTTCAGATAATAGCTTATCCAGGTTCCACTATCGGAAATCTTATCTGCAGTTAGTGTACTCCAGAGTTTATAATCTGAAGGGCTCAGGTGTTTTTTGATTAGTCCCTGTCCCATAGCGGGACAGGTTACTAATTCAAATATGAGTACAGATAGAATTCCGTAAACAAATCGTAAATGCGTTTCCATTTTTCGATGGTATTAATACCCCGGATTCTGAGAACCAAGGAGTGGGTTTGCAATTAATTCCGTTTCTGGAAGTGGCCATAACTGGTCCGTAGTTTCCCATCCCGGTTTGGTAATTGACAAAACAGCATCGAGCTGTCCGGTACGTTTGAGATCAAAGAAACGATGACCGTATTCGGTAAAAAATTCAAAACGTCTTTCGCTGAGTACAGCTGTAATAATTTCATTAGCTGTAATGGCCGGCGTGTTAGCCAGCCCTGCTGTATTCCGGACTTTGTTAAGATCTTCTTTGGCGCCTATTAAGTCGCCTTGTCTTGCTCTTGCCTCAGCACGGATTAGATACTGTTCGGCAATCCTAAAAACAATTGAATATTCCTCGCTGGAGCCGGTGTTAGAATTTTGTTTGTATTTAAAAGAATGATACCATGTATCAGCACCTTCTGTAACAGCACGAATCCAATGAGATCTGCGTTGATCTCCTGTTTGAAAAGAGTTGATTAATTCAGCACTAAGGGCAACAAAAGAAGAAGATCCAGAAATAAAAATAAACGAGGTACCTTCATCAGTATTATTGCCATCTAGTTTAGGCATGAACTGGAATATGGTAGACCTGCTTTCCTTTAGGAATGTCTGATCTAAATCATTCTCTAGGGTGTAAGCCTGATTATTAAGCACAGCGGAAGCCGCATCAGCAGCTTCTGCCCATTGCTGATTATACAGATAGGTTCTTGCCAGAAGCGCATAAACAGCCGATCTGTTTGGCCGCACCCTCTCCTGAGAAACATATTGATCTGATAGTAGGGAAGCGGCTAGGTTGAGATCGCCAATGATATGTGAATACACTTCGTCAGTGGGAATTCTCTTTTCAAGTCTGTTTTGCTCGTAGTCTGTTGTTGTGATATAAGGAATACCGCCGTAAATATTGACCAGATAAAAATGTACCAGCGCCCTGACAAATAAGGCTTCTCCGATTAACTGGTTTTTATTACTAATGGACAGAGAAGATGATTTCTGGATACCTTCAATAACAGCATTTGCGCAGTAAACCTGATGGTAGCTTTGATTCCAATAATCTGCTGTAATACTGCTGGCCGGCAATATGTTATTGGTAAAAGCTAAACCAGGTTCCACACCAGAACCAAAATAAACCAGTTCATCTGCATACATCCCAAAATTAACAGAAGCACCTGTAGAGAGACCAGTTAGAATGCCTGTATCACGAAGCTTGGAGTAAATATCTACCATGGCGGCCGTGGCAGTAACAGGGTCTTCATACACTTTTGATCCCGTGAGCTGTGAAGAGGGCAAGGCAACATCCACAAAATTGTCACAGCCTGTAAGTAACAGAATATTTATATGTAAGATTAGTAATACGAGTAATTTTTTCATGATATCAGAATTAAAAAGTTAATTGTATTCCTGCGGTATAAACCTTAAGGGGAGGCAGATATCCGGCAAACTTAAATTCAGGATCACCGCCTTTATACTTTGTAAAAGTCAACAGGTTCTGTCCCTGCATGTAGATACGGCATTGTATCCCTTTTGTCAGATCAAGAGGAAGATCGTAGCTCAGCGAGATATTTTTAAGACGGATGTAAGAGGCATCTTCAATTGCACCGTCGCTTGTCCTATAGCGGGAGTAAGCCGCTGAAAGTGCACCGTTTCTTCCGCTGGTGAGTTTTTGATAATCTGCAATATCACCTGCCTGCTGCCAAAAATTGGTTAATGATGAGAGCTGATTGATTGCTGTGCCGGGAAGTCCTGGAGTATATGAAAAGGAATCCTGTTTGACAAACTGCAGTAGAAAATCCAATTGGATTTTTTTAAATGTTATCTGGTTCTGCAGTCCTCCATAATATTCGGGATTTAAATCTATAATGGTCTGCCTGTCAGCGACGGCTGAAATCAATCCGTCTGAATTGACATCTTCATAGGTATAAACACCAGTTTGCGGGTTAATTCCCGTAGAATGATAAACTTTGGTAATGTTTATTGACTTACCGACCACATATCGGTTTGAATAGGCAGAAGTTTCCAGTCCGGGGTAAGAAAGTAATTTACTTCTGTTGGCTGAAATATTAAAACTAGTATTCCATTCAAAGTTTTTATTCTGAAAGTTTACGGTTCTGAGTGTAAATTCGAATCCTTTATTCTGCACTACCGCATCAAGATTTGCGGTCATGGAGCTGAACCCTGTAGTTCCGGGAAGGGGCATACCAACAAGCTGGTTGGATGAGCGGTTTTGATAATAGGCAGCAGTAAAGAAGAGCCTGTCCTTAAAGAAACCTAACTCAAGTGCCGTTTCAAACTTTTTGTTTGTTTCCCATCCAAAATCCCCATTAAATAAACGACTAGGCTGCATACCAACTGTTCCCTGATACGTGTTTCCAGAGGAAACATAGGTGTCAAGAAACTGGTAATCCCCAATCTGATCATTACCTGTAATGCCATAGCTGGTACGCAGTTTTCCAAAACTTAAAAGGGAATTCTCTTCTAAGAATTTTTCTTTTGAAAACAGCCAAGCAAAACCAACAGCGCCAAAATTGGCAAACTGCTTACCGGGTCCAAAACGGCTTGATCCATCACGTCTTCCGGTTATATTAAGAATGTAGCGGTCATCATAATTGTAATTGAACCGGGTAAAGAAAGCCTGATATTTATAAATACTTTCATCACTATAGTCAATTACTTTGAGCGTTGCCGAGGCAATATCGCCAATAAGGCTGTTACTGGAAAAACCATATCCGGACTGGAAAAGCCTGTTGCTGGTCTGACTCTGAAAAGTACCGCCGAAAAGGGTTTCCATTCTGCCTTGTCCGAGATTGAAACTCCAGTTAATCTGAGGTTCCACAATCCATGAACTTCTTAGGGTAAGATTAGTGCTGATACCTGAAGACTCACTGCCAAGACCCAGTGACGGATTGTACATCGTGGAGGGCTGAATCATATTTTCATTATTGCGCAGATCGGTATAACCGAAACTGGATTTAATCTGTAGGTTCTGCAGAATGTTATATGAAAGTACTGCATTGGCTGTAAGATCATTAATCTTAGCATTGAATTTAGCTTCATAGGCTGCCAGAGGATTCTCCCAGGAATTGTTCTGCCAATTGAGATTCCCGTTGCTGTCATACAATGCCGGTGCATTAGGAGCAAGAAGCCTTGATATACGAGTCAGGTCTGTTCCGGGCTGAAAGTTCTTCTGCGCGCTGTATCCTGCCGAGAAGTTTAGGCGGAATTTATCATCTTCTGAGACATGATTGAAACTGAAATGAATACTGCCTCTATTGTATTTGAAAGCTCCGGGAAAAACCGTGGTTTCATTTCTGGTACTGCCACTCAATAGATATTGAGTTTTCGCAGATCCTCCTGTAACGGATGTCTGCAGGCTTGTAATCTGGGCAGTTCCTCCAATGAATTCCTTCTGCCAGTCCGTATAGCGGTTCTGGTCCCATGTGCCGTTGAGATCATATGCATTTCTGGGGTAAGTGGTAATACCGTCATTTGCAAATGCCTCACGGCGCATATCAAGGTACTGATTGGTATGCATCAGGTCAAGCATTTTGGTAACCTGCCCCATACTTGTCGATGCGTTTACCGAAAATTTTGTTTTGCCTGAAACTCCTTTTTTTGTCGTAATGAGTACCACGCCGTTGGCACCACGTGAACCATAGATAGAGGTTGCATCACCATCCTTTAAGATTTCAATACTTTCAATATCAGACGGGTTTATGGAATTCAGCGGACTGGTCATTGTAGGCAAACCTCCTGAGGTTAATGTAGAGCCAATGGTTTCAGAGGAATAGGGAACTCCGTCTATAATATACAGTGGCTGATTGGCATCTGCTCTCAGGCTGTTCTGCCCACGTATTTTAATCTGAAAAGCACCTCCGGGAGTACCGCTGTCCTGAATGATTTCTACGCCCGCCATACGTCCCTGCATGGCAGCGAGGATGTTTCCCACGGGCTGTTTTTCAATATCTTTTGACGTTATTTTCGCTATACTACCAGTGCGCTCTTTTTCCTTAACAGAATAATATCCCGCATTGACCCGGACTTCCTGCAGTGTAGTGGTATCATAAAATAATTGTATATCCAGCTTTTTACGTCCCTGTATCGCTATAAGACTTGTTTTAAATCCTATAAAAGAAACAACAAGCGTGTCATCTGGAGAGGCAAAAAGAGAATATTGACCGCTGTAATCTGAAATTACAATGTTATTTTGTTTGTTTTTTATAGCAATGGTTACACCAGGTAAAGGATTCGTGCCATCGGTTATAGTTCCTTGAATTTGATGCTGTTGGGAAATAGGGAGGTTATGGCTAAAAGTTTTTTTAGCATAAACGGATGAAAAAGACAAGAGCATACCCATAAAAATTAGGCAATAAAGATCTTTCCCATCCTTGTAAAATGAAAAATTATTCATAATATTGGATTGGTTAGTTGAACGATGGTTTGATTGGCTACGGTCCTCTATACTAGTTTTGTCGCTGTGGTAGAGGACCATTTTTTATGTATTAAGTAGACGGCTTAATGATCATAAGATGGATTTTGTTTACATAAATAAAATCAGTTATAAATTAAACTTTTGTTATTATGCGAACCTATTATTAAAAAAGTATTGCTAAGAATCTAAGTGAGTACTAGACCTAATAAAAAGGCGTGGAACTCAGCTTATCGTTTTCAAGGCACTGGCGGCGCCCTACCACAAATAAGTGAGCCCACGCCATAAGACGTGAGCATCTTACTTATCCTCTCGTGGTTTATAAAACGCCAGTTTTTGAAAACGAGATTCTAAGCGAATGCTTCAATTTATTTTTATGAAGAATCGCAAAATTATTTAATTATATGCTTAAAGCAAATAATATTGAATGTTAATTCAAATAATGTCCAAATATAACAAAAAAAATTAGTTTGTTATAAGTTCTTATAACATTTTTCCAAAGAATTATTACGCCTTTTGTTTAAAAGCTTGAAAAATGGAGAAACATAAGGAAGAAAAACTAAAAAAATTTGGTGTACATATTAAGAAGTTGAGGACTGAATTAAATTTAAGTCAAGATAATGTAGCATTGAATAGTGATAAGCTTATTAAGGCTACTATTAGTGATATAGAAAATGGAAAAAGGAACCTTTCATTTACAACTCTATTAGACCTGGCAAAAGGATTAGGGAAACATCCAAGAGAATTACTGGATTTTGATCTAGATTAAATACTTATAAAATTTCAAAAGATGCTTAGGCATCTTTTTTTATTTAGTTGAAATTACAAAAACACGTATTTATACGGTGTCTCTCTATTTATTAAAAAACTAATTTGCCATTTTCAGGGACAATTATGGAAAACCGTAAAAGAAAATGAAAGTGGATCTGTAAGTTTGGTATTAAAACTTATAAATGCCATAAAGCCATCAGATAATTTACGGTAGTAAGACATTCTGTAGCATGAATAAATGAGTTAGCAGAAATTTTTTGACGACCAACAATCAAATTATGAAAAAAATCGATTTACATCTTCATACAAAGCCATCTATTCACAGCGACGCTTTATTTGACTTCAGTCTTGATAAGCTTGAAGAATATGTGAGTAAATTAAGCATCGACTGTATTGCTATTACAAATCATAATCTATTCGATTTATCGCAGTATCAAGATATATCTAATCGTTTAAAAATTAAAGTTTTTCCAGGTATTGAAATTAATTTAGAAAAAGGTCACTTATTGCTTATTTCTGAAAACGACGAACTTGAAGATTTTAATTCTAAATGTAATAGAGTTGAAAGTCTAATAACGTCAAAGTCAGAATATATCCTGATTCAACAATTAAAAGAGATTTTTGGAGATTTAAGTAAATATCTTTTAATTCCTCACTACGACAAATCACCAATAATTTCCCAAGATGTAATTGATCAACTGAAACAATTTATAAGTGCTGGTGAGGTTACAAGTGCAAAAAAGTTCAAGTTTTATCTTAAAGAGGTTGAGAGTCTTGTACCAGTTCTATTCAGCGACCTAAGATTCAAACAAGACATGACTAATTTTTCACCAAGACAAACTTTTATTGATGCAGATGATACATCTTTGAGAGCAGTTAAAACATCTCTATTAAGTAAGGATAAGGTTTTCTTACACCCAAATGAAGGACATCATTTTTTCCAAATTTTTGAAAACGGTCAACAATTATCTACCGGCTTAAATGTTATTTTAGGCGATCGATCTTCGGGTAAATCTTTTACGCTAAAAACAATTGATAAAATATATGAAAATGTAAAGCACATTAAACAATTCGAACTTTTAGAAACAGATGAAGAAAAAGATAAGAAAAATTTGATGAACTTTTAACTGCTAAACAAAGCAGCGTATCTGAGCAGTTTTTGCGGGAATTTAGAGACGTTCTCGAAGACGTAAATAAAATTGACACTACTGAAAATGAAAAAAAAGTAGAAACTTATTTAACTTCGTTACTTAAAGTCGCGAAAGAAGAAGAGAAACGAGATGTATATTCAAAATGTGTGTTGTTTAACGAAAGTAAATTTCTTGAAGTTGAAAATGAAACTCTTAAAACTTTAATTTCAGCCGCGGAAATATTATATAACAATACAGTCTATATAGAAATCATCGAGAGACATCTTGAAAAAAATGCGCTTCGCATGTTACTTTTAGATTTGATTTATAAATTCAATGAAGAACAAGAAAGAAATCTTAAAAAACTTTGGGTAAATTCAATCGTAACAAACGTTCAAAAAGAATTGCAGTCTTCTACTTCATCCGCACATGTGAGCGACATCGATTTTTATGAGTATTTAGTTGAAAAAGAAAAGTGCAGAAAATTCGATATTATCGTTCGTGAAATTAAAAAGGAAAAAATCATTGAGAAAACAGATGTACGTAGATTTCGAATTGTTGCTCAAACTAAGAAATTTGGTGGAGCACAAGAATTGCTGAACAAGAGCGGAATTCGAACGCAATTCAGTAACGCATTTACCCATTATGATTTTTCACTTGAATATCTGGAAGAACTAAAGAAAATTGAACGATTACCAGAAACCGAATATTACAAATATTTCGTGGATGTAAAATATAGCATCTTGAATGAATATGGAGCAGAGGTTTCTGGTGGTGAAAGATCCGAATTTAATTTACTTGATAAAATCCAAAATGCACATCATTATGATTTATTATTAATAGATGAACCTGAATCATCTTTCGACAACTTATTCCTAAAAAGTGAGGTAAATGAACAGATTAGACAAATTTCAAAAACAGTTCCAGTACTTATTGTAACACATAATAATACTGTAGGAGTATCGATACAACCTGATTATATTCTTTTTACAAAAAAAGAAATTGTAAACTCAAAACCGGTTTACAAAATTTTTTCTGGAAAACCTGGCGAAAAAGTTTTAAAAAAAGTCGATGCTGAAGAAATTCCGAGTTACGAAATTATGTTAAATTGTCTAGAGGCTGGTCTAATAACCTATAATGAAAGAACACAAACTTATGATATACTTAAAAATTGATAACGGAAAAGCTTACTACAGAGCAATTGACCAAAATTGGATTGAACTTGATCAAATTGGAAAAGATGAATTACTAATTCTCCTAGACAAAGCAATAACAGATGACTTTGAGATGGATGAATTTGATGTAGTAAAACTTACCAACACGGCACACCAAATTATCTACAGACACTTGTATCAAAAATTTGGAGAATTGAAAGAAAATAAGAATCGTTTTAAGGATGAAAGTGAGCAACTTTATAAATTGGCATTCGAAAAATATAGCCAAGTTGGGCCAGAGTAATAAAATCTTCCACTAACAGCTAGGCAATATTTAAATTTTGTTGTGAATTCATGTCTATGATTCGCAAGAAATTTATTTGAGTAGAAAGTACTTGCTTACTTACTAAGCTCACAACCTTAACAAGCTACAGAATGTAAACGATAATGTTTCGGTAGAATCAACAAATAACAAATGTAAAATATATTATTAATGGAAATCGATGATAATAAAAACTTAGAAGTTCGAACAAAAGTTTTAAGCTATGCATTGCATATTGAAGATAGTGTTAATAATCTTTTACTTGCTAACTTATCAATTACCGATAAAATAAGAACTAAAAACTTTGGAAATAAAAGCGGTATATCATTTAAAAATAAAATTGATTTACTTTATGACATTGATATTCTAACACATGAAGAGCATAATAACTTAGAATTATTAATGAATTTTAGAAATAAATTCATGCATGATATTAATTGCAACTCTTTTACTTATGCTCTTGAATTTTCAGATAATGGAATAGTCAATCGTTTTAAAAAATTCATTGATCCTGATACAAAACAAGAGAATGAGAAAGTTTTTGAAAAAGCATGTTTAAATTTATTTTTGCATAATGCAAAAGTTCTGTTGAACAAATATAAAATACGAACGGAATCTTTAAATAATAAAAAAGACTTTTTAGATGGGTTTGCAAATTCGTATTCAACGCTTATGTCATTAAGTTGTTCTTTTTCTAGCGATGTAATGAAAATAATAGAGGAAAGTGAATTAGAAAACCCGGAAATATTGACTCTTTTGCAACCAATAATAGACAAATGTTTAATTTTTGTTGAAGAAATTAAAACTAATAAAGACTTAGAATTTATTAAAAATCTAGAAACCCTTCCCGAAAATTTAATGTTTCAGTTGCTCAAATAACACTTTCGCTAACAGGTTTTCGGCAAAATTTGGGTAGTAGTGAGATTACCTTTTTATATCATATCTTCGTTAATCAGAAAATAAGATGCTTAAATTCCTCAAACAATCAACAATTAATAACCGGCAGATAGATGTGCAGGACTTATAATAAGATCGGTTCACTGACGACTTTAAAGTTACATTTAGAGGAAAACAATATCCATGACTTTAAGTCATTAAAAGAGGTCATTGATTTTCAAAAGACATTTACAATTTTGCGACAGCAAGTAATTTCTCATCACGAAAATCTGATTGAGGAAGAAAAAAATATCCTCAACATAGATTTGCCGAATTTAGATACAGCAATCGAAACACAAAGACAGGTATCAGTTGAAATATTGACAAATGAAATTGATAAGCTGAAACAACAACTAAATGTTTCAACAAACAATACTTCAACAAACTTTTTTCATAAACTAGCCATTGGTTTAGAACATTGGAACTATAAAAGAAAAATTAAAAGGAAAGAAAATAATTTTGAAATTGTAGTAAAAATGTCAGTAAACAAACTAGTTGAAGATTATCAAGTCAAAAGCAATCGCTATCAATTTATAACTTCAGATTTTAATGAAGCAGTAAGGCTAAGTGCTCAATATTCTTTATCAGAACTTGAAAGAAAAAAAGGGACAATAGATGAACTCAACAGTTTCATTTATGGTGCGTTGGGAGAACAAAAAGTAGTTAAGACATTAGAAACTCTATCTGACGATTATTTTTTGATTAACGACTTTGCAGTTTCATTTTCACCTGCAATCTATAATAGAAATGAAAATGATTACATAAAGTCCGTTCAAATTGACCATATACTTGTAGGACCATCTGGAATATTTCTTATTGAGACAAAGAATTGGAGTGAAAAATCATTGGGGAATTTGAGCTTACGCTCGCCTGTAGAACAAATTAAAAGGACAAGCTTTGCATTATTTTATCTACTAAATAATGAGATGAGTAATTATCATTTAAGTTTAGACAGGCATCATTGGGGTGAAAAAAAAATACCAATCAAAAATCTGATTGTTTTGACTAACACCAAACCAAAAGAGGAGTTTCAGTATGTGAAGATTTTGACTGTCAACGAGCTTCTTAGCTATGTAAAATATTTTAAACCAATATTTTCATATAATGAGACAAAGACAATTGCTGACATGATTTTACGGATTAATGAATGAAAGGAGATGAAAAATAGAAATTATATTGCCTGTAACAAGGATTTTGAGTAAGGCGGGCTGAACTGCAAAATTCAACAGCAGTTTTTCAATTGAACTGTAGTAATAATATCGGCTTTTGTGCTTCGATTTCCCACCTGAATACAAGGCTCCGAACCGTTGGCAGTAATCATAACCAAAATAACTAAATTAAAAACGATAAGCTGAAAAATAAAAAAATTATGGATCAATGGAAAAGACAGAGTATTGAAAATTTTTTGATTGAAATAGAAAATTATTATTTAGATTGTTCTGCTGACTATTTTCAAAATATGGGAATAGTTGATAAAGTAAATATAGAAGAAGCCAAATATTTAAATGAAAAACTAGACTTATCAAGAATTGTTGGAGTTAATTCTAAACTCATTTTGAATGAAACTTTAAAAGATAAAAGCAAGAATAAATTTTCATACTTTCTATTAAAATCTAAAAATATTAATTTAGAAGTTAATTATTTAGATGAAACAAAGAAAACTGTTTTTATAAGATTAGCTGAAAATTACTTTTATGAAAAAAACAACTTTTTAATTTACTCCATAAACGAATTATTTAAGCGTGACTATAAAATCAAAGAAGAAGACATAATTTTCATAAATGAATTATACAAAAAAATTAATAGTCAAAGTGATTTTGAAAAATGGTCACTATTAAGATTTGCGGTAAAATTAAATAATTCTGAAAAATTTGAAAAAGCCTATCAGAAATCAAGAGAACTATTTGTTATTTTATCATTAAAATTTGACAAACCAATACATTTCAATTTTCCAAATTTACTAGGTATTTTAAATAATGCAATCCAACATTATAGGGAAAATGGCGACATAATATTGAAAGCAATGAATGTTTATGATAGAACATCTAAAATACAAGAATTGGACTATCGAAAAGGAAATTTAAAAAAGAAATTAAAGGAATATCACGAAAATAAGCCTATTCAAGACAAAGATTTTTTAGAAATAGTTGAAATCTTATTTCCAGAATTAAAATAATACTGGTAACAAACATTTCAAGCAGTTTACGGATTTAGTGGAATTACCTTTGTATTTTATATTTTCGTTTAGCCGAAAATACTCTGCTTCAAAGTCTACAAACCACTTTAAGAGTATGTACATTATACACAATTATAGAAAACAAGCGACAATATGATAGACGAAGATGAATTATTACTGTGCATTGAATGTGCAAAAGACATCCGTTTGAAGAAACTAATTAAAAGGATTAACAAAAAAGGGTTGTGTAGTTGTTGTGAAAATAATGAATTCATTATTGACGTTGACAGTAATGAGTTTATACAAATAATCAAAGCTTTAATACGGTACCACTATTCCGAATGGGATTACAATGAGCATTGGGGCGGCAATGGTTATGGCTCATTATTTTATAAAAGTGACAATATATTTTTAAACAAGGGAAATTTTAAAGACGAAGATGTTTACGATGAATTAATCAACAGAATAGAATGCTTAGAAGTTTATGAAGACTATGACAAAGGTGTTTCAATTTTTGCAGGCTATGATGATGGTCAACAAAACCCGCTTCTTCAGTCTATAAAATCTGACTTAGATTACTCAATTAAAGAAATAGAATATAAGTTAAAGAGTGAGAATTACTTTAAATTCGAAGACCAAATCACACAAATGCTTTCAGAATATTCTGACTGTTCCAAAATAAAAGTTAAAAAAAAATCCGAATTCTACAGGGCTAGAATAGGGGTTGAGAATAAAAAAAGAAGCTTGTTTGAAGGTGGATTTGAAGGAGACTTGATATTTGTCCCATATTCTAATTCTCAAATTGGAGCACCTCCTCCACTAATAGCTGGTATTGGACGATTAAACAGAGCAGGAGTTTCTTATCTATACTCCGCTACGGATAAATACACTGCAATATCCGAGATAAGACCGCATCCAGGTGATGTAGTTTCAATTGGAAAGTTTATAGTAAATAAGGAATTATTGATTTTCGATCTTACTGAAAGTCAGTTTTTGAATTTTTTTCAAAGCGATGAAAGCCTTGATAAATTTGGTAAATTAAATACTTTCACCGAACTAATGCAAAAAGTTATTCCACCCCTAGAAAGACACGCATATAACATAACACAACTAATTGCGGATTGTATTAGAAAGCTGAATTTTGATGGAATTCTCTTTCCAAGTTCTGTGGGAAACGGAGAGAATTTGGTAGTATTTAACCCTGAGCTTATGAGTTATACATATGACGAAGCAGAAGTGGTAGAAATAAGGGATGTATCATATGAATACTTTCAGAGAAAATGGAAAAAAGACATTTCAGAAATAGAATAACTGTTCATAGAACCGGTTTTCGAGAGTGTGTAGTATTTGTAAAAATCATATTTATCTTTTCTAAGAAATTTTATTTTAATAAAATATAGCGTTAAGCAGTTCGCAACTTCGAAAAGGCACGGACTTTAGCATCAATTTATCCAAGCAAAATGATAAGACTAGCCACATTTGAAAACAATGACTTAATCCCATTTAGAGAAATCAACCAAACACAGTATAATTATTTTAATTCTGATTGTAGTTTAATTAAAACAGTATATACCCAATATGTGGTTTTCAAGTATTTGCAATTAAATTTAAAAGAACATTTCGATTTTATAAAAAAATGGGAAAAAGTTCCAGCGAACAAAATGCATTTCACTATTGGAACAAACATCCACTATATTCTTCAATCTAATAAGTTGGTTTTAAATGTACTGATTGGGTTTAAATTCTTTTTAGATAATGCTGAAGCTTATCTTAAAAGGAAATTTGGTAAAAATTCAGATGAAGTCAAAAGTCATATTAACTTAACACGTGATTGTTTTGACACTTCATTCGCTTATAGATTTTTAAGTAAATTAAGAAATTATTATGCTCATTTAGGATTTCCTCTTGAGGTTGTTCATTTCGATATAGATTTTAACGATATAGACCCTGAAATAAGCGAACATTCGTGTAAACTTTTAGTAGATACAGAAATGTTGAGAAAAGAACAAGAATTATTTGGAGCTATTGTAATGAAAGACCTTGAAAAAATAGACTATAGCATTGATTTAATTCCTTTAATAAAAGAGCTAACTTATTCAATAAATACAATCCAAAAGAATATATATTCACTTCAAAAAACTGAAATCGAAGAAGCTATAGAAAACATAGATTTTTTTGTGGGTACTAAAAAGACTGGGACAAATGAAATAAAAGTTTATCAAAATTATAAACAAACTGGAAATGAAGTTTCTTTTGATGTACTTCACGTTCCAATGGAAATAATTGAAGAATTGAAGGATTATAAGAAAAATTGGTGCTGACACGCATATGTAGTCATTTGCAAATTAATAGAATTACTGTTTTAAGCATATTTTAGATTAGCCGAAAAGAGTTAAATTATTCCAAGAAGTAAATTTTAATCTAAAGTAGAAAATAAAAAAATATGAAATATATGCTCACCGGTATAGAGTTGCATCCTGATTTAGGCTTTGGGATTACAGCTGACTCGTATTATCAAAGTGCCGAACATTTAATGACTAATCATTTTGAACATTATGATTTGACACAACAAGCAGAAATGCCTCAAAATTTTCTATTTAGACATTCCACGGAATTCACATAATGACTAGAGTTACTCTATGTGGAGGAATGTAAATAATATTCACTGAGCCTTTAATATACTTAGCTTGAAAGCAGAAAGAATTTTATCACGATCTCAGTAAGGTAAAAAAAATAAACTTAATAAAATGGAATCAGGAGTAAATAACTTTAAAGATTTAGCAGAAATTATTTCTTATTGTGTAACTGCAATTTCTTTATTAGGATTGTGGGCGACGTACATTTTTTCAAAGAAACAAATCCATTTCACAACTATGGAAAAGTGTGTTTCTAATTTTAAAGAAATTACAAAACCGAGTGGTTTACAAAGTGATAAATCTGCTGAATATATAGAATTTGTTAGTGAAGAACTTTTTTATTTTGAAAATAGTTATTTGCCTTTAACAGTTAGTATTGAATGGATTGATGGAATGATTGATTATTTACCTTTTTATGATAAGAACAAAGTATTTATAAAAAGTAATCGTTTGGATGCATTAAAAGATCAAAATGAAACAATCCGACTTCTTCACGATTATCCAAGAATTCGAAAAGCAATTCAAATGCGTCAGGAAATTGATTTCGAAATCGTGCATATTTCAATTGAGAATGAAAATGACCGAGAAAAGAGAAGACAAGAACGGGATAAAATTATTTATACTGTCATAATGAACTTGAATATAAATTGGTGGAAAAAAATAGGTCTTAAACAAAAAATAACAAGGCGTTAACAGGTATTTTTTAAGTAATGCTTGTTGTTGAATTTTATTGGATTGTTGTTTAAATGATTTGTTTTCAGAATATTAAAAGGCTAAAGGAAGTGAATAATAAAAAATCCATTTACATTCAAAATTTTATAACTTCGTAATTTTAAGAATTAATTTATGGATTTAACACCGAAAGAATTTGAAGAATTACTTTGTGAATTTTGTAAACAGGACCTGCCCAATCATTTTGTGGTTGAACATGATGTAAAAGACTCAGGTGGCGAAAGTGGTAATAGACGTCAGATTGATACCAAAATCAGAGGAAGAATAGGCGTTTCTGATATATTAATTTGTGGTGAGGCAAAGAACTGGAATGAACCTGTTGGAAGTGAGACGATTGATGGACTTGTTGGGAAATATCTTTCAGGAGAAATCAGAGCCAATAAAGTGATTGTTTTTTCAAATCGCGGTTATACAGAACCGGCAATTACTAGAGCAAAACTTTTAGGAATTGAACTGCTAGAGCCTTTAGAGCTTGGAAAACCAATAAAAAAAATCCCATATGTTGTTGGAGTAGGATTTCTAGGAAACATGAGAATTAAAACATCTCATATTTCTCCTCAGGAGAATTTAATGGCAATTGATATTAATGAGTACATTATTTTGAAAGGGGCTAGCAGAATTTCATTTCAGCAAAATATTGCAATAAACTTAGTTTCGAGATTACGTTTGATGAAAAAAAGTATCGATACAAATTTATCAAACTTCGATGTTAAAGATGAAAACGTTTTATATGAACTTCGTTTTAAAGAAGGTTATCGCTATAATGCAAATTTTGAAGTGAATGTTTCGCTGAACTGGCATTATCATGTCGAGTATTTGAACGCAGGAGTACTTCGACATATAAATTCATCTGAAATCAAGGTTATTAGATTAGCAGGTAATGACGGAGAAATTGCGTCTAAAGTTTTGCTTTCAAAAAGTAAAACTGTTTACGAAACAAAAGAGGAGGTTTTCAATAATGTAATTGCTAAGAACGTTGCCGTTTCATTTCAATTTGCACTTGTTGACCCTGACAGACAAAAAACTCATCCAGATGAACCTAAATTCTTGCCGCTTTAAGAACTAATTCAGCGATGTTTATAAAAATAATTTCAACTTCTGGAGTTGTTTAAAAGCTATTTACGGTTATGGGTAAGGATTTGAATACTAAAAAAAATCAGCATTTTGTTCCTCAATTTCTTCAAAGATATTTTTCTTATAACGGTAACGAAAAAACTATTGGGATGTTTAATGTAAATAATAAGATATTTAGATTATCAGCACCAATAAAAACACAATTATATAGCGAATATTTTTACGGTAAATCTGGAAAATTGGAAACCTGGTTGTCTGAATTGGAAAGTAAATCTGCTCCAATTTTTAGAGCTATGTGGAAAACTGAAAAATTGCCAGCTTATGAAACTATTTCTCAACTAGAAATGTTACATTTTTTATTGATCCTTGATTTACGAAATCCAATCAGATTCAAATGCCTACAGGATTTTGAAGAGTTAATTAATAACACGAAATCCGGTATTACAGAAGGTAATATACCAACTGATTTGATACCAGTCTTAAAAAATCTGCAAAATGAGGACGGTAAAATAAAATCTCTAATAAGCGCTGTGAAAATTGTTCCTGACCTAACAGTTTTAAAATACAAATTACTTAAAAATACAACTAATATTCCATTTATTATTTCGGATAATCCATTAGTTCTTTACAATCAATTTTTAGAAAAAAGAAAATGGAATTTTGTTAGCCAACGTGGTTATGGAGTTAAAGGGTTACAGATGTTTTTGCCAATAAACGATCAATATTTGCTAATTCTTTATGATTCAATAGTTTATAAAGTAGGGTGTAAAAAAGAAATTGTTGTCAAGATAGATTGCCAACATAGTATAAATCAACTGAATATTTTACAATTTTTAAATTCAACCGATACAATTAATTTTAATCATAAAGTTTCAGAGCACTACATTAGAACTCTATACGAAAGATCTATGCGGTATAAAAAAGCTAATGAAGTTTTTATAAAAGTTCATGGTATTTACGATGGCAATGGTAATGTTGATTCTTTGCGAGAAGGAATTGAACTTGGGGTGACTGATTTGAAAGTTAATTTATCTATTCAGAAAATCAAATTTTTATCCAAATCGAAAGCTGTTAAATTAGACAACAGTTTGGTTCAACTTCGCAAGGGAATTAAATTAAATGATATAAAAACATTTGCAATTACTACAGTCCTTAATAATGATTTGACGCAATAGTTTTTTTATTTATAAATAGTTGGATGACATAAACAAGTTCCTTTTAAAATATAAAAACAGGTAATTATACTTGACTAATTTATTTAGTAAAGGACTAATTTCCCATTATTGAAATATGATTATGGAAATCAGTAAAATATAACAGAACTGATTTTATAATTTTGAGATTATGCATTGATTCTATTTTTGATGTAAGATCATATTTTATATTAAAGTTACCTAATTTAATTATAACTTCATTTTGTTCTGACTTTCAGAATTAAAATTTAATTTCTGTAATTCTGCCCATTAAGAAAACGTAATAATTAATTTCAAAAAGATCATAAAGTAAATGAATTCGATAGAGAAATATTTTAGCAATTATTGCCACGAACTAGATCGCAAAGCTATCTACGCTTTGAATGAACAAGATAACGGTCCCATTAATAATGTTATATCTCTTATAAATGAACATTGTTACGGAGTTCATGTTTATACGGATAAAGAGTTCATTGAATACATGATTTTTTATATTGACAACAAACATGTGCTGAGTGGTTTATCTTTAGAATTGTCAATGAAATTAGATTCTCAAACTAGAAATGAATATACAATAGAATTTTGTAAAGCTGTTAATGACAAATTTCCTCATTCTGATATAATTGACATATTTAATACGATTCAATCGCAACTACGGGGATTATTTGAAAAAATGGGCTATTTCACAATTGGCAATGAAATGTCAATTTTTGAAGGCAAAAATGGTGTATTAGTCTTTCCGAGAACAAAAGGAATTATAAATTTCAGTTTGATTGATAAAAAAAGTCTATATCGATGGTTTTTTGATGAAGATGAAAAATCAGTACAAGTTGATGGATCAAAAGTAAAAAAGGTATACTTGATAATTGACTCTGCAAATAATTTAATTAAAATTGGCCAAAGCTATCATCCTAAAATCAGAGAAAAAACTTTACATGGTGTATCTCCAACTTGGGATTTAATTACAACTTGGATTGCGCCGGTTATTGTGGAACGTGAGCTTCATGATAAGTTCAAAGATAAAAGGATTAGGGGAGAATGGTTTGATTTAAATTTTTCAGATTTAAAGATAATCAAAGAATGTATGAGCAAGTATCCAAAAAAGATAAATTAAAAAGATAAATTAAAAAGATAAATTAAAAAGATAAATTAAAAAGATAAATTAAAAAGATAAATTAAAAAGATAAATTAAAAAAGGAAAAATAAATGAGTGAGATTCAATTTAATATTCAGCAAGAATTTAGAGAAAAACAAGAAAAGTATGTTTATTATTTGATTGCAATTTCTGTATCTGCAGTTGGTTTTTCAGTATATAAAACTGAAAACCATAATTTAAACATAAGCTTACTTCCATTATTTTTTGCTGTTGCTTGTTGGAGCGCAAGTATTTTTTTTGGACTCAAATTTTTAAAATATGTTATTAGCACATTATATGCCAATAATAGTTATTTCGATATAATCAAGGGAAAACATCCAGATCTAGGAAATAATCCTGAATTTATTAGAGCTGGAGTTGAAGGATTTAAAGAAGCAATGGAGATAAATAGTAAAAGAATGAAAAGATATATTGCTTGGCAGGGATATCTATTTTATTTTGGAATTGTATTGTTTTTAATATGGCATGTTTTTGAAATGTATTTACGAACTAAATACTAAAAAAATTTTCAAATTAGAAATATTTATTAACTCTAAATATTATATGGAAGAACCTTATTTTATTAACAAGAAAATTTTATAATATGAATGATATTGAAAAAGCAGAAATAATGAATAATCATCTTTTGACAGATACAACCGTAGTAGCTCTACAGAATCAAGATCCAAAATTCTTAAAGATTGAGCCTTTACGCATTTATAAAGAATTAATTTTAGCATTGAAAGATGAGATTTTTTAGGAATTGAGACAAATAATATATTTTTAAGTGCTTTTTTTGGCCCTGCAAATAATTCAAACATTAAAGTTAGCTTACCTCCAAACTCAAAAATAATTACGTTTGATTACAATAAACTTTTAGAATGTGAAAAAGATGAACGTATTGCTATAATCTTACATGAATTTGGTTATGCTTTTAATCCTACAAAGAAAAATGAAGAGGGAGAGTTTGCAGCTGATGACTTTGCAATTGAAAGAGGTTATGGTAAAGCAATCAAAACTTCATTAGAGAAAAATATAATTGAAAATTCTTTAAATTTCGACAAGGAAATAACTAGAAAAAGAATTGCCCGAATTAACGATTAAGAATCCTCAAATTCTTTAAAATTATAATATAACTACCATAAATAAATTAAATTTTGGAAAAAAAAACATTATCAAATATTCTTGAAGGAAAGATTTTTCAAATTCCTGATTATCAAAGAGGATATGCTTGGGAAGAAAAACAGTGGGAAGAGTTTGTTCAGGATATTGATGCTCTTATAGATGATAAAATAATCAGCCATTATACAGGGACAATTGTAATTTATCAAGCGAATACAAAACCAACAGAAAATTACGGAACTAAAAGATTAGAAGTAGTAGATATAGTGGATGGACAACAAAGGTTAACAACCTGCAGTTTATATCTATCAATAATATTTAAAGAACTCATTAAAATAGGACTGTCTGATTTCACTGCAGAAATTCCCATATATCTTTATTCAGGCGGTAAAAGCAAACTTAGATTAAACAATGATACATCAGATTTCTACTTAGACTTAATTGCAAAAGGAGTTAGTAATATTGAAGCAAACTCAGTTCATCAAACAAGAATTTCAAATGCATATTCATATTTGAGAAATCATATAATAGAACAGCTGAAAATAAGAAAAGATAAAGAAGAAGAATACTTAAAAGATTTATTTGATGCAGTTATCAGAAAACTAAATTTTTCTTTTTACCCTATTGAAGTTGAAAGTGAAATAGGAATGACTTTCGAGTTAATGAATTCGCGAGGCAAGGACTTATCTTCAATGGAATTATTAAAAAACTATCTTATGTATTGGGTTTACCGAAATATAAATGATGATTCGGAAAAAGAAAGTTTCACAAAAACAATCAATAAAACATGGAAAGAAGTCTACGTAAATATTTCAAAATGCAATGGAAGTGAAAGTCAGTGCCTAAGAATTGCTTGGACTTTGTTTGTTAGTCATACTCCTAAAAATTGGAGCGGCTATAATGGTTTTAAATCAGATGAAGTTATTCCGCTAAGAAATTTTAATAAAAAGAATAAGGATCAGGTAAAAGAATTTATTTTAAAGTTTGTAGATGGACTCGCTTTGATTTCCAAACATTATTCAGCGTTAATTAAGCCAACAAATAAAGCATCAGATGAAAAAGAACTTTATTTATTAACTAAGATAAAAAATGCTGGTAATGTAGCGAATTATCTTCCTTTGTTAGTAGCAGTTAGAATTAAAAAAGAGAATGGTGAGCTGGAAGATGATGAATACAGCGATTTTTTAAAATCGATCGAGATTTTTTCATATCGAGTATTTTTATGGGAAGGTAAAAGAAGTAATGCAGGAATATCTACATTTTATCGTTGGGCTGATGATATATTTTCGTCCAAACATAGCTTAAGATCTGTGACAGAATGGATTTACGGAACAATCAATTGGTATTCAGATGAAAGTATTTTTAGAAAATCTTTAAAAGAAGATTTTTTTGATTGGTATAAATGGAGAAGATTATTGAAGTATACTTTATATGAGTATGAATTTTTTCTTTTAAAAGATAAGAATAAACCAAAATTAGATTGGGAAGATTTAACAGATGCAACATTGGAACATATTCTTCCACAAACACCAGACGTTAATTCAAAGTGGTTGAAAAAATGGCCTGCAGAGGATATAAGCAAATATTTGAACGACATTTCAAATTTGGTTTTAACTAAAGATAATTCAAGGTATAGGAACTTTGAATTTGAAAGAAAAAAAGGGAGTTCAGGTACAGGTTACTCATATTCAAATTCTGATATAAGACAAGAAAGAAAAATTGCAGAATTTGAAGATTGGACGCCTGAGAATTGTAAAATAAGACGTAATCAATTAATTGACTGGATTATCCAGAATTGGGGAATTGAAAAGCACTTGCAAGTTTTAATGGAAGATATTGCAGAAGAGGAAGAAGAGGTTGTTTTTGAGGATATTAACACATAAATTATCTAATCCCAAATTTATTAATGAATTTAGAATGCAACAAATTATAATTGCAATAGTTTTTTATGATAGAACGAATATTTGCTGAGATTGGTAAAAAATCAAATAAAAAGGAATGGATTTGTCTTGCAGGTCAATGTGATAAAGTATCGATAAATTCTCATTTTTTGCAAAAGAACGGTATTTTAAAAAATTTGGCAGATCAAGGTTTTTTAGTTGAAACCAAATTAACAGATCCTAATCATTGGAAAAAAACAGGGCCTATTGAGTTTAAAAAAATTGGAATCAATCAGGCTTTGTCGTTAAATGTTTTTTGTTCAAATCATGATAGTAATATTTTTAAAAGTATAGAGGATTTTGATTCAGACCTTACATCGTTTAAAAGTTTTTTATTATTCAGTTATAGGGTTACTTGTGCAGAACTAAGAAAAAAACAAATTCATTTAGATTCATATACGCAAATACTTGAAGATGAAAGATTGGATGGTAAAATAAAAAAAGAGAAAATAGAGAGTTATTGTAACGGCTTTTATGTTGGCTGTATTCAGTTAGTAAGGATTAAATTTATTTTTGAGGATGAGATAAGGAAAAACTCAAACTCGTTCATCTACTATTCACATGTATATGAAAAAATAGACGTATATGCTTCTGCTATTTTTAGTCCAATTGATGATGATGAATTTAATTTTGATGAATTTGAACAGTTGCAAAATGTTTACATTCACGTTATACCTAGAGTTCAAGATACCTTAATTCTAGTCGGTTATCATAAAGATTATTCAACTCCATGGACCGAGAGTTATGTTAAATCATGGGGTGGTCTCAGTAGAACTGAACTAGAATTCAAACTCACAGATTTGTTTGCAGAAAGGATTGAAAATTGGGGTATGTCTAACCGTTTGTACAAGGAATTAAAGGATGAAAATATTCATAAATACATTAATTATATAAAGAAGTCCCTTGTAGGAAATTATAAAGATTTGTTTGTTGATTTTAATCTTTTTGAGAAGTAATTTATATAACAGAAATAATGATTGTATCTTATTTAGAATCTAACACAATTCACTGTTTAATTTTCCCAGTTATCTTCAGTTAATAATTAATAAAGTAAAAATAGTAATTTATGAGCGACAAGGAATATTTGGATAGAATATCTACAGTTGAAATATATGCTGAGATTTTTTTAGGAATTTTAAGGTACACATCGGTAAAAAATAATTATAATGATGAAGCATATAAAACAGAAATTACCAAGAAATTAAAATTCCAAAATAAAACAGATTTCGAGTTATTAAGAGCATGTATCGATTTAATTGAAGATACACAAAATGCAATAACAGAAGTTTTTCAAAATGGACTAAGTACTAAGTGTCAATCTAAAGGAGAAATGTATCTAAGAATTTATGGGGTATTAAATGCATATTACTTACAGTTAGGTGCTGTCATTGATCTTATGAGATTGTTTAATCTTCCAAATCAGAAGGAGAAAAAAGAGCATTTAAAATCTGCAAAAATCATTGAATTGCGAAATAAAATAGCTTCTCATTCAACGAGCTACAATGTTCCAAATACTAAGGAAGTAGATTTTTATAAAATTGTACAATCATCAATAAACGAATCTGGTACTTCTTTGCGCATTATTGGGAAAAATGGGTCCGAAGAGATTGATTTAATTTCAAATATGAAAGTGTTTACAATCGAAATTGAAAAAGTATTACATGAGACCATTAAGAAGGAGATATACACAAGAAAATTTAAAAAAGATCATTTTGAGTGGCTTGAGTTTAGATATAAATATATTAATGAAAACAGGCTGAATAAGAAAAACGAAATTGACTTAGATATCATTAAGATTTAAAAAGCTTTTTTCTTAATTATTAAAGATTTAGAATTTATGGGGTTAAGTAAAAGAGAAAAAGAAATTTCTATTAAATTTAGAAACAGTTATTATATTGCACCGCCTGGTTCAGCTACCGAGATTTTATCTCATCCCAAAAATAAATATGCTGGCGCTATTGATTTGGCAATATTTCAAGAGCATCGATATGCTTTTTTTTATTGGTTGAAATGGACAAGAGAAAGCGAAAGAAGTGAACCGCCATGTATGATAAGTTTAGACTGGCATCAGGATTTATGTTTTCCAGATGAAGTTGAAAAAGATTGGCTTTCCAAACTAGATCAATCCAATGATGGAGAGGTCGCAGCATTTTCATGGGCTAAATTAGCAGGAAATAATGATGGACATATACTATGTGCTGCTTATCTAAATTTAATCGGAGATATATATGTTCATTGCAGACAAGAGCCTTTTTTTGATAGCTGGAAAGATGAAGAGCTTATAGATATTTATGGTAATAAGCATATAATTAAAAAATTCAAGACATTCGATTCTTTGGAACAGCATATGTTAACTTCAAAAGAAACTCAGGTTTATTTTGACATTGATCTTGATTTTTTTGTTTTAGACAGTCCGTTAAATAATGAAAATAAAAAGAAATTTTCATACATGACAAAAAAACAAATCCATGATATTTTATCCATTAATAGGCCTTTAATTGATTGGATTCTTGAAAGATTATCCGGTTTTACTATTGCGACAGAACCAAAACATTGCGGAGGTATTTTAAAATCGAATAGATTTTTGAGTATAATTAGTAAACTATATTTTGAGCCGGAAATTTTTGCACCAAACTGTGATTGGAAACATAAAAGGAGTTAGTTTTATGATATTTTTCTTTTATAAAAAAATGATTGAATAATGTATTTGTTCGGTATTAAGCATTATCATACTTTTATCCTTTATTGAAAATTTAAAGAAATGCAAGAAACTGCCGAAAAGATATTTGAAATTCTGCAAGACTATCACTGCGACAGTCCTGAAACAGACCATAGAATGTCAATTGAACATATAATAGAATGGGCAAATCAATTTGGAGATGATGCAAAATTTGTTCTTACTGAATTATTATATTTTTTACCACAAATTTATATTTCAAAAAGCAGAGCAATAGAATTATTAGAAAAACGTCTTGTCGAATTGCAAGCATTTTATAAATATAGTTCAATGCAAGAATTTATTAATAACACTCATTTTATTGATACTCAAAAACCAGAAAAAAGTCAAAATGAAATTCTTTCAATTCTTAAAGAAATTTTGGATAAACGATATGGAGTTAATTACAATTTGTTAATTGATCAGCCTAAAAAGCATTACATATATTTTGATGATGTATTAGCTACGGGGGGAACAATTTACAAAGATTTGAAAAATTGGTTTTCAGAATCTACTAATCTTGATGATATATTAAGCAAACAGAAAACAATAGCAATAAGTTTATTTTGCTATCATAAACTTGGATTTGATAATATTGAATGGGGATTAATGAAAGCGTTTGACGATAGAATTAAAAACTTCCTATTGCTAAGGTCCGACTATGTAATTGAAAACCAACTAAAGCCAAAATGGATTGCAGAGAAACAAAAATTAAATTGCATTTATCCTATTGAAAAGCAACCTAAAGAAATTTTAGAATATTTAGCCTCACTTGAAGGAGAAAATACTAGTATAGCACCTTTTAGACCAGCAACTTTACCTATTAAGGAAATCTTTTTTTCAAGTCCTGACAGTAGAGTACGTTTTGAAAATATCGTTTTAGAAAAAGGATTAGAGTTGATCAAGAAAATCAAAAAAGCTGATCCTGATCCACGAAAAAGACCACTTGGAGATACTGTAAGATCTCATCGAACTTTAGGAACAGGTACTTTATTTTTTACATGGAGAAATATATCCAATACATGTCCCGTTATATTTTGGTGGGATGTACCTGGTCACGAATGGATTCCATTATTTTGTTTAAGAAATAGAGGAAACAATTAATTTTTTCATTAATTTGCAGTATGAAAATATCTGAAAGAACATATAACAGCTCTGATGTTATAGCTTTTAAAAGTACTAAAGAAGAATTTGGAGGATTATCAAATATGGCCCCTGGATATTCTTTACGTGTTAATGATATAATTATCCCTTCAGCAGAAGCATTATATCAAGTATGTAGATTTCCTTTATTTCCTCAAATTCAGGAAGAAATCATTAATCAAAACAGTCCGATGACTGCTAAAATGATTAGTCGAAAGTACAATGACCATACAAGACAAGACTGGGAAGCAGTAAAGTATGATATAATGTATTGGGTTTTAAAGGTGAAACTTTCTCAAAACTCCGAGAAGTTTTATAATCTCTTGAAAAAAACTGGAGATTCTCCAATAGTTGAATTATCTCATAAGGATAAGGATTGGGCTGTAATTCCTGATGGGCACAATACTTTAAGAGGTAAAAATGCACTTGGAAGATTGTTAATGCAATTAAGATCTGAATATATTCATAGCGATAATTCAATTGATTGTGTTGCTCCATTAAATATAAATGGTTTTCTTCTTTATGGTTCTGAAATTGAAACTGTATGCAATCCAGAGATTGAATATGAAAACCATTTTCTTTTTGATTTAGATTATGCTTAACTTGCCTTATAATTAAAGCTGTTATTTATTTATCAATCAAAAATATACCTTTCATCTATTTAATCTTCCTATGATTGAAAGTATTTCATGAATCTACCAAATTCTCAATATCTACCGATAAATAAATTATCATCTGTATTTGCTAATACGTCTGCCAGTTATAAGTTTTACTGGTTTCTAGCTATTCTTGAATTGGTAGAAGAAGGCAACACGTATATTAATAAAAAAAAGATATTTTCAAGAATGATAAGTCATTCCTGGTATACAGTAAATTATTTTCATATTTCTTTTGGTAAACAAGACCTTATACAAGATTCCGTTAGAGCGATTATAAACATTGAAAATATCAATATTAACGAAAATAGAAGCAAAATAAAAGCACTACTAAGATTGAAACCATCAAGATATTAAACCATTTTGATAAAAATGTACCACACTGGTTTATTTCATCTTGGTTTTCTGGCATTCGTAATGAAATTTATTCCCTTTCGCAGAATTTTGATCACGGGTGTATTTACCGTTTAGAAAAAGATTTTATAGAGATACATCCCTTATGGATATCATATTTACAATCAAATTCAAAGATACTGAAGGATTTCTGTTTTTGGAATTTGTCATTATTTTTGCAGAAAAAAAATCTAAATGTTCCGAACATTTCAAATAAAATAAGTAAATCAGTCAGTAGAAATTCTTTATTCAAACAAACAAATGAGTACTGGAAACTGGTATTTAATGAACTAGGCACAATAGAATGCATTTTCACTAACAATAGATTAGTATTTGACGAAAAAAAATATGCTTTGGATCATTTCGTTCCTCATGCATTTGTTTCTCATGATTTGATATGGAATTTAATTCCAATTGATAAAACGTTTAATTCTTCAAAAAGAGATAAACTTCCGTTGCTAAATAAGTATTTTGATAAGTTTTATAATCTCCAAAAGACGGCTTTTGAAATAGTAAAAAATCATAACTCTAAGAATAAATATTTAGAGGAGTATCTTACCATTTTTCCTGATTTAGAGGTCAACAGTGAATTTGATTATCTGCGATATAAAGAAACTATTCAGCCTTTGATTACTATTGCCAGTAATAACGGCTTTTCATATATGAAAGATTAAATTTAGAGTTTGTTTAAAGCTTCAATCTTCTTTTATTTGAGTATTCTTCTTTATCTCTTTAATGAAATAGGAGGTAGTTATGCCGGTCCTGGCATAAAAAGCATTAGTAAAGCGCTGGGTGGTACTAAAACCTACTTCGTCTGCAAGAGCTTTATTGGTGTAATTACGAAACATTTTGTCCTGTTTCATAAGGTTAATAATGTAATCTATTTTTAGATCATTTACATAGTCGGTAAATTTCTTGCCACGAAAATGGTATACTATTTTATATAGATAATTGGCTTAAATACGACTTCAAAGAAGCAGACGATAAAGGCAATTTCAAACTTAATCATTACCATCAAAATTATGGCTACGATCTGGAAGCCAGTCTTTCAAAGCATTCAATTAAAGAACTGGAGACTCCAAAGTACAAGGAAGATCTTATGAACTCACTCAAAAAAGGTAACATTCAATCCGTTACGTTTGTCATCGCTGGGGAAGAAAGAAAACAGTTTGTAGAAGCAAATCCGCATTTCAAAACAATTAATGTATACGATAGTGCAATGCAGAGAATTAATGACCGAGAGAGTAAAGATCAGAAGAAGAACCAGACGGAGGCTAAAACTGAAAGTAAGGAAGCAAAGCAGAATCAGGATGCGGATGCTGATTCAAGTCCGAAGAAAAACGTTAAAAAAAAGAAGCAGGGTAATTCAATTTAAATGTTATGGATAATTTAAAACCCTTATCGGACTTCTTTACAGCAATTGAGAATGATTTTAGGATCAGTACAACGCATATTGCTATGTATGCCGCTTTGCTTCATTGTAGGGTAGATAAGGGTTTTGCTAATCCAATACAAATATTTAGAAGAGAATTGACTCCAATTGCCAAAATTTCTTCACTGTATACTTATCATAAATGTATTCAGGAATTAAGTGATTATGGTTATATTAAATACGAACCGTCCTTCAAGAAAACTCAAGGGAGCAAGGTTTATTTTGTAGATTAAAATCAAAATCAAATAACAATTAATATTTTGAATTATGAGACATTTTACATTTGATCAGTTACCTGAAGCAGTATCTCAATTATATGAAAAACTGGATAACATAGAAAAATTTCTAGAACATTTGTCTAATGAATCTATTCAGAAAGAGGAGCTTATGACTATTTCAGCTGCTTCAAAAATGCTGAATCTTTCCGTTGCTACAATTTATAGTAAGGTCTGCCGTAGAGAAATACCTGTTAACAAACAGGGTAAACAATTGTACTTTTATAAATCGGAACTTCAGGAATGGATAAAATCAGGCAGGGTAAAGACAAGTCTTGAAATCGCAAAAGAAGTAAAATTTAATCATCACTCAAGATTAAAACCCTAATTTTTTTGTTTGTGCGATTGTTACAATTTGTGCCATTAACATTATCTTTTGGGCAAAATCAATATCAATTAATTTTTATCTTTGATTTCGAATTAATCATTTATAATTTAAAAATATTTGCAATGGATAAAGCTATAAAACTAAAAGTTCGCAAGGAATTAGATGCTAGACAACAGTTGAATATCATTAAATTAAAAGGTAGTCTGATCTCTAAGGGCTACACCGAAATTATACATATTCTGGATCAGGATGATGAGTATCATATCAATTCTTTTGAAACTCCATCAGAAACCAATAATGAAGTACAGGAATATATTAGAGCTTTCATTGACAAAGAAAATCTAGCCGATACTATTACACTTTTCAGATGAAAGAGTGTTTTTAAATCAAAATTCTTAATAAAGACTTATTCTCTCAGAGGCTTCTCTTTTTCTTTCATCCACTATTTTGGTATACACCTGGGTAGTTTGGATGTTTTTATGTCCGAGCATTTTAGAGAGAGTATAGATATCAGTGCCAGAGTATAACTGCAAAGTTGCATAAGTATGTCGGAAACAATGAAAGGTAATATGCTTTGAAATACCTGCTTCTTTAATCCAATTTGGAATAGTGCGGTCAAAGTCCCATTTTTTTAAATCTTTAAATACAAGTTCAGTTCCTCGTTGAGGCTCTCCAAGAAGCTCATACGCCTGTTGGGGTATTGGTAAAGTTTCTTGGCCGTTTGTCTTTTTTTGTTTAAATCTAATATAAAAGCCGTCTCCCTCAATAAATTGGATTTCTGACCACTGCAGTTTTGAGATATCTGAGTATCTGAGCCCTGTTAAGATTGAAAATAAGCTTACTAATTTGACAATTGAATTATTACAGTCTGTATTAAACAGCTTTCTGGCTTCCTCAATAGTCAGAAAGTTTTTTTGTGATTCTTTTTCAGGAATACCTGGGATGGCCGCATTAATGTCGGATCTTAATTTACCTTCTTTATAGGCTTTTTTAAGTGTTGCTTTGACCTTATTAAAATAACTCAGAGCAGAATTATTGGATAATTTTTTCCCATGATTTCTTTTGCTTTGTGCTTTTAGAAGATATGAGCGGAATTCTTCTATTAATTGGACTGTAATTTCAGAAAACGTAATGTCATTGTTATCAAGGAAATCTGAAAAGTATCCAATTGAGACGATCCATATTTGATAATTTACACCTTCTCTTTTTTGTGCTTCATTTTTAAAATAGTCAAGAAAAGATTCCGCCGATATTTCCTGCAGTATCAATTGCTCTTTTTCAAACTCACTATAAATATTATCTTTATTATACTCGGTTTGTCTTCTTATTTTTATGAGTTCGGCAATTCTTAGTGTTTCTTCATTTGATACTTTTTCAACTGCATTTTTCGGCTTATCATATAAGTAAAGTTTTAAAAATTCACGTCTGGTCAGCTGTTTGGTCTGTACATGTTTGACTGGAGGATAGAAATCCAGGTATAAGCTTTGCAGACCTTTAGAAATAGGTTTTTTTCTAAGTGTTATATTGATTTTCTGTACCATGATAATTACTTTTTAAATATTGCCTCAATATCTGCCTTCGCTACGTAGGTAAACTTGCCTTTGCTGAATTTGTGAATGCTGTTTCGCTTGATAATGTTATACAGTGCTCCGCTTGAAATATTGAATTTTTGCTGAATCTCTGTGATGGTATAACAATCTGCGACAGCGGCATCTTTTTTCTTTTCTTTAGGCCGTATTATTATTTCATAATTCGATTCAATTAACTGAAATAGTGCATCAATTTCAGATCTTTTGATTACGGTCATTCTCTGCGAGAAATTATATGCTGCAATTTTATTTTCATTTATTAAACGATATATAGTCATTGTGGAAAAACCCAGAAGCAAAGAAACCTCCTTGACAGTTAAAAATTCTTTGTCTTTAAGTTCAAGAATTGGTTTGCTTTTAATGGTTATTGTTTCAAGATTGCTAGTGGCAATTTTTTGCAGTCTTGTCCTTTTTTTATACGCTTTGCTGCTGCACGTTAAAGAACAAAATTTTGTCTTTGTTGTTTTTGCAGTAAACTCATTTTCGCAAAACTGGCAGATTCTTGTAACTTGTATATTTGAGCTCATCTTTTGATAATTTGCCCTCAATTTTTTCTAAATAAGTATACTTAAGTATAGTTAAGTCAACTTAAGCCCCATAATTTGTCCAATTTTCTGTTCGTTTGTAACAAACTGATTTCGAGGTACAATGAAGGTACAAAAATATGCAAAAAATAGTATTTCTTCCAAATAGAAAACGGTATAAAAAAATGCTATAATGTTTATTTATAGTATTTTAACGTTTTGTTTATTAGTTTGTTTTGTGTTGTTTTACCGTCTTATTTTCCGATGCAAAAATTAGCAAAAATATTACCCAATAATTCATCATTACTAACCTGTCCTGTAATAAGTCCAAATTGATATAAAGCCTCACGGATATCAAGTGCCATTAAATCGCTTGAAAGACCGGTTTCCAGGCCAAATTTTACTTTTTGTATTTCATCTAAAGCTTTCAATAAAGAATCATAATGTCTTGTATTGGTTATGATTGTTTCGTTATTGCGAAGAGCTCCCGTGTTTACAAATGATAATAATTCATTTTTTAAATCATCAACACCAATTTTTTGTTTTGCTGAAATTAAAAGAAGTTTTGCGTTTAGATTTTCCAGTTGATTCGTGATATTCGAAATTTCATTTTCAGACAAAATATCCTTTTTATTGACTACAATCAGTAAAGGTTTTAGAGGATATTTGTTTTTAATTTGTTCAATTTCAGAAACAAATTCAGAACTGGAAATTTGAAATTTTAAGCCATCAAATAAATAGATTACAACTTGTGCCTGTTCTATTTTTTCAAAAGTTTTTTTGATTCCAATACTTTCAACCACATCTTTTGTTTCGCGAATACCTGCAGTATCAATAAATCTAAAACCAATTCCGCCTATTACCAGTTCATCCTCAATTGTATCACGTGTTGTTCCCGCAATGTCAGAAACAATGGCACGTTCCTCATTTAATAATGCATTTAGTAAGGTAGACTTTCCAACATTGGGTTCTCCTACAATCGCTACCGGAATTCCGTTTTTAATTACATTTCCGACAGCAAATGAATCAATTAAGCGCTTTAAAACAAATTCGATCCTGTTTAGTAATTCATGAAACTGCGTTCTGTCTGCAAATTCTACATCTTCTTCAGCAAAGTCTAATTCTAATTCAATAAGAGAGGCAAAATTCAAAAGTTCTTCACGCAGTTTAGCGATTTCGTTACTAAAACCGCCACGCATTTGCTGCATTGCAATCTGATGAGAAGCTTCATTATCAGATGAAATTAAATCTGCAACTGCTTCTGCCTGAGATAAATCAAGTTTTCCGTTTAAAAATGCTCTCAATGTAAATTCTCCTGCATCTGCCATTCTGCAGCCTTTCCGTAACAATAACTGAATAATTTGCTGCTGAATGTAGGTTGATCCGTGACATGAAATTTCTATAGTATTTTCACCAGTATAAGAATTTGGCCCTTTAAAAATAGAAACTAAAACTTCATCGAGTGTTTTAGTTCCGTCAATTATATGTCCCAAATGAAGTGTATGTGTTTTTTGCTTAGTTAAATCCTTGTTTTTTATAGATTTAAAAACGCTGTTTCCGATCGTAATGGCATCAGAACCTGAAATACGAATTATGGCAATTGCACCAGCTCCTGATGGTGTCGCTAAAGCAACTATAGAATCTTGATTTATCATGTTACAAAGGTATAAAAAAAGCCTTAAAATTGCGAAAATGAGGCATTGACATAATATTTCACTTTTTATTTTGTTTTAAAAAAATTCCAGCTTTTAAGATCTGATTTAAATGTTAAATTACTGATAATTGTCAGGTTGATTTGTTTTTAGAATGATTAAATTTGAGAGAACAACTTAAATCTGACACAAAATGAAAAAGATATTATTCCCCACAGATTTTTCTGAGGCAGCAAACAATGCATTTGTACATGCCTTAGAATTTGCCAAAATTGTAAATGGCGAACTTATTTTGTTGCATACATTTGAGATCCCGGTTTATGATAGTCAGTTTTTTCCCGAAAATTACGCATCTATATATAGTTCGATAGAATTAGCAAAATTTGAAATGTTCAAAGATGAGATTCCAAAACTAAGAACCATTGCAATGGAAAGAAAATTAGAAGATATCGTCATAAAACATCGTTTAATGGATGGTGACTTGTTGTATAATTTGAAGAATGCAGTTAAGGAAGATGAAATAGATTTTGTTATTATGGGAACCACAGGCGACTCTGACTGGACTAAATTCTTTCTTGGTTCTAATACGAGTTCTGTAATTTCTGGAGTTGATGTTCCGGTTTTATGTGTTCCTATTGATGCAAAATTCAGGAAAATTAGAACAATCGGATTTACCACACGTTATCGTGAAAAAGATAAAAAAGAACTAAAAAAAGTTTTGAAAATTGCAAAGAAGACTGATGCTAAAGTAAAAAGTTTATATGTAAAGACTTCAAATTCTGATGTTTCAGCCGAAACTGTAAAAGAATGGGAGAAAGAGTTTGCTAATGATAATGTCGAATTTCTGGTGTTGCCAAGTGATGAAGTAAAGGAAACAATACTAGATTTTGTTCTTTATAAAGATATTGATGTTCTGGCAATGATTACACACAAACGTTCTTTCTTTGAAAGTATTTTTGATTCAAGTTTTACAAAAAAAATGTCAAAAGAGACTTCTGTCCCCGTTTTGATTATGCACGAAGATTAAATTTCCAGAATATTCACACTCTTATTTTGTTATCGATAACCTATATTTGTATTTCATCAAATTAATGCAATGGATTCATATCAAAATAAAGTCACGCAGTATTCTCTACTTTTTAACAAAATCAATAAAAGATACAACAGCATTAGTATTTTACGTCTTTTAAGTGTTTTTATTTGTTTGTATTTTCTCTATAATTATATAAAAACAGATGAAATCATTTATGTCGCTTTTGCTTTTATGTCTTTTGTTGGTTTTCTTTTTTTAATGAGAATCCATTCAAAATTATCTTTTAAAAAACAGATTGTAACTGCTATACTGAAGATTAATGAAAATGAAATTGCTTTCTTAAAAAGGGAAAAAATTCCTTTTGAAAATGGTATTGAGTTTAATGATTTTAATCATCCGTATGCTTACGATTTGGATATCTTCGGAGAACATTCTTTATTTCAAAGTCTTAACAGAACAGCAACCTTTATAGGAAAAAAAACACTTGCCTCTCAATTATTAAGGGTGCATCCAAAACATATAATTTTAGAAAATCAGGAAGCTATTCATGAGTTAAAATCAAAAATTGACTGGAGACAGGATTTTTTGGCATTAGCAGCAATAAGTAACGATTCAAAACCTTCTTATGATTCTATAATTAATTGGATTTCATATAAAAATAATTCATTACCTAAAGTTTTAGTTTTACTTTCTGTTGCGCTTCCAATCTTGTTTTTTGGACTTTTAGCAGCCTATTTTATAACATCAAAAACCATTTTACTCTCTTATCTTACTTATGCTTTTATTGCAAATATGATAGTTTTAGGAAGGTCGGTTAAGCGAATTCAATCTGAAATTGCTAAAGCAGATGACGTTGATAAAATCATTAAGCAATATGGTTTATTAGTAGAAAAAATTGAAATTGAAAAATTCAGCTCTAAAAAACTGATTAATTTGCAACAAGAGTTGATTTTTAAAAATGCTTCAGCCAGTTCACATTTGAAACAGTTATCTGAATTGTTTTCACGAATGGATACAATCAATAATTTTGTTACGGCTATAGTATTTAATGGAACTTTCTTGTTTAATCTACATGTACTAAGAGCACTTTTAAAATGGAAGGATAATTATTCTGATGAGCTCGAGAAGTGGATTTCTATTATTGGAGAATTTGAGGCCTTAAATAGTTTTGCCAATTTAGCGTACAATAATCCTGATTTTGTTTTTCCTGAAATTAATTCAGAATATAAAATAGGATTTAAAAATTTAGCACACCCATTATTAAATCCGGAAAGCAGAGTAGGGAATGACACCAATTTTTATCCCGAATCTTTCATGATTTTAACCGGTTCTAACATGTCAGGAAAAAGCACATTTCTAAGAAGCCTTGGAGTAAATATGGTTTTAGGAGGAATTGGCTCTACAGTCTGTGCATCAGAGGCTACTATTCATCCACTGCAAGTTTTGGTTTCAATGCGACTATCAGATTCCTTGTCAGATAGTGAATCGTATTTTTTTGCCGAAATAAAGCGTCTAAAACAAATAATGGATGCTTTGGAAGAAAAACCGGCCTTTGTATTATTGGATGAAATTTTGCGAGGAACAAATTCTGATGATAAACGAAACGGAACAATTGAGGTAGTAAAAAAAATAATAGCTAAAAAAGCAATTGGAGCGATTGCAACACATGATATTGAAGTGTGTTTGACAACCAACGAATATCCTGAAATTTTAACCAATCAGTGTTTTGAAGTTGAAATTAAAAACAATGATTTGCATTTTGATTATAAACTGCGAAATGGAATCTGCAAAAATAGAAGTGCGACTTTCTTAATGCAGAAAATGGGAGTTATATAATTTCAGATTTTAGATTTTAGATGCAGACTTAAAATTATAATTCTTCATGCCCCATAAATGATCTAAAATCTAAAATCTATATTCTAAAATCTAAATTTTTTACTTAAGCACTTCTTTAATAGTATTAACGAAAGCTTCAACAGGCTGAGCTCCGGAAACTGCATATTTCCTGTCAAAAACAAAGAATGGAACTCCTTGTACACCAATTTGCTGCGCTTCAGAAATATCGTTTTTAACGTTGTCCAGAAATAAGTTTTGGTCTTTAAGAACTTCTAAAACCTGAATCTGGTCTAATCCTGATTTCACGGCCAATTCTATCAATGTAGGACCATCGTTTAGATCCCTGCCTTCTGTGAAATAAGCTTTAAAGAAAATTTCTTCCATTTCATCGCCTAAATTTTTAGTTTTAGCGAATTGAATAATTCTGTGCGCTTCCAGAGAGTTTGAAATAATAGCCTTATCGAAATTATAATCCAGCCCAACGCTTTTTGCGCGTTCTGTGACACCTTTGTGCATTTCTTTAGATTCTTCAACTGAAATACCTTTTCTTTCAGCCAGGAACGTAAAAACGTCTTTGCCGGACTGAGGCGTAATCGTTGGATCCAGTTGAAAACTTTTCCACTCAATTTCAAATTCATCATTCGGGAATTCAGTCAAAGCCGATTCCAGTTGTCTTTTACCGATATAACAAAACGGACACATGATGTCCGACCAAATTTCTATTTTCATATTACAAAGTTAAAGAAAATTTGTTTCAGGTTTTCTTTTTTCCAAGTTTCATGTTGCAGGTTTGTTGGGATCAAACCTAACAGGTTTTACTTATTCAAATTCACCCAAAATAAAAAACCGCAACTCTTATTAGGAATTGCGGTTTCTAGGTATAAAAAATGGTTGGTTAATAGCGATATTTTTTTTTACAATGATATATCTTTAATTTTGAACTAAAAAATATCCCTGTAACAAAAAGAAGATTTGATGTTAACTATTTAACATTACAGGCATTACCAGCATGGTAACACTTTCTCCTTCTTCTAAACCATCAACAGGAGTAAGGATTCCTGCTCTGTTTGGTAATGACATTTCTAACATAATCATATCCGATTGTAAGTTAGTAAGCATTTCTGTAAGGAAACGTGAGTTGAAACCAATTTGCAAATCATCACCTTGATAATCACAAGTTAATCTTTCTTCGGCTTTATTAGAGTAATCAATATCTTCTGCAGAAACATTTAACTCTGCACCTGCAATTTTTAGACGAATTTGATGTGTGGTTTTATTTGAGAAAATCGCAACACGACGAACAGAGCTTAAAAATAAAGAGCGATCGATCATTAATTTATTTGGATTTTCTTTTGGAATTACCGCTTCGTAATTTGGATATTTTCCATCAATTAAACGGCACATTAAAATATAATTGTCAAATGAGAAGGTCGCATTCGAATCGTTGTATTCAATTTTAACTTCAGCATCAGAACTTCCTAAAATACTTTTTAAGATATTCAAAGGTTTCTTTGGCATGATAAAATCAGCAACCTGAGATGCTTTTACATCTGTACGCGCATATTTTACTAGTTTGTGTGCATCTGTAGCTACGAAAATTAATCCTTCTGGTGAAAATTGAAAAAATACTCCCGACATTACCGGACGTAAATCATCATTTCCGGCAGCAAAAATTGTTTTACTTACGGCAGTTGCCAAAACTTCTGCAGGAACCAAAGTTACAGACGGATCCTCAAGATGAACAGCTTTAGGAAATTCTTCTCCGGCTGCATATGCCAATGCATATTTTCCTGAATTAGAACTTATTTCAACCGTATTGTTTTCTTCAACTGTAAAAGTCAGGGGTTGTTCAGGAAACGTTTTTAAAATTTCAAGTAAAAGTTTTGCAGGCACAGCTACACTTCCTTTACTTTTAGAATCGATAGATAAGGTAGCTGACATTGTTGTTTCAAGATCTGATGCAGAAACTGTCAACTCATTGTTATCTAGTTCAAATAAAAAGTTGTCTAAAATAGGCAATGTATTGTTACTGTTAATGACACTACCTAAAACTTGTAATTGTTTTAATAAGTACGAACTCGATACTATAAATTTCATCTGTTTTGTTTTATTTTTTGATGTTTCTTCAGCAAATTATAGGCTAAATATACGGATTACAAATATATCGTAAACTATCTAAAGTATTACATTTTTTTATTAACATCTATCTGCTGTATTTTCTTTTTCTGATAAAAGTAAATGCAAGTCCAAAAACCAATAATATAAGAATTGGAAGCCCGATAGTTATGAATTGGGTCGTACTGTAATTTTCATATACTTTCTCTTTATCAAGTAGCGGCAGATCAAGATCTTTACTTCTTATGTTAATAAGTCCCGTATCATCTAGTAAATAATTGATGCAATTCATCATGAAATCCTTGTTATCATAAAGATTACCAGTACGTTGATCATAGCCTAATTCTACCGGCATCATGTTTTTATCTAACTGGTTTCTGGCTAAATCCCCGTCAGAAATAACAATCATTTTTGTTGGTTTTCCTTTTGCCAGAAATGAATTTTCCCTGAAAGGTAAAACACGGTTTTCAAAAGCAGAATGAAAGGAACCTTCCAATAAAACCGAAAGCGGCAAGTTCCCTTTGTTAATATAATCTTGTGGAGAAGTTTTTTCTGTTACAATATTCAGATTAATTTCAGACGGAGTTCCGATGGTTTTTGAATATTGTGAAGAATGCAATAAAACAGTTTTTTTGATTCCGTTTTTTAAAGTGTCAATCGGACTTGCAAAATCGAATTTAATTCCTCCTAAATTTTTAACGATAGGATGCTGGCTGTCAGGATAAACCTGAGGAGCATATTTCCAGACAAAATCCTGGTATTGTGTGGCACTTCCCTGTTCGCCCGTGGCTAGTTTTATAGGACTTCCTTGCTCATCTTTTACTAAATCAGGATTAATTCTGAATCCGTATTTAAAAAACATATCATTGAGGTTTAAATCTCTTGGATATGCCAAAGTCGCTCCAGACTGATTATACAAACTGTCCATGTCTGCAGCAACCTGATCTACAAGCCAAAGCGTTTTTCCGCCATTCATAATAAATTGGTCTAAAACCTGTTTTTCTTCATCAGAAAAAGTTTCAGTTGGTTTTGAAATAATCGCCAGATCATATTTTTTAAGGGCCTCTAAACTTCCCGTTGGATTTTTAGCAACAGAATCTAGTGTAAAAGGTCCTATGTAATAGCTTTCGCGAATTTGTATCAGCATTTTGGCAATATGAATTTCATTCATTTCACCATTTCCTTTTATTATCGCAACTTTCTTCTGTTTGTCTTTAGTGATTTTATTAATTGCATCGGCAATAGAATATTCCAAATGCTGAATAGAGCCAATTACTTTTTGTGTAGTCGAAGCTCCCATTCTGTTTTTTAGCAAAGGAATATTTACTTCCTTATTGTTATAAACCGCAATTGCCCACGGAAAAACCATTGCCTGAGATTGTTTTCCTTTATCGTCAACTGTAATATTTATCGGCGAAAGCCCTTTTTGAAAAAGAGATTTTGTTAAATCCATGCTTTCTTCCTGATTCTCAAGAGGATTAACAAATTCAAAAACAATATTGCTGTTATAGGCCTGAAATTCTTCGAGTAATTGTCTGGTTTCCTGTTGCAAACGTCTAAAATCTGCAGGAAGATCTCCATCCATGTAAATCTTGACAGATAACGGATTGCGAACTTGCTTGACAATATTTAAGGAAGTTTCAGATAAAGTATATCGTTTGTCTTTTGTTAAGTCAAATCGGTGAAAATAAAGACTTCCGAGTATATTTAAAACTATTAAAACGAAAACGGTAATACCTAATGTTTTGATATTTTTCTGAGTAGTTGCTTTCATTAGGCTTTAAAAGATTTTAATTTATAAACAGTAAAAGACAGAAATAAAACGGTAATACTCAGGAAATAAATAACATCGCGTGTATCGATTACGCCACGGCTCATACTCTTAAAATGATCCTGCATTCCAAATACTGAAATGATACCTGAAAAACCGGGAATTAAGGAAGCTAAACCTTCAAAACCAAAATAAAATATGAAACATAAAAAAACAGCAATGATAAAAGCAACAATTTGATTTTCTGACAATGTCGAAGTAAAAATTCCGATTGCAGAATAAGAAGCTATTAAAAACAACAATCCGAAATAAGAACCAATTGTACTTCCCATATCAATATTTCCTTCCGGTAGCCCTAAATTAGAAATTACTTTTATATAAATAAAAGTGGGTACAATTGCCAAAACAATCAATAATAAGGAACCTAAAAACTTACCGTTTACAATTTCCCAGATAGATAACGGTTTGGTTAAAAGTAATTCAAGAGTTCCTTGTTTTTTTTCGTCAGAGAAACTTCTCATTGTTACAGCCGGAATAAGGAAAATTAAGATCCATGGCGCCAATGTAAAAAACGGAGTTAAATCGGCATATCCTGAATCTAAGATGTTGTAATCTCCTTTAAAAACCCATAAAAATAGCCCGTTGCTGATTAAGAAAATTGCAATGACCAAATAGCCAATAGGAGAGCCAAAAAAGGATTTTATTTCTCGTAAAATGATCGATTTCATTTGTGTTTTTGTTTTTTTATTGTTTGCTTCGCCAATTCGGCTAAAGCCTCGTCCAAGTTTCAGGTTTCATGTTTCAGGTTGCTATACTTTTGCGAACTTTGTGTTTTATTAAAACCTTTAAATATAATCTTTGCGCCCTTTGCGGTTAATTGTTTCAATTTTCAGATCCAGCATAAAACTTGAAACCTGAAACAAAATTAAGTCAAAGAAACTAACTTTTCTACACTCCATGCTTCTGGTTTTGCGTTGAATAGTTTTTTTGTAAAAGTCCAGACTGAATCAAATAATTCTGAATTTCTGTAATTTTCCAAATCGGTTTCGGTTTCCCAATAACTGTAAGTAAAGAAAATACATTTGTCGTTTTTATCCTGATATAATTCTAAAAAACGATTTCCTTCAGCATTTCTTATTTTATGTTTTATGGTTTCAAAATTCTCAAGGAAATCAGGAATTTTTTCTTCATGAAAACTCATTTTTACAATTCTGACAAACATAAATATTATTTTAGATTTCTGATTTTAGATTGAAAATCGTTTACAGGTGCGCAAAAATACCAAAATTGATTGTTTTTTTTATGAAAAAATAAAATATTATAAATGTTAGTTTTTTGAATTTAGAAAACCTAAAATATTTCAAATACAGGCCGCTGTTTCAGCGTGGAATGTATCGTGATCATTGTGTGTTTGAAACCTTTGTTGGTAGTTATGATATAATTCTCCATAATTAAAAAAGAGGGAATAATGTAAATCTGGTCAATCAACAAAATCTGCGTGCCAGTTAATCTAAAATCTAAACTCTGAAACCTACAATTATGAAAACTGAATCGTAATTACATCACGATAATTCAGCCCCAGTAAACTATTGGCAGAACCTACTTTAGTCGGATTACTTCTGAAAATTGCTATTTCCAAAAAGCCCGCTTCATTAAAAATCGCGAGTTTTTCTCCTTCATAAGTCTTTATAGGATATTTGTCTGATGTGGCAATAGCCGAATAATTGGGCAAAATGGTTTTGATGTTTTTTGTCTGCATCACAATCTCATACGGACGGCCTTTTGCAACTTCCATAAATTGTTGTTTGGAGATATTTGTTACAATGTTTCCGAAGTGATCAATATAAATCACGTAACCTTTTATAGAATTTCCTTCTGCAGAAACTACCGGTTGTAATTCTGTTGCTTCTTTGACTGAAGGTATTTCTTTTCCAATAACATTCAATAAACCGCCTTTGGCAATATGACAAGCAACCTGAATAAATATATCCATATCAGTTGATTCTGGCGGAAAACGATCATGAATATTAATAGCCACAATTTTTTGCGGTACTATTTTCTGCGTAAGCATACTCAGAATTCCGTTGTCTGCACAAATAAAATAATGGTCATTCCATTGCATGGCAATGTGCTGGTTTTCTTTATTGCGCTCTATATCTACACCGATCAGATGCACAGTTCCTTTTGGAAAACTCAAATAAGATGCACCAATAATATAACTTGCTTCGGCAGTATTAAAAGGATCAATGTCGTGAGAAATGTCAATTATTTGAACTTCTGGGAGTTCTGATAAGATTTTACCCTTCAGCGAACCAACAAAGTGGTCCTTTAAGCCGTAGTCTGTAGTAAGGGTAATTATTGACATCATTTTGTTTATAACTATTGATAGTATTTAAATCTAATTTTCATTAAATTTGAGAAATGCAAAGCTAGTAATAGTAAATACAAATTGAAAGAAAGAAAAGACAATTTGTGTTTTTTAAAGGAATCAACCGTTACAGTTATCTCAGTTGTTGTTTATATTGTATTTAAAAAAAACTATAACCACTGCTGAAAAACTGTACCTGAAAAATGACCCGACAGTTAATATATAATAAACCTGAGTAAAATTAATTTAAAACTACTTCATTTGAACGAAAGAATAATTGAGCTAATTGACATCGCACCCAAAGAGTTTTGGGGCGCTCACGACAGCCATCTTGAAATAATCAAAAAGTATTACCCGAAGCTTAAAATAGTAGCGCGAGGGACAACCTTGAAAGCATTTGGCGAAAAAGAAGTCTTAGATGAATTCGAAAAAAGATTTCAGAGATTAATGCTCCACTTTACCAGATACAACAACATTGATGATAATGTAATTGAACGCGTTATTATGAGTGATGGTCAGGACGAAAAAAGAGCATATGATCATGACAAAATATTAGTTCATGGTGTTGGCGGCAAAATAATCAAGGCCATGACACCGAATCAGCAGCTGTTGGTAGATACCATCAAAAAAAATGATATGGTATTTGCAGTTGGTCCTGCCGGAACCGGAAAAACCTATACGGGTGTGGCAATGGCGGTAAAAATGCTAAAGGATAAGGAAGTAAAAAGAATCATATTGACACGTCCGGCGGTAGAAGCAGGGGAGAACCTTGGGTTTTTGCCTGGTGATATGAAAGAAAAACTGGATCCTTATATGCAGCCGCTTTATGATGCCTTGCGCGATATGCTGCCCAACGAAAAACTCGAAGATTACATTCTAAAAGGAATTATTCAGATTGCGCCATTGGCATTTATGCGCGGGCGAACGCTTGATAATGCCTTTGTAATTCTGGATGAAGCGCAAAATACAACCCACTCGCAAATGAAGATGTTTTTGACCCGTATGGGAAAAAATGCCAAATTTATGATTACGGGTGACCCGGGACAAGTAGATTTACCACGCAGAACAATTTCTGGTCTTAAAGAAGCACTTTTGGTTCTAAAAGACGTTGACGGAATCGGAATTATTTATCTGGATGATAAAGATATCGTTCGTCACAGATTAGTGAAAAAGGTAATTGACGCTTATAAACAAATTGAGAATCACGATTAATTAATTATAGTGAAATGTTAAATGTAAATCGTGGATTGTGTTTTAACATTTATTAATATTCGTTTTCTACATTCTTATCAAGATTATGTAGAAAACGAATATTTTTTTTGAAGAGATATTATGAAACAATTAGACGATTTCTACCTGAAACAAGAAGAGCCTGTAAAAGGAATATTTCTTTCATTAAAAGAAATTATTTTGCATCAGGACAAAGACATTACAAATGTCATGAAATACGGAATGCCTTTTTTTTGTTATAAAGGAAAGATTTTCTGTTATTTATGGACTCATAAAAAATACAAAAAGCCATATATCGGAATTGTTGAAGGAAAACATTTTGATGAATCATTTTTGCTTCAGGAAGCACGTTCAAGAATGAAAATTATGCTCTTTGATGTTTACGATGATTTGCCTTTGGAACAAATTAAAATGGTTGTTCAAAAAGCGTTAAATTTATACAAATCAGGAATTATAAAAGTTTAAATTATTTATAATTCAATATTTAACTAAATAGTTAAATAAATAATAAACTTACCTCAATTCGGGGCTTTAAAGCTCAATTCCTTTGCTCTTCTGAGCCTAAACCTGTAAATTTGCACCTCATTAAATACTTGATCTTTAATATGACTAAGCTTAAAAATATAAAAGTTGTAGTGAGTGACCTAGATGGAACTTTACTCAACACCAATCACCGGATTTCAGATTATACAAAATCAATTTTTCAGGAACTTCACAATCAAAATTATCTTATAGTTGTAGCTACAGGGCGCCATCATCTGGATGCCATGGCAATTATAGAAAAACTTGAAGTACCGGTTTATTTAGTAAGTTCAAATGGAGCCAGGATACACTCGCCAGAAAAAGAAGAACTTTTTGCTTTTAACTTAGATAGTGACGTAGTAAAAGCAGCTTTGAATGTTGAAATTGACCCTGAAATTACCGTAGTCTTATTTAAAGAAAATGTATGGCAGACCAATAGAATAAGCGATAAACTTAATGCTTTTCAGGAAGAATTGAAATATCGTCCTGAATTGGTAGACTATAAAGCATTGCAGGATTTCGGAGCAATTAAAATTTTCTTTTCATGTGATAACCATGAAAAATTAGTAAAATTAAAAGATGATATTCTGGCCAATTCCTCAGAACATCTGCATCATGCTTTCAGTTTGCCAACTTGCCTGGAGTTTATGGATAAATCAATAGATAAAGCTGTTGCGATAGAACAAGTACTCGAGAAAGAAGGTTTTACATTAGCAGAAGCCGTATCTTTTGGAGATGGTTTTAATGATGTGCAAATGCTGTCTGTATCTGGAAAAGGTCTGATTATGGGAAATGCACCTGCGTTACTAAAAGAGACTTTACCCGATTTAGAAGTTATCAAAACCAATGCTGAAGATGGTGTTGCAAGATTTATAGCTTCAAGAATTTTGAACAAAGAATTTGCAGCAGGATAATTAGCTGTTTATTGCAAAAAAACATGTTCTTTTTGAATAAAAATAATTCGTGCAAATTGGTGTAATTCGTGACAAACTTTAAAAAAAATCTTTTTGATTATTTAGTTAGTCTCTTCTAATAACAAAATTTTATCGCATTTGTAATTTATCTCTTTATTTTAGTAGTGTAACTCTCTGAAATAATTTTAAATTTGCATTCATAAAAAAACAACACAACGAATCAGATGAGCAATACAATTACAACTACAAATTTTAATTTTCCGAATCAGAAATCAGTTTACCGTGGAAAAGTTAGAGAAGTTTACAACATAAACGACGAACTTTTGGTAATGGTAGCAACCGACAGACTTTCGGCTTTTGATGTAGTTTTACCAAAAGGAATTCCGTATAAAGGGCAGATTTTAAATCAAATCGCAACAAGATTTATGGAATTGACTGAAGATATTGTACCAAACTGGTTAATTGCAACTCCCGACCCAAATGTTGCTGTTGGTCATTTGTGCGAGCCTTTTAAAGTTGAAATGGTTATTCGCGGATATGTTTCGGGTCATGCAGCCCGTGAATATGCAGCAGGAAGAAGACAGATCTGCGGAGTAACAATGGCAGAAGGTTTAAAGGAAAATGATAAATTTCCGGAACCAATTATTACACCAACAACAAAAGCAGATAACGGCTCTCATGATGAAGATATTTCTCGTGAAGATATTCTGTCTAAAGGAATTGTTTCAGAAGAAGATTATTTAGTTTTAGAAAAATATACCCGAGCATTATTTCAAAGAGGGACCGAAATTGCTGCAAGCCGCGGATTAATTTTAGTTGATACAAAATATGAATTTGGTAAAACAAAAGACGGTGTAATTGTTTTAATTGATGAAATTCATACTCCGGATTCTTCCCGTTATTTTTATGCAGACGGTTACAAAGAAAGACAGGAAAAAGGAGAGGAGCAAAAACAGTTATCTAAAGAATTTGTGCGTCGCTGGCTGATCGAAAATGGTTTTCAGGGTCAGGAAGGACAACAAATTCCGGAAATGACAGACGCTTATATCGAATCTGTTTCTGAAAGATATATCGAATTGTATGAGAATATTTTAGGAGAAAAATTTGTAAAGGCTGATATTGCCAATATCGATCAACGTATTGATAAAAACGTATTAGATTATCTTTCTTCAAAATAGTAATTTTCAGGTTTAAACTAATTATTTAAACCATGAAATTTATACCCAAGAAAAAAAATGTCCTGTTATTTATTTTTATAATAACAGGACATTTTCTTTTTGCTCAAATTGATAAAAATGCGACAAAAGAAACCAGGCATTTGTACCGCAATCTAAAAACAATAGCTAAAAAACATATCCTGTTTGGCCATCAACATGCATTGGAATATGGCCATGGCTGGTCAAATGAAACAAATAGGTCTGATGTAAAATCAGTAACGGGTTCTCATCCTGCTGTTGTGGGAATTGATTTTAGTGATTTTTCCAGGCATTCCAAAGAAGAAATTGAAAATGCAAAAGCAATTCTAAGAAAAAATGTAATTAATACTTATGAACGAGGAGGGATCACAACCGTTTCATGGCATTTTTTGAACCCGGTTTCAGAAGAAAGTTTTTATTGGAAAGATTCAGTCTCTGTTGCAGCCATGGAATTGATTAAACCTGGCGGATCTCATCATGAACGGTATAAAGAAATTTTAAAAACAATTGCTGATTTTGCAAATTCTGTAAAGGGAAAAAACGGAACATTGGCACCAATGATTTTCAGACCCTATCATGAGTTTGACGGAGATTGGTTTTGGTGGGGAAAAAAATATACTTCACGAGAAGATTTTATAGCCGTCTGGCAATTTACGGTTTCTTATTTGAGAGATACTTTGGGTGTACATAATTTTATATATGCTTTTTCTCCAGACAATAAATTTAATTCTGAATCTGAGTATTTAGAGCGTTATCCCGGTGATGATTATGTAGACATGCTGGGTATGGATGACTATGCTGATTTTGGCAGAGACGGAAAATATGATTTGAAAGCAGGAGTTAAGAAACTCAAAATAATATCGGATCTCGCGATAAGCAAAAATAAGCTGGCAGCTTTTACAGAAACAGGTCTAGAATCGATTCCAAATCCAAACTGGTGGACAGAAATTTTATTAAAATCATTAAAATCAGAAAATCTTCAACTGGCTTATGTTTTAGTTTGGAGAAATGATGTAAAAAGCCCCACACATTTTTATGCTCCATTTCCTGAACAAATTAGTGCTCCTGATTTTGTCAAATTCTACGATGACCCTTATTCATTCTTCGAAAATGATTTGAAAAATATTTATAACAAAAAGATTAAGCTCTAAACTATTATAAATACCAAAAGCGCAATCCATCAAAGTGGGTTGCTTTTTTTTGAATTTAATGCAACCTAATCAGTTTTTTTGTCGTCTATAGCTTATATATCAAATATCATCATCAATCATTTAACAAACAATCATCATGAAAAAATCGTTAATTACGGGAGTAGCCCTTGTACTGGCATTTACAAATTTATCAATGGCTTCAAATAACACATCATTAAAAAATATTCAGACTCAATTTTTAGCTTTTTCGGAATCACCATTTCATCTGGCAATAAGCAGAGGTGATATTGACAGTGTCAGAAAATTTATTAAATATGGCGCTGATGTCAATAAAATGGCAAAAGACATGACACCATTAATGGTTGCAGCACTTCATAATGAAGTCGAAATTATTAAAATATTACTGGCAAATGGGGCCAAAGTTTCTGATAAAAATGAAAAAGGGTATAAAGCGCTCAATTACGCAGAATTTTCAAATGCGAAAGATGCGATTACTGTTCTGAAATCTATGAAATAAAAAATCATTTATTTATTCAAAAAGCGCAATTCATAATGAATTGCGCTTTTTTATTTTAAGCTATTGTACAGTCATTCCAAATTATCTAATTTGTATTGATTCCAATTATTTATTTGTATTTTCCTACTTTATTGTTTTTTTGAAAAATATTTCATTAAGATGATTAATGCACATTTTCGTATTAAAAAATTATGCATTAATTAAAAAAAGCATCCTTTTTTACCTATAATTTTAAAGTAAAGTTAAAAAACTAAAATTTTACTGCTTTAATTTTGTAAAAATTTTCGTTTTATTTTTTAAAAATATTCGTATTAGTGTAACATTTTTACCTTTGCAGCGTCTTTTATATGTGTTTAATTTAAAAATTGTAATACATTAATCAGGAATTATTAATTAAATGTTAAGAGTTGGTTAAAACATAGTACCTTGTAATACATTATACCAAAATTTATTTTACATTTGTAGAGAATTAAAAATCATCAATCAAATATTTATCAATCAATTTAACAAACAAACCCATTATGAAAAATTCAGTTATTTATTTAGGATTAGCATTAGTAACATTTGCAAATGTTTCAATGGCTTCAACTCACAAAACAGCAGTTGTAAACGAACAAGTTGTATCAGCAGCATACGACGCGACTCCACTAAACGTTGCAGTTAGTAAAGGAGATATTGAAGTAGTGAAAAAATTTATTGAATATGGAGCTAATGTAAATGAAAAGTCAGACGATATGTCTCCTTTAATGACTGCTGCACGTTATAATAAAGTTGAAATTATGAAAGTTTTAATAGCTAGCGGAGCCCGTCCAAATGATAAAAATGAAAAAGGATATACAGCCTTAAAATATGCACAATTATCAAATGCTACAGAAGCTATTGCCCTTTTGAAAGATTTAAAATAAGATTTAAATAAGTTCGAGTTAGTATACAAAGCGACCTTCCTGAGCAGAAGGTCGTTTTTTATTTATACAATCAAAAACAAAAAAAGCACCATTTTAATAAATGATACTTTTTTCAATTAGAATTTTCATGCTTGTTATATTTATCAGTTCAGACATATTATTCAATCTCCGAACTGACTTTTAATATTATTTGAAATAAGAAAAAGTCTCATTATTTTCAATTTTCAATAATGATTCATAAATTAACTGAATCACATTTTCAACATCTTCCCTCTGAACCATTTCCACAGTAGTATGCATATAGCGCAAAGGCAGCGAAATCAAAGCCGATGCAACACCTCCATTACTGTAAGCAAAAGCATCAGTATCTGTACCGGTAGCGCGTGAACTTGCATGACGCTGAAACGGAATTTTATTCTCAATTGCTGTATCAACAATTAAATCACGTAGTTTGTTTTGTACTGCCGGAGCATAAGCAATAACAGGGCCACGACCCATTTTAAGATCACCTTCTACCTTTTTGTCAATCATAGGAGTTGTTGTATCATGACAAACATCTGTAACAATTGCAACATTCGGCTTAATTGTTTGTGCAATCATTTCCGCACCACGAAGACCGATTTCTTCCTGTACAGAATTCACGATATACAAACCAAAAGGTAATTTCTTTTTATTCTCGTGCAATAAACGAGCTACTTCAGCAATCATAAAACCGCCCATACGATTATCAATAGCGCGGCAAACAAATTTGTTTTCGTTCAAAATCATAAATTCATCCGGATATGTAATCACGCATCCCACATGCACACCCAGAGCTTCAACCTGTTCCTTAGTTTCACATCCTAAATCAATAAAGATATTACTCAATTTCGGAATTTCCTCTTTATCACGCAATCTCGTATGAATTGCCGGCCATCCAAAAACACCATTTACAATTCCTTTTTTGGTATGAATATGAACTCTTTTTGATGGAGCAATCTGATGATCAGAACCACCGTTTCGAATTACATATAATAATCCATCTTCAGTAATATAGTTTACATACCACGAAATTTCATCAGCATGGCCTTCAATAACAACCTTAAAAGGCGCTTCCGGATTAATAATCCCTACAGCAGTGCCATAAGTGTCGGTAATAAAAGTATCAACATAGGGTTTTAAATAATCCATCCAAAGTTTTTGGCCTTCACTTTCGTAACCAGTAGGAGAGGCGTTATTAAGGTAGCTTTCCAAAAAAGCTATAGACGTATCTTTTAAGATAAAATTCGTGCTCATAAAAATATTTTTGCGCTAATTTATAAATTTGGTATTAGAGTTGTATATAAATATATAATTTTACATTTAAATTATGACTCAATGAAATTTACCTACTGTATTTTAGTTTTATTATTGATTTCTTTTAAAAGTCAAGCACAGGTTACTCCTAAAGAAAATCAGGAAATGGGCTATATATTGACAGAACACGATTCTATCTTAAATGATACTATCGAACTGCCAGAGATTATCATTTCTAAAGAAAAACTGGACCCCGAAGCTCAAAAGCAATTTCTCATTCTTCAGAACAGAGTCTATAAAACGTATCCCTATGCAAAGTTGGCAGCAGATAGATTAACAGCCTTAAATCAGGGAATGGCGCGTTTAAAGACTAACCGTGAAAAGAAAAAATACTTTAAAATTGTAGAAGACTATCTAAATAACGAATTTGAAGCAAGATTAAAAAAGCTTTCGCGAAAACAGGGACAGATTCTTGTAAAGCTTGTTCATAGGCAAACCGGAGTCACTACTTATGAATTAATCAGAACATTAAAAAGTGGTTTTAAAGCATTTGTGTCCAACACTACAGCCAATTTATTCGATATAAGTTTAAAAACCGAATACAAACCCTACGAAGTCAATGAAGACTATTTGATAGAAACAATACTCATCAGAGCTTTTGAATCTGGAAGATTGATAAACCAAAAGCCTGCAAATCCAATAAATTACAATGATCTTGCAGAAAAATGGCAGCAAAAAGCAAAAGAACAATCACAAAACAAATAAGATGTTCTATTATATAGCGTAAAATCTCCCACTATTATATAAGGTACAATCTCGCAGAACCCGATAAGTTTTCAAACCTGTCGGGTTTGTTTTTTTTATACCTATATATAAGTAGAAAACTTTACTACAATATATAAGAGTAAAATAGGTTGACGAATCCTATTTCAGATTTAAATACCCATTGTCAGGCTGAGCGAAGTCGAAGCCCCTTCTGGTTTAGAATTTGAATTTTAAAAAAGGGAGTTTAATTTAATAAGGAGCTAATCCCGCTATCCGCTACAATCTTTTGTGTCTCGTTAAAGCAACGAGACACAAAAGGATTTTCACTTCTATCGGGGCTAGGGCACTTGTTTTCAAAAGAACTTTCAAAATTCATAATGAAAAGTAGAAGCAAACCTTGCACCTTGATGGGCAGAATGAATCAAATTCCTGCAAAAATCTATAAATTCCGCAAAAACGTCGTTTCGAAAAAGACTTAAAATACAGAAATATCAGCCGGATGAAGAAAAAACTGACAACGATTCAAAAAATAATAATTGTAAAGAATCTGTTATCAGCGAGTTAAGAAAAAGCGTGGAAAAACATGGAAAAAATATAATAAAAACCCTTGCAAATGTAAATAATGGTGCTACTTTTGCACCCGCAACAATGACACACGTTCCCTGATTTACTGACAAGCGATACGAATTGAGACTGAAAAATTTTTTCAAAAAAGATTCAAAAAAGCTTGTGAGATTAGAAAACGGATGTTACATTTGCACCCCGCAAAACACGGAAAGTTCCTTGATAGACTGGTAAGAAAAACAAAGAGATGAGACGAAAAAAAGTTTCAAAAAAAACTTTAAATTTTTCTTGCAGGTTAAAAAAGAAATTGTAGTTTTGCACCCGCTTTGAAACACAAGTGAAACAAAAAAGAAATACACGTTCGTAGACATATTGAATTGACAGCCGTCTCGTTTTACAACGAGACAAAAGAATAAGAGTAATGGAATCGTAAG
>NZ_JAFICC010000002.1 GCF_017833415.1 Flavobacterium sp. 1355 | reverse complement strand
ATAGTGTAGTCTTTTTGTGTACGCTTTATATAGCGTAATTCTTGATCTTTTTCCATAATGATACTTTTTGTGTATCGCTATTTCAGGACTAGACAGAAATTATAAAAAAAAAGCTGCATCAAAGAATGCAGCTTTTTTATTGAAGTCAGAAAACCGATTTCTTAATTCGTTTTCATAGGTGGTAAGTCAAACGCAATAGAATCGTGTTCAAAATTATTACGGTGTCCTCCATCGCAGAAAGGTTTGTTTGCAGATAATCCGCAACGGCAAAGGCCTAGTGCAGATCTACCATGTAGTCCGTAAACTGTTCCTTCTGAATCCATGATTTCAAAATCACCTTCGATTTTTATAGATCCGTTTTTATTGATGATAAGTTTTGTCTTGCTCATAAGATTGTTTTTGTTTTTTTCAGGGCAAAGGTTGCAAAATATATCCTTATTTGTGAGTCTCAAACGTAGTTTAAACTGGTTCTATTTTATGGAGTTGTTTCACGAGATGCACGAAGGTTTCGCAGAGATACGCTAAGTTTTTTTATTTGATTGCCTTAAAAGAATCTCGCAAAGTTTTTGTTTCACGCAGATTCAGCAGATGGAGCAGATTAATTAAAAAATCCTTTTAATCCTTTAATCTGTGGCATTAATTTAAAACTTCGCGACTTTGCGACTTTGCGAGATTAAAAAAATTCAACTAATCGCTGCGAAAATCTCTGCGAATCTCCGTACAATAACAAAATCTCAATTCTATTGCTTATTTTTGCACTCAATAAAATTGAGTTATGATACAAAATCCAAAGAGATATACTATTACGGCAGCTTTACCTTACACCAACGGACCTATTCATATTGGGCATTTGGCTGGGGTTTACGTGCCTGCAGATATTTATTCGAGATATTTAAGATTACAAGGAAAAGATGTTGCATTTATCTGCGGAAGCGATGAACATGGTGTTGCAATTTCTATGAAAGCCAAAAAAGAAGGAGTTACCCCACAAGAAGTTATTGATAAATATGATGGAATTATAAGAAAATCATTTGCTGATTTCGGAATTTCATTTGATAATTATTCTCGTACTTCGGCTAAAATTCATCATGATACGGCTCAGGAATTCTTCAGAACTTTGTACGATAACGGTGATTTTATTGAAGAAGTAACAGAACAATTGTATGATGCAAAAGCAGATCAGTTTTTGGCAGATCGTTTTGTAGTAGGAACTTGCCCAAAATGCGACAACCCGGAAGCGTACGGCGATCAGTGCGAAAAATGCGGATCGACTTTGAATGCAACGGATTTAATTAACCCAAAATCTACGATTACAGGAGAAACTCCAATTTTAAAATCAACAAAGCACTGGTTTTTACCTTTAGACAGATATACTGATTTCCTTACAGAATGGATTTTAGTCGGACATAAAAGCGACTGGAAACCTAATGTTTACGGACAAGTTAAATCATGGGTTGATGGTGGATTAGAACCTCGTGCGGTAACGCGTGATCTTGACTGGGGAATTGATGTTCCGGTTGAAGGTGCCGAAGGCAAAAAACTATATGTTTGGTTTGATGCGCCTATCGGGTATATTTCGTCTACCAAAGAATGGGCGGCGCGCGAAGGAAAAGACTGGGAACCGTACTGGAAAGATGAAGAAACGAAACTGGTTCACTTTATCGGGAAAGATAATATTGTTTTTCACTGCATCATTTTCCCTGCGATGCTAAAAGCCGAAGGAAGCTACATTTTACCGGACAATGTACCTGCAAATGAGTTTTTGAATCTGGAAGGAAATAAACTTTCAACTTCTAAAAACTGGGCAGTCTGGTTACACGAATATTTAGAAGAATTTCCGGAGAAACAAGACGTTTTGCGTTATGCTTTAACATCAAACGCACCGGAAACAAAAGATAACGATTTTACCTGGAAAGATTTTCAGGCTAGAAACAACAACGAATTGGTTGCTATTTTTGGAAATTTCATTAATCGTGTTGTGGTTTTAACCAACAAATATTACGAAGGAATTATTCCGGCACCAAACGAATTTTCAGAAGTTGACGAACAAACGTTAGCCGAATTAAAAGCGTATCCGGCCGTGATTTCCAGTTCGGTAGAACGTTACAGGTTCCGTGAAGCTTTGGGCGAATTGATGAATGTAGCACGTTTAGGAAATAAATATCTTGCTGATGAAGAGCCTTGGAAAGTAATGAAAGACAATCCGGAACGTGTAAAAACTCAAATGTATGTGGCATTGCAAATTGCGGCTGCTTTAAGCGTTTTGGCCGAACCGTTTTTACCTTTTACTGCAAAAAAACTTTCTAAAATTCTAAACATCGACAACTTAAGTTGGAATTTGGATTTTCAGGATTGGAATTTGTTTCCGCAGGAACATAAAATTGGTGAAGCAGAATTGCTTTTCGCTAAAATTGAAGACGAAGAAATACAAAAACAAATAGATAAATTGGAAGCTACAAAAACCGCTAATCTTGCAGAAAACAAACAACCGGAACCACAAAAAGAGTTAATTCAGTTTGAAGATTTCGCTAAAGTGGACATTCGTGTAGGAACTATTCTTGAGGCTGAGAAAATGCCAAAAGCAAACAAACTTCTGGTTCTTAAAGTAGATACCGGAATTGACGTTCGTACTATTGTTTCTGGAATTGCTGAAAGCTTTTCGCCGGAAGAAATTATCGGAAAACGTGTTTCTGTATTAGCAAATTTAGCTCCAAGAGCTTTGCGCGGAGTTGAAAGTCAGGGAATGATTTTGATGACAACAAATGCCGAAGGAAAATTAGTCTTCATCAATCCGGATGCTGATGCTCCGAATGGCGAAACGGTAAATTAATCCTTTTATTATTTTTTGTACTCAGTCTCCTGCAAGGTTTTTTTCAACCTTGTAGGTTTAAATATATTGGAATACCTACAAGGTTGAAAAAAACCTTGCAGGAAAAAACAAAAGTATTTTTCTTACATACTTTAATTTTTTAGTTGTACGTTTGTCTTGCAAACATTACTACCAAGGAGAAATCCTTAAACTTATTTAAGTTAACATAAGCGTATACCACGTCATGGTGAAGGGAACGGGAAACCGCCTAAAATTATTCCTTGGAATGTTTGCACACCTTAAGCGTGGTATTCGTGTATCTAATATTTTCTAATATGCAAACAGAAAATCAAAAAACACCAGAAACGGCTGTATTGACAGCAATGGCAAAATTTCTTTCAGACCTTTGGTTTGAAGATGATTTTAGAGATCAACCAGAGTATTTGTCCGAAATATTTGAGGCACTTCTACTAACCGAAATGGGCGATTATCAAGATTTTAGAATCAAAATGATAAGTTGTATCAGGACAAGTAAAATGTTGGCAGATACGATTGGTTCTTTTTCTGATCTGGAAATTAATAATGCCTGCAAGAAAATCATGAATGCGTAGTATTAATAATTCCTGTAAGGTTTATTCAACCTTGCAGGTTTTTTAGATATATTGCATACCTACAAGGTTAAAAAAACCTTGCAGGAAACGAATCAAAAATTAAAATCTGCAGTTGTGTCATTAGGCACATTTTATCTCTTGTTGGCCTATATTTCTTTTTAAATAAGAGAAAAAATAAGACATTTGTTATCCTATGAAACTCACCAAACCAAGATTAGCCTTAATATGCGGAATACTTTGTATTTCTATCTTCCCTATATTGGTTAAACTGAAACTAGCCCCAGGATTAATTTCTGCTTTTTATCGAATGTTTTTTGCTTTCATTTTACTTTTACCATATGTAATTTTGACGAAAAACTTCAAACTCCCAAAAACAAAATTCTTGCTTTTGGCTATGCTTTGCGGTATTTTATTTGCCTCAGATGTTGCAGTTTGGAATATCGCCATTCAGGATTCAAGCGCGACTCAGGCTTCGTTGCTGACGAATTTGTCACCACTTTGGGTTGGAATTGGCTCATTTTTATTTTTAAAATCAAAACCGGCAATCAATTTCTGGATTGGAACTCTAGTTGCCTTATTGGGTATGGTAACATTGGTAGGTTTCGGTTTTTTTATCGAATTGAATTTCAATCAGGCTTTTCTCTTCGCAGTTTTATCAGGAATTCTGTACTCGATATATCTTCTGGTCGGCAAAAATGTTTTATCTCAGGTTGATGTTTTGTCGTTTATGACTATCAGTTTACTTGCTTCAAGTATTTATCTGGGAATCCTTTGTTATTTACTAAACGAACCCTTTACCGGATTTTCAAATACCGGTTGGTTTGTCCTATTGCTACAGGCTGTAATTTGCCAATTGTGTGCCTGGCTCTCGATTAGTTATGCCACACAACACATGCGCGCCACAAGAGTTTCGTTAAGTTTATTAAGTCAGGCTGTAATTACTTCAATATTAGCTTGGTTGTTTTTAGAAGAACGAATAACTTTACAAATGGTTTTTGGCGGCATCATTTTACTTTTCGGAATCAGAATTACTTTTTATGATAAGACGATTTCTCTAAAGCAACTGTTTTCTAAATAAAATTTTGGCTCGTCGATTGCATAAATAATTCGTGAAATTCGGTGGCAAATATTCTCACGCAGATTGAGCAGATTGGGCAGATTTATTCTAAAATAAATAATCTTATCTTTAAAAATTAGTGAAGATTCGTGAAATTCGTGGCAAAAACCTCAAACTTGAAACAAAAACATTATGTTACATAAAAGCAAAATTCCAAATCTTAAAGTAATTGCATTTGATGCAGATGACACCTTATTTGTAAATGAACCTTATTTTCAGGAAACCGAGCATAAATTCTGTGCCTTGATGGAAGATTATCTTTCACATCAGGGTATTTCTCAGGAATTATTCAAAATAGAAATCGAAAATTTACCGCTTTATGGCTACGGAATCAAAGGATATATTCTTTCTATGATTGAAGCTGCAATGAATATTTCAAATAATACAATTCCGGTCGAAGTAATTGAAAAAATCATTCAGTATGGAAAGGAATTACTAGAAAAACCAATCGAACTTCTTGACGGTATCGAAGAAACACTTCAGGCTTTGCACGGAAAATACAAATTGGTTGTTGCGACAAAAGGTGATTTAAAAGATCAGCACAGCAAACTGCATCGTTCAGGATTGGGTCATTATTTTCACCATATCGAAGTGATGTCAGACAAACAGGAAATTGATTATCAAAAACTCATTGGTCGTCTGGACATTCAGCCTGATGAATTTTTAATGATTGGAAATTCTTTAAAATCAGATGTTTTACCGGTTTTAGGAATTGGAGGTTATGCTGTTCATATTCCATTTCACACTACTTGGGAACACGAAAAAATTAGTCATAAAGTAGAACATGAACATTTTAGTTCATTTGAAAAAATCACAGAAGTGATCCATAATTTAACGTAATGAAAACACTTTTAGATTTAGAAAACTGGAACAGAAAAGAACATTTTGCTCATTTCAGACAAATGGAAGAGCCTTTTTTTGGAGCAACAATAGAAATTGATTGTACAAAAGCGTATCAAACAGCAAAAAGCCTGAATGTTTCTTTTTTTATCTATTATTTGCATAAAACGTTGGTTGCTGTAAATACGATTGAAAATTTTAAGTACAGAATTTCAGAAGATAAAATTTATATCAATAATCGTGTCGATGCTTCGGCAACGATTGGGAGGGAAGATGGTACTTTTGGATTTTCATTGATTGAATACAATCCTGATTTGAAGATTTTTGAACAAAATGCTTCAGCAGAAATTGAACGTATTCAAAACACTACCGGACTTTTTACAAGAGAATTTAATGACGATAATGTTATTCACTTTTCTGCAATTCCGTGGCTAAATTTTACATCGCTTACACATGCGCGTAGTTTTACGTATCCCGATAGCTGTCCTAAAATTTCTTTCGGAAAAATGGTTACAGGTGAAACCGGAAAAAGAACTATTTCAATGGCTGTTTTTGTACACCACGGCCTGATGGATGGTTTACATTTAGGCCAGTTTGTAGATTGCTTTCAGGAACTGATGAATTCGTAAACAGAATTCGGGCGCTAATTTTGATTGATTTTATTCTTTAAAAAATATGAGGAAAATATTTCTGTTTTTAGCCGTAATTTACAATTCTGTCCTCTTGGGTCAGACAATAGTTACTACTTATCCGTTAGACATTAAAAACCCAAAAGAATCTGATCAGATTTTAAACTTTGAAAACACAGTAACTCATGAAGTTATTGCTTTTATAACATCTCAGGAAAATTTCACCATTTTAAAGTATAATAGTGCCTTATTCCTTACAGATCAGTTTACCGGTCAGGTAGAATATAAAAACAGATCGCTGATGGGGTATAGTTTCAGCGAAGACGGGAATCCCACTTTATATTGGTATTCAGAAATATCAAAAGATATTATAATTGTCAAATATTATTTTGAAACCAAAACATCAAAAGCCTTAAAATTTGAATATGCTGTTTCCAGTGAGTTTATTGTGACTTCATTTCAAAAAGACAATACTTTTAATCTGCTGACACAACACAAATCTGCACCTGCGCTTATTCTTTACGTCTTTAAAAACGGAATTGTTGAGGAAAAAATACTTGATTTTACTTCTTTTAAGTTTCAGGACAGAAAAACACAGCCAAAGTCTTTTAATCAGATTCTTAAGGATTATCCTATTGAGAAAATGGAACCGGGTGAATATAACCCATTGTCGAAAGTCGTTGGCAAAACTAAATTGTACTTGTTAAGCAACCGGTTAATTTTGACTTTGGACCACAGCCTGAAAAAAACGCAATTGTTTGACATAAACCTTAGCAATCTTCAAATAAAAGAGCAAAATTTTTTGCAGCCGGTTAGTAAAAAAGTTAGCAAATCTTCTAACTCTTACTATCATGAAAACAAACTCTTTCAGGTTAATACAAATGCATATGAACTTTTGCTGGATGTAAAAAAACTCGATTCTGAAACCGTGATGAAAAGTATTACGGTTTCAAAAAACGACACTATTCGCTTTAAAAATTCTCCATTATTGATTCAAAGAGATAATTTTAAACCCACAGAATTAAAAAACACAGCTAAATTTCTACAGCAGTTATCTTCTTCAGATATTGGCGTATCCGTTTTTAAAAGCAAAAAAAATCTTTTTATTACCATTGGAGGACAACAGCTAATAGATCAGGGTTTTGATGGATTTTATCCAATCACAATGACAAAAAGCATTTTTTTTGAAACAATCTGGAACAAAGCATTAGAGTTTACTACAGAAGAACAGCAGCCGCTTGCCTTAGATAAAATTTATTTATTCATGGACAGCCACAAAGAAGTTTCTCTGGAAAATATAATGAAATTTAAAGATCATTTCATCTTAGGATATTTCGATACAAAGACGAAACAATACACGATGCGTAAGTTTACTGACGGATATGATTAAATCTTTAAAAATAATAAACAAATTGCTTATTTTCTAAGACACTCATTTTCAATCAGTTGTTTTATTGTAGTATTTATCTTAATGCACTTGTCTTATTCTGTTATATTTATGGCTTAAAGTGGAAGAAAAAACCTTCAAATAATTGTTGGTTTGCGAAAATTTAAATTTTAAAAAAAATGAAAAAATTCGCAAGTTTATTAATGTTTTCACTTGCATTTGCAAACGTAAATGCACAAAGCGAGAAAACAGCTTCTGACAATTTTAATAAATGGTCTATAGAATTTGCTGCTGGTGTAAACAAACCTCAAAAACCATTTTCAGACGGTTACTTTACAAGTACCCCAAGTCCGTGGGTTGGCGATTTAGGAGTACGTTACATGTTCAATAACAAATTCGGTTTAAAAGCTGATTTCGGTTATAACAGTTTAACTAGTAAAAACAACTCTTTAGATTTTGATTCAAAATACTACAGAGTAGATTTACAAGCTGTTGCTAACTTAGGGCGTATCATGAATTTTGAAACATGGACTAATACTATTGGATTATTAGGACATGCTGGTTTTGGTTACTCTCAATTAAGAAATGACAATTTTAGAGGAGCAGACGAAATGGGTAACTTTATTGCTGGTGTAACCGGACAAATAAAATTATCAAACAGACTTGCTTTAACTGGAGATTTCTCTACAATCTTTAATGCATCGCAAGATCGTGCATTTGACGGAGCTTACCTACCTCAAAACAGAGGTTACTCTGGATTAATTTTTAATGGTACTGTTGGATTAAATGTTTATTTAGGTAAAAACACTAAACATGCTGACTGGACTGTAATTTCTGAGAATCTTGATCTTGCAGCATATGACAACAAAATTGCCGATCTTGAAAATCAGATTAAAACAATAGGTGACAGAAAACCAGCTGTTGTAGAAAAACAAGTTGCCGCTCCTGCACCTGCTGAAAAAGATCTAATTAAAAACATGATCAACGACAAGTATTTCAGCGTTTATTTTGACTTCAACAAGTCAACTCCTGCTGAAACATCTACTGCAGCTTTAGATGTTGTTTTAACTTACTTAAAAAACAATCCATCTTCATCTGTTGATTTGTTAGGATATGCTGATCAGGTTGGAAAATCAGAGTACAATCAAAAATTATCTCTTGCAAGAGCAAACAATGTAAAAACCATCTTAGAAAAAGCTGGTATTGCATCTTCAAGAATAAATGTTGTGGCTGAGGGAGCTGATACATCTATCGCAAAAGATTCTGAAGAAGCTAGAAGATTAGCTCGCAGAGTTACTTTTAGAGTAAAATAGTTTACAGTTTTTTTAATGAAAATTGCCCTGAAGGAATTTCTTTCAGGGCTTTTTTGTTGTCAAAAACCACGTGATTTTTCTAACGGAAAGTACATTTTGGCTATTTTCATTGTATTTAGTCTGAATCTGAATTGCTTACAATAGCAGATAACTGAAGTCTTAATTCCTTAATTTTTTTTAACTTTACAAAAAACTCAAGATTATGTTATCAAAAAATATAGAAGCAGCATTAAACAAGCAAATCAGAATTGAAGCTGAGTCATCACAAACTTATTTATCAATGGCTTGTTGGGCAGAAGTACACGGATTGGAAGGAATCGCTCAATTTATGTATACACAGTCAGACGAAGAACGTGCACACATGCTTAAATTAGTAAAGTATGTAAACGAGCGCGGCGGACATGCACAAATTACAGATCTTAAAGCCCCAAGAATTACCTATTCTACATTCAAAGAAATGTTTGAAGAACTTTATAAGCATGAAATTTTTGTATCAGAATCTATCAATGAGCTAGTACACATCACTTTTTCTGAAAAAGATTACGCTACACACAATTTCTTGCAATGGTATGTATCTGAACAAATTGAAGAAGAGGCGACAGCAAAATCTATCCTTGATAAAATTAACCTGATTGGTGAAGATAAAGGTGGACTTTACTTGTTTGATCGTGATATTCAGCAATTAACTGTTACAAGTTCTATTGCTATTAATCCAAAATAAAAATAGTTAAAGTTTATTTAGAATACATAAAAATAACTTTATTCGTTTTATATTTGTCTCAGTTTTATAATTGAGATCAACTGTGAGCAAGAAAGATAAAGTTAAGGACAAAGACAAAAAAAAGGATAAAAAGAAAAAAAAGGAAATCCTTGACAAAATTAAGAAGATTGAAAACTGTAAATCTTCTTGCTGTGAGAAATATAAGAAAAGCGAAAAAAAGCGCTGCTCACGCTGTCCTATGTTTGATTTATTCAAAAAAACGGCATAAAACCCATATAGAAAACCCACCGAGAAATCAGGTGGGTTTTTATTTAAAATGCAGCTTTTACAATTAAAAAAATTATGAAACACCCAATTATACCTAAATCCAGTCTCGAGTTTTTATCTAAGCTTAAAGAAAATAATAACAAGATCTGGTTTGAAGAAAATAAGTCAAAATATCTGGTCGAATTAAATGATATTGAAACTTTTGCCGGAGCCCTGCTGCAGGAATTATCAAAAACCGATGTTCTGGAAACGGCTACAGGAAAAAAAAGCGTTTACCGCATTTATCGGGACATTCGTTTTTCAAAAGACAAAACCCCTTTTAAGACTTTTTGGGGAGGCAGCTACACGCGCGCAACAGCAGCAAGACGAGGTGGATATTATTTTCATTTAGAAAAAGGAAATAGTTTTTTTGCCGGCGGTTTTTGGGGTCCAAATGCTGGAGATTTAAAAAGAATAAGAGCAGAATTTGCTCATGATCCTGAAACCTTTGAAAAAATATTGAACTCAAAATCTTTTGTCAACAGCTTTGGAACTTTGCAGGGCGAACAGCTCAAAACAGCTCCAAAAGGTTTTGATGTAAATCATCCTGCTATTGATTTGCTTCGTTTCAAACAATTTTTAGTCATAAAAAAATTTACAGATGATGAAGTATTGAGCCCGCTTTTTCTGGAACAAGCCTTAAATGCATTTAAAGATATGAGGCCTTTTTTTGATTATATGAGTGAAGTACTTACTACTGATATCAATGGTGCTTCGATTTTGTAAAACGATCAGTTACCGGAAAATAAAGTCCGACAGGTTTAAAAACCTGTCGGACTTACTAATCAAATGAAATCTATTTACTCAGCAGCAAAATTTCATTTACAACAACTTCTGTAATAAATCTCTTTTCTCCGTTTTTATCATAACTCCTGTGTGTTAGTTTTCCATCTATTGCGACTTCTTTTCCTTTTACAACATACTTTTCGATAATCTCAGCCGTTTTTCCCCAGGCTGTAACACGGTGCCATTCTGTTTGTTCCACCTTCTCTCCTTTATCATTAGTATATCTTTCGTTTGTGGCGATAGTTATATGAGCCAGTTTTCTTCCGTTGTCTAAGGTTTTGATTTCTGGTTCGTTCCCTACATTTCCGATTAATTGTACTCTGTTTTTCATTGCATTCATGGCATATATTTATTTAAATGGTTATAAAATGAATTTGTTTATCAAATTCGACTTGGCAAAGATGCGGAGTAATCTAAAAATATGCGGTTACAAACTATTTACTTTCGATTGTAATTACTTGTAAGCGTTTGTAAATGGGAAATCTTTTTTGTATATTTGAGATAAATCTTACAAATATATGCAGGCACAAATCAATAAAGTCGAATTACGTAATCTGGAATTTGACGATTACAAGCAATTAAAAAACTCAATGGTCGAATCATATCCGGAAATGGCCAACTCTTACTGGAGATCAAATGACATCAAAAAATTACTTTCTATATTTCCGGAAGGTCAGTTTGTTATATTGGTTGACGGAATCGTAGTAGGGTCTGCATTGTCTTTAATTGTCGATGAGAAATTTGTCGATAAAAAACATAATTATAATCAGGTCGTTGGAAATTATACTTTTTCAACCCACAATCCAAACGGAGAAATTTTATATGGTATAGATGTATTTATTCATCCTCACTATCGCGGTTTACGTCTCGGACGTCGTTTATACGATGCCAGGAAAGAACTTTGCGAGCAATTAAACCTCAAAGCGATAGTCTTTGCAGGGAGAATTCCGAATTATGCACAACATGCTAAAAGAATTACTCCAAGAACTTATATTGATAAGGTAAAACATAAAGAATTACATGATCCCGTACTTTCTTTTCAGTTAAGTAACGATTTCCACGTTTTACGAATCATCAAAAATTATTTGGAAGGTGATGAAGAATCTAAGGAATTTGCTGTTCTGTTAGAATGGAACAATGTGTATTATGATGATAGTCCGTCACTTATTAATCAAAAAAGTGTTATACGCTTAGGATTAATCCAATGGCAGATGCGCCAGCTTAATAATATTGAAGCGCTGTTCGAGCAAGCTGAATTTTTTATTGATGTGGTTTCTGGTTATGGAAGTGACTTTGCCTTGTTTCCGGAACTTTTTATAGCACCTTTAATGGCAGATTACAACCATTTATCAGAAGCTGAAGCCATTAGAGAACTTGCCCGATATTCTGAACCAATTAGAAAACGCTTTCAGGAATTTGCTATATCGTACAATATCAATATCATTACCGGAAGCATGCCTTATTTGGAAAACAATAATCTATACAATGTTGGTTTTTTATGCAAAAGAGACGGAACTTCTGAAATGTATACCAAAATACATGTAACTCCCAACGAAGTTCAACATTGGGGAATGAAAGGTGGCTCTGAATTTAAGACCTTTGATACTGATTGTGGCAAAATCGGAATTCTGATTTGTTATGATGTCGAATTCCCGGAACTTTCACGAATTATGGCAAACGAAGGGATGAACATTCTCTTTGTTCCGTTTCTGACAGATACCCAAAATGCTTATACGCGTGTAAAACATTGTTCTCAGGCAAGAGCTATAGAAAATGAATGCTATGTTGCTATTGCGGGTTGTGTGGGCAATTTGCCAAAAGTGAATAACATGGACATTCAGTATGCACAAGCTTCCGTTTTTACACCATCAGATTTTGCTTTTCCTAGTAATGGGATAAAAGCAGAAGCAACTCCAAATACTGAAATGACTCTGATCGTTGATGTGGATTTGAATTTACTTAAACATCTTCACGAGCATGGAAGCGTGCGTATCCTCAAAGACAGAAGAAATGATTTGTATGAAGTTAAAAAAATAGAGAAATGAAAACATGCCTTGAGTGTGCAGAAAAAATTGTAGGCCGTGAAGATAAAAAGTTCTGTTCGGACAGCTGCAGAAACGCCTACAACAACAAAATAAATAAGGACAGCAATAATTTCATGCGAAATGTAAATAATAAATTACGCAAAAATTACCGTATTTTGTCTGAGCTGAATACGGAAGGAAAATCAAAGGCAACACGAGAAAAAATGGTCAACAAAGGCTTTGATTTTGATTTTTTTACTAATATTTTGCAGACCAAAACAGGCAACACTTATTATTTCCTTTACGACCAGGGATACCGGTCTTTGGACAATGATTATTTTATGCTTGTGAAAAAAGAAATTTAGTATATTTCGGCTATGAAAAAAAATCCTACTTCAATACTAGCTTTTCTATGCGTTATTGCCATTTTGGGTATAATATACGCAACAATGATGCCTCAGTGGGTTTCTAAAAATGAGGAAGCGCTGGCAGAATTTTCGACAGAGAGAGCATTTAACCAAGTCAGAATCATATCGCAAAAGCCCCATTTTGTAGGTTCGACAAATCATGAACTGGTTGCCAATTATCTTAAACTTGAGCTAAACCGAATTGGTTTAGAAACTTCTGTTCAGGAAGGTTTTACACTTAATGACAAGGGTTTATTGGTAAAATCAAAAAACATTCTCGCGCGGATAAAAGGATCTGATAACTCAAAAGCACTTTTGCTTCTTTCCCATTATGATAGTGCCCCACACTCATTTTCTAAAGGAGCAAGTGATGACGCCTCCGGAGTTGCAACCATTCTAGAAGGTGTCCGTGCTTTTTTATATTCAAACCAACCTCACAAAAATGACATTATTATTCTCTTTTCTGATGCAGAAGAATTAGGATTAAACGGTGCGGCTCTTTTTGTAAACAAACATCCGTGGGCTAAAGATGTTGGTTTGGTTTTAAATTTTGAAGCCAGAGGTTCTTCTGGGCCGAGTTATATGCTCATGGAAACCAACAAAGGAAACGAAGCTCTTGTAAAGGAATTTGCGAACGCAAAAACTAAATTTCCGGTTTCAAATTCATTGATGTACAGCATTTACAAAATGCTCCCTAATGATACCGATCTGACCGTTTTCAGGGAACAGGGAAATATTCAGGGTTTTAATTTTGCTTTTATCGACGGGCACTTTAATTATCACACTCAACAAGATGATATTCAGCATTTAAACAAAACTACACTTACGCATCAGGGAACTTACCTGATGCCTTTAATGAAGTATTTCTCGAATATTGATTTAAATTCAACAGCAAGTACAAAAGACAATGTATATTTTAATGCCCCCTTTGGATATTTTATAAGTTATCCTTTTGAATGGGTTGCCCCAATGACTTTTGTTGCCTTAGGATTATTAATTGTTTTTATTTTCATCGGAAAAGTAAAACGCGTAATCAGCTTCAGAGAAATTTTCAGAGGATTTGTTCCGTTTTTGGGATCAATTATAATAGCAGGGCTGGTTACCTTTTTAGGATGGAAAATTATTGGGGAAATATATCCGCAATATTCTGATTTTTTAAACGGATTCACTTATAACGGGCATGCCTACATTGGAGCTTTCGTAACACTAAGCATTGCGATTTGTTTTGCTTTTTATCATCATTTTTCAGAAGGAAAAATTACGATGAATCATTTCGTAGCCCCTTTGTTACTTTGGATAATTATTAATGCTTATTTGGCCAATAGCCTGGCCGGAGCAGGATTTTTGATTATTCCGGTTTACTTTGGGATATTCTTATTTGGAATTTTCGTCATCACGCAACATTACAGCTTAGGGCTGAATTTACTATTCAGCATTCCTGCTTTGGCAATTGTTGCACCATTTATTGTAATGTTCCCGGTTGGGTTGGGTTTAAAAATACTTTTTGGAAGCGCCGCCCTTACTGTTTTGCTTTTTGGATTACTGCTCCCGGTATTTGGGGCATTTTCTAAAAAAGGAGTCTGGACGATGCTGTTCTTTGTTATTTCAATTGGCTTTTTTGTGTACGCAGGTATTCATTCCGGTTATGAACAAGGAAAAGCTAAATCTAACAGTTTATTGTATGTTTATAATGCTGATAACGATTCGGCAGTCTGGACTACTTATGACACAAACCTTGATGACTGGACAAAATCTTATCTGGGACAAATGAACCAGAAAGCAGTTGGCCTAAACGGACTTCCGATTGCCAGCAAATACAACTCAACTTTTAGTTACAGTGCCATTGCACCCAAAGTTGATGTTCCAAAACCAACTATAACTTTTATAAAAGACAGTGTTGTAGGCAATAACAGATATTTAAAAATAAAAATCACACCAAACCGAAAAGTGAATCGTTACGATATTTATGCTAATCCAAAAATGACGTTTTACAACTTTAAGGCTAACGGAGTAGAAACTTCGGGGCAAAAATCAAATCGTCTGGAACGTGATGATATAAAAATTTTATGTTATTATGTAGTTGGCAATGAACCTCTTGTTTTGGATTTCTATATCAATAAATCATCTGTTTTTGATATGGACCTTATTGAAAGTTCTTTTGATTTAATGACAAATCCGCTGTTTAACATCAAGCCTAGAAGTGAATGGATGATGCCTACACCTTTTGTTTTAAATGATGCTGTTTTGATTCAACAGAAAATAAAGAGATATACCGCACCTCTCAAAACAACTATTGAAGCGGTACCGGTAAAAGACAGCGCAGTAATTGTCAAAGACAGTTTGAAACCAACTGTTCAACCTGAATAATAGTACTAAAGATAAAAAATGGCAAACTTTCTAATTAAAAGTTTGCCATTTTTCATTAACAGGTACATTCTATTTTTAATCCTGCTTTAACACCATTTGTGCCTTCAGTGGCATAACCGTCAAACTTCCACCACTCTATTCCGCCAATTAACTCTTTTACATTAAAGCCTAGTTTTGTCATATTCAGCGCGCCTCTTGTCGAAGCATTACAGCCAATTCCGTCGCAATAAGTGACATATAAAATTTCTTTATCAAGATGTTTTGTACTTTCAGAAGTCATTTCACGATGCGGAATATTAATCGCCGTTGGAATATGCTCTGCTTCAAAACCAAATGCTTTTCGGGCATCTATAACTACTACTTTTTCCCCATTGTTTAAGGCATCAAACAAATCAGAAGGATCCATTTCAAATGCCAGTTTATTTTCATAATGTTTAATTTGTGCTTCCATTTTTAATTAAGGTTTTATCATTTTGCTTTTTCAAAAGTAGCATAACCCAAAGCGTGATAAAAACGAAAAGAATTCATCAATTTCATTACTTTTTTTCATAGAAAAAGCAACTTAAAATTTTGTTCCTTTGTATACTAATTCTCAAAAAATGGAAATACGACATTTACGATTGATAAAAGCTATAGTCGAAGAAGGAAGCATTACCAAAGCAATAGACAAACTTCATTTGACACAATCGGCTTTGAGTCATCAGCTTAAAGAAGCTGAATATCAATTGGGAACGGCTATTTTCCTGCGAATGAACAAAAAGCTGGTCTTAACACAGGCCGGAGTAAAAATCTACGAAACCGCCAACGAAATTCTGGAGAAGCTTTCTGAAACCGAAACTCAGATCAAACAAATGGTTTTTGGTGAATATGGTGAAATCAGAATTAGTACCGAATGTTTCTCAAGTTATCACTGGCTTCCTTCGGTTTTAAAACAATTCCATCTTTTGTATCCCAATGTTGAATTAAAAATTGTGGCAGAAGCTACACATATTCCTTTACAAAAGTTATTAGAAAATGTAATTGACATTGCCATTGTAAGCGACCAGATAAAAGACACCAATATCAGGTATACGGAGCTTTTTCAGGATGAAGTCGTTATGGTTGTTTCTGAAAATCATTCCTGGGCAGATAAAAAATATGTAGTTGCAGAGGATTTTATCAATGAACATTTACTGATTCACTCACTTCCGATGGAAACGGTTACGATTCATCAGTTTGTTTTGGCGCCTGCCAAAGTCACTCCAAAAAAAATAACGCCCATGCCATTAACAGAAGCTTCACTAGAAATGGTCAAAGCCGATATGGGTGTCATGTCGATGGCAAAATGGGCTTTGCTCCCACATTTAAAAACCAGTCCCATAAAAGCAATTAAGATTGGTAAAAACGGTTTGAAACGAAAACATTTTATTGCCGTTCGGGAAAATCAACATTACCCGAATTATTTTCACCACTTTATCACCTTTTTGCAAACCGAAATCAATCTTCAATGGAATATTCAATAAGAAATTGTGAACCGTTAGATTTACCCAAATTGATTGTTTTATGCCAAAAGCATGCTGAATATGAAAAAGCGGATTTTTCTCCGGAAGGAAAGGAAAAAAGGCTAAAAAAAGCATTGTTTGAGGAGAATCCAAAATTGCATTGTCTGGTTGTTGCTGCAAATGAAACAATTGTTGGATATGTTTCTTATACTTTTGATTACTCAACCTGGGATGCGGCCGGTTTTATGCATATGGATTGCTTGTTTTTGGAAGAGGAAGTAAGAAGTTTTGGAATTGGAGAAATTTTAATTGAGAAACTAAAACAAATTGCAATAGAAAAAGACTGTGTAAATATTCAATGGCAAACTCCTCAATTTAACGAAAGAGCTATAAAATTTTACCACAGAATTGGTGCAAAGGGCAAAGATAAAGTTCGATTTACCCTAACTTTGTAAAGATTTAATCTCGCAATTTGTGAACAATCTTGTGTTTCTGACGCTTGAACCTTAAAAAATGAAATGAAAAAAATTAGTATACTCGGCTGTGGCTGGCTAGGTTTGCCTTTGGCGAAGAAATTAATCGCAGAAGGAAATTTTGTAAAAGGTTCAACAACATCAGAAAACAAACTTTCAATTTTGGAAAGCTTTAAAATAAATCCGTTTTTGGTTACGCTTGAAAGCGAAAGTGTTTCTGAAACTATAAATGATTTCTTAGCAGAAAGCGATATACTTATAATAGATATTCCGCCTAAACTACGCGGAAATAATCCGGATACAGAAAAGAAAGTTTTTGTCGAAAAAATCACCAATTTGATTCCCTTTATAGAAAAGTCCAGTGTCAAAAAAGTACTTTTTGTAAGTTCAACTTCTGTTTATGGAAATGAAAACGGATTAATCACAGAAAAAACAAATCCAAACCCCGACACAGAAAGCGGCAAACAACTTGTTTTGGCAGAAGCAGTTTTGCAAAACAATTCAGCTTTCAATACTACTGTTATTCGCTTTGGAGGATTAATTGGTGAAGATCGTCAGCCGGTTAAGCATTTGTCCGGAAAAGAAAATCTTGAAAATCCGGACGCACCTGTTAATCTGATTCATCAAAATGATTGTATTGGAGTGATTCTGGAAATCATTAACCAGTCAAAATGGAATGAAATTTTTAATGCTGTAGCGCCATTTCATCCAACCCGAGAAGTATATTATACACAAAAAGCACTTGATCTAAACTTAAAATTACCAAAATTCAGTTCTGAAAAATCAAATATCAAAAAGGTTCTTTCAAGTGAAAAAGTTGAAACTGTTTTAAACTATAAATTTCAACTTCAAAATTATTAAACTGTAAGTTAGTTTAAAAAATAACCGCAGAACTTAAATAACTTATATGCTTAAGAAAAATTTGCGAACTTTGCGTAAACGCTTACGGTAAATCTATGGAAACAGTTTACATTAATTCTCCCCTTGGAATCACTACAATAACTGGTGATGAAGATGGCATTTCGGTTATTTCGGTTATGAAAGAAGGAGAAATTTCTGCTGTTGTACCAGAAGTGCTTCAGGAAGCTGTTTTACAGTTAAATGAATACTTTGAAGGAAAAAGAACTGATTTTACTCTAAAACTAAATCCTAAAGGAACAGAATTTCAACAAAAAGTCTGGAAATCACTATTAGAAATTCCGTACGGAAAAACGGTTAGTTATATGGATCAGACCAAAAAGCTCGGCGACATCAAAGCGATCCGGGCTGTAGCATCTGCAAATGGTAAAAATCCACTTTGGATTGTGGTTCCTTGCCATCGTGTAATTGGTACAAACGGCTCCCTTACCGGTTATGCCGGAGAAATATGGCGTAAAAAATGGCTGTTGGAACATGAAAATCCAATAAAACAGCAAAGCTTATTCTAAAGATCCTCAGAACGAATTCATATTTTTTTTTGAGAAAATTCGTTCTTTTTTTTAAAATTCCTGCAGATAAATCCATTTTGCGTAAATTTAGCCCACAAACAATTAGTGGAAATTCGTGAAATTCGTGGTAAAAAATATGATCGAAAAAATAAACCTCAACAACATTTTATTTCTGGACATAGAAACTGTCCCCGAAGAAGAGAATTTTAATTTGCTTGACGCTGAAATGCAATCGCTTTGGGATCTTAAAACACAATATCAGCGAAAAGATGATTTTACGCCCGAAGAATTTTATGACCGCGCGGGAATATGGGCTGAATTTGGAAAGATCATCTGTATTTCGGTTGGGTACTTTACAATAAAAGGCGATATTCGAAATTTTCGTGTAACATCGTTCTTTGGCGATGAAGTGAAGATTTTAAAAGACTTTAATAATTTGCTGAACAATCATTTTAATCAGCCACAACATCTTTTGTGCGGACATAATGCAAAGGAATTCGATATTCCGTTTCTGGCTCGCCGAATGATTATCAATCAAATTGCTATTCCGGACAAATTAAATTTATTTGGAAAAAAACCCTGGGAGATTCCACATTTGGATACTCTCGAATTATGGAAGTTTGGCGATTACAAACATTTTACTTCTTTAAAACTATTAACAAAGATTCTAGGTGTACCATCGCCAAAAGGCGATATTGACGGAAGCCAGGTCGCACATGTTTTTTATGTCGAAAAAGATATTGACCGTATTGTAACATACTGCGAAAAAGATACGATTGCCGTAGCTCAGATTTTTCTGCGTTTACGCCGTGAAGATTTATTAATCGATGATGAAATTATTCATGTATAGTTTTTTGAAGGTACAAAGCTGCAAAGGCACAAAGTCTCAAAGGTTCAAATATTCGCTTCGGATTTAAATGGTTTAGAAAATGACTTATCAGGAAATATCACATCATAGACTTGTTTCGCAAAAGTTACACAAAACAAGTCCAATTTCTCCTCAGGAAATTGTACATCATTTGGGCGCTATGCAGGCGCAGGATTATTCGATGGCAAAATGGGCGATTGGTTCACGTTGTGATGCCACCGAAAAAGAAATAGAAGAAGCAATTAATTCGGCAAAAATCATCAGAACCCATATTTTGCGTCCGACCTGGCATTTTGTTTCTTCAGAAGATATTTACTGGATGCTCGATATTTCAGGACCTCAGGTTAAACCCCTGACAATTTCGGCTGCTAAAAAATTTGGTTATGATACTAAAATGCTTGAACAGATTAAGGTTTCAATTGAAAAGCTATTAGCCGGAAATAATCATCTGACGCGTGATGAAATCATGCAGGAACTGAATATTAAGAAAACTTCGAGTGGCGATTTTCTAAGTGCTGCCATTATGATGAATGCTGAACTTGATGGTTTGGTCTGCAATGGGAAGAGAAAAGGCAAACAAATTACTTATGCTTTGCTTGAAGAAAGGGTTTCTAAACCAAAAAATAAATTATCCAGAGAAGAAGGGCTGGCTAAATTAGCCCTGCGCTATTTTGAAAGCCACGGACCTGCAACGCTACCTGATTTCTCTTGGTGGTCCGGTTTTTCACCCACAATTTGCAAAACAACTATTAACGCAATTAGATTGCAATTAAACTGTATTACCATTGATAATCAGGATTATTGGTTTGGAAAAACTAATCCGAAAATGGGAAATTATCAGGAAAGCGTACATTTTCTTCCGGCGTTTGACGAGATTTTGATTTCGTATAAAACCCGTGAAGCTTCTATTTTGCTCGAGCATCAATCGAAGGCTTTTACCAACAATGGCATTTTTAAACCTATAATTGTAGAAAACGGAAAAGTTATTGGAACGTGGAAAAGAACCATTAAAAAAGATCATACTAAGATTGAAACGCAATTTTTTAATGAAACTGAAACGCACAAAAAAAAGATTCTATTTGAAGCGATCAAACCTTTTGAAAGCTATTTAGAATCTAAAATTAGTATTGAATAATATAAATTTTTGCAGAATATGAGCGTTTTTATAGAAAAGCTTGCTGTTTGAGTATTAAAATCTTTGTGCATTATATTTTGAAATAATTACATTTACAAAAAAATATAATTATGGTACTAAGTAGATTCTGGCTAGTTATTTTTATTTCTTCGATTGTTTTTATTGTTGTTAGTTTGGTTACTGCCGATACGTATACAATGGATTATGTTCTGAATGGAAAAAAAGATGATCCGATTCTGGTTTCTGAAAAATATGCAGAACAGCTTCCTGCCTTTATCAAAGACAGCATCAAAACAGCGCCGGATCAGACGATAATCATCAATCGTGATACGCTAAATGCTGATACTACGTACGTTTATAAAAACAAAACTGTAAAAATTTACAGTGGAGTTCAAAAATCTGATGGTTTATTACCTACTTGTAAAAGTACTTTGGTAGATTTAATTCTGCCGCTAATTGCTTATCTGGCTTTCTTTTGCGGATTAATGGAGCTTTTAATTATATCGGGGGCGTCTGGGAAATTAGCAAAAGCGCTAAGTCCGGTTTTTGTAAAAGTATTTCCAAGTATACCAAAAAACCATCCTTCTATTTCATACATGACTTTAAACTTTGCTGCTAATTTCTTAGGATTAGACTCTGCAGCTACTCCGTTTGGTCTTAAGGCGATGGAAAGTTTACAGGAAATAAATCCCGAAAAAGATAAGGCAAGTGATGCGCAAATTATGTTTATGTGCCTACATGCTTCTGGTTTAACCTTAATTGCTACTTCTATTATCGGATATCGGGCTGCTGCCAATGCAAGCAATCCTGCCGATGTTATGCTTCCTTGCATTATCACTTCATTTATTGGGACTATTGCTGCTTTTCTTATTGTTGGAATCAAACAAAAAATCAACTTCAAAAGTGCTTCACTGGTTATTGCCTTAATGGTCTTAATTGCCGGGATTATTGGTTTGTTGATGTATGTAAACCATTTGGATTTAATCGGTAAAAACCTTTTTACTTCAAATCTTTCTGCATTAATATTGATTGCGATTATTGCTTTTACTTTGATTTTTTCTTTCATTCATGAGAAAAAATTTACTGATGCTAATACAACTGTTTTTGAAAGCTTTGTGGTAGGTGCAAATAATGGTGTTAAAACCGGAGTTACAATCTTTCCTTATGTTTTAGGAATGCTTGTGGCTATCTCCCTTTTCAGAAACAGTGGTTTATTTGAAATTATCAGTGATGGTATTGCTTTTGTTTTCTCTAATATGGGGGTAAGCAAAGAAATTACAAATGCACTTCCGGTTGCAATGCTGCGCCCGTTTAGTTCTGCTGGATCAAGAGGATTCCTTATCGATTCTATGAATACCTTTGGCGCAGATTCTCTTACAGCGAGATTGAGCAGTATTTTTCAATGCAGTGCAGAAAGCACTTTTTATGTTATTGCGGTTTACTTTGGTTCTGTAAATATCAAAAACACCCGTTATGCTTTAGGTACAATGCTTTTAGTTGATTTAATCTGTGTGATTACAGCTATTTTTGTGGCAACGTGGTTTTTTTAATTTGGATAGATAATTATGAACCAAGCCTATGGCTCTCCAAATTATTGGATATTCTGTAACCGGATTAAAATCCGGCCCTACAGTATATATCGAGCCAATGGCTCTTTATAGAACGAATTAAAAAGTTCTGTAGGAACAATTTATATATCTCTCTTGTTTTTAAATTATTGATATTCTATAACCGGATTAAACCCGGCCCTAAAATATAAATCGAGCCAATGGCTCTTTATAGAACGAATTAGAAGTTCCGTAGGAACAATTCATATTGTAGCAACGGATTTTAATCCGTTGATTATGAAAATATGGTACGCCAAAAGTTCCGTAGAAACAATTCATAAAATCAAAAAAGAAAGCCCTACAGTATAGATCGAGTCAATGGCTCTTTATAGAACGAGTTAGAAGTTCCGTAGGAACAATTCATATTGTAGCAACGGATTTTAATCCGTTGATTATGAAAATATGGTACGCCAAAAGTTCCGTAGGAACGATTCATAAAATCAAAAAAGAAAGCCCTACAGTATAGATCGAGTCAATGGCTCTTTATAGAATGAGTTAGAAGTTCCGTAGGAACAATTCATATTGTAGCAACGGATTTTAATCCGTTGATTATTAAATATGGTACGCCAAAAAGTTCCGTAGGAACGATTCATATAATCAAAATAAGAAAGTTAAATATTACAAATAAGTAAATTGTCCTACAATAATGATTTACTTTGCATCTAAAAAATCATTCAAGATGGCAAATACTTATTATCAAATTTATATACAGGTTGTTTTTGCTGTAAAATACCGAGATGCTATAATTTCAGAAGAATGGAGATCAAAATTGCTTGGTGTAATTGGTAATCTTATTAATGAAACAGGATGCAAAACTATCATTGTAAATGGAGTTGAAGATCACGTGCATTGCCTTCTAGGACTAAAGCCAAATATTTCTATTTCAGATTTGATGAAAATAGTAAAAGCAAAATCATCCAAATTTGTTAATGATAACCAACTATCGAAATCAAAATTTAACTGGCAGGAAGGGTATGGTGCATTCTCCTATAGCAGATCACAAGTAGGCGCGGTTTGTAAATACATCGAAAATCAAAAGGAGCATCATAAAAAAGAAACTTTTAATGATGAGTATTTAAACTTTCTAAATAAATTTAATATTCAATACGAAGAAAAATATATTTTTGAAGACTTAATTTAATTACATGAAGATAACCCATTTTTTCATTTTAATTCTTTTGGCCGGCTGCCAAAAAGAACAGAAAAAAAATCAACTTTCAAGTTCAGATACTGATCAAAAACCTGAAGTTGTTGCGCTTCATGTGAAAGAAATTGAGGATAAAGCTTTAAAAACTGATACTATTGTTCTTTCTGAAGACAAAAATGAATTAATAAATTACATCCTGGCAAATCTTATCGAACAGAAAGCAGATAAGGACAGTATAGTAACATCAAAATTCAGACTTGACTTTTATCAAAATAAAAACAAAATTGCTTCTTCAAAAGTATTTATCAGGCAATATGAAAAAGGTTCAGAATGGAGCGGTTCATTTGGTCTGACAGATCTGTCAGATAAAAATTCCTCTTTTATAAAAATCAATTGTGGATATCCTGCTTGCGGGTATACTTATGAGAATTACCTGTATTACCTAAAAAACAATAATTTACAGCTTGTGCATCAGTGGCAATCCATGTCTGACAGCGGCTGGGGAACCTGGACAGAGTTTTTGAATGAGGGATCTAAAGACCCCAAAACCTTTTATTGCAAAACTGTTGCGTTTGAGCCGACAGATGATGATTCAGAAGATTTCGGAATTCTAACCTATTCAGATTCAACCTCTTTTTCTTTAAAAAGGAATCATTGGAAAAAGCAATTACTTACAACAAAAGACAAAGCTTATTTTGAAAAGAAAATGAGTCTTAATGAGTTTTATAAACAGGATTAAACATAATTAAACTCCTAATTCAAATCCTTTCTAAGATAAATAATTTTTAACTTTGTAAAAAACAAAGCAATGATTGATTTTATATACCAAGATCCTTATCCAATTTTAAAAGATGAGACACAATACCGCAAAATTACCTCAGATTTTGTAAAAGTCGAACAATTTGGCGAACGAGAAATATTAACTGTAGATCCGAAGGGATTAGAGTTATTAGCGGAAGAGGCACTAACAGACGTTTCGTTTATGCTGAGAACAAGCCATTTACAAAAATTAAGAAAAATTCTTGATGATCCTGAAGCTACAGATAACGATCGGTTTGTGGCTTATAATTTATTACAAAATGCTTCTGTTGCTGCAGAAGGCCAGTTACCAAGTTGTCAGGACACCGGAACTGCTATTGTAATGGCAAAAAAAGGAGAAAGTATTTATACTGGTGCTGACGATGCAGAATGGCTGAGCAGAGGAATTTTTAATACGTACCAAAAACGCAATTTACGTTACTCACAGATTGTACCGATTTCGATGTTTGAAGAAAAAAATTCAGGATCAAATCTTCCGGCACAAATTGATATTTATGCTAAAAAAGGAACTACTTACGAGTTCTTATTTATGGCTAAAGGCGGTGGATCTGCCAATAAAACGTATTTATACCAACAGACAAAATCGTTATTGAACGATAAGTCTATGGATGCTTTTATTCGTGCCAAAATTAAAGATTTGGGAACTTCGGCTTGCCCGCCTTACCATTTGGCTTTGGTAATTGGAGGAACTTCGGCAGAAGCCAACTTAAGCGCAGTTAAAAAAGCTTCTGCAGGATATTATGATCATCTGCCTACATCGGGAAATATGGCCGGTCAGGCTTTTCGCGATTTAGAATGGGAACAAAGAGTACAAAAAATATGTCAGGAAAGTGAGATTGGCGCTCAGTTTGGAGGAAAATATTTCACACATGACGTTCGCGTAATTCGTTTACCGCGCCATGCTGCTTCATGTCCGGTTGGATTGGGAGTTTCCTGTTCTGCTGACAGAAACATTAAAGGAAAAATTACTAAAGACGGAATTTTTGTTGAGCAGCTGGAAGTAAATCCAAAACAATTTTTACCAGAAACTGCTCCACATTTAGAAGCTCCTGTAGAAATTGACCTGGATCAGCCAATGGCAGATATCTTGGCCAAACTTTCTCAATATCCAATAAAAACACGTTTGAAACTTAACGGAACCGTTATTGTAGCCCGTGATATTGCACATGCAAAAATTAAAGAATTATTGGATGCGGGTCAACCGATGCCAGAATACTTTAAGAATCACCCTGTTTATTATGCAGGACCGGCGAAAACTCCGGAAGGGATGGCTTCAGGAAGTTTTGGCCCTACAACTGCAGGTCGTATGGATGTATATGTAGATGAATTTCAAAAACATGGCGGGAGTATGATTATGCTCGCCAAAGGTAACCGTACCAAACAGGTTACTGACGCCTGTAAAACCTATGGCGGATTTTATCTGGGCTCAATTGGTGGTCCGGCCGCTATTTTAGCGCAGGATAATATTCTAAAAGTAGAAGTGGTTGATTTTGAAGAATTAGGAATGGAAGCCGTTCGTAAAATCACCGTAAAAGATTTTCCTGCTTTTATTATTACTGATGACAAAGGGAATGATTTTTTTGAGAATTTATAAGTTTTTTTGAGGTACAAAGGTTCAGAGAGACAAAGGCTCAAAGTTTACAGTTAAATAAAATAAAAACCGCCTTGTGGCGGTTTTTATTTTTTACCAAATCGTAGAACCTCATAACTCATAACTCATAACTCTTAACTCTTAACTCTTAACTCTTAACTCTTAACTCTTAACTCATAACTCATAACTCAAAACTCTTAACTCTTAACCTCAACTTCAGGCACTTAAATCTTCACTTTCGAAAGCTATAAAATGCGACAATTTTCCTTTTAATGTAAAAACCGGAGCCGCACTGATTTTGCATTTATATGTTTTGCCGTTTTTCTTGTAGTTCTGAATTGTCTTCTCAAATGGAATTTGCAAATCAATTGCTTTTCTTATTTCTTTTAAGGCTGTTCTGGAGGTTTTTGAACCCTGAAACATTTTTGGTGTTTTCCCCAGGATTTCACTTTCTGTATAACCGGTCATTTTTTTTATTCCGCTTGACGCAAAAACAATTTTGAGGTCTGCATCGGTCACTACCACAACTTCTTCCTGAATCCGGTCTTTAATAAACAGGTTTTCTTCATTCCATGAAAATTGCGATGAGAGTTCTTTAACTCTTTTTAAATCAGCAAAAATATGTTTCAGCTCATTAAGATACTCATAATGAAAATCCCATGCCATAATTGGCACCGAATTATGGCATGGGATTTCATCAGATTTTACTTTTTTCATTTTTAAAATAATATAAACTTACTCTCTATAAATATAGAAAGAAAATTCCTCTAAAGAAATAATTAAATACAATTGGCGATAGTTTAGATTGATTAAAATGCAAATTTAAGCTGAACAGCAATTGCTTTTTTTTCTTCCGTATTTAGGTTGTTGAGAGATATTCCGAGCAATCTTACAGAATCTTTCATTCGCTCCTGATACAGTAATTCTTCTACCGTTTCTAATATCAGGCTTTTATCTGAAATAAAATAAGGAAGGGTTTTACTTCGTGTCTGCTGTGTAAAATCACTGTATTTAATTTTAAGCGTTACTGTCTTACCAGAAATATTATATTTTTTTAATCTTTTTTCTAATGACGTGGCGATTTTTTCTAATTGTTCTAACATGAATATTTCGGAAGATAAATTCACATCAAATGTATGCTCTGCCGCTACAGATTTGGTAATTCGAAAGGGTTTTACCTCGCTGTTATGAATGCCGCGCACTACTTTATAATAGAAGCCTCCGGATTTTCCAAAATGCTTTTCGAGGAACTCCAAAGATTTGCCTTTAAGATCCAGTCCGGTAAAAATTCCCAATTGATACATTTTTTCCGTCGTCACTTTACCAACGCCATAAAATTTTCGAATTGGCAATTCTTCCAAAAAAGACAAAATCTCATCGGGATTTACTGTTTTTTGTCCGTTTGGTTTATTAATATCACTGGCAATTTTTGCAACAAACTTATTGACAGAAATTCCTGCAGAAGCCGTAAGGCCTACTTCATTTAAAATTCTTAATCTGATTTCCTGAGCCAATAAACTGGCACTTGGATTTCCTTTTTTATTTTGGGTAACATCAAGATAAGCTTCGTCCAGCGAAAGAGGTTCTACCAAATCTGTATATTCGTGAAAAATGGAATGAATTTTATTCGAAATCTCTTTATAACGATCAAAACGGGGCCGCACAAAAATAATTTCAGGGCAATATTTTTTTGCCAGAGCACCACTTATAGCACTTCTGACCCCAAACTTACGGGCTTCATAACTTGCTGCCGAGACCACTCCTCTATTCTCTGATCCTCCAACGGCTACAGGTTTTCCGCGCAGGGCAGGATTGTCCATCTGCTCCACCGATGCATAAAAAGCATCCATATCAATATGGATAATTTTTCGATATGTAGGCGTTTCAGACATACTACAAATTTAACTAGTTTTTGTGCATTGCAAAAACAAAAAAGCCTCGTAATTACGAGGCTTTCAAATATATTAAACTGAATTTATTTTTTAATGAACTTTTTGGTAACTGTTTTTTGAGAACCTTTTAATTCAATCAAATAAATTCCTGTATGCAAATTACTTACGTCAATCGGATTTTCAGATAACTGACCTGAGCCAACCTGTTGCCCTAAGGTATTTGTGATAGTAAATGTAGCACCTGTTTTGTTTGCTAATGATATACTCAATTCATTATCAACAGGATTTGGATATACCGTTATTTCTGAGCCTGCATTATCTGCAGCAAATGCAATGTCATTAATAGCAGGTTCTTCTATAGTTCCTGCAGTAGTAATATTTACTGTATAATCTTCTACTTGTCCATAAGAGAAACTTTCACAAGCAGTTGGTATTCCGTTGTACTTCATAGAAACTCTTAATCTGGTTGTTCCTAAGGCTGCAGTTGCAGGAATTGTGATTGATCCTGACACCGGAGTAGTAGTCGAAGCCGACTTGGTCCACACAGTTTCTCCTGAATCGGAGAAATCTCCGTCCTGGTTGTAATCAATAAATACCGCATATCCTTCGCTATAAACAGAAGATGCCCATGATGGGGTAATTGTAATTGTATAAGAGGAACTTCTGCTGGCATTTGTAGAAACTGAAGTTAAATTTTCATAACCCGTAGTTCCAGTAGAGGTATTGTTAATTGTACCAAATACAACTTTACCAATTTTTTCTTCTGCGGCATTATTCCCTTTTGATGTACAATACGTTACAGATGCAGCTGTTGTGGTAACGTTGACTGTATTACTTGAAGCAGAAATATTCCCGGCTGCATCTTTTGCTTTTACAGAAAAAGTATAAGCGGTTGAAGCTGTAAGTCCGGTTACGGTATAACTTGTGGTTGTAGAACTGCCTTTTAATATAGAACCTTGATAAATATCGTATCCTGTTACTGCTACATTATCTGTAGAAGCTGTCCATGTCAAATTAGTTGTTGTTGCTGTTGTACCAGAAGCCGCCAAAGAAGTTGGGGCCGACGGTGGAGTTGTATCTCCTGATCCTCCGGAATAAGCTGCACCAATTCCTACTGCATAAAAAGCATTTGTTGTTGCAATAACCTCAGCAGAACCTGCTCCGTATAAATCAATTGCAGATTGTATACCATAAGTTCTGGCAATTGCATAAGTTGAATTAGAAGACAAATATTCACTTTCTAAACGATAAGCTATTTTTGCTGCTTTATCAATTGTAATTCCAGTTACGTTATAAACGTTCCCAATATCATTTGTCCCTGTTTTACCAATAGCAAGGATATAAAACCAGTGGTTTAAAACTCCAGAATTGGTATGAACACCACATTGGTCATTACTGTTTGTTGGCGTACAATTTACGTTAATCCAATATGTTCCTCCATATGTATCTGGCTGACCTTCTGAATTTGGGTCACTCATAGAACGCAAAGCAGCATGTCCAGATCTTCTTTCGATATCTTCTCCAATTAACCATGTAGATTTTGTTGGTGCTGCACGATATTCTATACAAGCTCCCCAAATATCAGAGAAGCCTTCATTCATAGCACCTGATTCTTTTTGATAAGCAAGATTTGCTGTATAAGTACAAACTGCGTGGCCTATTTCGTGACCTGCAACGTCTATTGATGTTAAGATGTCGAATCCTCCGGTTCCGGTTCCGTCGCCATATGTCATAACACTTCCGTTCCAGAAGGCATTATTGTTACTTGGATAACCTGCTGCAACCAAATTATAATGCACATAACTTTTGATTTTTGCGCCGGCATCATCATAACTGTTTCTACCGTGTATGGCAGACCAGTAATCATAAGTCATTTCGGCTCCCCAATGCGCATCAAGTGCACCGTTATCCTTGTTTGTGTTATTGTATTCGATCCAGTTATTATCTGCATCTGTAAAATTGGTTGTTGGATACGTCGCTGTTCTTGCAGAGTTATAAGTCTGGATTCCGTTTCCGCGTGTTCCGTCAAGGAGAATATAAGAAGATCCGCTTAATGTGGTTTGAATAGTCTGCGTGCCACTATAACGAGTTGCAGCATTTGCAGCCACAATTGTCGTTTTTGCTTTTAAGCTGTTTTCTTTATCGACTACATTCTCAGATTTTGATTTTCCATGAGGATTTTCACCAAGATGTTTTATTGTAGCATTATAGAATAACGCTTTTCCTGTAATGGCATCAATATACAAATCGCCACGACTCAAAGGATTTGTGGCATAAATATCAAATTTATATGCCAAACGAACTTTATCACTTGTTCTGTCTTTTCCCTGATTGTCCATGTCCGGTAAGAAAACCAATTCGCCCTTTGGTTTTACATAATCCATTGCAGCGGCATCCTGTGGAGAATCCCATAAGTATTGTTTTGCGCCAGTGTGAGCAACAGCTCTGTTGAAAGCTTCCTGAGCAGAAAGTGATGGTTTTACTTTTGCATTCTCAATTTTGTAAAACTCACCATTCATTGATTCCAGTTTTCCATTTTTAGAATGAAGAGTGTAAGTGGCAAATTCTACCTTAATTCCCTGTTCGTACAATTGGAATTTTTCATGTATAAAACCCTGGCGGTCCGATTGTGTTTTGATTTTAGAAAAAGACTGATTGTCCTTCAATGCCAATTGTTCTTTAAATACCGTCTGATAATCTGAACCTTTGTAGGTTGATTTCTCATTGAAAGTAATTAAACTTGGTTGTCCGTTTTCGGATAAACTTTTTTGATTTATTCTTTTATCTGTTTGAGCAAATCCAGACAGCGAAAATGTAAGAGCAGCAACAGTTGTCCCTACAATTTTGGGTAAAGTACTTTTCATAAGCAAAGTTGAATTTTGGTTGATTAAATTTGGTTAAAATCAGCAAATAAAATATGTAAGTAAATACCTTATTTGAATGATAAAAATATACAAATTTTGTTAATTAATCGGATAAATTTGCCTTTTATCGATAAAATACAACATTTAGCCATGAAAAGACGTCAAAAAATAACATAAAATATCAGTAATAACAATGCCTTACAGAATAAATTAGTATTATACTGAAAATTAATGTTTTACGTTAAATATTATAATTTTACAGTCTTTTTCCTGTAAGAAAATAAAAACGAACAATTTTTAGATAGATTCTTTTTAAAAAAAGGCGTGAATTATCTCTCTGAAACTATTTTTTTGTAAACTAAAACTTAAATTAGCTTCAAAACAAAAATGGGATTTATAAAGATTTTACACTTAATGATTACATACAAATCATTTTCTTTATTTTTGTCTTATACGAAATAAAATAAAATGCGAACATTTGTTATAGGCGACATACACGGAGGATTACTCGCACTTGAACAAGTGTTAGAGAAAGCCGAAGTTACTACAAAAGATACTCTTATATTTTTAGGTGATTATGTTGATGGATGGAGCCATTCTACAGAAGTGATTGATTTTTTGATCGATCTCAAAACCAAACAAAAGTGTATCTGTATCAGGGGAAATCACGATCAGCTTGCTTTGGACTGGCTGGAAAACCGATTTGAGGAATTTGATGAAGAAATGTGGTACAAACATGGCGGACAGGCTACAGTTGAAGGTTATTCTAAAATTTCTGAAGAAAAAAAGAAAACTCATATAGCTTTTTTTGAATCCTTACAGGATTATTATCTTGATGATCAGAACAGGTTATTTGTTCATGCCGGCTTTACCAATTTGAGTGGTGTCAGATATGAATTTTTTTCGAAATTATTCTATTGGGACAGAACTCTTTGGGAGTCTGCTCTTTCATTAGATCCGAATTTAAAACCCTACGATTTGTATTATCCAAAACGTTTTACAGTTTATAAAGAAGTTTACATTGGACATACTCCGGTTACCAGAATTGGCGAGACGGTTCCTGTAAATAAGGCATGTGTATGGAATATTGATACCGGAGCAGCCTTCAAAGGTCCTCTGACGATTATGAACGTCGACACCAAAGAATTCTGGCAAAGTACACCGTTAAACGAACTGTATTTTAACGAAAAGGGTAGGAATTAAACCATTAAAAACTCTACATTTGTGCTGCAAAATAATTAATATTTAAAATTTATGAAAAAGGTTATTACACTTTTGTTCTTAGTATCATTCGGTTTTATTAATGCACAACAAGCCTTCAAAGGTAAAGGAGACATTAAAGTAAATGTGGGTGCTAATCTGCAAGATGGTGGTTCTGGAATTCAGGGTTCTGTAGATTTTGGTTTGGGAGAAAATTTCTCATTTGGTTTCGTAACTACTTATTTATTAGGAGTAGACAACTTTACAGGTTACTACCATAATGTTCCTTCGGCATATTATGATACAAAACCTGAATTTCAGGATCGTTTTGATGCAAAAGCAAGAATCAATGCAAATTTATCAAGCGTAATTGGTGTTGAGCAATTAGATGTTTATCCTGGATTAAGTTTAGGTTTACATAACTTCGGAGGTCATGTTGGAGGCCGTTATTTCTTCACTGACGGATTTGGCGTTTTCACGGAAATTGGATTTCCGATCGCGAAATACGGAAGCAATAATGATCCTTTTTATCATTTAAACAATCAAGCCACTTTTAGCTTAGGAGCTTCTTTTAATTTATAATAAAAGCTATATGTTTTTAAAGAATAAAAAACCGCCCAATTGGGCGGTTTCTTTGCTTTTTAAAGTTTGCGGTTCTTCAAAATAATTTTTGGAAATCTTTGGTAAACCACTTTTCCGTTTAGATGATTAGATTGCCATTTCAGGTATTTCTCCTTCAATTATCAAATCTGCTTCTGTTGATGCTACAATATGCTCTACAGAAACACCTGGCGCACGTTCTAAGAGCTTAAAACCTTTATCTGTCACTTCGAGAACTGCAAGCTCTGTTACAACCTTTTTAACGCAACCAACACCTGTTAATGGCAAAGTGCATTTTTTTAGGATTTTAGATTCCCCGGCTTTATTAACATGCATCATGGCAACGATTATATTTTCGGCAGAAGCTACCAAATCCATTGCCCCACCCATACCCTTTACCATTTTACCCGGAATTTTCCAGTTGGCGATATCCCCGTTTTCAGAAACTTCCATCGCGCCTAAAATCGTTAAATCTACTTTTTGGCTGCGAATCATTCCGAAACTAAAAGCTGAATCGAAGAAACTGGCTCCCGGAAGAGTTGTAATGGTTTGTTTTCCTGCATTTATAATGTCAGCATCTTCTTCTCCTGCAAAAGGAAAAGGTCCCATACCCAGAACACCGTTTTCGCTTTGAAACTCAACAGCTATATCTTCTCTTACATAATTAGCAACCAAAGTCGGTATTCCAATTCCAAGATTAACGAAATAACGGTCTTTTACTTCTTTTGCAATTCGTTTTGCAATATCTTCTTTTGTTAACATAAACTGAATGTGTCAATTTGGAAATTAGACAATTAAAATAATACCCACAATTGAGCAATCTAATTAATTATCTAATTATCACATTTTCTAATTATCTAATATTTTACTTTATGTTGTTTAAAGTAATTTTCTAAAAATCAATATCATATCAATTCTCAAATTTATTTAACGCAACAATTTTGCATTATAATTCATTATCTAATTGACAAAATATCTCATTATCTAATTCCTCTGTCTTACAGTTCGCTGTTCAATTCTTTTTTCAAACTTCTCACCCTGAAAAATACGCTGTACCATAATTCCCGGAATGTGAATTTGATTTGGGTCTAATGTCCCAACTGGAACTAATTCTTCAACCTCAGCAACTGTTATCTTTGCAGCACCCGCCATACAGGCATTAAAGTTTCTGGCAGTTCCTTTAAAAATTAGATTTCCGGCTTCATCACCTTTCCATGCCTTAACAATAGCAAAATCTGCTTTGAATGCTTGTTCCATAATGTGCATTTTTCCGTTGAATTCGCGAACTTCTTTTCCTTCCGCAACTTCGGTTCCGTAACCAGCTGGTGTAAAGAATGCTGGGATTCCGGCTTGTGCAGCACGACAGCGTTCTGCCAGAGTACCTTGCGGAGTCAGTTCTACTTCTAGTTCTCCTGAAAGCATTTGACGTTCGAACTCGGCATTTTCACCCACATAAGACGAAATCATTTTTTTAATTTGTTTCTTCTGCAAAAGCAATCCCAGACCAAAATCATCAACTCCGGCATTATTAGAAATACAGGTTAGGTCTGAAATGGTTGTATTTACTAATGCTGCGATTGTATTTTCAGGAATTCCGCATAATCCAAAACCGCCAAACATAATTGTCATACTGCTTTCGATTCCTTTTATTGCATCCTGAACGCTATTTACTTTTTTTGTTATCATAACAAACTGTCTTTATTACCATATAATTTTGATAAAAATAAGATTTTTAGATTTAATTATAACGATTTCGCAAAAAAATAAAATCATTTCATTCCAAAAAAAATATCCTTTTGTAAACTTCTAAATGCAGAAGTACAAAAGGATATTTTTATTTAAAGGGAATCGAAATTACAATTCGAATTCGTCTGTATTTTGTTCTGTCTGTGTGGTATCTTTCACTACTGCAGGCCTGCTGTAACAATCTACTTTGATAGAGAGATTTGCCGGGCGCTCAAACTCAGCTTTAGAAACCTGAAGATCTTTATCTGCATAACATAATTTCATGAAATATGCCCAAACCGGCAATGCAGCTGTAGCACCTTGTCCGTAAGTCAGACTTTTAAAACGTGCTGAACGATCTTCGCAACCTACCCAAACACCGGTAACTAAGTTTGGAACCATCCCCATAAACCAACCATCTGATTGATTTTGTGTTGTTCCTGTTTTACCTGCAATTGGATTTTTGAACATATACGGATATCCTGTCCAACGGTTATCTCCGCTTCCACCTCCCTGAGTACGTAAACGTGCTCCGGAACCCGTTTCAGTAACTCCCTGAAGTAATTTGATTACGGCAAAGGCGATATCTTTATTTAAAACATCATGAGATTCCGGAATTGGCTCATAAATTACTTCACCGCTTTTGTTCTCAATTCTGCTTAAAAATTGTGGTTTTACATAAACACCCTGATTTGCAAATGTACTGTATGCGGCCACCATATCTTCGACTGTGATATCTACTGCCCCAAGTGCGATAGAGGGTTGTACAGGAATTTCTGTTTTCACACCAAGTTTTCTGGTTAATTCAACAACTGCTTCGGGTCCGGTTCTGTCAATTAATTTTGCCGAAACTGTATTGATAGAGTTTGCCAATCCTTGTTTTAAAGTTACCATTCCACGGTATCTGTTGTCAGAGTTTCTTGGTTCCCAATCTTCCGTTACGTGGTGACGCCCTTTATGAATCATAAATGGTCCATCAAGGATAGAATCACAAGGAGACATATTTAATTGCTCAATTGCAGTAGCATAAACAAATGGTTTAAAAGTAGATCCTACTTGTCTTGCTCCTTGCCCAACGTGATCGTACTGGAAATATTTATAATTAATACCACCTACCCATGCTTTGATATTTCCGGTTTGCGGTTCCATTGCCATTAAACCAGATTGCAAAAAGTGCTTGTAATAACGAATAGAATCTCTGGGTGTCATTATAGTATCACGTTCCCCTTTCCAGGTAAATATTGTCATCTTTGTTTTTACGTCAAATGACTTTATAATTTCATCCTCGCTTTTATCCATATCTTTCAAGGTTGCCCAACGCACAGAATTTTTCATCGCCTGCATCATGATACGATCTGTTTCTGCTTTGGTAATATTGACAAAAGGCGCATTTTTATTGTTTTTCATTTCAATAAAAAATTGCTGCTGCAGATTCTTCATATGTTCAGACACAGCCTCTTCGGCATATTTCTGCATTCTCGAATCGATAGTGGTGTATATTTTAAGACCATCTTTGTAGACATCATAATCTGAACCGTCAGGTTTTTTGTTTTCGGCTGTCCATTTCTTCATATAATCACGAAGATATTCTCTGAAATAAGTCGCCATTCCTTCACGGTGGCTTTCTAATTTGAATTTTAAAGCAATTGGCAAGGATTGTAATCTTTCTTTTTCAGATTCAGAAATCATCTTTGCTTTTGCCATTTGAGAAAGCACCACATTACGACGGTTTTTTACTCCTTCCGGATTTCTGACCGGATTATATAATCCTGAATTTTTGAACATTCCAACCAAAATAGCTGATTCGTCCAGTGTTAAATCTTTTGGGTCTTTAGAAAAATAGGTTTGTGCCGCTGAGCTTACTCCAACCGAATAATTTCCGAAATCATAAACGTTGCAATACATTGCCAGAATTTCATTCTTTGTATATTGCCTTTCAAGGCGAATAGCAATAATCCACTCTTTTATCTTCTGTACAATCCTAAAAGGAAGAAATTTAGATCCTTCTCCGTGAAACAATTGTTTTGCCAGCTGTTGGGTTAGTGTACTTGCTCCCCCATTTGTTCCTAAAGTAAAAACAGCTCTTAAAGTTCCGCGTCCGTCAATTCCCGAATGTTCATAAAAACGGGCATCTTCGGTAGCTACCAAAGCTTCAACGAGGCTTTTTGGAAGATCTGAATATTTTAACTGAGATCTGTTGGTTTTAAAATATTTACCAATTACAACTCCGTCAGATGATATAATTTCGGTAGCCAGATTAGAATCCGGATTTTCTAAATCCTCAAAAGAAGGCATCGATCCGAATAATCCCCATGATGCAAATAAAAAGAAAGCCAAAATACCTAATAAAGTATAGGCAAAAACTCTCCAAAATTTCTTTTTATAATAATTAATGTCTTTAGTAGTAGCTGTCTGATTGTTTTTTTTAGTAGCCATAAATATTCGTCTATTCTTTTTGTTCTATTCTAAAACCTACGTCTGTAATACCTTCTAAAGTCTGAACTCCAGGAATTTTTCCTGATTCTCTAACTGCTTGTTTGATGTGTACTTTGTATTTTCCTCTAAATTTTACACCTTCTTTATAAAACAGTTTACTTTCTTTTATATCTGTAAAACCATTTCCTAATAACGTTCCATCCGGATTTGCCATTTGATACTCTAAGGTATCCACTTTTGTGAATCCGTTTGGTGTTTCAATAGCTACAATTAAAAACAAATTATTAAACGGATAATTGTTATTGTCTCTCAAATTTACAAATAAATTGTACTTTTTGGTAGAATCTAAAACTGGCAGGTCAAATGTTACAATACTGTCTTTATGCCACGCACTTCCAACAGATTTGTACTGATCAAACACTCTTTTTTTATCGCATGAAAAAAGAAGTATAGCTGCCAAAATAAGAATCCCGCTATTTTTTATTCTCATTTTTAGTAATAATTATAGGTTTTCTAGGTTCTGTGGGTTTATTATCGTTCGAATTATTTGATTTATTCGACTGATTTGGTTTGTTGTTCGATTTTTTTGGTTTGTTCGGATTTGCTCCTGCAGGTTTATTATTGTTACCTTGAGGCTTTACCTGATTTGTGTTGGCAACAATAGCATTTTCTGCATTTGGTTTGCGTTTTCGATTTGGTTTTTTCTTTCTTTTTGGCTGATCAAAACGCGTTAAACTTTCCTGCCCCATTGCATTATTGAAATCTTTTTCAGGTTCTGAAGTTACTTCAATAGCAAAATCTTCAAGAGAAGATACTTTATTCTTCTGTTTGTTTTCTGCAATTATTTCTTTGACCTGATCAATTTTTAAAACATGCCAGTTTGCAAAATTATTTGTGTAGGCAAACCACATCAAACCCTTAAAAATATCTTGTTTCTGACAAACTGCATCGCCCTTTTCTGTCACTAACTTAGTGTCATAATCCGGAAAATCTTTTAATGCATCCATGTAAGTATCAAGCTCATAGTTTAGACAGCACTTTAATTTTCCACATTGTCCAGCTAATTTCTGAGGATTAAGTGAAAGCTGCTGGTATCTTGCTGCCGAAGTATTTACACTTCTGAAATCAGTCAGCCAGGTCGAACAGCAAAGTTCACGTCCACAAGAACCAATTCCGCCAAGGCGTGCTGCTTCCTGACGAAAACCAACTTGTTTCATCTCTACTCTTGTACTGAATTCTTTAGCAAAATCTTTGATTAACAGTCTAAAATCGACTCTGTCGTTTGCCGTATAATAAAATGTTGCTTTTGAACCGTCTCCCTGGAATTCAATATCCGAAATTTTCATTTCCAATTTATGCTGGATTGCCAGTTCACGTGCACGAACTTTCATAGGTTCTTCACGATCGCGCGCTACAGACCATATGTCAATATCCTTCTGAGATGCTTTTCTGTAGATTTTAGGAATTTCGTTACTATCCGGATTTACTCCTTTTTTCTTCATTTGAATTTTTACCAATTCGCCTGTAAGTGTAACAATTCCAATATCATGTCCTGGTGAAGCAACAGTTGCTACTATATCACCAATACTTAGCGTTAATTTTTCTGAATTTCTAAAGAATTCTTTTCGTCCGTTTTTAAAACGAACTTCAACACAATCAAAAATTGCCTCTCCATTAGACGGGCTCATGTTGGCCAGCCAGTCAAAAACAGTCAATTTATTGCAGCTATCGGTGCCGCAAGTCCCATTATTTTTACAACCCTTTGGTGCGCCGCCATCTGAGGTTGAACAACTTGTACATGCCATAATTATATATGTAGTGTCGCAAAAAACGACTTAAGTTCATAAACATTTAATCGGTAAAGATAGTATTTTTTTATTTTGCTTTTTATCGATTAATTCTAAACGGATGTTAAATGATTAAACATATAATTATTAAAGGAAAACATTCTTTCAAACAGTAGCTGGCCATTTAGTTTTTCATCTCTTTTTAACTGTTTTTATTTACGTTTAATTTTTGTTAAATTTATTTAAAAACACTATCTCGTAAGAAAATTAAGGATAAATTTGCACGCTTTTTGAAAATCAGCATAAGATTAAAATATTTTTAAAACAAATTAGCATCCAGTAATCCTTGATTTTTTATAAAAATGAAAACCTGTTTTTTTATTCTATTATCCTTTTTTATATACATTGATTTGTCAGCACAAATCAAAGAAAAAGATACTCTTTTTTTTAATGTTGATAAATATTATACCGTATCACCATGGATCAAACATACAGTAGATGAAACTTATTACAATAAATTAGCATTTGAAAAGATGCAGATAAGGGAAACCAATACAGATGGTTATATTTTTTTTGACACTGACACTGTTTTAAAAGGAATTAAACCCAAAAAAATAATATCAATAAAAGAATATATTGAAAATAAGAAATTTTATTGTGACGGCGGTCATAATAAAATTGTAGATAAATGGAAGCTAAAGGATTCCTTAATTGATAAATACGTGATTTTTTTTGTGAATGGAAGTGAATTAATACAATCTAAAAATTTACGATATATCTCGTATTACCCTATCCACAAGGATATGAAGGTAATTCAAAATAAAAGAAAAGACACACTTTTTTTCAAACTAGATAACAATTATATCTACGAACCTGAACCAGACTGTAAGCCAAAAAGATATGCATTAAAAGATGGTGGAAAATCTAAGACAGGGATTTTTTACTTTGAAGAGTTTGAAGAGCAAAACAGACCAAAATTCAAATCTAAAAAAATACTTGATTTAGAAAATTTTGTGCATTCAACCCGATTTTATAATGCTGATAAACAATCAATAGAAGACTTTGATCTTTCAGATTACTTTAATAACTATATAATTTTTCTGGAAAAGGAAATTCAAGACAAACATAATTACATTCAAATTAAGTCCTTTGTAACTATAGAAAATTAAAAAAGGTAAAATCAAATAATAATGCCCATGTTTTATAAGAAATATGGGCATTTCTTTTCTAAGTCTCCTTAACCGTAATAATTTTCACTGGACAAGCTTTTGCCGCCAATTCGCAGCTTTCAACAATGCCATGATTCGGAGATTTTAAAGTAAAAAATCCTTTTGCATTTACTGAATGGATCAAAACCGATTTTCCGTCTTTTTTTGACATTTGAAAATGCACCGGATCCATTTCGACACAGTAATTACAGCCAATGCATTTGCCTCTTTGTAAAGTTATGATAACCATTACGCTTCTACAATTTTATATAATTTATCAGACATCCTGATTCTAAATGGCAGTTTTAAGCTGCAGTCATCGCCTTTTGTAGCTTTTTCTCCAGCAATGTCATTCACAAACATTTCGTCAATAATCATTTCCTGAGCACCTGTGCTTGGACCGGTTACCAGAATTTTATCTCCAATTTTAATATCGTAAGCCTCAATTTTGAATTGACCTACTTCTGCTTTTGGGAAATAGTGTGTTCCTTTTCCAACGTATACTTTCTTTTGCGTTGCTGCAGATCCGGGAATATCACTCCATTCACCTAATTCCTGACCCAGATAATAACCTGACCAGAAACCGCGATTGTAAACTGTATTTAAAGCTTCCATCCAGACTGCGGTTTTGTCTTTTGAGAAAGTTCCATTATAATAGGCATCAATAGCTTCACGATAGGTTTTAATAACGGTTGCTACATATTCCGGCGCACGGCCGCGACCTTCGATTTTTAAAACCTGAATTCCGGAATCAATTACCTGATCTAAAAAATCCACGGTACATAAATCTTTGGGAGACATCATGTATTCGTTATCCAATTCAATTTCAAAACCGGTTTCCTGATCAATCACGGTATATTTTTTACGGCAATTTTGTTTGCAGGCACCGCGATTTGCAGATGAATTATGCGAATGCAAACTCAAATAACATTTTCCTGAAACAGCCATACATAATGCGCCGTGACCGAAAATTTCGATTTCAACTAAATTGCCGTTCGGACCTTTTATTTGTTCTTTTTCTATTTGGGCTGTAATATTTTTAACCTGACGTAAACTCAATTCGCGACTTAATACCATTGTGTCGGCAAATAAACTATAGAATTTAATGGTTTCAATATTGGTAATATTCAACTGAGTTGAAATATGAACTTCCATACCAATTGATCGTGCCATGGCGATTACAGCCTGATCAGATGCTATTACTGCTGTAATATTTGCTTCTTTGGCCTTATTCAATAATGTTTTTACAACAGATAAATCGTGGTCGTAAATTATGGTGTTTAAAGTCAGATAGGTTCGAACGTTTTTTGCTTCGCAGCGATTTGCAATATCCTGTAAATCATCCATTGTAAAATTTACTGTTGAACGTGCTCGCATGTTAAGTTGTTCAACACCAAAGTATACAGAATCGCAGCCGTTATCGAGCGCAGCCTGAAGCGACTCAAAGTTCCCTGCGGGAGCCATGAGTTCGATTTTAGTATTTGTTTTCATTTTTGTTGTATTGTCTCCAAATGGATAAACCATTGGCGTGCTTTAAATTGAATGCGACATATAAATTAGCTTAAAAAATGCGCTAATTTACAATTTTATACAATTTATCTGACAAACGAATACGAAAAGGAATTTCAAAAGTAACTTTATCACCAATTTTGGCAGTTGCAGTTTCAGCTCCGTCGACAATTAGTTTTTCTAAAATCAGTTGTTGTTCACCAGTTGTCGGACCAGAAATTAAGATTTTATCTCCAGCGTTTAACTCTTGATTTTCAATAGTAAACTGACCCACTTGTGCTTTTACATAATAATGCTCGGCTTTTCCAAGGAGTACTTTCTTTACTTTTATTTTTTGACGGATATCAGCAGGTTTAGTTCCGCTTTGCGTTTCCGCGGCTAAGGCAGAATTTGGCAAGTCGCCTGAATGTTTGAATTTTAAGTTTTCAGATTTACCTTTTCTAAACACTTTATTTCCAACTTGTTTTCCGGTACGCAAACGAACCTGATCCACCAAAGGCATGTGGATAATATCTAAACATTCTGTAGAACAGCAATTTTCCATTGCAGCTTTGCATTCATCACATTGAATAAAGAGCAAATGACAGCCATCATTTTCGCAATTGGTATGATTGTCGCAAGGTTTGCCGCATTGGTGGCATTGAGAGATTATATCTTCGGTGATTCTTTCACCCAGACGATTATCAAATACAAAGTTTTTTCCAATGAATTTACTTTCTAAACCTTCTTCTTTAAGCTGTTTTGCATAGTTGATGATTCCACCTTCTAATTGGTAAACATTCTTAAAACCCTGATGTTTAAAATAAGCACTTGCTTTTTCGCAGCGAATTCCACCTGTACAATACATGACAAGATTTTTATCTTCTTTGTGGTTTTGAAGCTGTTCGTTGATTATCGGTAAACTTTCTCTAAAAGTTTCAACATCGGGAGTAATGGCGTTTTTAAAATGTCCAACTTCACTTTCGTAGTGATTTCTAAAATCAACTACAATCGTATTTGGGTCATCCAGAATTTCGTTGAATTCTTTGGCTTTCAAGTGAATGCCTATATTGGTAACATCAAAAGTTTCGTCGTTTAAACCGTCGGCAACGATTTTATCACGAACTTTAATAGTAAGTTTTAAAAAGGAATGGTCATCATGTTCTACCGCTTCGTTCAAACGAATGCCTTTCATGAAATCATAAGCTTCAAGAGTTTCTCTAAAAGCCTCCAAATTTTCTTCAGGAATACTCATTTGAGCATTTATTCCTTCAGTTGCAACGTAAATTCGGCCTAAAGCATCGAGTGCATTCCAGGCTAGAAATAAATCATCGCGAAATTTTTTGGGATCTTGAATTTTGGCATACGCATAGAAAGACAACGTAAGACGTTGTTTACCGGCATCATCGATCATGATGGCTCTTTCTTCTGCGCTTAAAGTGTTGTACAGTTGCATGCTATAAACAGTTTTTAAGTTTAGAAATTATTTTTTTGCAAAAGTAATTAAAAAGGTTCAAAGATGCAAAGGCTCATAGTGACAAAGGTTCTGAGGTTCTGAGTTACTAAGGTTCTAAGAATTTTAAAGATTTTATAAAAACAGAAAAGCACTATATTTCTATAGTGCTTTTTAAATCTTTGTACCTCTGTACCTTTGCCACTTTGAACCTAAAATCTCAGAACCTCAGCAAATCAGAACCTTAGTCCCTAAAAATTAACAATACTCGTTAAACGCATCTTGTAAATTCTCAGCAATTAATTCAGCTGGACGTCCTTCGATATGGTGACGTTCTAACATGTGAACCAGTTCTCCGTTTTTGAACAAAGCCATAGATGGTGATGATGGAGGAAAAGGGAACATATGTTGTCTGGCAGCATCAACTGCTTCTTTGTCAACACCAGCGAAAACAGTAATTAAGTGATCTGGTTTTTTAGCGCCTTCTAAACTCATTTTTGCTCCTGGACGTGCATTTCTTGCAGCACAACCACAAACTGAATTTACAACAACTAAAGTGGTGCCTTCTGACTTGATAGCATTATCTACAGCTTCAGCACTATGTAAATCTTGAAAACCTGCAGCTGTTAATTCAGCCTGCATTGGTTTTACCATTTCTTCTGGATACATATTTTTATCTTTTAAATTGTACTTTTTGAACTGCAAAGTTACAAAGTTTACTCTCAACTCGTTAATTTGAAGTATAAAGTTTTGTTATAGTTAAATAGTAAATTTAAAACTTAATAAATATAGTTCGGAAATATTAAATAACCTCTTTCAATTTTTTATGAGGAAATTGATAATTATATTGTTTTAAATGAATTCTGCCTCTTGATTTACGTTTTGTTGTTAAAACGGTTGATTTGTCCTGTTCAGAAATTTCAATAGTAGAAAGATAGCTGGAAAAATATTTGCTAAGTATCTGGATGTTGCCAACCTCAATAGAATAAATGATTTTTTTTCCCTCGGTTTTTATGTTTACGAGATTTGCTTTTTTCAACTCTAATAAATGTTTGGATATTGTTGATTGTGCCAGGGGAATTAATTCAACAATTTCTCCACATGTTCTGTTGTCTCTTTTCCATAAAAGTGTCATAATCTGAATTCGTACAGGATGCCCGAGTGCTTTGCAGATTTTTCCTATTGCCTTCGTTTCTATATCAAAATTTAATTGTTTGGTAATTCCCATAATTTCTCATTATTCATTATCGTAAAAAAACGATTTCACATCTACATTGTTTTCTGTCGGCAAATTTACAGACCATATCATTTTTTAATCACCTTTAAAAGGTGTTAAAACAAAATAATAAGACATTTTTATAATGGATTGTGTTTGGTGGAAAAGCCAGTGTTTTACGGCCATCCACTATCTATTACGATAAGAAATTATTTCTGTTTAGAAATGTTAAGCTGTAACTGATATTTGACAGATTGAGCAGAGTATTATTAAACTCAATGAAAAGTACAAAAACCACCTTTTTGCTCTGCCATTAGAAAATTTATCTAAATATTATTTGAAGTAAAGTCTTAATAAATAGCGTTTTAGGGCATTTTAAAATCACTCTTAAATCTTCCATTATATTTGTTTCTTCGTCTAAAAACTTAAAAATCAAAGCCGGATCGCCTTTTTTGAACAGGGAAGAAAAAATAGAACTTCCTAATTCGTTATTTCGATGTAAAATATCCAAAAGCAATAAATCGTAAAACCAAAACCGATTTTTTTTATGAAAAGAAGACATTTTAAAATTCTCTTTTTGAAGAAAATCAACTAACTGAGAAGATTTTTTATCTGAATTTCGAAAAGTATATCCTGTACTCGCTTTTGTCCAACCACCGGCGGTGCCAATATTAAGAACCCGTTTTGTATTTTTCTTCCAGAAAGGATAACAGGTCATGGGTATACTTCCTCGTTCTTTTTCTACAATTTCAAATTGCTTAGCCCCAAGCTGGTGGAGATAATTTTGAATTGCATTTTCGTATTCTTCTGTTTGCAGTAGATTTTCCGAAAACAAAGTGTACTCTATTAAAGCTTCTGTCTTAGACACAGGCAGGATATACATGAAACGCGTATTGCCTTTTTGTTCTACAGAAAAATCCATAAAAATTGCTTCTTCCGGATTAAAGATTTCGGTTTCAGTTTTTACAAACCAACCAATAAAATGCTGCTGTAAAACGGGATATTGGGTTTGGTTTTGAGCGAGAGCTTTGGTATAAATGCTGTTGAAAAGATAATCACATGTAAACCTGTTTGCTTCTGTCCCAACAAAAACGTGCGATTCCAGTTCGTTAATGTCTGTTACTCTTTCTATCGAAAAAGTAATATTTGAATTTTTTGAAAGTATATCAAAAACAAAATTATAAAAGTCCAATCCTTTTATTTGGCAGTATTGATAAGGTATCAACGCCATATTACGCTTAAAGTTTTCATTGGCAAATAAAGCCGAATCCCATTTTTTTGAGATAATTGAATTCCAGATAGTTTCTTCTTTAATCCAAAAACACCATGTTCTGTCATTCGTTTTCTTTTGATTTTCATCTAAAAGCAAAATTGACTTATCATTAAATTTTCCAGACAAAACCATTTTGTAAACGGTCATTAAAGCTGATAAACCAGTTCCGGTAAAAATGTAATCGAAATGTTTAATTTGCGAAGAATTCATTCTCAAAAATAAGAAATTTTATTCTTCCAGTTTTTCTAAAAGAATTTTAAAATCTTTTGGTGATAAATAATTGGAATACTGGAAGATGATTTCGTTTTTCTCATTCATAACACATAAAACCGGATAGACAATCTGGTTATTGTTTGTTCCAAGTTGTAAAGCTAGTTCGTGAACTCCGACATTAGTTCCCGTTGGCTGAAATTTAAATATCTGATTATTAAATCTTATATTTCGTTTTTCTTCAGCATTCAAATCAATAAAATAAAATTCTGAATTGAGTTTTTGAATTATTTCCTGATTTTTAAAAGTGGTCACTTTCATTCTTTGGCAAAACTGACACCAATCGGTATGAATAAAAACTATTATTTTTCGTTTTTGAATTTGCTGCAAACTATCAATTTCTTCAAAAGACCTGCTTTTAATCTGGCAGAATCCAGTTGAAGTTATTCCGAAGAAAAAAATTAAGAGAAATAGCTTTTTCATTTGTTTGTTTTTTGCCACAGATTAAATGGTTTTTTAAAAGGAGTTGCCACGAATTACACGAATTTACACAAATTAATTCGGGGAAATTCGTGTAATTCGTGGCAGCTTAAAATCCATTTATTGGTGAAATTGTGACATTAAAATTATCTAAAAGTATATCGAAGGCCAAAAAAACCACGAATGGTTTGGTTCTGACCATAAACATACGTCGTGTCAAAAGTCAAACCGTAGGGATTATCCGCAGTTACCAAAACTTTTCCTGCTGAGTCATACTGCACATTTTTATCAAACGGATCATTTGTTCTTGAAATCAAAAACGGATTATTTTGTTTTGGGGTAAAGTTCAGCAGATTTTTGATTCCGCCATACACTTCAAAATCCTTCCAGCCTGAATAAGTAAACTGTATATTCTGAATACTATACCAGGGTGATTTGGAGCTACGAGGATCTGTTTCGCTCAACAATGGCAAATTCATTGGGCTATAAACATTTCCGGTATAGTCCATTGACAAATTCCATGGTGCGATTTTATAAGAAACACTCCACGTTCCTGTAAAATTTTCAGTCAGGTAAGGACGTTGTGAAATACCATTTTCAACATTTTTATTATCCAGGACCGTTGCTCCCACAATAAATTTTAGCCCGGAAGGAAAATTAAGATCCACATTTGTACTAATCCCCTGGCTTATCGCATAACCGTCAATATTGTCGTAAATGATTTCATTAGGGTTTGTTTCGTAATCTGAAATGATTTTATTGCTGAATCTGGTATAAAAGGCAGTTGTTTCTATTCCCATAAAAGTTCCGTTTCCGAAATTAATTTTCTGAATATAATTCAGATTGACATTTACAGATTGTTCCGGATTCAAATTATTGGCGATCACCACATCTCTTGAACCTGTTAAGGCAGCATGATCTTCGGTAAATAAATTCACAACCCTAAATCCGGTTCCTGCATTTAATCGAAAAATCGTATTCTCATTTGCCTTGAATCGATATGCCAATCTGGGTGTAAAAATCGATCCGTGAATGGAGTTATAATCATAACGCATTCCAAGCAAAATTTGGCTTTTTGGCGTAAATGTAATTTCGTCCTGTATAAAAATTCCGGGCAGCCATGTACTTTCTGCGTCCTTTGTAGCTGTGGTATTATCATCATAATACGTATATCGATTGGCGATTCCTGCGAGTAAATCATTTCGGCCTATTTTTTTATCCCATGTTAATTGCAAAAACCCAATTTTCTGATTGGCTATATAATAAGTCGTTCCATATCGGCTATCCTGATAATGTACATTTCCGGAGAAAGAAAGCATTAGTTTTTCTTCAAAAGGCAATTGATAACTTCCGATTAACTCACCTCTTTTAGTATAAATGCTTTCGCCGTAAATTTCGTCGCCACCCCTATATTTCTTTTCCCAACGAATATCGCCTCCCCAGCGATCCTCATACATTCCGCGCGCTGCAATCGTAAAAAGGCGATTATGATTTCTTTTGAAGCTCCATTTATTAAAAACAGAAATCCGTTCAGAAAGTGTAACATCTGTAAAGTTATCCTTGTCCTTATCAATAATCTGATCGTAATTGAAGTAATTGACACCCAAAAGAGAAACTGCTTTTTTTCCGGCATTAAATTTCATTCCCAAATCAAGATTGCTTTCAAAATAAGAAGTTGTAAAATAATCGGCAGAAAAAACCGGAGCATTAGTTGGATTTTTAGTTATAATATTGATTAGTCCTCCAACCGCTTCACTTCCGTACAACGACGAAGCCGGGCCTTTTACAATTTCAATCCTTTCAACCAGAGAATTTGGAATTCCCGATAACCCATAAACAGTTGAAAGACTGCTTACGATTGGCATCCCGTCAATTAAAACCAGGGTGTAGGGTCCTTCAAGTCCATTTATATGAATATCACCTGTATTACAGACCCCGCAATTCAACTGTGGCCGAACGCCATTTATGTTTTGTAGTGCTTCATAAATACTTGGAGTCGGATTCTTTTTGAAGAAAGCTGTCGAATATACCTCAACCGGAACAGCACTTTCTAATCGCTTTACAGGTTTTAAAGTTCCGGAAACCACAACTTCATTAAGCTCGTTTTTATCTTCCTTTAATTCAAAATCAAGTTTTAATTCCTCATTTTCTAAAACCGATATTTTTTGAGTTATTGTTCTGAAACCAGCAGCAGCAACAAATATCTTATAAGTACCAATCGGTATATTGGTAAACTTATAAAATCCAAGGCTATCTGTTTCGGTTTTAAAATTGGTATTAAGAAGCTTAACTTGAATTTGTTTTGTTTTTAAAGTGTCATAAGTTACTTTACCGGATATGGTTTGCGAATAAGCAGCTTTTGTCAAAATTAAAAATAATATCGAAAATAAATATTTCATTATTATAAAATTAAATTTAGACAAATCTAAAAATTAAATTTGACAAATATTGTTCCTTATGCTAAAAACTTTAAAATGAATCGCTAACATCTCCTTAAATAAGAAGAAATTGAGCCTTATTTTTAGATAAACTGATATATGCTTTGACAAGACCAATCACAAAAGTCTATGCAAAATTTTCATCTATCAATGTCTTATTTATACTTGCACCGGCAAAAGAACCAGATGATACAGCCATTGCAACAGATCTCGCCTGAATACAACTGTCTCCGCATGCATATATTCCTTCAATATTGGTTTTTTGAAACATGTCTACCTTAAGTAAGCCCATTTCTGTCAATTCGCAGCCCAATACTTCCGGCAGAGGACAATGCTGTTCAAATGGTGGTCTGGCATAAACAGCTTTTACATCAATTTTAGATTGATCTCTAAAAGTTATCCTTTGAATATTGCCACTTTCGTGAATGAACGAGTCAATTTCTTCATAGATAACTTCAATTCCATGATTTTTCAGGATTAGCAATTGCGCTGAAGTTAAATCTGATTTTCCGTTGGTCAAAAGTTTTAGATCCTTAGTCCAGTTTGAAATCATTTTTACATATTCAAATCCTATTTCACCATTGCCAATTACTGCTGTTTTTTCAGCTTTTACTTCATATCCGTGGCAATAAGGACAATGCAAAACTGAAATACCCCAACATTCGGCAAAGCCTGGAATATTAGGCAGTAGATCCTTTACGCCGGTTGCAAACAATATTTTCTTTGCGGTAAAAGAAAGCCCCGACTCAGTTCTCACTTCAAACCCGGATTTTATTTTAATACAGCTTATTGCAAGTCCGTGATAAAATTGAACTGTATTATAAAAATCAACCTGTACTTTGGCTTTCGCTGAAATAACTGCAGGAACTTCACCATCATGTGTAATGAAATTATGAGAATGTGGTGTTTGTCGGTTACAAGGCAATCCGCTGTCTATGACCAAAACTTGTCTCAGCGAACGGCCAAGACTCATAGCAGCAGAAAGTCCGCTATAACTTCCGCCTACAATTATGATCTCAAAATCTTGTTGTTGTATCATCCTGTTTTCTTTTATGTGATTTATAATTTAAAAAATGACCGATTATCATACCTACGCCCCCAATTATTATAAGATCCAGATGAATTTCAAAAAAAATCTCTGCCAAAACGCTAACACAAATTAATGCTATAGATAATATAAGTATACCTGAGATGATGATGTCTGTTTTTTTAATAATTTTGACAATTGCAAAAAGACCAATTAATGCAAATATCAGATCAATATACGGATTATGGTTTAAGCCTAATGGCAGGACCGTAAGTAATGGAAATAACAGACAATGTACAAGACAAATTGTAGCGCTTGAAATTCCTAAAATATCGTAAATTGGAGAGGTTATTTTTTTCATTTTATTGTACATTTGCTTAATGCAATAATGTTGCAAATATACACTCTTTTTTACATTTGCAACTATGTTGCGTTAATTTTTATTTGAATTAAAATTATGAAAGTCACGAGAAACACTACAGCAAAGACGGCGATTACAGAGATTTTTAAAGAATCCAAGACTGCGCTATCTCATTCTGAAATACACAAATTAACTAAGGATTTATGTGATCGCGTGACCATCTACAGAATATTAGATCGTCTTGTAAATGATGATATTGTACATAAAATTGTAGATCTTGACGGAACTGTAAAATATGCCAAATGCAATCATGCGAGTCGTGTTCACATACATAATCATGCTCATTTTAGCTGTGAAAACTGTCACGAGATAACTTGTCTTGAAAGTGTAAAACCAAGTTATATAATTCCACACAATTATAAGGTTAATAATATCAATTTTACCCTTTCTGGATTATGCCCAAATTGTTTAAATTCTAACATTTAGATTTTAGGCACGTCTAAAAATATTGTTGTGCGAATATAATTTTTCTCTATATTTGGTAAATCAATACTTTAGCAATGACCAAATCTTTAGAAGAAGTTAACCAATCGGTACCAACCGAGCACAAAAAAACAGGTTTCAGAAAAATTTTAGCCTTTTTAGGCCCTGCATATTTAGTAAGTGTTGGCTATATGGATCCCGGTAACTGGGCAACCGATATTGCCGGCGGAAGCCAGTTTGGCTACGCTCTGTTATGGGTTTTACTAATGAGTAATTTGATGGCGCTGTTACTTCAGAGTCTAAGCGCCCGTCTTGGGATTGTAACACAACGAGATCTTGCACAAGCGTCCAGAGAAACATATTCCAAATACATCAATTACATTTTATATTTTCTGGCAGAAATTGCAATTGCAGCCTGTGATCTTGCCGAAGTTCTTGGGATGGCAATTGGTATAAATCTATTATTTGGAATTCCGCTACTCGAAGCAGTTCTAATTACTGTTTTAGACACATTTTTGCTTCTTTTCCTGATCAATAAAGGAATTCGTAAAATGGAAGCTTTCATAATTGCTTTGGTAGCTATTATAGGTTTTTCTTTTATTTTCGAAATGATTTTTGCCGAGCCGGAAATGCATAAAGTCTTAGAAGGCCTAATTCCTTCAATTCCGAATTCTGCGGCTTTGTATATTGCTATCGGTATTATAGGGGCAACGGTTATGCCGCATAATCTTTACTTACACTCTTCTTTGGTACAAACGCGAAAATTTGACAGAACTCCTGCCGGAATTAAACAAGCTTTAAAATATAATTTTATTGACTCTACTATTGCGCTAAATCTTGCGTTTTTTGTAAATGCTGCAATTTTAATTCTTGCCGCTGCTACTTTCCATAAAAACGGAATGTTTGAAGTTGCGGAAATTCAGGATGCACATCAATTTTTAGCACCTTTGTTAGGAACCAAATGGGCTCCGGTTCTGTTTGCAGTTGCCTTAATTGCAGCCGGGCAGAGTTCTACCGTTACAGGAACGCTTGCCGGACAAATTGTGATGGAAGGTTATCTTCACTTCAGAATGCAGCCTTGGGTGCGTCGTATTATTACACGCTTAATTGCTATTATCCCTGCCGTAATTGTGATTTCTATTTATGGCGAAAGTGTCACCGGAAAATTATTAATTTTGAGTCAGGTAATTTTGAGCTTGCAATTGGGCTTCGCCATTATTCCGCTTATTCACTTTGTGAGTGATAAATCCAAAATGAATGGTTTTCATATTTCAAAGACTACCCAATTTGCTTCCTGGGTTATAGCTGCAATTATTGTTTCACTAAATGCAAAATTGGTTTATGATGAAATTACTTCATGGCTTGAAAGCTCCGATAATCCAATCATTCTCTGGCTTACAGTAGTCCCGCTCGCTTTTGGATTTCTTGCTTTATTATTATACATCATCTTTAAGCCCTTTATAACCAAAGTAAAAACGAAGACAACAAATCATTCTCCGCACAGTCTAAAACTTCATTTTTCTCAAAAGCAAAGTCAACAGGTAAAAAATATTGCAGTTTCTGTAGATTTTTCCAGTGCTGATGAAGCTGCACTGAATCACGCATTTGAATTAGGAGGAATGGATGCAAAATATACACTTATTCATATTGTCGAAACCGTTGGTGCTTTAATGTATGGAGTTCATGTACACGACCACGAAACAACCATCGACGAAAAATTGTTATTAGAATATAAAGAAATGCTTTCGCAGAAAGGATTCAACATAGAAACTGAACTTGGTTTTGGAAAACCCAACAAAGTAATTCCGAAAATCATAAATGAAGGCAGTTTTGACATTCTGGTTATGGGAACCCACGGGCATACTGGTTTAAAAGATATTATTTTCGGTACAACGGTAGACAAATTGAGACATAAAATTTCAATACCTTTGTTGATTGTTAAATAAAGGGGCTAAGATGCTAAGGTTCTAAGATTCTAAGGTTTTTTACTTAAAGCCTCAAAAGAAACTTAGCATCTTAGAACCTCAGAACCTTAGAACCTAAAAAGAATGACCTTCTCAGAAGAAAATTACTTAAAAGCCATTTATCATCTTACCGCTTCGCTTGAAACGGAAGTGAGCACTAATTCTATTGCTGAAATGATGGAAACTAAAGCTTCATCGGTTACGGATATGCTTAAAAAACTGGCGGAAAAGGATTTAGTAAATTATAAAAAATATCAGGGTGTTTCTTTGACCGAAAATGGAAAACTGGCCGCGAAGATGATTGTTAGAAAGCATCGTTTGTGGGAAGTGTTTTTGGTTGAAAAATTAAATTTCAGCTGGGACGAGGTTCATGATATCGCAGAGCAATTGGAACACATTAAATCGGAACAACTGATTAATCGTCTGGATGACTTTCTTGGAAATCCGACTGAAGACCCGCACGGCGACCCGATTCCGGATGCAAACGGAAGAATTGTGAAGATTGAAAAACAATTGCTTTCTGAATTATCAGAAAATCAGGTGGGAGTTTGTGTGGGTGTAAAAGATACGTCATCAGAGTTTCTTAAATATTTAGATAAACAGGGAATAGCTTTGGGTTCTAAAATCGAATTTTTATCTAAGGAATCTTTCGATTTATCGGTAAAAATCAATGTTGATGGAAGGGAATTGTCGATTTCGAATAAAATTGCTTCTAATTTGTTTGTAACACTGGTTTAAGTATTATGAATAAGAAAAAGATCCGCTAATATCAGTCAGCGGATCTTCTGGAATTTTAAGTAGCGAAAAATAGTATTGAAAAAGCCAATGCTTTATAAAGTAACATCACAAGTAAGGCCTGGATGTAATTAACAGATTAATTAATCGGCTAAAGCAAAATCTAAATTGATAAATTTGCCTTCTAAATTTTGAATTAAATGATCTGCTTTGTTTAAACTTAGTAAATTAATTGCAATTCGTGATTTGGCATTTGTATTTGCTTCTATGTATAGTACGAAATGGTTAATTCCAAAACCTTTTATTTCATTGAATTCTAATCTTTTAGTTACAAATATTCCTTTTGAAATGATCGCTTCGTCTGTAAAGACAACTTTTTTATCAAAAGCACTTTGAATAAGAATAACTCCAAAAATAATGGCTGACAAACTTAAAACTGGAGTCAGATAAAACAAATAATGGGTTGATAAACTCTCATCATAAATACGAAGTGCTAATGAATCTGGTGGCAATGTAATAAAAGGCACCATTAATAAACTGCCAAATGTGAGTATCAGCAAAATGGAAGAAACTAAAATGAAAACTTTCAGCCTATATGATATGGTATAAACCTTCATCTGAAAACTATATTAAAATTATAAATTTTCAGCAAAAGTAAGATGTTTATCTTACAGTGATAAAGCTAATTAAGCTTAAACTTTATCAAAATAAGACATATTTTTTTAGTGCTTTTTAGAAGTTTGAGAAACCCATTTGCCTGCAACATCTTCATTTTGTCTCAATAACAAATTCAATTGCCCAACATGATGCTGGACATGTCGCATGTTATAGATAATCATCTCAATTCTATTGTAATTTTTCTTTTTTGTTATGAATCTTTTTTTTGATGTTTCTTCATTTAATGCGTCTATCAAAAAGAAAACTTTTTTACGTGAATATTCAAGGTATTCAATTAGTTCCTTTTTTAGGTAAACTCTTTCAGGTAAAATTCCTTTTGGATCAAATTCTGATAAAGAAAATGAATTTGGAGGGCAAAAGTTACCTGGTTCTTCAGATGAATAATAATCGAGCCAAAAAATAGTATGATAAGCGGAATACCAAAATTCTTTTTTGTCCCAAAAACTTTCAGGACAAATTTGTATTGAACTCTCAAGCATATCTATTACAGCTCCAAATTGTCTCCATAACATCTCCTTAAGTTCTTCCATAATTTAAGTTTAAACTATTCCTTTCTCAATCATCTCCAGCATAACAGGCGAAGCATTCTTAAATGTTGGTTCTTGCTCGATAATGCTTCCGGCGTTTTTCTTGTTTACTTTAAATGTTATATCATTTTCTGTGGTAAACAAAAGCGCCGTCAAAAATGGGTTTTTAATATACGTTCCTAAAACCAATAAAGCTTCATCTAAAGCATGAATGCTTTCGATTTCTTCGGTTTTATAGCGGGTCGTTAACGAAATTGAAAATGTATTATCTTCATTCAAAACTAATCTGAAATAGATGTTTTTAATCTCAGTGTCGCCCATTGTTTTTGCCAACGTCAGTTTTGCGAAAGTTCCTGCCTGAATACTTTCTTTAACTCGTTCACAAAAAAGGGCAAATATTGGTTCGTATGACATTTTTTTAGTTGCTAAGGTTGTAAAGTTGCTAAGACTCTAAGATTAAATTCTTTGTGTATTTCTGTGAAGTCTTCGTGTGTGTCTGTATGATGGCTTATTTCCCGGTAAATTCAGCTTTACGTTTTTCTAAGAAAGCTGTGGTTCCTTCTTTAAAATCCTGAGTCCCGAAGCATTTCCCAAATGATTTTATTTCGGTATCAAACCCATTTTTACCATCTTTAAAGTTCGCATTTATAGATTTTATTGCTTTACTAATTGCAAAAGGAGCATTTTTAATTATTTTCTGAGCAATCCCTTTTGTAAAATCAAGCAGTTCTGCCTGAGGAACTGTATGATTTACCAGCCCGTATTGTTTTGCTTCTTCAGCAGATATCATAGCCGCAGTCATAATCATTTCCATAGCGCGCCCTTTGCCTACTAGTTGTGGCAAACGCTGTGTTCCTCCATAACCGGGAATTAAGCCCAAAGTAACTTCCGGCAAACCCATTTTTGCATTATCAGATGCTACTCTAAAATGACAGGCCATGGCTAATTCTAATCCTCCGCCAAGGGCAAAACCGTTTACAGCGGCAATTACGGGTTTCTTTAGATTTTCTATATAATCAAACAAAGATTCCTGACCTTCGGCAGCAAGTTGTGCTCCCTCAACAACTGTATAATTTGCAAACTCTGAAATGTCAGCTCCGGCAACAAATGCTTTTTCGCCACTTCCCGTGAGGATAATAACACGAACCTCATCATTTTTACCTAATATTTTTATTGCCTTATTTAAATCGCTGATTGTAGCTTTATTTAATGCGTTTAGTTTTGTCGGTCTGTTAATGGTTACGGTTGCAATACTTTCTTCTATAGAAATTAAAATGTTTTCGTAGTTCATGACGGTTCGTTTAAGAGTTTGTAATGGGTAAAGAAACTCTAAATGTAGTTCCTTTACCATATGTGGATTCAAAGGTAATTGTTCCTTTGTAATTTTCGATTATGTTTTTTATAATTCCAAGGCCAAGCCCCATTCCGCTTGTTTTGGTTGTAAATTTAGGTTCGAAAATCCGTCCAATATCCAGTTTTTGAATTCCGATTCCATTATCCTTTACTGCAATTTCAACGTTATTGTTTCTTCGTTTAACTGTTACAAGAATTGATTTCTGGAATTGGCTTTCCGGAATTGCCTGTGTTGCATTTTTAACCAGATTGGTAATCACACGGATTAACTGCGTGCGGTCCATTTTTGAAATAATTTCTTCCTCCTGACTTTCAAAAACAATATAATCTTCATTAAAAATATCCAATGCCAATTCTACAACCTCAACTACGTTTAACGTTTCGTTTTGCTGTGCCGGCATAGAAGCAAAGTTAGAAAATGCCGAAGCAACGGCCGTCATCGTATCAATCTGCTGGATTAGAGTTTCGGAATAATCATTCATTTTTTGTTTTACATCAGGATCATTTGGATCGAATTTTCGCTGAAAACTCTGTACAGTCAGTCGCATAGGGGTCAGCGGATTTTTTATTTCGTGTGCCACCTGTTTTGCCATTTCACGCCATGCCTCTTCTCTTTCACTTTGTGCCAATTTAATAGCGCTGGTTTCAAGTTTGTCTACCATTCCGTTATAAGCCTTAATTAGAAAATTAACTTCTTTACTATTGGCTTCTAGTACAATTTTCTCGTTTTTCTGATCCAAATTGGTTTCTTCTAAACGGTCTGAAATAGTTTTTAACGACTTTGTTATATAAGTTGACAGAAAATAAGCCAGGGCAAAAGCAACCAGAAGCATAAAAGAATATACCTGACTTAACCGAATTAAAAAAGTATTTAATTCATTATCATAATAGCCGTCGTCTTCTAAATAAGGAAGGTTTAAAATTCCAAGCGGTTTAAATTTTTCGTCTTTGATTAAACTATAGGAAGATCGGTTTTTAACACCGTCAATAGTTTTTATATCAACAAAACGTTTTTCTATTGATGATCTTACCAGTTTTAGAATATATTCTGGAATTGGCGGCGGTGCTTTATCAACCGCAAAAGATTCTTTTGAAGATTTTAGCAATTTACCGTCAAGACTAAAGATATTGATTTCGATTTTATGAATCTGCGCTAACTCGTGGATTTTGTCTTTAAATATTAAATCTAAATTTCCCGTTTTTAGCGGATATGTTGTAGTAGCCAAAACATAATTGATATGCTCTTTTACCGCATTTTCTTTACGTTCTAATCTTTCCTGATGATATTCTTTAGCCTCATTTTTGAACTGAATAATAGAAATCGATGCCAATAAAAACGATGCCACAACAATCAATACAATCATCGACAGGAAAATCCTGGTACGCAATGAAAGCATGGACATTTTGAAGTTATTAAGCATAATTTTAAGTATGTGTTATAAGTTATGAGTTAAACGTCATAAACTTACAACTCATAACTCAAAACTCATAACTATTTTTTCTCTCTAATTCTTTTATAGAATCGGAATCCCAGCATTATTAAAACGGAGAACAAAATAATTCCGATTACACCGAAGATCCAGTTGATGGCGCTTTTTAAAACTACTAAAAAAACAACAGCAAACAAAATAATCGTTGCACCTTCATTCCATAAACGCATGAAATTATTGGTATATTTTACCTCATCATTTTGTAATTGCTTAAAAATCTGATGACATTTTGCGTGATATAAGTATAAAAGAAAAACGAAGCACAACTTTACATGCATCCAGGGCATTTTGAGCCATGCATTTCCCAAATCGGTAAAAAACAGCATCCAAAAGGCAAAAATACTCGCCAAAACTGCTGATGGCCATGTGATAATGTACCACAAACGGTAGGCCATTATTTTGTATTGTGCCTGTAGAATTTCTTTTTCAGGAGAGGGTTTTTCATTGGCTTCAATTTGATAAACGAATAAACGCACAATGTAAAACAAACCTGCAAACCAAGTGATTACAAATATAAGATGTAACGATTTTAAGTAGTTATAGTATTCCATTTAGAAAGTCTTTTTTCTATACTCTTTTCTCTATTTCTATTTCTTAGCCCAATCATTAATCCAGTTACCAACTGTCTCGCACCATTCATCATCATCATTCAAGCATGGAATTGCAAGAAATTCCTCTCCTCCTTTTGCCTCAAAATCTTCTTTGGCACGCATGGCAATTTCTTCCAATGTTTCCAAACAATCTGAAACGAACGCAGGCGTAACAACTGCTAATTTCTTGATTCCTTTAGCAGGCATTTTATCGATTTCGATATCTGTGTAAGGCTCTAACCATTTATCACCTGCCAAACGCGATTGAAAAGTAAGACTGTACTTATCTTGAGGAAGTCCTAATAATTTTACGACTTGTCTTGTAGTTTCATAACATTGGTGACGGTAGCAAAAATCATGTGCCGGCGACGGAGTGCTGCAACATGAACCGTCTATTTTACAATGTGATTTGGTTACATCTGTTTTTCGGATGTGACGCTCCGGAATTCCATGATATGAAAATAACAAATGATCGTAATCAAACCCAACTAAATGTTTTTGAATTGAATCTGCCAGGTTTTTGATGTAATCTGGTTTATTATAAAACGCAGGAACATCGGTAAAAGTCATATTCGGGAATTTCTTTTTACGGATTTCTTCCGCTTTCACTAAAATAGTCAAAGTCGAAGCCATTGCATATTGCGGGTACAAAGGAAAAAGCAGTACTTCTGTAACGCCTTTGTCATGCAATTCCTGAAGTCCTTTTTCTATAGTCATACTTCCGTAGCGCATTGCCAGCGACACTGGAACATTTACAAGTGGCTGTACTTTTTTCTGCATTCTTTCTGAAAGTACCACAAGCGGTGAACCTTCTTCCCACCAGATTTTCACGTAAGCGTGCGCTGATTCTTCGGGTCTTTTTCTCAAAATAATACCTCGAACTAGTAATGCTCTCAACAAATATGGAACGTCGATCACGTATTTATCCATTAAAAATTCATCTAAATAAGGTTTTACATCTTTTGGTGTTGGACTATCCGGAGATCCTAAGTTTACTAATAATACGCCTTTCATTATATTTTTTGATTTCGGCTTTAAGCTGGGCTTTAAGCTCTTGTTTGTTTTTAAAATTTCGGCAAAAGTATTGTATGTACTTTTGTAGAAATATGATAAATATTATTTATTATTTATTATTGAATATCAAAAATCGATTTGTTAAGTCATGTGCTCAGAAATTGTGTTCTTATGAATTCGATAGATTGTTTGTAATAATCGTTATTATCCCAATCTCCAATTTCAATTTGAGTTTCCCAATTATATAAACAGATTACTTCGCAATCAGGATCTAATTGAATAGAGAACAAAATATTTCCGTCATTATAAATCGCATAACTATCTTCAAGTTGAGCACCAAAAACACATTTTTCAGTACTTTTTGTTGCTTTGTAATATTTCAAATATTTGAACACGTTAGGCAATTCCTTTTTAATTACATTATAAATATCTTTTCCAAATCCGCTATAACGCACTAATACTTCTTCAAATTTTTCTTCTACGTATTCCTGATGATCTCCTAATATTTCTGTTTCCATTTACACATTCGTATTAATCGACATCAAGTACTTTTTCGGAGTTGTGGCAAACTTTTTCTTGAACGCTGCGATAAAGTGACTTCCGGTGCTATACCCTATTTTCAAACCAACTTCGTTTACGTTATAAGATCCGCTGTCTAATAATTTTCTGGCGAAATCCATTTTGTAATCGAAAAGGAAACCATAAACTGTATCGCCGTAAATTTGTTTGAAACCCATTTTGAGTTTTTTCAAATTCAAACCAATTTCGTCAGCGAGCTCTTGCAGTCCGGGAGGTTCAGCCATATTGGCGATGATAATTTCTTTGGCTTTTCGAATTTTTAGAACGTTATCTTCATCAATCAAAAACGGGCATTGTTCTGCGTTTGGATCTTCGGTTCTGTTAAAATACAAACTTAGCAATTCGTATCCTTTTCCTTTGTAGTAAAGGTTTTTTATGGATGGATGAAGATTGTAATGAAACAGCTGACTCAGCACAATAGCCATTGATGGACTAATATTTCCTTCGTTATAATATTTTTTATCCTTATTATCAGGACTTAAAAAAGTAATATAATCTGCTTCTGCAGAAAACAACGCATGAAATTTCTTGATCGAAACAATTACAGAAATCACCCACGAATTTGGAGCGAGTTCTAAATTCAGCGGTAATTCTTTCTGCGGATTGTATAAAAGCAGTGATTTTTCTTCCTTCAATTCTAAAGCATAATTACCCTGATTGAACAAGAATTTTGCATTTCCTTTTATACCAAAGTGAAACTGTATCAGGCCAGTACCTATTTCGTGCTGTGCAGAAAAAGGTTCTAAACTGTCGTTTTGAAAACGGATAAGCGTAAAGTCGTCTTCAATTTTTATAATTTCCTGAGAACTCATAGCGATATTTTTTTAAAACTAAAATCAAAGCAAAAGCAAAATCTTATTTAGAATCACTCTAAACAAACCCGTTGTGACCAATTGATTTTGCTACAAAAATACTTCTTTTTACTCAAAAACACCTATTTAGGTTCAAAAAAACATACAGCGACATAAAAAGCACTTTGAGCGTTATTTTTATCAATGCTATAGTAATAATTTTGTTGCACTTTTATGAAAGTAAATTTATGGAAAACAATAACGTACCAAAACACCTTTATTTTTATTCAGTTGGTCTGAGTTACAAAAAAGCTGATGCTGAGGTAAGAGGTCAATTTAGTCTGGATGCTGCCGCGAAAACGCGTTTGCTTGAGCAAGCTAAAAATGAAGGAATAGAAAGTTTAATCGTTACTTCAACCTGCAACAGAACCGAAATCTACGGTTTTGCTGAACACCCATTTCAATTAATAAAACTTATTTGTGATAATAGTAACGGATCTGTAGATGCTTTCCAAAAAGTTGGATTTGTATATAAAAATCAGGAAGCAATTAATCATCTGTTTCGAGTAGGAACCGGGTTAGACAGTCAGATTCTTGGTGATTTTGAAATTATATCTCAAATTAAAACTAGTTTTACCCATTCAAAATCAATGGGTTTAACCAATGCTTTTACAGAGAGATTAGTAAATGCTGTTATTCAGGCCAGTAAAAGAATTAAAACGGAAACCGAAATTAGTTCTGGTGCAACATCCGTATCTTTTGCATCGGTTCAATATATTCTTAAAAATGTTGAGGATATCAGTAATAAAAACATTTTGTTGTTCGGGACTGGAAAAATCGGAAGAAATACTTGCGAAAACCTGGTAAAACATACCAAAAACGAACATATTACCTTAATCAACAGAACTAAGGACAAGGCAGAGAAACTGGCCGGAAAACTAAATCTGATTGTTAAGGATTATTCTGAATTACATCTTGAACTTCAAAAAGCCGATATAGTAGTTGTTGCAACTGGAGCCCAAAACCCGACGGTTGACAAAGCAATTCTGAATCTAAAAAAACCTTTATTGATCTTAGATTTATCAATTCCGAAAAACGTTCATGAAAACGTAGAGGATCTGGAAGGCGTTACATTAATCCACATGGATTATTTGTCTCAGTTGACAGATGAAACTTTAGAAAATAGAAAACTACATATTCCTGCTGCAGAAGCAATTATCGAAGAAATAAAAGAGGAGTTTGTAACCTGGATGAAAGGGCGCAAATTTGCTCCAACCATAAATGCTTTAAAAGAAAAACTGAATGCTATTAAAAATTCAGAACTGGATTTTCAAAGCAGGAAAATTACCGACTTTAATGAAGCTCAAGCTGAAATAATCAGCAATAGAATCATTCAGAAAATCACTACTCACTTTGCCAATCATTTAAAAGACGACGATACGATGGTTGACGAAAGCATCGAATGGATCGAAAAAGTCTTCAAAATAAAAGCATCTTAATTTTTGGCTTTACCATTAAGATATTAAGTTAATTAAGGCTTTGCGCTTAAAAAAATAGAATCATTAAGCATAGATAAATAATTAAGCTTTGTGTTTATATGACTCAACCTTAACTAACTTAATATCTTAATGGTAAAAAGAATAAAAAAGAATAGAAAGTTCTATGACAAAAAAAGAGGTTACGCAGTTGGCTTATGAAATAACAGGTTTTGCCATAAAAGTGCATAAAGCATTAGGCCCCGGACTTTTAGAAAGCATTTATGAACAATGCCTCAAATACGAATTAGAACAAAACGGATATGATGTTAAACAACAATTAGCAGTTAAAATAGATTATTATGACCTTGAGTTAGAAACTGACTTAAGAATTGATTTGCTTGTAAATGATTGTGTGGTTGTTGAATTAAAGGCAATAGAAAATCTTTTACCTATTCACGAAGCACAATTGTTAACATATATGAAATTATTACAAAGGCCCCAAGGTTTATTAATTAATTTCAACACATTGAACATAACAAAATCAATGAAACCACTTGTAAATGATCATTTTGCAAGATTAATAGATTAAAAATTACTATAAAGAGATTCAACCATTAAGAGATTAAGAAAATTAAGTTCAAATTTTTTTAAAACTTAATTTTCTTACATTCAACACAAAACTTAATGATCCTTAATATCTTAATGGTAAAATAATAAAAAATGGCTGAAAAAACAATCAGAATAGGAACCCGCGATAGCGAATTAGCACTTTGGCAAGCACATACTGTCGAGAAAAAACTAAATGATTTAGGATATAAAACCTCAATTGTTGCAGTTAAATCTCAAGGTGATATTATTCTGGACAAACCGCTTTATGAACTGGGAATTACCGGAATTTTTACTAAAACCCTTGACATTGCTATGATCAATGGTGATATTGATATTGCTGTACATTCTATGAAAGATGTTCCGACAGCTTTGCCAAAAGGAATTGTTCAGGCGGCTGTTCTGGAAAGAGCCAATGTTTTAGACATTTTAGTTCACAAAGGTAATCCTGATTTTACAAACCCAAGCACGATTGCAACCGGAAGTTTACGCCGTCAGGCACAATGGTTTAATAAATATCCTAATCATACCGTAGTAGATTTACGTGGAAACGTTAATACTCGCATGCAAAAATTACAGGACAATAATTGGGATGGAGCTGTTTTTGCTGCTGCAGGTTTGGAACGCATTAACTTAAAACCGGAAAATTATATCAATCTGGACTGGATGATTCCGGCACCGGCACAAGGAGCAATGCTTGTTGTGGCAATGGAAAATGACAATTATACTTTAGATGCGCTTTCGCAATTAAATCATATTGAAACCGAAATCTGTACTTATATCGAACGTCAGTTTTTAAGAACTCTTGAAGGCGGTTGTACGGCACCAATTGGTGCTTTGGTAAATTATAATGAAGACGAAGACACCTTACATTTTCAAGGTGTTCTGCTTTCTGTTGACGGGAAGCAAAAATTGGAAATCGACAAAACAGTCGATATTTCTGAATGGAAAAAATTAGGTTTTTATGCTGCTCAGGAGATTCTGGATAATGGTGGTACCGAATTGATGCAATCTATTAAAGAAAGTTTGAAAAAATAATGGCAAAGTCAATTCAGATATTATCTACTAAAAAACTGTCGGGCGAACAAAGGCAAGCATTAGAAAATGCTAATTTGGAAGTTCTCGAAGCCGATTTCATTAAAACTCAAAACAAATCTTTTGAATTAAAAGACCTCAACGAAAATCTGATTTTTACGAGTCAGAATGCCGTTCATAGCATTTTATCAAATCCAAAAGCAGAACAGTTAAAAAACAAAAACATTTTTTGTGTTGGTTTAAAAACTAAGATATTATTATCTGAAAATGGATTCAATGTTGTGGCTTACACCGGTTATGCAACCGATTTGGCAGAAATTATCACTTTGATTTACGGAAGAGAAAGCTTTACTTTTTTCAGCGGTAATCTTCGCAGGGAAACTTTACCAAAAGCTTTAAAAGATGCTGGTGTAAAGTTTAATGAGATTCACGTTTACGAGACAACGTTACAGCCTCAAAAAATAAAAACTGCCGTTGACGCGATTTTATTCTTTAGTCCTTCTGGCGTTGAAAGTTATTTGAAAGACAACACAATCAAAAAAGAAACCTGCTTTTGCATTGGAGAAACTACTGCAGAAGCTTTGCATAAAATTACCAAAAACATCATCATTGCAGATCAGCCTACAGTTGAAGACGTAATTGAAGACGTAATTGAAGAATATAAGTAACAAACAAGATTTCCTGCAAGATTTCCAAAACCTTGCAGGTATATAATAATCAACACAATACCTATAAGGTTTTGAAAACCTTATAGGATAAATAAATAAAAGATGTTAAAAAACGACCTATTTTTAAAAGCACTTAAAGGAGAAACTGTACAACGTCCGCCAGTATGGATGATGCGCCAAGCCGGAAGGTATTTACCGGAATTTATCGCTTTGCGTGATAAATATGATTTCTTCACTCGTTGTCAAACTCCGGAATTAGCTGCCGAAATCACAGTTCAGCCAATTCGCAGAATTGCACCAGATGCAGCTATTTTATTTTCGGATATTTTGGTTGTTCCGCAGGCAATGGGAATTGAAGTGTTGATGAAAGAAAATTTTGGTCCGTTTATTCCAAATCCTATCCGTTCTATGGCGGATGTTCACCGTGTATACGTTCCTGACATTCAGGAAAGTTTAGGTTATGTTATGGATGCCATTAAGTTGACTAAGGAAATGCTGAACGACGAAGTACCATTAATTGGTTTTGCAGGTTCACCCTGGACAATTTTTTGCTATGCTGTTGAAGGTAAAGGTTCTAAAAGTTTTGATACTGCAAAAGGTTTCTGCTTTTCAAACCCAGCTGCAGCACATACCTTATTACAAAAAATCACAGATACAACCATTTTATATTTAAAAGAAAAAGTAAAGGCCGGAGTTGATGCTGTACAGATTTTTGACTCTTGGGGCGGAATGCTTTCTCCAGTTGATTATCAGGAATTTTCATGGAAATACATCAACCAAATCGTAGAGGCTTTGGCAGACCACGCGCCGGTTATTGTTTTCGGAAAAGGATGTTGGTTTGCTCTTGGCGAAATGGGTAAAAGCCGTGCCTCGGCACTTGGTGTTGACTGGACTTGTTCGGCTAGAAATGCGCGTTATTTATCTGGTGGAAACATTACTTTACAAGGAAATTTTGACCCATCAAGATTGCTTTCTCCTATTCCGACCATCAAAAAAATGGTTCATGAAATGATTGACGAATTCGGAAAAGATAAATATGTGGTAAATTTAGGACACGGAATTTTGCCAAATATTCCTGTAGATCATGCCAAAGCGTTTATTGATGCGGTGAAGGAATACGGACAATAGTTAAATTTATCAGTCGCAGTTTGCTTTCCTGCAAGGTTTCCAAAACCTTGCAGGTATAAGTTGCAACGTTATAATTGACAAACCTACAAGGTTTTGGAAACCTTGCAGGACGGGAAAAAGAATACTGACAAATATGAAGTTGGAGGTTTTAGAGAAGGATTGTTATTATCACATTTATAATCGTGGGATTAATGGAATAAATATTTTTGAAGGTGATGCCAATAAGATTTATTTCTTAAAGCAGTTTTCAAAATATTTATCTGGCAAGATTTCAGTTTTTGCTTATTGTCTCATGAATAATCATTTTCATTTTGTTATTAGATTAAATATCGAGGAAAAAGAAGTTACACAAGCCTTTTCAAACTTATTTAATTCTTATGCAAAAGCTTTCAATAAACAGACAAAAAGAACAGGAAGTTTATTCGAAAAGCATTTTAAAAGAATAAAATTAAAAGACGAAAATTATTTAAGACATTTGATAATTTATGTTCATTTGAATCCTAAACATCATTTTGATCTTGATTTTAAGGATTTCAGATTTTCATCTTATCGAGCTTTTTTATCTGATAAAGAGACAAAAATTGAACGTGAAGAGGTTTTGAATTTATTTAGTGATTTTAATAATTTCATTTTCTGCCATAATCAAAAGAACGATTTTTTAAATGAGACTTATACTTTTGAATGATCTTTATCGCTATCCTACAAGGTTTTCGAAACCTTGTAGGTATAATTTGTTTGTATTAGTATAAACTTCGTAGATAGTTGTAATTAATTCAGACCTACAAGGTTTCGAAAACCTTGCAAGGAAACGTAACAAAGAAAAAATGCTTAACAAAGGTTTAAGAGATAACGAAAGCATCAGAATTGACAATATCCTGAAGACATTGCGCTCGCTTGACTTTATACCTCAGCCATTGACCGATGATGCGAAATCAGACATCGAAAATCAACTAAAAGAATTTGCTTTAAGCATTGATTCATTAGTTGCGTATTCAAACGAAGATTTAATCACGTTATTAATGCGTCTTCATTTTGACTGGGAACAGTTAGAACAATTTGGAGATTTTTTAATAGAATTCTCTAACGTTGAAAATTATACTTTTGAGACTAAAGCTTTAGCTATTTATCAATACATTCAGGCAGAAAGCAAAGTTTTTTCTTTTGGTATAAATGCTAAAATTATTTCGCTAAAAAACAAATAAGATGAGTTTTACAGATTGGAAAACAGACCGAATTGAAAATATTCTTCCTGAGGAGTTTTATAAACTAATTGACAAAAATAAAAATCATATTGGAAAAACTTTTCCGGTTACCTTGGCCAATTCTGACTCTTTAGAAAAAGCTCAAAATTTTATAAAGGCCAGTATTGAAAAAGAAAAAAACAAAGAAGGTTTTCATTTTTACGCCCGGGATATTAAAACCAACAACCTGATTGGTTACTTATGTGTAAAAACGATTGATTATCGCATCTCTAAATGCGAGTTTGGCTATTTTTCTGATGAAGATTACGAAGGAAAAGGAATTACCTCCAAAATGGTTTCGGATGCACTTGACTTTTGTTTCAATGAATTGATGCTGAATAAAGTATTCATTTGTACCTCAGAAATAAATGTTGCAAGCCAGCGAATAGCATTAAAACACAATTTTAAACAAGAAGGAATTTTACGGGACGAATTTAGAAATGGTGACGGCGAATTGCAAAACTCTGTTTATTTCGGCTTGCTTAAATCAGAATACAATACTTATGAAAGATAAATTTTACGCATACATACAGCAATTGCAAGACCAAATCTGCTCTGGATTAGAAGCTGTTGACGGAACTGCAAAATTTCGTGAAGATCTTTGGAAGCGTCCTGAAGGCGGCGGTGGAAGAACACGCGTTATTGAAAACGGTGCAGTTTTAGAAAAAGGCGGTGTCAATATTTCAGCCGTACACGGAAAGCTTCCTGAAACTATGCAGAAAATGTTTGGTGTTGGCGAAGCAGATTTCTTTGCCTGCGGACTGAGTTTGGTAATTCATCCTAAAAACCCCATGGTTCCTACCGTGCACGCCAATTGGCGATATTTTGAAATGTACGATGAACATGGAAAAGTAATAGAACAATGGTTTGGCGGCGGTCAGGATTTAACGCCTTATTATCTGTTTGAAGAAGATGGAGTACATTTTCATAAAACTTGTAAAACGGCTTGTGACAAACACAATCCGGAGTTTTACCCGAAATATAAAAAACAATGTGATTCGTATTTTTGGAATGCACACCGAAACGAAGCACGAGGTTTAGGAGGTTTGTTTTTTGATTATTGCAAAGCAAATGAGCAAATGTCAATGGAAAACTGGTATGCTTTTGTAACTGAAGTTGGAAACAGTTTCCTCGAGGCTTATGTGCCAATTGTAGAAAGAAGAAAAAACCTTACTTATACTCCCGAACAAAAAAACTGGCAGGAAATACGCCGTGGCCGTTATGTCGAATTTAATTTAGTACATGACAAAGGCACATTATTCGGCTTAAAAACCAACGGAAGAATCGAGAGTATTTTAATGAGTCTACCTCCTTATGTGCAATGGGTCTACGATCATCATCCGGAAGCAGGAAGCGAAGAAGAAAAATTGTTAAAAGTACTTGAAACTCCAATTGACTGGATCTAACAAGTTGAATTAGTGCTTATTAATCCAGAGAAATATAAATTTAAAATTGTAATTTAATCTGAAATATTAAATCAAAATTTAAATAGTATGGAAAAGAGAGATATAAATAGTGCACAATTAGACCGCATGCACTCAGGAAAAGGATTTATCGCAGCATTAGATCAGAGCGGCGGAAGTACTCCAAAAGCATTATCGCAATATGGCGTTGAAGAAAACAGTTATACAAATGACGAAGAAATGTACACTCTTGTACATGAAATGAGAACCCGAATTATTAAAAGTCCTGAATTTAACAGCGAATATATTCTGGGTGCTATTTTGTTTGAAAACACCATAGACCGTAAAATTGATGGACAATGGACTGCTGATTACTTGTGGGAAAAGAAAAATATAGTTCCGTTTTTAAAAGTTGACAAAGGGCTCGCTGATCTTATAAATGGTGTACAATTGATGAAACCTATTCCTGATTTAGATGAGTTGCTGACGAGAGCTGTAGAAAAAAATGTATTTGGAACAAAAATGCGTTCTGTTATCAAAGAAGCAAATGCTGAAGGTATCCGGGAAGTCGTAGCACAACAATTTAAAGTTGGAAAACAAATCTTCCAAAAAGGACTTGTACCAATCATTGAACCGGAAGTCGATATTTATAGTGCTGATAAAGAAAAATCAGAAGAAATTCTGAAAGAAGAAATTAAGAAACAGCTTAATTTACTGGATAACGATGTAAAAGTAATGCTGAAATTGTCTATACCAACTGTAAATGATTTTTATAGCGAATTAATGCTTGATCCGCATGTCGTGCGTGTTGTTGCGTTATCGGGAGGATACGGTCAGGAAGAAGCCAATGAAAAACTCGCACAAAATCACGGATTAATCGCCAGTTTTTCAAGAGCACTTTCTGAGGGACTTAGTGCTGGTCAATCTGATGATGCATTTAACAATAAGCTTGGTAAAACTATTAAGGATATTTATACCTCATCAATTACATAAAACAATATAATAGAAAATCCTGTCAAATGGATTTAAGAATAAAACTTCAGGATAAAACCTGAAACATGAAACTTTAAACAAAAAAAATATGTTCCCATTACACAGAGGCAGAAGATTAAGAGTAAATGAATCTATTCGTTCTTTAGTTCGTGAAACCAGTTTAAGTCCATCAGACTTTATGTTTCCAATGTTTATTGCTGAAGGCGAAAATTATAAAGTTGAAATCCCATCAATGCCCGGGATTTTTCGCAGATCTATAGATTTAACTGTCGAAGAAGTCAAAGAACTTTTTGCTTTAGGAATTCGTGCGGTTAATATTTATGTAAAAGTAAGTGAGAACTTAAAAGACAATACTGGTAAAGAAGCCTGGAATAAAGATGGCTTAATGCAGCAGGCTATTCGTGCAATTAAAGCGGCTTGTCCGGAAATGATTGTTATGCCAGACGTAGCTTTAGACCCCTATTCTATTTATGGCCACGACGGAATTATTGCAAACGGCGATGTCGAAAATGACAGTACGGTTGAAGCATTAGTAAAAATGGCAGTATCCCACGCTCAGGCCGGAGCCGATTTTGTAGCGCCAAGCGATATGATGGACGGAAGAGTTTTACGCCTTCGCGAAGGTTTGGATGCTGCTGGTTTTCAAAATGTTGGTATAATGAGTTATTCTGCTAAGTATGCTTCGGCATTTTATGGCCCTTTTCGCGATGCTTTAGATTCTGCTCCGGTAGACACGACTGATATTCCGAAAGATAAAAAAACCTATCAAATGGATTATGCGAACCGTATAGAAGCGATAAAAGAAGCTTTGTCTGATGTAGAAGAAGGTGCTGATATGGTTATGGTAAAACCCGGTATTGCTTATCTTGATATTGTTCGCGAAGTAAAGAATGCTGTAAATGTTCCTGTTACGGTTTATCATGTTTCGGGAGAATATGCCATGATAAAAGCAGCAGCAGAAAGAGGCTGGCTGGATAATGACAAAATTATGATGGAGCAGTTGATGTGTATCAAACGAGCCGGTGCCAGTCTGATTTCGACTTATTTTGCTAAAGAAGCAGCAATTCTTTTAAACAAACAATAATGAAAAAAATACTATTCTTATCAGCCGTTTTGGCTTTGGCTTCTTGTAAAAAAGAAACTTCAGAAACTCCGGTTCAAAATACTACAGAAACCTATTCGGAAGGCGAATCTGCAAAAGCCGCTACACCTGAAGCTTTAGGAAAAGAAATTTTTGAAGGAAAAGGAAACTGTACATCCTGTCATCAGGTTGATCAAAAAGTGATTGGGCCAAGTATTCAGGAAATTGCAAAAACGTACAAAGATAAAAAAGGTGATATTGTTACTTTCTTAAAAGGAAATGCAGAACCGATTGTAGATCCGAGTCAGTTTGCCGTTATGAAAACTAATTTTCCTGTTACTCAGGCAATGTCTGATGAAGAGTTGAAAGCAATTGAAACTTATATTTACAGCAATTTGAAGTAATTCAAAAACCTATAAAAACAAAAACGGCGCTTATTCAGCGCCGTTTTTTATACTTACAGATTACCAGATTTTAACTCGTTTTTCTGGTTCAACATACATTTTATCTCCTTTTTTGATATCAAAAGCTTTGTAAAAAGCATCCACATTCTGAATCGGTACATACGCTCTGTACATCCCTGGTGAGTGCGGATCTGTCTTTACCTGATTTTTAATTGCTTCGTCTCTTGTTTTTGTTCTCCAGACTGTTGCCCAGGAAATAAAGAAACGCTGTTCCGGAGTAAACCCATCTATTAGACCCGGGTTTCCATTTTTCTTTAAATACAACTGTAATCCGTCATAAGCAGCATTTATTCCGCCAAGATCGCCAATGTTTTCACCCAAAGTAAATTTACCATCTACGTGAATGCCCGGTAAAGGCTCTAAAGCACTGTACTGATCTGCCAAAGCAGTTCCTAATTGGGTAAATTGTTTTAAATCATCTGCAGTCCACCAATCGACAAGATTTCCTTCTGCATTGTAACGTGCTCCAGAATCATCAAAACCATGAGAGATTTCGTGTCCGATAACCGCACCGATTCCTCCATAGTTAACAGCTTCATCTGCCTGATAATTGTAAAATGGAGGCTGTAAAATTGCTGCCGGAAAAACAATTTCATTGTATGATGGATTGTAATAAGCATTTACAGTTTGTGGCGACATTCCCCATTCTGTTTTATCAACTGGTTTGTTCAGTTTTTCTAAACCTTTCTTAAAATTCCATTTTGACAAGTTGCGTAAATTCTCAAAAAAGGTTCCGCCTTCTGCTACACTTTTAATTTTCAAAGCAGAGTAATCCTTCCATTTATCCGGATAACCTACTTTTATGGTAATTTTATTTAATTTTTCGATTGCTTTTGCTTTTGTAGCATCAGACATCCATGTCAAATTATTAATTCGGTTTTGATATGCCAGAATCACATTATGAATCATATCAACCGCTTTGGTTTTAGCTTCAGCAGGAAACACTTTTTCAACATATAATTTACCAAGAGCTTCACCAATACTTCTGTTTACAACAGACAGGGCTGTTTCTTCACGTGGTAATTGTTTAATGGCCCCTCTTAGCGCCTTGCTGTAAAAGTCAAAATTTGCAGTTTCAATATCTGTTGTCAATTGTGAAGTAGAACGGTTTAGTACAGTCCATTTTAAATATTCTTTCCATTCTTCAACTTTGTTTTCTGTCAAAATTGTCTGTAAGGCTTTCATGTATCTGGGCTGTATAACTACAACTGTATCGAGTTTAGGCAAACCAAGCCCTGCAAAATAGGCATCCCATTTGATAGCCGGAGTTATTTTTTGAAGTTCAGCCACTGTCATTGGATTGTACTGAAGGCGACTGTCTCTACTTTCAACACGATCTAACCTTGGAGCAGAAAGTGCCGTTTCTAAAGCCAGAATTTCTTTTGCACTTTGTTTTGCTTTCTCAGGAGACTCTCCTATAAACTGCATCATTCTTGCGATATGCAGTTCATATTTGGCACGTTTTTCTTTCGGGTCTTTATCTTCTGATGAGTAATAATCTTTATCTGATAATCCTAATCGGCTTACATTAAGGCTTACGGAGTTTTTAGAGCTGTTTTTTTCATCAGCTCCAATATAAATACCAAAAAAATCGTTTCCTCCTTCAGGCTCCATTTCAACCAAATAATTCTGAAGATCAGTTACATTTTTAATTGCATCAATCTTTTTCAGATAAGGCTTCAACGGTTCTATTCCTCTTTTATTTCTGCCTACTGTATCCAGCACAGTTGTAAACAGGTTTACAGCTTTTCCCTGATCTGTGTCCGATTTATACTTTGGGTTTTTTGACGCTTCCTTCAAAATTGCCATTGCATCCTTATCGGTTTTTTTAATCAGTTCATTAAAACTTCCCCAAGTTGTACGGTCGTTTGGAATCTCAGTTTTGTCAAGCCATGTTCCGTTTACGTAACGGAAAAAATCTTCACCTGGACTAATTTTAGTGTTCATATATGAAACATTAACACCTGGTTCTTTGGTAGTTGTATTTTGTGCTTTGGCTGCTGTTAATGACAACATTACAGAAAAAGCACAAAACACAGGTTTATTAAACTGTTTTTTCATATTTATATATTCTTATAGTGGTTATACAAACATATTGTTATTATTTTAAACATTATGTTAAAATTATGTAATTGTGAATGGTAAGTTTTTTAATGCAAATATCTAATTAGCATCAGCTAAAAATTTCATGCATATATATTTGTTTTTAGTGTTCAATTTGAAATTGTTTTTGGAATATTTGTCAAACCAATAAAACTAAAGTGAAATCAAGATTACAAACTCTAATTCCGGGTAAGGTCCAGGCAATCGGATTACCGATTTTAGCCTTATGCTGGGTAAGCTTCTTTTGGGGAACAACCTGGCTGGCTTCAAAAGAAGGTGTAAAACATATGCCGGCTCTTCAAATGGCTGCAATTCGTCAATTCTTAGGCGGAATGTGTTTTGTAGTTTTTTATATTGTAAAAAAAGAATCATGGCCGAAAGGAAAACAATGGCGTACGATTTTAATTCTGGGTATTTTAAATTTTGCTTTGAGCAACGGCCTAAGTACCTGGGGTCTTAAGTATATTACCACAGGGTTGGGTGCGATTATCAGCGCTCTTTTTCCTATTTGGATTATTATAATCAATTTTTTTAATGGGAAAAAAATTGCCAAGATGTCTTTAATCGGAATCCTGATTAGCTTTGCTGGGATCTGTATTGTTTTTATTGATTACTTATCTGATTTTTTTAATCGTGATTTTCAATTCGGAATTATTTTGACGGTTGCTTCTACGATTTCATGGGCTTTTGGAATTTTAAAAACAAAGAAAAAGGCAGCCAGCTTCAATCCGTACTTTAGTCTGGGACTGCAAATGTTGATTTCGAGTATTTTTCTTTTTGGAATTACCGAAGCTTCGGGAACGAATATTCCGTATAGCCAGATACCATTAAGCTCCTGGTATTCTATTGCTTATTTGGTAATTATTGGGTCGGTGCTGACATTTGTTGCTTTTATATATTCATTGCAGCATCTGCCAACCGAGATTAGCAGTATTTATGTTTACATCAATCCGATAGTAGCCATGGTTTTGGGTGCTTTGATTTTTGGTGAATCTTTAACACAGGCTATTGCCATTGGGGCAACGGTAACTTTGACAGGATTATATCTTGTCAACAAATCGATTCGAAAATCCAAGAAGCCTATAATCTGATTTTTCTGTGTTTCGAGAATTGTTTTTCATAATATAATTCGTGAATTCATGGCAATGAAAATCATAATATTTAGGAGTTAAAAAAGTCTTTAATTAGAATTTTAGAATGTGCTTTTTGTATTTTTGCGCCAAATTATGTTTATGAAATCGCTTCTATATAAATACCGCAAATTCTTTATTGTTTTAATTTTATTTTCGGTTGTCACAATATCCCTGTTTTATTCGGCATTAAAACCACAAAAAACATTACCAATTTACAATCCTGCTGATGTTAATCCTGAATTGGTAGACAGTACGGTCCAATACAAAAGTAAGTACCACACCATTGCAGACTTTTCTTTTGTAAACCAAAACGGCGAGACCATTACACAAAAAGATTATGAAGGCAAAATTTATGTTGCCGACTTCTTCTTTACAACTTGCGGCTCGATCTGTCCAAAAATGTCAACCAATCTTGTTGAAGTTCAAAAAGCAGTTTTAAACAATCCGAAAGTAATGCTCCTTTCTCATACTGTTTTTCCTGAAGTTGACAGCGTATCTGTTTTAAAAGCGTACGCTATAAAATATGGAGTTGTTGACAGTAAATGGAATCTGGTAACGGGTGACAAAAAACAAATATATACTATGGCCAGAAAATCTTATCTGGCAGTAAAACAAGGAAGACCGGATCAATTGTATGATATGGTTCATACAGAAAATTTTGTATTGGTAGATCAAAAACGTCGTGTACGTGGTTTTTATGACGGAACCGATAAAGAAGACATCAAACGTTTACTGGAAGACATCGATTTTCTTTGTAAAGAATAAAATCCTTTTTTTAGAAACATTTAGCATTTGTAAAAGTGTTAAATCGTTTTATATATAGAATAAATGCCTACTTTTGCAATCTAAATTCAATCTAAATAAGCTTTGCAAAATACAATTCATACCCTAAAAAAAGGCGAGAAAGCCATTATCAAAGATTTTGATATCGAAGTTATTCCTCTCAAATTATTAGAAATGGGTTGTTTGCCGGGCAGCGAGGTAGAATTACTGCAAATTGCTCCTTTTGGAGATCCCTTGTATTTGGACATTAATGGCTCTCATGTTGCTATTCGTATAGAAACCGCTTGTCAAATTGAAGTTGAACTTATCAAAAACAATTTGCAATGAGTGTTCAAAATATTAATGTTGCCCTTATAGGGAATCCAAACACAGGAAAAACTTCAGTTTTTAATCAGCTTACAGGACTTAATCAGCAGGTTGGGAACTATCCCGGGATTACAGTTGAAAAGAAAATAGGTTTTTGTAAACTTCCACACGGAATAAAAGCCAATATTCTGGATTTACCGGGAACGTATAGTCTGAATGCCAGTTCTATGGACGAAAGTGTTGTGATTGAACTTTTACTGAACAAAAACGATAAGTTATATCCTGATGTTGCTGTTGTTGTGACTGATGTTGAAAATCTGAAAAGGAATCTTTTGATTTATACACAAATAAAAGATCTTGAAATTCCGACGATTTTGGTTATTAATATGGCTGATCGTATGGAAACAAAAGGAATTACTTTGGATATTCCGCTTCTTGAAGAAAGGCTAAAAACCAAAATAGCCTTAATAAGTTCAAGAAAAGGAACCGGAATTGAAGATTTAAAAAACCTGATCGTTTCCTATAAAACCATTCAGCACGAAGCTTGCCTTAATACTTTTGATATTGACCCGGAGTATTTTAGTTCTTTACAAAATTTATTTCCAAACCAATTGTTATATAAGTTGTGGCTTGTAATAACGCAGGATGTAAATTTCTCCAATCTGGACCGAAATGAAATCCGAAATGCATTTACCAAATCACATTCAGAATTAAAACGACTTCAGCAAAAAGAAACCATAAAACGTTATCAGTTCATTAATGATGTTTTAAAGGATGGATTAAAAATAGATGCTTCGATGGCAAAAGACATCAGGGCAAAACTGGATCGCGTATTAACGCACAAGGTTTGGGGTTATGTTATTTTCTTAGGTATTCTCTTTCTTATTTTCCAATCTATATTTAGCTGGTCAACAATTCCCATGGATTTTATTGACAGTACTTTTGCTTCATTAAGCAGTTGGGCTGCCGAAGAATTACCAAGCGGGATTTTAACCGATTTACTTTCGCAGGGAATCATTCCCGGCATTGGCGGTGTTATTATTTTTATTCCCCAAATTGCCTTTTTATTCCTTTTCATTTCTATTCTGGAAGAAAGCGGTTATATGAGCCGTGTCGTTTTTCTTATGGATAAAATTATGCGCAGATTTGGGCTTTCAGGAAAAAGTGTTGTGCCTTTGATCTCTGGAACTGCCTGTGCAATTCCGGCAATTATGGCTACCCGAAATATAGAAAACTGGAAAGAACGTCTGATTACTATTTTGGTAACTCCATTTACGACCTGTTCTGCCAGATTACCGGTATATGCTATTATTATTTCATTAGTAATTCCGAGCAAAAGAGTTCTGGGAATTTTAAACCTTCAGGGATTAACTCTTATGTTTCTGTATGTTTTAGGATTTGCAACTGCTATTCTATCCGCTTATATTCTGAATAAAGTTTTAAAATTAGAGACTAAAACGTATTTCGTTGTCGAAATGCCAAGTTATAAATTACCGCTTTTTAAAAATGTTGGAATCAATGTTGTCGAAAAAACTAAGGCGTTTATTGTGGGTGCTGGTAAAATCATTCTGGCAATATCTGTTATTTTATGGTTTTTGGCTTCTTATGGACCAGGAAAAGATTTTAACGAAGCAGAGGCTATCGTAAAAGAAAGAACAGCCGGAAAACAATTAACGGAAATCCAGGTTGAAAATGAAATTGCTTCTCAAAAACTGGAAAATTCTTATATCGGATTAATGGGAAGAGCTATTGAACCAGCGATTTCTCCTTTGGGTTATGACTGGAAAATTGGTATTGCACTTATAAGTTCTTTTGCTGCACGTGAGGTTTTTGTTGGAACATTGGCCACAATTTATAGTGTTGGTGACAGTGATAACGAAGCCACCATAAAAAGTAAAATGCAGGCAGAAGTAAGCCCTTCTACCGGTAAAAAGATTTTTAATTTTGCTACCGGAATATCACTCTTGCTCTTTTATGCTTTTGCGATGCAATGTGCCAGTACACTTGCCATCACCAAAAAAGAAACCAATTCATGGAAATGGCCGGCAATGCAGCTGGTTTTTATGAGCGGCCTGGCTTATTTTGTTGCTTTAATATCATATCAATTACTTAAATAAAATGCTATGTTACAAGAAATTATAGCTTTTGCCATTTTAGGGTTTGCTGTTGCCTTTCTTATTAAAAAGTTCTTTTTTAAATCTAAAAAGAAAAAAAACTGTGGCGATGGTAATTGTGGATGTTCGTAGAGTAAGGCACTGAGATGCTGAGATTCTAAGTTAGCTAAGGTCTAAAGGTTCCATTCACAGAGATATGCTAAGAAAACACAAAGCTTCACGAAGATTTCTAAAATCTCTGTGAAGCTTTGTGTTTTTTATATATGTAATATCTGTGGGATAAAAACTATTTAATCCCTTCCCACTCGGCATAAAATTGCGAAAGGAATGATTCCATAAATTGATGTCTTTCGGCAGCAATTTGTTTTCCGGTTTCTGTATTCATTTTATCCTTTAAGAGTAATAATTTCTCGTAAAAATGATTTATTGTTGGTGCATTATTCTTTTTGTACTCGTCTTTTGTCATATTGGTAACCGGGGCAATTTCCGGATTGTACAAAGCTCTGTCTTTAAAACCTCCATAATTAAAAGCTCTTGCAATTCCAATTGCGCCAATTGCATCCAATCGGTCTGCATCCTGAACAATATCTAATTCCAAAGAAGAGAATTTCTTTTCAAAATTACCGCCCTTATAAGATATGTTTTCAATAATGTTTACTACGTGTTTGATGATATCTTCAGAGACATTTTCGGCTTCCAGAAAAATACGTGCTGTTTTGGGCCCTATTGTTTCATCCCCGTCGTGAAATTTACTGTCTGCAATATCATGTAGCAAAGCTCCCAATTGTACCACTGTAAGATCACAATTAGTGTTTTTAGCGATCAAAAGTGAATTCTTATATACTCGCTCAATATGAAACCAATCATGACCTCCTTCGGCGTTATGTAATTTTTCTTTGACAAAGACAATTGTTTTGTCTATTAACTTTGTATCAGTCATAATGAATTTAAAATTTTATACCCTTACTCCTGAAATAAATCATACAGGTTTTTCGATGTTTTAATTGTGAACAATGTTGCATTAATAAAATGCTGTAAATTTTGGCACAAAAAAAATGTTGATTGTCAAAGATTTACCAGCTTCTTCAGTCAACACTTTTTTATATGCAATATCGTTGCGTTAAGCAATAATACTTATTTCTAGAAAATTATCCGAATAATTTATTCTTTATAATCTCGCAGGTTCTACCCATTTGAAAATATGGGATTCCTGAGGAATCACCAAACGTTCAGAAATTTTAGCCATGCGCGCTGGCAGTCTCATCAAATAATCACGAGCTTTTTCTGCTTCGTCAGTTAAATTAGAGATTTTATCAATCTCCCATTTATCAATTAATTTTTGCATGATATCAACATAATCACTTGCGGTATAAACTCCAATACGCTGAGCAGAATCAGAAAACTGTTCAAACGCAGTGCTTATCTTTTGGCCAGACTCTCTTAAAAAATGAGCAGGCATCACAATTTTTTGTTTCATCATATATTGAAATGCTAACATCATTTCGCTCGGATCAACCTGAAAGATTCTGGTAACAAATTCGCTATAAGCATGATGATGGCGCATTTCGTCACCCGCAATCATTTTACACATTTTAGACAATTTATTATCACCAAATTTCTTAGCCATCTGGGCTACTCTATTATGCGATACATAAGTTGCCAATTCCTGAAAACTGGTATATACAAAGTTTTTGTACGGATCAGATCCAGTTCCGATATCAAAACCGTCGTTAATTAAATGCTGTGTAGTCATTTCGATTTCACGCATATTAACACGACCAGACAAATACAAGTATTTATTTAATAAATCTCCGTGGCGGTTTTCTTCTCCAGTCCATTGACGAATCCATTTAGACCAGCCATTTCCACCATCTTCAACCTGATTTATTCCTTCTACATCCATTAGCCATGATTCATAAGTTGGCAAAGCTTCTTCGGTAATGGTATCACCGACAAGCGTAACCCAAAAATCATATGGCAATTCTTTAGCAATTTCACGCAATTCTTTTACCTCTTCAAAGAAGTTTTCTCCTTGAGAATTTGGTAGAAAATCCGTAGGCTGCCAAATTTTTTCCACTGGAATTAAATACTGTTCAACGAAGCTATCCACGTTTTTTTCCAAAAACTGCATTACTTCTAATCTAATGTTTTTTATAGACATTACTTATTTTAGATTTGGGATTTAAGATTTAGCTTTTGCTAAAACAAAAATCTATTTATATTCATTTACTCCTTCTACAACTGCCTTTTCAGTCAATGCCATTAATTCGGCAAAATCATAATCTTTCACAGCCAAAGCTTTATGAACGGTGAAAGAAAGGCGATTTCCTAATCCGACAGGAAACATTCCATATCTTACCATTTTCCAGGAATTGTTTATGCTTACCGGAACAACATACGCAGATGGCGCATATTTACATAATATTTTCAAACCACTCTGAGCAAATTCTTTCGGTTTTCCGGTTTTGCTACGGGTACCTTCAGGGAAGATAACGGCAGATCTGGTATGTTTTTCAATATATTCAGACAAGCCTTTGATTACTGGAATCGCTTGTTTAGGGTCTTTTCGGTCAATTAATACAGAACCTCCATGTCTCAAATTAAAAGAAACACTTGGTATTCCGCTTCCTAACTCTTTCTTACTTACAAATTTACAATGAAATCGTCTAAAGTACCAAATCATTGCCACGATATCGTACATACTTTGGTGATTCGACACAAATATCAAGGGAACTCCCACAGGAATGGTTTCTCTGTTTTCGATTTTATAAGTTGTTCCTACAAGATTTGTACATCTTAAAAGGAAAAAATTTAAATAGTCTACACTTTTTTTATGAGCCTGATAACCAAAAACTTTTAGGCAAAACCATTGTATTGGATGAAAAACAGCCAAACACAATCCAAAACATAAATAATAAATTACGGATATGGGATACGAAATTATCTTCTGCATGCTTAAAAAAATTAAAGGCCAAAAGTAATAAATATATTTTTAGCGGTATTAAAATTAAAAACAATAACCGTGTTTCTGGTTTAATTGTACCTTTGTCCTATAAATTTGCAACTTTTTTCTGAATTAAATGAACTTTACTTACCCAAAAAATGAACGCTTAAAAAGCAAAACAACAATTGGCTTACTATTTTCTGAAGGAAAATCGGTTTCTAAATATCCGTTGCGTTTGGTTTATCGCGAAGAAAAAGGTGAAGTTGATGAAAAAATTAAAATCGGGGTGTCTGTTTCTAAGAAATATTTTAAGAAAGCCGTTGACCGAAATTACTTCAAACGTGTTCTTAGAGAAACGTACCGATTAAATAAACATTTACTTTGGGATAATCTGCAAGAGCCTTATTCTATCATGTTTTTTTACCAAAGCAAGGACCGATTATCCTACGCAGAAATCAACACAAAAACCATTCAGCTGTTTGAGAAATTTCTTCTGCAAATAAACAAAACGAACGAATCTCAAAACAAAATAGATTTGTAAGGCCCGAAAGGTAAGTTTGTTTGTCAAATTAGACAGAAAATTATAAAAAAATTGTAGTTTTAGCTCTAAATTGAAACTTTATGCGATATTTTTTCTTTTTATTACTCTTTGGATTGCTTTTTCCGGGCTGCAGTAAACAGGCAGAAGCAGGCACTCCTGTATATAATAATGAAGTTGCAGCAATAACAATGTCTGCTCCTCTTCCTCCTAAAGAAAAAGTAATACAGCAGAAAATAATTAAATCGGCAAGTTTGCGATTTGAAACCAATGATTTGGAAGATACGTACAAGCAAATTCAGGCTGCAGTAAAAGAAAGCCATGCTTCTATACAGTCAGATTCTGAAGGCAAAAATGATGTTTCCCTGTACAGAACGATAATGATTCATGTTCCAAGTCAAAATTTTGATGTTTTTTTGCAATCAGTTTCAAAGGGTGTTTCTTATTTTGATCAAAAAGACATTTCTTCTGAGGATGTAACGGAACAATATATTGATCTGGATTCGAGATTGAAAACAAAAAGAAAACTCGAAGAACGTTATTTGGAAATTTTAAAAAAGGCCAATAAAATCAGTGAGATACTAGAAATAGAAGAACAGATTTCTCTGATTCGTGAAGAAATAGAAGCTAAAGAAGGTCAGTTAAAATATTTGGAAAGCCGCGTTTCTGAAAGTCGCATCTCTATACAATTTTACAAACCTATTGCCGAAAAACAAAGCATCAAAATTTCATACGGCTCAAAAATATTAACTGCCATAAAATCCGGTTTCAATGAATTATCTGGTGTATTTATCTGGATTATCAGTATTTGGCCGTTTATCTTTCTGTTTTGCTTATTAGCCTATTTTATTAGAAAAAGATTTAAAAGAAAAAATATATAACCCATGTATCCTTATTTAAAAAAGAAGTTTGTCATACCAGCCGTTGCTGCAGGATTTTTATTTATCGGAACCAGTTTCAAAGATGATTTTTTTGAAATAGCCAAGCAAATCGAAATCTTTACGACTTTGTTCAAAGCTGTAAATACAAACTATGTAGACGAAACAAATCCAGGGGATTTGATGGACAAGGCGATTAAAAACATGTTGGGAAGTTTAGATCCTTACACTGTATATTTTAACGAACAGGATGTTGTCAATTTTAAAATTAACAACACTGGAGAATACACGGGGATTGGTGCCATGATAGCCAGAAAAAAAGACCGCCTCATTGTGCGTGAGCCTTATAAAAATTATCCTGCCGATAAAGCAGGATTAAAAGCCGGTGATGAAATTATACAGATTGGAGACATTTTGGTTGCTGATTATAAAGATGATACATCACAATTATTGAAGGGAACCAAGAATACAAAAATCAATATAAAATATCTTCGTCAGGGTAAAACGTATACTACGGTTCTTGTTTTGGATGAGGTCGATATTAAATCGGTTCCGTTTTATGGAAAAATAGATGATAAAACCGGATATATTGTTTTGGCACATTTTAGCAGAAAAGCTGCTGCTGAGGTAAAAGCTGCTTTGGAAAAACTGAAAGCCGACGGAGCCAAACAGATTGTTCTTGATTTGAGGGGAAATCCCGGAGGATTATTAAATGAAGCTATAGATATTTGCAATTTGTTTGTTCCTAAAAATGAAGTTATTGTAACTACAAAATCCAGAATCGAAAAACACAATAATACGTATAAAACACAAAATGAACCAATTGACACAGAAATTCCTTTGGCCATTTTAGTAAACGGAAGAAGTGCTTCTGCCTCTGAAATTGTTTCTGGGGCTTTACAGGATTTAGATCGTGCTGTAATATTAGGAAGCCGCAGTTTTGGAAAAGGTTTGGTGCAGCGATCTGTTGACCTGACTTACGGAACGCAGTTAAAAGTTACTATTTCGCGTTATTACACTCCTTCAGGACGTTGTATCCAAGCTTTGGATTATGCGCATAAAGATAAAAATGGAGTTGCAGTAAGAACCGATGCCAAAAACTTCAATGCGTTTAAAACCAGAAAAGGAAGAACCGTATATGATGGCGGCGGGGTTTTGCCGGATATTGAGCTGGAAGAAACTAAAATGAGTCCGATTACAAATGCTTTATTAAAAAACGACGGAATTTTTGATTATGCTACAACTTACTATTACAAAAACCCAAATTTAGGAGATAAAATCCCTGTTTTGACTGATGCTGATTATGCTGGTTTTAAACAATATTTAAAAACAAACAAAATTAGTTTTGATACCGAAACTGAAGTGGCATTGAGAAATACACTTGCTGCTGCAAAAAATGAAAAAATAGACGAAACGATCGCGACAGAATATCAACAATTACTAAACGCCTTAGAAAAAAGCGAAACTACTTTACTTGACAAAAACCAAAAAGAAATCAAGGGACTGATTCAGGAGGAACTTATCAAAAGGTACCAATATCAGGAAGGTTTGTATCAATTTTACATTAAAAACAATTCAGAAATTAAAAAAGCCGTGAACGTTTTGAATAATCAGACTGAATATAAAACGATTTTAAAAATGTAAAAAAATGAAAATTTGTAAGGCAATATCTCTTTTCTTTATTTTGAATTTGTCAGCTCAGCAAAAGCCAATCGAAACGGTTTATTTTGATTTCGACAAATTTGATCTTAATGAAAAGCAAACGGAAGTTGTTACAAATTTTATAAAAACAATTGATACATCAAAAATAGAATCAGTACAGATTTACGGATATTGTGATGATCGCGGAAATGATGAATACAATTTTCGCTTATCCAGAAACCGGGTCAATACAATTCAGCAGCTGTTGGTTACAAAAGGATTTAAACACAGTAAGATCGTTATTCTAGAAGGTAAAGGCCGTGTTGTGATAAAACCGGATACGGTAGAGAATTTATCAGAAACACGATCTCAAAACCGGCGTGTTGACTTAATTGCAGTAAAAAAGAACAGTTACGGAAGAGAAATTCCAAACTCTTTTAAAAACAAATTAAAAATTGGGGACAAAATCTGCCTGGAAAATATATCATTTGATATTGGCAGCTCCAAGCTCACGCATGCTTCAAAAAAAGAACTAGACAAGATTGCTAAAGTACTTCAGGAAAAAAACACGCTGCAGTTCGAAATTCGAGGACATGTGTGCTGCACTCCTGAAGTATATACAGACGGAATTGACAGAGCAACCAAAGAAAGAAGACTTTCCTGGAACCGTGCCAAAAATGTTTTTATCTATCTACTAGACAAAAAGATAGCTATAAACCGAATGACTTTTCAGGGTTGCGGTAATAAATATCCTTTAGGAAAAGGAGATAATTTTGACAGACGGGTTGAGTTTGTGATCACCAAAACTTAGCATGATTCTTAACCTAACTGCATCTCAATATGCGGAATATCATCTTCTAAATACATTTCACTTGTTTGAACAAATCCGTGACTTTCGTAGAATTTCTTTAAATACAATTGTGCACCAATTGTAATTTTGTCCTGATCAAAATGTCTTTTTATTCCGGCAATAGCCTCACGCATCAAATCGTGTCCCCATTTTCTGTCCCGGTAATTGGCATCTACCACTACTCTTCCGATTGAAGCATTATCAAAACTGATTCCGGCATCGAACAAACGTGAATAGGCTACAATTTTACCATCGTATTCACCAATAAGGTGCAAAGCGAGTTTGTCTTTGCCATCAATGTCCAGATAAACGCAGTTTTGCTCCACTACAAAGATTTGGCTTCTAACTTTGAGCAAATCATATAACTCATGAACTGTTAATGCCTCAAAGGGCTTTATTTTCCATTTTAATTCCATTTCGGCAAGTTTAATTCTGTAAAATAGGTTTTAATGCTTTTACTTTCAAACATAAAAAATAAATAGCCTTTAACTGTCATAAAAAAACAATTAATTTAAAAAATATATGCCTAAAAGCCAAATACCCGATTACGGTTGTAATCGGGTATTTGGTGTCATAAATAAAAAAGAAATTACTTTCTCTTCATTAAAATTTCCATACTTTTATATTCTTCCCCATTTTTGAAATCAAACATTTCCATTTTTCGGGTATTCGCGTCAACAATAGTATAAATTTCCCTGTAAGGTGTTTTTTTACCGTTTAAGGGATTAACCATTTCTCCCTTTAATTCCATACTCTTACTTTTTTCATCAAATTTACCAGTTGCTACCATTATACCAGTTCCCATATTATCTATAAAAGTTGTGGTAAATTCTTTGCTGGCATTATTGTATGCGAGAGTGCTTTTTCCTTCAAAAGGCTGTCCCATCATCATTCCGCTATAATTTGCCTCCTGGTAACGGCCACCCAAAATCATTTTGATGGTTGCTGTAGAAGTTGCTTTATCGGGTTTTCCATTTGGTTCCATCCAAAAAGTCATTTCGCAGTTCCATGTTCCGGTCTCATCAGCCATCATTTTATGCAAACTGCCTGGCGTAGCATATTCTGTCCACGCTTTCATTTGTGCTGCAGAATCTAATGGGGCTTCTGCAATTGGCTCTTCGGTTTTAATACTATCAGTAACTTTAGTATTTTCTGATTCTGTTTTTATTTCTTTTTTACAAGATGAAAGACAAAATACCAGCATTGACAATGAAATACAAAAATTTTTCATAATTACTTGATTTATAGTTAACTAAAACAAAGTAACAAAAAAATACTTAATTATCTTTTGTCAATTTTTACGGATTTAATAATCGCTTCCAGTTCTAACATTAGATCACGTGCCTGATTTGATGGTGAATAACAAAACCCTTCAATTACCAAAATTCTGTTGTAAGCCTTGTCAATAATGGCATAATTGATAAATGGCCCTGTCATAAAATCATTTCTTAATTCCCATGTTCCTTTGGTTTCAAATGCTTTTTTTCCGTTTAGTTCCGTAACAGAAAAATAAGGTGCATAGGCTTCACCGGTAATCATTTGCGTATTGGGTTCGCGGCCTTTTATGTATCGGCCAACAGAATCTCTCATCTTTACTATGTTTTCTACGACATCAGGGCCCTGTTTTAATTTTTGTAATGGAATCTGATAAATAAGTAAACTGGTGTTTCCGCTTATGATTTCTTTTTTAAGCCACATGAAGTTTTTTTTATGCAGCATGTATTCATATCCGGTTGGAATTTTTAAGTCGACATGAAATTTGTTTTTTATTACAGCAGGGTTTAAGAGTGATTTGCTGTTGTCTTGCTGGATTTTCTGAATTTCAGCATCACGGATCATCTTAATAATCTGTGCCGAATTTAATTCTATACTGCAAATAATGTCATCTACAGATTTTCCATAAATACGGAAAGTATTGTGTGGGAGAGATTTAGAATTGTGCTTAATTTCGAATTTATCTGCCGCTGCTTTTTTAACTACAATGATGCTTCGGCTGTCGGTAACAAAACCTTCCAGAAGTTTGGCGGGATATTGATTTATAGTAAATAATGGTTCTTCTTGTGTAAGACCAAGAACCGGTGAGGCAAATTTATTTCTGATACTGTCGCCCACTTCTCCATACCACAACTGATCGTCGATGATAATAGAAATTGTGTTTGTTTTTCCGGATACAGGTTCAGGCTGTTTTTCGTTTTTAAAACAAGAAACAAACAGACACGAAAGTAAAAACAATAAAAAATGGGTTTTATTCATTTTTTTAATTTATGAAATAAAACCCAAATTTAGTTAAGATTTTTTATTATCCGTTTATTTTAAGTTTCATTCCGGGTTTTAAATCATCATCTTTTATACCGTTCCATTTTTTAATATCTGAAATAGTTACTCCAGGATATTTTTTTGAAATGCTGTATAGAGAATCTCCTTTTTTAACGTAATAATCTTCGCCGATATTTTTAGCAGATGCAGTTTTTTTCTTAAAAGAATCAATAGAGCTTGAAGCTATTACTGTGTTTTCTGCCTGTACTACCTCAATTTCTCCGGCATTTTTAGAAATAACCAAAGTTTTTCCTAAGCCAAGATTGTTTGCAGTCAGATTATTTAATTCTTTTAATTCAGCAATAGTCGTACCGAATTTTTTTGCGATACTTCCTAAATTATCACCAGAAACGACAACATACTCTAAAGGTTTAGCAGCAGCTTTATCTTTATTGTCTGCCGAAGCGACTGCTTCTTCAACTGCTTTTTTATCAATTTCAGGAGTTTTTAATTCTTTTGTTTTAACAGCAGAATCAGCAGCTGATTTGATTTTTATTGTTTTACCAAGAGCTAGTGAATTGGTTTTAAGATTGTTCCATTTCTTTAAATCTAAAATCGAACAGTCATATTTATCAGCAATAGAACCTAAGTTATCTCCTTTGCGAACTTTATAGAACTGAATATCCTGTGTGCTTTTTTCAAGAGTTTTCTTTGCTCTTGGAGTTACTTTTAAAGCCAGTCTTGTCGGAAGTGTTTTAAATTGAGACTGATGTTTTACGTAAGCATAGATTTTATCTTCATTAGAAACAAACGTGGCAATTTTATCTTTCGGCAAACGCAAATAATGTGGTTCGTTTTGATAAAATGGAACTACATTTAATTTGTATGATGGATTTAAAAGCTGAATTTGTGCTTGTGGCATGTCCAGTAAATCTGCAATTTGTTTGAAAGTCATTTGGGATTTAATCTGAACAGTATCTGTTTCAAAATTTTTGACAACAGCTCTTTCCGGGTTTATTCCGTGTTCTTTGTGAAATTCAAAAAGATACATTGTAGCCAGGAAAGCAGGAACGTAACCTTGAGTTTCTTTTGGAAGATGGTTACGGATATCCCAGTATTTGGTTTTTCCTCCAGAACGACGGATTGCTTTGGTAACATTTCCAGGTCCTGAATTATAAGATGCTAAAACAAGTTCCCAGTCTCCAAAAATATTGAACATTTTTGTCATGTATTCTGAGCAGGCTGCTGTAGCTTTCATAGGATCGCTTCTTTCGTCTATATAGGAATCAATTTTAAGATCATACTGTTTTCCAGTTCCGTACATAAACTGCCAAAGTCCTGTGGCGCCCATTTTAGAAACTGCTTTAGGGTTTAAAGCAGATTCTACAACGGCTAAATATTTAATTTCTAAAGGAACATTTTGTTTTGCAAAAGCATCCTCAAAAATTGGAAAGTAATATTCTGATAAAGACATTAATCGTGAAAATGATTTTTTACGATTCTTGAGAAATGACTTTATTATGTTTTCAAGACCTTGATTATATTCAATCTCAAAAGGCGATTTCTCATTCATAACCTGAAGTCGCTGTTTCAACAACTCAGTTGGCAATTCTTCATCAACAGAAACATCTGAATTGATGGTTTGAATGTCTTTCGTTAAATCATCGTAAATATCCAGACTTGCTAATTCTTTCATCCAGAGACTGTCTACTTTTGTAGCCATTTCATCTTTCTTAAAAGAACTCTTAACAGAATCTAAGTACGAGATCTTTACATCTGGCTTTATTTGAAGGTCTGTTTTGGCAACATCTTGTGCAAAACCAGCCATTGAAAATAAAACCGAAACCGCTAAAGAAACTTTTCTTATAATCATATAACATTTTTTTAAAATCCTATAAAACAAACAATTACGAGGACTTGTATTTTTGCAAACTTAAGGCCTTTATTGAAAAAAAATATTAAAAAAAATGTTAATTGTGATTTTTTAGTCCAAAATCGCAGCAATTCCAGGTAAGATTTTACCCTCTAACATTTCCAGCATTGCCCCCCCCCCAGTGGAAACGTAGCTCATTTTATCTTCAAATCCGAATTGTTTTACTGCAGCAACAGAATCTCCACCTCCAACTAAAGAAAACGCTCCATTTTGGGTAGATTCTGCAATATAATCACCTAAAGCGATTGTTCCTTTAGAGAATGATTCCATCTCAAAAACTCCTAATGGACCATTCCAAAGAATTGTTTTTGACTCTAAAATTACTTTTTTGAAATTTTCTAAAGATTTAGGACCTGCATCCAAACCTTGCCATCCGTCAGGAATTGCTGTTACATCTACAATCTGCGTATTTGCAGTATTTGAGAAATCATCAGCAGCAATAACATCAACCGGAATGTGAACCTGAACACCTTTTTCTTTAGCTAATCTCAAAATTTCAAGAGCCAATTCTTGTTTATCATCTTCACAAATAGACTCACCGATTTTTCCTCCCTGAGCTTTAACGAATGTAAAAGTCATCCCTCCACCAATAATCATGTGGTCAACTTTGTCTAAAATATTTTCGATTACAGTGATTTTAGAAGATACTTTAGATCCGCCCAAAACTGCTGTAACTGGTTTTTCACTGTTTTTAAGAACTTTGTTTAAGCTTTCTATTTCTTTTGCCAGTAATGTTCCGAAACATTTATCGTTTGGAAAAAATTGTGCAATGATAGTTGTAGAAGCGTGTGCTCTGTGTGCTGTACCAAAAGCATCGTTTACATAGATGTCTCCAAGTGAAGCTAATTCTTTTGCAAAATTAACATCTCCGGCTTCTTCTTCGTTATGAAAACGTAAATTCTCTAACAACAATACTTCTCCTGGCTTAAGATCTTTTGCGGCATTCTGTGCTACTTCTCCAACACAGTTTTCAGCAAACTTTACCTCAACTCCTAATATCTCAGAAGCAGTTTTTAAAATATGCTTTAATGAATATTTCTCTTCAGTTCCTTTTGGTCTTCCTAAATGCGACATCAAAATTACACTTCCGCCTTGTGCCAAAATAGCATCAATAGTTGGTTTTGCAGCTTCGATACGTGTTGCATCAGTTACATTAAAATTTTCATCCAGCGGCACATTGAAGTCAACACGGATAATTGCTTTTTTATTTTTAAAGTCGAAATCGTTTAAAGTTTTCATTTGATAGTTATTTAATTTTTTTTGAAAGAATAACAAATATAGAACTTTTAAAGTAGTATTAAATTTGAAAAAAACAAAAATAACCTATCTATAACAACGAAAACGTTGTAAATTATGAAAAAAAACAAATTTACTTTTAAAAAAGAGAAAATTGGTTGCTTAATCGTGAACCGGACTTTGTGTACAAGGACAGTTACTGATTGATCCAAAGAAATCAAATCCGATAGTTACGACGTGAGTTCCGGTGTTGTAATTACCCAAATCGTTGAACATGATCTGGTATGAATATCCAAAGTAAAACTTAGATTTCATGAAACCTGCCATTGGCCCAACTGATAAAGGTTTTGGAAACTGGTCGTTAAGGAAACGATATGAAACTCCAATCCAGTAATAATCTTCGTAACGGTTGTAACGTCTGTACTTAAAGTTAAAATCGGTAGTAGAACGTTTATCACTTGCAAAGTACTGGTAAAACACAGATGGTTCATATTCAATACGTCTGTTTTCTCCATCTCTGAATGTGTAACCTGTATATACCTGATAGTTTGATAGTAAATCTGGCTCTACTCCTCTGTACTTATTGGTGTTTTTCTTTAAAACGTTATTCGCATTAAAACTGATGTAGAAATCTTTATTACGATATAAAGCACTGACATCAAAGTTATTATTTGAAGTATAACGGTTATCGGTAATTGCAGGGTCAAAAACCGGCGCTCCTCCATTATTATAATCAAAATCATTTACATCAATTCGAAAACTGTTGAAATTATACGAAATACCGAATGACAAATATTGTTTTGAATAATAATCCAAAATCAAGTGATGCGCAAAAGAAACTTTGGCACCTGTTTGTCTTGTATAACCATTTTTATCATTATACAATGAAACTCCAACTCCTGAACGATCCATAATTCTAAAATCGGCATACAAAGACTGATTGTCTGGTGCATCTTTAATTCCGACCCATTGTGTAAGCCCATTGGCCCTAATCCTAAGATTATCACCAATACCGGCATAAGCAGGTGAAAGCACAAATGGGTTATCAGCAAGATACTGAGTAAACACTGGTAGGTTTAACTCTTGGCTGTAACTTGTTGTTACAGCCATGAGTACTAAGGATAATAATAATTTTTTCATTGTAATAATTTTTTTAGACAACATCATAGGGGCAATTATTTTGTTATCTGTATAAAGTAAAGTGTCCAACAAACTCTCTTGCATCTTTCTCGTCATTTAGTTTAAGAACATACCAGTAATCACCTGTTGGTAATTCGGCACCGTTATATTTACCATCCCATTTTTGACCATAGTGATATTTGGCTATTACACGACCGTATCTGTCAAAGATTTCGAATGTTAAGTTGTTGTAAATATTTGTACAACCAGGACCCCATTCGTCAAACTGACCGTCTCCGTTTGGAGTAAAGTGATCCGGTACGCAAACATCAACATAAATCATCGGAACAACTTTTGTTACCTCACAACCATTTTGATCTCTAACTATTACTGTATAATCTCCAGATTTGTAGATTTTGTATTTGTTGTCTGATGTAAATGGCTCACCGTTGAAGCTGTATAGGTAATCTGGTTTTCCTCCAACTCCTTTAACTTCGATTACGTTCATTTCAGTTACTCCAGCAGAAACTATAGTTAAGTCCAGCTTAGCAAAACCTTCAATTGTAAACTCTTGTGTTTCTAAAATACAGCTATTAGTGTGTCTTACAAATATTTTGTGCGGACCAGGAACAAGATCTTTAAATTCGTTCTCAGCCTGATAAGGACCAGCTATATTATCCAGTGCATAGTCAATATCTGCAGGGTCGATTGTTGTATCTAAAACATTTACTGTTACTGTATTAGTTTCACAACCATAAACCACATCTACTTCAGAAGTTAAATCAACCGGCAGTGGTACATCAACAGAAATCTCGAAAGTACAGCCATTAGCGTCTTTTACGTACACTTTGTGATTACCGCCTTTGATGTTATCAAACGGATGAGGTATTACTGTAACTGGTTCGTAAGTTCCATTTTTATCATCTAAGCTTACTGTATAAGGTGCTGTACCTCCTACAATATCGATTGTAAATCCACCATTAGAATCATTTAAGCATTCCTCTCCGTGTATAGATCCAGGAGTTACACCCACAAATAATGGAGTAGCTGGTCCTGTAACTTCAACTTCCTGCATAAACGGACATCCGTTTTGATCATTGGCCAGGATTATGTATGTTCCTACTTCTAATTTGTCAAATACTCCAGTATCGAAATATTGATCAGATCTTGGTGAGATAGAATAAACATAAGCTCCTGTACCACCTGCACCCACTACTTCGATTCTACCTGTTTTCTCTCCAAAACAGTATACCGGAGTAACTGTTACTGTAGCCGTAAATGGTGTAGCTGGCTGGCTGATAATAATTGCTGCCGATGTTTGTGAACAATCTTCGCTATCAACTTTTACGCTGTAAGTTCCTGCAACAAGATTTTCGAATCTGTCTTCTGGTTGAGGTCCTGCAAGAACGTTTCCGTTATTATCATATAAAGTATATTGATAGCTTCCTAAACCTCCTGTTGCTTTTGCAACAATTACGGCACTATTGTCTCCTGTACATTTTACAATTGCATTAGTTTGATCTAATGTAAGAGTCAATGGCTCTAAAGGATCAATTTTAATATCATTTGATACTACGCTTACGCAACCTTGAGCATCTTTAACATAATACTTATAAGAACCAGCAGTTACATCAAATGTTACCGGAGTAGTAAATGATCCAATCACTGTTGCAAAACTAGCATCGGTACTGTATGTATATGGACTTGATCCTCCTACTGCACTCAATGTAAGCTGCGCTAAAGTTGTACATGCTAAGCCTTTTGATTTAACTAAAGTTGCTTTAACCTCTGTTGGCTGATCAATGATGATGTTACCAGAAGTTGCAGAACAATTAAATCCGTCAGTTACTGTTACTGTGTAAGTTCCTGCACCCAAATCGGTAAATACCGGAGATGCCTGTGGACCTGAAGAAATAACCGGATTGGCAGAAACAACATTTAAAGTATATAAATAATTACTTCCCTGACCTCCTGTTACGCTTGTTACAGTAATGCTACCAGACGTATCTCCAAAACATGTTAACATAACATCTGGTGATGTTGTAATAACGATTGGAGCAGGAACAACTAATGTTGCAGTTGTAGTTGCGATACAATCATTACCGTCTTTAACATTTATTGTGTAAACACCTGCAGATAATCCAGAGAAAACAGACTGATCAGAATAATCGATCAATGTTGTTCCGGCTAATACTAACTGGTATTGGTATTTACTATCCCATCCTCCAGTTGCAACAGCTGTAATTATACCATCATTGTTACCTGTTATACAAGTAATGTCAGATTGTGTTGTTACTACTGTCAACGCTGCAGCTGGCTGCTCTATTGTGAACAATGTTGTCACAGTACATTCTGGATTGTTAACCAATTTTGCAACAACTGTATATTGACCTGCAATTAAATTAGCAATATTAAATGGACCGGCATTTGTTGTAGTTCCTGTAAGTGTAAGAGGACCTGTGATTGTGTAATCAAAAGCACCTGCATCATTTGTTGGAACCAATTGGTTGTCTACAAAAGTTAAATCTACACTTCCGTCAGTTGTTCCGAAACAGATTTTTGCGTTTGCTGAAACCGCTTTAATTTCGAAAGTATTAGGATCATTTACATAATGGATTTTCTCAATTGTACATCCTGTAGCAGGATTTTCAACTTTAATTAAGTAATCTCCAATTATTAAACCTGTGAAAACACCATTTGTATTTGTTTGGTTATAAGTATTACCATTCATACCTGTTACAGTATAATTTAATAGTACCGGTGTTCCTCCTGTTGATGTTACAGATACTGTAATATCCTCATTAGAAATACATGTAACAGCTGTGTTTACAGCAACATTTACAGCATCTAAGCTAATGAACGGATCTATAGTAACCGGTGCCGCAGTAGAACCTATACAACCATTATCATCATAAACATTTACAGTATAGTTACCTCCTAAGAAGTTTGATTCGCTATAAACATTTGATGAACCTGTTTGAACTATTACTCCATTTTTAAGGAATTCGTAAGTAATATAATTTCCTGAACCACCTGTAACTGTGCTTACTGTAATAGTAGCAAAATTTGAAGTGTTTGTTCCTGATGCACAACCATATTGTGCAATTACCGGAGCAGCGACAACAATTGGCTGAGGCTCAGTAATTCTGATATCTTCAGAATCCACACAACCTCTTCCTGATGTAACCGTTACTGAGTAATCTCCAGCTTCAAGATTATCAAAAACATTTAAAGTCTGAGCTGGTCTGTTAACAGCAACACCTAAAACTGTTGTTCCTGTTAATGTATAAGTATAAACCGGGTTATCATTTACACCTGCGCCATTTGGAGCAATGTTTGTCGTGATAGATCCGTCAGCAAAACCTTTACATGATACATTTTTACCAGTTAATGTTAATCCTGTAATTATAGTTGCAGGAGCAATTTCAACTGTAACATCAAATGTACATGTTGTAACTATGTCTCTTACTCTAATAATGTGAGTACCCGGAGCTACATTGTTAAATACTGTAGGAGTAGTTGTAAAAGTAACACCTCCGTCTAAAGTATATTCGTAATTAGCAGTTCCAGATCCACCTGTAGCAGTAGCTGTGATGATACCGTTATTAGCTGTACAGCTTGGTAATGCTGTTACAACTGCGTCAAGTTGTAATGCTGGTGCAATATTTACAGCAGCTGTTGCTGTAGCTTCACAACCATTAGCATCACGTACAGTTACATCATAAGTTCCTGAAGGCACTGTGAATGTTGGACTGCTTTGGAAACCATTTCCAATGCTGTACTCATAAGGAGCCATTCCTGAACCTACACTTACTGTAAATGTGAACTGACCTGTTGGTGAAGGACACTGACTTGCAACAACCGCAGTGATAGCAGTTGGCAATGGATCTACAGCAATTACAATTGGAATAAATGTTTCACATCCTTTTGAATCAAGAACATAAGCATCCCAGTTCAAACTTACAGCCTGATCTAAAACAGCACTATTGCTGTTTGTGTAATCTGCTGCTGTAGGAGTTGTTCCACTTACAACAAATGCATATTTATAATTTGGAGTTCCTCCTGCAGCTGTTACACTAACCTGAGCTCCTGTGTTGCAATTTGCATTAATACTAGTTGATGTCAATGTCAATGCAGATGGCTGACCAACGGTTACAGAAGTACTTGCTCTACAGCCTGTTGTTGTATCCACTACTTCAACTGTATAAGTACCAATTGTTAAGTTTGTTAATGTTACAACTTTACCAGCCTGAGTAAGTGTTCCTGTAGTTGGACCACCTATTAGAGTAGCTGTATAAGCACCTGTAACTTTATCAATATCAAATTTAACTGAACCATCTGCGCCACCGTTACAGCTTACATCATTTACCAATTGACCTGCAATAGTAATATTAGCTAATGGATCAACAGTATAATAAGCATCATCTTTACAACCATTGGCGTCAGTTACCTGAAATAAGTACGTATCTGCCGTTAAGCCTGTAAATATACCGTTGGCTGCTCCTGAAATATTTCCAACTGCACTTGCAGGAGAAAGAATTTCATAATGTAAAGGAGCAACACCGTTCGAAACAGCTATAGTAACTGTACTTGTAGTGTTTGCAGCCGGAGTACACCAGATTGGTGTTCCTGTAATAGTGTCAATTGTTGGCGGATCTAAGGCCGGAACTACAACATCAATTGGTGTAGCAATGGTACAGTTGTTAGCATCTTTTACATACACTGTAACTGTTCCTGCATTAAACGTTGTAAACGTATTGGTTGAACTGTAATTTGATCCTCCATTGAAACTGTATTGATAAGGAGCTGTACCTGTTCCTGCTGTTACATTAACTGTAATAACGGCTGGCTGGGTAGCATTTCCTGTACCACAGGTCAAACTCTGCGTTAACACTGCTGTTGCTGCAAGAGCTGCTGGTTGAGTTATAGTCGCTGTTACAATTACAGAAGTACACTGTTTGGCATCTCTTACAACAATGTTATAAGTTCCTGCAACTAATCCTGTGAATATATTAGATGTTTGGAATGTTCCTCCGTTATTAATACTGTATTGGTATGGTAATACACCATCTGCTGGAGTAACAATAATACTTCCGTTGTTTCCTCCTATACAACTCACATTTGTTTGAGTAAATGTTGCTGTTGGAGTTGTTATTGGTGATACTATTACCGGCATAGAAAGTGACTGACATCCCTGACTGTCTGTTACTCTGAAAGTATAAGTTCCAGGAGCAGTGGCAGTATAAGGTGATGTAGCAGCAGTATATCCGCCTCCATTAAAGTCAACTTCGAAACCTGCATAAGTAAGAGTTCCCTGAGTTGCTAATAATGTAATAGTTGCTGATCCTGCACAATCTAAATCTTTTGTCAGAGTAGCTTTTAATAATAATTCCTGATTTAATGTATATGGGCTTGATACGATACAACCGTTACCATCTTTGATATAGAATGTATAGTTTCCTGGTGCATTCAACACAAAGTTAGGACTTGCCTGGTATCCGTTTCCAATACTATATGTTGGAACTCCAACATAAGTTCCAGTGATTGTAATTGGCACTGGTCCTCCAGTGTAGCAATATAATCCTGCAGATGAATTAATTGTTGGTAATGGGTCTGTAGCAATTGTTAAATCATACTTAGCAGTACAACCGTTAACATCTTTTACATATACATCCCATTGTGTATTTACAGTTGGGCTTAGAACTGCATTGGCACTATTTGTATAGTTACCAGCTACAGGAGTAACTCCGTCCTGAACAAATGCATACACATAATTAGGTGTTCCTCCGGTTGCAGTTGCTGAAACTTTTGCACCGAAATTACAATTTGCATTTATTGAAACTGCAGATACATTTAATACTGGTGGCTGAGCAACAACAACAGAAGCCTGAGCCGTACAACCTGTTATTGCATCTGTTACCTCAACTGTATAAGTTCCCGGTACCAAAGCTGTAACATTTACTGTATTTCCTGTTTGAACTAATGTTCCTGTTCCGGCAATTAATGCAGCTGTGTAACCTCCGGCATTATTAGCAACTGTGAATCTCACAGCACCATTTCCGCTTCCGTTACAAGTTACATCACTTACTAATGCACCTGAAACTGTAATATTAGTAACTGGTTTAACAATATAAGATTCCTGATAAGTACATCCGTTAGCATCTGTTACCTGGAACAAGTAGGTATTAGGTGTTAATCCTGTAAATACAGCACTTGCTTGTTTAGCCACTGCAACAGGAGAAAGAATCTCATATTGAAGTGTACCCACACCATTAATTACATTACTAATTGTAACTGTACTTGTAGTGTTTGCAGCCGGAGCACAATAGATTGGTGTTCCGGTAATATCCATGTTTGTCGGTGGATTCAATACCGGGACAGTAATCGTAACTGGTGTTGCAATGATACAGTTGTTAGCATCTTTTACATAAGCTGTAATTGTTCCTGCATTAAACGTTGTAAACGTATTACTTGTACCATAATTTGCTCCTCCATTGAAACTGTATTGATATGGAGCTGTTCCTGTTCCGGCAGTAACATTGATAGTAATAGTTGCTGCCTGAGTGGCATTTCCTGTACTACTACAAGTTAATCCCTGAGTTAGAACTGCCGTTGCTGCAAGAGCTGTCGGCTGTGTAATTGTAGCCGTTACTGCTACTGATGTACATTGTTTAGCATCTCTTACAACAATGTTATAAGTTCCTGCAACTAATCCTGTGAATATATTAGATGTTTGGAATACTCCACCGTTAATACTGTATTGATATGGTAATACACCATTAGCTGGAGTAACAATAATACTTCCGTTGTTTCCTCCTATACAACTCACATTTGTTTGTGTAAATGTTGCTGTTGGAGTTGTTATTGGTGTTACTACCACCGGAATAGAAAGTGACTGACATCCCTGACTGTCTGTTACTCTGAAAGTATAAGTTCCAGGGGCAGTTGCAGTATAAGGTGATGTAGCAGCAGTGTATCCGCCTCCATTAAAGTCAACTTCGAAACCTGTATAAGTAAGCGTTCCCTGAGTTGCCAATAATGTAATAGTTGCTGATCCTGTACAATCTAAATCTTTTGTAAGCGTAGCATCTAATCTTAATTCCTGATTTAATGAGTATGGTCTTGATACGATACAACCGTTACCGTCTTTGATATAGAATGTATAGTTTCCTGGTGCATTCAATACAAAGTTAGGGCTTGCCTGGTATCCGTTTCCAATACTATATGTTGGAGTACCAACATAAGTTCCAGTGATTGTAATTGGCACTGGTCCTCCAGTGTAACAATATAATCCTGCAGATGAATTAATTGTTGGTAATGCATCTGTAGCAATTGTTAAATCATACTTAGCAGTACAACCGTTAGCATCTTTTACATAAACATCCCATTGTGTATTTACAGTTGGGCTTAGAACTGCATTGGCACTATTTGTATAGTTACCAGCTACAGGAGTAACTCCGTCCTGAACGAATGCATACACATAATTAGGTGTTCCTCCGGTTGCAGTAGCTGAAACTTTTGCACCGAAATTACAATTTGCATTTATTGAAACTGCAGATACATTTAAGACTGGTGGCTGAGCAACAACAACAGAAGCCTGAGCTGTACAGCCTGTTATTGCATCTGTTACCTCAACTGTATAAGTTCCCGGTACCAAAGCTGTAACATTTACTGTATTTCCTGTTTGAGCTAATGTTCCTGTTCCGGCAATTAATGCAGCTGTGTATCCTCCTGCATAATTAGCAACTGTGAATCTCACAGCACCATTTCCGCTTCCGTTACAAGTTACGTCGCTTACTAATGCACCTGAAACCGTAATATTAGTTACCGGAGCAACAGTATATGATTTTTGATCTTTACAACCATTATCGTCTGTTACTTCGAATAAGTATGTACCAGGAGCTAATAAAGTAAATATTCCTGATGAAGCTCCCGAAACATTTGTTGTTGCACTAGCTGGTGATAAAATTGCATAAGCTAAAGTTCCAACACCATTTGTAGTTGTAATAGTAACAGTACTTGTTGTACTGGCTACAGGATTACAATAAATAGGTGTTCCGGTAATATTTGTTATAGTTGGAGGGTTTAATGCCGGGATGTCAACTCCATTTACCAAAGTAAATATACATCCGTTAGCATCTTTTACAAGAACATTAAATGTTGTTCCTGCAAAAGCCTCATAAGTATTTGTACTTGTATAAGTAACACCATTATCGAAACTATATAAATAGTTTGGAGTACCATTTGAAGCTGTTACAGTTACCAAAGCTTTTGTTGGTACATTTCCTGTAGCACAAGTCAATGGAGTTGTAAGAACTGAAGTAGCAGTTAATGCTGTTGGTTGTGCAATAGTTATTGGTGCACTTGGGAAATCACAAGATTTATTATCTCTTACTGTGATGATATAAGAACTTCCTGCAGCCAATCCTGTAAATACATTTGAAGTCTGGAATGTACCACCATCTAATTGATATTGGTAAGGACCAACTCCAGAAGTTACATTAACTGTAATTGTACCGTCTGATCCTCCAAAACATTTAACAGCTGTTTGTGCTGTTGTGAAAATAGTAGCTGGTAATGGATCTAAAGTAATAGTTGCAGTAGCCTGACATGATGGTAAAGGTATCTTAGCATCAGTTACTCTGAACACATAATTTCCTAAAACACTTGTTGAAAGAGTATTTGAAGGCATAGTCGTAAAACCACCTCCGTTTACAGAATATTCGTAAGTGTAAAGTGTATTATATCCACCTGTTGCAGTCAAAGTAATTATTGCATTTGGTGTAACTGTACAATCTAATTCTTTTGTTAATGCAGCAGTTAAAAGTAATTGCGGCTTAACTTCATAAGTACTAGTTGCAGTACAACCATTACCATCCTTAATTACTAAATTATAAACGCCCGGAGCATTAAATGTAAAGTTAGGGCTTGTTTGGAAAGTACTTCCATTAACACTATAAGTAGCAGCACCTACAATTGCCGGATCAACAGTTCCGGAAATTGTTATTGTGAATGGGTTACCATCATAACAAATTGCAACAGGTGCCGCGATTGTTGGGTCAGCATCTCTGTTTAATGTAATTGAAGCAGGTTTAATACAACCATAAGCATCTTTCACATAAGCAATATAGTTTCCAGCATTTCTGTTGAAAGTATTAGCCGCAGCCCAACCAGCAGATGCAGCCGTTGGAGCCGGATCTGTAGCAAGCAATAATTGATATGTATATGGGGCAGTACCATCTTTTGCAATAGCAGTTATAACACCAGAATTAGGGTTACAATTTGCGTTTTTAGAAACAGAAGCTGTAATAGATAAATCAATTGCAGATTCAGTAATATTAAATGGAGCAGTTGCAATACTACATCCTGCATGCGTAGCACCGGCTGTTTCTTTTACTACAACAATATAATTACCAAAAGGTAACGGACCAAAATTAGTAACATTCAATGTTCCGTTTGCAGGAACAGATCCTGTACCTGTAATTCCGGTTGTAACTAATGTTTGTGAATTGAATATCTCATAGCTAACCGGAGTTGCTGATGGGTAAATACTTGTAATTGTAAATGATACGTTTCCATTAGCGCTTCCTTTACAAGTAACATTATTCGCTACAAGCGCACTTGTAGTTAATGTTGAATTTGTTGGGATAGCGAATTCAGCTGTTTCATAATAGTAACAACCTGTTCCAGCATCGTGTACGATGAAAGTATATTTAACACCTGGCAATAAGTTTGGTATCGTTGTTTTTTTACTTCCCGGAGTTCCCAGAACGTCTTCATCATACCATGGTAAAGCAGTTGGAGCAGTATAAGTCATTCCCGGACCTGTGTACACAGCAAAATGAAATGGGCCATTACCTGTAATATTGGTAGATGCTGATCCAATTGCAACTACAGCAGAACCAAGGCTAGAACAATCTGCAGGTGGTGAAATAACTGTAATATCCAAATCTTCTGGTGGAGATGCCACTAGTACATTTTGAATTAATACAGAACATCCATTAAAATCTACTACATTAATTTGGTATAATCCAAAATCAACAACATTGAAACTTACAGAAGTAGTTCCAAGATTATTTAATTCAGACTGATTATATCCATTAACACCAGTTACGAAATAGTTGTAAGGACCAACTCCTCCACTAACACTATCAACAATTACAGAACCTTTAGAAACTCCTGCACCATTACAAGTGATTGGCACTGCATGATGAGCTACAAGAATAGCTGCCGGTTCAGCAATATTTATTAGGAATGTATCTGTACATCCTTTAGCATCTGTAACAGTAATTATATAATCTCCTGCTGCTAAACCAGATGTTTGTGTACCATAGTTTACACTAGTTGTGTTATTAAATACATTATATACAAATGGAGCTTGTCCCAGAGTATTATTAATAGTTATAGAAATAGCTGCATTCGTATCACCATGACAAGAAATAAACTGAGTCTGAACAACATTTGTAATATCCGGATTAACTGGAGTTGTGATGATAATTGGAGTTGTAGTTTCAAAACTACATCCTCTTGCATCCGTAACTCTGAAAGTATAACTTCCGGCAGCCATTGTATTGAAAACATTTGAAGCCATCGCTGTATATACACCAGATTCCTTAGATTCATAAGTGTAAGGAGCCGTTCCTCCATTTGCTGTTAAAGTAACCTGAGCAGCAGTAGGGATTGAACAAGTAATGTTTTTATCCAACACAGCTGTTAATCCTAACATACTATCAACAATAACAACGTTACTGTTAGCAGTACAACCGTTACCGTCTTTAATTCTAACAGTATAAGTTCCAGGAGTAGTTATTGTGAAAGTATTACCTGCCTGATATGAAGCTCCATTGTTAATGCTATAAGATAATGGCGCTACTAATCCAACTCCAGGAGTTGCAGTAATAGTATAAGTTCCAACTCCAAAACATTGACCTGTAGCCGAAGCTGTAACTGTAGGAACAGCATCTTTGGTAATGGTAACATCTAATTTAAATGTACAACCATTAGCATCAATTACGTGAACATCCCAGTTTAAACTAACTAGTGGATCTAAGTTTGCTTTGTTGCTGTTTGAATATGTTCCTGCCGGTAAGCCGTCCTGTACAAATGAATATCTGTAAACCGGAGTTCCTCCTGCAGCAGTAACAGTAACTTCTGATGTTGAAACAAAACAGTTTGCGTTTACGGTAGCATAAGTTGCTGATAAAGCGGCTGCCGGCTGATTAATAGTGATTGAGGCATTTGCCGTACATCCTGTTACTTCATCCGTAACAACGATAGCATATGGTCCTGCAACCAGGTTTGTCAGGTTAATTGTTGGAGAGGTCTGTGCTGTAACAGCTGTACCTCCGTTAATTGTATAGCGATATGTCGTACCGAAACCAGAAACACTATATCTGATAGATCCCGTGTTTCCTCCGTTACATAATGCATCGCTTAATTTATTACCCAAAACAGTAACCGGAGTAACTGGCTGAATAGTATAAGATTCTGTATAATAACATCCGTTTGCATCTGTTACTTTAAACATATAAGTACCAGGCGCAAGGTTTGCGAAAGCATTCGATGTTTGTTTTGCAACAATCACTGGTGATGGTGCAATAGTTTCATATTGTAAAGTTCCAACTCCATTTACAGCTGTTAATGTAACAGTTGTAGTAGTAACTAAACAAGTTACATTTGGAGCAGCAAAAGTTAAATCTGTTGGAGGGTTTAATCTCAATAGAGTTCCTGAACCAGAGATTGTACATCCTTTTGCATCTTTAACGGTATAAGTATAAGGCTGGTCAGCTCCGTTATCATTTAATGTTAATACATTATTTGATCCGAATCCTCCGCCGTTAAAACTAAATTGGTAAGGTGAAGTTCCTGTTCCTGCAGTTACATTAACAGTAACTGTTCCTGCAACTTTTCCATTAGAAGTGTTACATGAGAATGGAACTGTAACAGCGGTTGCTGCTAAAGTAACTGGCTGTGTAATTGTCACAGCTACTGATCCAACACATCCTTTACTGTCTTTTACATAGAAAGTATAAGCACCTGCAGCCAATCCTGTGAACGTTGGATTTGTTGTAAATCCTGTTGTAGCATTGTTGCTATAAGTAAAGTTTCCTGATCCACCGGCACCTGTAAGTGTCACTGAACCATCTAAAGCTCCATTACAACTAGCATTTGTCTGAATAGCTGTAACTGTTGGATTTGTAATTGGGTCAACAGTAACTACTGCAGTTTTTGTACATCCGTTTGCATCTGTTACAACAAATGTATAGGTATCTGCATTGGCAGGTGTAACTGAATATGTAAATGTTGGTCCGGCAATCGGAGCACTTGACGCACTTGGCGCACCAGCACCTTTTTGAACAGTATAAGTAAATTGACCTCTACCTCCACCAATTGTTACTGTAATAGTAGCATTTGGAGTAGCAGAACAATCTAATTCTTTTGTAACGGTTCCTGCAGCTGTTAACTGAGGATAAACAATTGTTGCTGCCGGAGCAGAAGCAATACATCCGTTTTTATCTTTTACCGAAATAGTGTAAGTTCCTGCAGCAACATTAAATACATTTGAAGTCTGGAAATTTATTCCGTCTTTACTGTAAGTTAATGGAGCTAATCCTGTTCCTGTAGCAGTAATTGTAAATGTGCTTGAAGAACCAGTGCATTGGTTGTTCACCACTGCCGTAACTGAAGGCATTGCATCCAGAATAACTGTAGCAGTAGATTTGGCAATACAGCCATTTGCATCTTTAACGTATACATCCCATACTAAGTCAGCACCAGAATTAGTATCTACTGTTAGTATATTACTATTCCCATAAGCCGATGATGGCACGGTTGATGGGCTTTTCGCGAAAGCGTAAGTATAATTTGGAGTTCCTCCAATTGCTGTAATTGTAATTTGTGAATTATCATTATTACAATTTACGTTTGTAGCAACAGCAGAAGTGATTCCTAAAGCAACTGCTGGTTCACCAATAGTAATGCCTGCAGTATTTGTACATCCTGTAGCTGTATCAGTAACTGTTATTGTATAAGTTCCAACAGCAGCATTTGTCAAGGTAAGAACATTACCTGCTTTTGTAATTGTTGCTGTATTTGGAGATAATGTATATGTATAAGCTCCAACTGTTGCATTACCAGAAACGGTATAAGTTCCAGATCCTGTGTTTCCTCCTTTACATAAAACATCACTTGTTTTATTTCCTACAACTGCAATCGGCGTAACCGGATTTACAACATAGGCTTCTGTATAATAACAACCGTTAGCATCTGTAACTCTAAATGTATAAGTTCCAGGTGCAAGGTTTGCGAAAGCATTTGAAGTTTGTTTTGGGATAATTACTACCGAAGGAGCAATTGTCTCGTAACGTAATGTTCCAACACCATTTACAGCTGTTAAGGTAACAGTTGTTGTTGTTGCATTACAAGTAACCGCTGGTGAAGTAAAAGTTAAATCTGTCGGTGGGTTCAATCTCAATAGAGTTCCAGAACCTGTAACCGGACATCCTTTTGCATCTCTTACAGCATATGTATATGGCTGGTCTGCTCCGTTATCATTTAATGTCAATACATTAGTTGAACTGAATCCGCCTCCATTAAAACTATATTGGTAAGGTGAAGTACCTGTTCCTGCAGTTACATTAATTGTAACTGTACCTGCAACTTTTGCATTAGAAGCATTACATGAGAACGGTACTGCTGTAACTGTCACTGCCAAAGTTGTTGGCTGACCAATTACAACTGGTACAGAACCTGTACATCCTTTACTGTCTTTTACATAGAAAGTATAAGAACCTGCTGCTAATCCTGTAAATACAGGGTTAGTAGTAAATCCTGATGTAGCATTGTTGCTATAAGTGAATCCGCCAGATCCGCCAGCACCTGTAAGAGTTACTGAACCATCTAAAGCTCCGTTACAACTAGCACTAACCGGAACAGCTGTAACTGTTGGGTTTGTAATTGGGTCTACTTTTGTTACTGCAGTAGTCTGACATCCGTTTGCATCTGTAATAACAAATGTATAAGTATCAGCATTTGCCGGAGTAACAGAGAAAGTAAATGTTGGACCTGCAATTGAAGCACTTGGTGCACTTGTTGCTCCAGCACCTTTTCTTGAAGTATAAGTAAATGGTCCTTTTCCTCCAGTAATTGTTACTGTAATAGTAGCATTTGGAGAAACTGAACAATCTAATTCTTTTGTTACAGAACCAACAGCAGTTAATCTTGGATAGATAACTAATGCAGCAGCTGTCGTAGCTGTACATCCGTTTTTATCTTTTACTGTAACAGTATATGTACCTGCTGTAACATTAAATACGTTTGAAGTCTGGAAATTTGTTCCGTCAATACTATAAGTCAACGGAGCCAATCCTGTTCCAGTCGCCGTAATAGTGAATGTATTTCCAGAACCTGTACATTGATTATTATTAGTAGCTGTTACAGTTGGTAAATTATCATTAACAATAGTAACAGTTTTTTTAGTTGTACAGCCATTTACGTCTTTTACATAAACATCCCATACTAAATCAGCACCAGAATTTGTATCTACTGTTAAAGTAGCACTATTCCCATAAGGCGATGATGGTACGGTTGATGGGCTTTTCGCGAAAGCGTAAGTATAATTTGGAGTACCGCCTGTTGCAGTAACTGTTATTTGCGAATTATCATTATTACAATTTACATTCGTTGCGGTTGCAGTAAAATCAACCAAAGAACCTGGCTGAGTTAATGTAATCGAGAATGTAGACTGACATTTTGTTAATCTGTCTGTTGCTGTAATTGTATAAGTACCTGCTGGCTGAGGAGCAGTAACATTTATTACTGTAGTTGTTTCAGAAACGTTATTTTGTTGCTGAATAATTGTTCCTCCGGCATTTGTTATAACATAATCATAACCTCTGTTTTTAACACCACTTACTGTATACTGAAGTGTTCCTGTTGCTCCATTACATTGAATATTAGTTAACGCTGAACCAGCAGTTATAATATCTGGAGATCCTTTTACGGTATAAGGTACTGTGAAAGAACAGCCTGATTTAATATCAGTTGCCTGAAAAACATAATTACCTGGTGCTAACGATTTAAATTCACCATCTGAATTTGAAGCACTATTATATCCTGCAGGACCTGAAATTATCTGAAAACGAATTGGCGCAGAAATATCTGTTTTTACTGCGGCAATGTTTACGTGACCGCCAGGAGGAGTTGTAGAACAATCGTATCCGCTATCTGTTATGGTAATGCCTGTAATTCTGTCTAAAGCAGCAATTGTAACCGATAATGGCCCGAACTGGCAATTATTGGCATCTCTGATATATGCTGTAACTACACCACCTGTAGAAGTAGAAAATGTATTTGTACTGGTAAAATTTGTTGTTCCGTTGAAACTATAAGTATAAGCACCTGTTCCTCCGGCACCATTAACAGTAACAACTGCAGGTGTAGTACCTGTACCGTTACACTGAAGTTCTGTAGCACTTATTGTTCCTGATACAGCAGTTGGCTGAGTTAATCTGATAGTAGCACTTGCAGAAGTACATCCTTTACTATCTCTAACCAAATAAGTATAATCAATATTTGGACTTAAGTTAGAATATAAAGAAGTTGATGACCATCCTGCATTATTAAAATTATATTGATATCCTCCTGAACCACCTGCTCCTATTAATTGTACACTACCGTTTGTTAAACCGTTACAAGTAATTTGTGTTGGAGTAGCAGTAACTGTAGGATTTGAAATAGGGCTAATGGTTCCACTAACAGTAGTAACGCAACCTTTTGAATCTGTAATTTCAAAAGTATAAGTACCTGCTGTAGTAGCTGTGTATACAAAAGAAGTTCCGGTTACTGGTATGCTAGAACCGTAAGCTCCTGTTCCTCTTTTAACTTTATAAGTAAATGCACTTGTTCCACCCGTAATGGTAACTGTAATTGTAGCATTTGGTGATGTTGTACAATCTAATGTTTTAGAAATTGCTGCACTACCTTTTAATTCTGGTGCAATAACAATATTGCTTACTGTTGCAGTACAATTGTTACTGTCTGTTACCACAACACTGTGAGTACCAGGTCCAACATTTGTAAATGTATTAGAAGTTTGAGCAGGCGCACCGTCTAAACTATAAGTCAACGTTCCGCTTCCTGTAGCTGTAACTACAAGTGTAGACTGATTTGTTGTATCATAACATAAATCTGAGGTCGCTGCCAAAGATGCCGTTGGCAAATTTGGAGCATTGATATCAACACGTACTGAAGCCGGAGATGAACAAGAATTAGCATCTCTTGCTACTACTGTGTAAGATCCCGTAGCAATATTAGTAAATACGTTTGAGGTTTGAAACGGAACTACTACCGTAACACCATTTAATTGTCTTAACTCGTATTGATAATTAGGTGTTCCTCCAGTAGCTGTTGCTGTAATAGAAGCACCATTTGTACAAGTTGGCTGTGCTGTAACCTGAGCTGTAACCGTCAATGCTGATGGAGCTTTGATTACTTGTGAGAATGGGAATACACAACTAGATGCAGAAGAATCAAAACGAACTCTTATTGCATATGTTTTATCTGATAATCCTGTAGCTGTTACCGGAGATACTTTTGAGTTAACCCAGGTTACACCATTATCTAATGAATAATCAAATCCGTATGGAAGATTAAAGTTTTGAGCTGCAATAGTAATTTCTCCATTATTAGAACCCGCACAAGTCAAATCTTTAAATCCTGTGATAGAAGCACTAAATGCTTTATTACTGTCAATAACAATAGGGAAATCTTTTTGGCTAATACATGATTTTGGAATCTGACGAACCCAGATATCATCAATAACCAAGTCATTTCCTGCATAATCAACACTTCCTGAACGAATTCTGAATGTTAAGTTTGTATTATTACCCGGGTTTAATGAAAGGTTAATCGGCACCCATTTTGTTCTGTTAGGATCATTTGCAGCTTCTGCGATTTTTCCTGTATCTTGTGTAGCAACAACAACACCAGCACTATTAACTAACTCAAATCTAACGATTGGAGCAGCACCGTTAACACCCGTGTTTAATAAATTGGCAACATATAAATCAACCATTACCGGCTGATTAGGAATAACATCAATAATTGGTTTACTATATAAAATTCCGTAAGGACCTGCTGCAGAACCAATATTTACTAATAAATATCTTCCGTTTGCATCAGCTCCATTAGTAGTATGATCTTTAAATTGATACCATGCTGTGTCATTTCTCCAGAAGAAGCTCGTTACAGAGTACTGGTTATCTTCAACAGAACGAGTTGGAGTTCCGTTTAGAGAACATGTATAAGGTGGATTAACTCTCTGGTCATTGAAACAATAAGCTGCTGCAATACCAGGTGAAGTTGTTGTTCCTCCTGAACCAAAATTTTCTAATAATAAGTTACTGTATGTTGGTACAGAAACTAAATTATATTTTACGCTAACTGTATGTGATCCAGAAGGAACATTTAAAAATACATTTGGAGGCGTATTTGTATTTAATACATTATCTAAATAATACTCGTAAGAGTAATTTGCTCCGCCATTATTTGTTACAGTAACTGTACTTGTTGCTGTTCCATTACAATTAAATACAGGAGCGCCAACAGCAATTGTAGGATCAGCTGGTTTTGGATCTAAAACTACTCCAGGCATACTGTATACACAACCTTTTGAATCTTTTACATATAGTGTATAAGTTCCGGGAGCAACATATGCTTCATTAGATGGACCATAAACATTTCCTCCGTCAAAACTATAAGTATATGGAGGCGTTCCTCCCTGAGGATTAGTAATACGAACCTTACCAAATCCGTTTCCAGAAGGATCACAACCTGCTAATTCTGAAACCCCCGCAGATGCTGATAATGCGTTTGCTGGTTCTGTTATTGTAATAGGAATAGCCGGATCTGTACAAGTTGTTCCTAATAAAGTATATCTAACTACAATATTATAAGTACCTCCTGAAAGGTTACTAAAAACTGGGTTAGTAGTAAATGCACCACCATTAATACTATATTCTAAAGTATATCCGTTTGCATTTGTTACATTAACAGTAATCTGTGTTTTTTCACCACTACAATTAATATCTGTTTTTGTTACCGTATAAACCGGTTTTGGATTTGCTGTAACAGTAATAGATGTTGAAGCTGTACAGTTATTAGAATCTACAACCTGAATATCAAATTTACCCGGAGCAGTAACAACAATTTCATTTGATGTCTGGAAAGTCGTAGATCCGTTTATGAAGTAAAAATAAGGGGCAGTTCCTCCTGTTGGTGTAATAACAATTTTTCCGTCGCTGCAAGAAGTTAACGGAACTGTTAAAGCGGCCGTAGCAGTTATTGCTGCAGGAGCAGGTGCTAAAGCTTGTGTGTCTACAATTTTACAATCACTTGTAACTGTATTTCCAGCTATAGTAATGTTTCCGGAATATACTTCGATTGTATAAGTTATTCCAGGATTTAAATTAGGGAATATATAATTGTTATCAGCAGTTGGCCCAAAACTGTTTACCAGTGTTGCTCCATTATATATTCTATAATAATATTGTGCGTCTACATTATTTGCAACAACAGCAATAGATCCTTTATCACCATTACAAGTAGCATTTACTACATTTTTAGTAATAGTAAGATCTCTTTTTCTGATTTGGATACCCGGAATAGTAAAATCACATGGATTTGTAGTAACTCCTATTTGTCTAATGTGAACTGTATAATAACCCGGAGTTGTTATTGGAAAAATATTGCTTGTCTGGTATGCACCAATTGCACCATTTGGATCTGTGCTAAGCGCATATTCATAACCAGTCGGAACACCTCCTACAGTAATGTTACCATTTTTAGAACAAATTATATCAGTATGAGTTTCTGTAGCATTTAGTTTGTTTTCATAAACATTAAAATAAAAACGGTTGAAACAAGCACCTGTATAATTTATAGTCAAACGATATTGTCCAGCTGTATTTGCCGCGTAATCAGGACCAGTAGCAACCTGAACCCATCCCGTACAGTCTTTATCTTCGTTTGGACAAAGTTTATTATTGCTTGGACAAATTGCTGTGTCGAGCCTTTCCCAAACAATTGATGAAGTACTTTCTGTGATGTTCGTATTAATAAGTTTTGACGCATTATTTCCGCATAAGAAAATATTTGGCAATGGCTTTCCTGTGTCAGGACAGGTTACTACCTGATCTGCAAAAGGAATTACCGGGTTTGTTGCAGTGTTACCAAAACGTGTTACCACAAACTCCTGATAGATTGATCTACAAGGTGCTGCAGCTAAATTGTATACATAATAAGTTCCCGGATTTTTAACGTTTAATGTCTGTCCGCTTCCAATTTGTACAGTATGGGCTGCATCGCTATACCAGGTATAATTTGTATAACCATTTGCTGCAACCAAATCTACATCGTCCTTACACAAGGTAACATTTGACGAAAATTTACAACCGTCAACACCAACTAAGAAGTTAGTAGCTTTTGGAACTAAAAGACAACCCGTATTGGTATTCACACTCGGGTCATCAGAAATAGTAAAAGTTGTATTTGTAACACCTTTATAAGTAGCATAAGCAGAGTTGTCAATACTATTAGAACAAGCTTCGCTCAACATACTACAATCAGGAACAACTTGTACTTTAAAACTAATAACTGTGTTCTTTTTGTTAAGCCCTGATCTTACAAGACTATTAGCAACATTAAAAACAATATTTCTTGTAGTAGGATTATAACTCTGAACTGTTACGCCTGTTGGTAAAGTATTAAGATCTGCCGGATAATTAAAAATAATATTTATAGGCAGTTGATCTCTAATCGTAAAAGAAGTAGCATCATCATTACCTGTATTTTCAAAACCTATTTCATAATTTAACTTCTGTCCTAATGTTACATTCTGACCACCGATATTAACTCCGCTTTCATTTTTAACAATCTTAGTTAAAACAATCTTAGGCTCAATAATTTCGACGTTAAATGCATTAAAGAACAATCCGTAACCATCACCGCTTGTTGTCAGTTTTAACTGTGCAGAGGTATCATTATTTTTTATGACACTACCACCGGGGAACGCTCCAGTAGCGGGGTTGGGTACATTTAAAATCCCTGCTTCAAAACCAAGCGTGTTTCCACTCGCTGGATTCCTGTTAGTATAAGGACCATTTGTATCATTGATTGTACTATTAAAAAAGTTATTTACAGGACGTTCGGTTGTAGAGATATCTGTACCATTAATAGAATAACGATCGCCTGTTAAGTTAACATCTCCTTCTAATGCTGCAAAAGCCAATTTTGCTTTTACCCCTCCTACCGGAATGGTTTTAAAACCAGAAATATCATATGTTACAGGTCCGCTTGAAGCCTGGATCCATCTGAAACCATCAAAGGTTGTGATATATTTTGCAGACGACTTAGGATCTTCGTAAACAATGAATAAATTCCAACCCGCAGAATATCCACCATTAATAGTCCCTCTTGCAGCTATAATATTTGCTGCAGTATAAGTTCCCTCAGGATTTGCTAATCCCTGTACTAATGATGTTGCGTCATAGTAATAGGCATAAGGCATCTGATCGCCGTTCGAAGTTGTCGGATAGTAATCATATATTAATGACCCCGTAATATTATTATAGGTAGTCTGACCAGGAAGCTTAAATTTAATCGAACCTAAATTAGCACGATTTACAGTTCCATTATCAACAGCACCTTTACTATAAATACCAGCCCAGTACAGTCCTGCATAGACAATTTTATAACACTCTCTACTAGCAGTTGGGATAACTAAATTAGCCGAACTCGAACTAAAAGTAGTATTATCACTATCGACATCAACATACTGCATGTCAAGGTCATTATTATTTTTATCAGTTGCATTGAAGGCATTGTTTGGCCGTTCACCATTTCTGATATCTCTATTCAAAATATTATTTCCTATCAAAAGCATATCACCCTTTAAACTCTGATCAAATCTGGAGGTGAAAGGTTTTTGAGCGAAAACAATAAAACTTTGTATAAAAAATAATACAACTAAAATTGATTTTAATGTAGTAGGTTTTTTCATAGTATTACGGTTTCAGTTTAACTAACTATCTCTCTGAAGGGGCATTCAAAAAAACAATATGTAATCTTAATTTATTTTTAACTTTTTTAATATGTACTTCTCAAAATAAGAAGCTGCCAGCCATATTTATTCTTTACTAATTCTTATTATTAATTCTCCACTTTTACGATGGCCATTTTCCCATTATATGGCTTGCTTCCTTTAGTTCCTAATGCTTGTTGAGCCTCAGATAATCCATCGAATTTTTCGTAATAGATGTAATATTTACTAGTTGCAATATTGTAGAAGAAATTAATGTTTGTAACTCCTGCAGCAACTGCTTTAGTTAAAAATTCATCTCTTTTTTCAACGCTGCTGTGTACCGCAACAATCATATAGTACCCACTTTCAGAATTTTTGATATTCTTGATAATCTGCATATTTGACTGGTCTTCTCCAAAATCAAAATCACTTGCAGTCAATGGTGTGCTACTAGGTTTTGTTGTTTCCTTAATACGTTTCAGAGCAGCCAGATCCTGTGCATATCTTCCCTGGTCATTTTCGTATGCCGCCTGTTTAATTCTACGTTTCTTCTCAATTTCAGTTTCAGCTTTAATACGCTCTAAATTTGCCAGTAAGTCTATACTATCCTGTTCCATTTTAAGCTGTGCCGCTTTCAATTGATTTATTTTTTCCAGATAAGCTTTGTTTAAAGCATCATTTTTATTTGGTACTTTTTTAAGTCTTTCGTTATATAAATTAGTCAATTTGGCAATTTCATCTTTTTGAGCTCTATTGGCTTCAGCAATCTGCAACTTCAAAGCTTCTAACTGGCTGTTTTCTGCGGCAACACTTTTAAATGGTTTCGGTTCTTTGTAAATACCTTTATCACTTAAATCATTTTCTTCTCTTAAATCATTAAGATCTTTTTGTTTGTTTGCCACTGTTGCATTAAACTGTGCCAATAAATCGCTTTGTGTTTTAGCACTAGCATCCAGAGATTGCGTCAGGTTATCTATAGCTTTTGCTGTCTCATCTTTTTGAGATGCCATTAATCTTGCTTGTGCTTCTGCATCAGCTTTGGCTTTAGCTTCAGCTGCAAGTTTCGCTTCCTCTGCTAATTGTAATTGTCTTATTTCTTCCTGAGCTTTTAATTTATCATTAGCTTCTGCGTCGGCTTTTGCTTTTGCATCTGCTAATAATTTAGCCTGAGCTGCTTCCATATCCGCTTTCGCTTTGGCGTCTGCTGCAAGTTTCGCCTGAAGTGCTTCTGCATCTGCTTTCGCTTTAGCATCAGCTGCAAGTTTCGCCTGAAGTGCTTCTGCGTCTGCTTTTGCTTTGGCATCTGCAGCTAACTTAGCTTGAAGTGCTTCTGCATCAGCTTTGGCTTTCGCATCCGCTGCTAGTTTCGCTTGTAATGCTTCTGCATCTGCTTTCGCTTTGGCATCAGCTGCAAGTTTTGCCTGAAGTGCTTCTGCATCTGCTTTCGCTTTGGCATCAGCTGCAAGTTTCGCTTGTAATGCTTCTGCATCTGCTTTCGCTTTGGCATCAGCTGCAAGTTTTGCCTGAAGTGCTTCTGCATCTGCTTTCGCTTTGGCATCTGCTGCAAGTTTCGCCTGAAGTGCTTCTGCGTCTGCTTTTGCTTTGGCATCTGCAGCTAACTTAGCTTGAAGTGCTTCTGCATCAGCTTTCGCTTTGGCATCAGCTGCAAGTTTCGCCTGAAGTGCTTCTGCATCTGCTTTAGCTTTGGCATCAGCTGCAAGTTTCGCTTGTAATGCTTCTGCATCTGCTTTCGCTTTGGCATCAGCTGCAAGTTTTGCCTGAAGTGCTTCTGCATCGGCTTTTGCTTTGGCATCTGCAGCTAACTTAGCTTGAAGTGCTTCTGCATCCGCTTTCGCTTTGGCGTCGGCTGCTAACTTAGCTTGACGTTCTTCTTCTATTTGTATTTTTTTAGCTTCTGCTTCTGCTTGTAATCTTGCTGTTGCTTCTGCATCAGCTTTTACTTTAGCATCAGCTATTAATTTAGCTTCCATATCAGCTTTCGCTTTGGCGTCTGCTGCAAGTTTTGCTTGTTGAGCTTCTGCGTCGGCTTTTGCTTTTGCGTCCGCTGCTAACTTAGCTTGTAATGCTTCTGCATCGGCTTTTGCTTTTGCATCCGCTGCTAACTTAGCTTGTATTGCCTCTGCATCAGCTTTCGCTTTTGCATCTGCTGCAAGTTTTGCCTGTAATGCTTCTGCGTCGGCTTTTGCTTTTGCGTCCGCTGCTAACTTAGCTTGGAATGCTTCTGCATCTGCTTTTGCTTTTGCGTCAGCTGCTAACTTAGCTTGTATTGCTTCTGCATCAGCTTTCGCTTTTGCATCTGCTGCAAGTTTTGCCTGTAATGCTTCTGCATCGGCTTTTGCTTTTGCGTCAGCTGCTAACTTAGCTTGTAATGCTTCTGCATCAGCTTTTGCTTTTGCGTCAGCTGCTAACTTAGCTTGTATTGCCTCTGCATCAGCTTTAGCTTTCGCGTCCGCTGCTAGTTTTGCTTGTATTGCTTCTGCATCGGCTTTTGCTTTTGCGTCAGCTGCTAACTTAGCTTGTAATGCTTCTGCATCAGCTTTAGCTTTCGCGTCCGCTGCTAGTTTTGCTTGTATTGCTTCTGCATCGGCTTTTGCTTTTGCTTCGGCTGCTAGTTTTGCTTGCAAAGCATCTGCTTCAGCTTTTGCTTTTGCGTCGTTTGCTAATTTTATTTTCAGTGCTTCTGCATCAGCTTTGGCTTTTGCATCTGCAGCAATTCTGGCCTGTCTCGCTTCTTCATCTGCTTTTGCTTTTGCTTCTTGTGCTGCTTTTTCTTTTAGTGCTGCTTCTTGTGCTGCTTTTTCTTTTGCATCTGCAGCAGCTTTTGCTCTGTTTGCAGCATCAATACTAGCTTTAGTTTTCACAGCAGCGGCAGCTTTTGCTTTTGCTTCTGCGGCTAACCTTGCCTGAAGTGCATCAGAATCTGCTTTTGCTTTTGCATCTGCAGCTAATATAGATTGTAAATCTGCAGCCTCAGCTTTTGCTTTTGCATCTGCTTTACGTTTAGCCTCTGCAGCGTCTGCTTTTGCCTGAGCATCTGCAGCTAATTTCGCCTTAAGTGCTTCTGCATCTGCCTTAGCTTTATTATCTGCATCTAGTTTTGCTTTTGCTGCAGCTTCTGCATCTGCCTTAGCTTTATCAGCAGCCAGTTGCGCCGCAGTTTTTTGTGGCTCAGCGGGTGTATTTGTAACAGCTGGCGTTTTAGCTACGCCTTCTGCATCAACTTTACCTTTTGCAGCAGCCAATCTTGCACGCTCTGCAGCCTGCGCATCTACTCTTGCTTTATTATCTGCAGCCAGTCTTGCTCTTTCTGCGTCCTGGGCATCGGCTTTGGCTTTATTATCTGCTGCTAATTTTGCTCTTACAGCAGCTTGCGCATCGGCTTTGGCTTTATTATCTGCAACTAATCGTGCTCTTTCTGCTGCTTGTGCATCTGCTTTTGTTCTGTTATCAGCAGCTAATCTTGCACGCTCTGCAGCTTGTGCATCTGCTTTTGCTTTGTTATCTGCAGCTAATTGTGCTTGTGTCTGCGTTTGTGTTCTTTGAGTTGCAGCTGGTTTATTTGCAACGGCTTTAGCTCTCGCTTCTGCTTCGGCATCGGCCTTCGCTTTAGCATCTGCAGCTAATTTTATTTTTAATGCCTGTGCGTCTGCTTTGGCTTTTGTATCTGCTTCTAATTTTGCTTTTGCAGCAGCTTCGGCATCGGCCTTGGCTTTTTCTGCAGCTGCAAGTCTTACTCTTTGAGCTTCTGCATCGGCTTTGGCTTTTGCTTCGGCAGCAAGTTTCGCTTTTTCAGCACCACTTGTTCTTGTAACCGGTGTGGTTGATGTTGTCTTTTTAACCATTACAGGTTTTGCCTTAGCAGGATCTATAATAGAACCTTCTTCGTCATCACCATAATAATAGTTTTTGTTTTTGAATTTGTATGCGATAGCAAATTCATGAGAACCACCCAGATTAGAAAAGTTCCCCATTCCTCTTTCATAATTGTATTCTATAGCAATACTTGGTGAGATATTAATACCAAGTCCTGCAGAAACTCCATATAATGAATTATATCCTGCCTGTGCCCAAACTCCTTTTGGAATAGCAACCATGGCAAGTCCGGAAATTATTGTTTTCTCTTCTTTGATTTCTGTTTTTACAATTCCTGAAAATTTACTTCTGTCAAAAAAACCGTAACTGTCAATATAACCTGTGTACATTGCATGTAGTTCGATAGCTCTTTCCGGGTCATTTTTTACAACACCTGAACCAAAATTGTAAAGAATTAAATTATTTACAGATACTCCAAAATCAAGGAAAGCTGTACCATAATTAATACCTGGGTTAATGGTAAGCATTGTGTTTGATGGATAATCGACATTTCCAATTTGAGAATCATCTGATATTATTTTCCCTTTGTCCAATCCGCTTTGGTAAGCGCCCACATTAAGACCAAAAGTTAAATTACTGTCTTCCTGCAAAACAATATTATGGGCAAAGTTACCAACTCCGCCAAATACTGTCATTAATCCGTAATTCTGTTGAAATAATCCAAATGCAAAGGCTTCATTTTCTCTAAAGCGTCCTGAATAACCAAATAAATAGGTGTTTGGTGCATTCTCAAACTGAGTCCACTGTCTTTTATTATAGAAACTTATGTATGCATTCTGTTCGCGAACAAAGCTAAATGCAGGGTTAATTAAATATCTATTAAACTTTAATGAATTTCTTATAGGTAACGAAAACGAAACAACTCCATTCTCAGGAACTTCCTGGGAATAGAGTAAATTTGAAAAACCGTAAAATAAAGTTATGAATAGTAAAATTTTCTTCATATTATTTTATCACAGTTATTGATCCTTTTTTTTCACCTGTGTCGGATTGAATGACATAGTAATATACTGGATTTACATTTTTAAAATCTTTAATAACCCATTTTGAAGAATCATAATTAACACCCTCAAAAACAATTTCACCTTGCGAACTGAGAATAATTACATTCGTTTGTTGATTTTGATATTCAACTGGTAGATCCCAATATGGGTTTTGCATGCTAACTATATTTGGAATTACAGTTGATTTGCCTTGGCCTCTTATAGTAAAATTAAATTCTCTAGTTGCCACACAACCCGAAGCCTGAGAGATTACCACTTTATAATTTCCTCTTAGGGTAACTAAATAACTTAGTCCATTTGCGCCATTAATAGGATTATCGTTTAGATACCACTGAATTGTTGGGGTCGTAGCATCTGTAGTTAATGAAACGTTTAATGTCTCACCTTCTGCAAGTATATGTTCATCTGCAACATCGATACTTGCCGAAAAACCGTTAACTTTTAAATCAATACTTCCTGTAGCTATACACCCGCCAAAATCAACTTCTACTGTATATATACCAGCATTATCTGCAGTATACGAACGGGTAGTAACTCCAGGAATTACAACTCCGTCTTTTTTCCAAACATAACTGTTACCAGACGTAGCTAGCAAGACAGTTCCTGTCCCGTTAGGGCAAAAAGGATTTCCTAAGCTTGAGGTAATAGTAACAGCGCTTCCTGAACTTGACGAAGTAACCGTAACACGATTTGAACTGATGTTTTCAGAAGTACAAAATCCGTAATCAATTTCAGCATAGTAAATTCCGGTACTGCTAACAATGATTGAACTTGCCGTTTGTCCGGCAATAAGGACATCATCTTTATACCATTTATATTTCAGGTTTGGGCTGTTTGCAGGAGATGATTCAGGTACTTCCGGAGTTGGATTATAAACCGATAAGGTTAAATTACCTCCAGCACAAATAGTAGCATTCTGATCCTTGTTATTAATAAAAAAGGAATTTACATACGACATATAATAAGCTGAAAATGTAGTGTTTCCCGAAAAGTTTTTAACGTTCTGGCTTTGTACATTTTTGTTGCTGATGATACGCAGACTGTAACTGTCTGATCCTTTTAAATTGGTCGGAACGGCAAATTTTATTGTTTGCTGCGTTGCCGAAACCTGTATTGTTTCAAGAGTTGTTGTTGCAGTTGGGTTTGTAAAATTTCCAAATTCATCAGATAACTGAGCTTCAAAAACTACATCTGCAGGGAAGTTTAAATAAGTAAAAGAGACAGAGTATTCATTAAACTTAACTCCATCAACAATATCACCAGCACAAATTCTTTCAAAGGATACTTGTTGTGGTGATATCGATGATATTTGCGCATGTAAATTTGCTTCAGTGAATAAAAGAAGGCTTAAAAATACAACACAATGAGTTAAATATAAAGTAGTTTTTCGAATCATATAGTGCGTTTTCTAGCTAAATCTATATCTTCAAAAAACAAAATATCTATAAATGTTTCTGAAAAATCGTATTTATAGTTCTCGATAATGTCTTTTGCAAGAGCAGAGTAAGAAGCTGATAATACTGAGTTTTCTTCGCATTCAGATGTAGTCTGATCATTCTCATCAGCTGCCATACTAAGGCTATCCTTGGGGATGGATAGCCCTACTATAAACTGATTAGAATTCTCTAATTTGCTGATGATACGTTCATCAGCTATATCATTCTTTTGATTACATGTAGACGCAGTTTCACAAGTAGCATTAACAGAAGATACAGGATTTTCTGTTGCACTTTGTGCATATAAACTTAGCGTTACAGGCGAAACCAAAAATATTATATTAATAAAATATTTTTTTATCGTTGGGGCCATTATGTCTTGATCTTTATTTGAGTCCGGTAGAAGACGAATACATAAATTGTGTCTGGGGACTTTATTAATAAAATTTACGCTCTGAAATAAAAATCTAAATCTATTATCTGTTTCCGCTAGATGCTGTAATTTTTCCTAATTGTAATCTGAAATCTGGTTTTTTAGGATTGAAGATATCAATGAATGTTTCTTTGTTATCACTTTGTGAGTAAACGTTAAAGAACACGCTATTTCCATACCAGCTCTCTAAATCTTCGTTGTTAGAATTGTATTCTGTAAAGATGTTACCATTACATAGGTTAAAATACATTTCTTCAAATTTGATTTTTTTAAGGTTGGCATCATTGATCTCAGTTTTGCTGTCTAATAATACAGCTGGATTAAATCCGGAGATAACGCTGCGTTTCATTTCAAGTGAAGCAGTTTCTGCAACATATATAGCTTCTTTTACTAAACCTGACTGAATATCAGCTTTGATATTCTCACTGTCATTAAGCATAGTAATGTTTGAAGCAACAACTAAAGTAGTTTTTTTAGTAAAGTCTGTTTCGTTTTTCTTTTCGTATGTTTTTACTTCCATACAACGAGATCCGTCTTTGTTACTTGATAAGTAAGAAGATCTTACAGCCAATGAGTTATATAAACGACATTGAACACCTTGTGTAAATTTAAAGTCATCATTGATTGATTTATAAGAAACCAATTTAGTAGCATTTAAGTCTCCACCATAGAAAGCAAATGAGTCACCACCAGAGTAGCTAACCATAACGTTTTCAAGGATTGTTTTGTTTCCTGCACCAGCAATAGTTAATCCGTTGAATGATTCCATTCCTTTAACTTTTTTACCAGCAAATTCGATTCTCACAAATCTTAAGATTCCAGAGTTTCCTGCAGCATTATCACCACCATAAGTAGTTAATGTAGGATCAAGATCTAAATTATACGAACCAACATTTCCAAATTTATTGATTGGAGCATCACCAAGAATTACAATTCCTCCCCAGTCTCCAGCTTTTTTCACACTGCGGTTAGAAGTAAATACGATAGGATCAGTCTCTAAACCGTCTGCAATAATTTGTGCACCTTTTGTAACTACCAATGTTCCTTTTGTTTCGAAATCACCAATAATTAAAGTTCCAGGTTCAATTGTTAAAACAGCATTGTTTGTAACATAAACGTTTCCTTGCAAAACATAAACATTCCTTTTCATCAATTTAGTATTAACAGAAATATTTCCTGCTAATATTTGATTTGCTTCTCCATACTCTACTTTGTTAGGCTTAAATTCGGTCCAGTTGTTCAACCAATTGTTGTAGCCCATAATTCCTTTCTCTTGTTGAGCACTCATAGTAGTAACTGTCAAAAGGATGCAAAAAATTTGAGTAATTTTTTTCATTATAAGGTGGTATTAGGGTTAAAAATAAATTTGGGATATGCGTATGCGTAATATGATAAAAACTCTTCTCGAATTTTCTGAGATAATTTCAGACCCTTCGAGAACGAGTTATTATTTTTAATCTTTCCCCAGATTGAATACACTTACGTAAACTTTCCTGAAAAGGTTTTAAAATATTTTTTGATTTATTACATTTCGTTCAAATCGTTGAACTCATGTAAAGATTTTAATGTGCTTTCGTAAAATAAAATAGCCGCGATTAAGTTCCCTTTATCAGAATAAGGCATCATTTTTCTTTGGAACTCTACTGTAGTGTCCAAGAATGCAGATGTACCTACTGCCTGATTATCTAAAACTTTTTTGTGCTCACTATCGTCCGGAATACCTAAGTCTGCCATTGTAACTCCTGGCTTAGTAACCAAAGCGATGTAAGGAAGGGTTTTCACTAATACTTTAATTCGCTCAATGTACAATTCCAAAAGTTCACCTTTTTGCATACCGCTCAATTCTTTTTGATCGTGGTATTTACGAATAAGTGCAGTTGTACTAATAATACTTCTTGGAGCGTTCTTGGCCTGAGCAGAAGCTGCAGCAGTTGTCAAGATAAAAAATAAACTAAAAAAAATAATTTTCCCTTTCATAAATTCTATTTAAAATTGGTTGTTGATGCAAACAAAAATATATAAATTATGTTAAATCGCAACTTTAATGTTTTTTTTTTTGAAAAATTCACCTTAAAATTACCTTAAAAAACAGTCGCAGGTCGAGAAAATATGCGTTTTGCCGAGTTTTTTGTTAATTTTGTTAAAATTTTTTCTTGTAAGAAACTTACTAGTTATATTATAGCTTTACGCATTATTGTATATAAAAAAAAGACATGTTTTCAATAATTTTGTAAAAACTATTAACAAAAAAATCTTAATATCTATCCAAATGGACTCAGTGTTGATAAAAGATGACAGGAATAAAATAAACATTTTGGTCTCTAAAGCCGTTTTTGAAAACAAAAAAAGGACTCATAATTATTCTTTATTCCGAAAATTTTTGCCTACATCATTTTCTTATATCTTTGCTCCATGCAATTTTCTCAAATTTTAGGTCAGGATTACATCAAAAGTCACTTGATAAAAAGTGCATCTTTCGGAAGAATTCCGCATGCGCAATTATTTATTGGGCCGGAAGGAAGTGGCACACTATCAACCGCTATTGCTTATGCACAATACATCTTATGCAGTAATACCGGTAATGAAAATTCAAACGGAAATGATTCCTGCAATCTTAAGTTTGAAAACATTTCGCATCCCGATCTTCATTTTATTTACCCTACTGTAACAACTGAAGATGTAAAAACAAAACCAAAAAGTTTAGATTTCATTCAGGACTGGCGAACTTTTATTCAGGAAATGCCTTATGGAGGATTATTTGACTGGTATAAAATTTTGGGCGTTCAGAACAAACAAGGAGAAATAAGGGTCGAAGATGCTCAGGAGGTTTTAAAATCGCTTGCGCTAAAATCATACGAAGGCGGTTACAAAATTATGATTATATGGATGGCCGATAAAATGAATATCGCAGCATCCAACAAATTATTAAAACTGTTAGAAGAGCCATCAGATAAAACGATTTTTATTCTGATTTCTGAAAATGAAGAAGATATCATCCAGACCATTCGTTCCCGTTGCCAGGTAATTCACTTTAATGCCTTACCAGAAAAAGTAATTGCACAGGCATTAGTTTCTCAGGAAAATATCGAGCAGAATTTAGCACTCAAAATTGCGCATCAGGCTCAGGGAAATTTTAACAAAGCACTTTCTATTTTAAAAGAAGACGGCTCTGAATATCCTTTTGAGCAATGGTTTGTCAATTGGGTCCGTGCAGCTTTTAGGGCAAAAGGAAATGCTGCCGCTATTCAGGATTTAATTTCCTGGAGTGAAGAAATAGCATCACTTGGTCGTGAAAGCCAGAAAAAATTTATCCAGTTTTGTATCGAAATGTTCAGACAGGCCCTTTTACTAAATTATCAGGCGCCACAATTAATTTATATTGAACCAAAAGTTGATAAGTTTAAACTTGAAAATTTTGCACCGTTTGTAAACGGAAATAATATACACGACATTTTTAAAGAGCTTTCTGATGCGATGTATCATATTGAAAGAAACGGAAATGCAAAAATAATTTTGACCGATTTATCTATAAAACTCACACGTTTAATTCATAAAAAATAATTTGTAATGACCAATGTTGCTTCAATTTTACTTTTGATTTTTTTGGCCTTAACTTTTTTACAATCAGGCTATGAGAAAATTTTTTACTGGAAAGATAATGTTAATTGGTTAAAAGAACATTTTACCAAAACACCATTAAAAAATCAAGTCCCGCTTGCCTTAGCACATCTTTTAATTTTAGAATTAATTTCCGGAATTTTATGTGTGGTTGGTGCAATACAATTACTAACAAACAGTGGTCGTGAATTTGGTTTTTACGGCGCTATTTTTTCCTGTATCTGTTTGTTAATGATGCTTTTCGGACAACGATTGGCTAAAGATTATGATGGCGCAAGAACCATTGTTATCTATTTTATTCCGGCTGTCATGGCTGTTTACTGGTTGAATTAAAAAACATGCCGCAGATTTCACGGATTAAAGTGATTTGAAAAAAATCTGTGAAATCTGTGGCAAAAAATAAATTTTATTATTAAAAAAAATGAATCCAAAACATCCTTCAGAATCCTTAACTATACTAACTGATTTAGTTTTACCGAGCGAAACAAATCCATTAAACAATCTTTTTGGCGGTGAATTATTGGCCAGAATGGATCGTGCAGCAAGTATTGCAGCTCGCAGACATTCGCGCAGAATTGTAGTTACGGCATCTGTAAACCATGTTGCTTTTAACAGAGCCATTTCTTTAGGAAGTGTTGTCACTGTTGAAGCAAAAGTATCGCGTTCTTTCAAAAGTTCAATGGAAGTTTATATTGATGTATGGGTAGAAGACCGTGAATCGGGAAGCAGAACAAAAGCCAATGAAGCTATTTACACATTTGTAGCTGTTGATGATACCGGAAGACCGGTTGAAGTTCCTCCAATAATGCCTGAAACCGAATTAGAAATTCAGCGTTTTGATGCAGCTTTGCGCCGCAAACAGTTGAGTTTAGTACTTGCCGGAAAAATGAAACCTGCAGATGCCACAGAATTAAAGGCTTTGTTTCTATAGTGAAAATTGTGACAATTTGAGACAATCTGAGGCAACCAAACTTCAAAAAAAAGAAGTATTTTTACAAAATTACAATCCTCATAAAAATCTAAATCAGTAAGTTACTTTTCTGTTTAGTTTTGAAGAGAAAAAACATAACCAATAGAAGAAAGAAAAGATGAGTGCAGAGAAAGATGCCAAATTAAAAGCGTTACAGCTTACGCTGGATAAACTTGATAAAACTTACGGAAAAGGAACCGTAATGAAAATGGGCGACAAAGCCATTGTAGAAGTAGAAACTATTTCTTCTGGCTCTCTGGGTGTTGATTTAGCTCTTGGAGTAAACGGTTACCCAAAAGGAAGAATTATTGAAATATATGGTCCGGAATCTTCTGGTAAGACCACACTTACATTACACGCAATTGCAGAAGCTCAAAAAGCCGGAGGAATTGCTGCTTTTATAGATGCAGAGCATGCATTTGACAGAAATTATGCAGAAAAATTAGGTGTAGATATCGAAAACCTGATTATTTCTCAACCAGATAATGGTGAGCAGGCATTAGAAATTGCCGAAAATTTAATTCGTTCGGGAGCAATTGATATTGTTGTAATTGACTCTGTTGCAGCCTTAACACCAAAAAGTGAGATCGAAGGTGAAATGGGAGATTCTAAAATGGGTCTGCATGCACGTTTAATGTCTCAGGCATTAAGAAAACTAACGGGAACAATCAGTAAAACAAATTGTACTGTTTTCTTCATCAACCAGTTGAGAGAAAAAATTGGTGTAATGTTCGGAAATCCTGAAACCACTACCGGAGGTAACGCATTAAAATTCTATGCTTCTGTACGTTTAGATATCCGTCGTTCTTCTCAGATTAAAGATGGTGAGAATGTAATTGGAAACAGAACGAAAGTAAAAGTCGTTAAAAACAAAGTGGCTCCACCGTTTAAAACAGCAGAATTTGACATCATGTATGGAGAAGGAGTTTCTAAAACTGGAGAAATTTTAGACTTAGCTGTTGAATTTGAAATCGTTAAAAAAGCAGGATCATGGTTTAGTTATGGTGATACCAAATTAGGCCAGGGCCGTGATGCCGTAAAAGCTTTAATTAAGGACAATCCTGAATTGGCCGATGAATTAGAGATTAAGATCAAAGCTCATATAAAAGAATTAGCTAACGCTTAAAACATTTAAAGTCTGCAATTTGCAGACTTTTTTTTGCGATTATAATTTATTTTAAATCCCTTAATTTCAATCAACATAATTTACCCTTTTGTAAACTTTAGCAAAAAATAACGCAACCTTTTATAAAAATTCTTATCTCTTAAATAAGAAACTAAAAATGTGGGCATGCGCCATAATACCCTCATTAACACTGTTTCAGTAAATTTGGTTGGTTAAATTCAAATAAAGATCCGTTAGTTTTTACTGGCGGGTTTTTATTATTTTTAAAAAATTCATCTTTCTGACGCAACCTTTTTTGTTTTTAGTTATCTAATAATTATCTCGTTATTGCAAAGCTGTCTAAAGTTCAATTATTAACCGTAAATGTTTTTAATTATGAAAGAGAAAATTGTGCTGCTGTTCCTTAAGAACCGTAAAATAACCAGAAAAAGAATTAAAAAAGTATTGCGGTTTATTTCAGAAAAAATAATTCAACGATAAATTTTTGAATATTAAAAGGGGTTTTAAATTCAAAAGAAAACCCGGCATGATTCATACTCTGTGCCGGGTTTATTATTTAAGCTATTTCTTTTTGATCTTTTTTCTTAAATTGAAGTAATCCTTTATAAATCAATTGTCTGACCTGATCTCTTAACTCTTTTCTGTTTTCACTTGTCAGTCCTTTGGTATCAATAAAACTGAATATTTTTCCCCGCATTGTTCCAGGGCTTCCACTCAAAAAAGTATACGAAAACCGTTCTTTATTGTCTGCATAAACAATTGGAACAATTGGAATCTGATGCTCTATGGCTAATCGAAAAGCACCGTCTTTGAATTCATCAAGTAAAATTGATTCATCATCCGGAACTCCTCCTTCGGGAAAAATACAAATACTCAATCCTTGATTCAGACGGCTTTGTGCGCGTTTAAAAACCTCATTTTTACTTTTTGATGAGCTTCTGTCTACCAAAATACAGGTTCTTTTATAGAAAAAACCAAACAACGGAATTTTTACAAGCTCTTTTTTGCCAACAAAAACAAACGGGTTTTTAATAATGGCAAGCGTGAGCATAATATCTGTCATCGAAGTATGATTGGCAACAATCATGTAACTTTTATGTTTTTCGAGCTTTTGTTCACGTTCAATTTTATAATAAAATCCCATTCCGAAAAGAATGAATTTAGCCCATATACGGGCCATTTTAAAAAAATACGGATAACCACTTTCGGTTATAATAGAAGCCAGCAAAAATGGCAGCATAATCAATATCGGAATGGCCATTAAGATGTAAAACCAGATACGCCACAAGATCCAAAAAACAATTTTTATTCCTTTCATGGTTTCAAATGTAAGAAAACCGAAGGGAATATATATTTTTAGTGCATCAGAATTTTTAGATTATTGGATTAAACTTAAAATAAAACACAAAATCTGACCGGAATATTAGAAAACTTTCTAATTTTTGCAAAAAGAAAACAAACCTTGCAGGCTTTGCAAAAAACTTTGCGAACTTTGCGGTAAGAAACAGAAATAATGGCAAAAATACTTACTGGTGTTCAGAGCACAGGAACGCCGCACTTAGGCAACCTGCTGGGAGCAATTATCCCGGCAATCGAACTATCAAATAATCCGGCAAACGAATCTTTTTTGTTTATCGCTGATTTACATTCGATTACGCAGATCAAAGATGGTAAAACATTAAGAGAAAATACATACAGCACAGCTGCCGCATGGCTTGCCTGTGGTTTAAATCCTGATAAAGTTACTTTTTACAGACAATCTGATGTTGTACAAACTGCGGAATTAACCTGGTATTTAAGCTGTTTTTTTCCGTTTCAGCGTTTGACATTAGCACATTCTTTCAAAGATAAATCAGATCGGCTTGATGATGTTAATGCAGGCCTTTTCACTTATCCGATGCTAATGGCAGCAGACATTTTGCTTTATGATGCAGAGTTTGTTCCGGTTGGAAAAGATCAATTGCAGCATCTGGAAATTACCCGTGATGTTGCTTCGCGTTTTAACCACCAAATGGGAGAAACATTTGTTATTCCTGAAGCCAAAATTCAGGAAGACAGCATGTTGATTCCTGGAACAAATGGCGGAAAAATGAGTAAATCGGCAAATAATATTATCAATATTTTTCTTGATGACAAAACACTTCGCAAGCAGGTGATGAGTATCGAGACTGATAGCACACCACTTGAAGAGCCAAAGAATCCGGATACTTGCAACGCGTTTGCAATTTATTCTCTTTTGGCTACAGAAACTCAGATTGCCGAAATGAGAGCAAACTATTTGGGCGGAAACTATGGTTACGGCCATGCCAAACAAGCTCTTTTTGAATTAATTACAGAAAAATTCAAAACAGAAAGAGAGAAGTATAATTACTACATTAATAACCTTGAAGAAGTTGATGCTTTGCTAAAAAAAGGAGCTGAAAAAGCAGCAATTGTAGCAAACCCAGTTTTACAAAAAGTTAGAGCTGTTCTTGGATTTGGTAAATAGAAATCTTTTTACCATTTATCATAAAGGTCTACTATTATAACATAAAAGCCTGAGAGACAAAATCTTTCAGGCTTTTTGTTTATTAAAGAAATATTATCAAACTACATTCTGCCGCATCTTGCCATTAGCAATATTAATCTAAGTACAATTATTCCAATTACTACATATGTCCAGGGAGACATTCCTCCTGAACTGCTGTTAGATACACTTTCTGTTTCAGCATAGACCATATTTCTGTTGACAGTAAGCAAATTTGCAAAACCAGGATCAACAGGCTTATAATTTGCCATTGCAGTCATTACAGGATTTAACAGCTGATTTTTAATTCTAACGTCTACAAGCGGACTGCTAACCTTGTTATTAATAGCCTTTATTTTTTGATCCATTTCTTCTGATCTAAAATGAGAAACAAGGTCATAAAAGCTTTTTTGCTGAATAAAAGAAATTGAAGAAAATGAGTCTCTTAAAGACGAATCTGAACTCATTTTTTCTAGTATTTCATCTAATTTATTGGACAATTTTAGCCCTAAAGTATCGATCAGGCTTTGAGGTAAATACTCTTTTACGATCAGCAAATCGTCTATACTTTCAAATTTATTACTCTCCAGAGACTTATCAAAAAAAGAATCCAGGTCTTTTTCAAGATATTTTTTTATAAATAATTGTATTGCTTCTGCACTTACAGAAACTGAATTATCTGAACTGAATCGGTTTCTTGAATAATTTTTGCCGGAGAAAAAATTATACAAAATTCTATTATTAGAAATAAACAAAAGTTCTCTTGGGTTTTCATTTATTGCTAAGATCAAATTATCTGCAACATCCCTGTTAATACCCGGGTTTTGAGATTGTTCGATGTCAAATTGTTTCTTAACTTTGATAACATCTTCCGGAGTAAATCCTCTTAGGTTTTCGGAGTAAATTCCAGAATATTCAAATAATTCAATAATATTCATTGGTCGTTGTTTTTGGTGAAGCGCAAATGTAAAATTTAAATTATTTAAACCTAATTCATCAACAAAAAAAATGTTAAAACAATTTAAATTTTATTTTGTAAATTCATGATAATAAAATAACTAGAAATTGTTTCAGAAAATAATTTCGTTAAAACTTCAAGATATGAACAAGTTTATTGAAGAGTACGACATTCCACCCTATTTATTTCAGGCTTTAAATATCTTTTTTGCATTGCTTGTATTATTTGTTTTATACAAATTGTATAAGCATTTTAAAGGAAAGCAATAAAAATAAGTAAGATTTTCTGCGTTAAATAGCTTCAAAAAGTTTTCCCGGTAGTGGGCGAATTACGCCCTTTAGCTCCATATTTATAAGAATTCCCGAAATTTTATAAATCGGGAAATTACATTGAAGCGCAATTGTGTCAAGCAATTCCTTGCCGTTTTTAAGGAGATATTCATAGATTATTTGTTCATCCTCTTCTAATTCTACGAATAACTGCTTTTGAATCGTTTTTGATTTGTTTTCAATGTCCCAATTTAGCATATATATTAAATCAGCGGCGTTTGTCAGTACATTGGCTTTTTGCATTTTTATCAAATTATTGCAGCCTTTACTGTACGTATCTGTAACGCGTCCGGGAACAGCAAAAACATCACGGTTATAATCGTTTGCAAAATTTGCTGTTATTAATGATCCTCCTTTATCGGCGGATTCTATTACAATAGTAGCCTCTGTCATTCCTGCTACAATACGATTTCTCCGTACAAATTTTTCTTTATCAGGATTAGATGAACTCCAGAATTCTGTGATAAATCCTCCATTTTCCATCATTCTCGCCACATATTTTTTATGAGTTCTGGGATAAATCTGATTTAGTCCATGCGCCAGAACACCAATTGTCTGCAGATTATTATCCATAGCAAACTGGTGAGCAACAATATCTACTCCATAGGCAAACCCACTTACTATCACAGGATTCAGTGGAGACAAATCTTCAATCAATGATCTGCAAAATTCTGTTCCGTAAGATGTTATTTGCCTCGTACCTACAATACTTATTATTTTTCTGTTTTTTAAATCTATGTTTCCGGATTTAAATAGTAATACAGGCGAATCAAAACAATGCTTAAGTCGATCAGGATAATGTTCATCCTGATAAAAAGAAACTTGTATATCGCCTGACTTTATAAACTCAAGTTCCTTATTTGCTTTTTCAAAAATTGTTTTATCCTTCAAGTTCTTTAACAGAAAAGATCCAACACCATCTATGGCAGCAAGCTGATTTGTTTTTGCTGAAAAAATTGATTCTGCATTTCCGCAATGGGTCAGTAATTTTTTGGCCATAATATCTCCTACTCCATCGACTTTTAATAAGGCTAATAAATAAAATAAATCCTGATCTGACATTGTTTGAAAATATTATGTAAAATAGAAGAAAGTTAGTTTCTGCAAATATCAATAAAATAAAGTAATTTCTTAATAAAATTAATAATTATAAAACGTTTGGTTTAGCTATTCAAATAATAAAAACAATTAACTATTTGGAAATTAATTGTCTATAAAATTATCCAGATTGTTAATAAAAATTGTGAATAAAATTTTGATAACTATATTCATTACATAACTTTGTTACTATGAAAATCGAAACTTATATATCGCAGTTATTGTACCGTTATCAGTGTGTAACGGTTCCGGGATTTGGTGCATTTCTTACCGAAACTCACCCGGCTAAGCTTAATGAAAGCTCGAATTCGTTTTTCCCTCCAAAGAAAACAATTGCTTTCAATAGTCTTTTAAAAAATAATGACGGGTTATTGGCAAATCATATTGCACAGGCAGAAAGCACTTCTTATGGTTTTGCTGTGAGTGCCATTGCATTTGAGATTTTGAATTGGAAAAAAACGTTGGAAGAAACTGGTATTCTGCATTTAAAGAATATTGGTGATATACGCTTAAATGCAGATCAAAACATGGTTTTTACCCCAAATGATCATGCTAATTATCTTTCAGCCTCTTTTGGTTTAAGCCCTTTTGTTTCGCCTTTGGTTAAAAGAGAACTATTTGAGAAAAAACTTGAGGAAATCGATCAAAGAGAAACGGTTAAATTATATGAAACCGAGGATGAAACAAGGCCTTCAAAATCATATTTGAAATATGCTGCCATTTTTGTACTTGGCCTTGGCATTACAGGTAGTATTGGATATCCTATTTATCAGCAACAATTAGCAAATGAAACACTTGTTGTTGAAAGTGCTGTTCAAAAAAAGGTTCAAAACAAGATTCAGGAAGCAACTTTCATGATTCAAAATCCGTTGCCGGCCGTAACTCTTTCTGTAGATTCATCTAAAACTGATTCTGTAGAAATTAAAAAAATGCCTTACCACATTATGGCAGGCGCTTTTAGGAGTGAGCAAAATGCAAGAAAAGCTTATAATCAATTGATAAAAGATGGTTATGAGGCCAGAATGCTGGGTGAAAATAAACACGGTCTTTTCCCTGTTTTATATGGAAGTTATGCCACAATGTCTGAAGCCGAAAAAGCTCAAAAAGAAATTCAAAAAGGAGAAAATCCAGATGCTTGGATCTTAGTGGAAGCACTATAAATTTCTTTTTTAATTACCAAAAAAAGCCTTTTTTCATTTGTTTGAAAAAAGGCTTTTTGTTTTTTTAAATAGTTAGGCTTTATAATAAAAAAGCTGTTAAAAATATTTTGCCGTATTAAAACATTAAAAACCTTCTTATTCCAAGCTTTTTCAATATAAAAAGGTTGAATACATAATTAGCGTAATAATGGCTTAAACGTAATAAAAATACGTTTTATACAAGTGCCCTACAACCTTCCAAAAGATAAACATTCAGTATAAATCGACATAAGATTATTTGTAATACAAATATTACAAAATGGAATACTATTTGCTATTGTTTCTGCAAAACATAAATAATTAGTACAATGAAACGCACGCAAAAATTAGTTTTATTTATTGGCCTGTTAATTTCATCACAGGTCTTTTATTCTCAAAAAATGGCTTTGAATAATGAAAATCAGGATATTGCCATTAGAAAAGAGAAAGCTATAACTGAACATTTGAGATTAGAAAAAGAGCAGACCGAGTTAAAAGATAGCAGCCAAAAATTAGAACAGCAGCAAAAACAACTGAAAGACGCACTGAAGAAAGTTGAAAAAAGAAAAGCTGAAATTGAAAAAGCTGAAAACAATATTGAAAAAACCACAAAAGATATTGCTAATAAACAAGATCAGACTCAGAGGTTGAGAAATGAAATAAGTACACGTGTGTTGCCAGAAGACAAAATTCGAAAAAATGAAATAAATTTGAAAGAGCAGGAAATAGAAATATTAAAACTCCAAAATAAGCTGGCCCAACAACAAAAAGATTTTGATAGCCTATTACAATCTAAGCAATAACCTAAAATCCTATTCAGATGAATAGGATTTTTTTTATTTTGAGATAATTTTTGCCTCTTGCGAAACGATTTTTTTGCCGTTTTGAGAAACCTCTAATGTTGCATCCGGAGAATTACTTTGGCCTAAAACTATGATGTAACATCTGTACAAAAAATTTCCTTTTTTAAAATCATAGTAATGGTTTCCCCCACTTCCATCAGCAAAGAATTTTCCTCTAGTAATAATCAAATCGGGCTTTTCGCTCATCTTCTGGTTTGGAGACCATGATGCGTATCTGTATGAATCATTACCCATATCATCGATTCTAATTTTGAATTTGGAAGTTTCCAAAACACAAACCGGCGTTTTGAATTTAGCTATTGAAGAATGCAGTTTACTTTTATCTGAACTTATTAATTTGGTTTTCAGATTCTTTTCATATTTCGATTGGTAATTGACAGCTGTCAAAAATCCGTCTTCATCTATCCAGATATCACCCTGATTGAGCATAATACCGCGCCAGCCAACTTGCGACCAGTCTTTTGCAGGATTAGAATCAATAATTTTATTTTTTAAGGCAGAGTCAAAAACCTGATCATATCTTTTTACAAATTCTGCTTTTGTCCTGATGGGAGGAATTGGATATTCCCTGTTCAAAGGATATTTAACAATCTTAGCAACAGCTTCTTTTCTGTTGTTTTTTATGCAATCAATAAAGTAAATAACCCCTTTTTGATATTCCTTTTTTAATTCCTGACCAACAGCAAGGTTTACAGAGAACGCAATTAGAACCAGATATATAAATTTAGCTTTTTTCATAAATAATAATTAATAATCCGTGTTTTACGTGGAACAATTCTCTTAAAGATACTGGTTATACTCGTTTAAAGACTATTGATTAAAATATATTTAACACGTTAATTACTTGACCTGATTTTCTAAAATAGAAGTTTGGATTAATTTATACTGGCTTTAAACATTTTTAGTTCGTCCCAGGTAAATTCGTCTCCGTGTTTTTCCTTCAGGCCGTTTAATGATTCTTCCTGATAAAACTCAAATGCTTCACGAAGTGCGAGGATTTTATCATACGGCAACACGTCTGAAATCTCGATTTTTTTAGCTTGAATTAATTTAATCAAATGTGTTTCAACAGTTTGTACGGTTAGTTTTCTAATTCTTGCAATTTCTTCGACAGAATTCTTTTCAATCCACAAATCGTACGTTTCTTCAACTGTGGTTTTTTTAGCCGCTTTCGGTTCGCTTTTATCCAGTTTCCTGGCTGTGTAACGAACTACAGGTTCATCAATGTTGAAAATATCAGTATTCGTCATTTTGTACTCTTCTCTGATCTTTTCAAGTTTATTTGATTTGAAATTTTTTATGGCCGGTGAAGTCAGTTTTTCTTTGCAGATCGTTTCTCCGGCAACGACAATTTCAATAAGTAATTTTGCTTTCATCAATTGCAAAACTGCTTTGGTCTGTAAATCATCCAGAAAAGCCAGTTCTTCATAAAACTCTTTTACCTTTTTAAATTTCTGAATTTCAGCCATTTTTTGCAGCAGATCTGTCACCAGTTTATCCATAGGCTTAAAGAAATAGTCATAGGCTGCTTCTACCCTTTCATTTACAAAAAACAGATCGACAGTTTCTTTATTGAAAATTTTATTTAGCTGATTAATGAATTTTTGCGAAGGATCTATAAGCTGCTCAATGGTGTCTAATCTTTTGTGAGCCCAAATGGCATGTTTTGCTTTTTCTGACGCTGCAGCATTTTCGTTGTAACTAAAGCGATGATTGCGCCATTCCTGAGCCAAATCTGTCCAGTTAAAACTATTAATCAAATAGTTATGAATAAAATTTTTAGTTTCAAAGTGCAATGATTTTTCCAGCGTGTCTTCTGTTGCCTTGTTCAGGGCATAATCCATCACATCCTGGTCATTAGAAATTCCATTCATCTGCATCGGAGAAAGCAAAATAAGCCCGTTTAAAGAACGCAAACGCGATAATGCTACATAGGCTTGTCCGGGAAGAAAAACTTGCGAAACATCCAGCGCAGCTTTGTCAAAAGTTAAACCCTGGCTTTTGTGCACTGTAATTGCCCAGGCAAGTTTGATTGGGTAATGGGCAAAAGTGCCCAAAACTTCCTCTTCTATTTCTTTTGTGAGCTCGTTTACTTTATAGCGTATGTTTTTCCATTCGTATTTTTCTACTTCAATAGTTTTATTCTCCTCTGGAAAATGTACAAAGATTTCTTCTGGCGAAAGTGATTTTATGACACCCATTTTTCCATTGAAATACCGTTTTTCAAAAGACAAATCGTTTTTCACAAACATCACCTGCGCTCCTACTTTTAACTTCAGATTTTCCTCGACCGGATAAATTTTTTCAGGAAAATCACTTACTATAAACGGCAGGTACAAATATTCATTTCCTGCTAAATCATTAATTGATTGTTCATTAATAGAATCTGCCTTGGCATTATGAGTGGTCAGAGTGATATAGCCTTCGTTGTTTTTTAAATCAAAATCAGGTTTTACAAACTGATTCAAAAACGCAACGTCTTGAGGAGAAATCTGGTTGTTGCGCAGGTTGTTTAAAACCGAAATAAAATCATCGTCGGTCTGACGATAGATCTTTGATAATTCGATATATAAAGGCGGGTTCTGCTGTATAACATGCGAATGAAAAAAGAATTTTCCTTTGTAATAATTACGCAAAGTTCGCCATTCTTCATCCCGAATTACAGGTGGTAATTGCAGTAAATCGCCAATAAAAAGCACCTGAACACCGCCAAAAGCATGTGAATTCCTTCGAACAGTCTGCATCATAAAGTCAATCGCATCAAGTAAATCTGCCCGTAGCATACTTACTTCATCAATAATCAGCAATTCCATGTTTTTGATCACATTTCGCTTGACATTATTCATTTTAAAATGCCTGCGTAATGTATCCTTATTTTCAAATTTTACAGTTTCTGTAAACTGAGGATTTGCCTCATATGATGGAATAAATGCCGAAAAAGGCAGCTGAAACATCGAATGTATGGTAACACCGCCCGCATTTAATGCTGCAATACCTGTAGGCGCCACTACGACAGTGTTTTTGTGTGTTGTTGCAATGATTTCTTTCAAAAGTGTGGTCTTTCCTGTTCCGGCTTTACCCGTAAGAAAGATAGACTTTTGTGTCTGATTGATGAATTGTAAAGTGTAAGCTGCTGCTTCTGAAACGTTTTGCATTGCGTAAAATTGAACTTTAAAAGTATCGCATTTTTATAAAATAAAAAACCTAAATCTGTAGTAGATTTAGGTTTTAAAATTTAGTTAGTTTGGTAGTTTATTTTTTAGCCTCTTCTTTTACAGGAGCTTTTTCTTCTGTTTTAGGTTGCGCTTTGTATTTGTCATTCAAAGCTTTGATGATCTCTTTTGTGATATCATATTTCTCTTCAGCATATAATACTGTTGCAGCATCTCCTGTTCCGTAAATATAAGAATAACCGTTTTTCTTACCGTAATCTTTAATAAATTTTTTAACTCCGCTTACAAGAGAATCCATTTCAACTCCACTTTCCTGCTGTAATTGTTGAGATAATTGTTGTTGGGCATAACCCAATTGTTGTTCTCTCTTTTGCAATTCAGCTCCTCTTTGTTGTGCCCAGGCCTGACCGTTTGCCTGTGCCTGACTTTGAAAATTAGCAGCGTCTTGTTTAAAACGAGTAATTTCCGCTTGTAACTGTCTTCCTTTTTCTTCTGCTTGCGCTTTGTATTTTGCTTCCAGATCTTTTGCTTCAGTGTACTCTTTCATTAAAACTGAAGTATCAACGTAAGCTGTTTTTACTTCCTTAACTTCTGCTGTTTTATTACACGAAACAACCAAAACTGAAAGTGCGATAATTACTAATGCTTTTTTCATTTTTAAATTTCTATTTTTTTTTAAATGTATTGAAGACAAAAATATAAAAAAATAAATAGCATCCACATAAAGTTTAAAAAATGAGACAATTTTATGATATTAGTTTTACTTATGATAGAAAAATGAGCCATAAGAAAACACTATTAAAACCGGCTTTAATAGCTCGTTTTAAAACGAATTTCTTAAAAAAAACGATATTTCTCCTCCTAAAGGCTGAAATATTAGCTTAAATAAGCTTAAAATACGTTTTAGCTGTTTTTAAGGACATAAATGTGTGATGAATACTCTTTTGTTGAAGATGCCTTTAAATTTGATTTTAAACCAATAAAAAACGCACGAATAAAATTCATTTTTCCGGTTTTATATTTTTCCGATAAAAGACTCACATAAAAAGAATCAAATTTCATCGGAAGCACTTTTTCTAATTTCATGCCTACATTTTCGAAAAGAGATTTTATGGCTTTTTTGGAGAAATGCCAAAAATGAATTGGCACATCATAAGCAGCCCAAAATTCATTATAATATTTTGCGTCGTAGGATTTAAAATTTGGAACAGCAATAATTAATGTTCCAGTTGGCTTTAATAAACGCTTTAATTCCTGAATCTGTAATTGCAAATTTGGAACATGTTCTAAAACGTGCCACATTGTAATTACATCAAAAGAATGATTTTCTAATTCGCTAATTTGTTCTACAAACGAGATTCCTTTTTTCTTTGCGATTTCTTTTGCTCTATCGCTTGGCTCCACTCCAACAGTTTCCCAGCCGTCATTTTTTGCAGTTAATAAAAAATCTCCTGTTCCGGCACCAATGTCTAAAATTTTTCCTTTTTGAGATTGCTGCTTATTGATCAGATTCAGTTTGTTTTTTAAGGCAATATTTTTTACAACATGATATGCTTTTTCAAATAAGGAACGTTTGTTATCAGTGTGCGAAATATAATCTTCGCTTTCGTAATATTTTCCAAGATTTTCTAAATCGGGTTGCGGAGATGTAATTAACATGTCCAAAGTTTCGTCATGATACAATTCGAAAATTTCTTTAGAGACAGAATGATCTTTTACAGTAAGAAAATGTTTTTTGTTTAAAACGTCCATTTTTTAATTTATAGGTATTTTGGTTTAATTTATGGCAAAACCCTAAAAGCTAAATTTTACTTTTAGGGTTTGATATTTTAGTTTTTATATTTTTATTTTAGCTTCTCCAATTTATTTTTACAGCCGACATTTTTTCATTTTCAATTCTTGTTTCTGTCAAAATTGTAAAACCATTTTTAATATAAAATGGCATCGGAGATTTATAAAATTCGTTGTTTTGTTTTACTTCGTTTTCCTGATCAATTACCCAACCATTCAAACTTGTTTTTTCTTTTTTAATTTCATTGATCAAAAGCGAACCATTTCCTTTTCCCTGAATTTTACTATTCAGAATTATCGCAAACCAATCTTCTCCATCTCTCAAAAAAGTGAATGTCCAACCAATAATTTTATCAGAATCATCAAACAGCAAATAATGTTTTGTATTCGAAATTCCGTTTAGATAAGACTCGAAATCTTCAATAGTTTTCAAATGTAATCTTGCCGGATATTCGTTATTCCAAAGTTCTCTTAAAACTTCTTTTTCTTCTAATGATAAAACTTCTTTTTCAACGATCTTCATAAAACAAAAATTTAGATTTCATCTTTTTTGTCATTCCGAGGAACGAGAATCTTCGCAAGAAACTCCACAATCAAAAACCAATCTTTGTAGATCTTACAACGGAGATTCCTCGTTCCTCGGAATGACAAACTTTATTGAATTCGTTTCACGTGGAACAAATATGATTTTTAGATTTCAAAATTTAGATCAAAACCTAAATACGTTTCACGTGGAACAATTTAATCATTTTATCTTTATTCACATTTTTATCGCTGAACACAACCTGAAACCTGAAACAAAATTTATCTTCCCATATAAATCAACAAAACCGAAATATCACTTGGTGATACTCCGCTGATTCTTGAAGCCTGAGAAATTGTTACGGGACGAATTTTGCTCAACTTTTGTTTTGCTTCAATAGACATTGATTTGATTTTATTATAATCGAAATTCTCCGGAATTTTTACTTCTTCTAAACGAGTTAGTTTATCTGCGTTGTTTCTTTCTTTTTCAATATAACCAGAATATTTGACCTGAATTTCGGCTTGCTCCAAAATTTCCTGATCAACATCATTCGCTTCAATATACTCTTTTACTTTTTCGAATTTCATCATATCCTCCAAATCAATTTGCGGACGAGAGAAAACTTTAAACATTTTATCGCCTTGTGTAATCGGAGCAGTTTCTTTTGCTTCTAAAATTGGATTTGTTTCTGCAACTGATACACTCGTCTCTTTAAAAAACTGAACCATTTTTTCTGACTCATTCAGTTTTTGTTCCATTCTTCGCAAACGCTTTTCAGATGCCAGACCAATTTCATATGACATTGGAGTCAGTCTGAAGTCGGCATTATCTTGTCGCAACAATGTTCTGTATTCTGCTCTTGATGTAAACATTCGATATGGTTCTTCTGTTCCTTTGGTAATCAAGTCATCAATTAAAACCCCTATGTATGCTTCATCACGTTTCAAAATTAATGGCGATTTCTCATGAACTTTTAAATGTGCATTTATTCCCGCCATCAAACCTTGCGATGCTGCTTCTTCATATCCAGTTGTTCCGTTAATCTGTCCTGCAAAATACAAACCTTCGATCAGTTTAGTTTCTAAAGTATGTTTCAATTGTGTCGGAGGAAAATAATCATATTCTATTGCATACCCCGGACGAAGAAATTTCACTTTCTCAAAACCGGCAACAGAACGCAAGGCTTTAAATTGAATGTCTTCTGGAAGTGAAGTTGAAAATCCGTTTACATAAACTTCACAAGTTTTCCATCCTTCTGGCTCAACAAACAATTGATGTCTTTCTTTATCAGCAAAACGGTTTATTTTATCTTCTATCGAAGGACAATATCTTGGACCAATACTTTTTATTCTTCCATTAAACATTGGAGAACGATCAAATCCTGATCTCAAAATATCATGAACATCAAGTGATGTATATGTCATGTGACAAGATCTTTGTTCAGTCAATGGAACAGTCAAATCAGAATAAGAAAATTTATCCGGTTTTGCATCTCCCTTTTCTTCATTCATTTTAGAATAATCCAAAGAACGTCCATCAACTCTTGGCGGTGTTCCTGTTTTCATTCTGCCGGATTCAAAACCCGCTGCAACCAAATCTTCGGTAATTCCGAAAGCGGCACTTTCGCCCGCTCTTCCTCCACCGAATTGTTTATCCCCGATATGAATCAATCCGTTCAAAAAAGTTCCGTTAGTGAGGACAACAGATTTGGACCGAATCTCAACTCCTAGCGAAGTTCTGATTCCTTTTATCTTTCCGTTTTCAATAATCAGTCCTTTTACCATTTCCTGATAGAAATCAAGATTTGGAGTTCCCTCCAACATCATTCTCCACTCTTCTGCAAAACGCATTCTATCACTTTGAACTCTCGGCGACCACATTGCCGGTCCTTTCGATTTATTCAACATCTTAAACTGAATCGCTGTTCTGTCTGAAACAATTCCGGAGTAACCTCCAAGTGCGTCAATTTCGCGAACGATCTGTCCTTTTGCAATTCCACCCATAGCAGGATTACAAGACATTTGTGCAATGTTCTGCAAACTCATTGTTACCAATAAAGTTTTTGATCCTAAATTTGCGGCCGCTGCCGCGGCTTCAGAACCAGCATGGCCAGCACCAACCACAATAACATCGTATTCTTCTAAAAACATTTGTTTTATTATTCTCTGGAAACCGGTTAAGTCAGCCTTCAGAATTAACTTCAATTCTTTTGTTCCACGTGGAACTATTTTATTTATTGTTTTTTTTACTTATAGTTACAGGTTAAAAAGATTAGCGTTCCACGTGGAACATCTAAACTTTCAATCTAAACTTATTGTTTCACGTGGAACAATATAAAAACTTTATATTAAATTTGTTTCACGTGGAACATATAATTACATCCTGTTAGAAAATTGTTTCACGTGGAACGTATCTTTAAATTTAAACAAACCTTTACTGTTCCACGTGAAACATCGCGATTTTTTCGTCTTCTTTTTGACGCATTAATTCTGCATCTTTATCAGTCTTGTCTTTGTATCCACAGTAATGTAAAATACCGTGGGCTAAAACACGTTTCAATTCTTCATCGAAAGAAACATTAAAATCTTTTGCATTATCTTCTACTCTCTCTACGGAAACAAAAATATCACCGCTTAATTCGTTTCCAACAGTGTAATCAAAACTAATTATATCTGTTAATGTATCGTGATCTAAATATTCAACATTGATTTTATGAAGATATTCATCATCACAAAATATATAATTTATCTCCCCTTCGTTTTTCTTTTCAGATACAATTACAGCACTCAGCCAATCAGAAAAGGCTTCCTCGTTATCTAAATTAAAATCTGTTTCGTAATTAAAATTGATCATTTTGTATTAAAATATTCTTGAACCTTTTGGTTAAAATTTGAGCGCAAAGGTAGTGATTGTCTATTTAAAATCTCTACACTGTTTAAATAATCCAATAATGAGCTTGGAAGCGCATTTGTTTTATTTGTAAATTCAGTCTTATTTGTTTCAGATTGACGCTTCGTATCTTGACCCTGCTGCTGAACTGCATTGTTTAGTTTTAATAATTCTTGTTGAATATTTAAGATTCTTTGTAGGTTCTCATTTTTAAATCCTTTGTTTAAAAGTTGTTTTTCTGATTGTTTCATTTGATCAATTACAGATCTTCCCTGAGAATCTAATCCTTTTTTTGCTAACTCTTTTTGCAAAGCTTCACGCAGTTTAACCTGCTCTTTGTAAATCTCCATTATAGCTTCAGCATCTCCTTCTCCATCCTCGCCTTCTTTTTCTTCTTTTTCCCCTTTACCATTCTTACCGTCTTTTCCAGAAGATCCTTTGTTTCCGTTTTTCCCCTGGCCTTCTTTTCCTTGTCCTTCTTTTCCCTGACCAGTTTGTCCTTGTCCTGATTTTCCGTCTTTTCCTTGTCCGGGTTTCTCGCCAGATTTATCTCCCGGTTTATCACCTGGCTTCATTCCATCTTTCATTTTATCAGCCAGACCTTTTTGTTTTTGAATAATATCCGGCAACTGCATTCCTTGTCCTTCTCCTTGTTTTGGTTTTCCTGCTCCTGGTTTAGACATTGACATTTGCATGTTGTTTAATAAATCGCTTAAAAAATCTGCCAACTTATTTGCAGAAGAAACTGCATACTGCTGGTGAGAAACTCCTTTTGGAACCTGAACATCTGTCAAAGACTCAATAGCTTTGTCTACGTTGTATTGTACATTTCCAATTTCTTTGGTTACATCTTCTGCCACTTTTGGGTTACGTAATGATAAAGCAAACAAACTATCATCTACATGTTTAAACTGTTGTTTTAGGTTTTGCTGTACTTTTATATTCTTTGTATATACAGAAGAACCAAGCTTCATAGATTTAAATTGTTTCATTACATCTTCCTGAGATAATGAATATGCCAGAAGATTATCCAGAATCTGACGAAGCATTGCTACATCTTCTTCTAGCTGCTCCTGCTCTCCACCTTCCATACTCGAATCCATTTGCTGAGCCATACTCTTCATTTTCTTTGAGGCACTTTTCTGTTTTGGTTTAGCCGAAGAAGTATTCTTTTTATTCAGTTCTTCTGATGCTTTTTGCAAATCATCTTTAAGATCTTTTTCTTTAGAAGCGTCTGAAGGAATATCTAGCGGAGACTTTAAGGTCTTATTTTCTTCTTTCAGGTCTTTTAAATCTTCCTGTATTTTTTCAAAAGCTTTATTAATTTCTTCCTGTTTGTCTGATGTGTTTTCTTTATCTTTATTAGAAAGCTCTTCTTGCTTCTCTGCCAGTTTATTTAATTTCTCTGCTACCTGTCCTGCTTTCTTTTCTACATAAAATCTTTTGGTCAATTCAACTAATTGTTCTAAATTTCTGGATTGATTTTTACTGATCTGTTTGAACTTTTCCATTTTATCAAACAGTTCTTCGCTGTTTAATTTATCATTCAGGTTCTTTAATTCTTCTAATAATTTCTGATTCTTTTCTAAATCCTTGTCTGCGTTCTCTAAACGCTTTTGCAAATCTTCGGCAGTTTTATCCTTTTTATCTTCTTTGAATTTATCCAAATTCTTGTTCATTTTCTCGGCAAACTGTTTCATCAATTCATCTTGCTGTTTCTGACGTTTGATAAATTCGTTAATCTTTTGCTGATCCTTAAACTCCAGATTATCTTTTTCTTTTCCTGTATTCTGGATCTTGTCCATTTCAGAAAATTGCTTGTTTTGATTCTTTAATGATTTTGCTAAACTATTGATGTTTTGATTTTGCTGTTGCAATTCTAAATCGTGAACTTCATCTGTAGTAGAAACTCTGTCTGAAAAAACAGAAGACTTTGTACTCTTAAAATGATGTGGGGCATCGTTATCAAAAACTTCAAAATAGTACTCATAAGACACTCCTTCTTCTACCGGCAGATTGCTTGGAAAAGAAAAAACAAATTGATCAAATACTGCCTGCTTTACCGGAACAGTTCCACGCTTTGCTGTTTGAGGTTTGTTACGTTCGTAGTAAACGATTTGCAATTTTGACAAACCATAATCATCTCCCAGTCTTCCCAAAACATAATTTTTATCCAGTTTCAAACTATCCGGTGCAGGTGCTACAGTAATTGTTGGGTGCTGATCTTTGATAACAGACAGCTGATAGTCTAGTTTTTCGTAATTTTTAACCTTATTATTAGAAGTAAGAATTTGATAATCTGTATTTTGAGCTATATTTTTACTCAATTTAAACTCATTTTCTGCTTTATTAAACTTTAAAGTTGTGTTTTCATCCTTCCAAACGATTTCCTGAGTGGCCTGTGTATTCATTTTCCAGGTTACCAAAGTACCTTCCGGAACAATCGCATTTCCGGTTCCCTGAATAGTTTCTGATTTCTTTTTTAAATAAGATGGAAAATTCAGAACCATTTCGAAGTTGGCAATTGATGGAACTGTGATCACTTTCAATTCGTATTCTGCAGATGAAACAGAATTTCCTTCAAAAGAAAATGAAATATTCTCAACCGGTTTTTCAATCTTGAATTCGAATTTTCCCGGTTGGGAAGATTCCATAAAATAACTTTCGTTACCAATATGGATCATGACATTTTCGGGAACGATGTTTCCAACAGATTCCATTTTTACAACAAAATCCTTATTTTGTTCTGTTTGCAAATTCTGATTTAAAACCACAAATTTGAAAGGTGCCGGAGGTAAAAATGTAGCATTGAAATGCACTACTCTATTTAAACTTTGAGAAATAATAGTACTGTTGCCCGAAATATAAAATACAGCAAAAAGCAAAACCGGAACAACTGCCAGCGGTAAATACTTTCTGTTTGAATTAAAATTAATGGCATTCCCAAACGGAATTGGCTGCAATGAATTTGCTTTTTGCTCAATCGAAGCCAACATTAATTCTGAACTTTCTGCTGAATTCTCAGTTGCCGAAAGCTGCAGGAAGTTTGTTAGCTTATCACTTACTTCTGTAAAATGATTTCCAATTATAGCCGAAGCCTGATTATAATCGATTCCTTTTTGAAGTTTGAATAACTTAAATATTGGAAACAGAATAAAACGGAACAAAAGAAAAACTTCTACTCCAATAAACAGCCAAAATAAAAGTGTTCTCCCAAGAGGTTTTAACCAAAGGAAATACTCAATAAAAAGCGTAATTAAAAAATACAAAAGTCCAAAACCGATAAAAAGAAGTACTCCTTTTATAAGTTCATTGGTGTAATATTTTTTAATAAAAGCTTCAAGCTTTAGATATATGGCAGACGTTGTTTTCAAAATAAAATCTCTTATGATTATAACCCATAAAAGTAGTAATTATAGTAATTGAAATTCCAAAAAAAAAAATTCCAAATTCCAACCTGAACTTCACCTTGTAGTTTGGAATTTAAAAAATTGGGATTTAACTAAAGTTGTATCTTTGCACCAAAATTTAAACAAATGTCAAAGCAAGTTCGTGTGCGTTTTGCACCAAGTCCGACTGGACCATTACATATTGGCGGAGTTCGTACTGCCCTATTTAATTATTTATTTGCAAAAAAGAATAATGGTATTTTCTATTTGAGAATTGAAGATACAGATCAGACTCGTTTTGTTCCTGGTGCTGAAGCTTATATTATGGAAGCTTTAGAATGGCTGGGAATTGCTCCTGAAGAAACCGTTGGGAAAAATGAAAAATTTGGTCCTTACAGACAAAGTGACCGTAAGCAATTGTACCAGCAATATGCTGATCAATTGATTAATTCAGGTTGGGCGTATTATGCTTTTGATACACCGGAAGCTTTGGATGCACATAGAAAACAACACGAGGCTGAAGGTAAAACGTTTATTTATAATCATCACAATCGTGAAAAGTTAGATACCTCTTTGGTAATTTCTGCAGAAGATGTTGCTAAAAGAATTGCAAATGGAGAACATTATGTAATCCGTTTTAAAACTCCCGTTAATGAAACTTTACACTTAAAAGATATCATCCGTGGCGATGTAAAATTTGAAACGAATCTACTAGACGATAAAGTATTATTTAAAAGTGACGGAATGCCAACCTATCATTTGGCCAATATTGTTGATGACCATTTGATGGAAACGTCACATGTTATTCGTGGAGAAGAATGGTTGCCATCGATGCCATTACACGTTTTATTGTACAGAGCTTTTGGCTGGGATGCACCGGAGTTTGCACATTTGCCTTTGATATTAAAACCAATTGGAAACGGAAAATTATCTAAAAGAGATGGTGATAAATTAGGTTTTCCTGTGTTTCCATTAGAATGGAAAACAGAAGAAGATGTTTTATCTGGCTACAGAGAAAACGGATTTTTCCCGGAAGCGGTTATCAACTTCCTTGCTTTGCTTGGATGGAATGACGGAACGGATAAAGAATTATTTTCTCTAGAAGAATTAGTAGAATCTTTTGATTTGAACCGAGTTCATAAATCGGGAGCAAAATTTGATCCGGAGAAAAACAAATGGTTTAATCACCAATACTTAATCAAACAAAATGATGCTGATTTAGCGAAAAGCTTCACTCCTATTTTAGTTGAAAAAGGCTTCTCGACTCCGCTCGAAGTGACAACAAGAATCGTTTCTTTGATTAAAGAAAGAGCACATTTCGTTTCTGAATTTTGGGATTTGACTGATTTCTTTTTTCAGGCTCCAAAATCTTATGATGAAAAAGCAAGCAAGAACTGGAAGGAAGAAACTCCGGCTTTAATGCAGGAATTGATTTCAACACTTGAATATATTGATGGATTTGATTCAGCAAATATCGAAGCAATCGTAAAAGACTGGTTAACCAAAAATGAAATTGGAATGGGTAAAGTGATGCAGCCTTTCCGTTTAAGTTTAGTTGGAGCTTTGAAAGGTCCTCACCTATTTGACATTGTTGAAATCATCGGAAAAGAAGAAACTATTTCGAGAATTCAGAAAGCAATCGCAACTTTATAAAAACAAAAAAGCTCCCAAATTGGGAGCTTTTTTTTATATAATTTTTAATTCTGCCATTACTTTAAATTCGCCTTCCGTTAATTGGTTTGACATATTTGCTCCCCAATTCATAGCTCCCGGCATATACAACCATAGAATTTCGTTTGTTTCACAATCTACAATAATTTTAAAATATACTATAGTAGACATCGAAACAAATGCTGCATTCGACTTCACAATACCATAAGGAGCAGTATATACAACAGCCGTGTTTTTAGCTTTATTAACCAACGCATCGTTTAATTCAGATTCAGATACAAACTTCAAATCTCCACCATAATTTTTTATCGCAGCTTCTTTTGTTCTGCCCTTCGCCAACATATTATCTTCTACTAATAATGTTTTCCCTTTTAATTTGGATACATTTTCTTTAGCCATTTTTTCAGCATACTTATCAAAATTCAAAACTTTATCATTGGCAATAATCCAATCAACATTAGCTTGCAAAATTGTTAAAGCATATTTATAATCTGCTTCCGATAAAGATTTATCATTATTTAAATTTCGTGATGGCAAATAAATCTTAGAATCTGTTTTAATAATATTACTTTCAATTCTTGTAAATGCTAATGCAGGAACGTTTTGATTTGTTTTAGTTCCCCAATAACCTTTATCATTTAACTGAACTAATCTTAGAACAGCATACGATTTATCCTTAGCTTTTTGCAAAGCCTTGATTTCAGTAACTGTTTTAAATTCCATTTTATCGGTAAATGACCAATACTTTTGCGCATAAATTTTAAAATCTTTATTAAAATCTACTACAAACTTTTTATAGTCTGCAAGATCTTCTGCAAATTTTGGTTTACTTAATTTCTTTAATACATCCTCATCTTCTTCAAGAACTTCAACAAGCAAAGGGCGTGTTTTTAATTGTTTTAGTTCATCAGGATCAGCATAAAAGCTAACATTAATCTGAGCTTTTGAAGCCAGAGAGCTTAATAATAAAAAATAAAATAGAATTCTTTTCATAAAATTTGTTTTTGGGTTAAAATTTAACCAAATGTAGACTAAATTTTAACAATTAAAATCTTCTAAAGAAATTAATAAGTAACCAATCTCATTATATTATTCGTATTTTTAAAAAATTAATAAAATCTAAATTAGTATCACCATGAACACAGCATTAATTATCCTTTTAGTCTTCGGATTTTTTATTTTTATGTCTTCATTTTTTACCGTAAAACAACAATCCTCTGTTGTAATCGAAAGATTTGGTAAATTTTTAAGCGTAAGAAATTCGGGTTTACAACTTAAAATTCCGATCGTTGACAGAATCGCCGGACGTGTAAATCTGAAAATTCAACAATTAGATGTTATCATCGAAACCAAAACCAAAGACAACGTTTTTATCAAAATGAAAGTCTCGGTTCAGTTTAAGGTTATTCAGGAAAAAGTATACGATGCTTTTTACAAACTGGAATATCCACACGACCAAATTACTGCTTATGTTTTTGATGTTGTTCGTGCCGAAGTTCCAAAACTAAAATTGGATGATGTTTTTGAAAGAAAGGATGATATTGCAATTGCTGTAAAAAGAGAATTGAATGAAGCCATGACTACTTATGGTTATGATATTATCAACACCTTGGTTACTGATATTGATCCGGATATCCAGGTAAAAAATGCAATGAACAGAATCAATGCTGCGGACAGAGAAAAAACGGCTGCCGAATTTGAAGCAGAAAGTTCAAGAATCAGAATTGTTGCAAAAGCAAAAGCTGAGGCTGAAAGTAAACGTTTACAAGGTCAGGGTATTGCAGATCAGCGTCGTGAAATTGCAAGAGGTCTGGTAGAAAGTGTTGAAGTCTTGAATAATGTTGGAATCAATTCCCAGGAAGCTTCTGCCCTAATCGTAGTGACACAACATTATGACACTTTACAGGCAATTGGTGCCGATGCTAATTCAAACTTAATCTTGTTACCAAATTCTCCGCAAGCAGGAAGTGATATGCTAAATAATATGGTTGCTTCATTTACAGCATCAAACCAGGTTGGTGAAATGATGAAAAAGAACAATAAAAAAGTAGAAAAAACAAAACCTATTCAACCACAATCTGGTTATGAAGATGACATTCAACCAGATGTACAACAATAATAAAACGAAAAAGAGGCTTAACTGCCTCTTTTTTTATTGATAAACCAACCGATAATATATGGTAAAACCGATTGCAAAATGCTTACATAAGAATTTGAGAAATAATCTTTATAAGAAGAAAAAATTCCATTAACAATGTTTTGAGGTGTTATGGACTCCTTAGTTCTCTGAAAACTTAAAACCAATTTCTGATAATTGATTTCCTTTTCAAGTTTTAAAATTTCAAGATCACGTTCGATCTCAGCATAAGAAGAATATTTTTTTGCTTCCATAAAATCAATCATTAAAAAATATTTCAGAAAATTTCTCCAGAATCGGGCCTTCAATCATTTTATCTTTTATAAAAAAAAGTAAAATGGTAAACACAAAATAGATTCCTCCTACTGCTAAAAACCCAAGCGCATTACTTTCAAACAAAGCACCAAAAGCATACGCTGCGGCAAAAGACCCAAAAATCATAACCATACTAAAACAAACCAAAATCAAAGTAAACTTAAAAATCAAGGTAGTAGATTTCATCGCCACTTTAAAACCCCATAGTTTATAATATGCCAAATGACTTTCTAAATAAACTCTAGCATTATCCTGAACAGCGTCTGTATTTTCCTTTATATCTTCAAAAGCCATATTTGTAATTTAAATTAAAAAGCACAAAACGCCCTTGTAAATAAGATTGTTTTGTGCTTTTGTGTTGTGATTATTTTTGCATTTTAGCGTTTTGCGCTTTTAATTCTGCTAATTTAGATTCTAAAAAAGTAATTACTTCTTCTGTCTTATGACTTACATTGGATAATAAATCATTTAAGGTTCCATCCAGATTTTGAGTGGCATTTGTGAATTTTTCACGAAGAACTTCAGAACTTGCTTCAAATGAATCTTGCAGATTGTGCTTCGCATCGTCAATTCCCTCTTTTAATTTTGCCCTTGTTTTAGATCCTTTGTCTGGTGCAAATAAAATTCCGATTGCTGCTCCGGCAGCTGCAGCAGCCAAAATTGCGGCCGCCGTATTTAAGTTCTTTGACATGATATTAAATTTAAATTGATACTAAAGGTAATCTTTTTTGAACTTATAAAATTCTCATTAATTGTAATTTATAAAAAATTAACAATATAATTAATACACATACGCTACAGCTTCATATCTGCCATTACCTTTTTCTACAATACTAACAAACGGATACCCACTAGATGCAGACTTGGTTTTGATTCTTAAAGCAGTCTGTTTTTGATTTGCAATAGGCGGCTCCCCTTTTGTCCTTGTCGAAACTCCTGTAAAACTAGCAGCCTGTTTTAATCCTATTGTCTTTTCCTGAGGCAAAACAGTAACCATTTTATAATCGTCTTTTGAATCTACAATTACTTTATCAGAAATTTTCTGAGTCTGTTTTGTTTGTTTATTGGTAATGGATGAAACGGCATGCTTACTGATTTTTATTTCTTCTGAACTTCCATTCAAAGAATAATAAACTAAACCATTTTCATTTTTAATGAAGTTAACATCAAGTTGTTCTCCATTGTGTTTTGTAATTTGATGTGTTTGGGAAATTGCAATATTTGCAAATAAAATAGCCAGAGTAAAAAATACATTTTTCATGATAATTAAATTTAAGGATTAAAAATTTCTTTGATCAAAATGAAAATCAAAATTTATAAATCACAAAACCAATTTCATGAAATTTGAAAATTATGTTATACTTTGAAAAAATGCTTTTACTAAAGTATTATCAAAATATAAACACAATTAGAATTGACCATAAAACCAATTTTCGGAATGCAGACTTAGAATAAAATCTAAAACAAAAATTGCATTTTTGCATTTAGAAAAAACTCAGATTTGATTCCTAAAGTGTCATTTTTAAAATTAAAAAATTTCAGATTGACCTTTGGATAAAAATAGCAACTTTATAAACAATTGTATGTTAATAACCCGTTAAACTGACAAAAATGACTTTAAAAATTAAAATAGAGACGTTATTTAAACAATAATTCAAAAAACGAGTTATATGTAGACAGAATTAAAATATTAGCTTAAAATCAATTTGTGACAGCTAATATTAATAATTAAAAACTATTAATTATATTTTTACTATCAATATTTATAATCATAATTAAAAACATTCCTTTCATGAAAATCATAGTTAAAATTGATTTATAATAAATTGTATGTTTATAGAAATGAATCTATTTTTAAAAAAATAGAAAAGTAAAAATTTGAATTTTTGTATTAAAATTTCATCTCAAAATATCAAAAAACTAAATAAAGCTTTCTGTTAAATGATTTTTAAAAAGATGAAAACTGAGTCGGAAGAATTAAAAAATTGTATTAAAATCAATTTATGAAAGTCACTTTTAATCTATAAAATTTATTAAAATTCAATATTAAATAGATAATGTAGATAATAAAAAAAAGCGCTTATAAAAGCGCTTTTAATAAATTTATCTGATATTACTTCTTTACCATTTCTGATAAAATTTCAATTTCTCTTTCTGATGCATTTTTTGGAGGATTTGAATATAATTTCAAAATTTCATCTTCAAATTGATTTCTGAAACTTTCGTTTTCAATATCTCTTAAATTTAAAAGTGCTTTCGATCGAACATAAGTCGATTCGCTTCTTAGAGACATAGTATATAATTTTTTAATATCGTCTTCTTCAAAATCTGTAGATTTCCAATTAGAATATTTTAAAAGAAATTGAGAAAATAACAACGAAGCCTTATTATTATTAATATTCTTCTTTAGTGAATTTTGTAATAAAGAAAAACTTGAAACATTTTTGATGCTCTCCCCTATTGCACTTTCAATTGCAATACGTTCTGGTTTTGTCTCAACTTTAAAATATTTATTAATTTCTTTTAAAGAATTATTAATGCTGTTTTCTTCTTTTTTACCTTTTTCTTCCCATGCATCTTTTAATCCAACAGTTTTGTTAAATACTAATTTTGAAGGAGTTGAGTCTTTATCAACAGTAAAATAACCTAAACGTTGAAATTGAAATTTATCTTCATTTTGAGCTGTTGCCAAACTTGGTTCAACAAATCCTTTGATAATTTCTAATGAATTTGGATTCACAAAATCTAAGAAATTTTTCTCCTTATAGCTGTCCGGTGCTTCATCTGTAAACAAACGATCGTACATACGAACCTCTGCTTCAATGGCATGAGCAATAGAAACCCAATGCAATGTTCCAGACACTTTTCTCTGACTTGCTTCTGTCCCGCTCCCGCTTAAAGAATCGGTATCATAAGATACATGAATTTCTGTAATATTACCTTCTGAATCTTTTATAACTGATTCTCCTTTAATGATATAAGCGTTTTTAAGTCGTACTTCTTTTCCTAAAGTTAACCGGAAATATTTAGCCGGTGCATCTTCTAAAAAGTCTTCTCTTTCTATATATAATTCACGGGAAAAAGGTACTTTCCTGAAACCAGCATTTTCATCTTCCTGATTATTTTCAGCTTCCAGCCACTCTTCTTTTCCTTCCGGATAATTTGTAATTACCAGTTTTACAGGATCTAAAACAGCCATTACACGAGGCGCAATTTTGTTTAAATCTTCTCTAATACAAAACTCTAAAACCGATACATTAATCAGATTATCACGTTTTGCAATACCAATTGTGTTAGCAAAATTACGTAAAGAAGCAGCAGTATAACCACGTCTCCTTAACCCAGAAATTGTTGACATTCTAGGATCATCCCAACCGTTAACATGCTTTTCCTTAACTAGTTGCTGTAATTTTCTTTTACTGACAACAGTATGTGATAAGTTACGTCTTGCAAATTCTCTTTGCTTTGGGCGAATCTGATTTTCATCAATAATTTGGTCTAAAAACCAATCGTACAATTCACGGTGAGGCAAAAATTCTAACGTACAAAATGAGTGTGAAATTTGCTCCAAATAATCACTTTGCCCGTGTGCCCAATCGTACATCGGATATATTTTCCATGCATCTCCTGTTCTATGATGATGCTTGTGCAAAATTCTGTACATAATAGGATCACGCATCAACATGTTTGTTGATTTCATGTCAATTTTTGCACGAAGAATATGTGTACCAGCCTCAAATTCACCATTTTTCATTCTTTCGAATAAATCTAAATTTTCTTCTACAGAACGATTTCTGTATGGACTATCAACACCTTCTGTGGATGGCGTTCCTTTTTGAATTGCCATATCTTCAGAAGACTGGCTATCAACATACGCTTTATCTTTTTTAATTAATAAAACTGCCCAGTCGTATAATTGTTGAAAATAGTCTGAAGCATAACATTCCTCAGCCCATTTATAACCCAGCCATTCCACATCTTTTTTTATAGCATCAACAAATTCCTGCTCTTCCTTTTCTGGGTTTGTATCGTCAAAACGTAAATTTACAGGAGACTGATAATCAATTCCTAAACCAAAATTCAAAGCAATAGAACTTGCGTGTCCTATGTGCAGATACCCATTTGGCTCTGGTGGAAAACGAAAATGAAGTTTGTTATTTGAAAGACCCGATTTTAGATCTTCTTCTATTATTTGTTCAATAAAATTGAGTGATTTCTCTTCTGATGCCATTATTTTATAGTAATTTTAGCAAAGATAAAAAAGTTTACAGTTTTCGGTTTACAGTTTACAGTTTTCTTTAGAAACTTCTCAGTAAACCTGAAACTAAATTAATTAGTATTTTTGTATAAATTTTAAAGTTATGAGACAATTAACTGTTACAATTCCAGACGATTTTTACGATACTTTTATCAGTTTTTTTAAACATGTTCCAGATGTTTCTATAAATGAAAACACTGAGAATGCAATTCCGATATGGCAACAAGAGATGGTTTTGGAACGATTGAAAAATGCTAAACCAGAAGATTTTATTAGCTGGGAAGATTTTGAAAAAGAAATGGATAAAAAATGGCTGTAAACAATTTTAAAATTAAAATTCTTTCACGAGCTAAACTTGAAATTGAAGAAGCAGCACAATACTATGAAACTAAAAGCAAAGGATTAGGAAAATTATTCTATTTAGAATTTAAAAGTTATCGCACAACATTAGAAAATATTCCTTTTTTCGAGGAAAAGTATAAAACGATTCGCACTTTACCTTTTAAAAAATTTCCTTATACAATACATTTTACAGTTGATGAAACAACAAAAATAGTTTGCATATTAGCTGTTACATCTAATTACCAAGATCCAAATATTACAAGAATAAAATTATAAAAATGGGAGTTATAAAACTAAAAAACATTCGAACTTTCTCCTACCACGGATGTTTAATCGAAGAGGGAAAAATAGGATCTGATTACACAGTTGATTTAAAAATTAAAACCAACTTACAGAAATCTGCCGAAACAGATCACCTTTTAGATACTGTTGATTATGTACATTTAAACAAAATTGTAATGGAAGAAATGGCAATACGTTCTCATTTATTAGAACATGTGGCCAAAAGAATCAACATTCGCGTCTTAAATGAGATTGAAACAGTAGTAAAAACTACAGTTTGGGTTTCTAAAATAAATCCTCCTATTGGTGGTGATGTTGAATCAGTTACTATAAAAATGACGGAAATCAGAAAATAATATTTTAATACAAAACACTAAATTTTTAAAATAGTTTACTTTAAACTTTTGAATTTTAAAGATTTTGGTTACTTTTGCCATCCGTTCAATTAAGGCGTCGTGGCCGAGCGGCTAGGCTGGGCTCTGCAAAAGCTCCTACTCCGGTTCGAATCCGGACGATGCCTCAAAACCTCTAAAGCAATTTAGAGGTTTTTTTTATGTTTAATTTTTTGAAAAAATTAGATAAAATATGTTCGAATCCGGACGATGTCTGTAAAACCTCTAAAGCAATTTAAAGTTTTTTTTATGTTTAATTTTTTGAAAAAATTAGATAAAATAATGTTCGAATCCGGACGATGCCTTAACACCTTCAAAGTAATTTTAGTGTAGTTTTTGCAATCTTGTCATTCTGAGGAACAAAGAATCACACAAGTGACTCGACAAAGATTGGCGACATTGTTTACGGAGCTTCTTGTGTGTTTCTTCGTTCTTCAGAATGACAAACTGTAACTTATAAACATAAAAAAACCTCTGAAATACAGAGGCTTAATTTATATTATCACAGTTATTAACAAACTACTTTTCAATTCTTTCAAAGGCATTTTTAACCATTTCTTTTTCTTTTGGAAACCATCCCTGAGTTATTAGTACTACTCCAAAAATCATTAATACAATACTAATAACTTTCTTAATTTTTAAAATATTATTAGGTGTCATTTTAGATTTTAATTGTTTAGCTAATAGAATCTTAATACAATCAACTAATAAATAAGTAATGATAACTGAAGTAAAAAAAGTAAACATTCTTGTATTTTGCATTTCTAATTTTGGTCCGACAGAAATAATTACCGCCAACCAAAAACCAAGAACCCCAATGTTGATAACATTTAATATAAAACCTTTTATAAATAAGCTTCCGTAATTTCTTTTAATGATATCACGATCTATTTCATCATCATCTATCTTTTCTTCATTTCTTAATCTTACAAAAGAAATTATTCCATAAACAAGCATAATAATACCTCCAAAAATAAATAAGGCAGGTTTATCTTTAAGACTCTGAATTAATCTGTAACTTCCTAAATAAGCAATTCCTATAAAAAAAATATCTCCTAATACTACACCAAGATCAAAAGCCATTGCTGCTCTGAATCCCTTTGTAATACTGGTTTCAAGAAGTATAAAAAATACCGGACCTACCATAAAGCTTAGGAAAAGTCCCCATGGCAGCCCAGTTAAAATATCATTTATCATTCAAATACAATTAGTTACTTAACCTGTTCAATTTTTCCGCCCAAAACTGTTTTTTGATTAATTTGTTTTGGTTTTCCATAAATGTAAATAGAGCCTCCTGCGCTCACTTTTGCATCAACAAGTGTAGAAGCATTCACATCTGCTTTTCCTCCCGCAGAAACGCTTACTTTAGTCTGAGAGGTTTCTAATTTACTTGCGAGCAAATATCCTCCAGCACCTAAACTTGCATCCTGATTAGAAGCTTTACCCGAGATCGTAATTTCACCTCCGGAAACAGAACTTACATTTAGTTTTTCAACGTGCAAATTTACGTTAATTTTTCCTCCTTCTTGCGCACTTACTTTAAAAGCTGTAGCTTTTATAGTTTCTTTACTGGTAACAATTGCACCTTCATTTACATCGATTAGTTCTATGTGTTTGTAATACACGGTAATATCTAAATCATCTCCGGATAAAAGTTTTGGGAAAGGCATTCTCAATTTTAGTAAACCTTTCTTATTAACAACTTCGACTTCAGATTCACGAGCACCTTTAATCACAATTTTGTTCTCTGAAGACTGAACTAATTTTACACTTAGTTTATCAAAAACTTTAACCGAATCAAAATCTCCCAACTCTTTGGTAACCTGACCAAAAGACAATTGTGCTACTAAAATTGCAGCTCCTATAATTAATTTTTTCATGTTTCTTTTTTTTAAAATTTAATACTATTCCGCTCTTCTTAAAAAATGAAAATCAAGCTGTTTTTTAACTAAATCTGCATTTTTTACCTTAACGAAAATTTCATCTCCTAATTGCAAAATACTGTTTGATGTCGCTCCTACCAAGGCATACTGCTTTTCATCAAAAGTATAATAATCATCTTTTATCTCTCTGATTCTAACCATACCTTCGCATTTATTAGAAACAATTTCAACATAAATTCCCCACTCTGTAACTCCTGAAATAACTCCCAAAAATTCTTCGTCCTGGTGATCCTGCATGTATTTAACCTGCATGTATTTGATACTGTCACGTTCAGCATTGGTTGCCAAACTTTCCATATTCGAACAATGCTGTGATTTTGTTTCATAAACTTCTTCATCTACAGATTTGCCTCCGTCAAGATAATATTGCAGCAAACGATGCACCATAACATCCGGATAACGACGAATTGGTGAAGTAAAATGGCTGTAATAATCAAAAGCTAAACCATAATGACCAATATTATCTGTAGAATATTTGGCTTTACTCATACTTCTAATAGCAAGAGTATCAATTAAATTCTGCTCTTTTTTTCCGTTTACTTCTTCCATCAAAGCATTTAATGATTTCGAAATATCTCCTTTATTTCTGAGATCAATTTTATAACCAAACTTAGAAATGACGGCTTGCATAGCAATTAGTTTATCTTCGTTTGGTTCATCGTGAATTCTATATACAAAGGTTTTCTTCTGTTTCCCAATATACTCAGCAACTTTTCTATTGGCCAAAAGCATAAATTCTTCAATAAGATGATTGGCATCTTTAGAAACTTTAAAATAAACTCCTTCTGGTTCTCCTGCAGCATCAAGGTTGAATTTTACTTCTACTTTATCAAAAGAAATAGCGCCATTGGCCATTCTTTTCTTTCTCAAAATCTTAGCTAATTCATCTAATTTTAAAGTTGCTTCAACAATTTCATCTGAAACAACATAAGATTCTCCTGTAATAGAAATATCAACCGGAATCGTATTGTCTTTTGTCTCAATAATATACTGTGCTTCCTCGTATGCAAAACGCTGATCTGAATAAATTACCGTTCTGCCAAACCATTGGTTAATAACTTGTGCAGCTGGAGAAACCTCAAAAACTGCAGAAAACGTATATTTCTCTTCATTTGGTCGCAGCGAACAGGCAAAGTTTGATAAAACTTCAGGAAGCATTGGCACTACTCTGTCTACCAAATACACTGAAGTCGCACGCTGATATGCTTCATCATCCAAAATAGTTCCTTCTTCAAGATAATACGAAACATCGGCAATGTGAATACCAATTTCGTAATTCCCGTTTTCTAACTTTTTGAAAGACAACGCATCATCAAAATCTTTTGCATCTTTTGGATCAATCGTATACGTAAGCGTATCACGCATATCACGACGTTTTGCAATTTCAGATTCCTGAATTGTTGTATCCAGCTTTTGAGCATAGACCTCTACTTCTACCGGAAAATCTGATGGCAAACCATATTCTGCCAGGATTGCATGAATCTCAGTATTATGTTCACCTGGTTTTCCTAAAACTCTAATTACAGATCCAAAAGGGCTATCTGCTCTTTTTGGCCAGTCTTCAATTTTAACTAAAACTACATCTCCATTTTCTGCTTCTCCAATTTTATCTTTTGGAATAAAAATATCCGTATACATCTTAGGGTTTGCAGTAGAAACAAATGCAAAATTGGCCTGAATGTCAATAACTCCGACAAATTCTGTTTTATCTCTTTCTATAACTTCAATTACTTCACCTTCAGGTCTTTTTCCTTTTCTTCTGTTATAAACATAAACCTTTACTTTGTCCTTATCTAACGCCCTGTTAAGATTATTGGTCGGAATAAAAACGTCTTCTGTAAATTCGTCACAAATAAAATATGCCGTTTTTCTGCTCGTCATATCAATTGTTCCTTCGTAATAATCCTGACTTACCGCTATTACTAAATATTTACCAGGCTCTGATTCAACTATTTTTTTAGAAGAAGCCAGAAGCTTTAAATCTTTTATAATCTGGTTTCTGCTTTTTGTATCGTCAAGTTCAAGCTTTGCTGCTATCTGTTTGTAATTAAATACTTTATTAGGGCTTTGCGATAAAATCTTCAGTATTTTTCCTAAAAAGTCCTTCTCATTTTTTATCGGCTTTCTAATTTTCTTATCCATATATCTTTTTCTTATAAAGTTTAAAATTACAAATAAGATATCAGATTACAGATTTTAACAATTAGAATTATTAAAATTATAACTTTCAATTGGAGATATTTACTGATTTTCAAAGGTCATTTGTAATCACATAGTAAAATAATACTCGAAACAAATTAATAATCCTCATTTCGTATCTTTACAAAAAGACCTTTTATGGAAAGCTTTAAAACGATAGCCATATTCAATTACGACCACGAAACGGTTATTCTTAAACACTTATTAGATCAGGAAGAGATTCCATACTACTTTGAAAACGAAATCACCTTATCAGTCGTTCCAATGTATTCTGCAGCGCTCGGCGGCATCAAACTCAAAGTTCATCCCAACGATTTCGATCAGGTTCAGGCAATTCTTGACAATCTTAACAATCCTCTCAAAATTGTCTGAATCCAAACTAAATTTAAATTCAAAAATATTTTTTTTGATTTTCAACTTTCAAAGTTTTCAACATATATTAAATACAACAAAAAAGAAATTTTAAATTTAATTAATTTTTGATGGTTATTATAGCGTGTTAATATGTCGAATAAATTTATTTTTTAATTCATTGAAATCTCGTTTTACTTATTTATTGGGAGTTATCAACATAGTTATTTTAGGTTAAAAGATTAATTTTTAAGCCTTTTCTTATTTTAATTAACAACGGTTAACAACCAAAAATGAATTCAAATTGTAGATAAGTTGACATGTTGATTTCTGTTGAAAATGATATTTTTGATATTGATAACTTTTCTAAAAATTCCTGAAACTTTATTAGGATTTTTAATTCCAATTTTGGATTAGGTTTTTTTCTGACACAACCAAAAAAAACTTCTAATTTTCTATCTGAACTTATTAACAAATAATGTTAAGTTAAAGTTAACTGAATATCAATGATTTATATTTCAGTATTAACAGTCCAAAATTTTAACAAAAATATTGTTTATTATTTATTGATTATCAGTATATTATGAGTTATCAAAATTGTTAATAACCAATAACGCTTTGATATGAAGTTAGTTATAAAAACATATTTTAAAACTCGAATTTTGGTAAAGCACATTAATTATAATTCTAAATAATAAAAAAAAATTTTGTGAAAATTAGTCAAATACATGGCGAACATTTATTATTTGAGTAAATTTGTATTACACAACTTAATAGTATATAAAATGAAAATTTCGATAGGAAACGATCACGCAGGACCAGAATATAAAAAAGCAATTGTTGAAATGCTAAAAGCAAAAGGATATGAAGTTACCAATTACGGAACAGACTCTGAAGATTCTGTAGATTATCCTGATTTTGGTCATCCGGTAGCAAACGATGTTTCTGAAGGAAAAGCTGATTTTGGAATTGTAATCTGTGGAAGCGGTAACGGAATTGCAATGACTGTGAACAAACATCCAAAAGTGAGAGCCGGATTATGCTGGACAAAAGAAATTGCATATTTGACCCGTTTACATAATGATGCTAATATTGTGAGTATTCCGGCACGTTTTACTTCTATTCATCAGGCTGTAGAAATTGTTGAAACGTTTTTAACAACTGCATTTGAAGGCGGAAGACACCAAAACAGAGTAAATAAAATCGCCTGTTCGTAAAAAGTCAAAAAAAAACGGGTGCTTCGCACCAATAAAATAGATAAGCCGGGCGGATTTTAAATTCATCCGGCTTTTTTTATGTAATAATTTAAAAATCAGCATGCTAATTTTTTAAAACATCCTGATTTCGGAGTTATTAACAATAAGATTGTTTAAATCTTGTGAGTTAATTTAAGATAAATCAATGCTATCTGAATCAATAAAATTGCGGAAAACTTCACAATAAAAGAAGTTTTACTCGTTTTATGATTAAAAAGTATCATGGCAAGTAATAAACCAATTGTACCGCCGATAGCTTCCAGAAAAAATAGTGTATTTTCGGGAATTCTCCTTTTATTTTTTCGTGCTAAATATTTGTCATAACCAGCAAGAACGAAAACGACGATGCTTATAAATAAAAAAAACAATAATAAAATATTCATTGGCTTAAAATTAGAGACAAAGATATTATTTTATCAGAATTATATTATAAAAATAGTATTAATTAATTTTCTAAAAAGGAGCAGTTATTGAAATATAAATTTAAAAGAAAGTAAATAACGCGAGATTCTCGTAAAATCTCGCGTTATTTATTACTTTAGCATAAAATTTTTTTTATGTTAGAACATCCACCAATATCGAAATACGATAATAATACGATAAGTTTACTTACTCAGCTTACATTGTCAGGTGAATTGAAAGAAATTAATGATGAATATTTATATTGGGATAAAGTTAAATATAAAACAAAAACTATTGAACCAGAACAATATTGGAATGCTGTTAAATTATCTCGATCACTAAATAAGCAAAATATTTTATTTGGAACATATTCTTTTAACTTTAATGTTACTGATTATATTCTTAGACTTTTACATCATTTTGATTTACATATTGGAGGAAATTTAGGAAGCAATATAGGTATAAATGATACCGATAAAAATAAATTCCTCATAAGTTCAATAATGGAAGAGGCTATTTCAAGTAGTCAAATGGAAGGTGCAAATACCACTAGAAAAGCGGCAAAGGAAATGATTCAAAAAGAACGTAAACCGAAAAATAAATCAGAACAGATGATTATGAATAATTATTTCACGATGAAATATATTGTTCAACATAAAAATGATAGTTTAACACCAGAGAATCTTCTTTACATTCATAAACTCATTTCTAATAATACGTTAGAAGATATTGAAGATGAAGGTAGATATAGAGAGAACAACGATATTTATGTTGTAAATTATTCAAATAGTGAAGTAGTACACACACCACCAAAAAACGAAGAAATACAAAAATTAATTAATGACTTATGTTTGTTTTTTAACGAAGAACAAAAAACTTTTATTCATCCAATTATTAAAGGAATTATAATCCATTTTATGATTGGTTGGATACATCCATTTTCTGATGGAAATGGTAGAACAGCAAGAGCTCTATTTTATTGGTATATGCTCAAAAATGGTTACTGGCTGACAGAATATTTAACGATTTCTACTATTATAAAAGATACTAAAGTGCAGTATGAAAAAGCTTTTTTGTATTCAGAAATTGATCAAAATGACCTTACTTACTTTATAACTTATCATATAAAAACAATGGAGAAGGCATTTACAGCATTGAAGGAATATATTGGTAGAAAACAAAATGAAGTAATTCAAGCAGCAAAATTTATTAAGATACCAAATGTGAATGAGCGTCAAGCACAAATTTTAAAAATCTTAAATGAAGATTCTGATAGGGTTTTAAGTAGTAAAGAAATGGAAAATAGATTTGGAATTTCAAATTTTACAGCTAGAACAGATTTAAATAATCTTGAAAATTTAGGTTTTTTAGAAAAAATACAAGTTAATAAAATAAAACATAATTTTATTAAATCAAAAAATTTTGCTAAAATTTTAAAATCTTATAAATTATAAAAATCGCGAGATTCTCGTAAAATCTCGCGATTTTTATGCATTTTTAAAAACAATAATAAATGACTAATATTCAATTCATTGCCAAGTCTGTACAGACAGCACCGATTAACATTCAAAACACGGTAAAACTTTTAGAAGAAGATTGTACGATTCCGTTTATTTCCCGTTACCGAAAAGATACGACAGGAAACCTGGACGAAGTTGTGATCGAACAGATTGCAAAACTTCAAAAAGAGTATGAGACGCTTATAAAACGTAAAGAAGCGGTTCTAAAATCTATTGAAGAACAAAAAGCCCTTACACCAGAATTGAAGAAAAAAATTGAAGATAGTTTTGACTTACAGGAAATAGAAGATTTTTATCTTCCTTATAAAAAGAAGAAAAAAACAAAAGCCGATGTCGCCCGCGAATTTGGTCTGGAACCTTTGGCCAAATTGATTATGTCTGAAAGTGATGTTGATATCGATTTTGTTTCGACGCAATACATCAATGAAAATGTAATCAATGAAGAAGCCGCAATGCAGGGAGCAAGAGATATCGTGGCTGAATGGATCAACGAAAATATTTATGTTCGTAAACAGCTTCGTAGATTATTTCAGCGTAAAGCAACTATCGGAACCAAAGTTGTAAAAAAGAAAAGTGAAGAAGAAGGCGCACAAAAATTCAGTCAGTATTTTGATTGGGAAGAACCTTTGACAAAAGCGCCATCGCATAGATTACTGGCAATGCTTCGTGCTGAAAATGAAGGTTTTGTTAAAATGAAAATTGATGTTGATATTGATGACGCCTATGATATAATTGATGAAATCATTATTAAAAAACAAAACAGTACAACAGCACATCTGCAACTGGCGATAGAAGATAGCTATAAACGTTTATTGAATCCGGCGATAGGAAATGAAACTTTGCAGGAAGCAAAAGCAAAAGCAGATGCTAATTCTATTCAGGTTTTTGCTAATAATTTAGGACAATTATTATTAGCTCCGCCTTTGGGCGAAAAACGAATTCTGGCAATTGATCCGGGTTTCAGAAGCGGCTGTAAAGTAGTTTGCCTGGACGAAAAAGGAGATTTATTATACAACGAAACCATCTATCCGCATGCGCCTCAAAATGAAGAAGGAATGGCGATAAAAAAAATTCGTTCGATGGTAAATGCCTATCAGATTGATGCTATTTCTATCGGAAACGGAACGGCTTCGAGAGAAACGGAATTTTTCATAAAAAAAATCGCGTTTGACAAACCGGTGCAGGTTTTTATTGTTTCTGAGGCTGGTGCTTCCGTATATTCGGCTTCAAAAATTGCGAGAGAAGAATTTCCAAATTATGATGTTACGGTTCGTGGATCAGTTTCTATCGGACGACGACTTTCAGATCCTTTGGCCGAGTTGGTAAAAATTGATCCAAAAGCAATTGGAGTAGGTCAGTACCAACACGATGTTGATCAGACTAAACTAAAAGAAGAACTGGATAATACCGTAATTCGTTGTGTAAACTCTGTAGGTATTAATATTAATACAGCAAGTAAACATTTACTAAGTTATGTGAGTGGAATAGGAGAGAAACTGGCAGAAAACATCGTGCAATACCGTTCTGAAAACGGACCATTTGAGGATAGAAAGCAATTGAAAAAAGTACCTCGTTTGGGCGATAAAGCCTATCAGCAGGGAGCAGCATTTATTAGAATTTCGAATGCAAAAAATCCGCTGGATAATTCTGCCGTGCATCCTGAGGCTTATCCGGTTGTAGAGAAAATGGCAAAAGATTTGAAAATTTCGGTAAACGACTTAATTGCAAACAAGGAAAAAACAGCCCTAATTAAGGCCGAAAACTATATAACACCCGAAATAGGTTTACTTACTTTAAAAGACATCATAAAAGAGCTTGAAAAGCCTGGATTGGACCCAAGAAAGTCTGCAAAGGTTTTTGAATTTGATGCGAATGTAAAATCAATTAAGGATCTAAAAACCGGAATGATCTTACCAGGAATTGTCAATAACATAACCAATTTTGGCTGTTTTGTTGATATCGGAATCAAAGAAAGCGGACTGGTTCATATTTCGCAGCTAAAAGCCGGATTTGTGAGCGATGTAAATGAGGTAGTAAAACTCCATCAGCATGTTGATGTAAAAGTTACGGAGGTTGATGAAGACAGAAAACGTATTCAGCTGACGATGGTACTTTAAAATTCCAAAAAATAAATTCCAAATTCCAAAATTTGAAACTATAAAAGGAGCTTCCAGGGTTACAATTGGAATTTTTGAAGCTCCTTTTTAAACGCTTAAATGGTATAAAAAAATTCCAGGTTAAATCATTGATTTAACCTGGAATTTTAATTAAGACGAAAAAATTATTATTTAACTTCTTGCTCTTCTTTTTTAACTGCAGGAGCAGATTGATCGTCTTTAGCAGCGTTTTTAAATTCTTTAATTCCACTTCCTAAACCTTTCATTAATTCCGGAATTTTTTTACCTCCAAAAAGTAATATCACAATACCTACTATTACGAGGATTTCTGTAAGACCTAATCTTCCCATGACTGTATATATTTATGCCGAAGCAAATTGTTTTCTAATTTTACCGCAAAGGTATATAGAAATATACGAACAAAAAGTGTTTTTGGTTTAAAATCTTTGTTTTAAGGTACGTTAAATATTTTATAAAATCAAAAATTTAGCAGATTGATAAAATACTGACCGGCAGTAGCAATACTATTAATTACTATATTTGCTTGTATAATCAGATATGAAGAAGAAGAAAAAATTCAATTTTAGAAAAAAACTATTCATCAAAAACCGCTTGGTAATTTTGAATGAAGATACCTTTGAAGAAATTTTTTCGTTTAAACTTACTTTAATGAACGTATTCGTAACCTTTACGTTGGGTGGAATATTTCTTATTTTAATTACAACTTACATTATCGCTTTTACGTCTTTACGCGAATTTATTCCCGGATATTCTTCCTCACAATTAAAAAAAGATGCGACAGAACTGGCAATAAAATCTGACTCATTAGAAAGAGCTTTACAAAAAAATGAAGCTTATATAAAAGGGGTTCAAAAAGTATTGTCGGGGCAGCTGGAATATGCCAAGTTTAATAAAGATTCTATTTTGTCTGAAACCCGCGAGGCTCCCGATCATGATATGAAGGCGTCTGAAAAAGAAATCGAATTGAGAGAAGAAGTAGATAAAATCGAAAAAGAGTCGGATGAAAATTCCCGAAGTAAAAATAAAAGTGACAAAAAATAATACCACTAAAAATGTCAATTAAGTCAATTGCGGCAAAAATATTTGCTCGGAAAATATACAACCAAACACTCCACTGGGCTAACAAACCAGTCGAAAGTCAATTGAAGGTTTTTAAAAATCTTATAAAAGATGCCAAAGAAACCGAATTTGGAAAAGACCATCATTTTGATACTATAAATACGATTAAAGATTTTCAGAAAAATGTTCCTATCCGCGATTACGAAGATTTGAAGTCTTATATTGAAAAAGTTAAAATCGGCCATGAAAACATTCTCTGGAAAGGAAAACCGCTTTATTTTGCCAAAACATCGGGAACAACTTCTGGCGCAAAATATATTCCGCTGACTAAAGAATCAATGCCTTCGCATATTAATGCAGCGCGAAATGCAATTCTGCATTATGTAAACGAAACAGGAAATGCTGATTTTGTTGATGGAAAAATGATTTTTTTGCAGGGAAGCCCCATTTTGACCGAAAAACACGGAATCAACTTTGGAAGACTCTCAGGAATTGTAGCCCATTTTGTTCCAAAATATTTGCAGCGAAACCGAATGCCATCGTGGGAAACCAATTGTATTGATGACTGGGATACCAAAGTAAATGCAATCGTGAGCGAAACCATAAACGAAAATATGTCGGTGATTTCCGGAATTCCGTCCTGGGTGCAAATGTATTTTGAGCGTCTGCAGGAAAAGAGCGGAGGAAAGAAAATTGGCGAAATATTCAAAAACTTTAATTTGTTTATTTACGGAGGCGTAAACTACGAACCCTATCGTGCTAAGTTTGAGCAGATGATTGGCAGGAAAGTAGACAGTATTGAGCTGTTTCCGGCTTCTGAAGGTTTTTTTGCTTATCAGGATTCTCAAAAAGAAAAGGGAATGCTTTTGTTGCTGAATTCGGGAATTTTCTACGAATTCATAAAAGCCGATGAATTTTTTACCGAAAACCCAAAACGAAATACAATTGGTGAAGTAGAATTGGGAGTAAATTATGCTTTGATTGTTTCTACAAATGCCGGGCTATGGGGTTATAATATTGGTGATACCGTTCAATTTACATCTTTGGCTCCATATCGTGTTATTGTTTCGGGACGTATCAAACATTATATTTCTGCTTTTGGAGAACATGTTATTGCCAATGAAGTAGAAAATGCCATCAAAGAAGCAATGGCCAAAACAAATATTGTAATAAACGAATTTACGGTTGCGCCGCAAATTACGCCTTCAGCCGGATTACCATACCATGAATGGCTGATTGAATTTGAAAATGAGCCTGAAAATTTCGACGCTTTCGCGGAGGCGATAGACAACGCCATGCGAAAGCAAAATATCTATTACGACGATTTAATTACCGGAAATGTTTTAAGAAAAGTAGTAGTAACCAAAGTTTCTAAAAACGGTTTTCAGGAATATATGAAATCGCAGGGAAAATTGGGAGGTCAGAATAAAATCCCGAGATTGTCTAATGATAGAAAGATTGCAGATAATTTGAAATAGAAAAAACAACTTATATTTATAAGTTCGAAAATATAGAATAGCATGAAAGAAACCAAACATATATCAAGATCAAGAGCGCAGGAATCATCTGCAGCAATCGAAAAAATGTACATTACAATGCGCCATTTATTCAACCGTGGTTTTTATAAACCCATGGGAGTTTCCGGCGATAGTTTACGTGAATCCTTATTGGCATTGCGCCCTGAGATTTATGGTAATATTGGAGAAGAAAAGGTAGAATTAAATGGGCTTTTATATGTAATAGAACGACTTCCGATAGGAATTGAACAATGCCGTTTTATTAACCTAACCTCAGATGAAGGATATTCAAAATCACATTTTCAACCTATTGTTCCTCCAAAGAGAAGAAGAAACTGTTACAGAATTGATGAAGAGCAGATGAATGTTGAAATCACCCGCGGGCGATCTGACATTTATGATATCCTGACCCACTTAACGTTTATTTTTATAGAATCCCATAAAATAAAAAACAGGGTTCTGGTAGATGATGGCGGCGAAGTTTCACGCGACTGGCTGAAACTGGAGCAAGCTGTTATGCAGACAAAAAAACTGCCTCAAATAGAGAAAGAAAAAGCAATTTCGCATGTTGCCAATATTTTAGCCAGAACATTCGAAGAAGTTTTAGACATTTACGATGCATTTGGTTCTGAGAACGAACCGGATCGTTTCTTAAATGTAATTTATTGGCTCGGAAAACTAGCAATCGAAGAGGTAATCGAGAATAGCAAACGAACAATTACTTTTAGTCCTGTTTTAAGAGAGCGTTTAGGGCATCATATTCATGGAGAAATCTGGGCAACAAATATCAAAGAAGTTTTAAAAGCCAATAATCTTTTAAAACGTCCGATACATGTGATCAGTGCAAACATGCATAGTGTGATGAACTCTATTTTTGCAACTCCGTTATTGAAAACCAAATTCAAAGACAAGTCTGACTTTTTTATTTATGAAGAGTTAAGCAAAGCAGGGGCGAAGGAGACAAGAAGCCTGGTGGAAGAACTGGCACTGAAAAACGGAATGATTTCTTTACCGGATACATCAGGAACAAACATCGACGTTCAGATTTTTGATACGGCCAAAATTGACTGGGCAAAAACGGCTTTTGCAAAAACAATAATAACTGATGAGAAACCAGTCATTATTGTAATGGACTATGCTTTTGGAGAACAGGCTTATGAGACTATCGATGAGCTCTTAAAACCATACAAAAAAGATACTTTGCTCAATGTAAAATCAGTTTCGATAATGGGTAAAGCCGGAATTCTGGAAGGCGGAAAAGGAGATATTATGATCCCTACAGCACATATAAACGAAGGAACCGCAGATAATTATTTCTTTGAAAATGAATTGACCGGTGCCATGTTTGAAGGAAATGATATTGCCGTTTTTGAAGGTGCAATGGTGACCGTTTTAGGAACATCATTGCAAAACAGAGATTTATTAAAATTCTTTCATGAATCGACCTGGGGAGTAATTGGTCTTGAAATGGAAGGATCATATTACCAAAAAGCAATACAGTCAGCATCAAAAATCAGAAAAAGTGTGCCTCACGATATCAAAGTTCGTTATGCTTATTATGCTTCAGATAATCCGTTGGAAACCGGAAGTACTCTGGCATCGGGTGGATTGGGAACTACGGGTGTAAAACCAACTTATCTGATTACTATTAAGATTTTGGAACAGATTTTCAACGAAAAATAAAACGTATCAATGAGTACAAAAGTACCCCATAATCACGATAATCAGGAAATTGATATTTTCCAGCTGTCAAGAACTGTTGGCAATTTCTTTGATCGAGTCAACACTTCTGTTTTTAGGTCGATTCAGTTTTTTGTGCGAAACTGGATTTTGGTCCTAATTTTAGTTATTCTCGGGTTTGGATTAGGATGGTATTTGGATTCAAACAAACAAACCTACCAAAATCAGGTTGTGGTAACTCCAAATTTCGGAAGCGTTGATTATTTATACTCAAAAATTGACTTAATCCAGGCTAAAGTTGCTGCAGGAGATGCCGAATTTTTGAAAAATGTAGTGGGAATTTCAAATCCGGAAACTATCAACAAAATTGAAATCAAACCAATTGCAGACGTTTATAAATTTATTGAAGACAAAGAGCAAAACTTCGAACTTATAAAATTAATGGCTGAGGTTGGTGAGGTAAAAAAGGTCTTGGAAGATAATGTGACAAGTAAAAATTACAGTCTTCATACCATTTCTTTTGTTTCGAAAAGCATGATAAATGAAAAAGAAGTTATTCAGCCGTTATTAAAATATTTAAACGATTCGGAATATTTTACTACTGCTCAAAAAATAGGGTACAAAAATCTCCAGCAGGAAATTACTCAAAATGATACAATAATTGCCCAGATTGACAATGTTTTGAATGGGTTTTCGAGTACAGCAAAAAACAATTCAAAAAGTGATAAGCTGGTGTATTACAGTGAAAATACGCAACTCAATGATATTATTAAGACCAAGCAGACTCTGGTTATTGAACAAGGAAAAAACAGATTGAAACTGATAAGTTCAGACAAAACGATTAAAGAAATAAGCACAACACTGAACATGAATGATAATAAAATTGTGAATGGAAATTTCAAATTTTTATTACCTGTTTTGTTTCTTGTTCTTTTCGTCTTTATTAGCTTGTTTCAGAAATTCTATAAAAATCAGCTTTTAAAATCTCAGGTAAATAAAGGTTAAAATATATATTTTACTTGTTAAGCATCATGAAACCAATTGAAAACAAATAATATTTTTGACAAAATCAGAAACAATTCTTTTGTAAAACAAAGTATTGTTACCTTGTTTTTGAGAGTTTCGGGAGCCCTTCTTTTATTTGGTTTTACTGTTTTTTTGACAAAATCCTTCAGTCCGAAAATTGTGGGCCAATATGATTTTTCACGCACATTTCTTTTGGTTGTAGGGAGTATATGTTTATTGGGATTTGACCAGTCGATTTTGTACTTTAAAGGACGGTTGGCCAGCAAAAAATCTTTAGAAGAATTAAAAAATATATATTCAAAAATGGTCTTCATGCTGTTTTTGTCATCATTAACGGCTTTTTTAATTATTCTGATAATTGATAAAAAAACAATAAATGACTATTTTTCTGATGATGAGGTTTATTCCATAATTCTTAAGTCATCGATAACCTTATTCTTCTCGGGAATATCGATTTTAAATACAGAGATTTTCAGAGCATTAGATAAATTAATCGTTGCCGAACTATTCAGAAATATTATTAAATACGTTCCATTAATTTTAGGCTCGACTGCCTTATTTTATTACCAAAAAGAAACTTATCTGGTAGATGTTTTTTTAATTGGATTTGTTGTGCTTGCCATTATCAGTTCCGTTTTTGTTTTTATTTATTTTAACAAAATAAAAAAACAAAATTCGACAGAAAAAATCTCACACAAAGAGATTTTTTTAAAATCATATCCAATTGCGATTAGCGGAATGGCACTGTTTTTACTGATGAGTTTTGATATCCTTTTTTTAAAAAAATACCGAAATGATGAAACAGTTGCCTTTTATTCAGTGGGAATCAAAATAATGACCATTGTTTCGATTATTATCATTACAATTAATATTACAGTTTCTGCCAAAATTTCTGAACATTTTTCGGGCCGGAACAGAAACGAATTAGCTAAGATTTTAAAGAACAGTTCCCGTACAATTTTTGGTATAACGTTTCCGGTAATTGTGCTGCTGAGTATTTTTTCAGGCCATATTTTATCTTTATTTGGTGAAGAATACATTGCAGCCAAACAAGCTTTTTTGATTTTGATAATAGGCCAGGGAGCTTGCTCTGCATTTGGCTCATCTTCTGTTTATTTGAATATGACTGGCAGACAGCACATTTACCAGATCATTTTGATCATTGCTGTGATCATTAATTTTGTTTTAAACCGATTATTAATTCCTGTTTATGGAATGACGGGAGCGGCTATTGCTTTTGTTTCGAGTTCTTTTTTCTGGAATTTTGTTTCGGCGGTAGTTATATACAGGAAAGATAAAATGAAAGTTTTTTTGAATTAATATGAAAGAAATAAATTCTAATAACGAAACCATTTTTTTCAGCATTATTGTTCCTGTCTATAATGTTGAACGTTATTTGGACCAATGTTTAGAAAGCATTTTGACTCAGAATTACTCTAATTTTGAGGTTTTACTAATTAACGATGGTTCAAAAGATTCATCATTAGAAATCTGTAAAAAGTATAAGCAAATCCATGATAAAATCATTCTGATTGATAAAGAAAACGGAGGAGTATCTGATGCAAGAAATACAGGTTTAAAAACAGCAAATGGAGAGTATATTTTTTTTTGTGACAGTGATGATTACTGGGTTGGAAGCGATACATTGTTAAACATTAATAATTTAATAAAAGAGTCAAAAGCAGATTTAATAATACACGAAGAAAGCCGTTTTTTTTCAAAAAGAGATATCGTTTATAAGCACAATCAAAAGTTTTTGAAGAATAAAAAAGGAAATTTTACGGATGAAATTATAAATTTGGTTTATTATGATTTGTATGCTCCTTCTCCATGTGATAAAATTATCAAAAGATCAATTTTGATTGAGAATGAATTGTTCTTTCCAACAGATAAAAGGTCAGAAGATATTGAATGGACTGGGAAATTAATGTATCATATTGAAACATTTAGTATTTATTCAAAATCCTTTTACTTTTATCGTCAGGCAAGAAAAGGCTCATTTACGACGAATATAGACGAAAAAAATGTAATTGATATTTATACAATGGTCAAAAATGGCCTGAAAAATCAACAGACTAATTCTGAAAAAATGAATCTTGCTGTAGAAAATTATTGGGCTTGTATCTATGTTATAATTTTAAAAGAATTTTATGTATTATCTCCAAAGTGGCGGAAAGAAATCTGGAACGATTTGTACGACTGGAAATATTTACTTCAATGGAATCGAAATTTAAAAGTAGATAAAGTAATGTTTTTTTATAAGTATCTATCGTTTAGATTTTTAATCTTTTTTTTAAACGGATACAGAATAAAAACGTCTTTTTATAAAAAACACAGGGCATCTAAATAATTTTTATCATGCAAATTTTAATTAAAAAAAGTACAGCTGCATTTTTGCTTATTGCGATGGCCAATCTGGTCGTTGCATTTCTTACTTTTTTTATATTGCCGCCAAAGTTTTTTTATGATTCTGCTATAATTATTTACGACAGATGGAATGAAGCAGGCTATCTCGGAAGTTATCCATTGACAATTTTGTTTTATAAAATTACTGGCTTGCGTTACCTTCCTTTCCCTGTAATTGCACTTTTACAATTCCCTGTTTTAATGTTCGTTCTATATAAAATTGGGATTCCTGAAAACTTCGAAAAAATAAATGTAAAAAATATTCTGGTCTATTTGGGAATTTTTATGATGGCTGTTTTTATTTCGATGCCATCAAAAGAGTTTATAACTTTTTTATTCATTACGCCCATAGTTTTTTTGTTTTCAAACAGGAGATATTCATTCAAAAAAACGGTATATATATCATTTTTGCTATTAATTGTTTTTGGCGTTTTTTACAGACCGTATTTTGCGTTGATCCCTATAATTGCTTATGGAATGTATTTAATTAGTTTCATTAATTTTAAAAACCAGGTTTTAACCACAATTTTTTACGGCTTGCTAATTGCTTTTTTTCTTTCCTTAAGTTATGGTTTAGTAAAAGGAGAATATTTCTCTGAGATGAGTCGGGAAGTAGTAAATAATGCGAGAATGGGATCAGCAGATGCAAATTCAATGATTGTTCCACCTCTAAAACCAGATACCTGGTATGGAGAAGCTATTGCTGTTTTCTATGGGTTTTTTAGTGTAAACGTTCCGGTAAACGGATTAAAGCATTTATTGTCGCCTCAAATTCTTGTCTTTGTAATCTGGCAGCTTTTCCTTTCCTATATTTTATTAGTACGTTTTTCAAAATGTTTAAAGAACAGGAATGATATGCAGTATGAGCTTTTCGTATTCTTTATTCTGTTTTCTTTTTTTATTATTCAGGGAGTTTTTGAGCCAGATTTAGGTTCTGCGGTTAAACATAAAACGGGTATTTTTCCTTTAATTTATTTTGCATTATACTATGAATATTTCCGAAAAAAGCTTCAATAAAATATTTCATGTTTTTTTATGTTTGATTGCTGTTGCCATGATTTTTAGGAAACCATGTTCGCTGCTTATTATTTTGTTTGCAGTATTTAATCTGATTTTCTTCAGGAAACTAAAATATACCAGAACATCTTTGATTTTAATGATTTGTATAGCTTCTCCGCTCTTACTCGAATTATTGCTTTTTTGGAATAATGATTCATTTGAAAAAGGGCTGAAAGCAATAGAAAAAAGCACCTCATTACTGATTTTTCCATTATTTATAATTGGCAATTATCAGCGTATCAATTTTTTAAAATTAATTGAAACATATGTAATTGCAACGACTATAGTTTTATTGTTTTTCTTCATCAGATTCAATGTTGTGTTTCCTGAATTAATGGATAAATATTTAATTGGAGTTGATTTATGGGAAATGGGTTATGAATTTTCAAAAACAATCGGAATTCATGCACCGGCACTCAATATGCATTTGGCTTTTGTGTCGGTTTGCGCATTTTATTTTGTTTTATATAACTTTCGTAATTATCAAAAACTACTAATTAAAACGGCTTGGATTGTTATTTTCCTGCTTTCATTTTTCTTTGTTCTTTTTGTCAATACCAGATTGGCATTGGCAAATATTTTTATTGGATTCTTACTTGTTCTGTTTGTAGAACTTAGGACTAAAATTGATTTAAAGAAAATGACTTTTATTGCAGTTTCAGTTTTGGTAATCCTATTTGGAATTTTATATCTTTTTATTCAGAAGGATCCGTACATGAAAGAAAAATATTCAAAGGTAACTTTTGCTTATATGGATAAAGTAGGCAAACTGGATGAAATTGAGCATCCTGAAGTTAAAGTTTTTAATTCATTGGTAACAAGAGTTTCAATTTGGAAATGTGCTTGGGAATTGTCTTTAAAAAATCTTCCTTTTGGAGTTGGTGCTTCTGATGGAAAACCGGAACTAAATGAATATTACAAGCAAACAAATCAAAAATTTCTGGCCAAATATGAATTTCCAACGCACAATCAGTTTCTTGATTTTTTGCTAAAGTTTGGAATCCTAGGACCCTTGGCTGTTATGCTTTATATTTTTACAATCGGTTATTTAGGATATAACTTAAAAAATGCCTTGATATTTTCTTTCTTTATAATTTTCTTCACTTCAAATCTTATAGATGATTTTTTGCTCCGTTTTGATGGAATTGCTTTTAGTGGATTTTGGTTTTCAGTCTTTGGAAGCTTTTGGCTGCAGAAAAGACTGACTGTAAATCTCTGATAATTGTTTGAAGTTTTTGTTTTTATCAAATAAGTTTTGACATCTCACAAAAGCATTTTCTCCAAAAGAAGTTCTTGTTTCCTCATCTTTCAAAATTTCAAAATAATTTTTCAATTCGTCAATATTTTCAAAAAGGAATCCGGTTTTTCCATGTAGAACAGCATCTTTATTTCCAATTATATTATTAGCAATTGCAGGTTTTTTAAAAGCCATTGCTTCTAATATGGAAATTGGCAAACCTTCCCAAAGTGATGTTTGCATGTAAATATCAATGTTGTTCAATTCTTTTAAAACTTTTTTGCGATCTAAGATCCAGCCTGTTATTCGTATGTTTGGCGCTGTAATTAAATGATTTAGATCCCCATCTCCAATCCATACAAAATTCAGGTTCGGAAAACGTAATGCAATTTCATTAAATAACTGAGGGTTTCTGGCGGCAGTAATTCTTGCCATAATACCAATAGTTAGTTTTTCATTTCTATTATCAGTAGCTAAATTTGAGGTAACACCAGGAATATCAATCCCATTCCGTACTAATTTTGATTCTCCAATTGTTTTAGCAATTTCATATTCGGTATCTCCGCAGGCAATTGTAGTTCCGCCAAACAGTTGTTGAATTCCCTTTTCAACCAGCCAGTATAATTTCTTTTTAAAAGTAGAGATATCCGTTCTCAGAAAAGCATATCCATGCGGCGTGTAAAACAGTTTCTTCTTTTTAAACAGAAAAAAATGTGCGATTCTGCCCAATACACCAGCTTTTGAAGAATGAAGATGAATAATGTCAGGATTGATTTTTTTGAGTTCCTGCCACAATTTATAAGTTGATTTTAAATCCTGAACAGGAGAAAACTCCCTAACCATATTGATTTTAATAAGATCAACTCCGTCAGAAAAATCTTTTTTTATATTTTCAGGATCAATTTCTTTTCGGTTTCCGCTGTAAATGATTGTGGTGTGGATGCTTTTATTTTGTTCTTCATCTCCAAAAAAAGTAGATAAATCTCTAAAATAAGTATAAACGCCACCACCAAGAGCTTCAATAATATGTACAACTTTCAAAACAGAAATGTTTAATTATGAGTAAAAATAGAGAAATATGCTTAGATACAATCGGTAAATAGTAAAGTTATTTCAAAAAATATGATTTTATATGACATTCAAAAGGCCAGATATTTTATTACATTTGTGGCTATTTCTTAGGATTTTATAAGAAGATAATCCAAAAAAATATTCAACAAATCAAATATGAAAAGAATACTTATCACCGGAGCAGCAGGATTTTTGGGATCGCATTTGTGCGACAGATTCATTAAAGAAGGCTATTTTGTCATTGGAATGGACAACCTGATTACCGGAGATCTTAAAAATATTGAACACTTATTTAAGCTAGAACACTTTGAATTTTATCATCATGATATTACCAAATTTGTTCATATACCCGGTGATTTAGATTATATACTGCATTTTGCATCACCGGCCAGTCCAATCGATTATTTAAAAATTCCAATTCAGACTCTAAAAGTTGGATCATTGGGAACACATAATTTGTTGGGATTAGCGCGAGTTAAAAAAGCAAGAATTTTGATTGCCTCTACGTCCGAAGTTTACGGAGATCCACTAGTTCATCCGCAAACAGAAGAATATTACGGAAACGTAAATACAATCGGCCCGCGCGGTGTTTATGACGAAGCAAAACGTTTTCAGGAATCTATAACAATGGCGTATCATACTTTTCATGGAGTAGAAACCAGAATCGTTCGTATTTTTAATACGTATGGCCCAAGAATGCGTTTAAATGACGGACGTGTAATTCCGGCTTTTATCGGGCAGGCACTTCGAGGAGAAGACTTAACGATTTTTGGGGATGGAATGCAAACGCGTTCTTTCTGTTATGTAGACGATCAGATAGAAGGTATTTTCAGATTACTGCATTCTGATTATGTGTATCCTGTAAATATTGGAAATCCGGACGAAATCACGATTAAAGATTTTGCCGAAGAAATCATAAAACTGACTGGTACAAACCAGAAAGTAGTATATCATCCGTTACCAATAAATGATCCTTTGCAACGTCAGCCGGATACAACAAAAGCAAAAGAATTATTAGGATGGGAAGCCAAAGTAAGCCGTTCTGAGGGAATGAAAATCACGTACGATTATTTCAGGTCATTATCTAAAGAAGAGCTTTCAAAAGAAGAACATAAAGATTTTTCAAGTTATATAAAATAACAATCTTCAACAGCCCGAATTTGTTAATCAGGTTCGGGCTTATTTTTAGTTTCAACATACATTCAGAAAGTAGTCAGCATCAGATGAACGAATTAGTTTCTATTATAATACCCACCTATAATACTGAAAAGTTCATTAGGACAACTTTGCAGTCAGTTCAAAATCAAACGTATCAAAACTGGGAAATGATTTTGGTTGATGATGCTTCAACAGACCGAACAGTTTCTGTTATTGAAGAATTTGAAAAAAACGACGACAGGATTAAACTATTCAAATTAGAAAAAAATTCCGGAAATGGTTTCGCAAGAAACATAGCTTTAGAAAAAGCGACTGGAAAATATATTGCTTATTTAGACGCAGATGATTTATGGTTTCCCAATAAATTAGAAAAGCAGATTGGGTTTTTAAAAGCGAATAATCTACACTTCACCTTTAGTTTTTACGATTGTATCGATGAAGAAGGAAATTCTTTAAACAGAAGAGTAAAAGCACCAATAAGTTTAACTTATGACCAACTGTTTTTTTGTAATTACGTTGGTAATTTAACTGCCATTTACGACGCTGATTATTTCGGAAAAATCATTTTAGAAGCTACACAAAAAAGACAAGACTGGCGTTTATGGCTCACGATTTTAAAACAAATCCAGGTTACAAAACCAGTTCCTGAACCGTTGGCATTTTACAGAATTAGGAAAGATTCTATTTCGTCATCAAAATTCAAATTGATAAAACACAACTTTGGTGTTTACAGAGAATTTCATGGATTTAATTTTGTGTTTTCTGTTTTGTTGATGGTGCGATTTTTATTCACACAGTTGATTATAAAACCTCGATTTATAAAGAAGATTTAAGATTCTTCAAGGTCACAAATTGTGACCTCCAATTATTTTTTATATCCAATTTTAACTCTTTCACTATCGTTTTCTTTTTTCTCTGTCAATTCATCCAAATAAGAGAAAACCAATTCTATATTTTTATCTTGATTCTCTAATTTCTTTTTGTCCCGAGGCTTCGGGATGAAGAATATCAACTTTAATTTCTGTTGTATCCAAAAGCATTTGTCTCACTTTCGTGAAAATTCGCATAATTCGCATATTGGTCTGAATTGCTTTGTCGCTTTTTAATACACTTGACAACATTAAAACGCCATGTTCAGTAAAAGCATAAGGTAATTTTCTGATTCCTCCCCAACTTGATGTCGCAATTTGCTACATCAAGTTTTCAAGTTCGATTTCGGTAAGTTGAAACATAAAATCAGATGGAAATCTCGATATATTTCTTTTGACTTGTTCGTTTAATCTTCTGGTTTCAACTTCATAAAGTGAAGCTAAGCCAAAATCAAGCATCACTTTTTGATTACGAATAAAATATATTTTGTTTGAAATAGTTTCTTCAGAAAGTAATGATTGATCGTTCATAAGTTTTTAAATAAAAAACAAATGTAAGATTTTATTTATATTTACAAATAAGATTTAAATTGCTTTAATTTCCCACGATTGGTTCTTTCTAAAACCTTTTTTCGGATAAAAGTGAAGTTTAAATTGGGTTCAAGATATAAGGAAATAGCTTCTTCAATTTTTTGAATTTGCTCTGCATTTAATTCTTTTTCAGAAACATATTCAATTTCGAAAGTATCCAGTTTGGTTTGTTTAATAATGAATTCTTTGACATTTCCGTCATCTTCAATAATGCTTTTGGTAACATAATAAAAAGTCAATCCGGGCGATTTTTTTCCACTTGGCAAAATGGCAATATCGTTGGTTCTTCCAATTAATTTCTTTAAAATCGGTTTTTGAGGTGTGCTTTTTTCATCCAAAATTCCGATGTCGCCAATTTCATATCTTATAAAAGGATTTGCTTTATTAAAGAGAGAAGTAATCACAATTCGGCCCTCTTTTCCGTAAGGAAGAATTTGATTATTTTCATCTAAAATCTCTACAAATAATGTTTCGGCGTTGACCTGCCATTCGCCTTTAGGATTTTCAAACGCAATTAAATCCAGTTCTGAAGCGCCATATTCATTGATAACCGGGATGCCAAATTGTTTTTCCAGGAGTTTTTTATCCGATTCAAAAAGCATTTCCGAAGTAACAAAACAAGCTTTTAGCGTTGGGCAGATTTCGTTTAGAATTATATTTTTTTGTTCTAAATATTTCGCAAACAAAACAATCGAACTCGTATATCCGTTGAGGTAATCAAATTTTTTTGTTTTGAATTTCTGTAAAAATTTCTCCAAAACAGTATCCGATAAATCAAAAACAGGAAATCGAAAGCGACGACTCAAAAAATCTTTAAAACGCTCTTTCCGGTATCCAATAAAATCCATTGGAATTCCATAAAAACGTGCTTGGTAAGAATGATTAAAATCTATCCCAAACCAGCCAAAACGCATAATATTAGATGCCCATGTTAAGGCATGAGAATATTTATCTTTAGCAAAAACAAACGGAGTTCCGCTTGAACCAGAAGTTTTATTGAGGTATACATTTTTTAAGGTATAACCTTTTGAAAGTCTTTCTTTGAGAGGTTTTTGTAGATTTTGCTTATTTAAAACAGGAAGATCTTCCCATTTTGGAGCAATTTTATCACCAATTAATTCGTTATAAAAGAAGTTATTTTTTAAATGAAAATTAACAATCTCGTCTTTTTGCTTTTGAAGAAACATTAAAAATTCTTCTTCTGATAATTTAGTAATTGCATCCAGATCAGTTTTTGCTTTCTTAATTGGAAAACCATTTAATTGAAGCGAAATATCAAAAAGAGAAATCATTAGCAGGTAAATTTTCATCAAAAATAATATTATACAATTACTAACTGTACAGAATCCAGAACTTTTTAAGATTTAATTATTTTTTACGTGCAAAAGCAATTATTTTTGCACCACAACTAAATATAACAACACATGACAATTTTACTATTGGGATCAGGCGGAAGAGAACATGCATTTGCATGGAAAATGACTCAAAGTCCGCTTTGCGAAAAACTTTTTGTTGCACCGGGAAATGCAGGAACCGCGGCTATTGCCACAAATATTGCAATAGCTCCAACTGATTTTGATGCAATTAAAACACTTGTACTCGAAGAAAAAATAAGTTTAGTAGTCGTTGGGCCGGAAGATCCATTAGTAAAAGGAATCTATGATTTTTTTAAAAATGACGAAGCACTAAAAAATATTCCGGTTATTGGCCCATCAAAATTAGGGGCACAATTAGAAGGAAGTAAGGAATTTGCAAAAGAATTCCTGATGAAACACAACATTCCGACTGCGGCTTATGACAGTTTTACTGCCGAAACTGTAGAGAACGGATGTGCGTTTCTGGAAACTTTGCAGCCTCCATATGTTTTAAAAGCTGACGGATTAGCAGCAGGAAAAGGCGTTTTGATCATTCAGGACCTTGAAGAAGCTAAAACAGAATTGCGAAACATGCTCGTTCACCAAAAATTTGGAGCTGCAAGTTCTAAGGTTGTAATTGAAGAATTTCTGGATGGAATCGAATTAAGCTGCTTTGTTTTAACGGACGGGAAAAGTTATAAAATTCTTCCAACGGCAAAAGATTACAAAAGAATTGGTGAAGGCGATACAGGATTAAATACAGGTGGTATGGGAGCAGTTTCTCCGGTTCCTTATGTTGATGCTGTTTTGATGGAAAAAATTGAAACCCGTATCGTAAAACCAACAATCGAAGGTTTTCAAAAAGACGGAATCGAATACAAAGGTTTTGTTTTTATTGGTTTGATCAATGTAAAAAATGAACCAATCGTTATCGAATACAACGTAAGAATGGGTGATCCTGAAACTGAAGTTGTGGTACCGAGATTAAAATCTGATTTGGTAGAATTATTTTTATCTGTTGCAGATCAGAAATTAGATTCTTTTGAATTGGAAGTTGATCCAAGAAGTGCTACAACGGTTATGGTTGTTTCCGGCGGGTATCCTGAAGATTTTGAAAAAGGAAAAGTAATCACAGGTTTAGAGAACATTACAGATTCTATTGTTTTCCATGCCGGAACAAAATTAGAAGAAGGAAATGTTGTAAGTAATGGAGGACGTGTATTGACGGTAACATCATATGGTGATGATTTCCAACAGGCCATAAAAAAATCTTACCAAAACATAGATAAACTAAGCTTTGATAAGATGTATTTTAGAAAAGATATTGGCTTCGACTTACTTTAAAAAAGAGTGAGCAGTAGTATCTTGGTTTTCTGTTCCTGCGTCATCAAAAATGCGTAATTGTTTTATCCAATAAACGATTGCGCATGCACAGATGATCATAAAAATCCAGTTAATTGTATTTGCACCAAACCATGTAATTAATTCCAAACGACGTAAAAAGTCAAGCGGAGCAAACAAAATATCAACGAATAAGTATTGTATTCCTTCAAAAAAAGCTTTCATAATTTATAAAATTATATGTTATTTATTATTTTGTAACGCATTGAAAACAAAATTCAATTGACAGAATCTTTTTCAACTTGTTGGGTTTCCTTTTAAACAAGTATTATATTTACAATCACAAAAGTATAAAATATCCTTATGATAACAAGTCTTTTTAGAAAATCTACACCATTAAATTATTCCTTGATTGTAATTTTGATACTGGTTTTCTTTTTTCTTTATCAAATTCAGGAACCTTCATGGGTAAGTTCTTCATTTTTGGCATTTCAAAAAATAAGTCTTTTGTGCTTCGTTTTTGCTTTATTTTTCCTGATTAATTTTATAGTAAAAAAGAACGGGCTCAGTAAAGACAACGGTTATTCGATATTTTTCTATTTATTGTTTATATTGTTTTTCCCGACAATATTTAATAATCCAAATGTAATTTATGCCAACTTTTTTATTTTACTGGCACTTCGAAGATTGATTTCACTGCAGTCACTAAAAGCTTCAAAAGAAAAAATATTCGATGCCTCATTTTGGATTTTAATAGCTTCTTTATTTCAATTTTGGTGCATTTTGTTTTTGATACTGGTTTTTATATCCATTATTTTTCACGTTTCACGCGATTATAGAAACTGGGTTTTGCCATTTATTGCGCTTATGGCAGTCGCAGTGATCTTTTTATTGATATCACTCATCTTCCATATCGATGCCATTAGTTTTTTTGAAAAGCGTGCTGTTGTAGATTTTAGTATCGATTATTTCAAAAACAATTATGAAAACGGCGCACTTTCAATTTACGTTGCAATTGTCTTGTTTTTTGTGTTTTCAATGCTGACCACCTTATCAAACAGGCCACAAATCGTCCATTCATCATACAAAAAAATTATAGCCTGCTTTTTTATAGCCGTCTTTGTTTATCTTATTTCTCCCAATAAAAGCAATGATTTATTATTATTTAGCATTGCACCATTAACGATTATGGCAGCAAGTCATGTAGAATATACGCAGAAAAGACTAAACAACGATATTGTTTTTTATATAGTGATTGCCTGTAGTTTATTTACTTTTTTCTCCCAATTATAATTTACTTCCGTAAGCAAGATCACCTGCATCGCCGAGGCCTGGAACGATGTAATTTTTTTCATTTAGCTTTTCATCCAGGGAAGCCACCCATAAATGGCAATTTTCGGGAAGATTTTTTTCCAGGTGTGCAATTCCTTCCGGGGCAGCAATAACCACAACGATATGAATTTCTCCTGGAGTTGCATTCTGAACCAGTTTTTCATGAACAGCAACTATAGACTGACCAGTTGCCAACATGGGATCGAGAAGCAAAACTGTTTTATTATTGATGTTTGAAAGTGCCTGATATTCAACCAAAATTTCAAAATAATCATCATTGTTTGGATGATGTCTGCAAGCCGAAACAAAGCTGTTTTCAGCATGGTCAAAATAATTTAAAAAACCATTATGAAGAGGCAAACCTGCGCGCAGAATAGAACACAAGACCAAATCATCACTTATTTCGGTAGTTCTTTTAATACCAATCGGAGTCTGAATTTCGACATTTTTATAAGACAATGTTTTGCTGAGTTCATAAGCCATTATTTCACCAATCCGTTCTATATTTTTCCGAAAACGCATGCTGTCGTTCTGTATATGAATGTTTCTGATCTGGCCCAAAAAATGATTTAAGATGCTGTTATTTTCAGAGATATAATGGATTTTCATAATGAGTTTTTATAATTATTTTTGTCTAATCTTTGTTGATAACGAAAAATTAAAGGATTTTTTCCCACTATAAAAGTATAAAAAGTATCTTTGTGTCTATAAAAAATAAAGACATGTTTTCAAAATTAGCATATTCAGTTTTCGAACAAAGTATAAAAGATTATCATAAATTTGATAATGTAGATCAGCCAATAAATAATCCTTATCCAAAAGATAAGTTTGAACATTTGTTATATTTAAAGAATTGGATTGATACAGTACAATGGCATTTTGAAGATATAATTCGTGATCCGCAAATTGACCCTGTTGCAGCACTGACTCTTAAAAGAAGAATTGATGCATCTAACCAGGAGCGTACAGATATGGTTGAATATATTGACGGTTACTTTTTACAAAAATACAGTAATGTAAAAGCAAAAGACGGCGCAAAAATCAACTCAGAAAGTCCGGCTTGGGCTTTTGACAGATTATCTATTCTGGCTTTAAAAATTTATCACATGCAGGAAGAAGCTACACGCGCTGAGGCTTCTCAAGAGCACAGAGATAAATGCCAGGAAAAATTAAATATTCTTTTGGAGCAAAGAAGTGACTTGTCGACAGCAATTGAAGAATTACTTACAGATATCGAAAATGGAGAGAAATTCATGAAAGTGTACAAACAAATGAAAATGTACAATGATGATGATTTGAATCCGGTATTATATCAAAACAAAAAATAGTTGGTTACAAAATTGTCCAGGACTATTCAACATATAGCCGTCATGAGACTTTCCGCAATGGGAGATGTCGCCATGACGGTTCCTGTTTTACGCGCTTTTGTAAAACAATATCCAACAGTAAAAATCACTGTAATTTCACGTCCGTTTTTTAAACCTTTTTTTGAAGGAATTCCAAATCTCGAGTTTTTGGCCTTTGATGAAAAAAAACGTCATAAAGGATTTCCAGGCCTTTTGCGTTTATATTCAGATGTAAAAAAATTAAAAATAGATGCTTTTGCAGATCTTCATAATGTATTACGATCTAAAGTTGTGAGTCTGCTTTTTGCTTTAAGCGGAAAAAAAAGAGCAACGGTTGACAAAGGACGTGATGGAAAAAAAGAATTGACACGAGTCGAAGAAAAGATATTCAAACAATTGCCAACCATGTTCGAAAGACATGCAAAAGTGTTTGAAGAACTTGGTTTTACTTTAGATCTGACGAATCCTGAATTTCCAAAAAAAGCAGTTTTAAGCGCCGAGATTACAGATTTAGTTGGAGAAAATTATCAGAAGTTAATTGGGATTGCACCTTTTGCGCAATATGATTCAAAAGTTTATCCTTTGGATCTTATGCAGGAAGTTATTGCAAAACTAGCCGAAAATAAAGATCAGACCATATTACTTTTTGGTGGAGGAAAGAAAGAGATCGAAATTTTAGATTCACTTTCTGAAGCTTTTAAAAATGTGATAAATGTTGCCGGAAAAATTAAATTTCAACAGGAGTTAAAACTGATAAGTAATCTTGATGTCATGCTTTCCATGGATTCAGGAAATGCTCACATTGCAGCAATGTTAGGAGTAAAAGTGATTACACTTTGGGGTGCCACGCATCCGTATGCAGGATTTTTGCCATTCAATCAAAGTCTTGATAATGCACTGGTTTCAGACAGACATATATATCCAAAACTGCCAACTTCTGTTTACGGAAATAAAATAGTAGAAGGATATGAAGATGCTATGAGAACTATTTCACCAAAGAAAGTTGTAAAAAGAATTCAAAATTTACTATAGAAATCCCAACTTGATAGTTGACGATATTATCAATAAAAAAATTCCAAATCCCAATATTAAAATTGGAATTTGGAATTTTTTTATTTTGGAATTTAATTAACGTCTAAACATCATCAAAATCTACATAAATAGTTTCTGAAGTTGGATGCGCCTGACAAGTTAAAACTAATCCGTCGGCAATTTCTTTGTCTGTTAAAATGGAGTTTTTGGTCATTTCTGCCGTTCCTGCTGTAATACGGGCTAAACAGCTGCTGCAAATTCCTCCCTGGCAAGAATATGGAGCATCAATTCCTTTTTTTAATGCTGCATCAAGAATAGTTTGTTTTTGAGACATTTCAAAAGAGACTTCTTCATCATCTACCAAAACAGTAATTTTTGTATGCCCTTCTAAAGAAGCTGAGATTTCGTGTTCTTCTGTAGAAGAAGTAAAAAGTTCAAACTTGATAGCCGATTCTTTTACATTTTTCTCTTTCAGAATAGCCGAAACAGTATTAATCATTTCTTCTGGCCCGCATAAGAAAAATTTATCAAATTCTAATTCTTTGTGCTTGTTGTTAAGTACAAAATTTACCCCCGATTTTTCTATTCGTCCAAACAAAGCATTTTCAGCTTTGGCCTGACTAAAAACATAATGTATAAAAAAGCGTCCTACATATTGCAGCTGTAAGTCATGCAGTTCCTGATAAAAAATAGTTTCGTCAGGAGTTTTATTTCCATACACTAATACAAATGAACTTTTTGGCTCACTTTTCAAAACAGATTTTATGATAGAAAGCACAGGAGTAATTCCGCTTCCTGCCACAAAAGCAGCATAATTTTTTTGTCTTTCTGCGTCTGGTTCAAAGGTAAATTTTCCTTCAGGATGTCCTACTTCAAGAACATCTCCCGCTTTTAATTTGGTATTTGCAAATTGCGAAAACAAACCATTTTTTACAGCCTTAACAGCAATTCTCAATTCACCGCTTTCAGGAGCCGAGCAAATAGAATAAGCGCGTCTGATTTCTTGATTATCAAGAGTTAATTTTAAATTTATATATTGTCCGGCAATAAATTTATAGTCCGGTTTTAGTTCTTCAGGAACATTAAAAAGAACAGAAACAGCATCGGCGGTTTCGCGTCTAACCTCTTTAATTATTAGTTTTAAGAATGAAGGCATGATATTATATTTTCTGCAAAAGTAGCAAACAAGAGCTAATTGACACTTACTAATTATTTTTTTTTAACTTTTTTTGTAACGTTTCCATACATTTGGTCTCTTACTATAAAACTGAAAACCAAAGAACCATGATTAAAAAGTTTATTTATCTCGAATGGAAAGCCTTTACCAGATCTGCGTCGTTTGGAACAAACCTGGCCATGAAAATTTTAATAGGTTTTCTGATGATTTATTTTTCGATTGTTTTTATCGGAATGGGAGTAGGGGCGTTTTATATTCTAAAAGAAATGAATATGGAGCCGTTGATCACGATCAACAAGTTTTTGATTTATTACTTTTTATCAGATTTGGTACTTCGGTTGCTCATGCAGGCCATTCCTGTTTTAAATATAAAACCGTTGTTGGTTTTTCCTTTCAAAAAACCAACAATTGTTCATTTCTCACTGGGCAAAACAGCTTTGTCTTTTTTTAATTGGATTCATGCCTTTTTCTTTTTTCCGTTCTCTGTGGTTTTACTTATAGAAGGCTATGATAGTATTAGTGTTGTCTTGTGGCTTGTGGCTGCTTTTTCATTCGTTTATATCAATAACTTTCTAAATATAATTTTGAGCAATATTGACAAATTGTTTATAGTTTTCATCGGGTTAATCCTGGCTTTGGGAGCAGCACAATATTATAAAGTTTTTGATGTAACCATTTTTACGACACCTTTTTTCGAAGGGTTTTATGACACAAAATGGATGTTTCTTATTCCGGTTCTGGCCTTGATCGGGTTGTATGTCTTTACATTCAAATATTTTAAAAACAATCTGTATCTGGATGCCGGACTTTCTAAAAAAGAAGATATTGCCACAACAGAAAATCTTTCGTGGTTAAACCAGTTTGGGACTTTGGGAACATTTCTTAAAAACGATATTAAACTAATTAAAAGAAATAAGAGATCAAAAATGACCATATTGATGAGCGTGGTTTTCTTGTTTTACGGATTTTTATTTTTTTCAGGTGGTATAGAAACATATGACAACCCTACGATGCATATTTTTGCCGGCATATTTGTTTCAGGCGGATTTCTATTTACTTTCGGACAATTTGTACCAAGTTGGGACAGTTCTTATTACCAGCTTATGATGACTCAAAACATTCCATACAGAGGATACATTACTTCAAAATGGTGGCTGATAGTTATTGCAACCGTTATATCTACAATCGCTGCATCCTTTTATATTTATTTCGGATTACATTATTATATCATAATTGTTGTAGGTGCGATTTATAATATTGGCATCAATTCACATTTGGTGCTTTTAGGCGGTGCATACACAAAAACTCCAATTGATTTATCTTCGGCCAGTGGTGCTTTTGGAGACAAAAAAGCGTTCAATATAAATGTAATGTTACTTACGATTCCTAAGTTGTTACTTCCTATAGTTTTATATTGGATTGGTTTTAAAATTAGTGGTCCAAATCTTGGTTTAGCGTTCGTTGGTTTGGTGGGAGTTACTGGTTTTGTATTAAGAAACAAAGTCTTTTCATTAATAGAAAAAAGATATAAAATAGAAAAATACAGTACAATAAGCGCTTATAAACAAAAGAATTAATTACAAGATGTGCCAATTTGATAATAAGATAATTTTTATCAGATAGAATCAAATATCAAAATAAAGAATTGATTTTTTAATCTAAAATCACCATTTAAAATCTAAAACATTATGATACAAGTAACCCAGCTTTCAAAAAAATATAACGACATAACAGTTTTAAACATTGACAATCTTGAAATTCCAAAAGGGCAGAGTTTTGGATTAGTAGGCAATAACGGAGCAGGAAAAACAACTTTTTTCAGCTTGCTTTTAGATTTGATCCAGCCTTCTACAGGATATATAAAAAACAATGATATTCAGGTAAACACAAGTGAAAACTGGAAATCTTTTACCGGCTCTTTCTTAGATGAAAGTTTTCTTATCGGATATTTAACCCCTGAAGAATATTTTTATTTTATTGGAGATCTACGCCATCAAAACAAAGCCGATATTGATGCTTTACTGGCAAAACATGAAGAATTTTTTAATGGAGAAATTTTGAAAAACAAAAAATATCTAAGAGATCTCTCCAAAGGCAACCAAAAAAAGGTAGGTATAATTGCAACACTTATTGGTAATCCCGAAGTGGTTATTCTAGACGAGCCATTTGCAAATCTGGATCCGACAACAGTTAGCCGACTAAAAAAAATTATCAAAGAACTAGCTGAAGATCCTAATGTTACGGTTCTCGTTTCAAGCCATGATTTGCAACACACAGTTGAGGTTTGTGACCGAATTGTTGCACTCAATAAAGGAGAAATTGTAAAAGATATTCAGACATCAAAAGAAACGCTGCAGGAACTGGAATTGTTTTTTTCAGTTTAAGTTTATATATTACAAAAAGAAGCGTATTTTTACAAGTCATTATACTAAAATTCTTATTTTGCAGTTAAATGACTTAAACTCTTTCTATTGAAAAAGATTACTCTAAAATATAGTTTTTTCTTTGTGTTTCTATTCCTTTTGATAGCTTGTTCTACCAAAAAAAACACATTTTTGTCTCGTAATTCGCATGCGTTAAGTACGAAGTATAATATTTTGTATAATGGCGGTATTGGGTTAGACAAAGGTTTACAGTCAATTCAGGGTAATGACCAGGATAATTTCTGGAAAACATTACCCATTGAAAAAATGCAGTTCGATGAAAGTTTTCCTGACGAAAACAAAGCAAAAAACCCCGATTTTGAAAAGGCGGAAACAAAAGCCACAAAAGCCATTCAGAAACACTCCATGAACATTGGCGGAAGAGAAAAAAATTATCAGATCGATGAAGCGTATTTAATGCTCGGAAAAGCCCGTTATTATGATCAGCGTTTTATTCCTGCCCTAGAAGCATTTAATTATATTTTATACAAATATCCAAACAGCAGTAATATATACACAGCAAAAATCTGGCGCGAAAAAACCAATATGCGTTTAGGAAATGATGCTATTGTTGTAAAAAACATCAACCTTTTATTAAAAAAGACAGACTTAGACAAACAAACTTTTTCTGACGCAAATGCTTTGCTGTCTGAAGCATTTATAAATCTAGAAGAAAAAGACAGTGCAGTTGCCAAGCTCAGAATTGCCGAAGAGTTTAGCCGTGTAAACGAAGACAAAGCCCGATACCGTTTTATTCTGGGACAAATGTATCAGGAGCAGGGAAAAAAAGATAGCGCAATTTATTTTTACGACGGAGTTATAGACATGAATCGAAAAGCCGATCGTAAATATATGATGCACGCTTACGCGAAAAAAGCCCAGTTGTATGATTATGAAAATGGCAATGATACTATATTTTTAAAAACGTATAACAAACTGACCGCTGATAGGGAGAACAGACCTTATTATGATGTTTTGTTTTATGAAATGGGAGTCTTTTATGATAAAAAGAAAGAAAAGGAAAATGCTTTAAAATTTTATAACAAATCGTTAGGCAGAAAACCAAAAGATCCATATTTGGCTGCTTCGACTTATCGTAATATAGGTAACATGTATTTTAAAGAGACAAATTACTCAATGGCCGCCAAATATTACGACAGTACATTAGTAAAATTAGATCCGAAAACAAGAGAGTTTGCCTTCATAGAAAAAAACCGAAAAAACCTTGATGACGTTATAAAATACGAAGCAATTGCGAAACGCAATGACAGTATTATTATGGTATATGGTTTAACTGTTCCTGAAAGAAAAATTTATTTTGAAAAATACATAGCAGAATTAAAAAAGAAAGATGAGGCCAAACGCATCCTTGAAGAAAAGGAAAAAGAAAGACTGGCAAATATTGACCGCAACTCAAAAGCCGATGAGCCAATAGCTGTAAATCCGCAATCACAGCCAGGCAGCCCTCCGGGAGTTGGAGCATTTAACCCACCAACAGGAAATGATCCGGTAAGTACATTTTATTTCTATAATCCAACAACGGTTGCTTATGGTAAATTGCAGTTTAAAAAAATGTGGGGCAGCAGATCTTTAGGAAGTTATTGGAGAATGGCTTCGGCAAAAGCTGCAAACGATGATGCAATGTCAAAAGAAACGGAGGCCAATCAGGATTCTTTAAACATTGTAAAAGATTCAATAGTTATAGAAAAGTATACAACAGCATTTTACGAAAATCAACTTCCGACTGCACAAACAGCAATGGACAGTATTGGCAAAGAACGCAATTTTGCTTATTATCAGTTAGGCCTTATTTATAAAGAAAAATTTAAGGAAAACAAATTAGCAAGTGATAAACTGGAACAGTTATTAAAGAACAATCCGGAAGAAAAACTGGTTTTGCCGGCCATGTATAATTTGTACAAAATTTACGAAATCACAGATCATGCAAAAGCACAGGCTATAAAAGCTAATATTACATCGACATACCCAAATTCAAGATATGCCCAAATTTTAAATAACAGCAATAGTGAAGATTTGGCATCTCCCGAAAAAGAATATCAAAAATGGTATAAGTTATTTCAGGAAGAACAATTTAATATGATTTTGGATAATATTGATAATTTAATCAATCAGTATTCCGGAGATGATATTGTTTCTAAGTACGAATTATTGAAAGCCAATACTTTAGGAAAAGTAAATGGTTTGGCGGCTTATAAGAAAGGTTTAGAAGGAGTAGCAGACAATTATCCAAATAGTGTTGAAGGAAAAAATGCCCGCGAACTTTTAGAAAAACAAGTTCCAATTTTAGAGCGACTTAGCTTTACCACAAATGACAATAAAAATTGGAAAATTATATACCCGGTTTCTAACAGCGATACTAAAACGGTTCAAAAGATTGAAGAAGCAATCAGAGTATTTTTATTAGTTGAAAACTTTGAAAGGTTAACAACTTCTTTCGATAAATACAATAAAACTGAAAGTTTTGTAGTTATACATGGTTTAAAATCTGAAGCTTACGCGAATGACATTGCCGGTGTTTTTAGAGATGACAAAAAGTATAAACTCTCTAATCAGGCGATTATAATTTCTGCGGAAAACTATAAAACCGTTCAAATCAAGAAAAATCTTGATGCCTACTTAGTCCCCAAAAACCCATAATATAATGTTTGAAAAAGTTAAAAAACCCGGTACAGAACTGTTAGGAAAAACTAATAGAATTGTTGAAGGAACATCAATTGTCGGAGACATTGTCTCAAAAGCTGATTTTAGATTAGACGGAGAGTTGATAGGAAATTTTACTTCACAAGGTAAGCTCGTAATTGGAGCAAAAGGAGCTGTAAAAGGAGAAATAATATGTAACAATGCAGATATAGAAGGAGAATTCCACGGAAAAATAAAAGTGCTGGAAATCCTTAATATAAAAGCTACTGCAAAAATACACGGCGAAGTTCTGGTAGGAAAACTTTCGATCGAACCAGGAGCTGAGTTTACAGCAACCTGTACCATGATTACAACTTCGAAAGAAATCCCGGAAAAAAATGGAAAAGGAACCGAACAAAAACCAACGGAATAAATGGATCGCACTCATTAATATCCCATTTCAAATGGGTATTATTATTCTTGCATTTTCTTATTTCGGAATGTGGCTTGATGAAAAATACTCAAACGGATCTTCTGTCTGGACAATAGTTCTATCTTTGTTCTCAGTTTTTTTGGCACTTTATAATGTCATAAGGCAAGTTAAAAACTTAAACAAATAATGAATAGAGTTGTAGATTTTTTAAAATATTTCATTCCTTTTTCAATTGTACTATTTGCATCACAATATTTTGTGATGCAATCCCTATCTTCACAATTTAGTTTCTTCTACTCCGCATGGAGTATTTATATTTTCAATATTGTATCTACTTTCGTGGTTTATCTCTTATTGATTTATGTAAACAAAACCTTCCCGACTTACACTGGATTAACTTTTCTTGGAGCGAGTCTTTTTCGGATGATGGCAGCAGTCGTTTTTCTAATTCCATTTATAAAATCTGATATCAAAGATCCGATCACAGATGTCAGCACGTTTTTTATCCCCTATTTTTTATTTTTACTTTTTGAAACATACTTTACAATTAGACTAATTAATAAAAGTTAATTAACTCATTATTAATTAAATTGTAGTTAAAAAAATGAAATATTAAAAATTACATCGATATATTTTCGATTTTCAATTTTATATGTACCTTTGCAAAAAATTTTTGAAACCTAAAATTAGATACAGATTTAATAATGATAAGTTCAAATAAACCAGTTCAGTACTTACTAGTTGCCTTATTCGCATTTACATCGTCGATCAATTTCGCTTCAACTCCTATTGGTAGCGTTTCTGCTGAACACGAAAAGGTTGTGGTAACAGAGGAGAATCATGCAGTAGCAAACGGTCACGGAGAAGGTGTTGGACACGAAAAAGAAAAGGAATTTAATGCAAGTGAATTGATTAATTCGCACATTGGAGATTCTCACGATTTCCACATTGCTGATTGGGATGGTCACCCAATTTCTTTTAGCCTTCCGGTTATTTTGTGGACTAATAATGGATTGGAGATTTTTTCATCAGAAAAATTTCATCACGATAATTTAGGTCATCATGTTATTGATGTTAATGGTCAAAAATTAGTTCGTTATAAAGAAGTTATTTTTTATGCTGACAAATTTGAAGCAATGACAGCAGAAGAAAGAGACAATGGAGCTTTTGCATTTAATGCAAGACCTTTGGATTTTTCAATTACAAAGAATGTATTCTCAATGTTAATGTCTGCAATTATTTTATTTTTGGTATTTTTTGCAGTAGCAAGATCATATAAGAAAAATAGAAATGCACCAAAAGGATTAGCAGGTTTCTTAGAGCCTCTTGTAACTTTTGTAAGAGACGAAATTGCAATACCAAATATAGGTACAAAAAAATATGCTAAATATATGCCATATCTTTTGACTATCTTTTTCTTTATCTGGATCAACAATCTTATCGGTTTAATTCCTTTTTTCCCATTTAGTTCTAACCTTACAGGAAATATATACTTTACATTTGTAATGGCATTTATTACTTTCGTTGTTACAACTTTAAGCGGAAACAAAAATTACTGGGGACACATTTTTAATACACCGGGAGTTCCTGTGTGGTTGGCTCCAATTATGATTCCTGTAGAAATTATCGGGATGCTTACAAAACCTTTTGCTTTAATGATTCGTTTATTTGCAAACATTACAGCAGGTCACATTATTATCTTAAGTTTAGTTTCTTTGATTTTTATTTTTAAAACAGTTGCTATCGGACCAGTTTCTGGAGCGTTTGTTTTATTCATGTCTGTTTTAGAAATGTTAGTTGCTGCTTTGCAGGCGTATGTATTTACATTGCTTTCAGCACTATTTATTGGTCAGGCCGTTGAAGAGCACGATCATCATTAATCAGAGTTTTATTAATTATTAACTATATAAATTTATTATTATGGTATTAGCTGGAATCGGAGCTGGATTAGCTGTAATCGGAGCAGGTCTTGGTATTGGAAAAATTGGTGGTTCTGCAATGGACGCTATTGCTCGTCAGCCAGAAGCTGCTGGAAAAATCCAGACTGCTATGATTATTGCTGCTGCACTTATCGAAGGTGTTGCACTTTTCGCAGTAGTTGTTGCGTTAATCGCAAAATAATTAAAATCTAAAACTTCCTGTAGCGGTTGGCTTCAGGAAGTTTTTTTAAAGACAAAACAATTTTAAATATATAATGTTATGCAATTAACTTCACCAGAAAGTTTAATTTTTTGGACAACAATTATCTTTATTGTTTTCTTCATTCTTTTGGCAAAATTTGCCTGGAAGCCTATTTTAGGAGCTGTAAAGAGCCGTGAAGAATCTATTAACAATGCTTTGGCATCTGCAGAAGCGGCTCGTAGAGAAATGCAAAATTTAACTGCAGATAACGAACGTATTCTACAGGAGGCAAGAATGGAACGCGATGCTTTATTAAAAGAAGCCCGTGAAATGAAAGAGCAGATTATTGCTGATTCTAAAAAAGAGGCACAAGAGCAAGGTTTAAAAATGATTGAACAGGCAAAAAATGCTATTCAAGTTGAAAAAAATGCAGCAATGGCAGATTTAAAATCTCAGGTTTCTTCATTGTCTCTTGAAATTGCTGAAAAATTATTGAAAGAAGAATTATCTAACAAAGATTCTCAGGCTAAATTGGTAGAGAAAATGTTAGGTGATGTAAAGTTAAACTAAGACTATGGCAAGTACAAGAGCAGCAATTCGTTATGCAAAAGCAATTCTGGACTTGGCAAACTCTAAAGGTATTGCCGAAGTTGTCAATAATGACATGAAGTCTATTGCTTTGGCAATTAGCACTAATGAAGAATTGAGTGCATTTATTCTAAATCCAACAATAAAAGGTGAGGTGAAGGAAAGTGCTCTTTTGGAGGTTTTTTCAAATGCAAATGGTGTTACTAAAGGTTTATTCCGTTTGTTGTTTGAGAACAAAAGATTTGAAATTCTAGAAGCAATTGCTGTAGAATATAATAAATTATTTGATGAAAGTAATGGAATTGAAGTAGCAAAAGTTACAACAGCTATTCCTATGGATGCAGCTTTAGAAGCTAAAGTTCTAGCTAAAATTGCAACATTGTCAAATAAAAAAATAACAATTGAGAATATTGTAGACCCTTCAATAATTGGGGGATTTATTTTAAGAATTGGAGATAAACAATACAATGCATCAGTTGCAAACAGATTACAAGTATTAAAAAGAGAGTTAAGTAATTAGTTTTATTACACATAAAGTGTCTAAATTATAAATTAAGATGGCGGAAATCAAACCTGCTGAAATTTCAGCAATATTAAGAAAGCAAGTAGAAGGTTTTGAATCTGGTGCTACGCTAGAGGAAGTAGGAACAGTACTTCAGGTTGGAGACGGTATTGCTCGTATTTACGGGTTATCTAATGTACAATATGGTGAATTAGTTGAGTTTGAAAACGGACTTGAAGCTATTGTATTGAATCTTGAAGAAGATAATGTTGGGGTTGTACTTTTAGGACCATCAACAGGAATCAAAGAAGGATCAATTGCAAAAAGAACACAACGTATCGCTTCTCTTAAAGTAGGTGAGAAAATGGTTGGGCGTGTAGTTAATACACTTGGTCTTCCGATTGACGGTAAAGGTCCAATTGAAGGAACTTTATACGAGATGCCATTGGAAAGAAAAGCTCCTGGAGTTATCTTTCGTCAGCCAGTTACTGAACCATTACAAACAGGAGTAAAAGCAGTTGATGCTATGATCCCGGTTGGTCGTGGACAACGTGAGCTTGTTATTGGTGACCGTCAAACAGGTAAATCAACTGTTTGTATCGATACTATCTTAAATCAAAAAGAATTTTACGATGCAGGAAAACCTGTATTCTGTATATATGTTGCAATTGGACAAAAAGCTTCAACTGTAGCAGGAATCGCAAAAATGTTAGAAGAAAAAGGTGCAATGGCTTATACAGTTATTGTTGCTGCAAATGCTTCTGACCCAGCTCCAATGCAAGTATACGCTCCATTCGCTGGTGCTGCAATTGGAGAATATTTTAGAGATTCTGGTCGTCCTGCACTTATTGTGTATGATGATTTATCTAAACAAGCTGTTGCTTACCGTGAGGTTTCTCTTTTATTAAGAAGACCACCGGGACGTGAGGCATATCCTGGAGACGTTTTCTACTTACACTCTCGTTTATTAGAGCGTGCTTGTAAAGTAATTGCAGATGATGGAATTGCTAAAAGCATGAATGATTTACCAGATTCTATCAAGTCTATCGTAAAAGGTGGCGGTTCATTAACAGCATTGCCAATTATCGAAACTCAGGCTGGTGACGTTTCTGCATATATCCCAACAAACGTAATTTCGATTACAGATGGTCAGATTTTCCTTGATGGAGATTTGTTCAACTCTGGAGTTCGTCCTGCGATCAACGTAGGTATCTCTGTATCTCGTGTTGGAGGTAATGCTCAGATTAAATCAATGAAAAAAGTTTCTGGAACTTTAAAATTAGATCAGGCTCAATTCCGTGAATTAGAAGCTTTCGCTAAATTTGGTTCTGACTTGGATTCAGTTACTTTAAACGTAATTGAAAAAGGAAAAAGAAACGTTGAAATCTTGAAACAAGGTTTGAATGATCCTTATCCTGTTGAAAACCAAGTAGCTATTATTTATGCTGGATCTAAAAACTTATTAAGAAACGTTCCTGTAAATAAAGTAAAAGAATTTGAAGCAGATTTCTTAGCTTACTTAAACAGTAAACATAAAGATACGCTTAACGCGTTGAAAGCTGGTAAGTTGGATGACAACATTACTGATGTTATCGAAAAAGCAGCAAAAGAAATTTCAGCAAAATATAACTAATTAGATAATTAGTAAATTAGATAATTAGAATGTCTTAGGATTACTTCTAATTATCTAATTTTCAAATTATCACATTTTCTAATTAATAGATGGCAAATTTAAAGGAAATCCGTAATAGAATTACTTCCGTTTCATCGACGATGCAGATTACATCGGCTATGAAAATGGTTTCTGCTGCAAAGCTTAAGAAAGCACAAGATGCAATCACTGCAATGCGCCCTTATGCCGAGAAATTAACGGAGTTACTGCAAAATCTTTCCGCTTCACTTGAAGGTGAAGTAGGAGGTGCATACACCACACAGCGTGAAGTAAAAAAAGTATTACTTGTTGCTATAACTTCAAACAGAGGTTTATGTGGTGCATTTAATTCAAACGTAATTAAAGAAATTAAAAACCGTACTGAATTTTACGCAGGAAAACAGGTTGATGTTTTTCCTATTGGTAAGAAAGGAAATGATGTTTTAGCAAAAACGCATAAAGTTCACGGTCATCATAATGCAATTTTTGATCATTTGACTTTTGATAATGTTGCTGGAATTGCAGAAAATCTAACTGAAAAATTCTTGTCTGGTGAGTACGATAAAATTGAATTGGTTTATAATCAATTTAAAAATGCTGCTACTCAAATTGTACAAGTAGAACAGTTTTTACCATTAGCTCCGATTCAATCAGACAAAACAGTTACTGCCGGAGATTATATTTTCGAGCCTTCAAAAGAAGAAATCGTGTTAACTTTGATTCCTAAATCATTGAAAACACAATTATATAAAGGCATTCGTGATTCGTTTGCTTCTGAGCACGGAGCGCGTATGACAGCTATGCATAAAGCAACTGACAACGCAACTGAATTGAGAAATCAATTGAAGTTGACTTACAATAAAGCACGTCAGGCAGCTATTACTAATGAAATCCTTGAGATTGTTGGTGGAGCAGAAGCTTTGAACGGATAAATAATATATTAAGAATAAAAAGAAAAGGGTCAACAATTGTTGACCCTTTTCTTTTATATATAAGTTTTTTTGAAAATTTTTTGATTTTAAAATGGTGATTCTCGATCAATTCAAAAACCGAGAATCAATACCATTTTAAGATTTATTGGCAGATCGTAGACACCTGCAGTGCTTTGTCTTTTATGGGAACAAACTAGCTTTATTAATCCCAATGCTCTGTTTTTTTGAGGGTTACATTTCAGCAGAATCAATCCCTTGTGCTTTGTCTTTTATGGGAACAAACTAGCTTTATTAGTCCCAATGCTCTGTTTTTGTAGGGTTACATTTCAGCAGAATCAATCCCTTGTGCTTTGTCTTTTATGGGAACAAACAAGCTTTATCAGTCCCAGTGCTATGTTTTTTTAAGGGTTACAAATCAGCTCTTTCTCAATCCCTATGTAGCAAATTTAAGAAGAGTTTAAGAAAAAAATCTTACATAATTTTTGACATTAATTTACATATTTCACATGTTTAGTTTTAAAATTGTATAAATGCAAGAAGAAAAATTGAGTATTTTTGCTATTTATTTTTATAAACAATGGAATTACAAATTCAGGAATTTACTACTATCCCAGAGATGCTGGCTCAAATTGAGACCATTCGATTTCTTTATCCCAACCTTTCTGCTGAAAAATATGAAAAGTATCTTTCTGCGATGGTTCCCCATAATTATACTCAAATTGTGGTTTTTGAGAATAATATTTGTTTGGGTATTACAGGCTGTTGGTCTGCAACAAAGTTATGGACAGGCAAATATCTTGAAATAGATAATTTTGTTGTTAATCCGGAGCACCGTTCAAAAGGGATCGGAAAGTTATTAACCGATTATATAGAACAAAAAGCTTTGGCTCTGGATTGCAGCAGTATTGTCTTAGATGCATTTACAGGAAATTTTGCAGCACACCGTTTTTATTATAATCAGGGTTATGGACCAAAAGGATTTCATTTTGTTAAAGTATTAGATGAAAATAAATTAACGTTATAAATTTACAATTACGTTTTTATTGAATCAACAAAACAATAATTAACCAAAGAAATGGTTATTTTTGTTGTATAAACTTTTATTACAAAAAAAATTTTGGGATTATATAAAAATCTATTCAAACAAACCGCTATTTACGGGCTCGCAACGGTTTTACCTCGCATGCTCAGTTTTTTATTGGTGAGATTATATACAGGTATTCTGCCAACAGCAGAATATGGAGAAGTGTCGATTGTTCTTTCCTGGATGGTTTTCTTTAATGTGGTACTTTCTTATGGAATGGAAACTGCTTTTTTTAGGTTTTACAGTGCTGAAGATGATAAGAAAAATGTTATTGCAACCTCTACAATATCTATTTTTTGGTCCTCAATTGGTTTTCTATTTGCAGCGTTAATTTTCAGAAATACACTGGCAAGCTGGGCCGAGGTCGACGCACAATATGTTACTTATTCTGTTTGGATTTTAGTTTTAGATGCTTTGGTTTTAGTACCATTTTCTAAACTTAGGGCCAATCAGAGGCCAATGGTTTATGCGGCAATTAAAATTGGAAATGTGGTAATCAATATGTTACTGAATTTTTTCTTTTTAATATATCTCCCAAAACTTGCAGCTTCACATCCTAATTCTGTTTGGGATAATTTATATGTAGAGAATTTCCAAATTGCCTATATTTTCATTGCGAACCTACTGGCTAGTTTGGCTACTTTTATTGTTTTGTCTCCAAATTATCTTTCGCTCGGGCGAAAATTTGACCCTGTACTTTGGAAAAAAATGATGAAATATGGTTTGCCTATTTTGGTCGCCGGTCTTGCGTTTGCAGTAAATGAGCACTTTGATAAAATTTTATTAGGTTATTTACTGCCTGAAAATTTGGCGAAGTCAGAAGTAGGTGCTTATTCTGCATGTTATAAACTTGGATTGTTTATGGTTTTATTTGCAACTGCCTTTAGACTAGGTATTGAACCTTTCTTTTTTAGCCATGCCAAAAACGAAAATGCGCCCCAAACGTATGCAGTTATTACCAAATATTTTGTGATTTTTGGTTCACTGATTTTGCTTGGAGTAATTGTTTTTGCAGATATTTTAAAATTTCTTTTACTGGACAACAAATCCTATTGGGAGGCCATGAAAGTAGTGCCTCTTATTATACTTGCCAATTTCTTTTTGGGGATTTACAATAACTTGTCAGTTTGGTATAAACTTACAGATAAAACAAAAATTGGGGCTTATATCTCAATTGTCGGCGCTATAGTAACTCTGGTTTTAAATTATATTTTAATACCAAAATATAGTTATTACGGATCTGCAATTGCGACTATTTCAGCATACGGTTCAATGATGTTAATATCTTATGTTTTAGGAAACAAATACTATCCAATACCATATGACACAAAGAAAATTGGGGCATATCTGGGTATTTCGATTTTATTTTCTGCTATTTCTTTTTACGGATTTAGAGAAAAATATTATGTTGGAATTCCGCTGCTTTTAATCTTTATTTATTTTGTTTATCATAACGAGAAAAGTACAATAAAAGGAATTATGAATAGAAAATAAGATTGGGTTTTTGTGAATCCAATCTCTACATTTTAAGAATTTAAAAATAAAAATGAAAATACAAATTATCAATAAATCACAACACGATTTACCAAACTACGAAACAATTGCTTCTGCAGGAATGGACTTGCGTGCAAACTTAACAGAATCTGTAACCTTAAAACCTTTGGAGAGAACAATTGTAAAAACAGGGCTTTTTATTGAATTACCAATTGGTTATGAGGCACAAGTTCGTCCAAGAAGTGGTTTAGCAGCCAAAAAAGGAGTAACAGTTTTGAATTCACCCGGAACAGTTGATGCTGATTACAGGGGAGAAATTGGAGTAATTTTGGTAAATTTATCTAATGAGGATTTTGTAATTGAAAACGGAGAAAGAATTGCGCAATTAATTATTGCCAGACACGAAAGAGCAGAATGGATTGAAGTTGAAGAACTTTCTGTTACATCCAGAGGAGAGGGAGGTTTTGGAAGCACGGGAGTGAAATAATTTTCAATCCCATCTTTATAAACCTTAGAATAAAACACTTTCGTAACAGGTGAATTGCGGTAAACTAATTTGAACCAAACCAACACTTGAAGATTTTAAATCTTCCCATAAAAATAAAATCAAATGAAAATAATCGTTCCAATGGCAGGTCGTGGATCACGACTGAGACCACATACATTAACAGTTCCAAAACCATTAATTCCTGTTGCAGGGAAATCTATTGTTCATCGTTTAGTCGGGGATATCGCTAAAATTCTAAAAGAACCTATCGATGAAGTTGCTTTTATATTAGGAGATCCTGCTTTTTTTGGTGATGACCTTGTAGAAAGTTTACAAGAATTAGCCGGAAGTTTAGGAGCAAAAGCATCAATTTACCGTCAGGATTTGCCATTGGGTACGGGACACGCCATTATGTGTGCAAAAGAATCTTTGTCAGGTCCGGCAGTTATTGCTTACGCAGATACTTTGATCAGAGCTGATTTTGAATTGGACCCTTCCGCAGATGCTGTAATCTGGGTTAAACAAGTAGAACAGCCAGAAGCATTTGGCGTTGTAAAATTAAACCCAAATAACGAGATTATAGAATTGGTCGAAAAGCCAAAAGAATTTGTAAGCGATTTGGCAGTAATCGGAATCTATTATTTTAAAGAAGTTGGCGACTTAAAAAAAGAACTTCAGAATGTGTTAGATAATAATATTCAAAATGGTGGTGAGTATCAAATCAATGACGGAATTAAGGCCATGATGGCAAACGGAAAGGTTTTTAAAACCGGAAGTGTCGACGAATGGATGGACTGCGGAAATAAAGATGTTACTGTTGAAACGAATTCAAGAATGTTAGGCTTTTTACACAATGACGGAGAACATTTGGTTGATTATAATGTAAAATTAGAAAACGCAACAATTATTCCTCCTTGTTATATCGGTGAAAATGTAGTATTAAAAAATGCGACAGTAGGACCAAACGTTTCATTAGGAAAAGGATGCCATGTAATTGACAGTACTGTTAAAAATAGCTTAGTGCAGACTTATTCTCAAATAAAAAATGCTAACTTAGATAATGCAATGATAGGAAATCACGTTGTTTATGATGGTAAGTTTACCAGCATCAGCATTGGTGATTATTCAGTTTTGGAATAAAACAATAATTTAAGATTCACATTGTTTAAATAGAAAATAAAAATGATCAAAAAAGGAGTTTTACTATTTTTATTTATCACTTTGCTTGGCAATATGCCATCGGTTATGGCTCAGACTGAACCGGAGGATATAGCAATGGCAACAGATGAATATCAGGACTCTTTTTATGAATCATTAAAACAAAAAGGAATCGAAAATTATGACAAAGCAATTGTATCATTGGAGAAATGTATTAAGTTAAAACCTAATGATGCTGTAGCTTATTTTGAATTGGGAAAAAATTATCTGGCATTAAAAGAATATAGAAATGCGCAGGATGCTTTTGAAAAAGCAACCCAACTAAATCCAAAGAATAAATGGTTCTGGCTTGGAATTTATGATGTAAGCTTCGAAACAAAAAACTACCCTTTGGCAATAGAAACAATTCAGAAAATTATTGTTTTTGATGAAGAATATAAAGACGATCTGATTTCGTTATACATGATTACCAATCAATACGATAAAGCTCTTGTTGCTATTAATGAGATGAACGAAAAATTTGGAAAATCTTCAGATCGTGAGATTTATAAAAACCAAATTTTGTCTCAGGGGAAATACCAAAAGGCAGAAATCGGTAATTTGATTGATCAGATTAAAAAGAATCCAAAAGAAGAATCGAATTATGTGAATCTGATTTTTTTGTATTCAAAAGGAGAGGAGACAGATAAAGCGTTGGAAGTTGCGAAACAACTGGCAAAAGAAATTCCAAATTCTGAATGGGGACAGGTAAGTTTATTTAAAGGATATTTGGACGATAATCAAGCAGATAAAGCTATTAAATCGATGAATGCAATTTTGTCAAGTGCAAAAATTGATTCAAAAATAAAACATCGCACGCTTAATGAATTTCTGCTTTATGTAAATAAAAATCCGCAATATGCTCCTGATTTAGAAAAAGCAGTTTCCTATTTTGATAACGATAAAGAAATCAATGTAGCCAAAGAAATTGGTAAATTTTATCACAATAAAAGCCAATTTGAGAATGCAATTAAATATTATGAAAAAGCTTTAAAAGCAAATTCAGATACAGATCGTGAAACCAATTTGCTTTTGCTTGAAGCTTATACACAGGCAAAACAATTTGAGCCGATGACAAAAAGAGCAATGAATATGATTGAAGTTTATCCGAGCCAGCCTCAATTTTATTACTATGCAGGTCTGGGAAACAATCAATTACAGCAGTTTAAAAACGCAAAAACAGTTTTGGAAATGGGACTGGATTATGTTGTTGATGACACAAAACTTGAGGCAAATTTTAACATACAATTAAGTGAAGCTTATAATGGATTGGGAGACGCTAAGAAAAAAGAGGAATACTTTTTGAAGGCAAATGAGTTATTAAAGAAAAAAAAGTAAAAGACTAAATGCAGATGAAAAAATATATAGTGATATTATTGGTTCCGGTTTTTATGATTTCGTGTAAATCTAAAGCTGTTGCCGTGCAAAACAATACAAATGAAGTTGTTGAAGCAAAAACAGACAAAAAAGCAGTAGAAAAGCATTACGAAAACAAACTGGATTTTTCGACATTATACATAAAAGCAAGTGCAAAATATGTTGATGAAAAACAAAGTCAAAATGTTACAGCCGAAATCAAAATCGAAAAAGACAAACAGATTTTAGTAAGCGTTCGTTTTTTGGGAATTACAATGGCCAAAGCATTGATTACACCAAATTCGGTAAGTTATTACGAAAAGATAAACAGTACTTATTATGACGGTGATTTTACAAGTCTTAGTAAATGGCTTGGAACGGAACTGGATTACAGCAAAGTTCAGAATCTATTGGTCGGAGAAGCATTGGATGATTTGAGAAAAGGAAAATATACGCAGACAATTGTAGAAAATCTTTTTCGTTTAGAAGATGAGAAAGATACCAAACTGAAAAAAACTTTCTTTCTGGAACCAGAAAAGTATTTGTTGCAAAAAGAACAAATTTCCCAGCCTGCAGAAAACAGAATGCTAGAGATTAGATACTCTGACAACAAAGTTTTTGATCAGGGAACAATCCCGACAACAATTGAAATTAATGCTGTTCAGCCTAAAGGGAAAACAGATATTAATTTAAATTACACTAATATTTCATTCAACGAAGAACTTTCTTTTCCTTATAGTGTTCCAAGTGGCTATAAAAAGGTTATAATTAAGTAAATTTGCAAAAAGAAAATAGAAAGATGCCAAAATTTCTCCTAAGCCTAATTTTTATATGTACCACAACATTTATGTGGGCACAAGATTCGCAACAAGAAAAACTTGAACAGCGAAAAGCTCAGATTCAGCAGGAAATTAGAGACAACGAAAAAATGTTGCAATCTGTAAAGAAAAAAGAAAAATCGGCGGTTAATGTAATTTTGATTCAGGCAAATAAAATCAAACTGAAAGAAAAACTAATCAATACGACAGCAAAACAAGAAAAGCTGTTGACTAATGATATTTATATTAATCAGCTTAAGGTTAATAAGTTAAAAAGAGAATTAAAAATTCTGAAGGAGGATTATGCTAAAATGATCTTAAAATCATACAAAAGCCGATCAGAACAAAGCAGGGCAATGTTTATTTTATCTTCAGAAAGCTTTTTGCAGGCTTATAAAAGAGCACAATATCTAAAACAGTATACCGCTTTTAGAAAAAATCAAGGTTTGGAAATTCAGTCAAAAAGCTCCCAATTATTAGATTACAATGCAAAATTAGACGGCCAGAGACAAGTTAAGAAAAAGATTATTGCCGAAAATAATAAAGAACGTATCGCTTTAGAAGCTGAGAAAAAAGAACAGCAAAAACTTGTTAATTCGATCAAAAAAGATAAAAATAAAATTATTGCCGATACAAGAAGCAAGCAGCAGGAAGCAAAAAGAATTGACAGACAAATTGATCGTTTAATTCGTGAAGCTATTGCAGAAGCAAACAGAAAAGCTGCTCTTGAAAAAGCGAAAGACAATCCTGGATCAACTGCTTCTACAGGACCGGTTTCTTCATCAAAAATTGCTTTAACTCCGGAGGGAAAGATTTTAGCTGCTGACTTTAAAGCAAACAGAGGAAAATTACCATGGCCGGTAGAAAAAGGATTTATATCACTTGGTTACGGAGATCAGCCACATCCTCTTGTTCCTTCTTTAACCGTTCACAATTCGGGAGTAGAAATTACTACAGAACAAGGAGCAAATGCCCGGGCGGTATTTGAAGGAGAAGTGTCGAGTATCATTGTCTTATCACCAATCAACAGAGCGGTTATGATTCAGCATGGAGATTATTTTACCGTTTATCAAAACTTAAGCCAGGTATTTGTAAATAAAGGGGATAAAGTAAACATCAAACAAAGTATTGGAAAAGTAAGAACGAGTGGAGACACAGGAAAAACAATTATTAAGTTTTTGATTCTTCAAAATACATCAAACAATAATCCGGAAGGATGGTTACAAAACAGATAACAAAAAAGGGAGCAAATTTTGCTCCCTTTTTTGTTGAAAAAACTAATTAATCATATTGTTCTAATAAATAACGGATAACATCGGTAGTGGTGACAATTCCTTTTAAGACACCATTATCAACCACCGGCAAAGCATGAAACTCTTCCTTCACAAAAATTTCTGCTAAATCTTTGATAACAGTTTCCGAGGATACAGTTTTTGGTTTTGAAGTCATAATTTGAGAAATAGTAAGCATATCCAGAATAGCTTCATCAGCTCCGTCCTGACCATCAAACAGAGCGCCAAAAGTTAAGCGATTTATATCAGTGCGGCTTATTATACCAATTACCTCTTTCCCATTCACGACAGGAATATGGCGGATAGAATTTGATTTTAATTTTGCTACAACTTCTTTAAGGTCATCATTTTGATTTACTGTAACTACACTTTTAGTCATTATATGACTGATTGGTTCTCTTTTTTTCATAATAGATAGTTGTTATATTTTATATCAAATTTGTATAATATTTCTGATAAAAAATATGACTTATATCATTTTTAAAACATTAATTCTTAGAATTCTAATTATAATATTTTTTTTAATTTTATAGTATCATAGAAATTTAGATAATGATAAAAACAAATAACAATGTAAAAATCATCCTTTGTTTATTTGAAATTGTATGATTGAATTTTAAAATAGTATTTTTGCACTATGGAAACAAACAGACAGAAAAAAATAGGCGGTGTCATCCAAAAAGATTTGGTTGATATTTTGCAAGGTGAAGTGCGAAAAAACGGAATCAGTAATTTGGTAATTTCGGTATCCAAAGTTAGTGTGACTTCAGACTTATCAGTAGCAACAGTATATTTAAGTATTTTTCCTCAGGAAAAAGCCAAGGAAACTTTAGAAGGAATAAAATCCAATACAACTTTAATCAAACATGACTTATCGCAACGTGTAAGATTACAATTGCGTCGTGTACCAAATTTGGTTTTCTTTATCGATGACTCTTTAGATTATATCGAAAAAATAGACAATGCTCTTGCCGGAAAAGAAAACCCAATAGAAAACAGAGATCTTTTAGAAAAAAGAAGAAAATCATAAATTGAATTTTCCCCTTTACATAGCCAAACGATATGTTTTTAGCAAAAGTAAAAACAATGCTATAAATATTATCAACTACATTGCCAGCATGGGAATTATTGTTGGTACAATGGCTCTTTTTGTGGTATTATCCGTTTTTAGCGGATTAAAAGTTTTTAGTCTTTCGTTTACAAATGAAATTGATCCTGATCTAAAATTGACCAGTACTTACGGGAAATCATTTTTGATTACTCCTAATCAGGAAAAAGAAATTAAAAACCTTGAAGGCGTTGCTTCGTACACCAAAATTATCGAAGAACGCGTATTATTTTTGTTTAAGGATAAACAACAAGTTACTAATTTAAAAGGAGTTGACAGTAATTATGTTGTTGTAAATGACATTAAGAAAAAACTGTTTAATGGACAGTGGATAAAACCCGATACTTATCAGGTGGTTGTTGGTTATGGAATTGCAAGGGATTTTTCTATGGGAATTTTGGATTTTGAAAATCCATTACAAATATTTGCACCCAAACCCGGAAAAGGAGCTTTTGAAAATCCTGAGGAAGCATTCAATAAAACAGATGTACTTCCTGTCGGAATTTATTCGATAAGTGAAGATCTGGATTCTAAATATGTATTTGCTGATTTAAGTTTAGCGCAGGAATTATTGATGTACAAATCAAATCAGATTTCGGGAATCGAATTTAATCTAAAAGAAAATGCAGATGAAAAATCCATTAATTCAGAATTAAAAAAGATTTTCAGAAACAAAATCACATTAAAAAACAGAGCACAGTTAAATGAGTCTTTATACAAAATGCTCAACACCGAAAATATTGCGGTTTATCTCATTTTTACTCTGGTAATCATAGTAGCTCTTTTTAATTTAATCGGTGCATTGATTATGATGATCCTGGACAAAAAAGGAAATCTCAAAACGCTTTTTAACCTGGGGACAGATATTAGCCATTTGCGAAAAATATTTCTGCTTCAGGGAACTTTGCTAAGTATATTTGGCGGAATTATTGGCCTTGCCCTTGGTATAATCTTAGTGCTGCTTCAACAAAAATATGAACTAATTATGATAACGCCGACTTTGGCTTATCCTGTAGTTTTTACTTTAGAAAATGTATTTGTGGTAATGGGAACTATTGTTTCTCTTGGCTTTGTGGCTTCTTTAATAGCCAGCAGCAGAGTAAGTGAAAAGCTGTTAGATTAAAATTTTCTGTTAAAAAATTATTACTTATATTTATCGTCTCAAAACTTTAAGCATATGATTGTTTCTGTTTAATCCTAATTAATTTTTATTAATAATTAGGATACTTACAATTTTTTCTTCTGTTCAGACACTAAATGAGTCTGGACCATTTCTATCATTTATCCTATTATATCATGTCAGAGACAAACATAAAAGAAAGTTTATTTTCTAAAATTTTTACCACTTTACAATCAGCAATCATAGGAGACAAATCTTTTGATTATACAACCGGGAGCATAAAAAAAGCTGTCATTTTACTGGCCATTCCGATGGTTTTAGAAATGATGATGGAATCTGTTTTTGCACTTGTCGATTTATATTTCGTCGGACATCTGGAACACAGTAGTTTTGCCATACAAACTGTTGGTTTAACAGAATCTGTAATTACAATTGTTTATTCGGTTGCAATAGGAATCAGTATGGCTGCAACAGCTGTTGTAGCAAGACGTATTGGTGAAAAAGATCCTATTGCAGCTGCAAAAGCAGGTATGCAGGCCATTATTATAGCGTTTGCAATAAATAGTGTAATGAGTATTCTTGGTTTTATTTACGCCAAAGATATTCTTATCCTAATGGGAGCATCTGTTGATGCTGCAGAGCACGGTTATATTTTTACGCAAATTATGCTGGGAGGAAGTTTGTGTATCATGCTTCTATTCTTGATTAACGGAATTTTTCGTGGAGCAGGAAATGCTACTATAGCAATGGAAAGTCTTTGGCTGGCCAATATTTGCAATATCATTTTGTGTCCGGTTTTGATTAACGGTTTCGGTCCTGTTCCGGCTTTTGGATTAACGGGTGCTGCAATAGCAACTACTTTAGGAAGAAGCATCGGAGTTTTATATCAATTGTATCATTTGTTTTTTGGAAGAGGAGTTTTAAAAATTATTACGTCATATTTTATTCCCGATTTTAAACAAATAAAAGCATTGATAAAAATTGCTGCGCCCGGTGTTCTGCAATTTGTAATTGCATCCTGCAGTTGGATCTTTCTTGCCCAATTGGTGGCAACAACCGGAGGCGATCATGGGTCTGCCGGATATCAGACAGCACTTAGAATTATGATGTTTTTTATTCTTCCTGCTTGGGGATTAAGTAACGCCGCGGCAACTTTGGTTGGACAAAATTTAGGTGCCAAACGAATCGACCGTGCTGAAAAATCTGTTTACACAACAGCAAAATATAATGTTATTTTTATGGCTTCAATCATGATCATCACATTGTGCTTTGGTAAGTATATTATTTCCTTTTTTACCAATGACGAAATGGTAAGAATAATTGCCGTTGAAGCTCTGCAAATTATGAGCGTTGGGTTTGTTTTTTACGGAATTGGAATGGTATTGATTAATACTTTTAATGGAGCCGGAGATACCTGGACACCAACAGGAATCAACTTCTTCGGATTCTGGTTGTTCCAGATTCCGTTAGCTTATGTCCTGGCAAAACATTTTAATATGGGACCAACAGGAGTTTTTATTGCAATTCCGGTTGCAGAAACGGCGATAACACTTACGGGAATTTTCTTTTATAAAAGAGGAAAATGGAAACGTACTCAAGTATAATTATAATAAAAAAAGGATCTTCAATCTGAACTGCCCCCAAAAAGTTAGACACTATTTGGGGGCTTTTTTTATTTTTATACAAATTCGTATCCTGCATAAACTTTTTTAATTTCATCCATTATAGCGAACAAAATTTCTGGTTCATCAGTAGTAACAAGTTTTTGTTTATATTCTTTAAAAGAATGAATTCCTTTGAAATAGTTGGTATAATGACGGCGCATTTCTACAATTCCCAAACGTTCGCCTTTCCAGTCCATCGACCATTGCAAATGATTTCTTGCGGCATCAACACGATCGCTGACAGTTGGCGCAGGTAAGTGCTCTCCGGTTTTAAAGAAATGTTTGATTTCGTCAAAAATCCACGGATAACCAATCGCGGCACGGCCAATCATGATTCCGTCAATCCCATATTCATTTTTATATTTTAGTGCTTTTTCAGGACTGTCGATATCACCATTTCCAAAAATAGGCATAGTAATTCTTGGGTTGTTTTTTACACGTGCAATGTGAGACCAATCTGCATGACCTTTGTACATTTGTGCACGGGTTCTGGCATGAATTGTCAAAGCCTGCACACCAATATCCTGAAGTCTTTCTGCAACTTCATCAATATTAATAGAGCTTTCGTCCCAGCCTAAACGTGTTTTTACTGTAACGGGTAAATCAGTACTGCGAATAACAGCTTTTGTTAACCGTACCATTAAGTCGACATCTTTTAGAACTCCGGCTCCGGCACCCTTACACACGACTTTTTTTACCGGACAGCCAAAATTAATGTCCACCAAATCTGGTTTTACAGTAGAAACAATTTTTGAAGAAAGTGCCATTGCTTCTTCGTCACCGCCAAAAATCTGTATTCCGACAGGGCGTTCATAATCAAAAATATCAAGTTTCATTCTGCTTTTGATAGCATCACGAATCAATCCTTCCGACGAAATAAATTCTGAATACATTAAGTCAGCGCCATGCGTCTTGCATAATTTGCGAAACGGCGGGTCGCTCACATCTTCCATCGGTGCGAGTAATAAAGGAAATTCGGGTAATTCTATGTTGCCAATCTTGACCATCTTCAATATTTTGTGCAAAATTACAACATTTAGTTTAATTTGTACCAAATTGAGGTTCAAAGGTTCACAGCAACAAAGGAACAAAGGTTTTTATCAGACAATTAGAAAACCTTTGTCCCTTTGTCCGAGGCTTCGGGATTGCTACTTTGTACCTTTCTAAACTCTATAATCAAAAAACCGAATTGGTTTTCGGCTCATTGGGTTAAAAACCAATGGATTTAAAATTTCTTTGGAGGAGAACTCAATTTTTGGAGTGACTCTTAGTTTAGCTCTAAAGTGATCTTTTATTTCTTGCAAAAATTCAGGAGTTTGATTTTTTACGGCAATTTTTATCACAATTTCATCAGTACCTAAATCATTGGTGGAAATCTCGATAATATGATTTTCAATATTGTCGAAATCACTCAGAACATCGTTCATCGCAGGTGGATAAAGCGTTGTTCCTTTATACTTAATCATTTGCTTTTTGCGGCCAATAACAGGACCAACACGAAAAGTATTTCTTCCGCAGGCGCATGGCCCGTCATGAAGCTGCACGATGTCTCCGGTTTTAAAACGTAATAGCGGCATCGCTTCAATGCCCAAAGTTGTAAAAGTTAATTCTCCTGCCTCACCATTTTTTACCGGATTATTATTTTCATCCAAAACTTCGGTGATGATTAATTCAGGATGGTGATGACCTCCAATTCCGTGTTCACATTCAGTAAAAGCGGTACTCATTTCTGTTGAAGCATATGTTGAAAACAACTTGATATTCCACTTATCTGTTATTTTTTTAGATAAAGTATTCATTGAAAAATCCTGATTTCTCAAAGATTCCCCAATGCAAATGGCACCTTTTATACTCGAATTATTGTAATCAATTCCGTGGATTTCGGCGTATTCAATTAACTTTAATAAAAAAGAAGGAACGGTAATTAAGTAAGAAGGTTTGTACTTTATAATAGAGTCCCATTGCAATTCAGGAATTCCGGCACCTACCCGAATAACGCCCACTTTTAATTTTCGAAGCCCTAAAAAATAAGCTAAACCAGCCATAAATTTCCGGTCAATTGTTGTCATTAACTGTACAACATCACCTTCTTTTATGCCAGCACAAGCAAACGAAATCGCTTCATTATAAGCTAATCGATCCAAATCAGAATCGGTTAAACCAAAAGTAACTGGATCTCCCAAAGTACCTGAAGTAGAAGCGTAATCAATAATTTTATACTGTGGCACACACACAAAATCATCATTGTATTTTTGTAAATCTTCTTTAGTCGTTACCGGTAAATGCTGTAAATCTTCGAGAGTTTTAATCTTAGAAATATCTATATTCTGTCCTGCAAAAAGTCTCTTGTAAAAAGGAGAATTATTACTGATATATTGTAAAAGTTCGGTTAATTTTTGCTCCTGAAAAATTTTAATCTGTTCTAAAGAATCCTTTTCTATTGATGGAATCATGTTTATTTCCGTTTGATTTTTTTTAAATATTTTTCAATTGCTTCTTTTTGAGGAACAGTTGTAATTTCTTTGGTCATTGCTTTTTCAAAATTTTCCTTAGCAAGAGCAAAGTTTTTCTTTTGGTAAAAATACAATCCTGCTTTATAATATACAACCCAATAATCAGCGTTTAAAGATTGGTAGTTCTGAATAAAATCAGCAGGTATTTCTGTTTTGTTTTTTAGAAAAAGGTCTATTTTATTATCCTCTTTTTTAAATTTTTGATAATTTTTGAATGCTGCCGTTTCTATAAAAGGATCTTTGGCAATAGTAAGGTTGGCATCTTCAAATGAAATCAAAGGATTTTTTCTTTCACCAAAAACAGAGTCTAAATTATAACACACAAATTCTCCCAGCTGATACGGATTTGCCGAAACCCAAACCCGTTTTTCTTTTGGTTTAAAAATAATTCCATGATGCGCCATCAACTGGTTTAGAGCTTTTTCATTTCCATAACCCAATTCTATATCTTGCAGCCCCTCTTTGTTTCTGAGAATTTCTGAAGCAATTTGAGGATTTATTTTTTGATTTTCCTGAAAAAGCTCCTGCATTCTTTCAAAACGATATTTCGAATGACTGTTCATGATTTGCGATTGGTTTCGTTTATCGTTCTTAAAAGCATCACTCTGAAAATGATTAGAACAAATTAGCTCATTGCTGTTTGGAACAGTATAAACATCCATTTTATTTGGAGAAACTTCAATCAAAACAGCTTTATTATCATTCGCACTTCCGACCATTATAGATTCAGAAACAAAAACTTTTCTTTTTTTGGCAATGGCAATTGCCTCCTCAATGTTTTTTGCATGCTCTAAAATTTCTCTCGTAAGAATAGAAATCGGAGTTTTGGCCACCAGCGGAATTTTTGATTTCCCTGCATTTATGGTGACTGTCAAGCCTTCTTTATTCATTCCCGAAACTGCGCCGCTCATCCCTGGCCAGGTAACCATCATAAAAGGATATCCCGTTTTTGATTTTATAAACGCTACGATTTTATTTTCCGCGAAAGCGTCACTAATATAAAAATCAAAATTACGACCCAGAATTAAATTACCATTTTCAGATTTTTCACCCCAAGCTGCAAAAGAAGAACAGCCAACCAAAGCCAAATCCTGTAACGCATGACCAATATCGTGCGCTCCATGCAAATACAAATTGCGTTGGTATGGGGGGGCTAAATTGTCAAACTCATGAGAAGTATATTGTGAAACACCATAAATTTCTGCCTGATATTCTTTGGCAACATTCTGATATAACTTTCTGTTGTACCATCTTAGAAAATTCCGAAGTAACTTTTGCTGAAATTTTGACGGAACAAAATCTTGTACTTTGGAGAAAAAAATCTGTTGTTGTTTTTTTAAAAGAGAATCAGTCAGCGCGCCTGTAGTAAGCCCAATTTCGAGCGGATCACCTTCGACATACAATTCCCAAAGACCATGTTTATTTTTTAAAAACGAATTTTTTCCTGAAACAAAAACAGTGTCAGAAATTTTTGTAACAACTGGTTTTGTTGTATTGTAATGGGTTATGTCCGGCAAATGACGATTTGATTTTGAGATGCCGCAAGAAACCAACATCAACAGGAAGCCTAAAAAGAAAAGTATTTTAATTCGATTCTTCATTTTGCTTTTTTATTCAGATGCCTTATTAATTTTGGTTACCAGATATTCTTTTCCGAGAATTTCTGAGCAGGTTACAACAGCTCCGATCGTTACGCCCAAAACACCATGCATATTGATACTCTGACCAGTAAGATACAAATTATCTAATTTTGTTTTTGATGCAATGAGGGTTTTCATCGGATTATTTGAGTCCTTGACATAACCATACATATTGCCTCTGTCCCCGCCAATATAATCCCGATAAGAAAGTGGTGATGAAGTATGTACAGATTTTATGCAATCTCTGATTTCAGGAAATTTTTTTTCAATTTCATTTAAAAAAACAGTGGCTTTTCTGGACTTAAATTCTTCATAACTTTCTCCACGGTCATTTTCTTCAGCAGCCGTATTAAAAGTATCTGCCCAGGGCAAAACATCGTCATATTTCATATACGTGATAAAAGTCATCCCTTCTGCCCATTCTTCATCTTGTTTATAAGCGTTCATAGACGCCATATAAGCTTTGGGCCAGGAATTTTCATCATAGTCATGCGCAGTCCAGACATCATTACTATCTTTAAAATGATAATAATTATGGTTGATATATTTGAAACATTTTGGTTTAAAAACAATATAAAGGCTAAAAGCAGAGATTACACCCTCCAGACTTTGGATCCGACTGTAAAATGATTTTCTGAAACACTCTTCACCCACCATTTTTAATGTGGTTTTTGGTTCAATATTCGAAATAAAATAAGTTCCCGAAACTTCAGTTCCGTCTTTCATTTTTACAGAAGTCACTTTATTATTTTCTACAGAAAAATGAATTACTTCCTTGCGTTTATAAAACTCTCCACCATGTTTTTTCAGTTGCTTTAAAAGCTGTTTTGTAATCTGGCTTCCACCATTAAGGCAGCGCCAGGAGCTTTGAATATAGGAGTTTACAGAAAGGGCATGAACATAAAAGGGAGATTTATCGGGAATTCCGGCATACAAAAAGTTAGAGCCTCCCAATACAGCTCTTAGTTTTTCATTCTCAGTAAATTCATCAATTGTGCTTTTGGCATTTAATTCTAAAATAGCATTATCATATTTGCCCTGCCAGTTTAAATTATACAGCGGAAAAGAGTCGCAGATTAACCTTATTTTTTGGCAGTATTCTTCAAGATTTGTTTTTTCGTCGGGAAAATAATTTTCTAATTGTTTTACAAAATTTTCATAACCCTGCGCGTGCGGATATTCGGTTTTATCATTACCAAAGGAAATAATATCAAAACCATTTTCGTCCATTTTTTTTAAATTCAAATGATCAATTATGTCCAGATATTTAAAATATTTATAAAGATTCTGTCCTTCACTCAAACCGCCTATGTAATGAATTCCGGTATCAAAAATGGTTTTGTCACGCACAAAAGTCTGCAGGTTTCCGCCATATTGATTGTTCTTTTCGAGCACACAAACGCTGTAGCCTTCTTTAGCCAGAATTACCGACGAAACTAATCCGCCTAAACCGCTGCCGACAATTACAACATCATAGTGCTCTTTCATTCTGGTTTTTCTTTAAAATGATTATTGAATTTTCATCTAGAACAGACTCAAAACCAAAGTTTATCAAAGTCGTTTTTAAACCCGGACAATCAATTAAAATAAACGATGATGACACCGAAATAATTTTCTCAAGATCATGTTTATAAATTTCATCAGAAATCAAAACGGTATCGTATTGATTTTCCAATGCAGTTTCCGGATTTTCAAGATAATAAATTTTTCTTTTTCTAACGACATAATTGGTTTTGGCAACAGTGAGTTTTTCTTCATCTGCAGTATAAGAATATATTTTTCGCTGTGGTTCCTGTAAAGTAAGCAAGACATCCAACTGACCGTAATCATTAAATAAATGTAATATTCTGGCTTTCGCCGAAAGATATTTATTGAGTTTATAATAAGTTTCTAAATGGGTTTTGAGATTGTCTTTTACGCTATGTATTATTTCAGTTTCCTTGTAATCATAACTGTGAACAAGCATTTTTTTCCAATATTCGACACCTTCCAGCTCCTGACGAATTTTATGAAATTCTTCTTTAAAAAACGCTCCAATCTGTTTTGTTCTTTCGGCGTAATTTTTTCCAAAAGAAAGATTTTCAGGAGTAATTCGTTCTAAAATAGAAACAGTAAGAGTACTGCTGTGAATAACAAAATCTCCTTTAGGAATTGCTTCTGAAGCGCCATGAATCAAGACCGGAACAATATCCAGATTAAATTCCTGGGCAAGATAGAAAGCACCTTTATGAAAACGTTTAACCTGATTGCTTTCTGAACGTGTTCCTTCCGGAAAAATCATTATCGAATAACCTTCGTTTACTTTCTGGCGCAAATGTTCAACACCGCCTTCAATTCCTTCAGAAACAGGATAAAAACCTGCTTTTCTTACTGCACCTCCAAAAATAGGGGAGTTATAAACCCAGTCATTTACCAAAAATATAATTTTAGGACTCAGCATTCCCATTGCCAGAATGTCTATAAAAGAAGAATGATTGGCAATTATGATAGCAGGTTTATCAAAATTTTCATTGAATTTATTAATGACTTTTTTATGAAGAAAAGGATTTGAATACAATACAGATTTCATGAATTTGGAAATCACATATCGAAACCCTTTCATTTTCTTTTGTTCGCTAATTGGCAGAATCGGCATAATGATCAGACTGAAAAGCGACATTAAAAATCCACCAAGCCCATAGTACGCAAATGAAATAATTCCGTGTATTAAACTACGTAATTCAAACGGTGCATTTCCTTTTTTAGAGCGGTTTGATAAAAATAATTTAAACAAAATTGGATAAAAAATAAACGTAATAATCAAGGCGGCAAAAACCCCAATTAGCGAAACCGACGAAATAGATCTCAAAGCAGGATGCTTGGCAAAAATCATCGCACCGATTCCTAAAATAGTTGTAATTACAGCCAGAATTATGGATGTTCTGTAAATCGCAATTTCATTTTTTCCGTTAGTATATTCTTTTTGAAGTGCACTTGTCATGAAAATACTAAAATCGACACCGTGACCAAAAATCAAAGTACAGACAATCATACTGAAAATATTCATCTGAATGCCAAATATTCCCATAATTCCGGCAGTTACAATTCCGGTTAAAGCAATTGGAATACAGCTCACGATTACCAGTTCGATTCTTCTGAAAAAGAAAAACAGAATCAGGATAACGGCAACAAAAGAATAATTTACTAGCGAATTGAAATCGGTTTTTAATGTGCTGAAAAAAGTTTCATTCATTTGCTGACGGTCAATTGCAATCACATTCTTTTTGGTATCAGCCGATTTTACAAAAGAATCGCGTTGTTCCGGCGTTACTTTTACCAAAGTCAAAATCGTATAAAAACCATTTTTTTGAGTTACAAATTCATGCAGTTGCAAAGCCTTAATTTTTAAATAATCATCAGCTGAAATGGGTTTAAACTCAAAATCCAGATGATCAAAAAAACCGGAGTAAGTTGTTGGTTTAAAACCGAGTTTTGAACCTTCAGAAATTAATTGTGATTTTAAAAGTTGCTTTTTATTAGCATCCCAAAATGAATTCCACTTATCGATTTTTTCTTGTTGCGCTGCCTGCGAAAGCATAATACCACCAACGGAACTGAAATTTAAAATTTTGTTTTCCTGTTTTGCTGCAGACAAATCAGAAAAAAGATGACTGTTGTTTTGCAAAACTTCCTCCATGCTTTTTCCGTACGAAGCAACATAAATAGTTTTTGACGTTAAACTCGAGCTTTCTTCAAGATCTTTCTCGGCGGCTTTTATTTCTTTTGGAACAAAATTTAGTTGAGACAAATCATTATTAAAACCGACATTATTATAAGTGAAAAAGCATATAATTGTAATCAGGATACAAAAACCAATCAGGAACTTATTATTATGAAATGAAAAATGCGCCAGTTTATCAATCACATTTTTTTTGTGTTCTTCAGGATTTTCTGTTGGCTTATACAAATGGGGAACAATCAAAAGAGAGAAAAATGCGGAAGCCATCACAATTACGGCAGCAAAAATTCCTAAGTCATTTAGTGCATCAGATTTTACAAAAAGAAGACATAAAAAAGCAACAGCAGTAGTCGAGCTGCTCATAATGACAGGCATCGTAATGTCTTTGTACAATGTTTTGACATCACTGTTATGTTTGTAATGCGTCAGGATATGAATCGAATAATCGATTGTAATGCCCAGTAAAATAGATCCGATTCCCAAAGAAATGGCAGAAATTTGTTCTTTTACAAAGTATAAAAATGCCACAGCAAACAAAGCACCGAAAACAGTTGGAAGAAAAATAATTAACGGAATTAATACTTTTTTATAAAATAAAATCAAAATCAACATCAGTGTAAACATTGCAATTGATGTTGTTAAAATAATATCGCTTTTAATCTGATTGGCGTTTGCAACAGCAATAAGGGCAGAGCCAAAATAACTGATTGAAGTTTTATTTTTGAATTTCTGATTTAAATTTTCCTGAATTGATTTTAGTCTGGCAGCAAAAAGAGTGTTTTTTTCTGTTTCGCTCGATGGAAGACTGGAGGTAATAAAAAGCAATAATTCCTTTTTGTTTTTTGTCATTATGAAACCATTGCTGAGCGTAAAATCGTCTCCTACATTGAGTTGTTGTAATTTTTTTAAAGCAATAAAAGAAATCCCAAGCGGATCCTGAAGAATAAAATCTTTGGTTACAAATCCGGAAGGCGAGATAATCGATTTATAATTTCCCTGAACGGTTGCCGCAATACTGTCTTTCTGAAGTTTATTCTGAATTGCAGCATAATCCTTGTTTTCCAGAAAAAGAGGAAGATTGTTATAGACAAAATCAATCGTTTCCTGAATATTTTCTTCGTCAATTTTTCCCTGAACTCCTGTGATATATGGTTTGCAGGACAGAGCAACACTATCAGAAAAAATAGTTGCCATTTCTTTTAAATCTTCTTCTGTACCATTTTTTTCCAGTTTGAAAATAACCGTAGTTTTATCAGCAAAATTAAGTTGTTTCAAAACTTTTGCCGTAACATCAGACTTATCGTTTGTTGGGATAAGTTTGGTAATGTCTTCTTCAAATTTAAGCTGTGATGCAAAAAAGCCAAAAAGAATAAGCATAAGTAAAGCCAGTAAAACCGATAACGATTTTCTGCGGTTTACAAATAAATGAGTGACATAGAAATAACGATGCATTATAATTTTTTTTTGCCACGAATTAACATCAGTTTTATTTCAGGTTTTATAATGAAATAATCGTAATGCTTACAATTTAACGGCCAGATTCAAATTTTACTATCCATTATGATAACCACGAATTTATAAAAAAAAAATCGTGTGAATTCGTGTAATTCCTGGCTAAGATAAACAGATTTTATGGTATACGCTTTTTACTAAATGCAGTTAAAAGCAAATAACTTAAGAGTCCGACAGTTATGGCAGAAACTGATGCTAAAATAAGACTTCCGACGATATATTGTGTTGCATTTTTCTGAATATCGTCAAACGTAAGAGAACTATCTAATACCAAGGTACTTTCGTTGGATACAAAATAGCTTCCCATTTTTAGTGATCCATAGATAATAAAAGGGATAAAAGGAGGAAAACTCACATTAGAAGACAAATAAGCAATGACTTTATTGAGCCTGAGTATGGTGGCAAAAAACAAAAGTAATACCGTTTGTAATCCCCAAAAAGGAGACATTCCGATAAAAATTCCCAATGCAATTGCAGCAGCCTTTTTGAAATTAGAATCATTGCTTTCTAAAATATCTTCCAGAAAGAATTTTTTAAAACCTTTTTTTTTTGCTTTCCTAAAGAAATCCCTGGGCTTGATATATAAAATTGCATTTATGACCAGAACAGTATTTAAGATGCTGATTCGGGTAAAATCTTTGAATGGACGAAAATGTGAAACCCTTTCTGCCGGATCGTATAAAATCTGAATCGGAATGTTTTTGACAACAACTCCTTTCCAGGCAGAACGCACAATTACTTCAATTTCAAACTCGAATTTATTGGTATAAAATAATTTTGGGATTAATTTTAAAGGATAAAGCCTAAAACCGGATTGCGTGTCACTAAGTTTAATTCCCGTTTCGAATTTGAACCAGAAATTTGAAAATTTATTGCCAAAACTGCTTTTTTTAGGCACGTTTTCCTGTGCCATATTCCGGCTTCCAATCAACAATGAATTTGGCTGCTGCTGAATTTCAGCAATAAAATTCGGAATGTCAGAAGGAAAGTGCTGACCATCTGAATCAATGGTAATCGCATATTCAAAACTAAGTTCAATTGCTTTTTTGAAGCCATTTCGCAAAGCCATCCCTTTACCCAAATTTTTGGTGTGATGAATTTGAGTTAAATACGCATATTCATTTAAGATTTCACCTGTCCCATCGGTTGAGCCATCATTAACAATAATGACATTTTTGGTAAATTCTAAAACAGAATCCAAAACTCTTTTTAGCGTTTTGTGATTATTGTACGTGGGTACAATAACGCAAAAATGTGTTGAATTTAATAATTCCTGCTGAGATAGAGTAGGGTTCATAGATAGCTTTATTTACCTACTTTACGAATTGTTTTTCTTTTTCGGAGAAACTTTTAGACTGTAATACAAAGTCTTTCAAATATTCTTTCAAAGGGCCGCTTTGTTCAGCATAATGGGCCGTAAGGTATTTTTTGTCTTCTTTTATATTTTTTTTATAGCCTGTAATTCCGGGAACATTTTCCTGAATACTCAGGCGAATCATTCTGATTTCGATATTGTTTGGTTCACTTGCAATTGTAGCTTCAAGCAATTTTGCACCTTCTTTAAAACGGCTGATTTTTTCGCCTAGTTTTTTCTCATATTTTGAGTCCAGTAAAATTGAGGCAGCTTTGTAAGCCACCATAATTTTATCATCATTATTTGAAATACCCGAAAGTTTTTCTACAAAATCTTTGGCACCAGCTTCAGACTTAGGAGCCTCAGTATACATTTTGCGTATGCTCGCCAGATCGGGAACAGCCGTAAAATTAATCCATATAAACAATGTCAGTAATAGTTTCATAATTATAATTTTTTATAAGTGTTGCTTAACTTCAAAGCAACAGTGTCGTTAAAATAAGTAGTGTTTTTCACTTTAACCAAATTATCTTCACTAATAACAACATCAAGTTCTAAACGCAATTCCGGAGTAGCTTCAGGATTAATAAGCGCCATGAATTTTACATTTGAAAGTGTCTGAATCATCAGCGTACTTTTTGTAATAGATTCAGTGAGTTCCTTAATTATCTGAATCATGCATACGCCAGGCATAATAGGGTTCCCAGGAAAATGGCCTTTAAAAACATCATGTTTTTCATTGACCAAAATCGTAATGGCATATTTAGAATCGGATATTTTTTCTTCCGAAAGTATTTTGTAAAAATCGTGTAGAACCATTCGTTTTTTATTTCATTTTAAAAGTATAACTAATACCAATTTGAAAAACCTGATTCAGAATAATATCATCGTAATAATAATCTCCATTTTCATCATAATCAAGACCATCGTAACCATAAATATCAATTAAACCTTGTTTAATTCTTGCTTCAAATGTTAACCCGTTTGGTAACGTGTACCCAAGGCCGCCCACAAAAGCTAAATCAAAATTAACAGGTCTGTACCCAAAATCGCCAAAGTTATCATCTGTTTTAAAATCAAATGAAGGTCCGGCTAATACATGAAATCCACTTCCCTTAAAATTAAACTTTGCCAGCGCTCCAAGCGTTATATAATTTAAATCGTAATTTACATTTCGGTATGCGTTACTTCCAAGAGCATATTCTCTTCCTTCTGAACCTTGTCTGGAATAATTTAGCTCTGGCTGAAGAGAAACATATTTGTTGAATTTTATGTTTACAAACCCTCCAATATAAAAATCAGATTTAGTATTGTTATAATCAATGTTTGTTAATCTCGAAAGATTAAGACCTCCTCTAAGACCCGGATTTACACTAACTTGCGCCTGGGCAGCAATGATTCCGATATAAAAAGCGAAAGCAATTAGAATTATTTTTTTCATCTTGGTTTGATTTAATGGTTTGCTTAAATTTTACTCTGGCTTAAAATAATTTAACTCAATTTTCAATTTAATATTTTGATGCACAATCTGAATTCTTTCGGCAAAAATATTGTTTTCTGAACTAAATGTAAGTGTTATTTTTTCTTTTGTTGCTGAAGCATGAATGAGTTTTTCAAATTTTTGATCTTTTTTGGACAAAAACAGATAATTATCACGTTTTCCATCTGCTGATTTATAAATGTTATCTGATTCATTTTCAAATTGTTCCTGAATCAGATATTCTTTTTTAAGCAATAATCTAAAATCTTCTTTTAAGGTATTAATCAGGATTTTTCGGTCTAATTCTGATACGATGGAATTGACTTTAAAACTTTTTTCGGAAATTTCAAAATCAAGTAATTTATTACCGAATTCAGTGGTAAAAACAACGCGGTGAATCGTATCATTTATTTTTTTGGCAATAAAAATTCCAGACAATTCATTGCCATAAACGGTAATATTTGTTTTGTAAACGTAATCGGTTTTTGAATCTGAAAAATACGGCGATTGATAAGACGTTTTGTCTAATTTTTTTGGTGTATAATTTTTTGTGACTGAGCCACAAGAAACTAAGACAATTGCCAGAAAGCAATTAATTAGTAAAAACTGAATCGTCGATTTTTGCATTGATTACTTTATTTTTTAGTACAATTCGGGTATAATCTTCAGAGGATTCTAATAATTTTACCTGAAGAACGGTTGCTTCTTCTTTATCAAAAGTCAACTCAATTTGTTTGATGTATTTTTTCAATGTCGCATCTTTGGGAACAAATTTTGCCAGATTCTGACCTTTTAATTTAAAATACGAAATCGTAAATTCTTTGTCGTCAAACATATTGCCGCTCACGCTTCCGACAATTAATTTGTTGATTCGCGCAAAGATTTTGCTGTTTCCAATATCAACTGCGCTTTTCTTTCCCTCGTCATTAATCAGAATTTTTCCGTTCTTGAAAACAATGCTGTAATTGTATGGTTTTTTATATTGCCATGAAAGCAGCGAAGGCTCTTTAAAAAGCATTTTTCCAGAGGTTTCAATATCTTTCGACAAAAAATCCAAATGTTTATACTGAACAAAATCGGTACTTAAGGTTTTGATTTTTTTAGAAACCACATTTACATCTTCTTTAAAAGAAGCAATTTCTGCAGCAGTCATTTTTTGTTCCTGAGCAAACAAATTGCCTGAAAGAAATAGAATTAATAGTGCTATTTTAGTTTTCATATTTTTAAAAGTTGTGCTTTGAAATATTTTGCCACAGATTAAATGATTGCCACAGATCATAAAAAAATCCGTTTTTATCCGCGTTTTCGCTTTAGCGAATCAGCGTTATCAGCGTTCAATTTCATAAGCTTTAAGATTCAAAAGTTCTTCAATCGAAATCACTTTATAATTGTTTTGCTGTAAAAATTGCAAAAACTGTTCCAATACCAAAACAGAGTGTAAAGCCGTATCGTGCAAAAGTACGATTCCGCCCGGAGAAACCCGTTTTATAATTCGGTTCAAAATTAATTCCTGATTTTTTGTTCCCCCATCAAGAGAACGAATATTCCAGCCAATTGTTTTATGGCCGGTAATTTTCAAAGCCCGTCGAATCGATGGAGTTGTAACACCGTAAGGCGGACGAAAAAAATTTATTTTTTTTGAAGTGAATTTTTCCAGGAGTTCATCTGTTTTCTGAATTTCTTCTTTGATTTGTCTGGCATTATAAAAATCAAAAAATTTAGAATGAGAATAGGAATGATTTCCGACCAAATGACCTTCAGCAATAATTTGTTTTACAATTTCGGGATGCTTTTCGATGTTTTTTCCAATGCAGAAAAAAGTAGCTTTTGCATTGTATTTTTTCAGAAGCTCTAACACTTCCAAAGTAAATTCACTCGGGCCGTCATCAAAAGTAAGTGCAATTTTTTTTTCTGTTTCTAATGAATTATTGCAGAAAGCTTTTACATGATAATCAGAAGAAATTCTTGAAGAACCAATTGCGTTTATTCCTATCCAGATTAAAATTACAACAAAAAAACACCACACATTTATTGCCACATAGAGATTCAAAAGAAGCAGTAAAAGCAACAATAAAATAAAAAATATTGAGATGTTTTTATGCGTTATCATTTTGAAAGTAACGTAAAACTATGATTTTTTCCATTTAATTGATTGTACAATAAAATGGTTCTGTAAGCTGGTTTTTCAGCAGAATTTACTTTTACGATTTTTGGAACTTCCTGTGTTTTCAAAATTTTAGCTGCCATCCAAAATGCAAAAGCAGATGCGGTATCATATTCTCCACTCAAATGTTTGTAGTATAAAACAGGAGTTTGGGCAAAAGCATTATCAGCCAGATTTTTATAATAATTTTCAAAATCAGTATTTCCGTCAAAACCTAAAACCAAGGCATCGACAGCTGAAATTTCCAGATTATTTGATTTTAAAAAAGAGGTAATTTCTGTTTCAATTTCATTTTCCTCCAGTGTATTTACAATGGCGATATCCAAAAGTTCTGCATATGTATTATCTTTTCGTTCATTTTCTAAAACAAAAAAACTGGCACCTTCACCATAAACCGCTCCGCTTGTTGTAGAATTTAGAACATCATAAGGAGCAGTGTTATCTGCTTTTATGCGTCCATTTAGTTTGAAAAGCGAAGTGGTATACTCTCCGTTTTCATCAACACCTCCAACTAAAATTGAATTGGCTTCCTCTTCTTCAATCTGCATTTTGGCATCAATAAGTGCCGATTCAAAAGAAACTGCACCGTTTACATACGTAAAATTATAACCTTTACATTGCTGTAAAAGTGCAATCTGTGCGCCAACTGTATTATGGGTAGACTGAATAAAAGAAGTTGGTGTCAAAAACTCTTCCTTATTATCCAAAATACTTTTCAGAAATTTTTCAGAATCTTCGATGCATCCCAAACCAGTTCCGGTAATAATGGCATCGACTTTTTCAACATTGGCATCTTTCATGGCCAAAGCCGAAGCTACAATTCCGTTTTTCACGCCTTTTGCCATGCGTCGGCTTGCGGCAGGCGAAATGTATTCTTTGTAAGCCGGCGGTATAATGGCCAGTACATTTTCGTCGTGATTTACAGCAGCAGCTTCCAAAAAAACAGTATCAAATGTTTTTTGAGTCGAAATACAGCCTACTCCATTTATATACGTCTTTTTCATTTGCTTTTTGAAAATATAAGAGTAGAACAATTTCCTCCAAAACCAAAAGAGTTGGACAAAACGTGTTCGATGTTTTTATTTTTTAAAGAAGTCTCCGGTTTCAAATCAAACTCTTCCATTGGCGTTTTAAAATTCAAATTCGGATACACCACATTATTCTGAATTGCCAAAATGCTGTATACGGCTTCAATCGCAGCAGCGGCCGCTAAAGTATGACCTGTAAAAGGTTTTGTCGAACTAAAATCCGGAACAGTTTCATTTTTATAAATTCGGAGTAAAGCTCTTCCTTCAGATAAATCGTTATTTGGCGTTGCAGTTCCGTGAACGTTGATATAATCAATTTCAGAAGGTTTTAAACCCGAAACCTCAAAAGCTTTTTTCATTGCAAGGTAAGCACCGTCTCCATTTTCTGAAGAAGCCGTTTGGTGAAAAGCATCATTGGCATTTCCGTAACCGGAAACTCTTGCCAACACTTTTTTATTTTGTTTTGCTACAATTTCATCCGATTCTAAAACCAAAAAAGCAGCTGCTTCTCCTAAATTTAATCCTTTTCTGTTATTGTCAAAAGGCTGATTATAATCGTCAGATAAAATCATTAAAGTCTTAAATCCGTTGATGGTAAATTTTGACAGGGCATCGGCACCGCCCACAATTACACGGTCTAATTTTCCGGTTTTAATCAATCTCGCGCCAAGCATAATTGCATTCGCAGCAGAAGAACAAGCCGTACTAATAGTCGAAACCATTCCTTTTAAGCCCAGTTCTTCGGCAATTTTATCAGCAACATCTCCGCCGTCATGGCAGGCAATATATTTTACAAGTTCCGGTTTTTCAAAATAATCGTAATAATGTTTTTCCGTCATGTCCATTCCACCCACACTGGTAGCAGAAATAAGTCCGGTTCTAAATTCGTTGATTGATGTAATGCCGGCATTTTCAACAGCTTGTTTTGCTGCCAAAGTACCAATCATAGCGGTTCTCGAAAAATTATTATCGCTGTTTAATTGCAGTTCATTGATAAGATCTTCATTGGTTTTTTTGATTTCACCCACCTTAATAACATCCGCATGAACTGTAGAAATATTAGCGATACGGGAAATCCCGATTTTATTTTCGATTAACGAATGGTAGTTTTCTTCCACCGAATTTCCGATCGAAGAGATAATTCCCATTCCCGTTATTGCAACACCTTTAGTCATTTTAGATTTATGATTTTAGATTGTAGATTATTCAATCTTTGTCAAAGTTTAAAACTTTGACAAAGATTCTTGAAATTTTAGATTTTTTAGAATTTGATTTTGAATATTTCTATGTAAGAAATCTAAAATCTACAATACTATTTAGTTCTATTAGCGCTAATATAAGCCGCCATAGTTTCGATCGACTGGAAAATGGTTTTTCCTTCTTTCGGATCTACTAATTTAATTCCGTAATCTTTATCTAAAATCACGATCAATTCAAGTGCATCAATCGAGTCTAAACCTAAACCGTCTCCAAACAAAGGATCGTTATCTGCAATGTCTTCGATTGCGATATCTTCAAGATTTAGAGTGGTAATAATTTTATTTTTTAATTCTTCTTTTAATGCTTCCATGATTATTTATTATATAATGTATTGATATTTTCGTTTCTATATTTCTCGTTTTCCTCTTTGCTTATAAGGCAAAGAAAAGCTTTATAATTGTCATTAAAATACTCCACCCAACCGCACAAAACAGAATCAGCTTTATTTGTGTTTAACAGAATCTCCGAATACTTAGACAAAAATTCGGCGTTTAAAACATCAAATATAAAGAAAGAATTCTCACTTTTCAGCTGATGGCGAATACTTATTTCGCCCAGACAAATATTTGGCAGCGTATAAACAAAAACCGCCGGACTCGGAAAATAGTTTTCTTTGTCTGAAATCGATTCCTGATATTTTACATCGGTATCTAAACTGGATGATTTATTGGCCAAAACCAAAGCGATATTATTTTCCTGCTCAGTCAAAATTATCGGACTCAAAAGCAATTCAGAGCCTAAAAAAGCCAGTTTGCTCAAAGCATCCATTTTGAAAAACTTTGGATACTGTATTTCAAAATTACGATACGCTTGTTTAGAGAAATCACCAAAATCGGTTGGTTCAATTTTGAATAGAGAATTTCCGTTCAAAACAATTTCGTTGTTTTGGATAGTGATGTAGGATTGTATGTAGGTTTTGTTTTGAGTCATTTTATTTCTGACAGAGATTTTTAATATCTTTCTTTAAACTAATTTGTGAAAAAAGAACAGGAATATTCATTTTTTGATTTTCTTTAATCATTGTAAAATAAATGTCGTTTTTGTGTAAAATAAATATTCTACTTGTTTGAAATCTTGGATTAATAGCCAAATGATTAAGACTATTATAAATGATTAAATTTCCAGAATTTTTATGTTTTTCAAAACCTTTTTTTTCACAGTATTGATTAATGAGTAATTTATTTTCTTCTGCATTGTATTTGCTCACAATTTTACTTAGCCATTTTTCAGTTGCTTTTCTGTAAATTGTAAAGGCACAATATAAACTAAAAATAAAAAGCAGGTAAAACTCAATTCCAGTTTTTGAATAATCACGATAAGGATTAAAATAAACTACAAAAGGCATTAGAAATCCCCAGCTAAAAAATAGATATAAAGTTATTGTCCCAAATTTCTCAAGCCAATCTTCAGAATAGACTAATTTATTTTGTTCAATACTTTTTCTAATATTTAAATTTTTTAAACTTCTCATTTCAATTTCTCAAAAACAACCGCCGTATTACAACCTCCAAATCCAGAAGCCGTCTTCAAAAAATACTCAATAGTTGCCTCTTCATTTTTCTCAATAATATTTATTGTTTCGCTCACCCCAATTTCATCAAAACCTTTCGATTCAAAAAGTTTATTTTGATGGGCAGATTCAATCGCAATTACCGTTTCTAATAATCCCGAAGCGCCTAAGGTATGGCCGTAAAAACCTTTTAAACTATTTACCGGAACATTTTGTAAACCTAGGCGACTAAACGCAATAGCTTCCATTTCATCATTAAACGGAGTTGCCGTTCCGTGTGCAGAAATATAATCTAATTTATCGGCTTCAATCTGAGCTTCTTTCAAAGCATTCTGAATACTTCTGAACAAACCTTCACCGGTTCTGGACGGACCCGAAATATGATTTGCATCGTTTATTGAGCTGTCGCCGATTACTTTAATTTTAGCGTTTTTGGCTTCCGCCGAAATTAAAACGGCTGCCGTTGCTTCGCCCAAACTTACTCCGGTTCTGTTTTTAGAATACGGTTTGCAAGGCAAATCGCTCATGGCTTGAAATGCATTAAAACCGGATAAAACAAATTCTGAAACTTCGTCACCAGCCACAATAAAAATAGAGTCGTAAAGCTCTGACTGAATCATTCTTTTAGCAATAGAAACCGCTAAAATTCCGGAAACACAAGCATTTGAAACGACAATTGGCTGTGTCTGAAACTTGAAGAAATCTGAAATGTTTTTTGCCAGAACATCTAAATAGGCATTATTAAAATTTTCTTCAGAATCGTTTTTCAAAGCAGTAACATTTCCTTTTGTGGTAGAAAGTATAAAAGCCGTTTTAGAGTTTAATTCAATTCCTGAATTTTTGATAATCGGCTCCAAAGCCAAAATCATCATTTTTTCTAAACGTGAATATTTGGTTTCGGTGCTGATTTTAGCAAAAGCACTGTTTATTTTTTCATCATGAATAATCGAAGCATAAAATGAACTTGGCATCAAAGAAATATCATTATGAAGCTGAATACCAGAATCACCACGAAGAATCGCTTCGATGTTGGTTTCGACATCAAAACCCAAAGGCGTGATACAATTTGTTTCGGTTATGTATATTTCTCTTAACATTTATGATTTCTATTTCTCTCCTGCCAGGTTTCCAAAACCTTGTAGGCATTTATTTTAAAAACTTTATCTGAAAAAAATTTCACACAGATTTTGCAGATTAAGCGAATTTATATTATTTATTCGTGCAAGGTTTCCAAAACCTTGTAGGTATGCTTGATTTCATTTTACTAGTTTCTTTAAAACTTATACCTACAAGGTTTTGAAAAACCTTGCAGGTAATGAATTTAGTGTTCTATTTCGATAACCCGACTTTTCGTTTCCATTCCTCATAAAAAGGAGGATTTGTCAGCATTAAATTTCCTTCTTTATCTAAAAAAACCTGAACAGTTTCGCCTGTGCAGGCTACTTCGCCTTTCACATCTATAATTTTAAAACGGTAAATCATTTTTGCAGCCGGAGTGTCTACAACAGTTGTTTCGATTGTCACGACATCGCCGTAACGCAAAGACAATTTATGCTCGCATTTCGATTTTACGATTGGCGTTGTATAACCTGTATTGCCAATATCCAGATAAGTAAGTCCGTGTTTGCGTCCAAAGGCTTCACGCCCATCTTCAAAATAGGTGATATAATTGCCATGCCAAACGATTCCAAGCGGGTCAGTTTCGTTAAAACGAATTCTGATTTCGTGAGAAACGGTCAGGTGAGTCGCCTCGTTAAACTGTTCTTTTTTTCTTGTCATAAAATAATGCGATCCAGGTTGTAATTATAAAAAACAAAAACAATAAACTTATTTTCGGAATGATTTCTAATAGAGATGCGTTACGCAATAAAACATCATAAAAAGCGTCCAATCCCCAGTTCATTGGTGACGATTTTGCGATTATCTGCATGATTTTTGGCATGGCAAAAACCGGAACCCAAACTCCGCCCACAGCGGCTAAGATAATAACGCTTGTTGCGCCAAAAGGAGCCGATTGTTCCTGTGTACTGGCAACGGTTCCCAACAAAATTCCGAATCCGATTGCAGCAAAACCAGAAAATAACGCTACGACACTCATTAAAATCAAATGCCCTTCGATATTTAAGGAAGGCAAACCAATATGCGGAAATAGAAAAACAGCAACGGCAACCATCATATAAAACTGAATCATACAGATTACAGCATACGTAATCGTTTTTCCGATAATGACAATCAGATTAGAAACCGGATTGGTTAATAATCGAACAAATGTTCCTTGTGATTTTTCTTTTACTATATTGATAGACAACGGAAGTACGATAAAAAATATTGCAAAAAGCGTCCAGGCCGGTACATTATGCTGTACCGAATTTGGAAGAACTTCTTTGTCGTTTATTTTCGGAATTATTTCTTTAAAAGTAATAAAACTCTTTTGCTCGAATGAAGTAGTTCCTTCGCCTAACTGATTCTGAAAAGTCGTGTAAATAGATTTGGTTTCGATCTGCGAAATCATTTTGTCGATCGAACTCATCACAGCATTTTTAAAACTCATCTGAACCGCCGGGTCAAAATATAATTTCACTTCCTTTTCTTTGATTATTCGAGAAGGTGTAACTATTGCAGCACTGTCTGTCAAGCCCATACTGCTGACAATTTTTTCGACATTCTGGTCAATTTTGGCCTGCAAATCAGTACTTAAATGTTGCGGAATTACAATTGCTAATTGAAATTTTCCTTTGTAAACAGCTTCTTTTGCAATTTCTTCGGTAATTGGTTTGTCGTCAATTTGAGTAACTACATTAAATAAGCTGCTTTTTTCTAAATTGTCAAAAACGGTTTTAGAAACAGAACCTTTGTCATTATCAACCAATAAAATAGGAATTTTAGAATCACTAACGGTTTTAAAAGTACTGTCCTGAATTAAAGTAACAGTGATAACCAAAACCAAAGGCATGATAAATAAAATGATCAATCCGCCTAAATCTCTTTTTAGCAGAAGAAATTCTTTTACAACCGACATCCAAATTTTATATATCATCTCTAAAGTCTTTACCGGTTAATGAAATAAAAACATCTTCGAGATTTCTGGCTTCTTGTGTTGAATGAATTAAGCTTTCCGGTGATCCTTGTGCAAAAATTCTGCCTCTGTCTAAAATGGCTATATTGGAACAAAAATCTTCGGCTTCGGCCAAATGATGCGAAGTATAAATAATTGTTGTTCCGTTTTGGTTCAATACTTTCAGATAATCTATTATAGCATTTTTTGACTGAACATCAACACCAACGGTTGGTTCGTCCAAAAATAAAATTTTTGGATTGTGCAGAATTCCGGCAATAAGATTTACTCTGCGTTTCATTCCGCCCGAGAAGGTCTCAATACGCTTGTCTGCAAATTTCAGCAATCCTAAAAGGTCTAAAGTTTCAACTACTTTATCTTTTAAATCAGATCCTTTCAAGCCGTACATGCTACCAAAATACTGCAGGTTTTCTCTGGCAGTTAGTGTTGGATATAAAGCATATTCCTGCGGCACAACGCCAATAATTTTTTTGATTTTTTTAGAATGATTTGCATAGTTCAGATCATAAATAGTAAAATGACCGGCAGTCGGTTTTACCAAACCGCAAAGCATAGAAATCAAAGTTGTTTTTCCGGCACCATTTGGGCCTAGTAGCCCAAAAATTTGTCCTTCGTATATGTTTAGCGAAAAATCATTCAAAGAATACATTTCTGCATTTTTGTATTTTTTCGAAAGGGATTCTATTTTAATAATGGGATTCAAAATATTAGCTGATTGCTTTTTTTAATTTCTTAAAAAAGATTTCTTCTCTGTTGGCAATGTCCAAAAGTTCATCGGCAATAGTGTTGTAAGCATCTTCTTTGGCACTTCTGTTTTTGTAGATTCTAGAAGCTTCAACGGCAAAATCTCTCCATGAATCTCCAATTTGTGTCATTTCTTTAGAAAGTATTTTTAGTTCTTCATTATTTAAAATAACTGAAGCTTCCTGTAAAAATGCCGCATAAATAAAACGGAAACCTCCGCCGCCGGTACCGATTTCTTCCTGCATCCGAACCATTTGTGCCAGATAATGGTTGGCTTTTTTTGTTCCGTGTTTTAATGGCCATTTTCGAATTTGTCTCGATACGAATTTGATTCCCCTTACACCGACAATTGGCATTGGGGCGAGCATATCGCGACACGTATTTTTAATTCCTTTAATGATGGCACTTTTCAAATCTACGGTTCCCGGAATCTGAATGGGATAATACATTTGTCCGCGTGGTGCAAAAGCACCTTTTGCAAAACGTACTTTGTCTAATTCATCATGCGTTAAAGTAGTAACGGTTTCCATAACCGGGTCACTTACCAAATAATCTGTTTCTGTTTTGCCATAAACGACTAAATTGTGTGCATTGAAATGAAAACGGTATTCATCGGGAAAATAACTCAAATGATAAACCCCAACCTGCAATCCCGTTGGGATATTGTTTTTTAAATTTTCGTCTAAAGCTTTATTTGCATTTGAAACCGAAGAAAATTTTTGTCTTTTTATTTTTAAATTTAACCGGCTTGCCAGTTTATTAAAGATTTGTCCCGGCAATGTTCTGTAACTAATTGCAGGAGCATGGTTTACTTTTATAAAAGGGAGATACACGAAAAAAAGTCCGGAACCAATACCAAAAACCATCGGTTCACTGATATTCAGTCCGCTGTTTTTTAACAAATTCGAAGCCACCCCGTTTTCGCAGTGAGCAGATTGATGGTGCGTAAAATTTAATTGCATTATTCTGTTTTGATATTTTTTAGTTCAGCTATTGATATTTCAAAAGCGTCGGCATATTTCTGTAAAATTTTATCACTTAAGGTAGCAAAATTTTTTGGTTTAAAATGTCTTTTTACACGCCATTTCCACAATCCAACATAACTTGCCAAAATCGTCAGATCCATTTTGTTGACTTCCATAAAATAAACAATAGGACTTACTTCGCCGTTTAAAACTTGTTGTCTGGCTTCGGCAATTCGCTCATTTATTTCATCAATAGAATTTGCAAGCGCTATTGTTTTGGGCTCCCATCCTGTACTTAACGTTGTGGTATAATTGCCATTTTCGTCAGTTGCGTATAAAAGTTCTTTTACGTTGTTTTTCGTTAAATTGCTCGTGTCTTGTGGTACTTTATCTTTTTCCATAAAGGTTTGGTTTTCGAGTGGAATTATTTTAATATAGCCGAAATTGTCTTTTGAATAAACAAATTAATTTCGCACTCCAGAAGTATTTTTTCTCCGAGGAAACTTTCGCAGCTCATTGTGCATAAAGTATAATCACCGCCATCAAATTTAGAAACCAAATTTGCTCTGGTTATAATCGTATCATAAGCTTTTGGCAGTTCGTGTATTTTGAGGTTTTTTATTGCGCTTATAAAACCAATTATATTGATGTCTTCATTTTCTGTTCCGTTCTCGTTAAAAAAATATTTTTTTCCGACTATAGCAGAACAGGTTTGTGCTGTATTTTCTATTAAACCAGCTTCGATAAAAACATCATTATTAACAAAAATATTGTCTTCTTTTATCAGGAAAACTGTTTCTACAAAATTGGCTTCTATATTCAAAATCAAATCTACCATAAGCAACGGTGCTCTGTGCGGCAGGTAATTCTGAATATCAACAGCAGTTCTCATACAAATATTATTTAGCTATAACGGTTTTCATTTGTCCGTTTGCAATTTCTTCATTGTTTAAAGTCGTTACGATATCAACCAAAGTAATTCCGGCAAATTCCTGAATAATAGTTACTGTAGACTGGATCGTATCATTTATTTTTGGTAATTTTTTAATCTCAATTTCTTTTATCGAACCAATATAGCCTGTTGGAGCTTTTTCATTTCGTAAAAAAAACTCATACCCGGTATGCAAGGCAACAGACTGTGCCATATGCTCAATTAAACCTGCTTCCAGAAAAATATCATTATCAAAAAATATATTATCGTTCTGAATTTTTAAACCTGAAACTAATGTGTTTTTAGTAAACGAATACATTTTGTCTACCATCACAAAAGGAAACTTTTGCGGCAGTAAATTTTCGACAGCTTCTTTTTCCAGTAAAGATATTTCCATTAGCAAACGGTTAAATACGCATATGCAAAAGAGAATCTTCCGCTTTCCGGAACTGATAAAAGAATTTTTTCTCCCTTTTTCAACTTTCCGGAATTCATTAATTCTTCTAAAGCCAAATAGATAGAAGCAGACCCAACATTTCCAACTCTCGAAAGGTTCATGAACCATTTTTCATCAGCCATTTCAATTCCTTTTTCAATTAATCCTTTTTTCAGCCCTTCTACAAAAAAATTTGAAGAAACGTGAGGAATAAAGTACTGAATCTGGTCAGGGGTAATATTGTTTTTACTCATGGCATCTCTCATACTTTCCGCTCCTTTAGCAAGTATAAATTCATCCAATAATTTTACATCTTGTTTTATGGCAAAAACAGATTCGTTTAGCCATTCTTCCGGAGCATAATCACTCCATGATTTAATTTCACCGTTTTCTAATTTTTCACCTCCGGCATACATGCAGGTCTCTAATTCATAAGCATATGAAAAAGCCTCCATCCATTCTATTTTTAATGAAAATTCACCTTTAGGTTTATTTTCCAATAAAAAAGCACCGGCGCCGTCAGAGAGCATCCAACGCAAAAAATCTTTTTTGAAAGCAATAATTGGCTGTTCTTCAAGGTTTTTTAGATTCGTTGCTTCGTGATTGTATTTTTGGGCCAAAAGCCATGTCGATACTTTTTCAGATCCTGTGCAGATAGCATTTTTTGAATTTCCGGATTTCACAGAAAGGAAACCAAATTTTAATGAATTCATTCCGGCGCAGCAAACTCCTGTTGATGAGTTTAATTCTACCGATTTATTTTTTAGTAGACCATGTACCATCGCTGCATGCGATGGAAGGAAAATATCAGGTGTTGAGGTTCCGCAGGAAAGTACTTCAAGATCCTGGGCTGTAAAGTTTTCATCAAATAATTGTTCAACAGCATTTCGGGTTAATTCCGCATTGCTGTGTGTACTTTTTCCTGTTTTATCGACTGCGTAATATCGGCTTGTAATTTTATTATTGCGCAAAATAATACGTCGTGCTTTTGACGCAGTATCGTTGATAAGGCCTAAAAAACTTTCCATTTCCTCATTTGAAACAGCTTCGTTGGGCAAATATTTTGCAGCTTTGGTAATATATACTTCAAACATAATCTAATTTCCTTCTAAACTCCCTGATAATATTGAGTTTCTCTTTTTATGGTTTTTAACTTAATGGGATATGTAATAAGGTGCAATATATATACTATTGGTGAGATTAACCATATTGCGAGGAATAAATAAACATTAAATACTTTAAGAAGTGTTTTTCTGTTTTTTTGATTTTTATAAATAAGGTTTGACCATTTATTAAAAATTTTATTCGCCGTTTTATCTACTGTCACCAAATACGAACTTATATAGACGCCACCGAGCGCTACTAATTTGGGCTGTAACTCACTTAATTTATTTTGTTTAAAAGCAGAAAGCATTGCTTCTCCAAATTTATCCGATTCCTGAATGTCCTTGTCTGAAACGCCGGGAAGTGGAAAAATACCTAAATATTTTTTCTTAACCCCAGAAAACATCCATTCTACAATTGTAATAACGCTGATTAAATTTCCTACACGATCAACCAAAGCTACATTTCCTACCAATTCGGCGTTGGCCTCTTTTAATAAAACTTTGATTTTTTCCTGCGCCATAATCCACATGTTTCTCGAACCGCTAATGGTTATAACAGGTGTATTATTCAGTATTTTTTTTGCGGAATCACTTTTTAAAAATGAGTTTATCGGAATAGACGGTGACAAATACCAAACCTGATAATGAAATAATACTAAGTCAAATTTTGTATTTACTATTTCTTCAGGCACAGGTTTTAATTCTCTTGGAATCTGAAGAAAAGATTCTGGAAAAGCATCAAAAAATGACGTTTTGTCCCACGGAAACGGAAATGGTTTTTCTAATTGTATTTCGTAAAAAGTTACATTTATTTCATCAGAATTTAAGAATGGTTTTGCAATATTTTTTGCAATAGATTCTAATTGTCCGGATTGGGAATAATAAATAACAAGAACATTTTTCATTTAGGTTTCATCTTTGGTGGAAAGCAAAAATAGGTATTTTTTTTTAACGGACTTTTGATTTTAAGATTCGTTTACTTATTGTTGTTTTACAAAAAAGTGATCTTACGGCAGATTTAACTAGTTGAAGAAATTATGATTTAAAGTGGTTCCAGAAATCAAAATAATTGAACCACTGCAAAGGATACTTATGTATAATGTTTTCTACACTTTGTGTGTATTCTTTGAGTAAACCCTTTTCGTCACGATGTTTCACGGCTGCTTCTCTGGCATATAAATGATAATGTAAATTTGGCTCTTTCATTACATAAACAAAAACAACAGGAACTTTTAGTCTCGAAGCAATCAAAAATGGTCCGGCCGGAAAGTTGGCCTCTTCGTTCAGTATTTTTTCAGAAAGAGATTTGGTGCCTTCAAAGTAGCGATCTCCTGTAAAACAGACCAATTCATTGTTTGCCAAAGCCGCATTGATTTCAAAAATATGAGATAAGTCGTCTTTTATGATAATAAATTTTACGGTAGGTTTCTGAGTGATCGTTTCGAGATATTTTTTGATATCAGAATGTTCTAAGTCTGTGGTAACAAGATTGATTTGGAAATCAAGATCTATATCGCCAAGAAAATGTTCTGCAATTTCAAAATTTCCAACATGTGCACTGATCAAAACGCCCCCTTTTTTTTCGGCTAAGAGATTTTTCAGAATTTCTATTCCATCAAATTCATAAGTAAATCTGTTTCGCATTCCTGCAGAAATAGAAATTTTGTCAATAATAGTTTGTCCAAAAGTGTAGTAACTTCTGAAAACCATTTTTTTGGATTTAAAATAGGAATATCCGAGCCTTTCTTTGAAATAATAAAAAATGACGCGATTGCTTTTCTTTAGGAATAAAAAATAATAGGAGGCAACAAAATAAAGTAAAACATACGCCGATTTGATACCCGCTTTTTTTATTAAAAAAACAAATATTCTATAGCCTAAAACGGTACCTTTTGATTTGCCATCCCATTGGTTCATTAAGCAGTTTTAGCTTTTAGTTTGGCTTCAATAAGATCATAGAAATTTTGAAAAGTAGCGATTCCGACAAAATCAGCTTCAACCAGTTTTACACCAAAATTAGATTCAATAGAAACCACCAAATCTACATAATCCAAGCTATCTAAACCTAGTGTATCTTTTAAATTAGCGTTTGGTTCAATATCATCGCCATCAACCTCAAATTCTTCAACCAAAAAACTATTAATTCTTTCTATTATTTCTTCTTTATTCATCACTTCATTTAAACTTTTTAACTACCAACGCAGAGTTGGTTCCTCCAAACCCGAAGGAATTGGACAAAAATATGTCAAATTTTTTGTTTAACGTAGTTTTAACTAAATTTAATTTCGAAGCGTCTTCGTCAGGATTTTCCAAATTTATGTTAGGTGCAATGAAATCATGCTGCATCATAATTATTGAGTAAATTATTTCGCTTGCTCCAGCCATCCAGCATTCGTGTCCGGTCATAGATTTTGTAGAACTAATGTGAGGATTTTCTTCGCCAAAAACTTCAAAAATTGCTTTTGCTTCGTTAGCATCCCCAACAGGAGTTGATGTGGCGTGTGCGTTTATGTAGCCAATGTCTGATGCTTTTAGGTTGGCATCATCAAGTGCTCTTTGCATCGCGATAGAAGGGCCTTCTACATTTGGGGTCGAAATATGGCCGCCGTTTGATGAAAAACCGTAACCGGCAACTTCTGCAATAATATTGGCGCCGCGGGCAATTGCAGATTCATAACTTTCTAAGATCAGAGTTGCTCCTCCGCCACTTGGGATTAATCCGTCACGTCCTGAATCAAAAGGCCTTGAGGCTTTTTCAGGACTGCTTTCACGATTAGAGAAAACGCCTAAACCATCAAAACTGGTCATGGAATATTTGTTGGTCTCCTGCGAACCCCCACAGATAATAATATCCTGAAAACCGCCTTTAATTAAAAAATAGGCCAATCCGATAGAATGCGAACCGCTGGCGCAGGCAGCACTTACTGTCAAATTGATTCCTCTAAGTTTAAATATCGTAGATAAATTCATGGTTACCGTAGAATTCATCGATTTAAAAATCGCACCTGAACCAATCAGTGCCGTGTCTTTTTTCTCACGGACAATATCTGTAGCATCAATAATAGCTTTAGAAACACTATCATTGCCATACATAATTCCAACTTCGCGGCTTTCAAAAAAAGCATCATCGATGTTGGCGTTCTTCAGGGCTTCTATAGTAGCCATATAAGCATATTCGGTTTCTTCACCTATGCTCATACGTTGTCTGCGGGTCAATAAATTTTTCAGATCGACTTTAGGAACTACTCCGGTTAAGGCAGACTGAAAACCAAATTCTTTTCTTTCAGGATCAAACTGAATTCCGGATTTTCCATTATATAAAGATTCCTTCACTTCATCTAAAGAAGTTCCGATACAAGAATAAATTCCCATTCCAGTAATTACAACTCTCTTATTCATCGTCTTCAAAGTAATTTTTTAATCCATTAAATGTAAATTTTAATATTTACCTAATGGTTATTTAAGAATATATTCCTCCGTTTATATTGATAATTTCGCCAGTAATGTAGCTTGCTTTTTTAGAAATCAAAAAGCTTACCAAATCTGCGACTTCTTCGGCTTCTCCAAAACGGTTGACCGGAATAAGTTTTAGTAATTCTTTCTCGTCTAACTGGCTCGTCATATCTGTTCTGATAAAACCGGGCGCAACTGCATTTACCGTAATATTTCTTTTGGCAACTTCCTGAGCCAAAGCTTTTGTAGCAGCAACAATTGCTCCTTTTGCAGCAGAATAGTTGGTTTGGCCGGCTGTACCTTTTACTCCGGAAACAGAAACCATGTTTACAATTCGCCCGTATTTGTTACGCAGCATTTTCTGAATGAAAAACTGTGTTACATTAAAGAAACCGTTCAGACTTGTATTTACAACCCCATTCCAGTCTTCGGGGGTCATCCACATAAAAAGACCGTCTTTTGTAATTCCTGCATTGTTTACAATTGCTTCAACAATGGCATCCGGATTTGCTTCCTGCCATTTTATTAAAGTTTGTTGTACGTCATCGAAATTCGAAACATCAAAGCCTAAAATTTCTCCTGTTGCTCCCAGTTTCTGGATTTCCTGAAGTGTTTCTTCGGCAGCAGTTTTATTAGAGTGATAATTAATCAAAATATGATAATCGGCCTCAACGGCTAATTTTTTACAAATAGCACTTCCAATTCCTCTTGAACCGCCTGTTACTAATACACATTTCATTTATCAGGTTTATTTTTTATAGGTTACAAATAATATCGTCTTTTTTTGGCTTGCAATAAAGTCGACTTTTATTTATGTAAATTTATTTTTTACTTCTTTTTTGCAGCTGATTTTTTTACTGTTTTAGCAGTTGGTTTTGCTTCTTGTTTTGTTTCCTGTTTAGGTTTTTCAGCAGCAATTTCAGCAACATAATTTTTTTCTGATTTCGAAAATACTTCTGCGTTTTCAAACCACTGGTTGCCCAGAACAGTTCCGTCAGGTTTAAGAAACCCCCATTTACCTTCATTTTTCACACGGGCAATACCATTGATAAAACCTTTGTCCTGTTGCACAAAAAGAGCAATTACAAATCCGTTTGAAGTTATGCCGTATTGTGTTGGAATTACTAATTTTCCTGCTTCATTAATAAAACCCCAATTACTTTCTTTTACTGGTGCTAAACCATTTGAACTGAAAACTTCTGCATCACTGTAGGTTGGCTCAATCACAAATTCTGCTTTTGGATTGATATATCCCCATTTTGAACCTACACAAACCGGAGCTAAATTTTTCGAGAAAGCTTTTGCTTTATCATATATAGGAGTAATTACCCAATTTCCTTTTAAGTCAATGAATCCAATTTTTCCGTTCTTTTTGGCAAAAGTCAAATCTTGTGTTTCAAAATCCCAGATTTTTTCTGCTCCGTCAACCGGAATAAATTTTCCGGCACTTACAATTCCAAAAGTTTTGTCTTTTCTGGCCCAGGTTGTGTTTTTAAAATAATTTCCGATTTCAGAATAAGCAGGCTCAACTAATTCTTTTCCTTCGGTATTTATAATTCCCCAGTTTTTATTAAGTTCAACTCTTGCAAAACCATTCTCAAACGGTTTGATCTGATCGTACTTTGGTTCTAAAACAATGGACATTTTGTTGTTAATTAATCCAACTTTATTGTTTTGTCTGATGAAAGCAACACCGTTATTAAAATCAAATAACTTATCAGAAGCAGGTGCTTTTTGAATTTCTCCTTTTGTGTTGATATAAACCCACTCCTTATCTTTTTGTACAATTGCTATTCCGCTGTTAAAATCTTTCGCATCTTTAAAATCTGCCGGAATTGCCCAGGCACCTTTTGTATCAATGAAACCCCATTTTCCGCCGTTTTCGACAGCAGCCAGACCATCAGAAAAACTTTTGGCAGATTTGTATTGAGGCTCAATTTTAAAAGAACCGTCTTTGGAAATATATCCAAATTTTGAATTCTTTTTAACTAATGCCAGTTCTTGACTATTAACAAATTGAATACATACCAGCAACAAAAAAATAAGTGTTTTTTTCATGATTTAAAATTCAATTAATAATGTGATAAAAGCTTAATTATTGATCAAATGATCTTTTACTTTCTGAACAAAAGGATACATTACCTGATCTTCCTTAAATTCCGGAATAATATTTCGTACATCATCGTACCATTTTCTGGTTACTGACGAAATTTTATCTTTCTGATTTAAATAATCAATTGCCTGAACGATTGTAATCATTTCGATACTCAAAACTTCAAATGCATTTTCGATTACTTTTGAGGTAATTACCGCTGCATTTGTCCCCATACTTACAATGTCCTGATTGTCATTGTTATTAGGAATACTGTGTACATACATTGGGTTGGATAACATTTGGCTTTCTGCAGTTGTTGAGGTTGCTGTAAACTGAACGCCCTGCATTCCGAAATTAAATCCTAAAGTTCCTAAGTTTACGAACGGGGGAAGAATTTCGTTGATTTTTGAATTCAATAAATAATTCAACTGACGTTCTGCCAACATGGTTAATTTCGTAATCACGATTTTCAGTTTGTCCATTTCAAGCGAAATATAATCGCCGTGGAAATTTCCTCCGTGATAAACATGTTTGTTTTTTACGTCAATAATCGGGTTGTCATTTGCCGAGTTAAATTCGTCTTCTAAGATAGACGCAACGTTATTTATGGTTTCTAAAACCGGTCCCAATATCTGAGGCACGCATCTTAGTGAATAATATTCCTGAACTTTTTCCTTGAAAATTTCTTCTGTATTTTCTCCGGAATATAAATGGTCTTCTCTTTTACGGATCAAGGTACTGTCAGAAAGATTCTGTCTCATTTTTGCAGCTACTTCCTGTTGTCCTTTATGACGTTTTGTTTGGTTTAATTCTTCAGAAAAATGATCATCATACGCCTGAACCAATTCGTTTATAGCACAAGAACATTTTAATGACCAGTCTAATAATTTATTGGCATGGTAAACATTTACCACTCCAATTCCTGTCATAACCGAAGTTCCGTTGATCAGGGCAAGACCTTCTCTAATTTCAACCTGAATAGGTTTTAATCCTTCGATTTCAAAAACTTCCTGGGTTGGTCTTCTGTCTCCTTTGTAAAAAACTTCACCTTCGCCAATTAAAACCAGGGCTAAGTGTGATAATTGTACTAAATCTCCACTGGCACCCACTCCGCCATGCTCGAAAATTAATGGCGTAATATCTCTGTTTATAAGTTCTGCCATCAAATGAATAACAGAAGGGTGCACGCCTGAATTTCCTAATGAAAGCGTATTTAATCTTGCTAAAATTGCTGCTTTTGCACAAACAGGGCTCAAAGGTTTTCCTGTTCCTGATGAGTGGCTTCTGATTAAATTATATTGTAATTGTATCTGGTCAGATTCTTTAATACGATATTGAGCCATTGGCCCGAAACCTGTATTTACGCCATAAATAACTTTGTTTCCTGAAAATTCTTTTAAGAAATTAAAGCTTTCATTTACTCTGTTTAAAACAATATCGCTGACTACAACCTTATTATTTCCAAAGATAATAGACTCAAATTCTGATAAACTTAAATATTCATTAATTGTATTCATTAAATCGTTTTTGATTGTGCTAATTTAATTTTATTTATCAAAATAAATGTAGTTATTTTGATGATGGCAAATGTAAGTTAATAAATTATAACATTTCTAATATGACACAGGAGTTTGTAGATGTTTTAATCATAGGCGCAGGACCTTCTGGATGTGTTTCTGCATCATATCTTCATAAAAATAATGTTAAGATAAAAGTTGTAGAAAAAACAAAATTTCCAAGGCTTGTTGTTGGGGAAAGCCTTATTCCGCGGGTTATGGATCATTTTGCTGAGGCTGAACTGTTTGAAAGCCTTGATGCGATGAATTTTGAAAAAAAACTGGGCGCACGTTTTATAAGGAAAGAGGAAATTTGTGTTTTTGATTTCAGCAAAAAATTTGGTGAAGGCTGGGACTGGACCTGGCAGGTGCCGAGAGCCGATTTTGACAACACAATGGCTCAGGAAATAATTAGAAAAGGAATTGATCTGGAATTTGAAACAGAAGTTCTGGAAGTTTCTTTTGAAGGGAAAAATTCAAAAACTATTGTAAAAGATAAAGACGGAAATTTAAAGGAAATCCACGCTAAATTTATAATTGATTCCAGCGGATACGGACGTGTTTTGCCACGACTTCTGGATTTGGATACGCCTTCTAAATTAGATCCTCATTCTTCTATTTTTACGCATGTAAAGGATATAAACAGACCAGAAGGAGAAGAAGGAACTCAAATTTCATTTGATATTTTAGAAACCGAAGTCTGGTTATGGGTAATTCCGTTTTCTAACGGGAACACAAGCCTGGGTGTAGTAGGGCCAACCGATTTCATCAATTCACTTTCAGAAAATAAAGATAATGCGGAGGCTTTAAAAAATGCTATTCAGTTATCCGATTATTATATTAAAAGATTTAAAGGCACCGAATTTTTATTCGAGCCGGTCAAATTAGAAAATTATTCGAGAGCCGTAAAAAGAATGTACGGTGATGGTTTTGCCTTAACGGGAAACAGTTCTGAATTTTTGGATCCTGTTTTCTCTTCCGGAGTTGCTTTTGCAACAGAATCGGGAATGCTTGCAGCCAAATTATACCTAAAAGAGTCGCAGGGAATTCCTGTTGACTGGGAGGTTGAATTTACAGAATATATGAAACGCGGTATCGCTGTTTTTACTACTTACGTGAAAGAATGGTACACCGGAAATCTTCAGACTTTATTTTTCCATCAGCCGGAAAATCCCGATGTAAAAGAAAAAATTTGTGCTGTTCTCGCAGGTTATGTCTGGAATGAAGAAAATCCTTTTGTAAAAAAACATGACCATGTAATCCAGAATATGGCCTATTTACTCAATATGCAAAAAGAACAAAGCCCTGAATAATCAGGGTTTTTTTGTCTGAAAAATTGTATTTTTGTTGAACCATTATTTTTGGCAAAAGTATTAATCCGTATTTTACACTACCATTAGGTGTGATACCTATTCTATTTTTATTCCTTAATTATTATCTTTGAGCTATGAGTACAGTAATAAAACCAAATCATATAGGGCGAAAAATAAGCCGTATTCGTGAACTAAAAGACATGAAACAAGAAGCTCTTGCACAAGCTTTAGGAACAAATCAACAAGCTATTTCGGCAATGGAAAACAGTGAAAGTGTTGATGAAGAAAAACTAATTCAAGTTGCAAAAGCACTTGGCGTAAGCGTTGAAGCAATTAAGAATTTTTCAGAAGAAGCAATATTTAATATTATTGGAAATACAATCAATAATAATGATAATGCATCAATGAATTCAAATATTCAATATCAACCAACATTTAATCCCCTTGATAAAGTTGTTGAATTATATGAAAGATTAGTTCAGTCGGAAAAAGATAAAGTGGAATATTTAGAAAAATTAATGAAACTGAAATAAGATTATAGATCAAGAAGCACGATTACTTTCTGCTATTAGGCTTCTTTTTATCTTTAGATGCAAGAAGTAAAAGGTAAGATAATATATCAAGAATTAGTTCTATCATGAAATCAAATATAAAAGACCCTAAAATTTAGGGTCTTTTTCATTTATATATTATTTGTAAGCTTTTTTCAGAATCATTTTTGAAAGCGATTTTGCTGTTTTGGCGTATCCTTCTCCAATTCTGGTTTCGTTGTTAAAGTTATTTCCCCATTGATCTCCTGGAGCATCAACACTGGTAATTTCAAGTAATACATTTGATTTGTTTGCAGTTTCAACAAACTTCAAATTGGTCGTTACTTTTGCATGCTGTTTCATAATTCCCGCATCCCAGCCCGGATAAATCCAAACGGTTTTTACAATTAAAGTATAAGGTGTGTTTAATCCTTCCTGAAAATTTATCTCTTTACCCGCTTTTGTCATTACAATGTTTCCTATCTCTAAAAATTTTGGAGTCCAGATTTGATCCTTAGCAACAATCCATCTTTTCTCCCAAAGATTTCCGTTTCCTTTTGCTTTTTTATCTAAATCAGCCTTATGTTCTTCAACATATTGTGCTTCAGCTTTGTTTTCTTTCATCATAGTAAAATTACTATAATCAAATTCGGTGTTGATTTCTTTTTGATCTTTTAAAAAGTCGAAATTTCCATGAACAATATTCATTTCCTGGGCAAATAGTGCTCCTGAAAAAAAGAAGCATGCAATAATTAGTTTTTTCATTTTTTTATTAAGGTTAATTTTTGGGACTAAAATAAATTAAAACAATCGATAAAAAGCTTTTTATTCTTGTTAAATTTTAATTATAAGATTATTACGCTGGAGGTCTGTATAAAATAATTAAAGCAATCCAAATATCTTATCCATTACAACCCATTTCTCACCCGGTTTTGCCCAGGGCAATGCCTGCTGAAATTTCCACATTAAGGTTTCCCATTCCTGGACTTTTTCATTGTTGGCATCCATTTTTGATTTTTTATCAAATGTAAAATCAGCATCGGCTTCAATTATCATGAATAATCTATTTCCGGAGCAATAAATATCCAGAACAGTAATTCCCGAGTCTTTAATACTTTTTACAATTTCAGGCCAGACATTTTGATGAAGTTGTTTATACTCCTCAATTAATTTTTGGTCCTCTTTTAGATCTAAGGCTAAGCAAAATTTTTGTGTGGACATAAAAAAAGTTGGATTTTGTTTTTTCTAATAAATGAAATAAGACAAAAAAGACCGTCGTTTACAGACAGTCTTTTATGCTTCAAAAAATAATATAGTAAAAAATTATACTACCAGAATTTAACGTACAACGCTACAATAATCAATAATGTAATTACGATTAAAACTGTAGTTTGTGGTTTTACTTTAAACATTTCAGAGTCAATTTCAAACGCTTTAGGATTTACTTTTGGACCAGCAAAACTGATTAAGATCATCGCCAGCATAGTAAAGAAGAATGATAATCCCATACAAATATGGAACGGAATTTCGAACGCACCTTTTCCATTAGGATAAGCTGTGTATAATAAAGTTTCGTTTCCGAATAAGGCAGGTGCATATTCGTTGAATAATACAGATAAAACAAATCCTAAAATTACACCAACGATTGCAGCAGTTCCTGTTGTTCTTTTCCAGAACATACCAAGGAAGAACATTGCAAAAACTCCAGGGCTAATAAAACCTGTATATTTTTGGATGTAAGTGAATCCACCAACACCGCCAATTCCTAAAACATCATTCCATGTAAATAATACAGCTAAAAGCATTGCAGCAAAAACGGCAATTCTACCAATATTTACCTGTTGTTTTTCTCCGGCTTCTTTCTGGATGTATTTTTTATGAATATCTAATGTATAAATCGTAGAGATACTGTTTACTTTTCCGGCCAATGAAGCTACAATTGCAGCCGTAAGTGCCGCTACAGAAAGTCCTTTTAAACCAGTTGGCAAGAAAGTCAATACGGCAGAATAAGCTCCGTCTTTTCCTCCAACCAATTGAGGTAAATGCCCGTTTTGGTATAAAACATAAGCAGCGATACCAGGTAACATTACGATTAATGGCATTAATAATTTTAACATACCGGCAAATAAAATACCTGTACGGGCAGTTTGCAAGTCGGCACCCAAAGCCCTTTGTGTAATGTATTGGTTACATCCCCAATAGTTTAAGTTGATGATCCAGATACCGGCAACATAAGACATTAAACCAGGAAAAGTTAAATATTTATCGATATCCAGCTGCGATGAATTGGCAGTTGGTCTTGGTATAATCATTTTGAAATGCTCAGGAGCTTCTTTCATTAAAACCTTAAATCCTGCAATTGCATTTTCTCCAACTCCAAAATACTGTCCAACAGTTGTTAAAGCGATGTATGAAGTTACCAAACCTCCGATAATTAAAACCGCAACCTGAATAACGTCAGTATAAGCCACAACTTTCATACCTCCTAAAGAGATGATTAAAGCAAATACAGCCAGACCAACCATAATTACGTGAAGATATTCTCCTCCGGCAAGACCGTTAATAGCAACAGCTCCTAAATATAAGATGGAAGTTAAGTTTACAAATACATATAAAAACAACCAGAAAACGGCCATAATCAATGCAGTCGATTCGTTATAACGTGTTTTTAAGAATTGTGGCATGGTGTAAATCTTATTTTTAAGATATACGGGAATAAACCAAACGGCTACGATGATCAAAGCTACAGCAGCAAGCCACTCATAAGCAGCAACGGCGATTCCAAGAAAGAAACCTTCACCGCTCATTCCTATAAATTGTTCAGCTGAAATGTTTGAAGCAATTAATGAAGCTCCAATAGCCCACCACGTTAAGTTTCCTTCTGCCAAAAAGTAAGCTTTCGCATCGTGTTCGTCTTTTTTACGCTTACTGTAAACTGTGTAACCGTAGACGGAAACAACGATGAAATAAATAATAAAAACCGCATAATCTGCGAGAGCAAGGTTCTGGTTCATTGTTAGTCTTTTAAAAATTAGTAAAGGTGATTGTTTGTTTATTTTTAAGGTTTGTAATTTTTGAAAATCTCAAACTATTGTTTTTATTAATTAACTCGGTTTTAAATATGATATGTGTTTTTATTCTGTTATATTTTTGAGAAAAAAAACAACAGAATCCAAAAGTAAAATAAAAATCTAAATTGACACCATTTACAAATGTGTTTTTAACATTTATAAACGGATATTATGTTAAATTTGATTTTTTAGATCGCTTTGGCAGTACTTTTATAATGTACATCTGATAATTTTCTCAATATCTCAGCACTTTTTTCCGGTGTAATATCTCTTTGAGATTCTCCCAGCATTTCATATCCAACCATAAATTTCTTAACCGTTGCAGATCGTAATAAAGGCGGATAAAAATGCATATGGAAATGCCATTCAGGATGCAATAAGCCATCTGTAGGAGCCTGATGAATTCCTGACGAATACGGAAAAGAGGTGTTGAATAAATTATCGTATTTTGAGGTTAACTGTTTTAATATTTTGGCATAAGAGGTAACCTCTTCATGAGTTAAATCAGTAATTCTTCCGAAAGTTCTTTTGCTTATAATCATCGTTTCATAAGGCCAGATTGCCCAAAACGGAACCAGCGCTACAAAATGCTCGTTTTCGATTACTATACGTTCTCCGGATTTTAACTCTGCCTGAAGATAGTCTGCCAGTAATGTATTGTTGTTTTTGTCAAAATAGGCTTTTAGGCTGTTTTGTGTTTTTTCAACCTGCGTAGGCAATGATGATTGTGCCCAGATCTGACCGTGCGGGTGCGGGTTGCTGCATCCCATCACACTTCCTTTATTTTCAAAAATCTGAACGTGGTTGATATATTTGATGTTTCCTAGATCGGTGTATTCTTTTTGCCAGGTTTTGATGATGTTCTCAATTCCGTCAATACTCATTTCGGGTAGAGTAAGGTCATGCCTTGGAGAAAAACATACCACACGAGAAATTCCGCGTTCCGGCTGTGCCTTAAAAAAAGTATGTTTAATATCTTCCTCAAACATAATTTCGTCCTGCTTCATGGCAGCAAAATCATTTTCAAATACAAAACTGCTTTCGTATTTCGGATTGTTCATTCCGTTGGCGCGAACATTACCCGGACATAAATAACAAGTTTCGTCGTATTTTGGCAATTCTTCTGTAGAAATGATTTCGTTTTGTCCCTGCCAGGGACGTTTTGCACGATGAGGTGAAACCAAAACCCATTCGTTAATTAGCGGATTAAATCGTCTGTGAGGATCCTCGTTGATGTCAAAATTTTTCATTGTCGTTGTAGTGGTATTAAAATAGTGTTGTTCCGTTTGAGATTTTTACATCATAAAATTTTAATTCAATCCCAAATGTATCTAAATAAAGATTTGAAAACTTATTTTTTACCTCATTTTCATGACCTTTTTTTATTAAATTTATGGTACATCCACCAAAACCCCCACCCATTAAGCGGGAACCAATTATAGCGTCATCTGCTTTTGCAGTGTCTACTAGCATATCGAGTTCGGCACAGCTTACGGCATATTCCTGAGATAAACCATAATGAGTTTCAAAAAGCAATGCTCCCAAAAGCTCAATGTTTCCGCTGTCTAATGCTTCGCAGGCTTTTATGACACGGTTAATTTCTTTCACTACAAAATGCACTCTTTTAAACACAGTCGGATTCATTTTATCCTCAATGCTTACAAGCTGCTCCTCAGTACAATCCCTGAAACTTTTTATTTCAGGAAAATGATTTTTAATGATGGCCAATCCTTCTTCACATTCAATTCTTCTTGTATTATATTCTGACGTAAAAAGCGAATGTTTGACATTGCTGTCCATCAAAATCAAAGAATAATCTTTAAAATCGGCATTGTGATATTCAAACTCTAAGGTATTACAATCTAATTTTATTACTTTGTTCTCAAGGCCATGAACGCTTGAAAACTGATCCATAATTCCGCAATTGATACCAACCCAGTGTTCTGCTTTTTGGCCTAATAATGAAATGTCTACCTTTTCTATTTTCAGGTTAAAGAGTTCTTTTATTCCGAAAATCATTCCACACTCCAAAGCTGCCGAAGACGACAATCCGGAACCAACCGGAATATTGCTGCTAAAAACACAGTTGAAACCTTCAAAAGAAAAACCATTATCCTGCAATTGTTTGATAACACCAAGAATATAATTGGTCCAGACCACATCGCTTAGTTTTATTTGCTGCGTCAGATCAACTTCAAGCTCTTCGTTTAGATCAATGGCAATGACCTTGGATTTTTTGGTGTTGTTTTTTTCAAAAGCAAAACAAATTACTTTGTCAATTGCCGCCGGTAAAACATATCCGTCATTATAATCAATGTGTTCTCCAATTATGTTGATTCTTCCTGGAGAAAGTACAATTTTTTGAGGTGTGGAACCAAAAGATTTCTCAAAAAATGCCGTTGTGTTTTGTATTAGAATGTCATTCATTATTTTGGAATTGTAGGTGTGTTGTTCTTGTTTTATTAGTTTAAATTTTCAAATCTGTAAACTGTTTTCTGCATGTATTCTTCTCCTTTTTTGAGAACAGAATTCGGAAAACGTTTGTGATTTGGTGCATCAGGGAAATTTTGCGTTTCAAAACAAATTCCGCTTGACGGATGATAAGCTGTGTTTTCTTTTCCTTTTAATGTATCAAAGCAATTTCCTCCAACATAAATATGTACACTTGGCTGATCGGTATAAACACTCATTTGCAGATTGCTTTTTGCACTGATTAATTTTGCGATAACTTCTGTTTTTGAGTTTACAACAAAAGAATTATCAATCGGAAACGGACATTTTTTTGGTGTTCTAAAATCAAAATCGTGATTCAGAAGATCAATTAAATTTCCCGTTGGAATATTATTTTCATCTGTCTCCAGCATTTTTGCAGATTTGATAAACATTTCATGGTCCAAAACATTAGAGTCATGACCGTTGAGGTTAAAATAACTGTGATGCGTCAGATTAATAACCGTATCTTCCGTTGTGGTGGCTTTGTATTCTAATTTTAATTCGTTTTTTTCTGTGAGCGTATAAGTTAAGTACACGTGTAACTCTCCCGGAAAATTCTCATCGTAATCGTCACTTAAAAGTCCAAAAGTAATCGAGGGATTTTCGCCCGAAGTGATATCAGTAACATTCCATGCCTTTCTGCCAAAACCAAAATTACCACCATGCAAAGTATTGCCATTATTATTGGGAGAAAGCTGAAAAGTTTTATCATTTATTTTGAAAGATGCATTGTGTATTCTTCCTGCATAACGGCCAACTGTTGTACCAAAATAAGGGGCACTTGGCAAATTATAAGAGTCCAGGTACGCCTGCAGATTGTCAAAACCTAAAACAACATCGACAATTTTACCATTTGATAGCGGAATTTGTAATGAAGTTACTGTTGCTCCATAATTGATAATCTGAGCTTTCATTCCATTTTTGTTGGTTAATTCAAAAGAATAAATTTCTTCCTTATCTGGCATTATACCAAACAATTTATAACCAGATAGATTCTGAAAATGCGATTTATGTTTTATTTCCATGCTATTTTTATCAAAAATGAAATCCAAAAATAGAAACATTTCAAATATTTGTATACCAGTACCTACCAGTTTTTGTATATTGCAGCAAAATTCTAATTTTTATGAGCGTAATTTCTGTACAAAATAATATCGGCCAGCCAAAATATAAGCAGATAATTCTTTCAATTGAGAAAGCAATTGAAGATGGAAAACTTTTAAAAGGTGGCAGACTTCCATCGGTAAATAAAGTCTGTCTGGAATTTTCCTTGTCGCGCGATACGGTTTTGCAAAGCTATGACGAACTCAAAAAAAGAGGAATTATTTATGCAATTCCAGGCAAAGGCTATTATGTAAAAAGCGTTGAAACTACTATAAAACAAAGGATTTTTTTACTTTTTGATGAATTGAATATTTTCAAGGAAGATATTTATAATTCGTTTTTAAAGAACATCGGAAAGAATGTTCAGGTCGATATTTTCTTTCATCACTTTAATGTCAAAGTTTTTCAAAAACTGATAAATGACAGTAACGGAAATTATACCAAATACATAATTATGCCGACCGACTTAAACGATGTAGTAGATTCTATAAAAACCCTACCAGTAAATGAAGTAATCATACTGGACCAGACCAATCCGCAATTAAAATCATACCCGGCAATTTATCAGAACCACAAAAAAGATATTTTTGAAGGTTTGCTAAAAGGAAAAACCAGATTAAATAAATATAAAAAGCTTATTCTGATATTCCCCGGATTTAGGGAACCGCTCGGGATGAAATTGGGGTTTGAAGATTTCTGTACTGAATATAATTTTGAGCACGAAGTAATAACTGAATTCGCAGCAAGGGAAATTACAACAGGCGATTTGTACATTATACCCAACGATCGTGATCTTGTAAATGTCATTGAAAATGCAAGAAAGCAAAATTTGAAATTAGGTAATGATTTTGGAATTATTTCTTATAATGAAACGCCACTGAAAAAAATTGTTGCCAGCGGAATTACTACGATTTCTACTCATTTTGAAGCTATGGGAAAAATTTTGGCCGAAATGGTTCTTAAAGGGAAAAAAGAACAAATTGAAAATAAGTCATCATTGATCCTGCGAAATTCGTTGTGAATAATTTGTTTGTTTTTAATTAAATGTTTCGTTATATGGCAATCAAAAAACTTTTTGTTTGATATATCCTCGTCTTTTTGATAAATAAAATAGAAAAACAATTTCTTGTTTTTGTGAAATTATTTTACTTACATTTGCAAATGTAAATTCTACACTTATTATTCGTTTGGTGTTTTTTAGTAAACAGAATGAGCCTGTTTTATAATTTAACCTCCGCACAAAATAAAAAACTACTATCAATTAAACCACAACCACTTTAACATTAAACTTAAAAAAGAGAAAACATGAAATTTTTTATAGATACAGCCAATTTAAAAGATATTAAAGAAGCAAACGATTTAGGAATTTTAGACGGAGTAACCACAAATCCGTCATTGATGGCCAAAGAAGGAATTACAGGTGCACAAAATATATTGGACCATTATGTAAAAATTTGCGAATTAGTTGACGGTGATGTGAGTGCCGAAGTTATTTCGACTGATTTTGAAGGCATGATCGCCGAAGGAGAAAAATTAGCAGCGCTGCATCCGCAGATTGTGGTAAAAATCCCGATGATTAAGGATGGCGTAAAAGCCATTAAGTACTTTTCGAATAAAGGCATCAGAACCAATTGTACTTTGGTATTTTCTTCTGGACAAGCCCTATTGGCGGCCAAAGCCGGAGCAACTTATGTATCGCCTTTTATTGGCCGTCTGGATGATATTTCTACAGATGGAATGGCACTGATTGAAGAAATCAGATTAATATATGATAATTATGGTTTTGAAACACAAATCTTAGCAGCTTCGGTCAGAAACGTTATGCATATTATAAATTGTGCCAAAACAGGATCTGATGTTATAACCGGACCGTTGAGTGCAATTGAAGGTTTATTAAAACATCCGCTTACTGATATCGGATTGGCTACTTTCCTGGCAGATTACAAAAAAGGAAACAGCTAAAAAGATTTTTTTTTATTTACCAGTAGTTTTATTGTAGAAAAAAACCTGAAAGTTGGAGCTTTCAGGTTTTTGTTTTTAAAGATTTAATACAAAATCATTCAATAATTTTTCTTCGTATTTCTCTTTATTAAAAGTATAGAGATAAGATCCTTTTCTTGAAGACTGCATATCTTTTTCTTCCAGTTTATTCAGGATTTCAAGAGAATTGATCTTGCTAATAAAATTTCGTTTGTCTAATTCCTTGCTTAAAATTGCTTCATATAATTCTAATAATTGACGCATTGTAAATTTCTCAGGCAGTAACTCAAACCCAATTGGTTTGATAGAAGTTCTGTAACGCAATCTTTTAATGGCGTGCTGCACCATTTCATTATGGTCAAAAATTAAATTAGGCGCTTCGCCCACACTAAACCATTGTGCATGATAATTTTTAATAAGTTCGGCATTATGGTTTTCGATATTTATCAATGCATAATAAGAAACCGAAATAGTCCTTTCGACAGGATCACGGTTAATTTCACTGTAAGCATGCAATTGCTCCATGTAAATATCATTTAATCCCGTATAGGTATTTAAAACTCTGATAGCTGCATCGTCTAATACTTCATCGCGTCTTAAAAACCCCCCCATAAGAGACCATTTTCCTTTCTCTGGTTCAAAGTCCCTTTTTATCAAAAGTATTTTCAGCCCCTCATTATCGAATCCAAAAATGATGCAATCTACTGCTAATAAAGCTTTATCAGCAGAGCTATAACTGTTTAGCATATTCAATTTTTTAGTGTAAATATATAAACTTCCTTATTCGTTTCATAATTTATTAATGTGTATAATACACTTATATAAATAACCTTTCAAAAATAGTCTTAAAAAATGATTCTTATTATAAAAATAAGTTCAAGATTTTCTTTTTTAATTTTTTTTAGTAGAAAACAGGACAGTTAAGGATAGTTTTTTGATTTAAAGTGTTCACAATGTCTAAAAAATCGTGCGATATAATAAGATTTTATGTACAAAAATAACAATATTTATATTTTTAAATACTTATAAAACAGATATTTTACAAAATTTTATCAACACTTGATTTTTGCTTAAAAAGTGGCTTTTTATCAAAAAGTGTAGTTTTTACACAAATAAAGCCATAAAAAGATCATTTTTTTAAAATAATATCAAACTTTAAATGTTTGTTTTACACTTAAATTGCGATATGCATTTTTTTTCACACCTTTTTTTATGATATTAATTTGTTTTTAAGCTTTTTTTTTATTTAAATTTACAAATGTAGAATTAACACTTATACTTTACTTAACTAAACCAACTTAAAAACCACTATGATAACAAACCAACAATTACTTTTTTATTGCAATTTTTTATTGCCAGGAAAAAAATGGATTTTAGCATTATTAATGCTGCTGTTTTCTGTTAATCAAATGTCGGCTCAGGGCAAAACGATTAGCGGAATTGTTACCTCCGGACAGGACAATCTGCCATTGCCGGGCGTAAACATTATGATAAAAGGAACCAAGACAGTCGCAGTGACTGGTTTTGATGGAGAGTATATAATTAAGGCATCGCAAAATGATGTTTTAGTTTTTTCATTTATAGGATTTAATAACAAAGAAATAACGGTAGGAAACCAATCAACAATTAATGCCGTTTTGACTGAAGACACCAATAAACTTAATGAGGTAGTCGTAATAGGTTACGGTACACAAAAGAAAGCCGATCTTACAGGATCAGTAAGTGTAGTAAACATAGAATCGGCAAAAAAGACAGTCACTTATGATGCAGCAAAAATGCTTCAGGGACAGGTTGCAGGCGTAACAGTGCAATCGTCAGGAGAACCGGGAGGATTTGTAAATATCAAAATTAGAGGAATTACTTCGTTTACAAATAATAATCCTCTTTTTGTAATTGACGGAATTATGGTCGATGCTCCTTATGATTTTGCTCCTGGGGAGATAGAATCTATGCAGGTTCTTAAAGATGCATCTTCGGCAGCAATTTATGGTGTTCGAGGTGCCAACGGAGTGGTCATCATTACAACCAAAAAAGGAAAAGCAGGCAAAATGGATGTTAAATTCAAATCAATTGTCGGCCTTCAGAATGTGACCAAAAAATGGGATGTTACCGATCGTTTGGGTTACCAGAAAATTACGAGCGAAGCAGAGCGCAACAGGGACAGAAGAGCAGGTGTTACAGAGAGCATTGCTCCGGGTAATGATCCGACAAATGCGGCTTATATCGCAAATGTCAATACAGACTGGCAGAAGGAAGCTTTGCAGACAGGTGTTGTACAAAATCAGGCATTGACTTTGGCCGGAGGAGCAGAAAATATAGCGTATAGTTTTAATGTAGATTATTTTAAAAACACAAGTTACGTTAGAACGCCTCAGGACTATGAGAGACTATCAACCAACCTGAACCTGAATGGTAAAAAAGGACGTTTTAAATACGGGTTTAAATTAGGATACACACAATCTGACAAAGAAATTTTTAATGAATACAATGCCGGACAAACAGTAATCAGTGATATATTGGGTGCTATTCCTACAATGCCGGTTTATGATTCAAACAGACTTGGGGGGTATGGCGGAACTGATAATCTGACACAAAGAGCTATTTCAATGAATCCGATAGGATTTAATAATCTCATAGAAAACAGTGGAAAAAGAAATCGCTTTCTTGGAGATATCTGGGGAGAAATTGAAATCGTAAAAGGTCTTAAATATAAACTGGATGTAAGCTACGACAGAACGGACTGGGAAAACAGAAAATTTATGCCGCCAAGTGATTTGGGCTGGTATTATATTACCACTAATGATGAAGCTTCACTTGATGTTGCCAATGGCCATGAATTGAGAACTTTTATGAATAACTTGCTAACCTATGAACTTTCTTTCGGCAAACACAAAATAGATGCATTAGCAGGCTGGATACAGGAAAGAAGAGACAATTATAACCATTGGTCAAAAGGCGTAGGTTTTCTTCCTGGAGAAATCAGTAAACTTCAATACGCAGATTCAAGAGATGCGGGAGAAACAGAATTTACAATTACGGGAATATCGTACATCAGCAGGTTAAATTATTCTTATGATGACAAATACTTGTTACAAGCCAATTTTAGACAAGACAAAACCTCTCTTTTCAGCAAGATCAATAATTCTGCAAACTTTTACTCTTTTTCAGGAGGATGGAAAATCAGTAATGAAAAATTCATTCACCTTCCGGAATGGGTAAGCAACATAAAACTTCGCGCAGGTTATGGTACATTAGGTAATAATACTATTCCACAATATTTCTTTGCATCGACTGTAAATAGTTTTGCAGGGTATGATTTTGAAAATGAACTTGCACCGGGAACTACAGTTGTAAGTGCACTCGATCCAAATGTAAAATGGGAGAAAACAACCAGTAAAAATATCGCTTTAGAATTAGGCTTTCTGGATAATGACCTTCAGTTTACGGCTGAATATTTTACAAAAAAAGTGAACGATATTTTGGTTAAGGTGCCTTTGCCATTCTCTAACGGAGCTTTTCCGGCAGAAATTTTTACAAATGCAGGAGACATGAAAAATTACGGGCTGGAGTTTACAGCTTCTTACAGTAATCATCACAATAAATTTAAATATGATATCGCGGCTAATTTTGGTACGCTGAACAATGAAGTAACCAAAATAGGAGTAAACGGAAATCCACTTTACGGTACGTTTGCAAAAACAGAAGTAGGAAGATCTGTTGGTGAACTTTTTGCATGGGAGGCCATCGGAATTTTTCAAAGCGCTGCTGAGGTAGCCGCTTCTCCAACACAAACAGGAGCCGCACCTGGAGACATTAAATTTAAAGATGCAAATGGCGACGGAAAAATTACCGATGCAGACAGAACCTTTCAGGGATCAGCAATCCCCAAATATGGTTTTGGACTGAATTTTAGTGCATCCTATTCCAACTTTGATTTTTCTATGTTTTGGCAGGGAAGCGGAGGGAATAAAATATTTAATGCGATGTACCGAAATTTAATGATTGGTCAATACACCAATCATCATACAGATGAATTGAATTACTGGACACCTACAAATACAAATACAAATGTTCCGGCACCTGTTATTGGTGATCCTAACGGAAATGCAAGAGAATCAAACCGATTCATAGAAAGTGGTGATTATGTAAGATTACAAACGATGGAAATTGGTTATACAATTCCTCTAAAAGATCAATTTATTCAGAAAGCCAAAGTTTATATTAATGGACAGAACTTACTGACTATTACAAAATATAAAGGTTATGACCCTGATTTTATTAGTGATGGATTGCTGTCAAGAGGCTATGATGGAGGATCTCTTCCAAATCCGAGAACAATTTCTTTAGGAGTAGAAGTAAATTTCTAAACAGGTTTAACCCATTAAAACGTATTAAAATGAAATATAAAATATACAACTATATAGCAGTTTTCTTTTCTCTCGCTTTGGTAACCACAAGCTGTGTTGAAGATGAAGATTTAGAACAGCTTGACCCAAATAACAATGCTGTTGACTCTTTTTGGAAAACAGGTGATGACGCATTGTTAGGTGTAAATGCAACTTACGGAAGTTTATTAACAGACGGTACTTATATGAGGAGTACGCCATTATTGCTAGATGCAAGAGCAGACGATGCGCGTACCAACAGCCCTTGGGCGGCAATGTACAATGCAGGGCATTTTAACTCAAATGTAGCCGATGCGGCCATATATGGCTGGGCTTTTGAAACATATTATCAGGGAATTTATCGCGCCAATCAGGTGCTGACAAACGTTCCCGGAATTGAAATGGATGGAGCATTAAAAAACAGAATTTTAGGACAGGCCTATTTCTTAAGAGGATTGTATTTATTTCACGCTGTAAATTTGTTCAAAAATGTACCAATACCAACCGAACTGGCAGTATATTATCCACAAAAATCTAATGAAGAGGGCTGGGCTCAGGTTATCGCTGACTTTAAATCTGCAGCAGAATTACTTCCAGTTTCTTATACAGGTGTTTCGGGCCCTGATGCAGGTCAGAAAGGACGTGCAACAAAAGGAGCCGCTTTAGGATATTTAGGAAAAGCCTATCTGTTTACCAAAGATTTTACTAATGCCAGAACAACTTTTAAGCAAGTTATAGACTTGGGCGTTTACTCTTTAGTATCTAACTATCGTGATAATTTTACCACAGTGAATGAAAACAACTCCGAATCCCTTTTTGAAGTACAATTTAGCAGAGATGCCGGCGGGGTTGAATTAGGCTGGGGTGGTGCGCCAACATCCGGATGGGGAAAAACCTCCGGACGTGCAATTACGTATGCACCAAGAGCTTTTGGATGGACAGATGTACAGCCTTCATGGGTGCTGTTTAACGAATATCATGACGAAAAAACAAAGACAGGAGATCTTGATCCGCGTTTAGATGCGACTATATTTTACAATAAACCGGGAACAAAATTATACGGTAGAGATTTTGCCACCTTCTATGCATCAAGTCCGGCAGACCTGAACGACATATTCTGTAGAAAATATCAAAATTCGGATGGAGAATTTGCAGACGAATACGATTGGCGTTCCGGTATAAACGAACGTTTGTTAAGATATGCTGATATTCTTTTAATGTATGCCGAATGCTTAAATGAAACAGGAGATACCCCCGGAGCTTATACCTACATTCAAATGGTAAGAAACAGAGTTGGATTACCAGATTTAGCTATCACAAAACCCGGAATGACCCAGGATCAGATGAGAGAGCAAATTGGCCACGAAAGATTCTTGGAATTTCCTCTTGAAGGACATCGTTTTGACGACATACGCCGTTGGGGGTGGCTGCAGAATGCTGCAAAACTCGCATGGTTAAAAACAAGAGATGCCGAATTTAATTCTTATACCGCTGGTAGAGAATATTATCCGATACCACAATTAGAAAAGGACAACAATCCTGGAACTGTGCAAAATGATAGTTATTAAAAAATAATTTTTAGCCTCAGTTCACAGTGCGACTGAAGACTGAGACTGACTAAGATTTGAATTAGTTAGTTTAGTTAATATCATATGGCAAATGAAAATCTGTCATGTGATATTATCTTAAAAAAGAGTGAGATTATAGAGTAATTAATTTTTACAGTAACTAAATTTTATCACAAATGAAAACAATTACAAGTTTGGTTTTATTAGCAGTATTATTAGTAGGTTGCCAGAATGAAGATACTATAATCCCTTCGAATGATGAGACAGCTGCGGCAGCAGAAACTCAAAATTCTCAGGTAAAAAATATAACAGCAAAAACGGTTAGCGGAAATGTGCCATCACACGACCCAAGTACTATTATAAGAAGCGGTGTTAATTACTATGTTTTTACAACTGGTGATAATATACCCATGACCTATTCAAGAGATTTGATCAATTGGAGCTGGGGAACATCAGTCTATACTTCTACTCCCAGCTGGATAGCCGGATACGTTCCGGGGTTTACAAAAAATTTCTGGGCACCGGATGTTGCATGGTTTAATAACAGATGGAACATGTATTATTCATGTTCGACTTTTGGATCTGCGACTTCGGTTATTGGGCTAGTAACAGCGCCATCAATTTCTCAAAGTGCAGGAACAACCTGGACAGACAGAGGTGTGGTGGTTTCTTCTAATTCTACTTCAGACGTGAACGCGATTGATGCTTCTATTTTAGTAGACGGAAGTAATGTATATATGGCTTACGGTTCGTGGCATGCCGGTATTGGCGTGGTTCAGATTAATCCTTCGACAGGAAAACCAACCGGAACAAGAACCATTGTGGCGGGCGGAAACCATGCTTCATGGGAAGCTCCCTGTTTGATCAAAGAAGGAAGTTATTACTATATGTTTGTAAACAGAGGTTCCTGCTGCAATGGCGTTAACAGTACCTATTATATTGTGGTTGGCCGTTCAACAAGTCCTTTTGGGCCTTTTACAGATAAAAACGGAGTGAATTTAAGAAATGGCGGCGGAACTACGGTTCTTGCTTCTCAGGGAGATTATATCGGACCCGGTCATTTATCCAGAATTACAGGAACCCAGAAAGGAGCCGTTCATTATTATAACAAAGCAGACAATGGAAATCCAAAACTTGAAATTGTTTATTTTACATGGTCATCAGGATGGCCGACACTTTCTTATTAACTTTAATATAAAGAGGAAGTTTTCATAAAACCTTCCTCTTTATAAACTTTTAAAAATACATTATGAAAAAAGCACTTTTAATCACCTTTCTTATTACACTTTGTAATCAGGTAAGTTTCGCTCAAAATCAAACAACAGTAGTAACCATTAAAAACACTACAGATGCACCAAAGATTGACAAAAACATTTACGGGCATTTTGCAGAACATTTAGGGCGCTGTATTTATGGAGGATTTTTTGTTGGAGATACTTCAAAAATACCAAATACAAAAGGAGTGAGAAATGATATTATCGCTGCTTTAAAAGAGTTGAAAATTCCAAATTTAAGATGGCCTGGCGGCTGTTTTGCAGATACCTATCACTGGAAAGACGGAATTGGACCTCAGGAACAAAGACCGACTATTGTAAACAAATGGTGGGGCGGTGTAACGGAGGATAACAGTTTTGGAACTCATGATTTCCTGAATATGTGTGAGCTTCTTGGAGCAGAACCGTATTTGTCTGGAAACGTTGGAAGCGGAACGGTTCAGGAATTGTCTGATTGGGTTCAGTATACCAATTTCAGCGGTAGAAGTCCGATGAGTGATTTGCGTAAAAAAAACGGAAGAACAAAACCTTGCAAAGTTAAATTCTGGGGAATTGGAAATGAGGCCTGGGGATGCGGTGGAAATATGACGGCAGAATATTATGCCGGAGAATACAGAAAGTTTGCAACCTTCATGTCTGATTGGGAAAATACTGGTGGAATTACAAGAATTGCATCAGGATCAAACAGCTCTGATTATAACTGGACAGAAGTTTTAATGAAAAACATTCCGCTAAATATGTTAGGCGGAGTTGGAGTACACCACTATGCCGTAATCGACTGGGGCAAAAAAGGAGATGACAGAAACTTTACTGAAGAAGGTTATTTTAAAACCATGCAATCCGCTTTAAAAATGGAAGAACTGGTTACAAAACATTCTGCTATCATGGACAAATACGATCCTGAGAAAAAAGTAGCGATGATCGTTGACGAATGGGGAGGATGGTATGAAGTTGAGAAAGGAACAAATCCTGGATTTTTATACCAGCAAAATACCATGAGAGATGCGGTTTTGGCCGGATCGACTTTGAATATCTTCAACAATCACGCTGACAGAGTAAAAATGGCAAATTTAGCACAATGTGTTAACGTTTTACAAGCAGTGATCTTAACAGACAAAGCCAAAATGATTACAACGCCAACATATCACGTTATGAAAATGTACAGCGTTCATCAGGATGCAAAATTATTGCCGATAAGTTTTACTTCTCCAAATTATACTTTTAATGGAGAAACACTTCCTGCAGTTTCAGTATCGGCATCAAAAGATAAAAACGGGGCAGTTCATATCTCATTAGTAAATGTGGATGCAAAAAATAAAAATAAAATAGAAATTGATGTGAAAGATCTTGGAGTAAAAAACTTTACAGGAATGGTTATAACATCTGCCAAATTGCAAGATTATAATTCATTCGAAACACCAAATAAAATTGTACCAACCGTTTTTAAAGGTTTCGAAAACAAAAAAGGAAAACTTGAAATTACTATTCCTCCTTTCTCAGTAGTTGTTTTAGAAGGAAAATAAAAGATATAAAGATGAAAAAATCCAATTCCATTATAAAAGTTGCATACATCGTGCTGTTGTTAATTGCTCTCGCAGTTGTCAGCTGTTCAAAAGATGATCCTGCAGCACCGGATAATCCGAATCCGCCTGTAGTAGTTGATCCGCCAGTGGTAACACCAGCTTTTCCGGGATCCACCTATGCAGATAATTATACTTCCATTTCAAGTTGGGGAAGCAGATCACAATGGAATTTGGCCAACGTTCATGATCCATCAGTAGAAAAATCCGGAGAATACTATTATATGTACCAAACGGATGCTTCTTATGGAAATGCACACGAAGGCAACGGACATTTTTTCTACAGAAGATCAAAAGATTTAATCAATTGGGAATTTATGGGATCTTCAATGACGCAGGCTCCGGCCTGGGTAAAAGATTCTTTGAATAATAAAAGAGCAAGAATGTCGCCTGCCCTTCCTCCTATCGAAAATCCGAATTATGGATATTGGGCGCCCTGTGTTCGTAAAGTGGGAAATAAATTCAGAATGTATTACAGTATTGTTGTGACAAACCCGATTGTGGGAACTGACACCAATACTTCCTGGACAGAGCGTGCTTTTATCGGTCTGGCCGAAACAGATGATTTGGCTTCGAACAATTGGGTTGACAAGGGAATGGTTGTTTGTTCTGAACCTGACGGAGTAAAAAGTTACGTAAGAAATGGAGGAAATGATTGGGATGCTTATTTTAAATTTAATGCCATAGATCCAAGTTTTATAGAAACCTCGGAAGGAGATCAATATTTGATTTACGGTTCATGGCACTCCGGAATAGCCGCTTTAAAACTGAATCCAACAACCGGAAAACCAGACCAGTTAAAAACAATTGATGATTACGGAATACGAATTGCTGGACGCGGAAATGTTAACACAAACCGTTGGCAGGCACTTGAGGGCCCGGAAATTATCTACAATCCAGAGACGCAATACTACTATTTATTCCTGGCTTATGACGAATTAGCAGTGGCGTATAATACACGTGTTGCAAGATCAAAAAGCATTTTAGGGCCTTATGTTACAAACACAGGAATCAGCATTACAAATGGTGCCGAATGCTATCCGATGCTGACACACCCGTATTCATTTAAAAATCATACTGGCTGGGTTGGTTTTGCACATTGTGCTGTTTTTCAAAATCCTGATACCAAAAAATGGTATTATGCATCGCAGGCTCGTTTGCCGGAAGGCGTTCCCGGAATTGCAGTTTCAAATGCTGTTATGATGGGACATGTTCGCGGTATCGAATGGACAGAAGATGGCTGGCCGGTTGTAGAAGCAGAACGTTATGCCGGAGTTCCGACAACGACTATTTCTGACGCAAATTTCATTGGAACCTGGGAACAGATTACCATGAATTACCAGTACAAAACCCTTCAAAAATCAGTGACATTATATTTAACAGCCGATAAAAAAGTGAGCGGTGATGCAAACGGAACCTGGTCGTACGACAGTTCCAAAAAAATCTTAACCGTAAATGGGGTAAAATGCAACGTAACAGATGCCTGGGATTGGGAATCAGCAACCCGAAAAGTAACGATTAGTTATACGGGATTAACCACAACGGGATTACCAGTTTGGGGTAAAAAAGTGAATTAGAAAATCCCAAGTTTTAAATTCCAAATCAAAAAACAAAAAATAACATAGATTCAAGAAAGCAGTTTGGATTATTAAAAGCTCCGTAGGAGCATAATGTTTATAGCCAATCATTATTGTCGTTGATAAAAGCTCCAGCGGAGCGACATCTAAGTTTTTTTAATTGACGAAAATATGTCACCCCGCTGGGGTTCTTGTGAAAAAACAAATAGAATTTCTATAAACATGTCGTCCCGCTGGGACTTACTTTATAATAACTTAAAAAAAGAATTAAAGATCAAAAAATCTGCTCCCGATAGCTATCAGGGACTGCGTGAAAAAAGAATTAACGCATAGAAAATATGTCTTAAAAGAAATTATAATGAAAAACCTAATTACAATCCTGTCACTTCTGGTTTTGATTGCTTTCTGCACAACAGCAGTGGCGCAAATTAACCCTGCAAAATTCAATAATCCGATTATTAAAGATCAATACACAGGTGATCCTGCGGCATTGGTTTATAAAGACAAAGTGTATTTGTATGCCGGTCATGATGAGGCACCAAAAGATTTTTATTTTTATAAAATGAATGAATGGGTGGTCTATTCTTCGTCGGATATGAAAAAGTGGGAATCACATCCGGTGCCTTTAAAAACAACTGATTTTACATGGGCAAAAGGCGATGCATGGGCTTCGCAGGTAATAGAAAGAAACGGAAAGTTCTATTGGTATGTTACAGTCGAACATGGTTCTGTGCAAGGAAAAGCTATCGGAATTGCCGTTTCTGACAGTCCAACCGGGCCTTTTAAAGATGCATTAGGAAAAGCTTTAATCACCAACGATATGACCAAATTTAGCAATATAAGCTGGGACGATATCGACCCCACAGTTTATATAGATACAGATGGACAAGCCTATTTGTTTTGGGGAAACACAGCCTGCCATTATGCCAAATTAAAAGACAATATGATCGAATTAGATGGACCGATTCAGCATATAAAAGAGTTGCCAAATTTTACAGAAGCGCCCTGGATTCACAAACACAAAGACTGGTATTATTTGTCATACGCTTATGAATTTCCCGAAAAAATCGCTTACGCCATGAGCAAGTCAATTACAGGTGCATGGGAATTCAAAGGCATTTTGAATGAGATTGCCGGAAACAGCAACACCAATCATCAGTCGATAATTGATTTTAAAGGGCAGTCGTATTTTATCTATCATAATGGCGCAACACAGCCAGACGGAGGAAGTTTCAGAAGATCAGTTTGTGTTGATAAATTATATTATAATAAAGACGGAACAATGAAACGTGTAGTAATGACGTCTGAAGGAATTCAGTAAAAAGTATTCAGTCGCAGTCACAGTTTTCAGACCAAGCTTAAATTTCTTATATCACTTATATGGTTTATAAAAACATAAAATATACACTTTCTGTTTTGATGATGCTGATAATGTCGGCCTCATTTTCGCAGGAAATTGTCGTTCACGATCCGGTTGTCATCAAACAAAAAGACACTTACTATTTGTATTGTACAGGCAACGGAATCAGTGTTTTCAGTTCCAAAGATTTAAAAAAATGGGATAAACAGCCTCAGGTTTTTGCAGAAAAACCAGTTTGGGCAGATGGGGTTGCAGCCGATTTTAAAAATCATATTTGGGCGCCGGATATTTCATTTCATGACAATAAATATTACCTCTATTATTCTGTTTCGGCTTTCGCCAAAAACACATCGGCAATTGGCGTAGCGACGAATACGACTTTAGATCCAAAAGATAAAAATTACAAATGGGTCGATCAGGGAATCGTTATTCAGTCACAACCCAACCGCGATATGTGGAATGCCATAGATCCGAATTTAATTTTTGACGAAAACAATACGCCATGGTTGTCTTTTGGTTCTTTTTGGGAAGGATTAAAAATGGTAAAACTAAATCCGGATTTAAAATCGATTGCACAGCCTCAGGAATGGCACACGATTTCGAAACGCAAAAGAACTTTTGAATTAGCTGATTCTGATCCCGGTGATGGCGCGCTTGAGGCTCCGTTCATCTTTAAGAAAAATGGTTATTATTACCAGTTTCTTTCTTGGGATTTATGCTGCCGCGGAGAAAAAAGCACCTATAAAGTCGTTGTTGGAAGATCCAAAAATGTGACCGGACCTTATGTAGATAAAGATGGAAAGCCATTAAATGAAGGCGGTGGCAGTTTAGTAGTTCAGGGCGACGAAAATTACTTTGGCGTTGGCCATAACAGTGCTTATACATTTGATGAGAAAGATTATATTTTTTACCATGCTTACGAAAAGAAAACCAACGGAACGCCAAGATTAATAGTTAGAGAAATGCTTTGGGATGCTGATTTATGGCCCGTTTTGAAATAGAATTATAGAGTAAAGAACAGAGAATATAGAACATAGAGTAAAGAAACAAGAATCAAGATTTTGCCACAGATTAAAGGATTAAAAAGATTAGAAAAAATCTGCTGAATCTGCCAGATCTGCGAGAAAAAACAAAATAAAAATCCGTTTTTATCTGCGTTTTCACTTTAGTGAATCAGTGTAATCCGCGTGGCATAAAACACATTAATTATAAAAAAATGAAGTTCAATTTAATTACTAAAATTACCCTTTGTGGTTTATTGCTTAACGGCTTTTATGCCTCGGCACAAAAAAATAATCTTCAGGTGGATGCTGCCAAAACCGTGACCAAAATTCAGCCGACGATGTACGGAGTATTTTTCGAAGATATCAATTTTGCAGCTGATGGAGGTTTGTATGCTGAAATGATAAAAAACAGATCGTTCGAATTTCTGTTTCCAATGATGGGGTGGAATGAACCTAACAGCGATCGTCATAAATTGAATCAGCAATCGGGAATTGCAAATGTGATTCAATATTCTAAACAAGGAACCAATCATAATTACTGCAGAGTTACGCTTAATGATGCCAGCGGTTATCAATTGGTTAATGAAGGCTTCAGAGGAATGGGAATCAAGAAAGATTTGAAATACAATCTGACTTTAAAAGCTTCAAAAATATCTGGAAACATTTCCAAAATTATATTTCAGTTTATTGATAAAGATGGTAAAGTTCTTGGAGAAACTTCGGTAGTTCCAACATCAAAAGACTGGACAGATTACGCCGCTCAGTTAACTTCTACAGCAACAGAAGCCAAAGCGAAACTAAAAATAACTTTTGAAGGAAATGGGGTTATCGATCTGGATAATATTTCACTGTTTCCTGAGGATACCTGGGCAGGAAGAAAAAACGGACTTCGTAAAGATTTAGTACAATTATTATACGATTTAAAACCAGGATTTTTACGTTTCCCCGGCGGATGTATTGTAGAAGGAAGAACTTTGGCAGAACGTTACCAATGGAAAAAATCGGTTGGAAAAGTTGAAGATCGAGAAACTGCAGTAAATCGTTGGAACATGGAATTTGCGCATCGTCCTGCTCCGGACTATTTCCAGAGTTTTGGTTTGGGATTCTTTGAATATTTTCAGCTTTCAGAAGATATCGGGGCATCACCACTGCCAATTCTTAGCTGTGGAATGGCGTGTCAGTTCAACACCGGGCAATTGGTTCCAATGGATCAAATCGATCCTTATGTGCAGGATGCATTAGATTTAATTGAATTTGCAAATGGCGATCAAACGACAGCCTGGGGTAAAGTTAGAGCCGATATGGGACATCCAAAGCCATTCAATTTAAAATTCATTGGCGTTGGAAATGAGCAATGGGGACCCGATTATATCGAGCGTTTCAAAGTGTTTCAAAAAGCCATCAAAGCAAAATATCCAAACATTACAATTGTGTCCGGAACAGGACCGTTTCCTGACGGAGATTTCTTCGATTATGGCATGGCAGCACTTAAAAAACTGAATGCAGAAATTGTCGACGAGCATTATTATAAAGACCCGGCATGGTTCCGTAAAAATGTAACCCGTTATGATAATTACGACCGTAAAGGGCCGAAGATTTTTGCCGGAGAATATGCAGCACAAAGTGTAGCAATCGCAAGTCCGGAGAATAAAAACAACTGGGAATGTGCTTTTTCTGAAGCCGCTTTCATGACCGGAATGGAGCGTAATGCTGAGGTGGTTCATTTGACATCTTACGCGCCTCTTCTGGCTCACGAGGAAGGCTGGCAATGGACACCAGATATGATTTGGTTCAACAATTTACAATCCTACGGAACACCAAATTACTATGTTCAAAAATTATTTTCAAATAATAAAGGGACTGATTTAATCGCGATTACAAAAGACGGAAAAGCAGTTACAGGGCAAAACGATTTGTTTGCATCGGCAGTAAAAGATGTGAATTCGAAAGAAGTAATCCTGAAAATTGTGAACACTGCTGCAACGGCTCAAAATGTTTCAATTGATGTAAAAGGAGCAAAATTAGACACCAAAGGAACGGCACTAATTTTAAAAGGAGACGGAATAAACGATGAAAATTCTTTTGCGTTTCCAACTAAAATTAGCCCGAAAGAAAGTGAATTTAAGCTGAGCGGAAGTAAAATTCAGTATGACTTTCCGGCGTACTCGGTTACGGTTTTGAAAATAAAGATGAAATAATCGCAACAGAATAAATGTAAAACTAACGTTTATTTCTGGTTTTAATCTTAAAGGTTTGTTTTGATGCATTATCTGTAAAAATTAGCAAGCCTTATTTTGTTAAGTGTTTTTTATACACTTATAAAGTATTTATAATTATATTTGTTGTCATTAATAAATGTATTTCGAATGAAAAATTACGTTATAGGATTGGACTATGGAACAGATTCTGTTCGAGCGGTGCTGATAGATACTGAAAATGGGCAGGAGTTGGCATCAAATGTTTCTCATTACAAAAGATGGAAAAACAAACAATATTGTGACGCGTCGATCAATCAGTTTCGTCAGCATCCTTTAGATCATATAGAAGGCTTGGAAATTACAATTCAAACCGTTATAAAAGAAAGCAAAGTAGATCCTTCGCAAGTGCGTGGTATCTGTATTGATACAACAGGATCTTCTCCGGTACCAGTTACTAAGGAAGGAATTCCACTGGCTTTGACAAAAGGTTTTGAGGAGAATCCAAATGCCATGATGGTGTTGTGGAAAGATCATACTTCGATCAACGAAGCAAACGAAATCAACGAACTGGCAGTGAGCTGGGGCGGAGAAAACGTAACTAAATATGTGGGTGGAATTTACTCATCTGAATGGTTTTGGGCAAAAATATTGCACATCGCCAGAGAAGATGATTCGGTTCGAAATGCAGCGTACACCTGGATGGAGCACTGCGATTTAATGACGTATTTGTTAATTGACAATAAAGATTTAAAAACCTTTAAAAGAAGCCGTTGCGCTGCGGGTCACAAAGCCATGTGGCACGAAGACTGGAATGGACTTCCTCCGGTTGAATTCTTAGAAAAATTACACCCTTATTTAGCACAGCTTCGCGGAAATTTATATGATGAAACCTATACTTCAGATTTAGTTGCCGGAAACTTAAGCAAAGAATGGGCAGATCGTTTAGGACTTACGACTGATACAGTTGTAGCTGTTGGAACTTTTGATGCACATTCAGGAGCAGTTGGAGCAAAAATTGGCGAAAACACTTTGGTTCGCGTTATGGGAACTTCAACCTGTGATATTTTGGTTGGTTCTTATGATGAAGTAGGAACAAAAACTGTTCGCGGAATCTGCGGTCAGGTTGACGGATCTGTGATTCCTGGATTTATTGGTCTTGAAGCAGGACAATCTGCTTTTGGAGATTTATTAGCCTGGTACAAAGAATTATTGATGTGGCCAACAGAACAATTATTAGGTTCTTCATCAATTTTAAATGATACTCAAAAAGAACAATTGAGAGAAGAATTCAGTGATAAACTAATTGTTGAATTGACGAAAGAAGCTGAAAAGATTCCGCTGTCAGAAAGTATACCAACCGCTTTAGACTGGATCAACGGACGCAGAACTCCGGATGCCAATCAGGAACTGAAAAGCGTGATTTCAAACTTATCCTTAGGAACAAAAGCACCTCATATTTTTAAAGCTTTGGTAAATGCAATTTGTTTTGGATCTAAAAAAATTGTCGATCGTTTTGAAGAAGAAGGAGTGAAAATAGACAGCGTTATCGGAATTGGCGGCGTTGCCCGTAAATCACCTTTTATCATGCAGACTTTGGCTAACGTTTTAAATAAACCAATCAAAATTGCAGCTTCAGATCAGGCTCCGGCTTTGGGAGCAGCAATTTATGCTGCTGTAGCTTCTGGAGTTTATTCAAATGTAATTGAAGCCAGTCAAAAAATGGGAAGTCCTTTTGAAAGTGAATATACACCACAACTTGACAAAGTTGCTATTTACAACAAATTACTTTTAGCATACGACCAATTAAGCACTTTTGCAGATCCATCTATTAAAATTACAGAAAATGAGTTCTCTTTATAAAGCTTTAAAGCAAGAATGCTACGAAGCGAATATGCAGTTGAATGCATTGAACCTGGTAGTATATACTTTTGGGAATGTTAGTGCGGTGGACAGAAAAAATGGTGTCTTCGCCATCAAGCCAAGCGGGGTTCCTTATGAAGATTTAAAACCGGAAGATATCGTAATTGTAGATTTTGATAATAATGTTATTGAAGGAACAATGCGTCCGTCATCTGACACCAAAACACACGCCTACTTATATAAAAGCTGGCCAAACATTGGTGGTGTTGCACATACACACGCGACCTATTCTGTAGCTTGGGCGCAATCGCAACAAGATATTCCAATTTTTGGAACTACGCATGCCGATCATTTAACAGCCGATATTCCCTGTGCTCCGCCAATGGCAGATTCGCTTATCGAAGGAAACTACGAACACAATACCGGAATCCAGATTTTGGATTGTTTCAAAGAAAAAAATCTTTCTTACGAAGAAGTCGAAATGATTCTGATTGGAAATCATGGTCCATTCGCCTGGGGAAAAAATGCAGCAAAAGCTGTGTACAACAGCAAGGTTTTAGAAGTCGTAGCCGAAATGGCATACCTGACTTTACAAATAAATCCAAATGCGCCAAGATTAAAAGATTCCCTAATAAAGAAACATTACAACCGTAAACACGGAAAAGATTCGTATTACGGACAGTAGAAAAGTTTGTTTCAGGTTTCAGGTTTTTTTTTGTTTCAAGTTGTTGGAACGTGAAACCTGGAATTTGAAATAAATACAACAAAAATAATAACATAACAATAAGTTTTCCGCATTTCAAAACTTGAAACCTGAAACAAAGAAAACTTGAAACAAAATAAAAAAAAATGATTGATATCTCTCAGAAAGAAGTATGGTTTGTAGTAGGAAGCCAGGAATTATACGGTGAAGAAACTTTAAGAAAAGTAGCGGAGCATTCGCAAATAATTGCAAAAGGATTAGATGGGGCGTCTACTATTCCGGTAAAAGTGGTTTATAAAGATGTGGTAAAATCACCTTCTCAAATTTTAGATGTTTGTTTGGCAGCCAATTCGGCTAAAAACTGTATCGGAATTATTGCCTGGATGCATACTTTCTCTCCAGCTAAAATGTGGATTGGCGGATTGAGCATTCTGAAAAAACCATTATGCCATTTACACACACAATACAATGCTGAAATTCCGTGGGGAACAATCGATATGGATTTCATGAACCTGAATCAATCCGCTCACGGAGATCGTGAATTTGGTTTTATCATGTCAAGAATGCGTAAAAAACGCAAAGTCGTTGTTGGACATTGGGAAGACGAAAGAGTTCAGAAAAAATTAGGCATCTGGACAAGAGTAGCTTTAGGATGGGATGAACTTCAAAACTTAAAAGTAGCCCGTATTGGAGACAATATGCGTGAAGTTGCCGTAACAGAAGGAGATAAAGTAGAAGCGCAAATCCGTTTCGGAATGTCGGTTAACGGTTTTGATTCTTCGGATGTTACGAAATATATTGAGAAAGTTACCGATAAAGAATTAAATGATTTATTGGCAGTTTACGAGCAATCCTATACTTTGACAGATGCTTTAAAAGAAGGTGGAACGCAAAGAAGTTCATTAGCGGAAGCGGCAAAAATAGAATTAGGTTTAAGAGCTTTCCTTGAAGAAGGAGGTTTTGGCGCTTTTACAGATACGTTTGAAAATCTTGGTGTTTGGAAACAATTACCAGGAATCGCAACACAAAGATTAATGGCTGATGGTTACGGTTTTGGTGGAGAAGGAGACTGGAAAACGGCTGCAATGGTTCGCGCCTTAAAAGTAATGAACGTTGGTCTTGAAGGAGGAACTTCTTTCATGGAAGATTACACCTACCATTTTACACCTCAAAAATCATACGTTTTAGGATCACATATGTTGGAAATTTGCCCATCTATTGCTGATGGAAAACCTTCTTGTGAAATACATCCTTTGGGAATTGGCGGAAAAGAAGATCCTGCTCGTTTGGTGTTTAATTCACCAGCTGGAGATGCAATCAATGTTTCTTTGGTAGATATGGGAACCCGTTTCCGTTTGATTGTAAACGAAGTTACAGCAATTAAACCAATGGCTGAATTACCAAAATTACCGGTTGCAAGAGTTTTATGGGATTGTAAACCAAACCTTGAAATTGCTGCAACAGCATGGATTTTGGCAGGAGGAGCGCACCATACGGTTTACAGCCAGTCGCTGACAACAGAATACATGGAAGATTTTGCTGATATCGCCGGAATTGAATTATTGGTTATTGATGAAAAAACTACCGTAAGAGACTTTAAAGATAAAATCAATGCAAACGAAGCTTATTATCATTTGTTTCAACATGGGCTGTAATTTTTAGGGACAAAGATTCAAAGTGGCAAAAGTTCAGAGGTTTTATTTTGATTATAATTGCTACTTTTAACATCTAACATCTAACCAATTTAAAATATTATTATGAATGTATTAAAACGTTATATTTTTGGAATTGGCCTATTAAGTTTGGCTTTCATTTCAGTTCAATGCAAAAACGATAAAAAAATGGATGACACTATAGTTTCTTCAGATAAAAAAGCGACAGTTACAATCGAAAAATCTTCTTATGGAAAAACAGCTAAAGGAGAACAAGTAGACAGCTATAAGCTGAAAAACCAAAACGGGATGGAAGTTGATATCATCACTTTTGGCGGAAGAATTACAGATTTGAAAGTGCCAAATAAAGACGGTGTTTCTGAAAATGTAGTAATCGGATTTGATAATTTGGCTCAATACGAAAAAGAAAATCCATTTTTTGGAGCTTTGATCGGAAGATACGGAAACCGTATTGGCAAAGGAAAATTCACTTTAGATGAAAAAGAATATCAATTGGCCATAAACAATGCTCCAAATGCTTTGCACGGTGGACCACAAGGATATTTTAATGTGGTTTGGAAAGCGGATGAGGCAAAATCCGGAGATGCAGCAACTTTAAAATTATCTTACTTAAGTAAAGATATGGAAGAAGGTTATCCTGGAAATTTGAAAGTTTTTGTGACTTATACTTTGACAAATGATAATCAATTAGAAGTTTTATACGAAGCGACTACAGATAAAAAAACAGTTGTGAATTTAACACAGCATTCTTATTTCAATTTATCAGGAGATTTTACTAAAACAATCTTAGATCACGAATTGACTTTAAATGCAGATAAAATTGTTCCGGTTGATGCGACTTTAATTCCGACAGGAAAATTAGATGATGTTGCCAATACACCTTTCGATTTCAGAACACCAAAATTAATTGGAAAAGACATCGAAGCTAAAAATGAGCAATTAGAAAGAGGAAAAGGTTATGATCACTGCTGGGTATTGAACAATCCTGAAAAAGGAAAAACAATCATAGCAAAAGTATATCACGCAGCAAGTGGACGAATCATGGAAATGACAACAGACGAACCTGGAATTCAGTTTTACTCTGGAAATTTCCTTGACGGAACGTTACCAATGCCAAAAGGCGGTACGTTCGCACACAGAACAGGTCTATGTTTAGAAACAGAACATTATCCTGATTCTCCAAACCAGAAAAACTTCCCGACAACGGTTTTAAACCCGGGAGAAAATTATAAAACTAAAACTACTTTTAAATTCTCTGTGAAAAAATAGTTTTGGAATTATGTTAATTAGTTAGTAATTCTCTAAGAAACCTCGAAAGTTATGCTTTCGAGGTTTTTTATGGGGGAATTTTTCGCCACGAATTTCAGTAATTTTCACGAATTGACTACCTCATTTTTGTCATTTCGACGAAGGAGAAATCTCCACGAGAAGCTCTACAAAGATTGGATTTCGTTGCGGAATTACTTGCGAAGATTTCTCCTTCGTCGAAATGACAACATTGGTAAGAACTTTGCGCCTTCGCGACTTTGTGAGATTAATTCACCGGCATCTTTAAAAATTATAACTTAGCGACAGCAAAAAAACGATAATGAAACATCTATTCAAAGCAGAAGTAAACTGGACTTCAAATCAAATTCAGGAAGATTCAACAAAGAGATTTTACAGCAAAAGTCATCAAATTAAAATAGAAGGAAAACCAATTTTATATGTCTCTGCCGCAAAAGCTTTCAAAGGCGATCCGGAATTATACAATCCCGAAGATTTATTATTGAGTAGTTTGGTTTCATGCCACATGATGTCCTACTTATATGTATGCTCTCAAAACGGTATAGAAGTTTTAGAATATTCAGACCATGCCGAAGCCACGCTTGAAGTTTCTGCAGATGGAAGCGGGCGTTTTGTTGAGGTTCGATTATATCCGAAAGTAAAAATTGCCAATTCTGATAAAATTGAGTTGGCGGTCGAACTTCATGATAAGGCGAATCAATTGTGTTTTATTGCAAATTCTTGCAATTTTCCAATCCTACATAATGCGAGTTGTGAGTTACATGATAAAAAGGCAGGTCAAAAAGGAGAGTATTGAATTGTGAACAGTTATAGATAAACACATATAAAAAAAGAAATTTTCTTATTACGGAAAACCATAAACTAGATAAGTTTATAAAGTTTACATTTGGAATGCATAATATGAACCCTCAAAAATGAAAAATATTGTTTTCCTTATTTTATGCTTATCTAATATGGTGACTGGTCAAGTAAGCTCTTATAATAAAGGACTTAAAAAGTACGCGGTTGTGACAGATTCTTGGTTTTTAAATAAAGGTGTAGAAACATTTGCTACCAAACAAAATCCGGTTGGTTATAAAGAAAGTTATGATGAAATGAAAAATGTATTGTTTTATTTTAATTCAGACATTATGGAACCTGAAGTAGATGAATCTCTAATTGATAATACTGTGGAAAGCTTGCATGATTTCCAAAATTTAAGCAACTCGCTAAAAATTGAGTGGTCAAAAATTAATATGATGTGGCGGGCTAAAGATTATCAAATCAATTGGATCTGTGGTAACGAACTTAATGTAATATTGATTAAAAAAATTCAAAAATAAATAGCCTTTTTCTATTTTATTGGTCGGTTTTTTATCTATAAAAGATCATTGTTTATGATGACTTATAATTTAAGTTATTTTATAATAATGTTTTTTCATATTCATACGAATTACATTAGCACTTAAAATCTTTAAATACTGAAAGTAATGATTAAAAAATATTTATTTTTATTTTTTATTTTGGCTAGTTTTCCTGTTTTTTCCCAATCCTATGATAAAGAAATCAATGGAAAAATTTTAGTTATTAATGTTGATAGTTTAAAAACTCAAGAAATTCAGTCAAAAGTTTTAGCGTGGGTGGCATTAAATTATAAATCTGCAAATGATGTGATACAGCTTAATTCCCCAGATAAAATTATTGTAAAAGGGAACTTTGCAATCGATTCTAACAAACCATTTCCAGATTTATTTAGTAAAAAAGTATATTATGTGCCAGCTCACATTGTTTTTGACCATACTTTAATCGTGTCAATTAAGGATAATAAATGTAAAGTGGATATTTCGTTTCCTGGAAAAGTAAAAATGCTGAATCATTTAAATACCGATTGGTTTTTTATAATAAACGAATATACATTATTGAACGAATTTACTATTGAAAATCAATACGAAACCGCTAGAAAAAATTTTAATGTCCAAAATAATAACAATAAAAAAAAGGTAGATAAGAAACTTAGTAATTTGAAAGGGCTTATTGAAGCTAGTTTTGTTTGTGAAAAACAAATAGCAACAGGTATGAATAATGAAATAAGTGTATTATTTATTAGTTTGCAAGATTATTTGAATAAAAAAGATAACGAGTGGTAATATTTGAAAAATGTATCTAATGGATGAATAAGTCTTGCGAATGAGTTTACAGCAGATACAATTCAAGATTATTAATACCTAAATAATTTAAAGCAGTATGAAAAAAATAATTTTTTTATTTTTAATATGTATTAACGCTTTTGTGAATGCACAAGAATTAAAATCACATTCCTATTTGAATAATAAAATGGAAGTGTTGAGTGAAACTAAGGAAACCAAAATTTCAATAACTGAATCGGAAATAATTCTAAAGAATTACAATGATAATAGTACTAAAGACTTAATAAGAAAAATTGAAAAAACTGAAACAAAGCCTTACAATGGAATAAATTGCACTTGGTATTATTGTATTTCGACTGAAAAGGATGTTTTTAGAAATGATTACAGAAAAAGTATATTTATTTATGATAAACAAAGTCAGAGTTTATTATTTGCTGATTTTGTATCTGAGGTCGATGTGTTTTGGAAAAAGTTTTTTTTATAAAGATTAATATTAAACAAAGGGTGAGCCAAGTTGGGGGATCTTTTTTACTATGTATGACAAATAAGATATCCTTTCGACGACCCTAAAAAGCAAAAACCTCTGAAAATCAATAGATTTCAGAGGCTTTAAGTACCCGGAGCCGGAGTCGAACCGGCACGGTTTCCCACAGGTGTTTGAGACCAGCGCGTCTACCAATTCCGCCATCCGGGCTTAGCAGACGAAAAAACAACTAATAAATCAGTTATTTTAACGCAATAGAATAAGTAATTATGATGTCATAACTGTGCTTATTCCTTTAACACGGTGCAAATGTAAAAAATTAAATTAAATGTTCTACTAAAAATACTTAAATTTTTCCTTTCAGTGTCCAATAAATTTTCTAAATTTGCACCTCGTTAAAACGACGCACACACAACTAACTACAAAACAACAAATTATAATGTCGCACCTAGAACCAGAAGCTAAAATTTTTGCTTGTTCACAAAGTGTTTATCTTGCAGAAAAAATTGCAGAACAATACGGAATTCCGTTGGGAAAAGTAACGATGTCAACGTATAGTGATGGAGAATTTCAGCCATCTTACGAAGAATCAATCAGAGGATTACGCGTTTTTATTGTGTGCTCAACATTTCCAACTGCCGATAATTTGATGGAATTGTTATTAATGATTGATGCAGCAAAACGTGCATCGGCAAGACATATTACAGCTGTTATGCCTTATTTTGGTTGGGCAAGACAGGATAGAAAAGACAAACCAAGAGTTCCGATTGGGGCAAAATTAGTAGCTAATTTATTAGATGCTGCCGGAGCAACAAGAGTGATGACAATGGATTTGCACGCAGATCAGATTCAGGGGTTTTTCGAAAAACCAGTAGATCATTTATTTGCATCTACCATCTTTTTACCATACGTAGAAAGTTTAGGATTAGAAAATTTAACTATTGCATCTCCGGATATGGGAGGTTCAAAAAGAGCATATGCTTACTCTAAGTTTTTAGAATCAGATGTAGTAATCTGTTACAAACAAAGAAAAGCAGCCAACGTTATCGATACTATGGAACTAATTGGTGAAGTAAAAGGCCGTAACGTAATATTAGTAGACGACATGATCGATACAGGAGGAACATTAGCGAAAGCGGCAGACCTAATGATCGAAAAAGGAGCACTAAGCGTAAGAGCAATTTGTACACATGCTATATTATCTGGTAGTGCGTATGAGAAAATTGAAAATTCGAAATTGACAGAATTAATCGTTACAGATTCAATTCCGTTAAAGAAAGAATCAAAAAAAATCAGAGTAGTGAGTTGTGCACCTCTTTTTGCCGAAGTTATGCACATGGTGCACCACAACAATTCCATTAGTGGAAAATTTATAATGTAGTCATTGCGGCAAACGAAGCAATTACACTACAATAAAATTAGAATATTATTTAATAACTATATTTTTTTACAATGAAATCGATTACAATTAAAGGATCAGAAAGAGAAAGCGTGGGCAAAGTAGCAACTAAAGCCTTACGTAATGCTGGAGCGGTTCCTTGCGTGTTATACGGAGGAAATCAGGCAGTACATTTCTCAGCGGACGCTGCGGCATTCAAAAACTTGGTTTACACTCCAAACGCTCACACAGTTGTGATCGAACTTGGAAAAGGAAAATCATTCAATGCAATTTTGCAAGACATTCAGGTTCACCCGGTATCTGATAAAATTTTACACATTGACTTCTTTCAATTATTTGATGATAAAGAAATCACTATGGAAGTTCCTGTGAAAATTGTTGGTACATCTAAAGGTGTTCTTGCAGGTGGTGTTTTACGTTTGAACACTCGTAAATTAAAAGTAAAAGCTTTACCTAAAAATCTTCCTGATTTTGTTGAAGCTGATATCACTCCACTTGAAATGGGTAACAAATTATACGTTACTAAAGTTGGTACTCCAGAATACAAAATTATGCACCCGGACAACACAGTTGTTGCTCAGGTAAGAATTTCTCGTGCTGCTATGAAAGCTGCTCAGGAAGCTGCAAAAGCTGCAAAAGCTCCTGCAAAAGGAAAGAAAAAATAATTTTTTTCAAATCAATACAAAAAAGCATCAATCGAAAGATTGGTGCTTTTTTTTTTGGAGGTTCTGAGTTGCTAAGATTTCCAGAATGAAAATCTACATGTTGTCAGGCTGAGCGAAGTCGAAGCCCTCGCAAAGTATTGGATTTAGATTGTCGAGCTTGTTGTGAGACTTCGACTTCGCTCAGTCTGACAAAAAAGAGAACAAAAACCTGTGTAAACCCGTTTAATCCGTGTCACTTGTGTGCTATTCTTAACAATCTTCGTGGTTAAAAAATAATTATATAATTAACCAATTGGCACATTCCCTAATTAAGTTTATTTTTGCAACATGATAAAATGGATGACAAAACTGTTTTCATCAACACAAAAAGAAGAGAACACAGATTATATGAAAAAATATTTAATTGTAGGATTAGGCAACATTGGTGCTGAATACGTAAACACAAGACATAATATAGGTTTTAAGGTTTTAGACTTTTTGGCCAAAAAAGAAAGTCTTTCTTTTGAAACTGTAAAATTGGGTACTTTGGCAGAATACAAATTTAAAGGAAGAACTTTTTTTCTTTTAAAACCAAACACCTACATGAACCTAAGCGGAAAAGCAGTAAAATACTGGATGGACAAGGAAAATATTCCATTAGAAAATATTTTAGTCATTACAGACGATTTAAACCTGTCATTTGGAACCATTCGTATTAAGCCAAAAGGAAGTGATGGAGGTCATAATGGACTAAAAAACATTAATCTTGTTTTAAATACACAGAACTATACCCGCTTCAGATTTGGAATCAGTGACCAGTTTAAAAAAGGACAACAGGTAGATTATGTTTTGGGAGAATGGAACGATGAAGAAAATGCCAAACTAACGGAAAGATTAGAAATCTCCTCAGAAATCATTAAGTCTTTTGGAACTGCCGGATTAGAAAATACGATGACTTCTTTTAATGGAAAATAAAGATTTACAAGTATTTAGATCTTAAAAAATCAATTTATATATTAATTAAATTGAATTATAACGAAATAGTATTTCCTATTCCAAAGTTAAATGTTTAAATTTGAAATAAATTATTATAAACCATAAAATTATATATCATGGCTTTCGAATTACCACAATTACCATATGCATATGATGCATTAGAACCACATATTGATGCACGTACAATGGAAATTCACCATTCTAAACATCATAATGCTTATACAACAAATCTAAATGCAGCGATTGCAGGAACAGATTTAGAAGGAAAAACAATCGAAAACATCTTAATAAACTTAGATAAATCAAACGCAGCAGTTCGTAACAATGGTGGAGGTTATTACAACCACAATTTATTCTGGACTGTAATGGCTCCAAACGGTGGCGGATTACCAACAGGTGATTTATTAGCTGCTATTGAATCTTCTTTTGGAAGCTTTGAAGAGTTTAAAGCAAAATTTGCTAAAGCCGGAGCAACTCAATTTGGTTCAGGATGGGCTTGGTTATGCGTACATAAAGGTGGAAAACTAGATGTTTGCGGAACTCCAAACCAGGACAATCCATTGATGCCGGAAGTTGGGTGTGGCGGAACTCCAATTTTAGGAATGGATGTTTGGGAGCATGCTTACTACTTAAACTACCAAAACAGAAGACCAGATTATATTGAGGCTTTCTTCAATGTAATTAACTGGACTGAGGTTACGAGAAGATTTGCATTAGAAAAATAGTCTTCATCGACATAAAATAAAAACCCGATTAGTTCGTATAGAATTAATCGGGTTTTTTTATATCTGGCTTTATTTCACTTTGTTCCAATAAAAAAGGCGGAATTTCTTCCACCTTTTTTGCCCCAAATCTACCATATACTTAACCTACTAATGTTATGGTATAGTAAATATAGAATAGCAATATTGTAATAGCAAATATTTTAGATTAAGTGCAAATATATTCGACGAAATACGTAATTTCTTACTTTGGGCTAGTTTTAGGTCACTTTATTCCAATAAAAAAGGTGGAATTTCTTCCACCCTTTTTGCCCCAAATCTACCATAAACTTAACCTACTAATGTTATGGTTTCCCAAAAGTATTGTAGCATTTCGTTTTTCCCAAACATTTAAGATAAACGGCAAAAAAAACCGATGAAATGCACAATTTAACCTTTTGTTAATATTTTTCTAATACGCTCTCGCATCTTTACCTTCATAAAAATTCATAAATGCTCTGTTTACCACACGATTTCCGCCAGGAGTAGGATAATCTCCGGTAAAATACCAGTCTCCCAAATTTTTAGGGCAGGCAATGTGTAAATCTTCTACTCTTTGGAAGATGATTTTAACTTCAGCATTAATTTCCGGTGAACTCAGCATTTCAGCAATTTTATCTGAAATTTCTTCAGGAGTAAACTGGTCATAAATAGCCGTCACGTAGTTTACAACATCGGTATCTGCAAAATTTTCCTGAGCTTTACATTTAGCATAAACGTCGTCTACTATATGGTATAAGTTTCTTTCTTTTAATAAAGCCAAAGCTGCTCTAAAAGCTACAAGGCCTTCCAGCTTAGCCATATCAATTCCATAACAATCCGGGTAACGAATTTGTGGAGCAGAAGAAACAATTACAATACGTTTTGGTTTTAAACGATCCATCATTTTGATGATGCTCATTTTTAACGTCGTACCACGAACAATACTGTCATCAATAATTACCAGATTATCCGTTGGTTTAATCACTCCGTAGGTAACGTCGTAAACGTGAGCGACCAAATCGTCACGGCTGCTGTCTTCTGTAATAAAGGTTCTTAACTTAGCATCTTTAATAGCAACTTTCTCTGTACGAATTTTTACAGCTAATAATTCCTGTAATGTTTCTGTAGTAAGTGTATTTCTGTTTTCTAAGATATAATTGTTTTTTCTCTGATTTAAGAAGTCCTGAGCAGCTTCAACCAAACCGTAGAAAGAAGTTTCTGCTGTGTTTGGGATATACGAGAATACAGTATTATCTGTGTCGCTGTCAATAGATTTTAGAACTGCAGGCAAAATTAATTTTCCTAAATTCTTACGCTCCTGATAAATTTCGGCGTCACTTCCTCTCGAGAAATAAATTCTTTCAAAAGAACATGCTTTTTTCACTGTTGGCTCCAAAATCTGTTCCATCGAAACTTTTCCGTTTTTCTTAATGATCAACGCATTTCCCGGTTCGATTTCCTGAACTTTTTCAAAAGCAACATTAAATACAGTCTGAATAACAGGACGCTCAGAAGCGACAACCACAACTTCATCATCCTGATAAAAGTATGCCGGACGAATTCCTGCAGGATCTCTAAAAACGAAAGCATCTCCATGGCCTAATAAACCAGCCATAGCATAACCCCCATCAAGATTTTTTGCCGAACGGGTCAATATTTTTGCAATATCCAGACGTTCTGCAATTACTGGAGAAGCTTCTCTTTTAGAATATCCTTCTGCTTTACAGTCCTGGTACAATTGCATTACTTCTTTATCTAAGAAATGACCAATTTTTTCCATTACGGTAACAGTGTCGGCCATTTCTTTTGGATGTTGACCAAGTTCAACCAAATTTTCAAAAAGCTCTTTAACATTTGTCATATTAAAGTTACCAGCCAAAATAAGGTTACGGTGCATCCAGTTACTCTGACGTAAAAATGGATGAACGCTTTCGATACTGTTTTTCCCGAAAGTTCCGTAGCGAACGTGTCCTAAAAATAATTCTCCTATATAAGGAATGTTTGCTTTTTGAGACGCAACATCATCTCCGTATTCCGGATGAGCACTCAATTCCTCGTTAATACGATCATTGATTTGGGCAAAAACATCCTGGATAGGTTGCGAATGGTTCGAACGAACCCGGCTAATATAGCGTTGCCCTGGTTCTACATCTAGTTTGATACTGGCAAAACCTGCACCATCCTGCCCACGGTTATGCTGTTTTTCCATCATAAGATACATTTTTTGTATCCCATAAAAAGCAGTCCCGTACTTTTCTTTGTAATATTCAAGCGGTTTAAGAAGTCTAACTAAGGCTATACCACATTCGTGTTTTAACGCGTCGCTCATTGTATTTTTGTATTTGTGTTGTTGTAAGTTGTGTGTATTAACGTAATAAAAAAGCCCCGTGTTATCGAGGCTTTCGGGCATTATATTTCTATGTCAAACTGAGTTAACGACTTAAATTGCTGTAATCGAATCGCTACTTCTGCTTTGCTTAATGTTTCCATCCTTTCGGTTCCAAATTTCTCAACACAAAATGAAGCTAAATTTGAACCGTAAATTATTGCATTTTTCATGTTGCCAAACGAGATGTTTTCGCTTTGCGCAATGAATCCTGAAAAACCACCTGCAAAAGTGTCTCCGGCTCCTGTTGGATCAAAAACATCTTCTAATGGTAAAGCCGGTGCAAAAAATACTTCTCTGTTGTGGAATAAAAGTGCGCCATGTTCTCCTTTTTTGATCACCACATATTTTGGTCCCAATTCCTGGATTTTAGCCGCAGCTTTTACTAATGAATATTCTCCTGAAAGTTGTCTTGCTTCCTCATCATTGATTGTAATAACATCTACACGTTTAATAACATCTAATAATTCCGGAAGAGCGCAATCCATCCAAAAATTCATAGTATCTAAAACTACTAACTTTGGCTTTTTCTCCATTTGATCCAAAACGCTGCTTTGTACTAACGGATGCAAGTTTCCTAACATTACAACATCTGCATCTTTATAGTTTTGAGGAACTTTTGGCTGAAAATCTGCCAAAACGTTTAGTTCAGTAACTAAGGTATCTCTTGAGTTTAAATCATTGTGGTATAAACCGCTCCAGAAAAAGGTTTTTCCGCCTTTTACAATTTCGATACCAGAGATATCAATGTTTTTTGAAGTCAAAAGATCTAAATGTTCTTGTGGAAAATCGTCGCCAACTATAGAAACGATGGCCGATTGCAAGTTAAAAAATGATGCTGATAAACCAATGTACGTCGCAGCACCACCTAATATTTTATCTGTTTTTCCGAAAGGAGTTTCAATTGCGTCGAAAGCAACCGTTCCAACAATCAATAATTTATTCATTTTATGAATTTCGAATTAGGGTGCAAAGATACTTCATAAGTTACAATCCTGCAATGGTTTAGGTTCTCAAAATTTTCATAAAAAAACAATATCGTTTTCGGGGTTAAAACTATTGTAAATGAGAGAATTATATTTGAATCTTTTTAAGGATTAAAATATGTTTTTTGGAATTAAAATGCAAGATTTATTTTTGGAAAAAGCTTTAAAAAATTTGAAGTAATAATTGAATAAATAAAAAACTACAACTCATACTTCTTATCAAAATAATTCTTTAATAATCCAATCTGAATTAAAATCATAAAAGGAACAATCAAAACAGCATACATAATGTTTTTTGACAAATGAATTCCCGAAAATAAAGCAGAAAATCTTTCTGTATATGATTTATCTATTTCTAAATTATATTCAGTTCCAGAGAAAAGAGAGGCATAAACGGCCAAAGCAAGTAAACTAAAACCAATAATTACCCAGATTGTTTTAGAAATTAAAGGTTTATAGATTTTAACTTTGTTTTTTTCGGCCACCAAAACCTGAGCCATTATTTTTGAAGTAAAATCAACAGATGGCGATTCTAAGGTGCTTTCGCTCATCATTTTGTCAATCAGATTTTCTATATTTTTATCGCTCTCTTTCATAATACGCTACTATTTCTGGTTCTAATTGCTTTTTCAAAATTACGGCTAATTTTTGTCGGCTCCTAAATAATTTTACTTTCACATTATTAGCATTAATACTCATGATTTTTCCAATCTCTTCTAAACTTTGCTCTTCAAAATAAAATAAAGTCAGCAGGAAATTTTCGTCATTCGGCAACAAATTCAAACAATTCTGAATGGTCTGTTTTCGTTCCTTATCTTCTAAAGCACTCAAAGCATTATCCATCGTTTTAATTAAATGTGCCGAAAATTCGTCTATTGATATATTAAGGTCTTCTTTTTTGTTCTTTTTTAAACGATCTAAACATGTATTATAAGCAATCTTATAAATCCAGGTCGAGAATTTAGAATCACCTTTGAACTTGCTTAGAGAATTAAAAATTTTAATAAATGTGTCTTGTGCAACTTCTTCTGCTTCTTCTCTGTTTCTGACCATTTTTAGTGACAACGAAAAAATCATATCCTTATAACGATCCACAAGAACAGCAAACGCATTGGTCTCGCCCTGTAGAATTTTATCGATATAATGTTGATCACTTATTGCACTCATATTTATATAGGACGACGGTTTCTTTATTTAGGTTACAACTTTTGGAAAAAAAATCTAGTTTTCAATTTTATTATATAGAAAGTAATTTCTACAATCTTTTTCATAGTGTAAAACTTTGACAAAGGTTGTTGCTTCCAATAACGAATTTTAAATCTCAAAATTAATTGATAATCAGTGGTTTTTGGAAATTAAAATTTTAAAAATTGAAATTTCCCCCAAAAGTTGTAACCTAAATAAAATTCATCTCGTCTTATTAAGTATCAATCAATTAAAACAAAATATTATGTTAGCAGGAATTTTAGTACCACTTAGTTTTTTTTTAATGATCTTCGGGATTGTTTATCTTATTTATTCAACCAGAAACACAGAGCGTTTAGCACTTATAGAAAAAGGAGTTGATGCCAGTATTTTTTTTCAGGGTAAAGAAAAAGGTGTGCCGATTTGGAAGATCTTAGTTGTCAATCTGGCTTTCTTATTAATAGGAAGCGGAGTTGGTATTTTTATAGCTTTATTAATAACAACTTACACTGCATTGAATGATGGAGCTGTTTATCCTTCAATTATCTTCATAATGGCAGGTATTGGACTTTTGACCGGATTTAAAACGGCAAAAGATTTAGATAAGGAATAAGTAAAAATTTTAAGTTAGTGTTTAATAACGTATCGAAAACTCTTTTTTCGATACGTTATTTTTTATATCAATTTAGAATCGGCTGTCTCATAAAAAGAGTCAACAGAAAGTTTCGGCTGGATAGATGCCATAACCGCCAGTTGGTCACAGCGTTCGTTTTGCGGATGATTATTATGGCCTTTTATCCATTTAAAATCGACTTGATGTTTGCGATAAACAATTAAAAAACGTTTCCACAAATCTGCATTTTTTCTTCCTGCAAAACCTTTTTTCTCCCATCCCAAAACCCATTTTTTTTCAACAGAATCTACAACGTATTTAGAATCTGAAATTACAAGGACCCTCATATTTGGTTTTTTGAGCTTTTCTAAGCCGACAATAACAGCCAAAAGTTCCATTCTGTTATTAGTAGTCAGCCGAAAGCCTTCATAAAATTCTTTTTTATGTGGTGTACCAACCAGCTCCATCACGACGCCATAGCCGCCATTTCCCGGATTCCCTTTTGCAGCACCGTCTGTATATATATGTACTTCGTGAGTCATTTATTTTGATTGCAGATTTTAGATTTGTAGGATTTTAGACTGGAATTTGAAATTTATATTTTTGAATTTGAATCTTCCAGTATTTTATGAATAATCTCAGGAAAATGTTTTTGCTCAAGTTCATGAATTTTTTCGGCTACTGTTTCTGGAGTATCTTCATCTGTTAGCGCCACATTGGCCTGAAAAATAATACCGCCTTCATCATAATGTTCATTTACATAATGGATAGAAATCCCGGTTTCTTTTTCTTTATTATTTATTATTGCTCTGTGAACGTGCATTCCATACATCCCTTTTCCTCCATAATTAGGTAAAAGTGCAGGATGGATATTGATAATTTTATTGGGATATTTTTCAATTATGTTGTCTGGGAATTTCAATAAAAACCCTGCCAGAACTATCAAATCCGGGTCGATTTTTTCTATTTTTTGTAGTACGTTTCTTTCTAAAAGTTCGTTTTTTGCAAAGATTTCGACTGGAATTTGATGATTTTTTGCTCTTTCGATCACTTTTGCCGAAGCATTATTGGTAAAAACCGAAACCACACTGGCGATTTTAGTCTGCGCAAAATATTTTATAATGTTTTCTGCATTAGTTCCTGATCCTGAGGCAAAAACAACAATTTTTTTCATAATAGAGTGTGTTTTGAGAATGCAAAAAACGGAATAAAAATCGAAAATAAATAGTATTAAAAGGGCTTTCTTGAAATTAATTTTATAAATTAGTGTCACATTTATAAACTAAATAGTTGTTTTAAAATAAAGTTTTTTATTTTTGCCAACAAATTAAATTCTAAAATTAAAGATTATGTCAGACATTGCATCAAGAGTAAAAGCGATTATCGTAGACAAATTAGGTGTTGACGAAAACGAGGTTGTAACAGAAGCAAGCTTCACTAATGATTTGGGAGCTGACTCATTAGACACTGTTGAGCTTATTATGGAATTCGAAAAAGAATTTGATATCCAAATTCCAGACGATCAAGCAGAAAACATTGCTACTGTTGGTCAAGCTATTTCTTATATCGAGGAAGCTAAAAAATAATAATACCGCACCCGGTTTCTAAAAATACCAATTTTTGAAATTCCAAATTCCAATTGGAATTTGACTTTTAATCTTTGTAATTTTTAAGGATCGGGTGTTATTATTTTTTTAAAATTTAAATTTCGATTGATTTTCAATCAAAAAGATATATTTATATTGTAATGCCCATGGCTCTTAAGTAACATTACTGTTAAGAAAGCGTGGGTTTTATTTGTTTAAAGTACAAAATACATATTTATGACGTTAAAGCGAGTTGTTGTAACAGGATTAGGTGCACTTACTCCTATCGGGAATAATATCCAGGATTATTGGGAGGCACTTGTGAATGGGGTAAGCGGAGCCGCTCCAATCACGTACTATGATACAGAGAAGCATAAAACGAAATTTGCCTGCGAAGTAAAAAACTTCAACATTGAAGATTACATGGATCGTAAGGAGTCCCGAAGATTAGATAAATTCGCTCAATATGCAGTTGCTGCCAGTGATGAAGCTATAAAAGATGCCGGACTTACTGATGATAATATCGACAAAACTAGAGTGGGTGTTATCTGGGGAGCAGGAATTGGAGGTTTGGAAACTTTTCAGGAAGAGGTAATTTACTATGCAAAAGGAGACGGAACACCAAAATTCAATCCTTTCTTTATACCAAAAATGATTGCAGATATTGCTCCGGCACATATCTCTATGCGTAATGGTTATATGGGACCAAACTATACAACAGTTTCTGCATGTGCATCTTCTGCAAATGCATTAATTGATGCTTTCAACTACATTCGTTTAGGAATGTGTGATGTAATCATTTCAGGAGGATCTGAAGCTGCAGTTACAATTGCAGGTATGGGAGGTTTTAGTTCTATGCATGCTTTATCGACAAGAAATGAAAGCCCGGAAACGGCTTCAAGACCATTTGATGCAACCAGAGATGGTTTTGTATTAGGAGAAGGAGCAGGAGCTTTGGTTCTTGAAGACTACGAACATGCAAAAGCACGTGGAGCAAAAATTTATTGCGAAATTGGCGGAGGCGGAATGTCATCTGACGCTTATCACTTAACTGCACCACATCCGGAAGGAATTGGAGTTATTGCAGTAATGAAAAATACTTTGAGAGATGCCGGAATGAACCCTGAAGATGTTGACCATATCAACACTCACGGAACTTCTACTCCACTAGGAGATGTAGCCGAATTAAAAGCAATTAGTGCTGTTTTTGGTGAACATGCAAAAAACATCAATATCAACTCTACAAAATCAATGACAGGACATTTACTTGGAGCTGCCGGAGCTATTGAAGCTATTGCTTCTATCCTGGCAATGCAACACAGTCTTGTTCCTCCAACAATTAATCATACAGTTGTTGACGAAAACATTGATCCGGCATTAAACCTTACATTAAACAAGCCTCAAAAAAGAGAAGTAAATGTAGCCATGAGCAACACTTTTGGTTTTGGCGGACATAATGCTTGTGTATTGTTTAAAAAATTAGTTGACTAATTTTGTCTATGAATATTATCAAAAAAATATTTACGAAATCCCGTTCTCAAGAAGACGGGATTTTTTTTGACACTATTCAGAAAATACTTGGTTTTCAGCCTGCTTCAATTGACTTTTATAAGAAAGCATTTACACACAGGTCTTCCAATAAACTGGATGAATCAGGAAATCCTATTAATTATGAACGGTTAGAGTTTTTGGGTGATGCAATGCTAAGTGCAGTTATTGCAGCGCATTTGTTTAACAAAGCACCAAACGGAGATGAAGGGTATCTGACTAAGATGCGTTCCAAAATTGTAAGCCGCGAGCATTTAAATGAATTAGGGAAAGACCTAAATTTAGTACGTTTTGTAGAAAGCAAAGTACCAATTCAGCATTTTGGGGAGAATATACATGGCAATATTTTTGAATCACTTATTGGAGCAATTTATCTGGATAAAGGATATGCTTTTTGTGAGAAGTTTATTCAAAAAAGAGTAATTATTCCTTATGTAGATATCGCCCGGCTTGAGGGAAAAGTAATTAGTTATAAAAGCCTTGTTATCGAATGGTGTCAGAAAGAAAAGAGAATCTTTCATTATGACATTTTTGAAGATAACGGAATTGACGGGCAACGTTTGTTTGGAGTAAAATTAAGTATTGACGATAAAGTAATTGCAAGAGCGAGAGCAACTTCAAAAAAGAAGGCAGAAGAAAAAGCATCACAAAGAGCTTATTTTGCATTTCAGGAAAAAATAGATAAGAAATAACTACATAAATAGCATAGCTTTGTTAAAGCTACAACGTTTTCGTTTATAAATTAACAAAAACATGCTAATCTTAACTATTGATGCTCCGCTAGAAATAGTATATTTACAACTTGATTTTTCATGATATGGCTATTCATAGATTGGATTTAGATGAATTTGACGAAATTGATTATTATTTAATGGCAATCCATACTTCATTAGAAGATTATCGGCTGGCCTATTTTATCAATAAAAAACTTCCAGTAAACCTCAGTAAGAGTAAGAACGAGATCCACGCTCAGACTAAGGAAGGTGAAGCAAATTTTTCGAGATTTTATTATTATGATTCTGAAAAAGCCGTTTCGTGGAATCTGATTCAGAATAAAAATGAAATCATTTCAGTGAGTAAAAATGATTTTCAGAATTTGTTTTCTAATGAAACAAGTGAGGTTTCTACAACAATTCATTTACTTCCTGAATTCAAAAAAGTAGATTATTTCCTGAAAATCGATAATAGCGATGAGGCTATTGATTTTTCAGAAATCCAACAACAACTAAATGCAATAGAAAGTATAGCAGCTATATATGTTGTTGATACAAACAAAATAAAATCAAAAAACAATCTAATTTTTTAAAAAAAATGCTTACAAACAAAAAAACTAAAATTGTAGCCACACTTGGACCTGCATGTGGTACGAGAGAGATTATCAAGGATATGATCGATGCAGGTGTGAATGTGTTTAGAATCAATTTTTCGCATGCTGATTACGAAGGAGTAAAAGAAAAAATCAATATCATCAGAGGATTAAATGATGAATTTGGTTACACTACAGCAATCCTTGGAGATTTGCAGGGACCAAAACTGAGAGTTGGTGTAATGGAAGAAGGAACAGTAGTAAACGATGGTGATGTTATCACTTTTACAACTGCTGAAGATGTTATCGGAACAGCTCAGAAAGTGTTCATGAAATATCAAAATTTTCCAAATGATGTGAATCCGGGTGAGCGTATTTTGCTTGATGACGGTAAATTGATTTTTGAAATCCTTACAACGGATAAAAAAACAGAAGTTACGGCAGTAGTAATTCAGGGAGGAGAATTAAAATCTAAAAAAGGGGTTAATTTACCAAACACTAAAATTTCTTTACCAGCTTTAACTGAAAAAGATATTGCCGATGCTATTTTTGCAATCGAGCAAAAAGTAGACTGGATCGCACTTTCTTTTGTAAAAACACCTCGCGATTTACAAGACTTGCAAGAATTAATTGCTAAGCATTCAGAATATAAAATTCCAATCATTGCTAAAATTGAAATGCCGGAAGCTCTTGTGAACATGGATAAAATTGTAGCATATTGCGATGGTTTAATGGTAGCTCGTGGAGATTTGGGAGTTGAACTTCCTGCACACGAAGTTCCATTGGTTCAAAAAGACTTGATCCGCAGAGCAAAAACGGCAAGAATTCCCGTTATCGTTGCAACACAAATGATGGAAACAATGATTACAAGTTTAACTCCAACAAGAGCAGAAGTAAATGACGTTGCAAATTCGGTAATGGATGGTGCAGATGCTGTAATGTTATCTGGAGAAACAGCTACAGGAAATTATCCGGTACAGGTAATCCAGAAAATGACGCAAATTTGTGAAGCTGTTGAAGATTCTCCGCTAATCCAGGTTCCACAAAATACACCACAGATTAAAACAAAACGTTTTATTACAAAAACAATTTGTCATCAGGCCGCTTTATTGGCAAATGAAATTAAAGCAAAAGCAATCTGTACACTAACAAATAGTGGTTATACAGCTTTTCAAATTTCGGCTTGGAGACCATCTTCGGGACATATTTTAGTATTTACTTCAAACAGAAGAATCTTAACGCAGCTGAATTTGTTATGGGGAGTAAAATCATTTTACTATGATAATGAAAGCAGTACAGATGATACAGTAACAGATGTAAATAAAATTGCTGTAGAAAAAGGATATGCGCAAAAAGGAGATTACTTAATCAACCTTGCAGCAATGCCAATTAAAGACAAAGGAATGGTAAACACCATGAGAGTTTCTGAAATAGAATAGTTTCTGTAAAAAGATCCGCAATCAATCTAAAAGCCATCCGATATATCGGATGGCTTTTTTGCTTTTATAATACTCAAAAGGTTTTGTTTAAGCTTTTTCATTTTTCGCTTTACAAAATTCAAAAGACTTTTTTTGAAATTATAAAATACAGCATCTTGTAGCAAATAAACCTTTTTATGTTGCAAGTTATAATTTGCAACAATGTACAGCCTTAAAAATAAGATACTTCGCACTTTTATTATTTAATTTTGAGACACTTAATAAAAAGTTAAAAAATAGTTGTTTACTAAAATCCTTAGTTACTGACATCTAAATTCTATCATATTGTTTTAATACAGATTATTTTCTGCCTGATTTCAGAGAGAAAAGCATAATTCGATTTTACATGAAAACCATTACATAAATGAATTTATTAAATAAATCTTACTGCCATGAAACAAAGTAACATTCGAAATGCCATAATGCTTTTTGCATTAGTATGCTTCACAATTATTCAGGTGAAAGCTCAAAACAATAAAAAACCTAACATTCTTATTATATGGGGGGATGATATTGGTACAACCAATGTTAGCGCCTATAGTGATGGATTAATGGGATATATGACGCCCAATATTGATCGTATTGGAAATGAAGGATTGCGATTTTTACAATACTATGGTGAACAAAGCTGTACTGCAGGACGTGCAGCATTTTTAACCGGTCAGCACGGTATTCGAAGCGGATTAACAAAAGTTGGTTTTCCTGGCGCTCCTATGGGCATGAGTCAATTAGACCCTACTATTGGGGGTGTTATGAAAAGTCTCGGATATGTTACTGGCCAATTTGGTAAAAATCACGTTGGAGACCGTAATGAAAGTTTGCCAACAGTAAATGGATTTGATGAATTTTTTGGAAATCTGTACCACTTAAATGCAGAAGAAGAACCAGAATTACCGGATTACCCAAAAGACCCGTCGTACATAAAAAAATTCGGACCAAGAGGAGTTTTAAAATGTACGGCAACAAATGCTGATGATGGCAGTGTACCGGACGCCCGTTTTGGAAAAATTGGAAAACAAAGAATCGAAGATACCGGGCCTCTTACTAAAAAAAGAATGGAGACTATAGATGACGAAACATCTGCAGCCGCTATAGATTTTATTAAAAGACAGCATGCCGCAGGAAAACCATTTTTCTGTTGGTGGAATGGTACCCGTATGCACTTGCGTACCCACGTAAGACCAGAACACAGAGGTAAATACACACATGGAGACAGCGAATATATTGATGGTATGATCGAGCATGATTTGACTGTTGGAGATTTATTAAAAACCTTAGATGATCTGGGTATTGCAGACAATACTATTGTAGTTTATTCTACAGATAATGGACCACACATGAATACATGGCCAGACGGAGCAATGACTCCTTTCAGATCTGAGAAAAACACGAACTGGGAAGGTGCTTTCCGTGTTCCATGTATGGTGCGCTGGCCGGGTGTAATCAAGCCAAATCAAATTACAAACGAATTAATGAGCCATAATGACTGGATGCCAACATTGGCTTCAATTGCAGGAGAGCCAGATCTAACAAAAAAATTATTATCAGGTTATTCTGCTAATGGAAAAAGTTATAATGTTCATTTAGATGGATTTGATCAATCGGCTTTGCTTCGAGGAACAGGAAAAAGTGTAAGAGATAAATTCTTCTATTCTGATGATGATGGATTACTAGTAGCATTACGACAAGGTGATTATAAATATGTTTTTGCTGAACAGCGTGCACCAGGAACAATGCAAGTTTGGGCAGAACCTTTTGTTAAACTTCGTCTTCAAAAAATATTTAATATCATGCAGGATCCTTTTGAAAGAGCCGATATTACATCAAATACGTATTGGGACTGGAACCTTAATCATGTTCCTGCAATGTATGGTGTTATGGAGCAGGTTTTTGTGTTTGCTGAAACATTTGATAAATACCCACCACGCTCAATACCGCCAAGTTTTAACCCAACAACTATTCTTGACCAGAAATTGATGCAAATTAAAGCGAAAGCATTTATTGAGAAAAACATAATGCCTCAGGATAAACAAAGTGTTGATGATGCAAATGCAAAAGCAAACAAGAAAAAATAAAATAGTACTTAGAATAAAGCTTGAGTTACCCCATAACTCAAGCTTTTCTAAAGCTTAAAAATCAATGCTATGTATAAGAAAATATATATATTGCCTCTATTTTTATTCTTACTTATTTCTTGCAAAAGAGCTGAAAATACTACAGAGGTAAGCCAAAAAGACAGTACAACGGTTGCTATAAATGGTGATCCGCTGCCAAGCTGGAATGACGGAACAATCAAAAGCGATATCATCGCTTATGTTGAAAAAGTTACTAAAGAAGGAAGTCCGGATTTTATTCCAAAAGAAAACAGAATTGCCACTTTTGACAATGATGGAACGCTATGGGCAGAAAAACCGTATGTTCAGGAATTATTTGCTTTTTATCGTGTAAAAAAAATGGTAGAAGCCAACCCGGCTTTGGCACAAAAACAGCCTTTTAAAGCTGTTATTGAAAAAGACAAAACTTTTTTTGCAAAAGGAGGCGATAAAGCATTAATCGAATTGGTAGCTGCAACACATACGGGCATGACCGAAGATGAATTTGAAAAATCGACCGAAGAGTTTTTTGCAGCTGCGCAATATCCCGGTAAAAATGTTCCCTTAAAACAAATTAGGTATCAGCCACAATTGGAACTTTTAGATTATTTGCGGGCAAATGGTTTCAAAACTTTCATTGTAACCGGAGGAACAATCGAATTGGTTAGGGCAATTTCTGCTGATTTTTATGGTATTCCAAAAGAACAAGTTGTTGGAACGTCTTTTAAATACAAATTTGATGATGCCACCAATACCATTAAAAGAGAACCTGCTTTAGATCTTTTGGATGATAAAGCAGGAAAACCAATTGGCATACAGCTGCATATTGGGCAGCGTCCTGTTTTTGCCTGCGGAAACGAAGGCGGAGCCGGTGACCTTGCCATGCTAAGATATTCTTCTGGCAGCAAATATCCTTCTTTTCAAATGATTGTAAACCACAACGATTCGATCAGAGAATACAGTTATCAGGAAAAAGACAATTTGTCCTTAAGCACCGCTGCCAAATACAAATATCATGTAGTCAGTATAAAAGATGATTGGAAAACAATATTTCCAAAATAATTTGAATTAGTTAGGGTTGAGATGAAACAATTTTTGATTGTAAAAATTGTTTCATTTTGATTTTCGAAAAAGAATAATTTTTAATTCAAACCTTATGAAACAGAACAGTCCTTATAAAACCGTCAAATTCTTATTCAGTTTGGTTTATTTTCTTATTGGTTTTTCAGTTTGTGCGCAGGAAGAGCCTGCAAAAGCCGGAGCCAGTGCACAGGAATTAGCAGACAAATTGGCCAATCCTGTAGCAAGCCTTATAAGTGTGCCTTTACAAAACAACCTCAATTATGGTATAGGTGCTTTTAACGGATCAAAATATACTGTAAACATACAGCCTGTTATTCCTTTTAAATTAACTGAAAACCTAAACTTAATAACACGTTACATTCTTCCGGTAGTAGATCAAAGAGATATTACAGGCGAAAACACACACGAATTTGGACTGAGCGATGCCACTGTAACCGCTTTTTTTGCTCCTAAAACAAAGGGAATTATTTTAGGATTCGGACCCGCTTTTTTGGTGCCTACCGCTACAGAAAAAGTTTTAGGAACAGAAAAATTTGGAGTAGGGCCAAGTGTATTGGTCATGCATCAGGGAAAAGGACTTTCGGTGGGTTTTATAGCCAATCAGATTTGGTCTGTAGCAGGAAATGAAGATCGTGCTGATTTTAATAGTTTTTATACTCAAATATTTCTTTCACATAGTTATAAAAGCGGAGCAAGCTTAGGAGTAAACGCAGAGATTACTCAAAACTGGGAAGGAAATACCACTATGATAACAATAAACCCATCCATTGGGGCAGTTACCAAATTAGGAGATCAGGTAGTGCAGTTTGCCATAATGCCGTTAATTCCGGTAGTGGGTCCGCATGAAATGAAACCCGATTGGGGACTAAGAGCTGTCCTCGCTTTTGTCTTCCCTTCAAAATGATGTGATATAGAAGAAAATATATATTAAAAAAATAATGTAAGAAAAATTACTTATTTGATATCTGTTTTACAGAAAATATTATATCTTTGAGTTATTGTAATTACTTGTTTTGCAATATTTTATATGCATACTTGTAGCCATTCTTCCCTATTCGCCATTTCATTCAGAATTTAGTTAAGATTTAAAATTCACCTTAGACTACTTTAATCATTAATTTAAATATCACACAATGAATACTAAAAGAACAAACTTTCGTTTTATACCAACATTTTTATTGGTTTTATTATATAGTTGCTCACCAACTGTAAAAGTGACAACTGATTATGATCATTCTGCCAATTTTAGCGAATACAAAACCTTTGCTGTTTATGATTTAAAGGCTCAGGAAGGCCAGGTAAACCAATTAAATGTTGATCGGGTTACAAATGCTATTCGTTCAGAAATGATCGCAAAAGGTTTTACAGAGTCGGCATCAAATCCTGATCTGAAAGTAAATGCAGTATCAATCTTAAAAAACAAACAATCAGTCACTGCCGACACCAATTTTTATGGATATGGCGGGATGTACCGCCCATACGGATATTGGGGCGGCGGTGCAATGATGGGCGGCGGATCTACAACATTTAATACTTATGATTATGTTGATGGTTCTCTGGTGATTGATATTGTTTCTGCTAAAACTCAAAAATTGGTATGGCAGGGAATAGGAAATTCTCAGATTGACAGCAAACCAGATAACCCTGAAGAATTTATTGCCGGTGCAATTAAGAAAATCATGGAAGGTTTTCCGCCGGGTGCAGTAAAAAAATAGCTCTGACTTTAAGTAGCTGTGCTTATCTAATCAGGATAAATACAGCCCTAGATTGTACTTCTTCTACGAATTTCCTCAAACAATTATAATTTAAGTTTAAAATTATGATCGATATAGTACTTTCGCTTTTCTTTTTTATAGCGACACTTATTGGTTTTGCGACTTCTTTCATGATCCTTTTTTCAAGGAAAAATTTTTCAAAAAGTTTTTTTTTGGGACTTTTTCTGTTTAGTCTGGCTGTGGTAAGTATTTACAATTTTTATCTGACTGCCAATGCCTTTAAAAACTTTCCGGATTTATTCATCATTACCAAAGCCTTTATTTTTTTAGTGGCCCCATGTTCTTTCTTATACGTTAGAAATGTTTTGTTTGTCGGCGAAAGGTTTAGAAAATACGATTGGCTGCATTTTTTGCCTTTTATGATCTATCTATGTTTAACGATTGTAGTATGGATGGCAAATGTAACAGACATAAAATTTGTTGATTATATTTCATCAAAAGTAAAAAACCCTTTTACGATGCTAAATCTTACTATTTGGCTTGTTTATGCTTTTTGTCAGACCATGATGCTCCTGAATTATAATCTAAAAAAAGAAGGGCACATAAAAGCTCAAAAAACAAAAATTATCGGCTGGCTCAGGATTTATAATCTGGTAATATTATTTTTATTTTCGGCTCTCTTTGTACATTATTTTTTGGTAAATAATGTTAGAAATATGGACTTTTCGAGTTACATTCTGATTTCTTCCGTATTGATTTTCACCGTTGGATGGCTTTATTTTAAACCTCAGATTTTTATTGATAACCACGAAAATTCAGATGTAAAAACAGACCAGCCTTTACTGGCACAAATAGATGAAATCAAAGATTTATCGCTAATAAAAGAAGTTACTACAGAAAAAAGACAGGAATACCTCTTAAAACTGGATACTATCTTTTGTACAAAAAAGCTTTTCCTTAAAAAAGATTTTGTCATACGGGACTTGTCCGAAGAGACCGGTATATCAATACATCAGCTTTCAAATTTAATTAATTCAGAATTTAATCTGCATTTTCAGGATTATGTAAACCTAAAAAGAATCGAATACTTCAAACACAAAATAAATGATCCTGAATGGAAGGATTTATCGCTCGAAGGCATGGCCTGGGGATCTGGATTTAAATCACGTACTACCTGCTTTAGAGCCTTTATTAAGCATACCGGAAAATCGCCGTCAGAATACTTTAAGACCATTAGGCTGGATTCTGACAAAGCGCCTGTTTTTTATTTAAAATCATCCGGCTAAACACAAGGCAAGAAACAATTTTTTTTACATTAATTTAAATATATAAATTATGAAAACTAAATGTAAGCAGCATAGACACGTAATAAATTCGATAAGTTCCTTATTGCTTTTGTTCGTTTCTTTTTTGGCCAATGCACAGCTTAAGGGTGGTCACATTCTTGGCGGAATGGGTTTGCAGGCCGGAACACAAAGTCCCGAAAATACCCTTGTGGTGTATGTTCCGGGATATTTTTACGGCGCTTCTACCCTGCGGGACAGTAACGGAGATATAGCTGTCAGAAACCCCGATATTAATATGTTTGTTACAGGAGCGGGAGTTTCCTGGGTAAGTGATTTCAAAATATTGGGCGCCAACTACGGGGCAACAGCTTTGTTTGCAGTAGCTTCTAATAAGATTGAAGGCAATAATGTAAACATTGACGGTTCACTTGCTTTTACAGACACTTACTTAGTTCCGGTACAATTGGGCTGGCATAAAAAGCGGGCAGATTTTGTCTTTAGTTACCAAATCTATCTTCCAACAGGAAAATACAAAGCAGGCGCCACGGACAACAGCGGTTTAGGCATGTTTATGAATGAGTTTTCGGTGGGAACAACATTATTTTTTAATGACAAAAAGACTTTTCATTTTGCAACTATGGCCTCTTATGAAATCAACGGAAAAAAGAAAGATACCGATATAAAAACAGGAGACATCCTAAGTTTTGAAGGCGGATTGGGAAAAACATTTTACTTTTTGAATGCCGAAAAAACGGCTCCCGTATCTATTCTAAATGCAGGGTTAATTTATTACCTGCAATACAAAGTGACCAATGACAAAATTCCTATTGGGCCCATTGTCTGGCAAGGCGAGAAAGACCATGTCGCCGCATTGGGAGCTGAGGTAAATTTTCTGCACTTAAAATCTAAATCTACTATTGGTTTACGCTGGTTAGGGGAGATTGATGCCGTAAACCGGTTTCAGGGAAATACTTTCTTCGTTACCCTGGCCCATATTTTTAGTACAAAAAAAGAATAAGCAGTACTGCTTTCTTTTAAGTAACCTTTAGATTCTTTGCTATGACAAACACAGGAAACAAATATAATCGTCTTTTTTTTAGCCTTGTATTTTTATTCGTTTCGAGTAGTGGTTTTGCACAGAAACCACATATTAGCGTAAAAGATTCTCTAGACGGTGCATTCGATTTGAGCGATTATATTATTTATGCACACGGTTTTATTGTAGTTCCAACCGTTATAACAGAACCGGCCTTAGGCGGAATTGGAGGTGCAATTGTACCCGTTTTTCTAAAAAAACACGCACCTGTTGTCGATGAAAACGGCAAAAAACGTTTTATAAATCCCGATATAACCGGAGCAATAGGAATGTATACCGGCAATAAAAGCTGGATGACAGGAGCATTTCGTTCCAGTAGCTTAATAAAATCAAGAATACTTTATCGTGTCATGGCGGGCTATGGCGATATGAATTTGTCTTTTTATACCAATAATCTGCCAACGGGAAACGATCAGGAATTTAAACTCAATTTTAAATCGACTATTTTCTACACGCAATGGCTTAAGCAATTTAGAAATGCAAAGTGGAGCGCCGGACCACAATATCTTTTTTTAAACTCAAAGATAAATTTGCCCAGTTTAGATCTTCCGCCTCCTTTTGTGCAGCCCAAAGACATCAAAAGTACTATTAGCCAGTTTGGTGGCGCTATTCAGTTTGACGGGCGCGATAATATTTTTACACCCGATAAAGGAATCAGGCTGCAGTCGGATTTCTTTTGGTCAGACGATGCAATTGGCAGTGATTATGATGCATGGCGTGTAAACCTCTCTGCGATTGGCTATTATCCTTTGACTAAAAAATTAATCGGCGGACTCAGAATAGAAGGAGAACAATCTTTTGGCAAACCGCCATTTTATTTATTACCCGGAATTAATTTAAGAGGAATCCCTGCTGCAAGATATCAGGGAAAAACCAGCATTGTGACAGAAGCAGAATTGCGATGGGATTTTTACAGAAGATGGAGCATTATGGGCTACGGAGGTCTGGCAAGAGCTTTTGACGATTGGGATAAAGCCTTTTCTAAACCGGTAGTATATAGTTATGGTACAGGCTTCAGGTATTTATTAGCGCGAAAATTTAAACTCCGTATGGGAGTAGATGTTGCAAAAGGCCCCGAAGACTGGGCATATTATATTGTTTTTGGCAGCAATTGGATGAGATAATGCAAGTTAGTTTTTATGAAAATCCCGGCAGATTATTTTGTCGGGATTTTTGATTCTTAGGAAATTTGAGTTTTGCATAATTTGTAATCTTTTACAGCTTAATAAAAAGATTATGAAAAAATTAACCGCAGAATAGCAACAAATTACACAAAATTTAATTGTTTTGTAACAAATTAGAAATGTAAGAGACTAATTTATCAAAACCTTAAACATCTATTATGAATACATTTTCATTCAAATCGGTACTTGCAGCTTCGGTATTTTTCGTAGGGGCAACAAGCTGTTTTGCACAAGACGTTTTAGTAAACTCACTAAAACTAAATGCAAGTGATAAAAGTAAAGAAAACTTTAAATTCACAGAACAGATCAATTTAGGAACAACTTCGGTAAAAGCACAAGGTTCTTCGGGTACTTGCTGGAGTTATTCTACAAACTCATTCTTAGAATCAGAAATGATTCGTTTAGGAAAACAGCCTGTAGAATTGTCTCAAATATATTCGGCTAGAAATGTTTATGTAGAAAAAGGCATTAACTATGTTCGCATGCATGGCGCGGTTACTTTGGGTGACGGAGGTGCATTGCATGACGTAATCAATATGTACAAGAAATACGGAACCGTGCCAAGAGAAGTTTACACAGGATTAAACTACGGAACTGATAAAAATAAATTTGGCGAAATGGCAGCGCTTATCGAAGGCGTTTTGGCTGCAGTAGTAAAAAATCCAAACGGAGAACTAACACCAAACTGGCAAAAAGCCTATGCTGCCGTTATTGATTCTTATTTAGGAACTGTGCCTGAAAATTTCAACTACAAAGGAAAAAACTATACACCACAATCTTTTGCCAAAGAAATAGTGGGAATCAATCCTGACGATTATATCGAAATGTCATCTTTTACAACGGCTCCATATTATCAAAAAACCACAATGATGGTACCGGACAACTGGTCGTTTGATCAGGTGTATAACGTAAAGGTAAACGATATGACCGATGTTATTGACAATGCTCTTAAAAAAGGATACACTGTAGCGTGGGCAACAGATGTAAGCGAAAAAAGCTTTAGCTGGAAAAATGGTGTGGCTTATGTACCAACAAAAAAATTCGACGACATGACAGCCGAAGAAAAAGCAGACATGTTTAACGGACCAAAACCGGAACCTGAAATTACTGCCGAAATGCGCCAGGCTGCGTTTGACAACTACACGACAACAGACGACCACGGAATGCACATTATTGGTCTTGCAAAAGATCAAACCGGAAGAGAATATTATATCGTAAAAAATTCTTGGGGAGAAACAAACGACTACAAAGGTTTCTTGTTTGTAACCAAAAATTTTGTGAAATATAAAACTACTGCTTTAATGGTGAACAAAGGGGGAATTCCTACTGAGATTGCCAAGAAGTTGGGGGTTTAGTTTTGTCTGATTAAAAAAAAATACAATTTTTCTCACAGGTAATAATTGAAAGTACGTTTCATTTGTATAAATGTTGGAGCAAAAAAAAGACTATCATTTTCATGATAGTCTTTTTTTTGCTCCTCATCTTGGGGTCGAACCAAGGACGGTTATGATAGTAATAATACTTCTAGAACCTCATGGCGATATTGATAACCAAAAAAAAAGGAAGAAATGATAACAGAAACAACTAATACCATCTTAGACTTTATTAAACTTCATGAACAATAACAATATAAAAAATTAAAGAATTGTCCAAAGACATAAAATTTGCAACATATAATTCAGATAAGGAAGATATTATTCTTAGTGAATATTTAATAGTCTTTTCTATTCGCAATGGAGCATCTTTTAATCAACTTTTGGAATGTGTTAATGAAATTGAAAACTTGAAAGAAAGAGAAGTTAAAAGTAATCATCATCAAAATTTTGGATTTTATTAATCTTAAACCAAATTACGTCTCTTTATTAAATGAGAATAATTGTGCGAGTGATTTTTTAAACTCTCTTCTTAGTTATAGTTAATTGAAATATGATTTGCAACTCATTTTCTATATATTTGATAAAAAATCTAAACTTAATTAAATGTATACATTAACAAATGTCACAATTGAAGGTTTTTGGGGAAAGTACACTATAAATACAGATTTAAAAGATAACGTAAATATTTTCATTGGTAAAAATGGAACCGGAAAGACAACATTCATAAATTTACTTGAATCTGTTATATCTGTAAATGTAGAAAAACTTTATAACCATCAATTCGAATCAATAACACTTCAGCTCATTAACAAGAAAAGTACAAAAAAGATAACTGTTACTAAAAAAGCATTAGACGTCCAATATAAAGAAATCACTTATCAAATTGGCACAAATAAATACAGGATTCCAATTTTATCAAACAGAGATTTAAAAAGTTTTAGCGTGTCTTCTGGAAGAGCAATTGCAAGGCCTTTTAGAGAAAGCTTCCAAATCAAAAATGAAATAAAAAAAATCGTCAACTTATCTTTTTTATCTGTTAGTAGAGAAAAATTATTTGACGATTTAATTACAGAGAGAAATCAAAATGATCTTTACAATCCAATTGATAATCGTCTTCAACAATTAATGACAGACTTAACCTCTTATCAATTACAATTAGAAACTGAGGTAAATAAATTATCTAAAAAATTTCAAGAAGATGTTTTAAGAAACATGCTGTTTAATGATAATTTTGACATAATCGATCTTACAAAACCATTTACAATGAATATTGACGAGATTTCGAAAGGACTTTCTCGTGCTTATGATGTTTTGGGAATTTTAGATGTTGCTACGATGGTAATAATCGAAAATCATATTTCTGCCTTAAAAAAATCTGCTGATAAAATTAATAATTCATTAAAACAAAGTGCAGAAAAAATAACAGTTTATGCCAATGATGTAACGCCGTTAGCTCTTTTTAGAAGAACTGAGAAGATTATAGATTTATCAACAGAATTAGATGAAAGCAAAAAAAGAATTTTTGAAAAACTAGACAATTATATCAATCTTTTAAATGATTTTCACGAAACGAAGTATTTTACTCTTGGAGAAAGTAACAAAGGAACCATCAATATAACTAAAGACAATAGTCCAATACTTCCTTCGGAACTATCATCAGGTGAAAAACAGTTACTAATTCTATTAACTGAAACGCTACTACAAAGAGGACAACAAACTATCTTCATAGCTGATGAACCAGAACTTTCGTTACATATTGAGTGGCAAAGAAAAATAATTTCTTCAATTCAAGAATTAAATCCTAATTCTCAAATAATATTAGCCACGCATTCACCTGAAATTGTTGGTAAATACAAAGATAGATTAATTAATATGTCAAGAATTATAAATGAATAATTTTGAATTTTCAACCGATGCTCTAGGAGTAAAAGGTGCGTTTTATGATAAAGATATTACAATTTACGTAGAAGGAGAAGACGATCCGATTTTTTGGACTGAAATACTAAAATTAGTAGACAAAAGTGCATATATAGAAGATGTGGGAGGGTGTAATGAATTAGATAAATACATTACAAAAATTATTGAAGAGAATGCAGAATTCTATGTCGCAACTGATAGAGATCATCGAGATTTCGAATCTACAGACCACCTTGATTGCGAGAAGATACTCTTCACATATGGCCATTCAATAGAAAACACGATGTACAAATGCAATTCCATAAATAATATAATCATAAAATATTCAAAAAAAGTAGAAATTGATTTAGTTGACGAAATACAAGAGATCTTAAATGTTTTTGAAGCTAACGTTCATGACTTATTAGTCTATGATATTACCAGTAAGAGATTTGGAAAAGGAATAAAAGTTTTTGGAGATAGCTGTCACAGATTTTTAAAAAATCGAAACTCAACTGAATTATGCTTAACTAAAATCAATGTGTTCATTGAATCAATAAAGGAAAAATTTACAGAAGAAGAAATTGCTGAAACTCGCAAATTAATAGATGAAAATCCAAAACAGAGATGGTTTTTAATAAAAGGACATTTTATAACTCTTTTAGTAATAAATATTATCAAAAAATACGTAAGACAACATCGTCAAAAAGAAATAACATTAGGATTAGATGATGTTTATAGTCATACAATCGATAGCATGAAAAATAATTATAGAGATGTAGACGTAATTCATTTGATCAAAGAGACCGATAAAATTTATTATGCCTGATAAAAAAAATACTAAAAACTATTAAACAATGCTGAAAAGTCTCTTACATTGTAAATAAAAAAAATAATTTTATGTAAAATCGAAATATGAAAAGATATTGCAAATTTTAGGCTAAACGAAAAAAAGAGGTTTGAATAAAACCTCTTTTTTTATTATAACATATGTATGTTTTTAAAAAATCTACTTCCCTTTCAACAACTTCTCCAAATATTCCACTTTCTCTTTTTCAGCCAAAACCAAACGCTCGAAAAGTTCAACCATTTTATCAAGCGGGTTGAAATTACAACTATATGCATTTCCATTAACGACATTGCTGTCGTGATAAGTATTCCCAATAATATTTAAAACCGCTTCTTCAGAGAAATTCTTAATTCCTTCAACAGACACGCCTAAAACTTCAGCAATTGCTTTGAGTTTTTCTTCATCGATGGTTTCACTGTTTTCAATAGCAGAAATAGCCTGTTGGTTGGTTCCTAAAGCTTGCGCTAATGCTTCTTGTTTCATATCTCGAAGTTCACGAATACGGCTAATTTTTCGCCCTATATGATTTGGTTTTGTTAGTGTGCTCATAATTCAAAGATATTTAAAATTCCTGAGAAAATTATTTGTGTTGTAAAATACGGGGTTGTATTTGTACAATACATTTTTGGTGTTTTTTCTGTTTTTGCTTGATTAAACAAAAATACAATTTTTCTCACAGGTAACGATTGCTTGTGATTGCCTTTTTTGTCATTTCGACGAAAGGAGAAATCACACAAGAGGCTCCTCAATCATAATCGCCAATTTATGTAGAGTTACGCGTGCGATTCTTCGTTCCTCAGAATGACAAAACCCATGATCGCCTTTTTGTCATTTCGACGAAAGGAGAAATTACACAAGAAGCTCCGCAATCATAATTGCCAATCTATGTAGAGTTACGCGTGCGATTCTTCGTTCCTCAGAATGACAAAACCCGTGATTGCCTTTTTGTCATTTCGACATAAGGAGAAATCACACAAGAGGCTCCGCAGTTATAATTGCCAGTCTTTGTAGAGTTACGCGTGTGATTCTTCGTTCCTCAGAACGACAAATACTATGTATAATTTTTTTAGGATGCATTCTATAAGTAAGGAGAAATAAAGACAAAAAAATACCACTTACGTCTGTAAGTGGTATTTAATAAGCTCCCCCTCTTGGGCTCGAACCAAGGACCCTCTGATTAACAGTCAGATGCTCTAACCAACTGAGCTAAGGAGGAATCACCTTAAGGTAAAATATGTTTGCTAAAAAAAGTTGCTCCCCCTCTTGGGCTCGAACCAAGGACCCTCTGATTAACAGTCAGATGCTCTAACCAACTGAGCTAAGGAGGAAGTTGTTGCTCTTTTTAGCGAGTGCAAATATAGTTGATTTTTTAATTTCCCAAAAATATTTTAACTCTTTTTCTTTATTTTTTTTTCTACTTCACAATTGCCTTATAAATATCGTTTCCGTTTGCGAATAAAAGCAGTGCTATAAGTAGTACAAACCCAACCATTTGGGCGTTTTCAAGGAATTTATCACTAGGTTTTTTGCCACTGATCATTTCGTATAATAAAAACATCACATGACCACCATCTAGTGCCGGAATTGGCAATAAATTCATCACTCCAAGCATAATTGACAATAAAGCAGTGATTGACCAGAATACTTCCCAACTCCATGAAGTAGGGAAAATGTTAAAAATTGCCGCAAAACCACCAACTTGTTTGTAAGCTTTTGTTTCCGGATTAAAAATCATTTTCAATTGTTTTCCGTAACCTACTAACTGGTCTTTTCCTTTTTGAAGACCAACCGGAATAGATTCAATAAAGCTATATTCTTTGGTACTTATTTTATAGTAGCCTAATTTTTCTAAAGATTTGATGTCTAAACCACCTCCGACAACACCCAATGTTCCTTTTTCAGAGACTTGAACAGTAATAGGCACTTGTTTTAAATCACGCAAGACGATAGCAGGAATAGTTTTTCCTTTATTTGCATTTAGAATTGCCTTAACCTGATCATAATATTTCGCCTGCTGTCCATTTAATGTTACAAGCAAATCTTTTGGTTTAAGAGAAGTATTTTTAGAACCTTCCTGAAGACTACCAACAACAAAAGGCATTCTAGGGCTTATTAGCAGGCTTTTTTCGTGTTTTGAAAGTTTGTCAACAAAATCAGTTGGTATTTTGATGCTCTGTTGTTGTCCATTTCTTTCAATTAATACCTCTTTGGCCATGATTACTTTCATGTTTGTGTCATCGTCAAAATTTTCGATTTTCTGTCCGTCAATAGAAATTACTTTGTCTCCTGTTAAAATTCCTATTTTTTCAATTGCAGGATTCGTTACCCAGATTCCATCTTTCAAATCTGCATTTGCTACATAGGTATCACCATAAACAAACGCCATTCCGATATAGATAATAAAAGCCAGGATAAAGTTTACCGTAACACCACCCAACATAATAATCAAACGCTGCCATGCCGGCTTAGAACGAAATTCCCACGGTTGAGGCGGAAGTGCCATTTGTTCCTTGTCCATACTTTCGTCAATCATTCCCGAGATTTTTACATAACCCCCAAGTGGCAGCCAGCCGATTCCGTAAACAGTTTCGCCAATTTGTTTTTTAAACAAAGAAAATTTTACATCAAAAAACAAGTAAAATTTCTCAACTCTGGTTTTAAATAATTTTGCAGGAATAAAATGTCCTAATTCGTGAAGAATAATAAGTAAAGATAAACTCAATAGAAATTGAGAGAGTTTGATAACTATATCCATTTTGTATTTTTAGTTCGTAATTTTTTTAACGCACAAAAGTAGCGTTTCTATTTTAATTTGATAGTGCAATATAAGACATAAGGTTTTAAATGTTTGTTAATAATTCGCCTAAGTTTTTTTGTCAGATTAAGCAATATCAATTTTAGAGTTTCATTTTATTAGTAATTCATTTGATTAAAATGTTACAAATGTCCTATTCTGATATTTTTAAAACTTTCTAAAGACATTGCTTCACTTCCTCCTTTTTAATTTCATATTTATTATAAAACGACATTAATCTCAAATAGTTAACAAAACTATTTAGAAATTCTCATGAAGTTTATTATTTCGTTAATTTTTAAATTGAAAGAGATGAATTTTATTAAACAAATTGAAAGGATAAAAAAAATGCATCTGTTGATTAGTTCAGAAAAAACAGGTACTCCAAGTGTTTTTGCAAGAAAGTTATGTTTGAGCAGAAGCCAGCTTTATAATGAATTGGATATGATAAAAGAACTAGATGCACCATTAAAATATTGCAAAAAAAGAGAGAGTTTTTATTATGAAACCTCTTTTGAATTAATACTCGATTATTCTTTGAAAATTATTGTTGAAGATGAAGCCAAACAAATTTTTGGTGGTTCTTACTTCCGTCCAATTTTATTAGACGGAACTCTGATAAGTTTGCTATAACAAAAATTCTCGCGAAAATGATTTTGTTAAATTATTAATTAACGTTTAAAAATTAAAACTATGGAATTATCAGTAGTGAATTTAGAAGAATTGAATTTAGTTGAGCTTAATGCTCAGGAAGTACAAGAAGTTGAAGGTGGAATTGTTCCATTAATAATTGCAGTTTGCCTATTATGGGGAACACATAATGCATATTAATTATTGAATGTTAGGAGCGAATTACTATTTAGTGATTCGCTTCTTTTCTAAATATGATAAAAATAATACAAACTTTAGTACTGGTTCGCCTAAGAAAATTTCTACCTCCCAAGGACAATTTGGCTTTGATGTTATTTCTTTGTGTTTATTTAGTATGTTTTTTCTACTTAAACGAAAAATTTCAAGTTTTAAGGAACTACTTTCTTTTATTTTCTTTAGATATTTTTTTCTATCATGTCAACAGAAAAGATATTGATTTGCTAAAACTAAATAGTAAATGGGCATCAATATTATTTGGAGAATATTTTGTTTATAGCTCGCCTTATGTGGCTTTGCTGATTCTAAATAAGGAATATTTGTTTGCTGTAATATTTCTTGTTTTGATAGCGATATATATTATCGTTCCACAGTTTAATAGCACAATAATTAAATATCCTTTTAGATTATTTGATCCGTTTTGGCATATCTGTTGGAGAAGAAACAAATTAATTTTATTTCTTCCTGTAACTATTTTTTTAGTGATTGTTGGAGATTTATACAAAAACGAAAATCTTATTATAGCTTCATTTTTTGTAGCTTCAATCTTTACTGTTTTGCCTTCTTTTCAAAGAGAGTTTTACGAAAGTATTAAGATGAGCGGATATAGTGGAAAAGATTACCTCAATAGGCAATTTAATACTGTAATTTTAAATTCATTATTGATAGTTATACCATTAATTATTACGCTTTTGTTATTTCAAAAATGGGAATTATTGCTTTTTACGCCTCTAATTTTTGTGATTCCATTGCTTAGTATCCTATTCAAATATTCATTCTTCAATAATCAATTTCTGCATCAATTAATGTTTGCTGTTTTTTTGACTTTGTCTCCCCTTGGAATACCTCTTATTGCCATTCCATTTTTATATTTAAAATCCATTAAAAATATTAAAGCTATTCAGTATGTTTCAAATTAAGATAAAAAACAAATCTTATAAAGACAAAACGGTTTTGCAAGACATTCTGATTTCTATACCTAAAAACGGAATTTATGGTGTGGTAGGGAAAAATGGCGAGGGGAAAACCACATTATTTAAATGTTTAACAGGGCTGACTTCTTTTGAGGGTTCTATTCTCCATACAGAGGGATATTCTCTTAAGGGTAAAATTTCATGGTGTCCTACTGAACCCATGATTTATGATGAATTGACAGCTAAAGAATTTGCTATTTTTTATCAGGAATTATTAAATATAGAAAGAAATGATTTTCAAATGTTTGCTGTACCTCAGGATAAACTAGTGAAGGAGTTTTCTACAGGTATGAAAAAGAAAGCTTACCTCAATGCGATACTCCAAAAAAAATATTCTATTTACGTTTTTGATGAACCCTTTAACGGTCTTGACTTAGAGTCAAATTATATATTGATGGCTTATATAAAAGAGATTGCAAAAGATAGTATTGTTTTTATTTCGTCACATATTCTGGAAATATTGTACAAAGATTGCGATTGTATTTTTTTGTTAAAAGACAAAAAGATTAAAGAATTTGACAAAAATGGTTTTTCGGAAATCGAAAAAGAACTTTTTTCTACTATCGTATGAATTTCAGTTCAGACCCAATAAATACTCTTGAAAATTTAATAGCAAAAAACAAAACAAACAGTTTTTCTATATACTTAATTATTGTTTTAACTATTATAGTATCGCTTTTTTTATTGCCTGTTATTAAAGTTGATATCAGCAGCCAGAGCCGTGGGATAATTCGAAGTCAAACAGATAATGTTCCTATCACAACTATTGTAAGCGGAAGAGTGAATTGGATAGCTTTAAAGAATAATTCCTTTGTAAAAAAAGGAGATACAATTTTAGAAATTTCTAAAGAAAATCTTGAAAGTGACAAAAGAACTCAGGATACCTTATCTGTTTCTGTTATAGCGTTATTAAAAGATATCTCAAATGTTTTGCAAAATAAAACAAGACATTTGCTGACTTCTACAGCACGTGAAGATTTATTGAAATTTGAATCAGGAAAAAATGAACTGCAAACTAAAATCTCACAAGCACAAATAAATTATGATCGCAATAAAATTTTGTATGATAAAGATATTATTGCCAAAGCTGACTTTGAAAAATTCGAATATGAATTGCGCTTGTCAAAACAAATGCTGCAAAGTTTTGCAAGCCAGCAAAAGGCAACGTGGGAAAATCAAAAAAAAGATTTAGAAGAGCGTTTAAAAAACCTTAAAGGAACTGTAGCAAAAATAAATGTTGAATCCACTAATTATACTGTTTTGGCACCGATTTCTGGGACAATAGAAAATTTTTCAGGGATACAGAAAGGTTCTTTTATTAATGCTTCACAATCTATAGCAACAATTTCTTCTGCAGATCGGCTTATTGTAGAAAGTAATGTTTCTCCAAACGACATTGGTCTTATTAAGAAAAACCAAAAAGTAAAATTTCAACTAGATGCTTTTAACTATAATCAATGGGGTTTATTAGAAGGGAAAGTAATTGATATTGATCGAAATATAACAATACAGGGCGACCAGACTTTTTTTAAAGTACGTTGTGCTTTAGATTCTCAAACTTTACAATTAAAATCAGGATATAAAACTGCCGTTTCCAAAGGAATGACCTTAACAAGCAGATACATTATAACACGCAGAAGTTTATTCGATTTGTTATTTGATAAAATTGACGATTGGCTAAACCCAAAACAATTATCAAATAAAAATTAAAAAATGGCTTCAATAAAAATAAAACAACATGATATTCAAGATTGTGGCGCTGCTTGTCTGGCTTCTATTGGAAACCATTACAAAATTAATCTTCCTATCGCCAGAATCAGGCAGTATGCCAATACAGATAAACGTGGTACAAACGTATTAGGAATAATCGAAGCTGCAGATAAAATGGGATTTACTGCAAAAGGTGTTAAGGGTGGTGCTGATGCTTTAAATAAAATCCCTTTACCTGCCGTTGCTCATATTATTACAAAAGAGCAATTGCATCATTATGTTGTAATTTATAAGGTTGACAAATCTAAAATCACACTAATGGATCCGGGTTTTGGTAAAATAGAAACCTGTAGTTTCGAAGAATTTCAAAAAACATGGTCTGGTGTATTAATTCTTTTCGCCCCAAATGCTGATTTTAAAATAGCAAATGAAAAAACGTCAGCCGTAAACCGTTTTTGGAATTTAATTCAACCCCACAAAACCATTTTAATTCAGGCTTTGACTGGTGCAATTCTATATACTCTTTTAGGACTTGCAATGTCTGTTTACATTCAAAAAATAACAGATTACGTTTTGGTAGATGGCAATCGAAATTTACTAAATTTATTAAGTGTTTTTATGATTGTTGTTGTTTTGCTTCAAACTTATATAGGTTCTAAAAAGAGCATTTTTGTAATGAAAACAGGACAATTAATTGATGCTAAATTAATTCTGGGTTATTATAAACACTTGCTGCATTTGCCTCAACGCTTTTTTGATACGATGCAAATAGGAGAAATTACATCCAGAATAAACGATGCAGTAAAAATTCGTTCGTTTATTAACGAAGTTGCGATTGAAATGATTGTTAATATTTTTATAGTGATTTTTTCCTTCACACTGATGTTTACTTATTATTGGAAATTAGCTTTGGTTATCTTGCTTGTGATTCCGTTTTATGCAGGAATTTATTTTTTGTTGAATAAGTTTAACAAAAAAGTAGAGCGAACTATTATGGAAAATGCTGCTGAGCTTCAAACTCAATTAGTCGAAAGTATAACTCACGTGAGAACCGTTAAGGAATTTGGAATTGAGGAATTTTCAAATTTAAAAACCGAAAATAAATTTGTCAAATTATTATTTACAACATATAAGTCTGGTTTAAATGGAATATTTGCAAATACATCTACCCAGTTTCTTGCTTCCGGATTTACTATTGTTTTAATGTGGATAGGCTCTGGTTATGTAATTGAGAGGAATATTACGCCGGGAGAGCTATTTTCATTTTATGCTTTAATAGGATATTTTACATCACCGGTTGCTTCTTTAATCGGTATGAATAAAACGGCACAAAACGCATTAATCGCTGCAGACAGGCTTTTTGAAATAATGGATTTAGAAAGAGAACAAACCGAAAACAAAGTACAATTACAAAAAGAAAATTTAGGCGATATAAAGTTTGAAAATGTATCTTTTAGATATGGTTCACGTGTTGAGGTTTTTAAAAATTTTAATGCAGTATTCAAAAAAAATGAAACTACCGCTGTTGTAGGAGAAAGCGGAAGTGGAAAAACAACTTTAATATCACTTCTTCAAAATTTGTATCCAATTAAAGAAGGTAAAATTTGTATTGGTGATTACGATACTCAATTTATACATTATAAAAGCTTAAGAAATTGTATTGGTGTGATTCCTCAGCAGCTTAATTTGTTTTCAGGGAACATTGTAGATAATATTGCCTTAGGTGAACCATTTCCAAACGTTCAGCGAATTTTAGATTTGTCAAAACAACTAGGCATTACAGAGTTTGTAGAAAAATTACCAAATGGCTTTGAAACCCAGGTAGGAGAAAATGGCGCAATGTTATCTGGCGGACAAAAACAAAGAATTGCTATTGCCAGAGCATTATATAAAAACCCTGAGATTTTATTAATGGATGAAGCAACATCATCGTTAGACTCAAAAGCAGAGAAAATAGTTAAAGATGTTATTGATAATTTTAAATCGCAAGGAAAAACGATAATTATAATTGCACATAGATTAAGTACAATTGCAAATGCAGACACAATAATGGTAATGAAAAATGGCAGTATTATTGAATCTGGCACTCATTTAAACTTATTGGAAAAATCTGGAGAATATTTCAATCTTTGGAAAAATCAAAAATTTGATTTAAATGTTTGTTAATTAATAAACATTTAGATTTCCAGTTTTAACAAGATGCTGTAACTTTACTATTTTGAACGCTATCATACCCAATTGGTAGCCTAAAACCACTAAAAGTTACATTTATGGCTTCATTATTATTTTCACCACTTTCGATAAAAAAAATCACTTTAAAAAATAGAATTGTTATCTCTCCAATGTGCCAGTATTCTGCAATCGACGGATTTGCAAACGATTGGCATCTTGTTCATTTAGGAAGCCGTGCCAGCGGAGGTGCCGGTCTGATTATTCAGGAAGCTACAGCAGTTTCTCCCGAAGCCAGAATTTCTCCTTCTGATTTAGGAATCTGGAAAGACGAACACATTGAGAAATTAAAACAAATCAATGAATTTATCGTTTCTCAACATGCAGTTCCGGGAATTCAGTTAGCGCATGCAGGCCGAAAAGCAAGTGTTTCTGCACCCTGGATGGGCAACAAAAAATTAGATTTCGTTCATGGCGGATGGCAAACCGTTGCACCAAGCACGGTTCCATATCATGATGACGAACCGTTTCTTCCAGAATCCTTAGACAAAGAAGGCATTCAAAAAGTAATTGATGATTTTAGATCGGCAGCAAAAAGAGCCGTTGAAGCACGTTATCAGGTTATGGAAATTCATGGTGCACATGGTTATTTATTACATCAGTTTTTATCGCCTTTAACTAATAAAAGAGCAGATGAATATGGGGGAATTTTTGAAAACAGAATTCGTTTTACTCTGGAAATTTTAGAAGCCGTACAGTCAGAATGGCCCTCAGATTTGCCTTTATGGGTTAGAATTTCTGCTACAGATTGGGCAGAAGGAGGATGGAATCCGGAAGAATCAGTAAAACTTTCGGCCATTTTAAAAGAAAAAGGAGTAGATTTAATCGATGTATCGTCAGGCGGACTGGTTTCGCATCAGCAAATTGAATTAAAACCGGGCTATCAGGTTCCGTTTGCAGAAAAAATTAAAAAAGAAGCTGCTATTTTAACCGGGGCTGTTGGTTTGATTACAGAAGCAAAACAAGCTGAGGAGATTTTAAGCAGCGGACAGGCTGATTTGGTTTTATTTGCCAGAGAATCGCTCAGAGACCCAAACCTGCCGTTGCATTTTGCCAAAGAATTAAACGAAGATATACTTTGGCCAAAACAATACGCAAGAGCTAAAAATTAAATAGTCAAAGATTATAGGATTAAAATTATTTTTTTAAAAGTTGCCTTGAATTTCACGAATTTCCCCAATTAAATTGAGCTCAAACTGAATAAAAAATTAGCGAAATTTGTGGCAAACAAAATCATTTTAATCCTATAATCTGTGGCAGAAAAACATATACAAAATGCAAAAAATAAAAACAGCGTTATTATCATACGGAATGTCGGGAAAAGTATTTCACGCTCCTTTTTTAGATATTCATCAGGGTTTTGAATTATTAGGTTCCTGGGAACGAAGCAAAAAACTCATTCAGGAAGATTATCCATATGTAAAAAGTTATGCTTCAATTGAGGAATTATTAGCAGATGATGTCGATCTGGTTATTGTAAATACACCGGTCGGAACCCATTACGAATATGCAAAAAAAGTGCTTTTGGCAGGGAAACATGCCGTTGTAGAAAAAGCATTTACAACAACCGTGGGCGAAGCAGAAGAATTAGCTAAAATCGCTCAGGAAAAAGGCTTAAAATTGGCTGTTTTTCAGAACAGACGCTGGGATAGTGATTTCAAAACCATTCAGAAAATAATAAATGACGGAGTTTTGGGAGATCTGGTTGAAGCCGAATTTCATTTTGACAGATATAATCCTGTATTGAGTCCAAAAGCGCACAAAGAAACGGCCAATGACGGTGCAGGAATTCTAAAAGATTTAGGCCCGCATTTAATAGATCAGGCAATAGCGTTATTTGGTTTTCCAAAATCTGTTTTTGGCGATATCAGAATTACCAGAGAAAATTCATTAGTAGATGACTGGATCGATTTATTATTAATCTACACTAATTTTAGAGTCAGGCTAAAGGCCAGTTTTTTTGTGAGAGAAGCAAATCCCGCTTATACGATTCACGGTAAGAAAGGATCTTTTTTAAAGCCTCGTGGAGATGTTCAGGAAGATGAATTAAAATTGGGTAAAAAACCAAATTTAGATTCCTGGGGAACAGAATCCGAAACGATGCAGGGATTTTTGCATACAGAAATCGACGGAAAAGAAATTCGTGAAAAAGTGCCAACACTCAAGGGTAACTATTTCAGTTTTTTTGATGGAGTTTATGATGCAATTGCAAACAATAAAGCAGAACCTGTTACAGCAGAGGATGGCGTAAAAGTAATGCAGATTATAGAAGCTTCAATTGCAAGTAATGAACAGAAAAAAGTAATTGATTTGTAAAAGGTTTTTGCCACGAATTTCACGAATTTCCGCTATTTTTTTTCAATTTAATTCGTGGCAGCCTTAATTAAAAAGTCATTTCAATCTGTGGCGAAAAACCATACATTTTTTTCATAACAAATATCCAATTTATAAACAATAACGTTATAAATAGGGGAACTGCAGGATATAAATAGTCTATAAAAAAGTTTTTAGTATTTTTATAGTAGTAAACCCAAAAAATGTAAGCTTTGATAGATTTTAATCCGTTATCACTTTTCCAGACAAAAGGAAAAATCAAAAAAGTCTTTAGAGAAGCAAAAGCTTCTTATTTGAAGAGAATTCGTTTTGCCGTTGGAACGTTTTATTTTGGAATGGGTTTGAGTTTTGCCACCTGGGCCAGCCGGATTCCGGATATTAAAACAGCATTACATTTGACCGAAGGAGACTTAGGTTCCATACTTTTTGCTTTGCCAATGGGGCAATTGGTCGTAATGCCTTTTTCGGGAAAAATGGTAACCAAATTTGGCAGCCACCGCATTTTGGTTTTTTCTTTAATAATGTATGTTTTATGTCTGGCAAATTTAGGGTTGGCAACGACAGCACTACAATTGTCTTTGGGATTATTTATGTTTGGCTTATTCGGAAATCTGGCCAATATTGCCGTAAATACTCAGGGCGTTTATACCGAAGTTCTTTTTAAGAAAACCATTATGTCTTCCTTTCACGGTATGTGGAGTTTTGCAGGATTTACTGGTGCGTTGGTAGGATTAGGAATGCTGGCTTTAAATTTAACCCCGTTGCACCATTTCTTAATAGTAGGGGGAATTGTAGTCATTATGGTTGCCTTTAATTTTAAATTTTTGATCAGAGCAAAAGAAAAACTAAAAGACAAAGGACAAAAGAAAAAGTTATTTACCAAGCCAGACAGTGCTTTGCTATGGCTCGGTGTAATAGGTTTTTGCAGCATGGCGAGCGAAGGTGTAATGTTTGACTGGAGCGGCGTATACTTTAAAGACATTGTACAGGCTCCTGGGCCTTTGGTAATTTTAGGTTACACTTCTTTTATGATTATGATGGCCAGCGGACGATTCTTAGGTGATGGACTAATCAATAAATTTGGACGTGAGCGTGTTATGCAAATTAGCGGCGTTATGATTTCTGGCGGACTTTTTACTGCAGTTTTTCTTCCTTATATTATACCTTGTACAATTGCTTTTATGCTTGTAGGCCTGGGTGTCGCTACAATTGTTCCGACTGTTTACAGTATGGCCGGAAAAAATCCGACTGTTCCTCCCGGAGAAGCGCTAACTATTGTTTCAAGTGTTAGTTTTCTCGGTTTTTTAATGGGACCTCCCGTAATAGGACATATTGCACAAAACTTTGGACTTCAGTTCTCTTTTGCTTTTATCGGGATTTTTGGTGTATTAATTGCTTTTATGGTTTCTAAGATCAGAACCACTTAAATAGGATTTACAAAATCAAATAAATTATTATTTAATAAATGACTTATTTATAAAATAACAGAAAGTTATTTTGTTTTTAAAATTAATTTAACAAGAAAATTATGATAATAATTAATATTATTTATCTTTGAATTAAATACGGTATTCCAAAAACCAGTTTATCCTTTGATGTAAATGAACAGAATGTTTATTCTAAACATTTTAATACTAACATTTTACCAAAGTTAATTGGTGTTTTTTTATGAGAAAAAAGTACTTGATTTTTTTTATTTTATTGCCTTTCACACATGTTTTTGCACAACAGGAAACTACTATTTCAGGAATAGTAATAGATGCAAAAACACAAAATCCATTAGGAAATGTAGTCGTCAGCATTCAGAATTCTTCTGTTACACAGCTTACCAAAGCAAACGGAAAATTTGCACTTCATGTTTCTCTCAAAGGAGAGCAATTACTTTTATTGCACAGTAACGGATATAAAGATCTGCTTTTAAAAGTTAATTTAAATTCAGATACTAATCTTGGAGTTTTGCAGCTTGAAGACAATTTTTCTGACGAAATCCCCGGCGCTTTAATTTCATTATTAGAAAGTGATCTCACGGACGATAATAGTTCTTCTGAAATGACTTCGGGACTATTACAATCTTCAAAAGATGCCTTTTTTCAGGCCTCAGCTTTTAGTTGGGGACAAGCCCGATTTAAAGTGCGCGGCTTAGACAGTGAGAACGGAACCATGATGCTTAACGGAATGCCGATGAATAAAATTTATGACGGAAGACCACAATGGGGAAATTGGGGAGGATTAAATGATGTTCTTAAAAATCAGGAATTTTCAGTTGGTGCTGCTGCTTCAGATTATACTTTTGGCGGCATATTAGGAACACAGCAAATTTATACACGCGCTTCTGGTTATAGAAAAGGAGGAAAGGTCTCATTCTCAGGAAGTAATACAACATATAATTGGCGGGCAATCGGTACCTATGCTTCGGGCATGAATTCTTCGGGTTGGGCTTATGCAGTCTCGGCGGGTAAAAGAATTGGAAATGAAGGGTATTTTGAAGGTACAAATCTTGATGCCGAATCTTTTTTTATAAGTGTTGAAAGAAAATTAAACAATAAGCATTCTTTTAATTTTACAGGATTTTATACCCCAAACTCACACGGAAAAAATTCTGCTAATACAAATGAAGTCAATGCACTAACAAATAATAAATATAATTCGTATTGGGGCTGGCAAAATGGCGAAAAGAGAAATGCACGCGTCAAAAACATCGAGGAACCCCTCCTGATGCTTAATCATTATTTTAAGATAAATGAAAAAGCAAATCTCAATTCCAGTGTCATGTACCAGTTTGGTAAAATAGGGAATACTAATATTGATTATCAAAATACAAACAGCCCGGATCCGGTTTATTACCGAAAACTACCCAGCTATTATACGTCACTCTATGCAAAAGATAATGGAGAGTTTTCGGGAGCATATACTCCAGATTATGCAAAGGCAGAAGAGAGTGAAGAACTGTTTTTGGAGAATTCTCAAATTGACTGGGAAGCAATGTATAAAACGAACCAGAAGCCAATGACAAATAACGGGAAAGTTTCGGGTTATGAGCCTGCCCAAAGTCATTATGTGTTGTATGAAGACCGAACAGATGATAAAACTTTTGCAGCCAATACAAACTTAAATATTAAGCTCACAGAAAACAGTTCTTTTGACAGTGGAGTTACCTTTAGAAACCTGAGATCACATCAGTTTCAGAACCTTTTAGATTTACTGGGAGGTTTATATTTTGAAGATATAGATTCTTTTTACAGCGGTGATCAGGCACAATCTGATCTGCAAAATCCAAATCGTCTGGTAAAAGAGGGCGATACTTATGGATATAATTATAATCTTCTGGCAACGACAATAGATGCATTCACACAATTTAAATTCAATTATAAAAAAATAGATTTATATGTGGGACAATCTTATTCTGTTACAGATTATCAAAGAGAAGGATTGTATCAAAACGGTATCTATCCCACAACATCACTTGGGAAAAGTCAAAAAGTTAATTTTGAAAATTTCGGCTTCAAGGGCGGACTGACCTGTAAAATTTCAGGAAAAGAATGGTTGTATTTTAACGGAATGCATCTTACGAGAGCGCCTTCACTTCGAAATACTTTTTCAAATTCACGCCTCAATAATTCTGTCGTGGACGGAATTGAAAATGAAAACATTAGCAGTGCAGAAGGAAATTATGTATATCGTTCGCCTAAACTTAAGGTTAGGGCGACGGCATATTTTACTTTAATAAAAAACACCACCAAAACATCCTTTTTTTATGCAGAAGGAATCTTTGACAAAGGCGCGGGTTATAATAATACCGATGCTTTTGTGACACAAACGTTAACTCATCTTGACAAGAAAAATATTGGAGCCGAACTGAGTTTTGATTATCAGGTTTCAGCGACTTTAAAAACTACTTTTTCTGCTGCATATGGCAATTATACTTATAATAGTAACCCGAATGTCTCTATAACCAACGATGCAAATGCAGTTAAAGAAAATGCGCAGGCGACTTTTGATTTTGGAAAATCGCATCTTAAAAATTACAAGCAGCCAGGAATGCCACAACAGGCATACTCGTTTGGTCTGGAATATCGGAATCCAAAATTTTGGTGGCTCAGCGCCAATATTAATTATCTGGCGGAAAGTTATATTGATGTTTCGCCTATTGCCAGAACAGATCGTTTCTATAAAAATTCTAAAAACGGTTTGATATTTCCCGAAGCAACAGAAGAACAAGCAAAAACGTTATTAAAACAGGAGAAATTTAATCCGGTTTCTTTATTAAATATTTCCGGAGGTAAATCGTGGCATGTATTTGGAAAATATGTCGGACTATTTGCAAGCGTCAATAATGTTCTGAATGTTTCTTATAAAACCGGAGGATTTGAACAGGCACGTAATGCCAATTTCAGGGCTCTTAGTCAGGATATTTCTAGTGGTACGCCATCGTTTGGACCGAAATATTTCTATGGATACGGAAGAACTTATTTCGTAAACATAAGTATTAATTTATAAAATTTTAAAACACTTCATAATATGAAAAATAGGCTCTCAAAATCTTTTTTTGCAATACCATTATTATTCTTATATGCTTGCAGTAAGGAAGTTGAAATTCCAAAATTAGAATGTACACAACCCAATCTGACAGTAAATCAAACCGTAGAAAAAGTAAAAGAATTATCCGGATCAGTACCAAAACAATATAGTTTTGATGATGTTATTGAAGGATATGTAACCTCTACAGATGAAGGTGGTAACTTTTTTAAAACGATTTACCTGCAAACAATGGCTACAGACAGAAAACCGGCTGTAGGATTTAATGTTCCTGTAGATGTAACAAATACTTATGTAGATTTTAGAATAGGCAACAAAGTTTACATCAAGCTCAAAAACCAATTTACCAATTTAAATTATGGCGGTTTGCAAATAGGCAGTTTGTATGTTAGTAACTCAGGTGACCCTACGATTGGAAGAGTTTCACAAAATGATTATAAAAATGTGCTGAATGGTTCATGTACAGTTGTTAATGAAAATCTACTTGTTGAATTTGTTTCTATAGAAGAAGCACTAAATGATAGTAAATTAAATACTTTGATTGAGCTTAAAAATGTTCAGTTTACTGAAGCCGCAATTGGCCGTCATTATTTTGAGGAATCTAATAATATTGGCGGAGCAACAAATTGGAATTTAACAGACAAAACCGGAAATCAAATTATCTTCAGGACTAGTAGTTTTGCAAATTTTGCATCTGGACCAGTTCCCACAGGAAGCGGAAGAGTACGAGGGATACTAACAAAATATGGTTCGGATTATCAATTAATGGCGCGATACGAAAGTGATCTTGTAATGGATGGAAAAAGAAGTGTTCCGTTGTTTTCTGAAGATTTTCAATCGGTAAAAAACAATGTAAATTTTGCTCTTCCCGGCTGGAGTAATGTAGTAGAAAAAGGAACTAAATTATGGAAGAGTATGCTATATTCGGGAAATGGTTATGCTGAATTCAATACTACAAGTACAACTGCAGCCCAAAATATTGTATGGTTAATTTCGCCAAAAATTAATTTAGACAGTTATACTAATGCTGTGTTATCGTTTAGAAATGCCCAGCATGATTTAAAAGTTGATTCACCATTAAATACTTTAGAAGTTTATATCTCAACAAATTTTGATGGTTCGAATGTCTCAAAAGCCAAATGGACAAAGCTAAATGCAAAAATGGCAAATCTATCTACACCTACACGCCAGTTTATAACTTCTGGAGGTATCGATTTATCATCCTATAAAGGAGACATAAATATTGCCTTTAAGTATATCGGTTCCGGAAAAGACAAAACATTAAACGGTGCTTTTATGGTTGATGATGTAAGGATTTTTGGAGAAAAATAGCTACAACTTTTTTGATAGTCAAAATAAAGCATTGGTTTTTAGATAATTATTTAAAAATAAATACTTTTTGAACCCGATACTGTTGATTTTTAAAGGAATTTTGTATTTTGGTCGTCCCTAATCGATATAAATACCATGAAAAAAATCTACTTATTGGCCATCCTAATGATGGTATTCCCATGTTTGTTGCATAGTCAGGACACTCCCCCAGTGAGGCTAAAGCAGATCAATATTGTAAAAACAAATTATCAGAATTATAAAGATGGTGAAATTGTAAACAAAACAATTGCATTTGCTGATGGGAAAATCCAAACAATCACAACCTCTGATGTTATCCAGAAATTCTTTTACAATAAAAATGGATTACTGGATATGACTGTAAAAGAAAAAATTGGAAGCGACTGGAAAGAAGTTACTAATTACACTTATGATGCAGATAATAACATTATAAAATTTGTAAATAAATACCATGAGGGTAATGACTATATTACTAAAACAGTAAGTTTTGTATATGAAGGTGCCCGAATAAAAGCAACTACTAAAAAAAGTACCAATCACCAAAATCTGGTAGATGACATCGAATACATAGTTGAAAACGGAATCATTGTAAGACGTACATCACGAGATAGAAATAAAGCCATTATTGGAAAAATTGAATATGTTTATGTAAACGATAATGTTACAAAACATAAAGGTCTGGTTGGAGATAAAATTTCTAAAACATTTACTTACGACGATAAAAAGTCGGTAGATCAACTAATTGTTCAGAATCTGTTTGGAGATAATTATAAAATAATTGTTCCGATGATTTCCTATCATGAAGACGAATTTAGTTTTGAGACAATTTCGTATAATAATGAAGTTAATTTCAGCCCGTCGTCAACAGCATTGGTTGCGATAAGCAGAAAATACAAATACAATAAATTAAATTTCCCGATTTCCTGTTCTCAAATAGAAGAAAACGGAATTGTAAAAACAGAGAAAACTTTTATTTACGAATAATTTTTTCCCTCTTTTTTTAAACCCATTTAAAAGTTAAGCTTCTTAATTTTTAGATGGGTTTTTATTTATATTATCCAAATATCATAAATAGTACTTAAAATATAAATTCTGTAAGTGTAATAGCTTACAAATCATTAAATTTGCATCTTATTCAAAGATATGTTAGAAAAAGAAGTTATAAATTTTGAGCGAACAGCCATTGTCGGTATTGTAACTCAAAACCAAAGTGAAGAAAAACTTAACGAATATTTAGACGAATTAGAGTTTTTGACCTTTACCGCAGGAGGTGAAGTAATTAAGCGCTTTTCGCAAAAAATGGAACGTCCCAATCCGAAGACTTTTGTCGGGACAGGAAAAATAGATGAAATAAATCTTTTTGTAAAAGAGAATAATATTTCGACCCTGATTTTTGATGATGAATTGTCGCCATCCCAACAAAAGAACATCTCAAGGATTATTGATTGTAAAATTCTGGACAGAACCAATTTGATTCTGGATATTTTTGCACAAAGAGCCGAAACGTCTTACGCAAGAACACAGGTTGAACTGGCGCAATGTATCTATTTATTACCAAGACTTTCGGGCTTATGGACGCACTTAGAACGTCAGAAAGGTGGTATTGGTATGCGTGGTCCCGGAGAAACAGAGATTGAAACCGACAGACGTATTGTACGTGACAGGATTTCGTTATTGAAAGACAAAATCAAAACAATCGACAAACAAATGAGTATCCAGCGTAGTAATCGTGGTGCGATGGTACGTGTGGCACTCGTGGGTTATACCAATGTTGGAAAATCGACCTTGATGAATGCGATTGGAAAAAGCGATGTTTTTGTAGAGAATAAATTATTTGCAACTCTTGATACAACAGTTAGAAAAGTGGTGATTAAAAATTTACCATTTTTACTTTCTGATACCGTAGGGTTTATTAGAAAACTGCCAACTCAATTGGTAGATTCTTTTAAAAGTACACTTGATGAGGTTCGCGAAGCAGATCTGCTTTTGCACGTTGTAGATATTTCTCACCCGGATTTTGAAGATCATATTGAATCTGTAAATCAAACCTTGTTAGATATCAAAAGTAATGACAAACCAACTATTATGGTTTTTAATAAAATTGATGCCTATAAACACCTGACAATAGATGAAGATGATCTGATTACAGAAAAAACAAGAAGACATTATACACTAGACGAATGGAAACAAACCTGGATGAGTAATGTTGGTCAGAATAATGCTTTATTTATCTCTGCAACTAATAAAGAAAATTTTGAGGAATTTAGAGAAACAGTATACGAAGCTGTGCGTCAGATTCATATCACGAGATTTCCGTATAATAAATTCCTGTATCCTGATTATAAGGATGCTGTTGAAAAGGAAGAGGAATAGGAATAATAAATTTTTTACCGCAAAGGGCGCAAATATTTATTAAAAGTGATTATCATAAAAAAGTTCGCAAAGCTATATGTTGATTTAGCTTTGCGAACTTTTATTTTATAAATTAAGCTTTGTAAATAAATGCTTGCGCCCTTTGCGGTAAATTTTATAGTTTCAAAGATTTAAAACCCAAAATTAATTCCTAAACCAAATACTTCTCTGGTTTGAAATCCCTGAAAGGCATTATCATCATAAATAGCCTGAAAAGCTAAATTGGCTGATAGAAATTTATTTACTTTCATGATAATATTCAAAGAATAATTGATGTCTACATTTTGAGGATCTTCTAAATAATTAGAATATAAATTCAAAGTATTCTCAGCTGTTACATTCGTCATTATAGCGAGTTTGTAATAAACAGAAGCATAAAAACCAAGTTCATATCGCATGGTTTTGTTGGCGTTTACACCAAAATAATCTCCATCTACATAAGGCAAATCTGTTCCCCTGTCAATTCCGGATGTGTAAGAACCATCAACAAAAGTGAATTTTGAAGTTAATGGTGCAAAGTTAATTTTTAGATTTTCATCTTTTGACCAATAAATACCCGGACCTGTGGTTAGATAACCCGGAGACATAAATTGCGTATTCTCTGTTCGGATTTCTTTGCCATTTTCATCCTTTCCATATAAATAACCGGTAGAAAATTGAGTCCTGAAATTCAAAAAGAAAGAGTAATACCATTCGCCAAAAGCTCTTTTTCCTACAATTGAATTAAATTCTAAACGGTCATCTGTCTTTTTCTCGAAATCTGCTGTTTTAGTTTGTAAAAGACCGTAAGAAGCCAGTATTTTATTATCCCAGGTAATATCGTCTTTTTTGTAATTAAAATCGTAATTGATTCCCAGGGTTCCTGAGAAACTATCTTCCCCTCCGGCAATCCAGTTATTGAAGCTTGACTGATTTAATAAAAGCGATACGGTTCCCTTTGCTTTCCATCCTTCATCTTCTATAGTGTCATTGATTTTTTGGACAGCTTTTTCTGTATTTTGAACTAATTCCTTTTCTGAATTTTGGGCTTGAACAAAAGCAATATTTGCTAAAACGAAGAGTAGTATAAATAGCTTTCTCATGGTGTTTAGTTTAAGTGTATGTTAACAAATATACTAAAAACCGTTAGATTATGTAGGATTTATTGGGTGTTAAAGTACCTTATTTCTTAGATTCTTTGTATAAAGGTACAGCAGAACAAGCTTCTCCGTACATAATGCTTCTTGCGTATGGCTGCAAGTAAGTTGTAGCCAGAATGTAAGCGCGCATAGGAACAGGTTTTTTTGAGCACCCTTTTACAATTACCGGTTTATTCTGGTAAGCAGAATAATCAATAGCAGGCAAAATTTCTTCATATAAACTTCCGTCCAGATCTTCTATTGTTCCGTTGACTACTTTTTTGGCAAATGGAGCCAGTTGTACTGCCACCAGAATTAAAGCCCATGCCGGAATTATAGCATCTGTACTACAATGAACAGCCACATATTGATCTTGATATTGTGACCAATCGTGATTTTTAAGATGTTCTCTAAAATCTTTTTCTTTTAATAAAAATCCTTCCAGAAGCCATTGCGAAATGTCAATTTGCACACGCATTCCTTTTGGATAATAATCCTCAAGATCAAAAACTTCTAAGGCACTATTGGCAACTTTATTGATAATTTCTTCCATGTGAAAAATGGTTTAAAGTTTAAAGTTTCAGGTTTCAAGTTGCATAACCTGAAACCTGAAACTTTAAACCTGAAACAATATTTTTAAAGCATTCCTAATTCTAATTTTGCTTCTTCGCTCATTAAATCTTTACTCCAGGGCGGATCGAAAGTAATTTCAACATCAACATCTTTAATGTTTTCGATTGTTTTTACTTTTTCTTCTACTTCTCTTGGCAAACTTTCCGCAACCGGGCAGTTTGGAGATGTCAATGTCATTAAGATTTTTACTTCGTAATCTGTGTTAACCATTACATCGTAAATTAATCCCAATTCATAAATATCTACAGGAATTTCCGGATCGTAAATGCCTTTTAAAACTTTTACAATTGATTCTCCTAATTCGTTTGTGTCTATTTCTTGTTCCATAATTTTTGTTTGTATTTTTCGCCACGAATTTCACTAATTTCTCGAATTAAGCATTTTTGTCAAATCGAAAATTCGTGCTAATTCGTGAAATGCATGGCAGAAGAAATTTAGTTGTTTTTTGCATTAAATGCCAGAGCATACATTTTGATGTTTTTAATCATCGATACCAAACCATTTGCACGAGTGGCAGATAAGTGTTCTTTTAAGCCTATTTCGTCAATAAAATCAGTATCAGCATTTATGATGTCAGCTGCTTTTTGGTTGGAAAATGCACGAATTAAAATTGCAATAATTCCTTTTGTTAAAATCGCATCACTATCTGCAGTAAAAACAATTTTATCCTCTTTTTCTTCACCATGCAGCCAAACTTTAGACTGACATCCTTTAATTAAATTCTCGTCAGTTTTATATTCTTCATTGATCAACGGAAGACTTTTTCCTAATTCGATGATGTACTCGTAACGCTGCATCCAGTCATCGAACATTGAGAATTCGTCAATTATTTCGTTTTGTATCTCTTTTATTGTCATAATTATTCTTTAACAAAATCCGTCAGCAAATTCACCAATTTTTCGATTTTCTTTGGAGGAAAGCCATTGTCGAAACCTTGTGTTTCGTAAGTTTTGCCATTAGTTGTTATTTTTAAATTTCCAATTGCAGCACCATCATAAAAACGTTTTTCAGTTGGCCCTTTTAAGGCAGACAGACTGTCTAAGTTTATTTTAGAAAACTCAGCTACAATTTTATTCCATTTTGCCGCATCTATTTTATTTTTTACGGTTTCCTCATTTCTGCCATTTGTGACAGAAACAGATTCGTTTTCAACCAGGATTTTTTTATAATATCCTCTTGAAAGAGCGGAATATTCTATTTGAGTTGATTTCATGTCTGCTTTTTTTTGGCTACAACATCCAGTTGCTATAAAAACAGTTAAAAGTAATAATGATACTATTCGCATATATTTAATTTTTTAGCTTAACATTGTTTGTGCCTTTTTAACAGCGTCTACCATTTGATCGATTTCTTCTTTGGTATTATAGAATGAGAAAGAAGCACGAATGGTTCCCGGAATACAAAAGAAAGTCATAATAGGCTGCGCACAATGATGTCCTGTACGAACAGCAATTCCTAATTTATCTATAATTGAACCAATATCATAGGGGTGAATTCCATCAATATTAAACGAAACTACCGAAGCTTTATTTTTACCCGTTCCGTAGATTCTTAAACCTTCAATTTCTAATAAACGTTTTGTAGCATACTCTAAAAGTTCATTTTCATATTGTTGGATATTTTCGAAACCAACACTATTTAAATAATCAATAGCCGTTCCTAAAACAATTCCGCCTGCAATATTTGGAGTTCCGGCTTCAAATTTATGGGGAAGATCAGCATAAGTCGTTTTCTCAAAAGTTACCTCTTTAATCATTTCACCGCCCCCCTGATAAGGAGGAAGTTTGTTTAGCCACTCTTCTTTTCCGTATAGAATTCCGGTTCCGGTCGGACCGCACATTTTATGTCCTGAAAAAGCATAAAAATCACAATCTAAATCCTGAACATCCGGTTTTAAATGCGGAACAGCCTGTGCACCATCTATTAAAACTGCAGCGCCAACAGCGTGTGCTTTTGCAATAATGTCTTTAACCGGATTAATGATTCCCAAAGCGTTCGAAATGTGATTTACGGTTACGACTTTGGTTTTTTCCGATAACAAAGCATCAAAGGCTTCCATCATCAGTTCGCCATCTTCGTTCATCGGTATCACTTTTAAAGTCGCTCCGGTTTTTTCGCATAACATTTGCCACGGCACAATATTACTATGATGTTCTAAAGACGAAACAATTACTTCATCGCCCGGTTTTAAAATTGAAGCAAAACCGTTCGTTACCAAATTGATTCCGAAGGTTGTTCCCGAAGTAAACAATACCTCGTGAGCAAACTTAGCATTAATATGTTGTTGTACTTTACCACGAGAAACTTCGTAAGCATCAGTAGCTAATTGACTTAATGTGTGAACACCTCTGTGAATATTGGCGTTTATTTCCTGATAGTATTTCACTTCGGCATCGATCACAAGCTGTGGTTTTTGCGAAGTTGCTCCGTTGTCGAAATATACCAATGGTTTTCCGTTTACTTTTTGTGAAAGGATCGGAAATTCAGCTCTTATTTTTTGGATATCTAGCATGTCTTATTTAGAAAAATTCTATTTACAAAAGTACTAAAACTAAATTTGTTTCTACGGCAATTCGATAATTTCCTTTTATAGCGCCATCAACGACAGCAGAAATATCAATTATGTAATTTTTAATTCTATTTACTCAATATTATGAATTGTATTTGTGATTTGAGTAGTAATATCGTGAGCATAAATTAATTATATTGCAATAAAAATAGTTGTATCATTTATGAAAAAATTTCTAAAATTACTCGTTCTGGTTTTGGTTCTTGCCTTTTTGTACTTCGGATTTACAACCTACCCAAAACTGGATTTAATTTCCGGGTTTTCTGCTAAAAGTATAGCTTCAGGCCATTTTATCGATAATCGCTCCAAAGAGTTAATCGAAAAAACCGACAATGATATTGACATGATTGATCTGGCAACGAATTCAATTGATGATGCCGGAAAGTTTGCTACTTCTGCCGTTTATGGTTTAAAAGAGAGAAAAGCTATTTATCGTGAAGGTTTAGGAGCAACTTTAATTAATGAAGATTTTGATGTTTCGAAACCGTATTTGCTTCCAAAAAGAACCAAATTGGTTAATAATCTTCCTTTTCCTTACGGGAATAATGAGCTAAAAGATACCGTGTTTTCAAATATTGATTATACAAAATTGAAGAAAGCAGTTGATGATTCATTTGATAAAAATGGTGAAAAAGCAAAGCGAACACGTGCCGTAGTGGTTTTATATAAAGATAAACTGATAGCAGAAAAATACGATACAGGTTTTAATAAAGACAGTAAAATCCTGGGCTGGTCGATGACAAAAAGCATTACAAGTTCGGCTTTTGGAGTTCTGGCCAAACAAGGAAAAATTGATATTTATAAACCTGTTCCAGTTGCAGAATGGCAAAATGATGATCGTAAAATTATTACGATAAACGATTTGCTTCATATGAATTCGGGTTTAGAATGGGAAGAGAATTACAGCACGATTTGCGATGCTACAAAAATGCTTTTTCAGGCTGAAAATATGGGAAAAGTGCAACTCGACAAACCAGCGCAGTTTAAACCCAACACGCATTGGAATTACTCATCAGGAACAACCAATTTATTATCTCTAATTTTAAGAAGACAATTTAAAACCCAACAGGAATACCTTGATTTTTGGTACGGTGCCGTAATCGACAAAATCGGAATGAATTCGATGATCGTCGAACAAGATATGTCTGGAACTTTTGTAGGCTCGTCGTACGGATGGGCAACACCTAGAGACTGGTCAAAATTTGGGTTGTTATATTTAAGAAAAGGAAACTGGAACGGAGAACAAATATTAGATGAAAGCTGGGTTAAATACACTGCAACACCAACAAATACTTCTGAAGGAAAATACGGAGCACAGTTTTGGCTAAACGCCGGAGGAAAATTCCCCGATGTGCCTCGTGATATGTTTTATTGCAGCGGATACCAAGGACAAATGGTGGCTATTATTCCGTCATTGGATATGGTAATTGTGAGAATGGGAGTAAGGGAAGGTGATAAAAGTTTTGATTTTAATGGGTTTTTAAAGGGGGTGATTGAGAGTGTGAAAAAATAGTATAAATGAAAAGAAGTAATATTTTGTTGCCAGTTTTTATGGTTATAATTGGCTGGTTTCTTGGAGGTTTTGGTTTTGCTACAAAACTTGGGCATCCAATAAATACTATTTGTTTTTGTTTGGGTTTAGGATTATCTTTTTTCGGATTTATACTCTTTATTGTTAGATTAAAAAATAAATAAAAAAATTAACCGCAAAGGCGCAATGTAAAAAGCGCAAAGTTCGCAAAGCTTTATGAAAACTTTGCGAACCTTGCGTAAATCTTTGCGAACCTTGCGGTTAAGCTTTCTACAAATCAAATCCTAAATTCACACCCAATTTCATGGCAATGATTTTAGTAATTCTTTGTTTTAATTCCGGTATTTTGATGCTTTCGATAACGGCATTTGAGAATGCGTACATCAATAAAGCTTTAGCTTCTTTTTTAGGAATACCACGAGATTGCATGTAGAACATTGCTGTTTCATCAAGCTGACCAACGGTACAACCGTGAGAACATTTTACGTCATCTGCAAAAATTTCTAATTGTGGTTTTGCGTTGATAGTTGCTTTGTCGCTCAATAAAATATTGTTGCTTTTTTGGAAAGCATTTGTTTTTTGAGCTTCTTTTTCTACCAAAACTTTTCCGTTGAAAACTCCAGTTGAACGATCAGAGAAAATTCCTTTATAATCCTGGAAACTTTCGCAATTTGGTGTTGCGTGGTTTACCAAAGTATAATGATCAACGTGTTGTTTTTCCCCAATGATTGTAATTCCGTTTAACGTACTTGTCAATCTTTCTCCAAAATGATAGAAGTTCAAATTGTTACGAGTCAGATTTCCTCCAAATGAGAAGGTGTGCACGTAAACGTGACTTTCCTGTTGTTGCGAAACGTAAGTGTTGTCAATTAGATTCGCTTCAAGATTGTCGTTTTGAATTTTGTAATGATCCACAATCGCACGTTTTTGAGCAAAAATCTCTGTAACCGAATTGGTTAAAACCGGATTTTCATTCAAACTTTGGTGACGTTCGATAATTTGAACATGTGAATTTTCCCCCACGATAATCAAATTTCTCGGTTGAACTAATAAAGCAGATTCATTTCCTGTTGAGAAATACATAATCTCAATAGGCTTGTCAGCTACTTTCTTTTGTGGAATATTGATAAAAGCGCCTTCGCTTGCAAAAGCAGTGTTTAACGAAGTCAAACTTTCGTCCTTACTTGCAATTTGATTGAAGTACGTATCAATTACCATTTTATATTTTGGTTTGGTCAATGCCGATGACATTAAGCAAACATCGATTCCGTCATGCGTAGTAGAAGACAAATGCGAACTGAATACGCCATCAATAAATACTAATTTATAGGTGTCGATTTCATGTAAAAAGTATTTTTTTACATGATTAAATTCGATTGCATTTTCTTCTTTTGGAAAAACCGTAAAGTCATTTTTTAAGATGGCGTTTAGCGATGTATATTTCCAGGCTTCTTCTTTTTTGGTTGGAAAACCTTTATTTTCGAAGTTTTTTAAGGCATTTGTACGAATGTCATGTAAATCTGAATGTACATCGACACGCTCTTCAAAAGCCATAAAAGACGATACTAATTTTTCTTTTAAATCCATTTCTGTAGTTATAAGTTATGAGTTATAAGTTATGAGTTTTGTAAACTGTAAACTGTAACTGTAAACTAGTTTTCTGCTTTAATCCAGTCGTATCCTTTTTCTTCCAGTTCGTAGGCCAATTCTTTTCCTCCCGATTTTACGATTCTTCCATTGTAAAGAACGTGAACGAAATCCGGAACGATATAATCTAGCAAACGTTGGTAGTGCGTGATTACGATAATGGCGTTTTTCTCGCTTTTTAATTTGTTAACTCCGTTGGCTACAATTCTCAAAGCATCGATATCAAGACCAGAATCGGTTTCGTCAAGAATTGCCAATTTTGGTTCTAACATTGCCATTTGAAAAATTTCGTTTCTCTTTTTCTCTCCTCCAGAAAAACCTTCGTTTAAAGAGCGAGATAAAAATTTACGGTCGATTTCTAATAATTCAGATTTCTCACGAATTACTTTTAGCATTTCGTTAGCCGGCATTTCTTCCTGACCGTTTGCTTTACGAGTTTCGTTGATGGCAGTTTTCATGAAGTTCGTTACACTTACTCCAGGAATTTCTACAGGATATTGAAACGAAAGGAAAACCCCTTTGTGAGCTCTTTCTTCAGGAGCAAGATCAGCAAGATCTTCTCCGTCAAGGAAAACTTCTCCGTCAGTAACTTCGTAGTTTTCGTTTCCGGCAATTACAGCCGAAAGTGTACTTTTTCCAGAACCGTTTGGTCCCATGATCGCGTGTACTTCGCCAGCTTTAACTTCTATATTAATTCCTTTCAGGATTTCTTTATCACCAATTGAGGCGTGAAGGTTTTTTATTGATAACATTGTTTTTTTTTATTTTTATATAAATGTCAATTCTATTTTTGTTGTTTGGTTTAGGATGTTAGCATTAAAATGCGCGTGTCCTAAATATTCCATGCCTAAATAATCGGCTGTTTTTTTGAACGGAATGTAAAAACTATCTTCAATTTCATCATCGTGTGAATTTGAGATCACGCCAATTTTCTTTCCTCTAAGCTTACGTCCGGTTTCTTTTTCAATTCGGATTAAATCCGAAAAACGATCAAAGAAAACCTTCATAATTCCACTCATATTATACCAATATATGGGCGTTGCAAAAATTAAAGTGTCGTACTCTTCGAGTATTCTTCTTATTAAAGGCAGAAAATCATCTTCTCTGTTTTTGCTTTCGTAATCATAATGAGAAATATTATAATCACTTAAGTCAATCACATCAATTCCCGATTCTTTTGCAATTTCATCGACAATTTTTGTTGTGTTTCCGTTTTTTCTGGCTGAACCTAAAATGATGACTTTTTTGCTTTCCATCTTTCAATTATCCAACAGATCCTTCTAAAGAAATCTCTAATAATTTTTGAGCTTCAACAGCAAATTCCATTGGTAATTTGTTCAATACATCTTTACTGAAACCGTTTACAATTAAGGCAATCGCTTTTTCAGTCGGGATACCTCTTTGGTTACAATAAAAAACCTGATCTTCTCCAATTTTACTTGTAGTTGCTTCGTGCTCGATTTTAGCCGATGGATTTTTACTTTCGATATAAGGGAAAGTATGCGCTCCGCAATTGTTTCCCATTAAAAGAGAATCGCATTGCGAAAAGTTTCTTGCATTCTCAGCTCTTGGGCTAATCTGCACTAATCCACGGTAACTGTTTTGCGATTTACCAGCCGAAATACCTTTGGAAATAATAGTCGATTTAGTGTTTTTTCCTAAATGGATCATTTTAGTTCCGGTATCTGCCTGTTGGTAATTATTGGTAACGGCGATCGAATAAAATTCTCCTACCGAATTATCTCCTTTAAGTACACAAGAAGGATATTTCCAGGTTACAGCAGAACCAGTTTCAACTTGTGTCCATGAAATTTTAGCGTTTGTTTCGCATAAACCTCTTTTGGTTACGAAATTGTAAACTCCACCTTTTCCTTCTTTGTTTCCCGGGAACCAGTTTTGAACGGTAGAATATTTAATTTCAGCATCATCCAAAGCGATTAATTCAACCACAGCAGCGTGCAATTGATTTTCGTCACGACTTGGTGCAGTACAACCTTCAAGGTATGAAACATAACTTCCTGCATCAGCAATAACAAGCGTTCTTTCGAATTGTCCTGTTCCTGCCTGATTGATTCTGAAATAAGTTGAAAGTTCCATTGGGCAACGTACGCCTTTTGGGATATAACAGAAACTTCCATCAGAGAAAACAGCTGAATTTAATGCTGCGTAGAAGTTGTCTTTTTGAGGTACAACAGTTCCTAAATATTTACGAACCAATTCCGGATGTTCTTTTATTGCTTCAGAAATTGGACAGAAAATAATTCCTTTTTCTCCTAATGTTTTCTTGAAAGTGGTAGCCACAGAAACAGAATCGACAACAATATCCATAGCGACATTGTTCATCATTTTTTGTTCATCTACAGAAATTCCTAACTTTTTGTACATTTCTAAAAGCTCAGGATCAACATCGTCCAAAGTTTTATTTGGATCCACTTGTTTTGGAGCTGAATAGTAAGAAATGGCTTGGAAATCTGGTTTTTCATAACGAACATTTGCCCATTCCGGTTCGATCATTTCTTTCCAGGCACGAAAAGCCTCGATGCGCCATTCGGTCATCCATTCCGGCTCTTCTTTTTTAAGAGAAATAGCTCTTACGATATCCTCGTTTAAGCCAATAGGGAAAGTTTCAGATTCTATATTAGTATAAAATCCGTACTCATATTCTTTTGTTTCCAGTTCGATTTTTAAATCGTCTTCGGTGTATTTGCTCATTTTTGATGTAAAGATTTAAAGTGTAATTTTCAAAAATTTCAAAGAATTACGCTTTATTAGTCTTGTTATTCTTTATAAATTTATAGTGAGAATGATTCTCCGCAACCACAAGTTCTGCTTGCATTTGGATTATTGAATACAAATCCTTTTCCGTTTAATCCTCCTGAGAATTCGAGAGTAGTACCGGCTAAATAAAGAAATGATTTTTTCTCCACTGCAATTGTTATGTCGTTGTCTACAAATATTTTATCGTCGTCGCCTTTGGTTTTATCAAATTTTAAATCATATGACAAACCAGAGCATCCACCGCTTTTCACACCTACGCGTACGTAATCATGAGCGGCATCAAAACCGTCATCACTCATCAAATCGATGATTTTCTTTTTGGCTGTATCAGAAACTTTTATCATTGTATTTATGGTATTTGTCTTTTCTGTTCATTTATGACTGAACTTGAAATGAAATTATTACATTTTAAAGTACTGTCTGTCAATGTTGAAATGAAATTATCTGCAAAGATACGACTTAAAAACCTTTTTCCATAACGCTTCACATTATTATAACAAATGTTAAAATAGATAATAGTTATTTTGAAATTTTGGTTGCTCTTTGTTTGATTTTACCATAGCTATGAAAAATGGAAAAATAGGTGATTTTATTCTTTTAAATTATAGATATTTTAAAAGAATCGGTTTTTTTGAGTTTTAAATTAAATATTTTTGTCACAACGAAATTGTATTTGTTAGATTTGTTTTTCATTAGAAATTATACTTATGAAACTTTATCCAATAGAATCCGGGAATTTTAAACTAGACGGAGGTGCCATGTTTGGTGTTGTGCCAAAAACAATCTGGAACAAGACTAATCCGGCAGACAATAATAATTTGATTGATATTGCTGCACGTTGTTTACTTATAGAAGATGGAAACCGTTTGATTTTGATTGATACCGGAATGGGAGATAAACAATCTGAAAAGTTTTTTGGATATTATTCGCTTTGGGGCTCACATTCAATAGATAAATCACTGGCCAAATATGGTTTTCACAGAGATAATATTACAGATGTTTTTATGACTCATTTGCACTTTGACCATTGTGGAGGAAGTGTTCAATGGAATTCGGACAAAACCGGATATGAACCTGCGTTTAAAAATGCAAAATATTGGAGTAACGAAAATCATTGGGATTGGGCAACAAAACCTAATCCGCGTGAAAAAGCTTCTTTTCTTTCGGAGAATATTTTACCGATGCAGGAAAGCGGGCAACTGAATTTTATAAAACGTCCGGAAACCGATTTTGGCTTTTCTGAAGAATTGAATTTTGGAATTTATTATGTTGACGGACATACCGAAAAACAAATGATTCCACATATTCAATACAATGATAAAACCATTGTTTTTTGCGCTGATTTGCTGGCCACAGCCGGACATATTCCGTTACCTTATGTAATGGGTTATGATACAAGACCATTATTGACAATGCCGGAGAAATCAAAATTTTTAAACGCCGCCGCAGACCATAATCATTATTTGTTTTTGGAACATGATGCACACAATCAAGTTATAACAGTTGAGCATACAGAAAAAGGCGTTCGATTGAAAGAAGTTTTTACTTGTGAGGACGTGCTTTGATTTGTAAATAAAAGCTTTCTTTTATTGAAAAAACACACATAAATTGCTGCAAATAAATCATAACACAGTGTTAACAGTTAGTTTTTTGTAACAAAAAAGCATAATTTAGTCGCAACTTTTAACTTTAATATTTAAAACAGTTCATGAATCATATTAAACTAAATACTTTATCTGCTTTTGCATTACTTGTTCTGGCAGGTTGCGGCGCTAGTGCGCAAGCGCAAGTTTCAACTTCTAAAGAATTTATTACAGCACCATTAGCAGTAGTAAAAAAAGCACCAGTTAGTGAAAATGAATTAAAGAGATGGAGTCATCTTGATTTAGTAAAAGATTCTATTCCAGGAATGAGTGTTGACAAAGCTTACGCCGAATTATTGCAAGGTAAGACAGGTAAAAAAGTTATTGTTGGTATTGTAGATTCTGGTGTAGATATTGAACACGAAGATCTAAAAGGAATGATCTGGACAAATCCTAAAGAAATTGCAGGTAATGGAATCGATGATGACAAAAACGGTTTTATAGATGATGTTCACGGATGGAATTTTCTTGGAGATGTGGTACATGAAAATCTTGAAATGACCCGTATCATTAAAAAGAAAGATGACGGAACTGCCGAATACAAAAATGCTTTGGCGCAATACAATGAGAAATACGAGAAAACATTACAGGACAAACAACAAGTAGATTATTTAATTGATGTTCATAACACCATTAAAAAAGAGTTAAATAAAACAACTTATAAATTAGAAGATCTAAGTACTATTACTTCTACAGACCCAAAAGTAGTTTTGAGTAAAAAGATAATGACTCAGATTTTTGGTAATGCAGGACCAACTTTTGATCCTGAAGCAGAACTGGGAGATTACAGAGAGTCAGTTTATGATCAGTTAAATTATAATTTAAATAAAGAATTAGACGGAAGAAAATCGCTTGGAGATAATCCTGACGACATCAAAAATAACCGTTACGGAAATAATATTGTTTTTGGACCGGACAAGGAAAAAGCACTTCACGGAACACACGTTGCCGGGATTATTGCTCAGGTTCGTGGCAATAATTTAGGTGGAGACGGAATTTCAAACAATGTTGAGATTTTGACAGTGAGAGCCGTTCCTGACGGAGATGAATATGATAAAGATATTGCTTTGGCAATTCGTTATGCAGTAGACAACGGAGCAAAAGTAATCAACGGAAGTTTCGGAAAAAGTTTTTCACCTCATCAACAGTGGGTGTATGATGCGATAAAATATGCCGCTAAAAAAGATGTTTTAATTGTTCATGCTGCAGGAAATGACGGGTATAATATAGATGAAACAAAAAACATCAACTATCCAAATGATTCTCAGGATAATATTAAAGAATTTACAGATAACGTAATCACAATTGGTGCAATTAATAAACAATATGGAGAAAATGTAGTTGCAGGATTCTCAAACTTTGGAAAAATAAATGTAGATGTTTTTGCTCCTGGAGAAGAGATTTATGCAACAGTTCCAAACAATAAATACAAATACCTACAGGGAACATCAATGGCATCTCCTAATGCTGCCGGAGTAGCTGCCTTAATCCGTTCTTATTATCCAAAACTAAAAGCGTCACAGGTAAAACATATTTTGATGGATTCTGGAGTCTTACTTCCTTCAATGGTAGTTTTGGGAGAAAACCCAAATCCTGAGCAAAAACCGACAGCGGTTTCATCATCTGAATCATCTAAAACAGCTAAAATGGTAAATGCTTATAATGCATTGCTGATGGCTGAAAAAATGTCAAAAAAATAAAAATAAAACATACTAATCCAATGGAAGAGTAATCACTCTTCCATTTTTTTATTTAAATGAATATGCATAAAATTATTTTACTAACTGTTTTAAGTTTTGGTTTAAACTCCGCTTTTGGACAAAGTGCTCCTTATTGGCAACAACATGTCGATTATAAAATGGAGGTATCAATGGATGTTAAAAATTATCAGTACAAAGGAAAACAAGAACTGGTATATACAAATAATTCTCCGGATACGTTAAAAAAAGTATTCTATCACTTATATCCAAATGCTTTTCAGCCAGGAAGTGAGATGGATGCACGTTTGCATTCGATAAAAGATCCAGACGGAAGAATGGTGAGCAAAGTAAAAGGAGCAGACGGCAAAGATGTAAAACAAAGTAGAATTGAAACATTAAAACCAAATGAAGTAGGGTTTTTAAAAATTACCAATTTCAAACAAGATGGTGTAACAGCTCAGACAAGAACTTCCGGAACTATTTTGGAAGTAACTTTAGCCAAGCCAATCTTACCAAATTCTAAAACAACTTTTACCTTAGATTTTGACGGACAAGTTCCGGTACAAATTCGTCGCTCAGGGAGAAACAATTCTGAAGGGATTGAACTTTCTATGTCGCAGTGGTATCCAAAATTAGCAGAATTTGATTTTGAAGGATGGCACGCAGACCCGTATATAGCAAGAGAATTTCACGGTGTTTGGGGTAATTTTGATGTAAAAATTACAATCGATAAAGAATACACAATTGGAGGTTCAGGATATCTGCAGGATAAAAATTCAATAGGTCATGGTTACGAAGATGCCGGTGTAACAGTTACATATCCTAAAAAAACAAAAACACTGACATGGCATTTTATTGCGCCAAATGTTCATGATTTTACATGGGCAGCAGACAAGGAATATGCACATGATATTGTAAAAGGACCAAATGATGTTGATTTGCATTTCTTTTATAAAAACACCCCAAAAGTTGCCGAAAACTGGAAACAATTGGCGCCTTTAATGGTGAAAGTAATGGACTTTTACAATCATAAAGTTGGAGCTTATCCATACAAACAGTATTCTTTTATTCAGGGAGGCGACGGCGGAATGGAGTATGCAATGTGTACCCTAATTTTAGGAAACGGAACTCTTAAAGGAATTTTAGGAACAGCAACACACGAATTAGGACACTCCTGGTTCCAGCATATTCTGGCGTCTAATGAGTCAAAACATCCGTGGATGGATGAAGGTTTTACAACATATATTGAAGATAGCGCCTTAAACGAATTAGAAGGCGATAAAAAAGTTGCAAACCCTTTTCAGGATAACTATAACACATATTACAGTTTAGTGAATTCCGGAAAAGAACAACCACAGACTACTCACGGTGATCGCTATGATGAGAACAAACCTTACAGTATTTCTTCTTATGTAAAAGGAAGTATCTTTCTTTCTCAATTAGTTTATGTAATCGGACAGGAAAATTTAGATGCAACTTTAAAAAGATACTACAATGATTTTAAATTTAAGCATCCAACTCCAAATGATATTAAAAGAACGGCAGAAAGAGTTTCCGGAGCTGAATTAGACTGGTATTTGATTGATTGGGCAGAGACAACAAACACAATTGATTACGCAATTAAGAGTGTTTCAGATAATGCAGGAAAAACAACAGTTACTTTAGAAAGAATTGGCAAAATGCCAATGCCAATTGATTTAACAGTACAATATACAGACGGAACTTCTGAGAGTTTTTACATTCCATTGAGAATGATGAATTTCATTAAACCAAATCCAAACCCTAACGTACAAAGAACTGTTTTAGAAGATTGGGCCTGGGCGCAATCCAACTACAGTTTTGCAATCGACAAAAATAAAGGAGCAATCAAAAAAATCACCATCGATCCAAGCGGATTAATGGCTGATATAAAAGCTGCTAATAATGTTTTTGAAGTGAAGTAAAAATTAGATATTTTTAGAAAATCCAAAGTTAGTTTAATACTATTTTTGGATTTTTTTTTAATGTTTTTATGGATGCTTTGAATAAACGAGGCGAAATGTAAGTTTTTTCTTTTTATAAAAGTAATTAAGATTTTTTTAAATTTAAAAATTAGTACCTTTGCAAAATGAATCCAGATTTTAAAATAATATTTGATGAAGAGAGAGCTGTTAATGCTGTTCTCTACGTTATCTCGAAATTGAGTAGAAAAGATTTTCACAAAATTTTCAAAATTCTTTTTTTTGCTGACCGTGAACATCTTTTAAGGTATGGAAGAACAATAACGGGAGACAATTATATAGCAATGTCTGACGGACCTGTACCATCATATTTATATGATATTTTTAAATCCGTAAGGGGTAATGGTTATTTTAAAGATAATGGGCATTTCTCAAAATATTTTTCTGTAATAGAAGGTTGTTTACTAAAAGAAAAAATGGAGGCTAATCTAGATAAGCTATCTAAAACTGATCTAGAACAGTTAAATATTTCTTTAGAAAAATATGGAAATATGTCATGGAATGAAATTCGTGAATTGTCACATGGGCAAGCTTGGATAAATACGGTAAACAATTCAGTTATTTCTTTCGTTGATATCTTGAAAGAAATTGAGGCTGACACTACTTATATAGATTATCTTAAAGAGCAAAATTTATTAAAATTACATCTTCAATAAGTAATGAGTTCTTTTAGAGATTTATTTAAAAAAGAGGACTTACAAAAGATATTTAAAGCAGGATTAAATAGAGGAGATGTTTTTATACATGATTTTCCTAATATTGATCATCTTAAAATGTTTATTGTTATTGGGATTTCTAGAGATATATTATTTACCTGTTCTGTTTATATAAATTCTAAAATTCATCCTTTCATTGCTAGAGATGCGTCCTTATTATCTCTTCAAATTCCATTGCTCAAATCTGACAATCCATTTTTAGATCATGATTCATATGCGTCATGTAATTCCCCGATAAAATCATCATCCGAAGTTATACAATCTAAAATCGATGATAAATCTTGCCAGGTTATTGGACAAATATGCGCAACCGATTTGGGTAAAATAACAGTAGCTTTAAAAGAATCTGGTGTTTTAACAGTAGAAGAGGTTCAATTATACTTTAGTTAATTATGGAACAATATAGAAAAATAGCAGAAAAAGCAGTTGGAAATAAAAAAGAACTGATGCCAATTCATAATGGAACAATAAATGAATTTAAATCTCGATTGTTAATTTTTAGAGAAGTTTTAGAAGAAGTAGATATTATACTTAAAGATTTGGGAAATAAATATGTTGAAGAAAATAATTGTAATCCTGAGCAAATTGAAAAAATTAGAGAAATTAACAAAGAAATAATTCTCTCATTTATTGAATATTTCAGTTCTAATAAATAGTAAATATTTCTTAAATTGTATAAAAGAATTATATTAGAATAGAAAGCCCTTAAAAATATTTTTAAGGGCTTTCTTATTTCAAATTTATTTAAAAGTTTATATTGTTTTTATTTCAGTAATAACTTCAGATTGTGTCTTCTTAAAAGAAAACCATTCTCTGTAGCTGGCACATCTCCATAACCATTCGATTGGACCATAATTGTATTTAGAAAGCCACCACTTGCTGATAAATAATTGAATAATGAAAACAAAAACAGCCAGTGCAAGGTAAAACCAATAGGGCAATGTATAAGTAACGCCGAAACCAATACCCGAGAAAATAAAAGCAGCCAGAATATTTTGAGCGATGTAATTGGTTAGTGTCATTTTGCCACCAGCACTAAAATAGCTGAAGACCGTTTTGAATTTTCCATTAATATACAATAGCGTAATTCCGGTTGCGATAAAAATCATTGTGCTCAAAATAAGCCAGAAATATGGGTGGAAGAATTTAAGGAATTCAGCTTTGTTTTCAATAGCAAAATAAAAGACAATACCAATTATAACAGCTATAACCAAGCTGCTGATAAGTACATATTTCAAAAGTTTTTTCATTTCGTTCAAACGATTAAAAAAATTCAATTTTTGAAGCATAGCCCCAAAAAACATACAAGCCAGCATTACAAGATGTGCAGTAATCGCATAACCGGGAACTATGATTTGTTGGTAAAAAGAAGCTACAAGATTAAACTTAAAAAAATCTAGCCAGTTTCCTGAATAATATAATTTTAAATATTCAGGATTTGAGATAATATCTATCCTTTCGAAATTAAAACTTTTGATATAAGCCATTACAAAAGGAATAAGAAGCACAAGAATAGCAGAAAGAATACCTAATGTTTTTGCAGAACTTTTATGAAAATAAAGTCCAGGATTTTCCAGCGAAGAAAAACTGATCGATCTTAGATAGTATTTCAGATAAAACACCGTTAGTTTCGTTCGGTACTCTGATGTGCGGAAGGCCTGAATAATTGCCTATGGCTACGCCTAATATAGCCCAGCCACGAAGAATATCAACAATAGCAGTTCTTTTGCCTTGTTCGACAGGATGATAAGGATTTGTCATTCGATTAACGTTTTTGTTGTGATTTGATTGATGTTTTTAAGATAAAATTTGAAATTATTTTAAAACCAAAAGTAAGAAAATTATGCAATCATTAAAAGCGTATCTAAAAAATGAACTAAAAAAAGCGTGCTATTTTAAAAGTATTTTCTTTTAAAATAGCACGCTTAAATCAGCAGAGATTCAGGTTATCCCAAATGCTCCAACATATCTTTAGTCATTGATTCCAAATCAAAAGTATGTTTCCAGTTCCAGTCTTCTCTTGCAGAACTGTCATCAATACTTGCCGGCCAGCTGTCCGCAATTTTTTGACGGAAATCAGGATTGTAAGTGATTTCAAATTCCGGAATATGCTTTTTAATTTCATTAGCAATTTCTGTCGGGGTAAAACTCATTGCTGCCAAATTATAAGAAGAATGTATTTTGATATCCTCAGCAGGCGCCTGCATAATATTGATAGTTGCATTAATTGCATCATCCATATACATCATTGGCATTTTTGTCTCTGAAGATAAAAAGCATTCGTATTTTTTATCGGCAATAGCCTTATAAAAAATATCAACAGCATAATCTGTAGTTCCGCCGCCCGGAGGAGTAGACCAGCTAATTAAACCCGGATAACGAATACTGCGGACATCAACACCATAGATATTATGGTAATATTCACACCATCTTTCACCGGCTTGTTTACTTATTCCGTAAACTGTAGAAGGTTCCATTATAGTGTATTGCGGCGTGTTCTCTTTTGGAGTTGTAGGCCCAAAAACAGCGATACTCGATGGCCAGAATATCTTCTTAATTTTTTTTGCTTTCGCCAGATTTAAAACATGAAAAAGTGAGTTCATATTTAAATCCCAGGCAAATGCAGGGTTTTTTTCGGCTGTAGCCGATAAAAGTGCCGCCATTAAATAAACATCTGTAATTTTATGTATCTCTACAAGATGTTCGATTTGATTAAAATCTAAAGCATTGACCACTTCAAACGGACCTGAATTTACAACATCAGCATTTAATTTTCGGATATCAGAAGCAATTACATTTTCTGTTCCGTATAACTTACGGAGCTTTTGAGTCAGTTCTGTCCCAATCTGACCGCAAGCACCAATGATCAATATTTTTGGATTCATTTATTTGGGATTTAGTATTGCAAATATAACGTTTTCGCAAATAAGTATTCTTTTTAGAAACAAAAATTAAAAAATTAACAATAATAAAGTTTGTTTTTTAGATTATTCCCTATTCAAAACTTTACACCAAATTAGAAATTTAGCCACAGATTAAAAAGATTTTTCAATTGATTTTTTAAGAAAAAAATCCATTAAATCAGTGAAATCTGTGGCAAAAAATAACCTTGAATTATAGAATCTTTAGCAAAAAACAGAATTCGTAATTGTAAATTTACTTTGTAACTTTGTAGCTTAATGTTTTACCAAATGAAATATAAAATATCTCTTTTTCTTCTTTTGATTTTTGTACTGCATTCATGTCAGGGCGAAGATGAACGACGTCGTGCTGAAAATGAAAAAGTGGCTAAAAAGAACGAGAAAATTTTCAATAATATTAATAAAGCCTGGATTTTTATTGATGAACCAATTAATGAAGTTTCTGAACAAAATTTTAGGGAATGGACAGAATGGCGCGACTTTCTGAAAGAAATTGGAGAGAAGCCAAAGAGAAGTATAGGCGCATTTCAGAAAAAATCAACAGCGATTTCAAAAAAAGCAGTTCTTTTAAATAATAATATTCCAGCGCAATTTAATCAGCCTCAGATAAAAAGCAGAATTTCCATTTTGATTACTAAAGTCAAAATGTTGGACTTGTTCATTCATTTGAATCAAATACCAGATGATAAAGTCACTTTTTTAATTGGTGAAATCAACAAAGAATTGGTTTCATTAGAGAGACAAATGGATAAAATTGTCGAGAAAGCTAAAATACCAAAAGAAGAAGGAGAAGCCGATTTCTTAAAAATGTTAGACACAGCGCGTGCAATACCAAACTCTGCACCGCCTATAGATCAAAATATACCTAAAGTTGAGTAAAAACGCCTTATATACTACGTATGACAATTTGCCCAAAGCGCAGCAGATTGCCGCACAATTACTAGAGCAAAATCAAGTAAAAATGCATCTTAGCGGTTTGTTGGGATCAGCTGTTTCATTTATCATAAGAGCTGTTTTCAAAAAAACCGAATTGCCTTTTTTGATTATTTTAGACAATAAAGAAGAAGCCGCTTATTATTTGAACGATCTTGAACAAATGATCGGCGAGCAGGACGTATTGTTTTATCCGGCTTCATTTCGCCGTCCGTATCAGGTAGATGAAACAGATAATGCCAATGTTTTGCTTCGTGCTGAGGTTTTAAACCGAATTAATTCCCGTAAAAAACCAGCCGTAATTGTTACCTATCCCGAAGCACTTTTTGAGAAAGTAGTAACGAGACAACAATTGGATAAAAACACGCTGAAAGTCTCTTTGAACGATAAAATTTCGATTGATTTTATCAACGAAGTTTTGTTTGAATACGAATTCAAAAGAGTTGATTTTATTACAGAGCCCGGCGAATTCTCAGTTCGTGGAGGAATTGTCGATGTTTTTTCTTTTTCAAACGACCATCCGTATAGAATTGAATTCTTCGGAAATGAAGTAGACAGCATCAGAAGTTTTGATGTTGAAACGCAATTATCTGTAGAAACCCATAAAAAAATCACGATTATCCCGAATGTAGAAAACAAGATTTTTCAGGAAAACCGTGAAAGTTTCTTAGATTATATTGCAGAGAAAACGGTTCTTTTTATCCAAAATACAGACGGACTTTTTAGTCAGTTAGACAAACAATTCGCAAGGGCCGAAGAAGCTTTTGAGAAACTTTCAGGAGAAATAAAACACGCTACACCAGAGCAATTATTTTTAAATCAGAGTTCGTTTATCAAACGTGCACTGGATTTTTCTATAGTAGAATTGGCATCAAAACCAATTTTTAAAACCACCAAAAAGTTCGAGTTCCATTTTCAGCCGCAGCCTTCCTTCAACAAACAATTTGATTTATTGCTGAATAATCTGAGCGACAATCACTTTAACGGCTATAAAAATTATTTGTTTTGTTCGAATGAAACGCAGGCAAAACGTTTTCATGATATTTTTGAATCGCTCGATGAAGCTAATTCAGAAAATATCCGAAAGCAATATAATACAATTGTACTGCCTTTGTACCAAGGTTTTATTGATGAAGAAAATCAGATTACGGCTTATACCGATCACCAGATTTTTGAGCGTTATCATAAATTCAACATTAAAAACGGCTATTCTAAAAAGCAAAATATTACGCTAAAAGAATTGACCGCACTTTCGGTTGGTGATTACGTAACGCACATCGATCACGGAATCGGAAAGTTTGGCGGATTGCAGAAAATTCAGGTCGAAGGCAAAACACAGGAAGCCATAAAATTGGTTTATGCTGATAATGATATCGTGTATGTAAGCATTCACTCGCTTCATAAAATCTCAAAATACAACGGAAAAGACGGAACGCCACCTAAAATTTACAAACTAGGATCGAACGCCTGGAAAGTTTTAAAACAAAAAACCAAAGCACGCGTCAAACATATTGCGTTCAACTTGATTCAGTTGTATGCGAAACGACGTTTAGAAAAAGGTTTTCAGTTTGCACCGGACAGTTATCTGCAAAACGAATTAGAAAGTTCGTTTATTTATGAAGATACACCCGATCAAACCAAATCAACACAAGAAGTAAAAGCCGATATGGAAAGCGATCGCCCAATGGATCGTTTGGTTTGTGGCGACGTTGGTTTTGGTAAAACCGAAGTTGCGATTCGTGCTGCTTTTAAAGCGGTTGATAACAGCAAACAAGTTGCCGTTTTGGTTCCGACAACTATTTTGGCTTACCAGCATTACAGAACTTTCACCGAAAGGTTAAAAGATATGCCAGTTTCGATTGGGTATTTAAACCGATTTAGAACGGCAAAACAAAAAGCACAAACCTTAAAAGATTTAGCCGAAGGAAAACTGGACATTGTCATTGGAACACATCAATTGGTCAACAAAAATGTAGTTTTTAAAGACCTTGGTTTATTAATTGTTGATGAAGAACAAAAGTTTGGTGTAAACGTAAAAGATAAATTAAAAACGATTGCTGCAAATGTGGATACGTTAACATTAACGGCAACACCAATTCCGAGAACACTTCAGTTTTCGCTAATGGCAGCACGTGATTTATCTGTAATTACAACGCCTCCGCCAAACAGATATCCAATAGAAACAAATGTTGTTGGTTTTAATGAAGAAATAATCCGAGATGCGATTTCATATGAAATTCAGCGAAACGGACAGGTTTTCTTTATCAATAATCGAATCGAAAATATCAAAGAAGTGGCCGGAATGATTCAGCGTTTGGTACCAAATGCCAGAGTCGGAATCGGTCACGGACAAATGGAAGGCGCCAAACTCGAAGAGTTAATGTTAGGTTTCATGAACGGCGATTTTGACGTTTTAGTGGCCACCACAATTATCGAAAGCGGTTTGGATGTACCAAATGCCAACACGATTTTCATCAACAATGCCAATAATTTCGGATTATCAGATTTGCATCAAATGCGTGGTCGAGTAGGGCGAAGCAACAAAAAAGCATTCTGTTATTTCATCTGTCCGCCGTATTCATCTATAACCGAAGACGCCAGAAAACGTATTCAGGCTTTGGAACAATTTAGTGAACTTGGAAGCGGTTTTAACATCGCCATGAAAGATCTTGAAATTCGTGGTGCCGGAGATTTATTAGGTGGCGAACAAAGTGGTTTCATTAATGAAATTGGTTTTGATACGTACCAAAAAATCATGAACGAAGCCATCGAAGAATTGAAGGAAAATGAATTCAAAGATTTATATCCGGAAGAAAATAATATCGATACCAAAGAATACGTAAAAGACATTCAAATCGATGCCGATTTTGAGTTGCTGTTCCCAGATGAATATATTAATAACGTTTCAGAGCGTTTGGTTTTATACAACGAACTGGGCGCAATAAAAGACGAAGCTGGTTTACAGGAATACGAAAGAAAACTGATCGACCGTTTCGGACCGTTGCCAAAACAAGCGACTGCATTGTTAAACAGCATCCGAATAAAATGGATCGCAACAAAAGTTGGAATCGAGAAATTAGTTTTGAAACAAGGTAAAATGATTGGTTATTTCGTCTCCGATCAGCAATCTGATTATTATCAATCCTCGAAGTTCCGAAACGTTTTGACCTTTGTTCAAAAACATAGTTCACTCTGCAAAATGAAAGAAAAACAAACCGTAAACGGCTTACGTTTGTTGTTGACTTTTGATAATGTAAAATCAATAAAACGTGCGTTGGAATTGATGGAGTTGTTTGAGGAATAATTTTATATTTTTTATAATACAACATGGGCTTTTAGTTAAAAACTAAAGCCCATTTTTTTGCCAAAAAACAAAAAAGTAGTATTTAACTTATAAAATATTAAAATTTAACAGTTTTATTTTGCTAAATTAATTATATTTGAAAGATAAAGATTACAAATATTTAATAATTCCGCCAATAATTAATTAATAATTTATAGATATGAGTTTTTTAGCAAAATTAGAAGTAGACAATGAATCGTTCAATGTTTTAGAATTTGATGTCACATTTATACAAGCGACAGACAATAACGGAAAGCCGGCAAATAAAGCAAAGGGAGGACAAATCAGGTTAGTAGTAGAAAGTACAGGTACAGATTTATTTTCTGGCTGGATGGTTTCACAAACTAGTACTAAAGACGGAAAAATTATTTTTTATCGCAGAGATGCCATGAGTACAATGAAAAATGTAAGCTTTAGAAAAGGATATTGTATTTCTTTTCATAAAAGCTTTAGAAATGAAGGTACCATACCCATGAGAACCGAAATTTTGATTACTGCGAGTGAAATTAAAATTGGCAATACTGCATTTGAAAATAATTGGAAGAACTCATAAAAAATATTGTTATGGGACACATTATAAAAAAAACTCCAAGATTAGATATTGATATCGATACCGAAAATAAAAATATTTTAGTTATTGAGCGCTGGAAATATAATTGGATATCAAATGGCTTTAATAATTGGGGTTACACAGATAAACAAAAAATGCATAAAGCATTTGAAAAAGAAATGGATAAAGTATGGAATAGAAGGGCGCGATTAAAAGTGACTGGAAGTTCGAAATTTGCAAAAGATGAAAAGAATGCAATTTTCAAATTGTCATTTGATATTCAATGGACTGTTGTAAATCCACACTGGAACGTAGATGTAATTAAAGTTGCGCCAAGAGATTTTAGCAATAGACCTTATGTAAACTGGAATATTCAGCAAATCAGGCTATATACGGTTGACATAATTCCACTTAGAAAAGTTGGTGCTCCGGCACTGGTCCTACAAAAAAATATTCCACATGAATTTGGCCATGCAATTGGAAACAGTAGTTCAGTACCCGGTATGCATGCTGATGAATATAATTCTGGAGGACAATTTTATAATGATAAAGTAAGCATTATGAATGTAGGAATGGAATTAAGAATTCGACATTTCGATTTTATACTTCGCGAAATAAATTCGATAATACCTAATACAAATTTTAATCTGTCATTATGAGAACAAAAATTTTGATATTTTTTTTCTGCCTAGCCGTATTATTAGGTTGTAAGGATAAAAAATCAAAGCAAATTATGGAAAAGAATCCCGCAACTAAAGAACAGCTATTAAATTTTTCTTATAAAGAAGCTTTAGAATATTACGGTGAACCAATTGAAACATCAGTTTTTGATAATGCAAAAGAAAATGAAATTTTTCCGGGAATAAGAGCAGGAATAGGAAAATACTATAAAAGTGGAATAAAAATAAGTATAAAAGAAGCAATCTGGAGTAAAAACGATTCTATACGAATTGCAGTGTGGTATACTAAAAAACAAAACCAGTGGATACCTTTTGATAGTTTTGAATATGATAAGCATTCAGACTTTTAAAAGTGATCTTTTTCATTTTTTTGTTACTGATTTTAGCAATATAAATTCTAAGTAAAGGCTCCGATCTTCCTAGAATTATCGAGGCTCAGATTTTATAACGAAAAAATTACCATATATCTTAGTTAAGGGCAAAGTATTTACAATTGATGTTATCTTAAGTTCTCAAATGCAGGAGCAGGATCTGATTCATTTTCAAACTCTAGCGCAAAAGCTGTGAATTATTTTAAGGAAAAAACCGAAAGTTATATTGATAATGATGTATTATTTAGAATTAAGCAGCATAAATTTTAATATATATGAGATATGTAATAGTTTCAGATTTAGGAGGATTACTATGGTGCTATTAAATTAGATTTTGTAAAACAAATCTAAGAGATGAACAAGCTGAAGATAAATGGTCTAGGAATATTTTTTTTCTATGTTTCATAGGGATTGTTATTGCATTTTTTGTAATAAATTTTTTTAAGCAAGAATATCGACAGAGAATACAATGAGGAAAAAGATCTCTTTAATCATAATTGGTTTGCTTCTGCTCTCTTGCAATAATAAAAGTGAGCAAATTGATTCAATATGGAAAAAAATAGTTCATTCTAAAAGTGGACAAGAAGAGCAAATGAACGTAGCGGAATTGCATCAATTTATACGAGAAAAACAGATTCTATTCGAATTATTTTATAGATAGTAAAAAGGTTAAAAAGATATAGGATTGAAGAAAGATAATGATGATGTTAAATCTATTACTATAGAATTTGAGGTATCTGATGACAAAAAAAATATCAAAAAAGGTTGGTAACCTATTGACATACAAAATTGTTATTATTTATATCTAGAATAAAATGGAATTCCAAAAAGATTTTGGATAGAGTGATAATTGGGTTAAATTAAAAGTTTCGATTAGGTTTTTTCTATGAAATTGGTAAAAAGACATATGGATTAATTAGAAATTCCTGGTGATAATATTTGAAATATGAAATGTATTAAATCAAAATATTTTAGAAAAGTTTTATTGCTGACAGCTATTTTCCTGATAAGCTGTGATAAAAATCCAAAACAGCCATGGATAGAAAAATGTATAATATATAAAGATAGCTCATACCAAATTCCTTTAGATACAATTCTTCTGTTTGAAAAAGACAGCAATTTTGTAAAGAGAAACGGATACTATAAAATATATAATTCTGATATAATAAATAATTATTCAATAGGCAAAATTAAAAACAGAAAAAAGGTTGGTTTATGGAAACTTTATTATAAAGATGCATTGAGTGCAGAAGAACATTATAATGATAAAGGTGAGTTTGATGGATTTGTAATACAATACGATCCTTCTAATGGAAATTTTTTATCAGTATATCATTTTAATAACGGAGAACAAGTTGGCATTCAGAAAGAGTATTATCTAAATAACATTTTGGCCCAGGTATATACCTTAGATAAAAATGACCAATACCGAGACAAATTTGTGTGTTATAACACAAAGGGAAAAATTATTTATAAGGAAGACTTCGGAAAAGAAGGTACAGGTTATTACAAAAAATATAATAACGATACAATAATAAGGGAAGGTAAATACCTAAAAGGAAAACGTGTAGGTATTCATGTACAAAAAGAATATTTTCAAAGCCATTATCCGCTAATTGAAAATACATTTTATAACCAAAAAGGAGGATTTTATAAGGTGAAATTATTCGGAAATTTAAAGGCAGTTATTCAAACAAAAGGAGACTCTATTGTTTATGATTACACTAAAAATAAAACTAGAAAAATAACTTTTTTGAAAGAAAAAATAATTGAAAATGCAGTTTACAATGATACAGTAATATTTTAACCTCCAAAGTAGATTGAAAACTTACTGAAAAAAATATAATAATTATGGGAATATCAAAAATAGCAAGCGCGGCTGAGGAACTAGGTAATGATAACAATATGATGAAAAGTTATAAAGGCTTTTATAATAACAAAGGATATGTTTTAACTAAAAACTCTTTTTTGAAAGACAGAAGTTCGAAAGTGTCAAATTTTCCTGTCAGAAAAAATTTCCTTAGAGAATGGAAGAACTCATTTACTGCAGCACAAAAAACATACTTACTTGATTTGGCAGATTTAAACGACCAGCAGGTTACTTTAATGAACTATGAAAAAATTAAAAATGCCAATAATAAATGGCCAAATGGATACTACGTAGTTAATTATGGTAAAGATGCAATATGGGCTTGTAATTTATTTGTTGGAGAAGCTTTATTTATGGCTGGATATAAACAGATAAATGGAGGTAAATACTACTCGGCTAAGCAAATCTGGAATGCAGATGGTCCTTTTAAAATAGTAGATAAAAAACACGTAGAAAGAGGTGATATAGCAGCTTTTGGAGGTATTCATGTTGAAATTGTTACAAAGGTCAATAGGGGCCAAAAACTTTTTGATGACGATTTTTGCTCAAGAGGTGCAGGTAGAGGATCTTCTGATTTTGGTACAGAAAGATGTGAAGGAATATTTGGAAATAAGAGAGAAATCGATAACAAAAACATTCGGTGACAAATGAGTTGAATTTTGAAATTTTAGCAATAATAACCTAAACAAAATATAAAATGGCATTACAAACAAATACAACAATAAAAATAGGCGAAACGGTAATTACAAATTTCAGCCATTTACAAATTAATCAGGAAATACACGATCACCATACGTTTTCACTTGAGGTGAGACATGATTTGTTGGTAAGCGAATTTGAAAGTGTCATGCCAGTATCGCAAAAACTTAGCGGAGAAAAAATAAGCATAGAAATAAAAGCAATTCCGGACTTAGATGATCTTATGGTGATTACGAATCCTAAAGATTATATCATGCAGTTTTACGGAATTGTAACGAAAGTAACAATGCGAAAATCACGTTATATGGATATGGAAGAAACCATAATAATACAGGGTTTTAGCGAGTCAATTATTTTAGACAGCGGTCCTGAGTCACATTCTTTTACAAAAATGACTATGGCTGATATTGTAAATAAAGTAAAATCTGATTATGATATCAATATGGAAGTAAATCCTTTTTATAAGAATGTTTTGGCCTATACAGTTCAGTACAACGAAAGTGATTTTCAATTTCTAAACCGTTTGGCAATGCGCTACGGGCAATGGTTTTTTTATGATGGGCGTATGATGATTTTTGGAGGCCCGGGTGGTGGAGTACAGCCTAAACTGACCTACGGAATTAACATGCATGATTTTAGTTATGATATTAAGTTGTCTCCTGCATTATTTAAAGTCATGGAAAATGATAATAGAAAAGGCGAATATTCTATTAATAATACAATGGACTATAGCAGAGAAGTTGCGGGGTTTCATCAGGGTTTTATAAATAAGTCTAATCAGGTTTTTAGCAAAGAAACCCTAATTCAGCTCAATCACAATGCCGTAGGTGGTTACGGTGACAGTTCGTCAGAAGAATATGCTAAAAACAAAATGCGTGCGGCGATAAGCAGTATGATGGAAGTTGAAGCCTCAAGCGAAGTTCCCGGTGTAACTGTTGGGAGCAACGTACTTATAAATGGTGTAGATACACAGCAGGAAGGCATTTATCGAATTACCAGAGTAACCCATACTTGCGATAATGGCGGTGGTTATGAAAACCATTTTACAGCAGTAAACTTTAGTGGTGCAGTTTTTTCACCAAAAACAAATCCAGACTTGATTCCGTATTGCGAAAGCCAGACTGCAGTAGTAGTGTCAAATAATGATCCTGATGGTTTGGGCGGACTAAAGGTAAAAATGTCATGGCAGGAAGCAAAAGGCGAAACAACACCTTTTATACCAATGGTTCAACCCCACGGAGGAGGGGGAAAAGGGTTTTATTTTATTCCCGAAGTAGGTGAAAAAGTATTTGTAGATTTTCAGGCAGGCAATGCAGAAATGCCGGTTGTGGTAGGAACAATGTCGAACAGAAAAAGCAACAGTGGATATCATTCGCCAAACAATGACATTAAAGGTATCAGAACCCGAAGCGGAATTGAAACCCTAAGCAATGATGCAAAAGGAAGCTGGAAAGTAAGTACACCAGACGGTAATTTTATTTTACTCGATGGAAGTGGGAATATAGTGAATAACGCTGTGACAAATATGACAAATACTGTTGGAGCAGAAATGGCCATAAATGTTGGCTCAAAGGATGGTGCTCCGCCACAGGCTAGTCTTAATCTGAATAATGAAGGTAAGATTGTTATAGATGCTAAACAAACTTTTGATCTTACAGCAGTAACCAGTATAACTCTTAAAGTTGGAAATAGTAGTATTACTATGAAAACAGATGAAATTCTACTTAACAGTACCAAGATTACAATTACAGGTACAACAGACGCATCAATTAGTGGAAGTGGAGATGCAAAGGCAATATTTAATGGAACAACAACTATCGATGGATCTCAGGTTTTTATAAAATAAAAATTTTAAAGAGATTTAATGGAGAAATATTGATGACTAATTATAAAACATTAAAAAAATAATGGCATTTGAAATATACGAAGTGGTAAAAGAAGAAAAAATAGCCGAAGTAGCAAAAAAATTTAAAACAACAATTGAAGAGATCAAACGGCTAAACCCTGATGTACGCTATTTTACAGCATTTTTTGGACCTGAATATATTAGCGCATTGCAGGATATAAAGGTACCTTACATAGAAGGCGCAATTAAAAAAGAAGAAAAGGTTTGCCTTTTATAAGTGAATCATTGGCAGCGCAGGCAGCAGAAGTTATTGGTAATAATAACCAAACTGAAATGGGTATCTCTGCTGTAGTTGGCGCCTTTAGTGGTTTTATGTTTGGTTTTGGTTTTGGATGGGGTGCACTTGCACAATTTGTTGTATGGACAGGTGTAGGTCATTATGTTATAAGTCCGGCAGTTAATCTATTTGGAGATACGACAGGAAGTGTATTAGGAAATGATACCTATGATGAAATAAAAAATAATTCCTATAAATCTCCTGAATGGTGGGAAAACCCTAATGAAGATGTACAAGGAATAAGCCCAAATGATAATTATGATCTTCATGAGGGCCTGCAAGATGCACAAGGTTTAATTCAATTAAAAAAACTAATGATGCAAAATGGAGCTGATAAAAATGATATTGCTCAAATCAATGAAGCTATAAAAGCAGCTCAAAATAATGGAGGTTCTCTTGCAGCAGATAACAACCCTCTAATGAGAGAAATATTAATAAAAATAAAGAATGGTGAGTTTGGCCCCGGAGTAAAAGACATTTATACAAACAGGGATGGAAACATGCGTGGAATGAATACAGAAGCAAATGCCAGAGAAGCTATTAGTTCTAAGGAAACTAGTATTAAGAATAATAGGATGGTAGGGTTAAAAGGAGCTGGAGCTGCAATTCAACTTTTGCAGCCATTCATTTGTGCCTTTATTGGTGAAAGAGCTATAAGATTAGGCGCCGAAATATTTGATCAAGATACTGGTAATTCTATTTCTGTAAAAGCAATGGATTATTGATAACCAGTTTTCTTATAATTCTGTCATTGGAGGATGCAAAGGCGATATTTAATGGAACAACAACTATCGATGGATCTCAGGTTTTTATAAAGTAAAATTTTAAAGAGATTTATTGATGACTAACTATAAATATTAAAATAATGTCATTTGAAATATACAAAGTAGTAAAAGAAGAAAAAATTGCCGAAGTAGCAGCAAAATTTGAAACAACAGTTGAAGAGATCAAACGGCTAAACCCCGATGTACGGTATTTTACAGCGTTTTTTGGACCTGAATATATTAGTGCCCTGCAGGATGTGAGAGTTCCCGCAAGAGAAATCGCAATAAAAGAATTGACCGAAGATACTCAATTGGTGGTAGGTAATCTGTCTTTTACAAATGAGGCCAGATATCGATGTGAGCAAACGGTAGTTACAAAAATTAACGGTATTGTTCAAAATCATGCCGATACTAAAACCGAATTTATAGTAGGTAAACAAGAAACTAAAGATGGACTTTTTATAAAGATACAAATGACAGATAATATACTGCAAATGTATCCGGATCAAATGGAGGAAACCATTACGCTTGTTAATGACATTGAAAATGTAAAAAGTGACGCCATTTTTCTGGTAAACCCAAATACAGGAAAAATAAGAAAAGTGATTAATCATCATGAAATTATTTTTAAATGGAAAAAACACCGCGAATATCTCCAGGATAAGTATGCTTTTATACGATCTAAAGAGAACAAAGAAAATCTTGAAAAATTTATAGAAATGGCAGGAGACCAAATACTTGCAGAGCAAAATTTGATTTTAGATTATGAAAGCAAACTCTTTCATCAGATTTTTTTTGATAAATATCTTGTAACAAATCAGGATTTACTTGAGCCGTATAAAAAAACATTTTACTCTCAATTATTTACCGGACTTTCTGTGCCTCTTGAGTTTAGGCAGGATTTGATTTCAGAACAAGAACATACTATTGGAGTACGAAAAGTAGGCGATATGCCAAAAAATTATGACCATAGTAAACTGGAACAAATGTATAATGACAAGTTTCTGCCCTTAATAAAATACAAATTCTCTGAATTTAATTTTAGTTACAGACAGCGGGATGTTATTAACACCACCGATAAATGGATTGAAAGCGCTGATGTTACAATGATTGAACAAGTAAAAAACAATATACAAATCCTAATAGATTATAAACTTAAAAAAATAGAATTATAATGGCACAATCATTTGTACCCCAAGGAACATCGGTAATTTGTACTTTGATGACCTGTGGAGCTCCGCAAGAAATAGGAATTACCAGAACAGCCTATACGATACATACTAAAAAAGGACAGCCGCTGCTTAATATTAACGATAAAAAGTTATCTGCAGCATTTAAATGCAAGCAGCCTGCAAAATTTTGGGGAGGACTACAGGCACTTTGTTTGGGTATAGCACTTGCCGCCGCAGTGGTTCTCACCGGAGGACTTGCAGCAACAGTTATTATTGCAGCTTGTGTAGTATCAATTGCAGCAGGCTCAACCTCTATATATAAGATGGCACACGATTGTGATGTTATTTCTTCTTCGGGTTGGTTATTGCCGCATGAAACGGTTTATATTGAAAATGCCAAAGCATTATTAAATCAATCTCAAATAAGCTGTAGTAAAGGAGGACTCATTAATATTATAATGGATCCTGTGATAGCCAAGGAAGCAGCTGAAAAAATAAGTAATAATAATACCAAAGAAGCACTGGCACAAATGGGTTCTATGTTTGCCATTGGGTTTATTAGCGTATATACAGCAGGGGCTACTTTTGCAACTGCCGCTGCTTTTGTTTCAGTAGCCATGTATACCCCCGGAGAATGGATAGGAGAAAACACACCTAATCCTGTAGCAGGAAACCTGGCATCAAATGCAGCGACAGATCTTGCATCTACGGCTGCTACAAAAGGCGGCTCTGGTGTAATAAAGGATGTAGCAGTAGGAGTTGGAGAAAACGTAGCAAACAATAGTATACAAAATATGACTAAAGGTGCTGCACAATATGGCGTAGGAGTAGCAACCGAATCTGTAGAGATGAGCTTAGAAGGCGCCATAAGATATACCATAGGCAAAAACAGATTTAAATTTTCTATGGATAAGGTGGGAGTGGGAGGCTTAGTTGCCAATATTTTAATTGGAACAGCTTCAGACTATTATGAGAATCATTTAGCTGGAGAAACTATAGATGCTAGTGATAAATTTAATATAAAAGATCAATCAAATGGAATAAATGTAATTGCACAAACAGCCAACATATGAAGAAAGTATTAAACTATTTTATAGGTATTATAACAGCGTTAGCGGTCGTTGCAATTCTAAATGGTATTGTTAATTATTTTTTTCTTTGGGAAAATAATGGCGATAAATATTACAAACAATATATCAAAGAATCTAAGCAAATAAAAATTAGAGTGGATGAAAAATATTTTGATGAAAAAATTAGTCATACTAGTTACTTAAAATACATTATCTTCTTTAAGGGAGTAATGGGGGGTAGTAGAGATTATATGTTTGTTGATAGCTATACACATAGATATTTTAAAATTATGCGTTTTGATCTTTCTGATCAACGAATTGTTTCAAACCAAAATACTTTAATATCGGGAAAGGAATTATATGTTATTGTAAATATTGATGAATTTAATAATCCTAGGTATGGCAGTATTACCAATCCCATCCACATTTTCAGCTATAAAGGAGTTGCTAAACCAATACAAATATGGTGGGGTGGAGAAAATCGTGAGACAATTTATAAAAGCATTGAGCCTACTAAAGAAGAATATGAATATAATGTTATCAATTATCTCACTTATGTAATGCCAGCAAAAGAGTTTAAAGAACGTTTTGAGAAATAGGTGATAGCCATGCAAGCTAATAATACAGTAAAAGGCTTAAACGCAACTGTAACAGTCTATATAGGAAAAGTCTCGAAGGAGCTTTTGGATATGCTGTGGGAAAAGCAAATTTGAATTCCCAATTGACGACGATATTTAATAATATTTAAGCATGAAAAAAAAGATTAAAAATATGCTGTACTGGATATTAATAATTGGAGCGTTATATTTTAGTTACAAGCTAACACATCAAAATAAAAATGATGTCGACAAATATTACAAACAGTATATGCATTCAATAATTAAAACTAAAACATTTGTTGTTAAGCATATTGTTAAAGATAATTTAGAGGATGCTATGAAGGATAATATAGGTTCCAATTATGAAAGTTATAAAAAAGGAAGTATCGGTTATAAAGGTTTGTTTGGAAAAATTTACTCTTATACTTTTTTAGATTCAATTTCTAAAAAATATTACAGAATTTATATAATAGATGATACGAAAGGTATTAAGAGTTCTTGTCTAAAAAGTCAAATTGAGAATAGGCAAATATTTGTTTTTGTCAATAAAGATGATTTAGCAAATTTCAAATACGGAACAAAAGAAAATCCTGTGCCAGTGTTTAATTACAAGGGAATTGAAAAACCTCTTATTATATCAGTTGGTAATGATAATCATATGTCGTTAGAGCCAACCCAGCAAGAATACGAACATAATGTGATCACCTATTTAACCTATATAATGCCCAAAGAAGAATTTGAAAGAAGATTTGGGAAGTGATAGTGCTACAAAGAAAAAAGCTTAGAGGGCGCCATAAGATATACCATAGGAAAAGGCAGATTTAAATTTCCAATTGATAAACCGGGTTTAGGCGGTATGTTAGTTAATATTATTATAGGAACTATATCTGATAATTATGAGAATGCTTTAGCTGATACTACCCAAAAAGCTAATAGAGATTTTAATGAAAAAGATGCATCAAATGGAATTAATGTTATAGCATTGACAAAATAAACATGAAGAAAACAGCAAATTTTTTTACAGTTATATTAACAATGCTATTAATTGTAGGATGTCTTAATGGAATTATTAATTATTTTTTTCTTTGGGAAAATAATGGAGAGAAATATTATAAGCAATACATAAAAAGTTCTAAGCAACTTAAAGTTAAAGTAGATGAAAAATATTTTGTTCAAAAGTTTGGTTATACACATTATCTCAAGTATACTATATATTATAAAGGTATAACAGGAAGTAGTGAAGATGAAACATTTGAAGACAGCTATACCCATAAATATTTTAAAATTATGCGTTTTGATTTAAAAGATCAGTCAATTGCAGCAGGACAAACTTCCCAGATAAGAGGAAAAGAACTTTATGTAATGGTAAATAATGAAGAAATAAATAATCCGGCTTATGGCACACTGACCAACCCAATACACGTTTTCTATTATAAAGGAGTTGACAAGCCAATTCAAAAATGGTGGTTTTCGAGAGCAGAAAATAAAACTGTTATGAAAGCATTGAGCCTACACAGCAGGAATATGAGTATAATGTAATTCAGTACCTAACGTATGTAATGTCTGGAAAAGAATTTAAAGAAAAGTTTGAAAAGTAGGTGATAATAAACACCAATATAAGTAATAATACGAATTATTGCGAAAAAAAGCCGAATGAAATTTTCATCCGGCCTTACTTTTTAAAAATTAATTCGTGCCAATTCGTGCCAAAAAAATTTATTTCACAATCAGTTTCTTCGTCACATTAAATTCATTCGAATTAATATTCACAATATAAATTCCAGAAGCTAAATGATGATTAATTTGGCCAGAAGTCGAAAGCCGTTCTGTTAAAACAGTTCTTCCGTTCATGTCTGAAACTGTGATAGAAACTACATCTCCAGCTTGTAATTCAGGAAGTAAGACATGAAATTCATTATTAGTAGCTGGGTTAGGATAAATCCCGATGACAGTTTCAGTTGAAACATCATCAATTTTTAAAGCAGATTTTCCGGTTCCAACGGTTGTTGGTTCCAATTGCCATTGTGCACTAAACCATCCATCTTGCGAATTTCCGTACTGAGCAGAACCCGTTTGGTTTTCAATATGAATAATATTTCCGGACTGCCATCTGTTTCTCAATCTGGTCCATGTTCCATCAATATAATCGCCAGACCATTGTGCGCTCCAAAAAGTCGTATCCGTAATATTACACTGAACATTTCCTGTTTGTCCTTCAATATTAATTAATTCACCAGTGGCTGCATTTTTAAGAACGAAATAATTAGCATCAACAGCAATTTTTTGCCATTTGTAGCTATTACCAGAAATTGAAGTTCCGTAACCAACATTGGCACCTGCATCAGATAAATAAGCTCCAGTCCATCTGTTTTTTATGGTGTAGTAATTTCCTGTTGCAGTAGAAACTGTTACTGCGCAAGTACTTGTTTTACTTCCGTCAACGGTTGTAACGGTTATTGTTGCCGTTCCATTTGCAACTGCTGTAATTAATCCTGTTGCATTTACGGTTGCTACAGCAGTGTTGCTTGAGCTGTAGGTAACGTTTTTGTTTGTTGCGTTTGCAGGAAGAACTGTTGGTGTCAATTGTTGCGTTCCTCCAACTGCTAGTGAAGCAGAAGCTGGATTCAAACTTACACTTGTTACTGCAACATTTGTTGCGTTTACCGTTACCGCACAAGTTGCTGTTTTTGCACCATCCTGTGTGGTTATAGTGATCGTTGCAGAACCTGCTGCAATTGCAGTTATTAATCCGGTGGCGTTTACAGTTGCTATCGCCGTATTGCCTGAACTATAAGAAACCGTTTTGTTGGTTGCTGTTGCAGGTGCAACCGTAGGCGTTAATTGTTGCGTTGCCCCAACTAATAATGTGGAAGCTGTTGGTGATAGAGTAACTCCGGTAACGGCAACAACAGTTCCAGGGTTCGAATCATACCAAGTGTTGTTCATGTACCAGCCTGTTTTGTTTCGGCTTAAATCAGCAGTTTGACTGGTTCCGTCATTAAAAATTAAACTTGTTGATGTTACATTGGTGAAGGTATAACTGTACCAGCCATTTCCGGCATTAGTCATATTAACTCCCGGCCAGGTTGCATTTGCTAAAACTCCTGTTGGTAAAGCACTCCAATAATAAATTTTTATTCCGGTTCCCCAGTTTGATGGTTTATAGAAATAAACAGTAAAATTAGTATTTGGGTTTACCGTAATTGTTGCTGTTGCGGTTTTATTTCCATCCTGAGTTGTTGCTGTAATTGTTGCTGTTCCTGCTGCAACAGCTGTTATAAGTCCACTAGAATTTACTGTTGCAATCGCTGTATTACTAGAACTCCACGTTACATTTTTGTTTGTTGCATTTGCAGGTGAAATTGTTGCAGTCAACTGTTGCGTATTTCCGCCATATAAACTTGCAGCAGTCGGAGTAATACTTATAGAAGCAACCGGAATTGCAGCAACAGTTACTGTTGATGTTGCTGTTTTGCTTCCATCAACAGTTGTAGCCGTAATTGTAGTTGTTCCTGCCGCGACAGTAGTTACTAATCCATATGCGTTTACGGTTGCTACATTTGTATTGCTGGATGTCCACGTTACGTTTTGATTGGTTGCATTTGCCGGAGCAATTGTTGCAGAAAGCTGTTGTGTAGACCCTAAACCAACAGTTGCCGTTGTAGGATTAACAGAAACTCCTGTAACGGCTACCACCGGAGCATTTGTATTGGTTAGAACCAAATATTCGTAAGCGGCAAATGATCGTGTTGCGCCCGCAGTCAATGTTACGGATGCATTGTTATTGTATGGATTCACATAAGTTCCCGCCAAAGCAGCCGGAATTACATAAGATTTTGAAGCATTTCGTAAATTCGACATTACGATTACTTTTTCAGTGCCTAATGTTTTGGTAAAGATGCTGATATCATCATTAGCATACATCGTTAAATCTCCACGTCTGATAGCTGCGCTAGAAGTTCTGAAATTTAAAATCTTGGCAAAATCAGCAGCAGCTGTTGGATTTTGTGACCAGTTAAATTTAAAGCCTTGCCACGGCCAATCTGTCTTGGGTTCATAGTCAATTTCCTGTCCGCTCATTAAAAAGGGAACTCCTTTCATATAAGCCGAAACTAAAAAGTTTGCCACAATTCCGTTATGATTGTTGAAGATTACAAAAGGTCTTTGAACGCCATTATCATTCGTATACGTATCATGATTTCCGGTATAGCGAACCGCTTGGTTTGAACCTGTTGCATTTGCATATTCGTAATCATTGATAGTTTGAAAACGAGTCGAAACCGGACCGCCGGCAGCAACATCTTTCAAAGCATTCCAAAACCATCTGTCACCAAAGTTCATGTCAAAACCTGCCGTAAAATTGGCTTGTCTATCTCCTTCGGCTAACATTAATAATTTATGAGAAGAAATTCCGCGGATGTTTCCGATAACTTCAGACCAAAAATCTAATGGTGGATTATTGGCATAATCGCAACGGTAACCGTCGATATTTGCAGCTAAAATCCAGTAACGCATGGCATCTTTTATAGCCGCTCGTGTGCCACTATTGTTAAGGTCAAGCGCAGCGATATCTGAAAAATTTCCCAATTGCTGAATCGTGGTGCCGCTTCTCATATAATATTCAGGATGCGAAACTGTCCACGCATTATCCCAGGATGTTCCGTTGATGGCTATATCCAAAATAACGGCCATTCCGCGGCTGTGAGCACCATCGACTAGAGTTCTTAAGTCTGAAAGCGAACCATATTCTGATCCTATAGCTTTAAAATCTTTAATACAATAAGGAGAAGGCGAGCTTCTGGAATCGGTACCGTGTGGGTAAATAGGCATTAAATAAATAACATTGGTGCCGAGTGCTTTTATATTATCTAAACGGGCGGTTACTCCGGCTAAATTTCCGTTGGCACTAAACGGACGAATATGTACCTGATACATGTTTACATCTCGCGTATCGGGAACACCGGCAAATGGCGTACCGTACTGAGGCGGATCTTGTGCATAAACGGAACTTGCAAATAATAATAGAAAACAGATTATTGTTTTCGTGAAATGAAATAATCTAGTGGTAATTTTGATTTTCATAATTTCGGTTTTTGCATGCTTGTCAGCATCTTTAACTAAAATTCATTCTCACTCGCATTGGTTTTAAATTTGACAAACATTTTGTGGTTAATAGTTTTCAAGTAGTAAAATTTTTTATTTTTTTTTCGCCACGAATTGCACGAATTTCCTCGAATTAAGTTTGTTTTCTTAATCTTAAATAGATTAAAAAATTGGTATTAATTCGTGAAATTTCGTGACAAAAAGCTTTTAATTACATATGATTTATGTAACTTTTGTTTAGTTTTTTTGCCACGAATTTCACTAATCATCACTAATATTTTTAAGTAATATTAATTCGAGGAAATTCGTGCAATTCGTGGCGAAAACTTTTATAACTTTTTCAATCCCTTTAATTCTGTAGTATTTCCTTCTTTGATGCTAATGGCAACGCCTCCGCCTGGAGCCAAATACTGTCTTAAAATTGTTTTTGAGGTTACAACAACTTTAGTAACGGTATATTTTTGTGGGTTTTTGTCCCAATTTGCTTCTTTGGCATCGGCATAAATCGTGGCGATGAATTTTTTTCCGACAGGCAAATAATCAAATGTGATGTTAGCAGTTCTTGCATTTTCGTCTGTAATTCCTCCAACAAACCAAGAATCTTTCCCTTTGGCTTTACGCGCGATTGTGATGTAATCTCCAGGTTCAGCTTCGAGAACATAACTGTTATCCCAATCTACAGCCACATCCTTGATGAACTGAAATGCATCTGGGAAACGCTCGTAATTACCCGGAATATCTGCCGCCATTTGCAACGGACTGTACATAGTAACATAATACGCCAATTGTTTTACCAAAGTCGTATTGACACGCTGTGAACTTCCGGTTCCGTAATAAGATAAATCAGTTTGAAAGATTCCCGGAGTATAATCCATTGGTCCGCCCATTAATCTTGTAAAAGGTAAAATAGTGGTATGATCCGGCGCTAACCCACCCATCGATTCAAATTCCGTTCCGCGAGCAGATTCCTGAGCAATCCAGTTTGGGAAAGTTCGGTGCAAACCAGTTGGTCGAACCGCTTCGTGACTGTCAATCATAATTTTATAATCGGCAGCACGTTTGGCTACATTGATGTAATGATTTACCATCCATTGACCGTCATGATGTTCGCCACGCGGAATAATTTTTCCAACATAACCTGTTTTTACAGCATCATAACCATTGTCATTCATAAACTGAAAAGCACGGTCTAGACGACGCTCATAATTCGTTGCAGATCCGGAAGTTTCGTGGTGCATGATAATTTTAACTCCTTTAGAAGCCGCATATTCATGAACTGCTTTTACATCAAAATCCGGATAAGCGGTTACGTAATCAAAAACTTCTTCTTTCCAGTTGCCAATCCAGTCTTCCCAGCCAATATTCCATCCTTCGATCAGGATCGCATCGAAACCATTTTTTGAAGCAAAATCAATATATTCTTTGGCACGTTCTGTAGTTGCTCCGTGTTTTCCATTCGGTGTAAGCTTTGTGAAATCATCCGTTAATTTTACATTGTTTTCTTTTCCAAAAGCCCAGGTACTTTTTCCGGCAACGAAATATTCCCACCAAATCCCGATGTATTTTACCGGTTTGATCCATGAAACATCTTTATAGCTTGTAGGATCGTTGAGGTTCAGAATTAATTTTGAAGCCAAAATGTCTGTAGCTTTATCACTTACAACAATAGTTCTCCATGGCGATTGTGCATCTGTCTGCATATAACCTTTGTTTCCAACAGCATCTGGCGCCAAATGACTGCGCATTTTGTTGTTTGCAGCATCAACTTCAAGATACATAGCAGGATAATTGATCAAAGCGGCTTCGTGAATGTTGATATACAAACCATCATCCGATTTCATCATGGATGGCGTTTGAACAGACAATTCTTTTATTGGCCATTGTGCATTGATTTCAATTGTTGCTTTTTTCATCAGAGAAGGAATCTCAGAAATTTTTGATGTTGTATACGCATATTCATTGGTATCATAATCTCCCGGAATCCAGAAAATTTTATGATTTCCAGCCAGATTAAATTCAGAACGCTCTTCTTTAATTACAAAATAGCTTAGGTCGTTTTGCTTCGGAAATTCGTATCTAAATCCTAATCCGTCGTTGAATAAACGGAAACGAATTCTAATATATCTGTTGTTATTTTTCGCTTGCGCTAAAGTGACAACCAATTCGTTATAATGATTACGAATCGTTTTTTCTTCGCCTAAAACCGGATTCCAATTTTCATCAACTGAGGATTGTGCTGTATTTGTAACGGTAAAACCATCCAAAAACGAAGGCATATTTTGCAGTTCCAAACCCAAAGAACTTGGTTTTATAACGGCTTTTTGTTTATATGATAATTGGTAAGAAGGAATTCCGCCTTCTTTCAATTCAAATTTTAAGGAAAGATTTTTGTCCGGCGAATTGATTTCCTGTGCCTGAGCCCATAAGGAGTTTATACACACAAAAAGCAAAAGCGCTAGTTTTTTGCTCAAACGAATTTGAAACATTTTTTGGGATTGAAAATTCATGTTATTTAGTTTTTTGCAAATCTAATTTTTTAAAATTGCTTTGGTATTAGTTTTTTAATACTAAATATTCAAAAGGCTGTAGTATTACTTCAGCACCAACAGTTACTGAAGCCCCGGTAAAAGCATCTTTCCATGTTCCTTTTAATGCCGGAGAAGCAAGATACTTTACAGAAGAACTTGTCAGGTTTGAAAGGACAAGAACTTTTTCCTTTTCTTTTTCCATTGTAAATGCACTAACAGCATCACTACTGTAACCAGTGTAAGTCCCTTTTTTTATTGCATTACTAGTATTTCTAAAAGCAATGATTTTTTTGTATTCAGCAAGCATTTCATTATCTGCAGCAGACCAGTCAATAGGAGTTCTTGCAAAATAATTAAGTCTTTGTGCACAGCCAATTTCCTGTCCGTTGTATATCATTGGCACAGATTTTAAATACGCAGCTACGACAAAAGTTGCAATTGATCCTTTTTTGCCTCCAAAAAGTTCTAGTGGGGTTCCTTCAGAAAGATTTACGTCATGATTGCTTGTATATCTGACTACTTTGTTTTCAGGATTATAATTGTTTGCGTATTCTGTTGCATTCGAATTTTGAATGCTAGTTGCAGGTTTGCTTTCTTTGAAAAGCTGCTCTAAAGTACTGAAGAAATTAAATCCAAAAGTATAATCAAAACCAGAAGCAAAGTGATTCACTTTTGTGCCCTCTGCTAACATTAAAATAGTTTGGTTCTTTTTGATTTTTCTCAATTTATTGATAGCATCTGACCAGAAATTCTGAGGTACAAAATCGGCATAATCGCATCTGAAACCATCAATGTTTGCATTGTAAACCCAGTACGACATGGCATCGATCATAGCGTCTTTCATTTCAGTATTATTGAAATTTAATTGTGCTACATCATTGTAATTGGTTCCCGGCGGAATAATAATTTCACCCTTTTCATTTTTTTGATACCAGTCTGGATGCTGGGTAATCCATGCATTATCCCAAGCCGTATGATTGGCAACCCAGTCCAGAACTACAGCCATGTTTTTTTTATGTGCTTCTTCAACCAAAACCTGAAGATCTTGTAAAGTTCCAAAATCGGGATTTACGGCTTTGTAATCCTGAACCGCATACGGAGAACCCAATTCTCCGGAAGCTTTTATTTTTCCGACAGGATAAATGGGCATTAGATAAATAACATTTGCTCCCAGTTCCTGAATTTGTGTAAGTCTGTCCTGAACTCCTTTTAAATTTCCAGCCTGACTAAAAGCACGAATGTTGACCTGATAAATGATTGCGTCCTGTTTATTCGGCATTTTGTCGAAAGCAGCTCCGTATTGTTGATATGGAGAAGGCGGAGTTGAATCACTATCCGACGAACTACACGAAACAAATGCCAATGCAAGTAGTAAAGTGTATATGATATTTATATTTGATTTCATATGTGTTAAATTAAGTTTTAATAAGCCAAAGAGTTTAAGATAGCCTGCCTTTCGCTCAAAAAAGGCAGGTATCACTCAAACTAATCTAGCTATATTACAATGTTAGATTATTTTTTAACGATTGTACAAGTTGCAGTTGCAGGATAACCTGTAGTTGCAGGATCTACTTCGTTTATGGTATAGGTTATTTCGTAAGTTCCGGCTTCATTAATCGTATAAGCACCACCATTATCTTTATTGATTGTATTGGTTGATGGATCGGCAGGGCCATAGTTTACATCCCAGTTATCATTCAATCTGAATTTTAAAGCTCCGGGTAATAAATCGGCAGTTACTTTCCATGTTTTGGTTTCATGATCGTAGGACATAGGTACAGAATGATTCCATCCATAATTTGTGTCACCAGCAGTTTGATCTGCAGTTGCAGAAGCAGGTCCGACAATTCCCCATGCATAAGGAGCAAAACTCCATTTTGAGGTATTTAAGTTTACTTTTATTTGATAAGAACCAGAACCCGGAAGAGAAAAATCGGTATCACTCATGTTTTTCAAATCAAAATTAGTATCACCGGCACCATAGAATTGAGCCCAGTTTCTGGCTGTATTGAATTTGAACCCAGGGCCGGCACCAACAGGAACGGTCATGTAACCCTGATAGATTCCTTTTTGAATTGCAGTCAGTGCAGCAGCAGTTTCGATAGCCCAGCCCTGATAACTTCCCGGCATATAAATTTCGCCAAAAACAACGCTTTTTTCATAAGGTGTAATAGTCAGTGTGATAAAATCAGAATAGATTTTTCTGTCCATAATTGCTTCTACACGAACCACTATTTTTCCTGCAATGCCAGGTTCAAGACCTAAGTCTGTGGCAATTTTGTTTAAGTCTCTTCCAATTAATGATTTGCTTAACACATCTTCACCAACTTCAACTCTTTTGGCTTTTGGCCAGGTATTGTTACCACCCGTATCACCAATTAAATCAAATTGAAGAGCATAAGTAACAGGCGCATCAATAGGGAATGTTACTTTAGGCCAGGAAAGAAGAATAGCGTTATCATCTGAATTGTCTTCTGTTAGTACTATTGTATTTGAGGAAGCGACAACCTGAGAAGGGAAATTTACTGTTTTTAAATTCGTTACCTGGGCAGATTCACTTTCGCAGGAAGCACCCAAAAAAAGCAAGCTCCCTAATATGAATAATTTATTTATATATTTTTTCATGATAGTTTGTTTTTTATTGAGGGTACCCCGGATTTTGTTTTAGCGATTTGTTAGCATTTAATGCAGATGTCGGAATTGGAAACAATTTTCTAAAAGCAGGAGACTCAGGTCTGAATTCGTTAGCTAATAAAAATTTATTGAAACGAATCATGTCCTGTCTTCTATGCCCTTCCCAGTTTAATTCAAAACCTCTTTCGTTGTAAATGTCATCAAGTGTTGGATTTGCATCCAGAGCATTAAGACCGGCACGTTGTCTGACAGCATCAACAAAAGGCTTTGCAGCGCCTGGGTTTCCTAAACGAACATTGCACTCTGCCATCATTAAAATTACATCAGCATATCGGTAAATAGGAAAATCATTAGAAGCTCCGCCTCCAGTATTTGCACCTGCCGGATAAAATTTCACATTACGAACCCCAGCTTGCGGATCTGCTCCAGGAAGGTCTATAGATTGAACATCTAAGGTATAATTTACACCTCCCGGCTGCGGACCTGCTAAAAACTGTTTTTTGCGAATGTCATTATCGGCGTATTTTTGGTAAAATTCTTTGGGAACAATGGTGCCATTCCAACCGTTATATGCAAGTGCTGTAATACCATGAGCACCATAAAGACTTCTAACAGCATAAACATTACGTGATAAAACATCGATAGTGGCGTAAATAGATAAAATAGTTTCATCCTGAGGCGAAACATCTCCAAAGAGTTCGTAATATTTACTGCCAAGCGGGTTAGCTGCATCTGCAGCTCCGGAGTGAAGTGAGAATCCGCCTTCGCTTACTTTATTGCAAGCTGCCAGACACTCAGTCCATTTTGCTTCACCTGTATAAACCTCTGCATTAAGATAAACTTTTGCCAAGATGGTATAAGCTGCCCATTTGTTGAATCTTCCGTAATATTCTCCACCTTTGGTATTCGAGAGTAATTCAGCATTTTCTGTTAGTTCTTTTACAACAAAATTATAAACCTCTTTACGGCTTGCCTGCGGAATTTGGTCTGAAGGAGTATTATTGTCTGTAAAGAAAGGAACATCTCCAAAATCATCAATTAAAAGATAATAGAAAAAAGCACGAGATACTTTTGCTTCGGCAATTTTTGAAGCGTCTGCATTTGATTTTTCCAGTAATGCTATTGCCAGATTGGCTTTGAAAATACATCTGTATAACCAGTTCCAGGTATTGTTAATAATGCCTTCGGTTGGTAACCATTCGTGCTTGTGCAAACGGGCAAAATCTTGTTGCCAGTTTCCGTCATTTCTATGCGGAATAACCTGCTCGTCAGATGACATGCAATTCATATCATACCAGCCATTATCTGCTCCTGCATAACCCACACCATTGTAATTATCCCGGTTAAATTCTCCCGGAATCTGAGCATAAATACTTGCAAGAAGGCTATTGGTCCCTTCGGGAGTTGCGTAAAACTCATCTGCAGGGTATTGGTCGTATACGGTTTCACTTACGTCAGTACAGCTAACCAGGGCAAAGAAGCAAATACCTCCTGCCAATAATATATTTTTAATTTTCATTTCTTTAGCTATTTAAATTTTACAGTTAAACCAAATGCAACACTTCTGGTACGGGGATAAATTCCTCTGTCACCACCAAAATTGTCTGCAGGATTACCACTACCACTTATATTTAATTCCGGGTCCATACCTGTATAATCAGTAATCAGCCATAAATTATTTCCTGTAAGCGAAAGGCGGATAGAATCGATATACTTATCAGTAAAACGAAAATTATAACCCGCTGTAATATTATCTAATCTAATGAAAGAGCCATCTTCCAGCCATACATCGGAGCCGTATGTAGAAGTAACAATTCCTTTGTCGACTGCACTATCCAGAACATTAGATTTACCAACGTTTTCCAGCATACTCAATCTTTGGCCCAATGCATTGTAAATTTTATTCCCTCCTGAACCCCTCCATAGCATAGAAACATCAAAGTTTTTGTATCTGTAGCTTGGATTAAAAGCAAATGTATAAGTTGGCAAAGCTGAACCTGCATAATAACGGTCCGGGCTATCAGCATTCTGGTTGATTGGGCCTCCGCTTCCGTCACGATCCAAAACGGTTTCTGCTCCATTGCCATCTACGCCTGTAGATTGCAGAATATAAAATGCACCAACTGGTTTTCCTTTTACCAGATAAGAATTTGCAGTTCCCCATCCTACATAAGCAGTTGTTAAATCCTGACCATTAAAACTTCCGTTTAGATTTAGGACTTCATTTTTCATAAATGAAGCATTACCGGCTAATGTAAGTGTACTGTTTGCTGTTCTGATCACATCATACGCCAAAGAAATTTCCAGACCTTTATTTGAAATACTTCCAACATTGGCTTTTATGTAATTGTAATCATTACCTTGTTGGGATAATGTATAATCTAATAATAGATCATCTGTTTTTGCATCGTATACATCTACCGTTCCTCTAAATCTGTTGTCAAAAAGTGCAAAGTCAAGACCGATGTTGGTTTGTTTTTTGGTTTCCCATTTCAAATCAGGATTAGCATTTTGTTTTGCACCGTAATTCGTAATTTGCTGCCCTCCAAAATAAGTTAATCCGCGGTTTCCAATTAATGCAATGGAGTTTTGTGGAAGAAGACCTTGCTGATTTCCTGTAACACCATATCCTACACGTAATTTCAGTTCATTAAAGAGGTTCTGGTTCATAAAAGACTCCTTATTGATTTGCCATGCTACAGAAGCAGAAGGAAAATCACCCCATTTGTTGTTTGCTCCAAATACAGAGGCTCCGTCACGTCTGTAACTTCCTGTAAATAAATATCGGTTAAGCAAAGAATAATTTATACGTCCTAAAAAGGACACTAATGTTCTGTCATTTTTATAAGACTCTATATCTCCCGGAGCTACTTTAGACAAATCACCAAGCTGAAGTGCATTGTAAGTCGTTTTGTCACTGATAAAACCTTTTACTTGTGCATAATTTCCCTGATAAGTTTGATTTTGCCATTCGTATAATGCCAGTGCGTTTATGCTGTGAATGCCAAATGTCCCTTTGTAATTAAGGCTGGCATTCGTCAGTCTTTCATTTTGTTTTCTGTTTCTGATGTTTGCGTATCCTTTCTGATCAATTGCGTAGGCATTTGTTGACGCAGCAGGAAGATAATAGCCAAACATTTCATTCGTTTTTCTCCAGCTTCCAAACCAGCTGGCAGTTAATCCTTTAGCCAGATCAAGATCAGCCTTCAGGCTTCCAAATAAATTATCCTCTTGTCTTTCATTCGTCACTGTTTGAGCCGCCGCATAAGGATTTAGATATTGAAACACATTAGGATCTGTAAAATAAGTTCCATCAGGATTTAAAACAGGATCTGTTGGTCTCATTAAATAAGCATTTGTAATCAGATTAGACATATAGGCAGCTGTTCCGATATCTCCAATGGTGTTATTGCCATTAATTATACCATTAGTTAAATTAAAAGTTAGTTTTAATTTATCATCAAGAGCCATTTGTGTAGCCTGAACACGCCCAATGTATTTTTTATTATTTGAGTTAATGACAACACCATCCTGCAGAATCGCCGTTAAGGAAGCCCTGTAGTTGAATTTATCCGTTCCTCCGCCAAATGCCAGCGTATGTGTTTGTGTTATTCCGGTTTGTGTCAAAAGACCGTACCAGTCTGTATCTGATCCATGATTTGATGAAGCTGGTACACCAAGGGACTGAGCAGTTTTCCACCATTGGTCAGAATCTAACATATCCAGTTTTTTAGGAATGAAATCTAATGATGTTGATCCGATATATTCCATTGTGGTTTTACCCGCTTTATTCTTTTTTGTAGTTACAATGATTACACCAGGTGCACCTCTTGAACCATAAACAGCAGTTGCAGAAGCATCTTTTAAAACATCAATACTTTCTATCTCACTTGGAGGTACCTGATTTAGTAAATCCATATTTCCCTGAATTCCGTCTACTACCACCAATGGATCATTTCCGCCAATCAAAGAGCCAATTCCTCTAATACGAACACTTGGTCCCGAACCCGGTTCACTGCCTATCTGTGTAATATTTACACCTGCTGCTTTTCCTGCAATCAACTGCAAGGGATTTACAATTGCTCCCTGGTTCATGTCCTTTGCCGCGATTGAAGAAACGGCTCCGGTCACATCTTTTTTAACTGTAGAACCGTAACCAACAACCACAATTTCCTGTAAGTCGGTAGCCTCAGGCATAAGTTGAATGTTTATAACCTTTTGGCTGGCAACTACTTTTTTTTCTTTATAACCAACAAAAGATACAATGATTACAGAAGCACTGCTTTCGACAGTAATCTTGTACTTTCCGTCAAAATCCGTTACCATTCCGTTTTTTGTTCCTTCTTCAATAATAGAAGCCCCAGGCAAAGGCAAACCATTTTCATCGGTAATTATACCAGAAACGGTTTGTTTTTCATATAAGATTGCCTCTGTTTTAAGCTCCGGTTTTTTCAGGATAATCTGAGTATCTCTTATTTTAAATTCGGTTGAAGTTCCCTTAAAAAGTTTGTCTAAAACAACAAGTATGGACTGGTCTTTTACAGAAATAGAAATCGTTCTGTCTAAGTCAATATCATTCAGTTTATAAATAAACCTGAAATCAGTTTTTTGTTCAATGGTCTCAATAACCTTTTCGATTGTTGAATTGTTTAATTCCAGGGTTACTTTTGTCTTTTGGGCATACGTATTCCCTCTAATAGTAAACATGGCGACCAAAATAAGTAAAGTAGTTAGTTTCAATTTTAGGTCATTTTGGAACACTCGGTATAAAAACCCAGCATTCTTTGATTTTTTTTTCATAATTTTGTTAATTGATTGTAGTTAATTCGTTATATTCAATCACTTAGTTAATCGGAAATTGTTCGCAGCTCTTTCCGATTTTTTTATTTTAGTATTTTTCTATTCTCATATTTTTTCATTGTTTTTGTGGTTATTTAATTAGTATCTGATTGTTTTTTATAGTGTAGTTAATGCCATGAATGTCATTAAAATAACTCATCACATTTTCTATAGATTCTTCCTTAAAACTTGCATTGAATTTTTCGTTTGCCAGTTTTTCGTTTTTGTTTATGATAGTTACATTATAACGTCTTTCTAATTTTGTAATAATGTTTTTAAAAGTCATATTTCTAAACGTTAAGCCGCCATTTATCCAGGAAGTATAAATATCTGTAAGTACTGGCTTTGTAGAAATCTGATTATTTGATTTCTGAAAACTACCCTTAAAGCCAGGCTTTAAGATGGTGTTTTTAGTAATGTCAAAATCCTCATCTGTATTATACATTCCGACCGAACCTTCAACAAGGACAACATCGGTCGAAGCATCTTCAGGATAATTGGAAACATTAAAATGAGTTCCTAAAACGCGAACATTCAAATTGTCAGCATTTACGATAAATGGATGTTTTTTGTCTTTGGCTACATCAAAAAAAGCTTCTCCGTCCAGAAAAACCTGTCTGTTTTCTCCCGCAATAAACCTTACCGGATATTTTAGGGTCGTCCCGGCATTCAAATGAACAAGTGTACCATCAGACAATTGCAGCTCAAATTTTTTCCCGTACGGAATTTTAAGCGTGTTATAAGATATCTTTTCAGTGTCAGAATCCGCTTCGTAAACCAATTTGTTTCCGTTTTGATTTCCAACAATATTACCTTTAGAATCTCTTACCTGAACAGAATGATCTTCAGAAATAATCTGAACATTTCCATTCTCTAACTGCAAAACAATATCGGTGCTTTTAATATCAAATTTGTTTTCAGTTTGGGTATTAAAAACATTCTGTTTGTAAGCCACAAAACCAACCCCTAACAGAACTAATATTGAAGCCGCAATCGAAATGTACTTTCTGAAATTCGATTTTTCTGAGGAAATTTCAATTGTTGTGTTTTCTTCTTTGGAGGATTGTAAAATGTTTAAGAAAATGTCATCAGCAGTTTGCTGACTCATTTTTGGCATTTCGGTCAGAAGGTTTTGAATATCTTCTACCGAAGGGAAATCTTCCGTAAGTTTATTTTTTTTATAATACGCAATTACCTCATTTGTTTCCTCAGGTGTACATTGGTTCAAAACAAACTTTTGTAAAAGATTTTTTATTTCAGAATTTGAATTCATTACGAATTGTTTTTAGGTCCGGTTCTTATATAATACAGTTGGAAAGGCATTGAGTACTATTCAAACGTTGTAAATTTTTCAATTTTAACATTTTTACAAGAATGATACGCTTGTTAAGTATTGATTTTATGGAGATTATTAGTTAAAAATATTTTTATTTATTTTTTGTTTTTTTATTTCTGGATCCAGTTGCTTGTCATCCTTCGTTCCTCACGATGAGAATATTGTGCAGATTCTTGCTGATAAGCAAAAAAAAATCACTCCGAAAGGAGTGATTTAATTGGTTAATTTTGGTTTTTGTGGTTTAGATAATTTCATCATGAACCTGAAAAAAGACTCGCATCGATTCTAATGCTTTGCTCATTTGGTTCCTGACGGTATTTATAGAAATGCCGAGTTCCTGACTAATTTCTTCGTAACTCATGCCTTTCTTTCGTGACATTTTAAAAATTTGTTTTCGCTTTGGAGGGAGAAGATTCATCGCCTCTTTGCGGAGCTTCTTACAATCAGCCTCGCGAATTGAATAATCACCATATTCATGGGATTTCTGGCTTTCATAAAAAATCTCTTCTTTGAGCAGCAGTTCATTAGCCGCTTTGTTTAAGAAATTAAAAGCCTGATTTCGGGCAATTGTAAAAATATATGATTTAAAAGATTGTTCCAGATTTAAGTTCTCGCGGTTCATCCAAACCTTCATAAAAACATCCTGAACATTTTCTTCTGCTGCTTCTTTTGATTTTAAAATACTGATACTGTATCCATAGATATCCTGATAGTACAAATCAAAGAGACTACGAAATGCTTTTTCGTTGCCGTTTTTGAGTTCACTGACCAATAATTTTTCGCTATGGTTATTCGCTTCTAACATTAATTTAATTAGTCTCCTTTAATTCTAATTATATTATGACTATCAAAATGTGTGGTGTGATTTGTTCGATTGGTTAGCAAATATATAAAAATATTATTCTCAGCAAATTATAAGTAAAAAAACTTATTTCTTAATTTTTGTTAGTTTTTTTATTAAATGAAGAATAAACCCCTGCAAGTCCCTCTTTATAAGTAAGTGTCTTTTTGACGCTTTTTTAACTTCAAAATATATCTTTTAATATACTTTTGAGAATATTCTTATTTGTGAATAGTATAGAAAGATAAAAGGATAGTTTATAAAACTTAAAATCCTTTTATCTTTTTAGACTTTAAAAGATAAAAGGATTAAATATGTAAGTAATTGTAGTGTTGTTTACACCTAGTTTTTCAAATCTTTAATCACTTTAAAAGCAACATCAACCTGGTCTTCGCCAACTAGAATAGTGAACTCGTTTGAAGTTGAAATTACCTCATTAATGATAATTCCTTCCCAGGCCAAACGTTGAAAAATGAAGTAATAGATTCCCGGAACAACAATATTTTCTTTTGGTAATTTTACAGTAATAGAAGCCAGATTATCCAATTTCTGAATTAACTTTTCGCGCATAAAGTGTTTCTCCACCAAATGATTAACACTGCTGCTCACCACAATATTGGTTTCATTAACACCGCGTGATGAGGTATAAAAAATATCAGACAGAACATTAATATCAGAAATAAGATCAGCCTGTTTGTTTAGAACAGTTTCTGAAGCTGCAAAAGTATAATCTGTTAATTCTGAACGAACCGTAATTTCTCCAATATTCTTAATGACTTTGTTGATTTTATGATTCAGTTTAAAATCTAATTCTTCAGTGAGTCGTTTAAGCGACATTACAACTGCACCTTGTTTTACCTCTTTTCCAAACTCACTTTCCAGCTCTGTCATGATATTACGGGAAAGAGATGTTAAATTGATAATTCCAAGTGATAAGGCATTTAATAAAAAAGGCTTTGTTTTAATGTAATTTTCTACAATGGATGAAACGGTTTTCATAATTTTTTCTTTTTTTTTGGTAACGTAATTGGTTGGTTTGAGTTAACAGTGCGATGTTATAAATCTCTGCAAATATAAATAAAAAAACAATTTGTTACAATTATAACAATAAAAAATTATGTTAAAAGTGATAAAAAGCATCCGTAAGATGTTCAATTGCAAATGATTCGCCGTTTTTCTGTACTGCTATGATGTCAAAACGAATTTCAAAATCTATTTCCCTATCGTTTATGTAGGCATTTACTGCTTTTATTAGTAACTGAATTTTTTTTGACTTGACAAAATCTTGTGGCAAACCAAAATCAGAACCCGATCTTGTTTTAACTTCAATCACCGCCAGAATATTTTCTTTTTGAGCAATAATATCTATTTCTGCCTTCTGAAAAGTCCAGTTTCTATCCAGAATTTTGTAACCTTCATTTAAAAGAAACTCTACGGCAAGTTCTTCTCCTTTTTTCCCCAGTTCGTTATGTTCTGCCACTTTTTAAGTTATGAGTTATGAGTTTGTTGTATGCGCGCAAAGACACAAAGTCGCAAAGAATTAATTAAATAAAACTTTGCGACTTTGTATCTTTGTGTGATTTCTGTATGTGGTATTTAAAAATCCTTAGACTAAGAAATTTTCAGGAATATATTATTTTTTAAAAGTAAGTGTACTTCCGTATGCATTTACATCCATTGTAACCGTACTTCCCATAATCAAAGCCCTGTTGTCCTGAATATGTCCTGCAGGGAAATTAAAAATTACCGGAATGCTATATTTTTTGGTTACATCATCTACAATTTCAACAGCATTTTTCCCCCATGGAACTTCATTATCTTTCATTTTTGTCATTGCTCCAACAACAATCCCTTTCAGGTTTTCGATACATCCATTTCTTTTTAGATTCATCATCATACGGTCTATATGATAAAGGTATTCATCTAAATCTTCAATAAACAAAATTTTATCTTTACAATCTATTGCAGATTGAGATCCAAGCAAACTGTATAAAATAGACAAATTTCCTCCAACCAATTCACCGGTTGCCTGTCCAAATCTATTCATTTTATCAGGTCCGACACTATAAGATAACGGTTCGCCAAACAAACTTGCTTTCATCGAAATAATGGCAGCAGCAGTCGCCCGCGGAATAGTTACCGGCATTACACCATGAATAGATTTATAACCCATTGTGTTTAAATGATTGTGCAGAACAGTAACATCACTAAAACCAATTATCCATTTTGGATGCTGCTTAAATTTTGTAAAATCCAGTAAGTCAATCATTCTGACAGTTCCATATCCGCCTCTCACACACCAAATAGCCTTAATATTCGGATTATCAAGTTGTTTCTGAAAATCTGCTGCACGCTGCTCGTCAGTTCCCGCAAGCTGGTTTACGTCAAGACCAATTGTACTTCCCACCACAGCTTCTAGTCCCCAACTGTGCAGTAATTCTATGGTTGGTTTTAGATTATCATCTATATTTTTTCTGGCAGTTGCCAAAATAGCTACAGTATCTCCTTTTTGTAAATAAGGCGGTGTTATCATGTTTTGTTGTGATTGACAGTTGAATGATTGTAAAGCAAAAGTAAGAAATACCATTTTACAAACAGTAAAATGTTTTTTTATATGATCTAATCCTATTAAGTTCATGAGTTTCTTTTGCTTAAATTTATAAATTATTTTTAAGGTTTCGAATTAAAATTAGCTTTCTATATCATTTTTGTAATTCAGCCAAAAAACTGTATTAATCCTTTATCATCTTCTTTAGATTGTACATTTGCAAAGATACACTTTGGTTAAAAAAGTTCCAGTGTTTCCCTTATGAAATGAATACTTCAAATGGCTTTTTTTTGTTGTTTTCTGATTGCCAGCCGAATGAATATTCGGGAAACTATTATCTTAAACAAAAATATAAATTAAAATTACAATATAAATTTCTTACAAAATATAATTTGTTATATTGGCCTTTTTAAAAATAATATTATGCGCCTTAAAGCCCCGTTTTGCCTCCTTTTTTCCTTTATATCATTTTTAAGTGCCCAACCAAAAAAGTATAATATCCATACAGTAGCTTTTTATAATTTCGAAAATTTGTTTGATACAATAAATGATCCGGCAACAAATGATGATGAGTGGACTACAGACGGAGCCCAAAACTGGACAAACGAGAAATACCAGCAAAAACTTAAGAATATTGCAAGAGTTTTATCTGAAATAGGAACACCCGAAAACACAAACGCGCCCACTTTGATTGGCGGCTCTGAAATCGAGAACAGAGGAGTTCTGGAAGATTTAATCAAACAGCCAAAGTTGCTGAATTATAATTACGGAATAATACATTTTGATTCACCGGACAAACGCGGAATAGATGTCGCGTTATTATATCAAAAAAACCATTTTAAACCAATATCATTTTCCAATATTCCATTACTGATTTATAAAAATAAAACAGTTTCAAAAGAAGAAAAAGAAGAAACAGACGATGATGCAGAACCCAAAATTGAAAACAATCGGGTATTTACAAGAGACCAGCTTTTAGTCACAGGATTTTTAGACGGAGAAGAATTAAATATCATCGTCAATCACTGGCCGTCAAGATCCGGAGGAGAAAAAGTTTCAAGTAAATATCGCGAAGCTGCCGGAGCACTAAACAGAAAAATCATTGATTCGCTTCAGCAAATAAATCCTGATGCCAAAGTAATTACAATGGGTGACCTAAACGATGGACCTTATAATAAAAGTATAAAAACAGCTTTGGGAGCAAAAGCAAAAAAAATCGAAGTTCAGGAGTTTGGAATTTTTAATCCTTTTGAAGAAATGTTTAATAAAGGGCAGGGCACACTGGCATTTAGAGATTCCTGGGATATTTTTGATCAGATCATGGTTACCGGATCTTTAATAAAACCTGATTTTTTTTCTTTTAATTTCTGGAAAGCTGGTATCTTCAATAAACCTTACCTTATTCAGGATTCAGGGAAATATAAAGGCTATCCATTGCGGCATACATTAACAGAAGTAGGGTACAGTGATCATTTTCCGGTTTATATTTATCTGATTAAACAGGCTTTTTAAAATGAAACTAAAACGACTAACTGTGGTTTAAACTACAATAAAGACTGGAAACTTTTCCTTAACTTAGCTTCTTAAAACTTAGCAGATCAAAAATGGCAATAGCAAAACCTTTCAACCTCACAAAATGGATTGAGGAAAATCGTCAATTATTGAAACCACCGGTAGGAAACAAAAACCTGTATGTAGATTCGGGTGATTATATAGTTATGATTGTAGCAGGGCCAAATGCCCGTAAAGATTATCATTATAATGAAACCGAAGAACTTTTTTATCAATTAGAAGGCAGTATAAAAGTTGTAATCCAGGAAGATGGTGAACGAAAAGAAATGGTTTTAAATGCGGGCGATATGTATTTGCATCCTGCAAAAATTCCACACTCTCCGGTTCGTTCAGAAGGTTCAATCGGTTTGGTAATCGAGCGCAAACGCGCAGGAAAAGGGTACACAGACGGTTTGCTTTGGCATTGTGATAATTGCAACCATAAACTTTATGAAGTATTTTTTGAACTGCATAATATAGAGAAAGATTTTTTGCCACATTTCGAACATTTCTATAACTCAGAAGAATTAAGAACCTGCGATAAATGCGGAACTGTAATGGAAACGGATCCCAGGTTTGTTGCGAAGAAGTAGTTAGAAGACTTTAATAATAATTTTAAGGAGCTATTTCCCGCTATCCGTTCCAATCTTTTGCTTTTTCAAGAAAAAAGCAAAAGGATTTCCACTTCTATCGGGGCTAGTGAGTTCGTTTGCGTTTTATTTCAATTTTATAATTCAAATCGTTTCCCTTGTTCAGGATAAATAATTTTCAGTCCCAAATCATTTTGTTTTTTTAACTGCTCTTTTATTTTGACAATATTCTTTGCAGGTGATTTTAAATGAGTAATGATAATTTTAAAGTTTTTCAGGGAATCTTTTCCGGCTAAATCTTCCAGAATGTGAAGTTCTTTCATCAAATAATTCGGAGTTAAATGACCGAACAAAAACTGATCGGGCTGCTCATTTGGAAAAGAAACTTCAATAAAAATACCTTTTAGCTGTTTGTTTTGAACCAAAGGCGCGACGGCTGTCCATAAAGTTTTTAATTTATCACTTTTTTCAACAGAATCCGGACCGGTATCACCTAAATACAATGCGTACGATTCGTCATTTTTAATTAAAAAGGCAGTACTTTCAAAAGGGTTAACATGACTTAAAGGAAATGCTTTTACTGTCATTTTAGTATTAGAAATGGGAGCTTCTTCACCTATATTTAAGGTCTGAAAATGATATTTTTTCAATGGAAACCCAACGCCTTTATCTCCAAAGTTTGCCCATGTCTGATCATTAAAATAATGATTCTCCATCATCTCCATGCATTTTTGAGTGGCATAGACAGTTTTAGAAGAATCTGCAGGAGAGTTTATTATCAATCCTGAAACATGATCCAAATGAGCATGTGAAATCAAATATCCCTTTATGTACTTGCGTAAAACTTCACTTGTAGAAACTTTAAAAACCTTATTCTCAATTGCTTTTTCTATTCCGGCGTTTATAGTACCGGCATCCAGGCAAATAAAATCTTTTGTGTTGGCTGGAGCCAGTAAATAAGCAGAAAGATTTTTTTCATCAATACCGCCTTTTATCCCTAAAGGAACAACCTGAAAAGATGATTTTTGTTCCTTTTGAGAAAAAGCAGCAGTTGAAATTAAGATAATACAAATCAAAAATCTATTGAAAATACGCATAATAAAAATAAAATTTAATGTTGCAAATTACAGCAATTAACGGGAATAAATTGCCTGTTATTTCTGTAATTGATTCTAATTAACCTTAAATTTACTTTCTTTTTAACAATTCAATTGAATTGATATTCCATTCGAAATAATATCTTTACATAAAAATATAACAATTTTAACTAAAAAAGTTACAATGACAACAATAGCATCACAATTTGGAATGAACGAGGCTCTGGAAAAATTGGGCATCAAATCTATAAATGAAGGAACATCTACGGGTATACAAAACTTTTCATCAGGAGAAATTCTGGAAAGTTATTCCCCTGTTGACGGAAAATTAATTGCTTCTGTAAAAATGTCAACCCCTCAGGATTACGAAAAAGTGATGCAGTCAGCGACAGAAGCTTTCAAAACATTCAGATTGATTCCGGCTCCGCAACGTGGAGAAATTGTTCGCCAATTTGGAGAAAAATTACGTCAGAATAAAGAAGCCCTTGGTAAATTGGTTTCTTATGAAATGGGAAAATCTTTGCAGGAAGGATATGGAGAAGTTCAGGAAATGATCGATATCTGCGATTTTGCAGTTGGTTTATCACGCCAGTTACACGGCTTGACAATGCATTCAGAAAGACCAGGTCACCGTATGTATGAGCAATACCATTCATTGGGAGTTGTCGGAATCATCTCCGCATTCAATTTTCCAGTTGCTGTTTGGTCATGGAACACTGCACTTGCCTGGATTTCAGGAGATGTTTGTGTCTGGAAACCTTCAGAAAAAACACCTCTTTGTGGTATAGCATGTCAAAACATTATTGCTCAGGTAATCAAAGAAAATAATCTGCCGGAAGGAATTTCATGCCTTATCAATGGAGATTATAAAATAGGAGAATTAATGACTGCAGACACAAGAATTCCGTTGGTTTCTGCTACAGGTTCAACCCGAATGGGAAAAATTGTAGCGCAGGCAGTTGCCGGCCGATTAGGAAAATCACTGCTTGAGTTAGGAGGGAACAATGCAATTATCGTAACTCCTGATGCCGATATAAAAATGACTGTTATAGGGGCTGTTTTTGGAGCAGTAGGAACTGCAGGTCAACGTTGTACGTCAACACGCCGTTTGATTATCCACGAGAGTATTTATGACAAAGTAAAAGATGCGTTAGTGTCAGCTTACAAACAATTAAGAATAGGAAATCCACTAGACGAAAACAATCATGTGGGGCCGCTTATTGATACACATGCAGTAGAAATGTACGGCGCTGCCTTAAATAGAGTTGTTGCCGAAGGAGGAAATATTTTAGTTCCGGGAGGAGTACTTACCGGAGAAGGTTACGAAAGTGGCTGTTATGTAAAACCTGCAATTGCCGAAGCCAAAAATTCATTTGAAATTGTACAGCACGAAACTTTTGCGCCGGTTTTATATTTAATTAAATATTCCGGGGAAGTTGAGAATGCAATTGAGCTTCAAAACGGAGTAGCACAAGGACTATCATCTGCTATTATGACAAATAATTTGCGTGAAGCAGAAAGATTCCTTTCAGTAACTGGTTCAGATTGTGGAATCGCAAACGTAAATATTGGAACATCTGGAGCAGAAATCGGTGGTGCTTTTGGTGGTGAAAAAGAAACCGGTGGTGGTCGCGAATCTGGTTCTGATGCCTGGAAAATTTATATGAGACGTCAGACAAATACAATCAATTATACAACAAGTTTGCCTTTGGCACAGGGAATCAAATTTGATTTGTAGAAACTTTTCATTCTGGAGCCGGCTCTCATGTTACTAGAGCGTATGATCTTGTTTCTGGTGAAGTTGATCATGAAGTTACAAATACATTACATGATGATTGGCTAAGTGAACATCAAATTAAAAAATTTAAATTGGAACAGGAACTTCTATTTGTAAATGATAATCCAGATACAATTTTAGAAAAACTTCCACAGGCAGAATGGTAATTAACGTAGCCTTAAAAATTAAAAAAGGCTTCCAAAATTTTTGGAAGCCTTTTTTTGGACAAGAAAAAAATGTTTATTTTTTAATGATTGTTTGATTAAATGATCCTTGAGAAGTATAAATTTTAGCAAAATAAGTTCCGGGAACTAATCTGCTCATATCTATTGCTTCGTTATTTTTAGCAGTTTTTACTAAAACGGCCGACATATTATAGATTTCAATTTTTTCTGCGTTTTGGTTAGAAACATACAAAGTTTCTGAAACAGGATTAGGATATAATACCGTTTTTAGAGTTTCACTTTCTTTTTCTTCTTTTGAGGCCATGCGTAATGTTCCTCCGCTGTAAACAGTACTCATATAGAATAAATTTGACGTATCTTTTTTAGAGATTGTATGACTTCCCGCTACAAGGGAAACCGTTACAATTCCTCCAGAAGCAACTTTATCAACATTGTCTACTTTTATTGTGCCTGCACTTTCAACAAAAACAAGCGTCAAAGTGCTTGGCTGTGTTGTTGTAAATGTTATACTCGTAGATGATTCTATTTTTAAACATTGTGTTAGCGTTAACCCATTGTAGGTTACAGTTCCTTTTGTTGTAGATAAATTTCCTGTTATGTTGTAAAAAGAACTTGTTTTCCCTGATGTCGTAAAATTATGAATTTCACTCCCGGGTGTACCCCCGGTAGTTACCGTTATTGTTCCAGAGCCATTTGCCGGCGTACCCGAAGTCCCGTTTGTTGCTATAGAATAAGATACAGTAGCAGTTGGAGTTCCTGTTATAGTAATGGTTTTAGCAGTAGTATTTTTTACAAAACTAATTCCAGAAGCTGGCAATCCGGTAACAGTTGCGTCTGTTGCAGTTCCTCCCCAGGTAAAAACAATAGTGTTTATAGCAGTACCACTCGAAACTGTTTGGTTATTGTTACTAGTCGAAGTTAAGGTTTGAGTTCCTGCTGAATTAACCGTTATTGTTCCAGATCCTGTAGCCGGAGTTCCGGTGCCAGTTGTAGTAATGGAATACGATAAAGTTGCAGTTGGAGTTCCTGAAATAGTGATTGTTTTAGCTGTAGTGTTTTTTACAAAACTAATTCCAGCAGCTGGCAATTCAGTAACAGTTGCATCTGTTGCACTGCCTCCCCAGGTAAATACGATTGTTGCAATAGCAGATCCGCTTGTTACGGTTTGATTATTATTGCTTGTTGAAGTTAAGGTTTGAGGATTTGCCGGAGGATTACCTTCTCCCTGTACCGCTACTAAAGTTCCGCTATAATTCGTTAATGCCGATTTAAGCGCTGTAATTACAAGTGAAGATTTGTCATCTACACTATTGTCAAAAGTCCATTTTAAATCTCCTCCCGAAACACGGCCTGCGTACTGTGTCGTTTTTGTTTTGGCTATTGCAGGCTGATCTACAACTAAGTTCTTAACATATAATGAAGCATCAGTATCAAAGTTATTATATGTATTGGCTCCAGATTTAGATTTTACGGCACTGCTTACAGTTTCGCCTCTTGTTGTAGTTACATACGCATCGAAATCGGTTGTTGAGCTAATCTTGCCTGCAATATTATACAAAGGATTCGGATCGTTGTAAGCGACAAAGCGCATATCATTTGTTCCGATTGACGCATCAAAAGTGTTATTGAACGCTTTGATTGATCCACCGGCTTCACCTGAAAATGTTCCCATTGTTCCGGCATTATTTACCTGATTTGCTTCGTCCCATATATCCGTTCCTTGTAAAGAAGTTAGCATAGGATTTTTGGTATTACGGAAATAATTTCCTTCAATAAATAACGAAGAGCCTAATGTCGATCCTGAGCCGTACTTAGAAACACCATCAAAATAGTTGTTATAAATATGTGCAGAATAATATCGTACGCGAGGATGACGAGAATCAGAGTGGTCAAACCAGTTATGGTGATAAGTGATGTATAATCCGCTGGTTGTTCCTTCGCTTAATCCAAGAAGACTTGCTTTTCCACTATCCCAGAAATGATTGTATGATAAGGTAATATAAGTAGATGTTTTATTATCAAGCGCTCCGTCTCCTTTAATTTGATCTGCATCGCTTCCTGCATTTCCATAAAACAAATCGCAGTTATGAACCCAAATATGATCATTCGCTTGTTGCATTCCAATGTTGTCACCTGCAGTACTATTACAATTCATAACACCAATGTTTCTAATTTCTACGTTAGAAGCTGATTTTAGGCGAATACCCCAGCCATTTGCAACAGCATCAATTCCGACACCTTCTAAAGTAATATAACTTGATGGGTTATTAGAGTTTTCGATAACGATGTCCCCGCCTTCCATTACACTTAAATCAGTAATATTTCCTATCAAACGAAAAATGAATGGACGGGTCTCCTGTCCTTTTTTAATGGCATATAATATGTTTTGTAAACCCACACAAGGATTTGTTGTAGCACCTGTGATGGTAGCCGAAACAGTATTTTTTGTATTTTGTGTAACATAAAGAATCACTGCATTGTCTTTGGGTGTTCCGTCAGTTTTATATCCTCCTGGAACGCGTCCCCCTGCAAATGCAAATCCATTACGATCCTGAGCTATAACAGTTAGATTTCCGGTAGAGGTTCCGGTTCCTTCGACACCTGAAATTACAGGTTTTACTTTTATTGTATATGTTCCGGCTTGCAACCCCGGAATATCAGCTCTAAAATAACTTCCGTAACTTCTTATAAGCTGATCGTCTATCTTTTTGTCTGTAAGGCCTTGACCTGTGTAATAAACATTGTACGTCTGAGCGCCGCTTACAGGCTGCCATTTTACAAAAGCAGATTCCAGCCATCCTCCTGATTCGTTAATTTGTACTTGTTGTGCCCAAGTCTGAAATGCCATAATAAAGACAGCCAGAAAAAGTAGGTTTTTTTTCATAGTGGTTTGTTTAAGTTAGTAAAAATTTCATAGTGGTTTTTTGTGGTTTTTAGTATCAATTTCAATTATCATTAAATTGTAATCGATTACACAAAAATATATATAATTTTATAATAATGTAATTTTATTGTCATAAAAAAATTAATAAACAATATTTTTTGATGTTAAAGTGTTAATTATGTAATAAATTGCACTAAATGCAATTTATTACATAATAAGAATTAGACCCGTGAAGTGGTATTTTTCCTAAGATTTTTTGAATATTGTATAACCTGAGAATCAAGTTAATTTTAAAAAATGCATATTTTTTTAAAATTTAATTACAATATATTTTTGTAGGTTAATGATTATGAAAACACTTTTGTTTAATCAATAATTTGAATCAAAAACGGTTTATTAGATTTTTTAAACGCAAAAAAAAAGAAGGAAAAGCGCTAAAATAAATTTCAGTAAATTAAAAAACAGAGTTAGAAAGTGTTCTAAATTTAAAAACAAAAGAGGTGTTTTATTACTGTTTTTGCCTAACAAAATGTATAAAAAAAAGCCTTTTTGAATTTCAAAAAGGCTTTCTAATATGTTGGGGAAATTTATTTTTTAGACAATTTAGATAAAAGTCGAAGGAATTCAATGTATAACCACACTAACGTAATTATCAAACCCATTGCCCCATACCATTCCATAAATTTAGGAACTCTTTGTTGCACTCCTTTTTCAATTTGATCGAAATCCAGAAATAAGTTTAAAGCTGCAATAACAATAACAAAAACACTAATTCCGATACTCATCATAGAATTTCCATAATGAACAGGAGTAAAGCTGGTAAACATTGAGACAACCCACGAAATTAGATAATAAGTAGCAATAGCTAATGTAGCAGCAACTACTACAGATTTGAATGTTTCAGTAACTTTTACAATCTTAAATTTATACAAACCTAAGCAAACTAAAAAAGTAACCAGAGTTGCTCCAACGGCATTGATTACTATTCCTGGATACATTGCTTCAAATATTGCAGAAATACCTCCAATAAATAATCCTTCAAACAAAGCATAACCCGGAGCCAGATAAGGAGAAGCTTCTGGTTTAAATGCAGAAATTACAACTAAAATAAGTCCGATAACAGCACCGCCAATTGCCGGTAACATTATATTAATTCCATTAAAAGCCATCCACCAGGTTACCATGGCCGCTCCACATAAAATTAAAAATAAAATAGCTGTTTTATTGATAGTACCTGACAAAGTCATTTCCTGATTGTAGTCGATAATCTTTGCTTCGTGCACCTCTTCAGCTCTTGAAACAGCATTTGATGAAAAACGCTTGTCGCTTAAAAATGGATTTTTTGAATTGAAACTCATATTTTTAATACATTTAATTGATCTCAAATATATGGAGTTTTTTTGAAGTGAAGCCGTTTCAGTTAAATTTTTAACATGATTTTTTTTGCCCGCAAAATGGCCTTAAATAAAAAATCCATCAAAGAAAATTCTTGATGGATTTGTATGTATATGAATTGATATTTTACTTCAATAAATCTAAAACTAAAGATGGAAATAAACCTAAAGCAATGTTTAAAGCAATCGAAATCACTGCCGTAGCGTAAATAAGAAAAGGTTTTCCTGTACGCTCTTCATTAGGTTCTTTAGAATACATTGCCAAAATTAATTTGAAATAATATCCAACACTAATAATGGAGTTTAAAACAGCAACAATTACCAAAGCAATATAACCTGCCTGAATGGTTTGATTAAATAAGAATAACTTCGCAAAGAATCCTGAAAAAATCGGAATACCGGCCATAGATAATAATGAGCCTGTTAGAATTGCAGCCAACAGAGGATTAGTTTTTCCTAACCCATGAAAGTTAGTAATATCTTCGTTATCCTGATTTTTACAAACATATAAAATAACGCTAAAAGCAGCAATTCCAGCTAATGCATAAGCAGCTGAGTAATATAATAATACACCTGCAGAAGTTGAAATCGTAAGCAGGGTCATCAGCATAAAACCTGCGTGAGAGATTCCTGAAAATGCCAACATACGTTTTACATTTACCTGACGAAGTGCCATAATGTTTCCGACAGTCATAGATGCGATTGAAACGATTACAACTATATTTTCAAAAGTGCTCAAAAGCCCTTGATTTTCTAAGGATGGAATTAAATTTAGTTCCGATATTAATTTGTAAAGTGTTGCAATAGCAATTACTTTTGCCAAAGTACTCATTAATGCAGTTGTTAACGCAGGAGAACCTTCATAAACATCCGGTGCCCAAAAATGAAATGGTACTGCAGCGACTTTAAACAACATTCCGATAACCATCAAAACCATTCCGATTGGAAACCAGATTGGCAATTCAGCAGAAAGAGAATTTTCACTTATTTCAACAATATCAAAACTTCCCATTGCTCCATAGATCAGGCAAATTCCAAATAATATAATTCCTGATGCAAAAGATCCCATCAAAAAGTATTTCATACCGGCTTCATTACTCTTTAAGTTCAATCGTTCACTTGCAGCAAGTACATATAATGAAATAGACAGAATTTCAATTCCTAAGAAAAACATAGCTAAATTTCCAAAAGAAACCATCGCAACACCACCTGCCAGTAAAAAGATTTTTATGGCAATAAAGTCAGAGATTTTAGTTTGATGATTCTCATAGAAATTATGACTTAAAGCGATAAGGAAAATAGTTATAACGATAAATAATGATGAAAATGCAGTAGAGAACTTACTCACCCTGATCATATTATTGTAATAACTTTCTGCTGCTCCAAATTCTGAAAAATTAAGTGCCAAAACAGCCAAAAGCCCAATGATGGAAAAAGGAATAATGGCTTTCCTTAAATTAAGAATTTCAAATAATAGGCAGAAAATACCCAATCCTGTAATTGCTATTAATGTATTCATTTTTGTTTTTTTGATTTAGGAAATCTAAAACGAATGATGCCCTAATTTTTATTTAAAATATTAATTTTTATTGATGACGCTTAAAATGTTTTCTAAACTTGGTGTAATTAAGTCTGTAATTGGTTTAGGATAAAATCCAAAGAAAATTAAAACCGCAATAATTACTACTAACGAAATTCCTTCATTTACAGAAACATCTGCAAAAGTTTTTGAATGTGCTTCGCCTAACATCACATTCTGAAACATCTTAAGCATATAATATGCTCCGAGAATAATTGTTGTTCCGCCTAAAACGGCAAACCACACATTAATTTGAGAAAGACTATATAGTACTGTAAATTCTCCAACAAAGTTAAACGTACTTGGCAATGCAACAGAAGCCAGGACCAAAATTAAAAACATTGAAGTAAATTTTGGTGATTGAATACGGATTCCTCCTAATTGAGAAATTTCTCTTGTTTCAAATCTTCTGTAAATAATTTCAGCAGCATAAAATAATCCAACCACTACGAAACCGTGAGCAATCATTTGTAAAACGGCACCACGTAAACCATCAAGGGTTAATGTATAAGATCCTGCAGCAATTAACCCAACGTGAGCCAAAGAAGAATAAGCTAATAATTTCTTTAAATCTTTTTGTCTTAAAGCTACAATTGAACCATAAATAACTCCGGCAATTCCCAAAGCAATAAAAATATTCATATATTCTTTTGCAGCAAGCGGTGCAATTGGCAATTGCCAACGGATAACACTATAAAGTCCCATTTTCAGCATGATACCTGATAAAAGCATAGTTCCGACAGTAGGTGCTTTTTGGTATACATTTGCCTGCCATGTATGAAAAGGAATTATTGGAATTTTAATAGCATAAGCTAAAAAGAAAGCCAGAAATATCCAGAACTGCTCATTTTTAGATAAGTTTAATTTATAGAAATCTTCAATTAAGAAACTTCCGTTTGCTTTCTGAGATAAATAAATAAAAGCTACCAACATGAATAATGAACCTGCAAGTGTGTAAATAAAGAATTTAACCACTGCTTTTCTGCGCTCTTCTGCATCTCCGTTACCCCAGATTAGGGCAATAAAGTAAATCGGAATTAAAGCCAGCTCCCAGAATATATAATATAAAAGACCATCTGCAGCAAGAAAAGTTCCTGTCATTGCAAAAGCCATAAATAAAATTAAAGCATAAAAACTTTTAGCATTTTTGTATTCATTTCCAAAAGAAGAGAATATAATAATTGGCGTTAACGCAACTGTTAATAAAAGCATTGCAATTGCCAATCCGTCTGCATTTAAAGCCAGTGAAATCTTTGGCTGATTGATCCAGGCGTTAATAACACTGATATTTTCGCCAGCATAAAAATGATTTAACAACACTAAAGAACATCCTAAAGCAGTTAAACTAAAGAGCAAAGCTACTTTTGAAGCTAATTTGTCGCCAGAAAAATACGTGACAAAAGCACCAATTAAAAGAATAATTAATATAAGAGAAACGTTCATAGTTATTAAATTAGTGAGCTAAAAATATATAGGAAACAATTGCACAAAGGCCTAAAACAAAAACAAAAAGATATAATCCGATACTTCCGGTTTGTAATTTCTTTCCTTGAAAAGCCAGTTCATTAGTGATTTTACCCAATCCGAAAACCACCGCAGACAATCCGGTTTCGATATAATCCCTGGAGAATTTGGACAATGCATTTATAGTGCGTACAAACACAGCATCGTAAATTTCATCTACATAATACTTGTTGTACAGAACTTTTGATACACCTGTAATGTTCTCGTCGGCTTCTGGAACATTGTCTTGTTTAAAATACTTTATGTAAGCAATTAAAATCCCAAGTAAACCGCCTAAAACAGCAACACCCATCAAGGTGTATTCTGTTGCGCCTAAATGATGTTCTTCTGCTGCCACTTTCGTGAAAAGCGGAGACAAATAGTCATTTAACCAGCTATTTCCAGGTAAACTGATAACGCCTCCAAAAGTTGCTAAAAGAGCTAAAATCATTAAAGGGAAAGTAATTAAACCATCACTTTCATGTAAATGATGTTTTTGCTCCTCTGTTCCTCTAAAATCTTTAAAGAAAGTTAGAAACATCAATCTGAACATATAAAAGGCAGTCATGATAGAAGCAATAGATCCAACAACATATAATGGAATATTATGGTGGAAAGCCGTTAATAAAATTTCATCTTTTGAGAAGAAACCTGAGAAAAACGGAACTCCTGAAATAGCTAATGATGAAACCAGCATTGTCCAGAAAGTGATTGGCATTGCTTTGCGCAATCCACCCATTTTACGCATATCCTGTTCTCCGTGTAAACCGTGAATTACAGATCCTGATCCTAAGAACAAACAAGCTTTAAAGAATGCGTGTGTAATCACGTGGAAAACCGCTACTTCATAAGCCCCAAGTCCTAATGCCAAAAACATTAATCCTAATTGAGAAACAGTAGAGTAGGCCAGTACTTTTTTAATATCAGTTTGAACTAATCCAATTGTAGCAGCAACTAATGAAGTTACAGCTCCAACTATGGCAATAAGATTCTGAACATCGTGAGCCAGATCAAAAACAAAGTTTAATCTCGTTATCATGAAAATCCCTGCGGTAACCATTGTCGCTGCGTGGATCAATGCAGAAACAGGAGTTGGTCCCGCCATCGCATCTGGTAACCAGGTATATAACGGAATCTGTGCAGATTTACCACAAGCCCCTATAAATAAACATAATGCTGCAATTGATACATTCCAGGCAATTTGCGGCTCATAATGAATCGTTAGAATAATTTGTTTTAATTCAGTATAGTCTAATGTTTTAAAAGTATATCCCAAAATAAACATTCCAATCAAAAGACCTAAATCTCCAATTCTGTTCATGATAAAAGCTTTTTTCGCAGCATCATTGTAATCCTGGTTTTTATACCAAAATCCAATTAATAGGTACGAACAAAGTCCAACACCTTCCCAGCCAATAAATAAAACTAATAAGTTACTTCCAATTACAAGTGTGATCATAAAAAACACAAACAAGTTCAGATACGAGAAAAACTTGTGCATATTCTCATCATCATGCATGTAACTGATAGAGTATAAGTGAATCAAAGATCCAATTCCGGTTACGAACAATAACCAAAGAACAGATAACTGATCTAATAAAAATCCAAGATTGATTTTTAGGTTGCTAATTTGAATCCAGTCAAATAAAGTAACTTCAATTCCTTTTCCGGTTGAAGTTATTTGATTAAATAGAACAAGCGTAACTATAAAAGAAACAGCTACAGCGGCAGTTCCGATAATTCCCGAAACTGTTTTTCCTAAGCTCTTCCCAAAGAAAACATTGATTAAAAATCCTAAAAAAGGAGCTAAAACTAAGACTAAAGCTAAATTGGTATTCATTTCCATTTATCCTTTTAAATTTTTTAAATTATCGATACTAATCGAACCTAAATTTCTAAAGATCGAAACTAAAATAGCCAATCCTACTGCTACTTCTGCGGCAGCAACAGCCATCGAAAAGAAAACAAAAACCTGTCCTTGTGCATCCTGATGATATGTAGAAAAAGCTACAAATAAAAGGTTAACAGCATTCAGCATGATTTCGATAGACATAAAAACGATAATAGCATTTCGTCTGTACAATACACCAAAAACACCAATACAGAAAAGTACAACACTTAAAAAGATGTAGTTTTCGATACCTATTTGATTTAATATATTACCCATTATTTATTTAATTTTTCTTTTTTAGACAATAATACAGTTCCAATCATAGCTACTAAAAGCAAGACTGATGCAAATTCAAACGGTACCATGTATTCGTTTAATAATATTTTACCCAATACTTTTATAGATTGAAAATCTTCTCCTGTCGAATCGTATGCACCAACAATAGGTTTAGAATTGATGAAAATTGCGATCAAAACAATTACGATAAGGCAAAAAGAGACAATAGCTCCCAAGCGAGTGATTCTTGGCCTGTGAACATCTCTTTGTTCATTCAGGTTCATCAACATAATCGTGAAGAGGAATAAAATCATAATTGCACCCGAATAGACAATAATATGAACGATAGCCAAAAATTGTGAATTCAATAATAGATAATGACCTGCAATAGAAAAGAAACAAATCACTAAATAAATAGCACTATGAATTGGGTTTCTGCTAAAAATGGTCATGAAAGCAGTTATAACCGTAATAAAAGCCAAAAAACAAAATATAACTTGAATAGTTGTTGCGTGAGCAATATCTGGAATATGTATCATTAGTTAGCGTTTTTAAGTTGAGCATTTTTCATAGCCATTTCTAAAGGCATCACTAATTTGTCTTTTCCAAAGATAAAGTCTTCTCTTTCATAGCTGGCAGGAACCAGAACCTTAGAAGTTGTCAAATAAATAGCATCTTTTGGACATGCTTCTTCACATAAACCGCAAAAAATACAACGAAGCATATTTATCTCATAGATTGAAGCATATTTTTCTTCTCTATATAAATGTTTCTCATCTGGCTTACGTTCTGCAGCTTTCATTGTAATAGCTTCTGCAGGACATGACAGCGCACATAATCCGCAGGCAGTACAGTTTTCACGTCCTTGTTCGTCACGTTTCAGCATATGCTGACCACGATAAACCGGGCTCATTTGACGTACCTGTTCTGGGTAATGAATTGTTACTTTTTTTCTAAAAAGGTGTTTAAGCGTTATAAACAATCCTTTTACAATCGCAACAAGATACAAACGCTCCAAAAAAGTCATCTCTTTGTTAGAGACCATTTTTTTTCTACCCGATAATGATATAGTTTCTATCGACATTTTTTAACTTATGATTTACGATTTCCAACTTGAGATTAAACAAATTCAAAATCTATTTTATTTTTTTATTTAAAGCTTCCGATAGCTATCGGAATTGACAATCCGCTTTATCTTTTACTTTTTTATTTTTTTCCTAAAAAAAATAAAAGGTGTGCTTCTTTCTCAGGGCTAGTGCACTCCGGGTTTTAGAATCCTAAGAAAACAGCTAAATCGTGTCTTAAGATTACAATACCGGTTACAATAATATTTGCAATAGAAAGTGGAATTAAAATTTTCCATCCTAAATGCATTAGTTGATCATATCTGAATCTCGGAATCGTCCAACGAACCCACATGTAGAAAAAGATAAAGAAACATATTTTAGCAAATAACACGGCAATTCCTAAAACGTTTGCTATATTAACTCCAGCATTTTCTACCATCCATTGCATTCCGGGATAATTATAACCTCCAAAAAACAAGACTGATATAATGGTTGCCGAGATAAACATATTTGCATATTCAGCAAACAAATAGAATCCCATTTTCATTGATGAATATTCTGTGTGATATCCTCCAATTAACTCAGACTCACATTCTGCTAAGTCAAAAGGTGTTCTGTTTGTTTCTGCGAAAGCACAAATTAGGAAAATCAGGAAAGATAACGGCTGGTAAAAAACATTCCAGTTCATTCCTGCCTGTTGCTCTGAAATTTCTTTTAAGCTTAATGTTCCGGTCATCATCAATAATGCAATCATTGATAATCCCATGGCAACTTCGTAAGACACCATCTGTGAAGCCGCACGAACAGCTCCCATCAATGAGAATTTATTGTTCGAAGCCCATCCACCAATCATAATACCATAAACACCAACTGAAATCACTCCAAAAACATATAGTAGAGCAATATTTACATCTGTTGCCTGAAGAATAACATCACGGCCAAAAACATGCAGTCTGTCTCCCCACGGAATCACAGCACTTGTCATCAAAGCAGTACTCATCGCAATTGCAGGACCTACAACAAACAAAAATCTGTTTGGTGTATTTGGGAAAAATTCTTCTTTAGAAAATAATTTCATACCATCGGCAAGAGGTTGTAATAAACCACCCCAACCAGCACGGTTAGGACCTACACGATCTTGTAAAAAAGCAGCAACTTTACGCTCTGCCCAGGTAGAGTACATCGCCATAATCATTGTTACGGCAAAAACCACAAAAATTACAACACTTTTTTCTATAATAAACGCACCATCTACCATCATTAAGAAATTTTGTTGTTAGTGTTTAATGGAATTTCAGCCATACTAATTTTTTTACGATCTTCATCTCTACCTAATAGAATATTCTTTTCTGTAGCGATTTCTACTTTCTCTAATTTTTGAGTATAGTTATTTTGATTGATAACAGAATCTTTTTCAAATGCTCTTGGTCCTTCAATAACCCAGTCATTCACATCTTTGTGATCAAAACGACAGCTGTTGCAGATGAATTCTTCCACTTCATGATATTCATCTTTGCGACCTGTAACACGCTGGATTTCTCCACCAAACATCCAAACGGTTGTTTTTCCACAGCATCCCGGAGTTGTACATTCTCTGTGAGCGTTATATGGTTTGTTGAACCATACTCTTGATTTAAAACGGAAAGTCTTGTCTGTTAAGGCTCCAACAGGACAAACGTCTATCATGTTTCCTGAGAATTCATTGTCGATCGCTTTAGAAATTCCGGTTGAAATATTAGCGTGGTCACCACGATCTAATACTCCGTGAACTCTGTTGTCTGTCAATTGATCTGCAACTTGCACACATCTTTGGCATAGAATACAACGGTTCATATGCAGTTGAATATTCGGACCAATATCTTCTGGCTCAAATGTTCTTTTTTCTTCAATAAAACGTGATTTCGGATTTCCGTGCTCAAAACTTAAGTTTTGCAGATCACATTCACCTGCCTGATCACAAATAGGGCAATCTAATGGGTGGTTGATCAATAAAAATTCTGTTACAGATTTACGCGCTTCGGTAACTCTGGCAGAAGATTTACTGTTTACTTCCATTCCGTCCATACATCCTGTTACACAAGACGCCATCAATTTTGGCATTGGTCTTGGGTCAGCTTCACTCCCTTTAGAAACTTCAACTAAACAACAACGACATTTTCCTCCGCTGCCTTTTAATTTTGAGTAATAGCACATGGCTGGCGGAACCAAATCTCCACCAATCATACGTGCAGCCTGCAGGATTGTTGTTCCTGGCTCTACGTCTATACTTTGACCGTCTATGGTTACTTTCATCTCTTATTGATTTGAATGTTGAAAGTCGGAATATTTAAAAAGATTTGCTGTCCTTTTTATATTATTAACTTTATAACTTTCTGCTTTATATTTCTTTATACGATTACTTTACCGCCTACTAAATGTTTCACTTGCGAGAAAGGCTCAGCAACAAAGTGATCTCTGTTTTTAATTTTTTCTGGGAAACGAACATGATATTCGAATTCATCTCTAAAGTGACGAATTGCAGCTGCTACTGGCCAGGAAGCTGCGTCACCAAGCGGGCAAATTGTGTTACCCTCAATTTTACTTTGAATACTCCACAATAATTCGATATCTTCTTCACGACCCTGACCGTTTTCAATTCGCCACAAGATTTTTTCTAACCATCCGGTTCCTTCACGGCAAGGCGTACATTGTCCGCAAGATTCGTGGTGGTAAAAACGGGCAAAATTCCAGGTATTTCTAACTACACAAGCAGTGTCGTTATATACTATAAATCCTCCTGAACCCAACATCGATCCGGTAGCAAAACCACCATCACTTAAAGATTCGTAAGTCATTAATCTGTCTTCACCGTTTGCTGTTTTGAAAATTAATTCAGCTGGTAAAATTGGCACTGATGAACCTCCTGGTACGAAAGCTTTTAAAGGTCTGCTTGAAGACATTCCTCCCAAATATTCGTCAGAATTCATGAATTCGTCAACACTTAAACCTAATTCAATTTCATAAACTCCCGGATTTTTAATATGCCCTGAAGCAGAAATTAATTTTGTTCCTGTTGAACGTCCAATTCCGATTTTAGCATAATCATCTCCAGAATTGTTGATAATCCATGGCACGGTTGCAATAGTTTCCACATTGTTTACTACTGTTGGGTTTGCCCAAAGTCCTGACACTGCAGGGAAAGGTGGTTTAATACGAGGATTTCCTCTTTTACCTTCCAAAGATTCTATAAGTGCAGTTTCTTCTCCACAGATATAAGCTCCGGCTCCACAGTGAACGTGTAATTCTAAATCGTAACCTGTTCCTAATATATTTTTTCCTAACCAGCCTGCAGCTTTTGCTTCGGCGATTGCTCTTTCTAAAATTTTGAAAACCCACATATATTCTCCACGAATGTAGATATACGAAAGGTTAGCGCCTAAGGCAAAACTTGAAGTAATCATTCCTTCAATCAGTAAGTGAGGAATGTATTCCATCAAATAACGATCTTTGAATGTTCCCGGTTCAGACTCATCGGCGTTGCAAACTAAATGTCTTGGTTTTCCTGATTTTTTATCAATAAAGCTCCATTTCATACCGGCAGGGAAACCTGCGCCACCACGACCACGAAGACCTGATTTTTTTACTTCTTCAGTAACTTCATCCGGTGTAAGTGTTTTTAAAGCTTTTTCTACAGAGGCATACCCACCATTTTGGCGATATACTTCGTAGGTTTTAATTCCAGGAATATTGATTTTATCTAATAATATTTTTTGTGACATCTTATTTATCGTGTAATATTATTTTATCCTCTTTGCAATCAGCGATTAACTGATCGATTTTTTCTTCTGTCAATTTTTCTTTGTAGAAATCGCCCAGCTGCATCATCGGAGCATATCCGCAGGCACCTAAACATTCTACTCCGGCAATGGTAAACATTCCGTCTGGAGTTGTTTCGCCCATTTTAATACCTAATTTTTCAGAAGTATAATCCATTAAATTTTCGGCACCGTTTAAACAACAACAAGAAGTCTGGCAAAACTCAAACATGTATTTCCCAATTGGCTTTTGGTTGAACATGGTATAAAAAGTAACCACCTCATAAACCTCGATAGGTTTAATCTGAAGAATTTCGGCAACCTTATCCTGCAGTTCAATGCTAAGCCAGTTATCATGCGCGTCCTGCACTTCGTGCAAAACAGGCAATAATGCCGATTTTTGTTTGCCTTCCGGATAATGACTGATCAATTCATTGATGCGGGCGATCAATGCTTCAGTCATATTTATTTCTTGTTTGTAATGTTTACGTTCCATTTTTATTTTAGATTTTAGATTTTAGATTTTAGATTTTTCAATCTTTGTCTATAATCCATATTCTGCAATCTTATAATTTTAGATTTATGATTTTAGATTTTTCAATCTCTTGTTTATAAATCCACATCCTGCAATCTTTGTTTTAGTTTTAGATTTTTCAATCTGAATTCTTCAATTCTTATAATAGTCTCGATTTCAATCTATCCCGAGGCTTCAGGAGTGAAATCTAAAAGCTACAATTTCTAGGCGTCTAATTCTCCTGCAATTACATTTAAACTTGATAAAATCACAATTGCATCTGATAATAAAGCACCTTTAATCATTTCAGGATAAGCTTGGTAATAAATAAAACAAGGTCTTCTGAAGTGTAATCTATATGGAGTTCTGCTTCCGTCCGTAACTAAGTAAAATCCTAATTCTCCATTTCCTCCTTCAACAGGATGATAAATCTCTGCAACCGGAACAGGAACTTCACCCATTACGATTTTGAAGTGATAAATTAGAGATTCCATATTATTGTAAACATCTTCTTTTGGAGGAAGATAATAATCAGGAACTTCAGCGTGGTATTCATTTCCGGCGGGCATTTTTTCCAACGCCTGACGAATGATACTTAAACTTTCCCAAACTTCTGCATTACGAACACAGAAACGGTCATAAGTGTCACCTGATTTTCCAACAGGAACAATAAAATCAAAATCTTCATAAGAAGAATAAGGTTGCGCAACACGAACGTCGTAATCAACTCCGGCAGCACGTAAGTTTGGACCTGTAAATCCGTAAGCCATCGCCTGTTCAGCTGAAATAGCACCAACGTTTACAGTTCTGTCAAGGAAAATTCTGTTTCTTTCGAATAGATTTTCGAATTCTTTCCAGGCAACTGGAAATTCTTCAAGGAATTTATCAAGTTTTTCAAAAGCTGCTGGAGTCCAGTCTCTTTCAAAACCACCAATTCTTCCCATATTTGTTGTCAAACGAGCTCCACAAATTTCTTCGTAGATTTCGTAGATTTTTTCTCTAAATTGAAAAACGTATAAGAAACCTGTATACGCACCAGTGTCTACCCCTAATATCGAGTTACAGATAAGGTGATCTGTAATACGGGCAAGTTCCATTACGATAACTCTTAAATACTGTGCTCTTTTTGGAACTTCAATATTTAATAATTTTTCTAAAGTCATCCACCATCCCATATTATTAATAGGAGAGGAGCAGTAATTCATACGGTCTGTAAGAGGCGTAATTTGATAAAAAGGACGATTTTCGGCAATTTTTTCGAATGCTCTGTGGATGTAACCAATAGTTGGTTCCGCCTCAAGAATTCTTTCACCATCCATCAATAAGATATTCTGAAAAATACCATGAGTTGCAGGGTGGGTAGGGCCCAAATTTAGTACAGAAAGCTCGCTTCCGTCTTCATTTAGTTTCTCCTTAATTATTTTAGCATAGCGATGCTCTGGTGGTAATAATAGTTCTGACATTTTATAATGTTGAATTATTTATTTTTTAGCAATTTGTTGTTGTTCTTCCAAAGAATCTGTCGTCTTTATCAGTTCTTCCGCTGTCTTCCATTGGGAACTCTTTTCTCATTGGGAAAGAAAGCATTTCATCCATATTCAAGATACGTTTCAATTGCGGGTGACCAATAAAGTTAACCCCGAAGAAATCGTATGTTTCTCTTTCCATCCAGTTTGAACTTGGGAAAATATTTGATATTGTTTTGATCTCTGGTTTTTCACCATTAAGATAAACTTTAATTCTTATACGTTTGTTTTCGTACCAGTTGTGTAAATGATATACTATTGCAAACTGACGTTCTGATTCGTTATCCGGATAATGAATTCCGCATAAATCGGTTAAGAAATGAAAACGTAAATCAGTATCGTTTTTTAGAAAAAGAATTAAAGCAGTGATCTTGTCAGCACTAGCTTCAAATGAATAAATATCTCTTTCTTCTTGAAAGTTAAAAACACTTGTGTCAAATGTTTCTATAAGTTTATCCTGAATCAGGGTATTGTCTAATGCCATCTTATGAAATATTGTATGATGCTAATAATTCTTGGTATTCAGGAGAGCTTCTGCGTCTAACAGATTCACTTTTTACCAATTCCTGAAGTCTCATCACTCCATCGACTATTTGCTCTGGTCTCGGAGGGCATCCAGGTACGTAAACATCAACAGGGATTACTTTGTCAATTCCTTGTAAAACTGAATAGGTATCAAAGATTCCACCAGATGAAGCACAAGCTCCTACGGCAATTACCCAGCGTGGTTCAGACATTTGTTCGTAAACCTGTCTTAAAATTGGAGCCATTTTTTTAGAAATGGTTCCCATAACTAATAACATATCTGCCTGACGAGGAGAGAAACTCACACGCTCAGAACCAAATCGTGCTAAATCGTAATGTGAGGCCATTGTAGCCATAAATTCGATACCACAGCATGAAGTCGCGAAAGGAAGCGGCCACAAAGAATTGGCTCTTGCTAAACCAACAACATCATTTAGTTTTGTAGCGAAGAATCCTTCTCCTACAACTCCTTCCGGTGGCGCAACCATATTTACTTTTGAATCGCTCATTTTATTTTAGATTTTAGATTTCTGATTTTAGATTTTGCAACCTGAACCGAAATCAATATTTAAAAATCAATTTGTACTTGCGAAATTTATTCTTTCAAATCTAAATTTTAAATCAAAGTAATCTAAAATCTAAATTCTGAAATCTAAAATTTCTTTATTCCCACTCTAATGCTTTCTTTTTGATGATATAGAAAAAACCAACTAAAAGCAAAGCCATGAAAATAATCATTTTTAACATTCCTTCTATTCCAAGATCCTTAAAGTTTACTGCCCAAGGATAAAGGAAAATTACCTCTACGTCAAATAAAACAAATAAGATCGCAACAAGGAAATATTTTACCGAAAAAGGAATACGTGCATTACCAACAGATTCGATACCGCACTCGAAGTTTTTATCTTTAACTTCAGAAGTTCTTTTAGGGCCTAATTTTCCAGAAATAATGATTGTTCCTACCACAAAACCAACAGCAAGAATTAGCTGCATTAAAATAGGAAGATAGCTGTATTGATCAGATTGCATAAACTTAGGGTTTTTACTTAAAAAATAAGCCACAAAGATAACTTCCAACTCTGTAAATCACAAGCTAAATGAAGATATAAGTAGGTGTGAAAAGTACGTTTATGTCTAATTTTTATTCATTATAAATAACTTTCTGTTTTTTTAATCTTTTTTTAAGATTTGGACAAAAAAAAACGTCTCGAAATTAATCGAAACGTTTTTAAAACCATTCAGAGGCAAAAAAAATAAATTGCTATATTTTTCTTAGATTACTGCTACTTTAGCAGCAACTTTCCCTTTTCTTCCTTCTTCTTCTTCGTAGCTTACACGGTCACCTTCGCGTAATTCTTCCGCGTTAATTCCTGAAGCGTGAACGAAGATATCTTTTCCTGTTTCTTCGTCTGTAATGAATCCATAACCTTTAGATTCATTGAAAAATTTTACTGTACCTGTACGCATTGTAATTGTAATAATAATTTATAATGAAGCAAATGTAATATATAAATTCATACAAAAGACAAGAAGGTGTTAATTTTTTGTAAAAATTATTGATTTCCAGTGTTTTTGCTAATTATATTGCGTTCATTTAAGTATCGACACTTCTAAAATGGCCATTATTAAAAATAGTTCAAAAAGTAAGAACTTTATGACTTTGCGGCACGATATTTATGGTCTTTTTGACTTTATTTATAAAAAAAATCGCAGCTAAATTTTAACTGCGATTTTATATAGCTGTGATGGTTTATGCAAGATTAACTTTAATATGTAATTCTTTTAATTGTGCATCATCGATCGCAGCCGGTGCATCGATCATTACATCGCGTCCTGAATTGTTTTTAGGGAAGGCAATAAAATCTCTAATTGTTTCCTGACCTCCTAAAATAGCTACCAGTCTATCTAAACCAAAAGCTAATCCACCGTGAGGGGGTGCTCCAAATTGAAACGCGTCCATTAAGAAACCAAATTGAGCTTTTGCTTCTTCTTCAGTAAATCCTAAATATTTGAACATTAATTGTTGTGTCGCTTTGTCGTGAATACGAATTGAACCTCCGCCAATTTCATTTCCGTTCAATACCATATCATAAGCATTGGCACGAACTTTTCCGGGTTCTGTTTCTAACAAGGCCATGTCTTCTGGTTTTGGAGATGTAAAAGGATGGTGCATAGCATGATAACGCCCGCTTTCTTCGTCAAGTTCTAATAACGGGAAATCTACAACCCAAAGCGGTGCAAATTCTTCTGGTTTGCGTAATCCCAAACGGGTTGCTAATTCCATACGAAGTGCAGAAAGCTGTGCGCGTGTTTTGTTTGCAGGTCCAGAAAGTACAAAAATCATATCACCAGGTTTAGCACCTGTTGCTTTTGCCCAATTTGCTAAATCAGCCTGATCGTAAAATTTATCTACAGACGATTTAAAAGTTCCATCATCATTACATTTTGAGTACACCATTCCCGATGCTCCAACCTGAGGACGTTTTACCCAGTCAATCAATCCGTCTATTTCTTTGCGGGTATAATTTCCTGCTCCCGGAACTGCGATACCAACAACCAATTCTGCAGCATTGAATACTGGGAAATCTTTGTGTTGTGCGAATTCGTTTAGTTCTCCAAACTCCATTCCGAAACGGATGTCCGGTTTGTCATTTCCGTATGTTTTCATGGCATAATCGTAGGTAATTCTTGGGAATTTGTCTACTTCTATACCTTTTATTTCTTTTAATAAATGTCTTGTCAAACCTTCAAAAACATTCAAAATGTCTTCTTGTTCCACAAATGCCATTTCGCAATCGATTTGTGTAAACTCAGGCTGACGGTCTGCACGTAAATCTTCATCACGGAAACATTTTACAATTTGGAAGTATTTATCCATTCCGCCTACCATCAATAATTGTTTAAAAGTTTGTGGTGATTGCGGTAATGCATAAAATTGTCCTTCGTTCATACGGCTTGGTACAACGAAATCCCTTGCTCCTTCCGGAGTTGATTTAATTAAGTATGGAGTTTCAACTTCGCAGAAATCCAGATCTGATAAATATTTACGAACTTCCATCGCTACTTTATGACGGAATAACAAACTGTTTTTTACAGGATTTCTTCTGATATCTAAATAACGGTATTTCATTCTGATATCTTCTCCACCATCAGTTTCATCTTCAATTGTAAATGGAGGCGTAAGCGCTGCATTTAGAATAGTTAATTCGGAAACTAAAATTTCGATTTCACCAGTCGGAATGTTCTTGTTTTTCGCTTCACGTTCGATAACAGTTCCTTTTACCTGAATCACAAATTCTCTACCAAGAGTTTTTGCCAGTTCAAAAACAGTTTTATCAGTACGGCTTTCGTCGAAAATAAGCTGTGTAATTCCATAACGGTCGCGCAGATCGACCCAATTCATAAATCCTTTATCGCGTGATTTTTGAACCCAGCCTGCAAGCGTAACTTCGGTATTTATATTTGAGGCGTTTAATTCGCCACAATTATGACTTCTATACATGATCTAAATTTTAGACTGCAAAAGTAAACACAAAAAACAAAATAATATAGTAAAGTGCTAAGTTGCTGCATATAAATTTGAAATATTTTGTTAATTGTTAAATTTTGCAATTCTAATTTCTTTAGATTTGATACACCAAAACAAACCTTATTATCTATGAAGAAATTTTTTATTGCTGGTTTAGTCTTTTTTAGTGCTTTGAATATCAGCGCTCAATCTAAAAAATATGTCACTTTTGAAGCAAATATTGCAAATAGAAATAGCGACATTATCAAAATTATTAATGACGGAAAAGTTGTTAAGACGATTTATGTTAATGCAAAAGGTATTTTTAAAGATACTTTAGTATTGAACGGAGGAAGAGGCCGTATGTATGACGGTGTTGAATCAACGGAATTGTTTTTGAAAAATGGCTATGATATAAAGCTTAAGATGGATGCTAAACAATTTGATGAATCAATAGTTTATAAAGGTAAAGGAAGTTTAGAAAACAATATTTTGGCACAGCGTATTCTGGCCGATGAGAAACTTTATGATAATAGTGTTGTAAATTTAGATGATGCAGCTTTTAATAAATTAATTGATGCCAAAAAAGCAGCTGATGCAGCCCGATTAAATAATAAGAAATTGGATCCTGAGTTTGTAAAAATTGAAACTGAAAATGGACAGCAAGCGATTGCTCAAATTACAGAACATCGTGACCAAGTGATGAAAATGGCGAAATTGAACAATACAGCATCACCAGATTTCGAATTTGAAAACCATAAAGGAGGAAAAACAAAGTTATCAGAATTAAAAGGGAAATATGTTTATATTGATCTTTGGGCAACTTGGTGCGGGCCATGTCGTGCTGAAATTCCTTTTCTTCAAAAAGTAGAAGAAAAATATCACGGAAAAAATATCGAATTTGTGAGTGTTTCAATAGATGCTCCAAAAGACCATGATAAATGGCAAAAATTTGTAACCGATAAGCAACTTGGAGGAATCCAGCTTTTGGCTGATAATGAATGGAAATCTGATTTTGCAATAAGTTATAATGTGATTTCTATTCCACGATTTATTTTAATTGATCCACAAGGTAAAGTTGTCGATTCTAATGCTACAAGACCTTCTGATCAAGCGCTTCAAACGCAGTTAGATTCATTATTGAACTAATTTATTTACGAAATTTATAACGTTATAGTAAATTTATTTTTTTGAAAGAATACCAGTAAAACCAATGCCTCGGCGTTGGTTTTTTTGTTTTTAGTGATTTCCCAATGTTAAGTTTTTACTCAATGTTACCAAATTGTTAAGCAAAAGTTTTTTTAATGTAAACATTTAATTATATTTGATAACGATTTGATAACATTAAAAACCTAAAGATATGAAAAAGTGTGTGATTTTAGTTGCAATGATGTTCTCTGGAATTTTAGTTGCACAAGAGGTAAAACCAGAATTAGAAGCTGTTGGAAACAAAGTAAAAGCTACTTATTATTATGAAAATGGTAAAGTACAACAAGAAGGCTTTTTTAAAGATGGCAAATTAGATGGTGTATGGGTATCGTATGACGAAAACGGAAATAAAGTAGCAGTAGCTGAGTATACAGACGGATTAAAAACGGGCAAATGGGTTTTCTTTAATGAAAAAAACCTTTGCGAAGTTGCGTATGAAAACAGCAAAGTTACTTCAGTTAAAAACTTACAGAAAAATGCTTTAGCAGATAGAAATTAAGTAATTTTAAAAATACAATATAAACCGCTTTTATTAGCGGTTTTTTTATGCCTTTAATTTTTTGCGACTCTTCTTTTTTCTTCCGTACCAAATTACAAAACCTGTAATTGGTAATCCTGCAGCAAATAAACTTACTGTAAAAGCAATAATTTTTCCAGGCAAATCTAAAATTTGTCCGGTATGAATTCCGTAGTTCATTTCGACTATTTGTAAGCCTAATGTTTTTTTGTCGTACGGCTGACTCTCTATTAGTTTTCCGTTTTCCGGATGAAAGTAATAATTGCTTTGATGATCGTATCGTAAAGTATGCGGATAAGCACCTGTGTTTATAATATCTCCTTTTTGCTGCGGGATAGTTACATAAAACATTTCGGCTTTTTGCTGTAATTGCATAGTTTGCATAAAAGCGCGATTTATCGCAATCACTTTGTTTGTTTCGAATTTTGTTGTGTCGATTACAGGTGCTTTTGTTTCAAATTTTTTATCTCCGCCCAAATTGAACGTTTTGTAAACTCCGTCGCCAACCCATTCGTAAGTAAAAGTTAAGCCTGTGATGGCGATAATGGCAACAATTATCGAAATATAAAAACCAGAAGTGTTGTGCCAGTCATAATTAACCCGACGCCATTTGGCTGTCCATTTTACTGAAAAACTTCTTTTAATATCACTTTTCCGTTTGGGCCACCACTGGATAATTCCCGTTATAAGCAAAATAATAAAAATAATTGTGGCAATGCCAACAATGTGTTTGCCAATATAATCGGGTAGAAGTAAGTACAAATGAATGTGTTCTACAATAATAAAAAAATCAGTTTTGGGATTTTCAATTTTTAAATGTTTTCCGGTATAGGGATTAAAGTATAGATAGAGGCTTCCTATATCAGAATATGAATAGACAATTGCAGATCGATCTTTTCCGTAGTAGGAAATCATACTAGATTTATAAGACGGAAGAATTTCTTTGGCTTTGCCCAATAAAACAGATGGAGGAATAAATGGTTTATTTTGCGGCTCAACCAAACGCCATTCTTTACGGGTAATATCTTTTATCTCGTCGTGAAAACAGAATATACAACCGGTAATGCTTACAATAAAAACGATTAGTCCGGAAATAAGTCCGAGCCATTTATGTAGAAAACGTATTTTCTTTTTGAATCCCATTTTAAATAAAAGCGTAAATGTAGGCCTAAATTAATAAGAGGCAAATGATTTTGCTTATTTTCTTAAAAACAAAAAAAGTCGCTACGCTTTAAATTACAGCGTAACGACTTTTGGTATATGCTTAAAATTATTGTTAACTATTTTTCTGTCACAGTTGCTGTTTCCCGCTTTAAGTGATAAGATACATAAAGCGTTATAGAGGCCAGAACAATCCAGAAAACATCTATAAAGAAAACCTGAATGTGATTTTTTAGGAATGAATTCCAAAACCAGTTTCCGGAGACAATTCCATTCGCAATCGGAATTAAAAAACCTAAAATGCTTCCTGAAATTAAACTCCATTTATTTGTGAAGTTAATATCTCTCTTTAAAAGGAAAAATACAATTAACAATAACCAGCTAATAAAATAAAGACTGTAAATATTAGTCTGGCTTAGAGGATGAAATACTTTTGTACCAATAAATGCTAAAGCCGTAACCGGGTACATGCTCAGGGAAATTGCCAGATATATACGGGCAACCGAATTGTTAAAACGACGTTTTTTCTCCGGCATGTTTTTCTTTTCTCTTGCCACAAGCCAAATCATAACTCCGGAAATTATAACGAAACAAGTAATAATCCCTAATACAAAACTGATGATTTTTAACGCATAACCCCCGTAATCACCGTAATGAATCCGATACAAAACATTTTTAACAACATCCAGATACTTGTTTTCTGTAATTGGATCTTTTTTGGCAACAACCTTACCGTCTGCTATTTTGTAAATTACTTTTCCGACAGCGGTAAATTTTTGATCATATGGCATTTCTCCATTAACCAAAATATGCATATTAGAATCGCCGTAATTCTTAATCTCGACGTTTGTAATTTCAAAATTTTTCCAATTCCTTTTAGCCTTATCTACAAATTCATTTATACTAAAAGGATTGGCTATTTTTTTATTTTCAAATTTAAAAGTAGGATCGTTGTATTCTAAATCCTCATACAATTTGGCGTCGTCTCCTTTATATAAAGCCATTACGGCCGGTGCTACGATTAGCAGTTTAATCATGAAAAAAGCTCCGGTGACAGCGTATACAAACTGAAAAGGCAGACCAATCATCCCTAATGCAGTATGAGCATCTGTCCACAATGTTTTTAATTTTTCTTTAGGGCGGAACATATAAAAATTAGAAATAATTTTGTTCCAATGTAATAACACTCCGGTTATAATCGCAAATAAGAAAAATAATGCTATAAAACCAGAAAGGTAGTAACCAATAGGATAAGGTACCTGAGCTAAAAAGTGAAGACGATAAAGAAATTCACCTAACGAGTACGATTCTTCATAAGTCTGAGTTTTAAAAGTCTTAGTGTCTAAATAAAAGAATTGTCCCTCTTTTTGTTGGGCTGGGGCCAAAGTGTCCTGAGTCCCTTCCAAGTAAATATTAACACGTCTTTCATTGCTGGATTTAGAAATCGAAATATTTCTTCCTGCTAAAATGTGTTTTTTGTCTAAGGTTTTTAAAGCAGCATCATAATCAAGTTCAATTTCCTTGGTTTGTGTAACAGATTCATTGCGTTCCCAGTTAATGATTTCATCTCTAAAAAAAGAAAATGACCCAGCAAAGAAAATGACAAATAATACAACGCTAATAACAATACCACTTACAGTATGCGTATGAAAATAGATATTATAGTTTCTGTTATTCATGAATTATTTGGTGATTGGATTAGACGTCTGGCCAAAATAGATAATAATGCAAAAAAGCATTGTCAGCAATAAATATACTCCCCAAATTTTCCAGCCGTTTTTGGCAAGAAATGCAATAACCATTAAGGCAACCCAAACAATAAATCCGCTATAGGCCATTGTAATAAGTACATTCGCACGATTTAACCATGAAGCCAAAGCCAGATGAAAACTCACAGAAACAAAATACCCACCAAGTATAGCAGCAGTTATTTTGAGAAAGCGCTGCCATATTGACTGCGTTAGATATTTAGGATTTGCTGGCATATTTTAATAGTAATAAAATTCTAATACTCCCGCCAATACAAAAAGTATAGCGACAGTTTTACTGTTCAAAGCTTTTAAAGGTGATAAAATAACAATCAGGCTACCAATAGTCATCAGCTGAATAAAGAAAAACAAAGTTCCTGAACCAAGCGATTTACTGAACAGCCATAATGTATAAGAAAAAAGAAGTAAAACTAATCCCGAAATTTTGGTTTCCTTAGGATTATTATTCATCCATTTCTCAAAGCCATAATCATAAGAAAGGACGGCTCTTTTTGAAGTGTAATAAAACATATAAAAAGAGATAAAAACGAAGAGGCTGGCTATTGTTATCATAATTTTAAAATTTAAAAACACCTCTCTTTTACAGAAAAGTGTTTTGTTTATTTGTTATTAGAATCTGTATGAGAAACTTCCTATTATAGCTCTTGGATCTTTAGGATGAACTGTTGACCAGCCATCATATATTTCTTTATTAGCAATGTTGTTTAATTTAGCAGTAATAGTAAATTTTTCTGCACTGTAAAATAAAGACGAGTTTAAAACTGTGTATTCTGGAATTGTGAATGTTCCTGCAACATTTCTGTTCATAATCATGTTGTCACCAACATAATTCCCTCCAAAGCCTAAACCAAAGCCTCTTAATAAACCGTTTGTAAATTTATAACTGGCCCAAAGGTTTGCAAGGTTTCTTGGTCCTGCATTTTCAGATCTGTGACCTACAAAGTCAGGATCTCCTTTTGTTAAAACTGCATCATTATAGCTGTATCCCAAAACAATGTTTAAACCAGTAATTGGGTTAGCTACAAATTCTGCTTCAAAGCCTTTGTTTTTCTGAGCGCCATCCTGATAAGTCGTCTTATTATTTGGTTGTGGGGTTGTTGGATCTGAGGGATCTACATAAGGAGTTTCTACTACATAAACCTGATCAGTAACCTTAATATCATAGTAACTAAAAGTAGCATAAAGTTTATCTTTAAAAAGATTCAGTTTTGTTCCTACTTCAAACTGATCTGCATGTTCAGGATTAAGTATTATTGGTGTTATAATAGTTGCAGTACGATTTTGTCCAGGTGCAACGTTCACAAATCCATTCATATAATTTGCAAAAATCGATACTTTATCCAGAATTGGCTGGTAAACTAATCCTAATTTTGGAGAAAAAGCAGTTTGATTGTAACCGTCGTTTTTAGCATTCATAAAACGGTCAGCACGCAAACTTAACATCGCAGATAATTCGGGAGTAAAGTTGATCACATCAGAAACATAAGCACTATAAGTCTCCTGTTTAGTTTTAATGTTATTTCTTGGGCTACTTCCAATTATTGCAGCAGCACCTGCTTTTGTTAAATCTCCGCTATCGCCATTAGTATTTTGTCCTACAAAAGCATTGAAAGATTGTAAATCGTCTCCTATATATACATATCCGTTTCCAAAATATCCAGTACTGCGATCTGAAGCAGTTCTTTTGAAATAATCAAAGCCAATAACAATTCTGTTTCTTAAGCTTCCAATTTTAAAATCACCGTTAAAATTTTGCTGAATATCAGTAGTTATGTTACGATTGTCCTGATCTGTAAAATAACGAGCTAACACAATCCCTTCTTTAATTGGTGTAAATTGTGTTCCTTCATATAAGTAAGTATAATTCCCTACTGATTTTGCTGAACTGCTAGAGAATATTGTTTGTGAACTCCATTGATCAGAAAGTTTATAATTCATCTGCGCCTGGATGTTATAAGAAGGAGTTTTCATTGTAAGTTCATTACTGGTGTAAGAACGTTTGTTGTCATAATTTAATTCATTAATATTATGAACACGTAACGGAGCACCACGATCTAAAAACAACATTGTTGGGTTTGTAGATTCATTGCTCATAAACTCAGTATTAATCAAGAATGATAATTTGTCGTTTACTTCATAAGATAACGAAGGTGCTATAAAGTATGATTCTCTAAAACCGGCATCCTGAAAACTATTTTGTTTGTTGTAAGCCGAATTTATTCTGAAATTCAAGGTTTTATTCTCATTAAGAGGTGTGTTCAAGTCTACAGTTGCACGATTTAAACCATAACTTCCTACGGTGTAATTTATTTCTCCTCCAAATGTTTTATAAGGTCTTTTTGTGGTTGTATTGATTAAACCTCCATAAGAGATCAGACTGCTTCCGAACAAAGTTCCCGAAGGACCTCTGATAATTTCGATTCTGTCAATATTTGCAGGATCTAAACTTCCGTTTGTTAAGCCTGGCAGACCATTTACCATTGTAGGCTGAACAGGAAATCCTCTTAAAGAATAATAAGCTGCACCATCCCCGGCGCGGCCTGTTGCTGCCCAAAGCGGTGTAATACCAGATGCGTTTTTCAAGGCATCATCAAAATTGGTTACTACTTGTTCTTTTAATAATTCACCGGTAATGGTAGTATATGATTGGGGGTTTTCAAGGTTTTTAAGTGGCAATCTTGAAACCTGTTTTGTTTCCTTACGTGCAAAATGATTTTTTCTTCCTCCATTTACAACCACTTCTGTTAAATCTTCTGAGTTGGTCGAAATAGTAAAATTTTGAGTTAGGTTTTCACCCTCTTTAATTACAATTGATTTTTCCTGCGTGATGTGACCTACTGAAGAAACTTTTATAGTATAAGTTCCTGGTTTTACATTTTTTAATATATAGTTACCTTCTTCATCAGTTGTTGTTCCTGATTTAGTCCCTTTTAGAACAACAGAAATACCTTCTGAAGATTCGTTGTTGTTTAAAGTAATTTTTCCTTTAATAGTTGCTTTTTCCTGTGCCCAGGCTGTTGTACCTGCTAACAGTAAGAAACAAAAGCTCAAAAAAGAAATTGTAAATTTATATTTCATTTTTATTTAGAATTGATTTTAATAGTGCAAATCTAAGTCATGAAATGAAACAAAACAAGTTATTCTTATTTATTCTAAATAAAATATTTTTTAAAAGGTAAAAATTACATTTTATTAAAAAATTAACAATTATGGATAATTATTTATTCGATTTAAATAAAAAAACCTGCCCAAATAAATGAACAGGTTTTCCATATTGAGTGAAATTATTATGATTACAATTCTAAAGCACGTTTAGCATCGCCATTCATTAATAATTCTACCGGATTTTCTAAAGCTTCTTTAACGGCTACAAGGAAACCAACAGACTCACGTCCGTCAATAATTCTGTGGTCATAAGAAAGTGCTACGTACATCATTGGGTGAATTTCAACTTTTCCGTTTACAGCAATCGGACGCTCAATAATATTGTGCATTCCTAAAATTCCTGATTGAGGAGGGTTAATAATTGGCGTACTCAACATACTTCCAAAAACACCACCATTTGTAATAGTGAAAGTTCCTCCAGTCATATCGTCAACGGTAATTTGACCATCACGAGCTCTTAACGCTAATCTTTTGATTTCAGCTTCAATTCCGCGGAAAGTCAAAAGTTCTGCATTACGAACAACAGGAACCATTAATCCTTTTGGTCCTGAAACTGCGATTGAGATATCAGCAAAGTCGTAAGCAATTTTGTAATCACCGTCCATCATTGAGTTAACATCAGGATATAATTCTAAAGCTCTTGTAACTGCTTTTGTAAAAAATGACATGTAACCTAAACCAAGACCACCATGTTTTGCTTTGAATGCATCTTTGTATTCATTACGAATTTGGTTGATTGGCGTCATGTTTACTTCATTGAAAGTAGTAAGCATAGCTGTTTCATTTTTAGCCGAAACTAATCTTTCTGCTACTTTACGACGCAACATTGATAATTTTGTACGCTCAGTACCACGGCTTCCGCCAGTTGGAGTTCCCATAGAAGGTACTGCGTTTACAGCATCATCTTTAGTAATTCTTCCACCTTTACCAGTTCCTGAAACTGTTGCTGGTGCAATATTTTTTTCGTCTAATATTTTTCTTGCTGCAGGAGATGGAGTCCCCGCTGCATAACTTGTTGCTGCCGGAGCCTGAACCGGAGCAGCTTTTTGTCCCGAAGTTTCGGGATCAGCTTTTACTTCTGCCTTTGGAGCCTCCGCTTTTGGAGCTTCAGCCGCTGGAGCTGCTGTTGCGCTTCCTGCTGGTTTTGCAGCATCTGTATCAATTAAACAAACTACAGCACCAACTGCTACTGTATCACCTTCTTCAGCTTTTAGTGTAATTACACCACTCATTTCAGCAGGTAATTCAAGAGTAGCTTTATCTGAATCAACTTCAGCAATTGCCTGATCTTTTTCTACATAATCTCCGTCTTTTACTAACCAAGTTGCAATTTCAACTTCTTTTATTGATTCCCCTGGTGATGGGACTTTCATTTCTAAAATCATCTTTGTTTTTGTTTAAGGTTTTTATGGTTTAAAATTTCAGTTGGGTAAACTTGAAACTTTAAACTTGAAACATTCTCTTTTATCTAAATAAATTTTTATCGAATACCATTCTAATTGCATCCGCATGACGACGTTTGGCTCTTGTATAACTTCCTGATGCCGGAGCAGCGTAAGCTTTTAATGAAGCCAATCTCCATTTTACAAGATCAAAGTTCATTAACATAAAACTGTAAGCTCCCATGTTTTTAGGCTCTTCTTGTGCCCAGACATAATCATCGGCATTTGGATATTGTGCAATAATTGCTTTTAGTTGTTCCACTGGTAAAGGGAACAATTGCTCAATACGAACAACTGCAACGTCTTTTCTTCCGTTGTTTTCTCTTTCTGCAATAATGTCATAGTAGAATTTACCAGTTACAAATACTAAAGTTTTTACTCCTTTTTTGTCAACTGTATTATCGTCAATTGTTTCCTGGAAACTTCCGTTTGCTAATTCTTCTACGGTTGATACGCATCTTGGATCACGTAATAAACTTTTAGGAGAAAATACTACCAAAGGTTTACGGAAGTTTGTTTTCATTTGTCTTCTCAACAAGTGAAAGAAGTTGGCTGGCGTTGTACAATCTGCAACATACATATTTTGTCTTGCACAAAGCTGTAGGTAACGCTCCATTCTTGCAGAAGAGTGTTCTGCACCTTGTCCTTCATATCCGTGAGGCAATAATAAAACAATACCATTTTGGTTGTTCCATTTATCTTCACCACATGAAATGTACTGGTCAATCATGATTTGAGCACCATTAGAGAAATCTCCAAATTGTGCTTCCCAGATCGTTAATGCTTTTGGGTTTGCTAATGCATATCCATAATCAAAACCTAGAACACCATATTCAGATAAAAGAGAATTGAATACACCAAATTTTCCTTTTTTGTTTTCGATAGCATCCAATAGAATTACTTCTTCTTCAGAATCTTCAACTTTTACTACAGCATGGCGGTGAGAGAATGTACCCCGCTCTACGTCCTGACCTGAGATACGAATATCAAATCCTTCTGTTAAAAGTGAACCGTAAGCTAATGCTTCTGCAGTTCCCCAGTCGATAGTATTGTTGTCGTAACCTGCTTTTCTGTCGGTAACAATTTTAGTTATTTTGTTGATAAACTTTTTGTCTTCCGGTAATGTAGAGATTGTTTTAATAATAGAATCCAATCCGCTTTTGTCAAAAGTTGTATCCACTTTTTGAAGCATTTGCGTATCAGTTACCTGAACAAATCCATCCCATTCGTTTTTCATGAATGGTGTTATAATAGTCAAATCTTTTTTACGGGAAGCTTCTAAGTTTTCCTCAAGATTAGTTTTGTATTCTTTTTCTAAAGCATTTACATAAGAGGCATCAATTACGCCGTCTGACAATAATTTCTCAGCATAAATATCTCTTGGGTTCTTATGTTTTGCAATGATTTTATATAATACAGGTTGTGTAAAACGTGGCTCATCACCTTCATTATGGCCATATTTTCTATAACCTAACAAGTCAATAAATACGTCACGGCCAAACTCCATTCTGTAATCTAATGCAAAAGAAACTGCATGTACCACTGCTTCTGCATCATCGGCATTTACGTGTAATACCGGAGAAAGAGTGACTTTGGCAACGTCTGTACAATAAGTAGATGAACGTGCATCTAAATAGTTTGTAGTAAATCCAACCTGATTGTTGATTACAATATGAATTGTACCTCCGGTTTTGTAACCATCAAGTTGTGCCATCTGAATGATTTCATATAAGATACCCTGACCTGCAATTGCAGCATCACCGTGTACGGCGATAGGTAATACTTTTGAGAAATCGTCAGCATAATATTTATCTTGTTTTGCTCTTGTAATTCCTTCAATTACAGCTCCAACTGTTTCTAAGTGAGAAGGGTTTGGTGCTAAATTGATGTTAATGCTTTTTCCTGATCTTGTTTTCTTGTCGGCAGTAAGACCCAAGTGGTATTTTACATCACCATCAAAATATTCCTGATCGTAATCTTTACCATCAAACTCACCAAAGATATCCTGAGTAGATTTTCCGAAGATATTTGCCAATACGTTCAGACGGCCACGGTGAGCCATTCCCATAACAAATTGTTCAACACCTTTTTCTGCAGCTTTTTCAATAAGTGCATCTAAAGCAGGGATAATAGTTTCGCCACCTTCTAATGAAAACCTTTTTTGACCAACATATTTGGTATGTAAAAAGTTCTCGAAAGAAACTGCCTGATTTAATTTATCTAATATGATTTTCTTTTCATCACCAGAAAAACTAGGCTGGTTAACATTTACAGCCAATTTGTCCTGAATCCATTTTACAACGCCAGGATTTCTAATGTACATATATTCAATACCAATATGCTGACAGTAAATAGCTTTAAGGCGGTTTACGATATCCTGCAAAGAAGAAGGTACCATTCCGATTGTCTGAGCAGCATCAAAAACAGTTGAAAGATCTGCGGCAGATAATCCGAAATTTTCAATATCCAAAGTCGGAGATGAGATTCTACGGTCACGAACAGGGTTTGTTTTAGTAAACAAATGCCCGCGTGTACGGTATCCGTCAATTAATTTCAGAACATTAAACTCTTTTTTAAGTTTTTCTGAAACCTGACTGTAATCAGTGTTAGTGTTCACATATTCAACAATCTGTTGAACGGGATTTTCGTCATTATAAGTGGTCATTCCAAAGTCAAAACCTTGAAAAAAACTTCTCCAGCTTGGCTCAACGCTATCTGGGTTTATTAAATATTGATCATATAACTGTGCGAAAAACTCTGTATGCGCTGCATTTAAAAATGAAAACCTATCCATAATATTAGTTGAATATACTTTTTGTTTAATAGAATGGCAAAAGTACAACAATCACATTTATTTAAATCTTTTTTTTAAGTACTTTTACGTAAAAATTTGTTAAAATAAACGTTAAGTATGAATAAAATTGTATTTTCAATCGATTGCAAATCTCTTTTTGTGATATTGACAGTGTTATTTTCAAGTTATGCATCTGCACAACAAAATTATGTTATAGATAACAATAATCATTTTTGGGATAAGGTTCAGTTTGGAGGAGGGATTGGTCTCGGAATTGGTTCCGGATATACCGACATTTCTGTTATGCCAAGCGCTATCTACAATGTTAATGAAATTGTTGCTGTTGGTGTTGGTTTACAGTTTGGTTATCTGGCTTCAAAAAACTACTACGATTCATTTGTTTATGGCGGAAGTTTGATTGGCCTTGTGAATCCGATTCCTGAAATTCAATTGTCTGCAGAATTAGAACAGGTTCGTGTCAACACAGATTACGAAGCAACTGATTACAGGCCTGCGTTTTCAGATAATTTCTGGAATACCGCCTTATATCTCGGAGCCGGTTACAGAACGGGAAATGTTACAATAGGGGCACGCTACGATGTTTTATTTAATGATGAAAAAAGTCTTTATGGTTCAGCATTTATGCCTTTTGTAAGAGTTTATTTTTAAAAGAATACTTTTAAAAGGTACTAAGGTTCTAAGATGCTAAGGCTCTAAGTTAAAAAACTTGAAATATTCATTTAAAATAAAAAGCTTAGAACCTCAGAACCTTAGTACCTCAACACCTTTAAAAAAAAAGCGGCTCAAACTGAGCCGCTCTTTTTTTTGCTGGTAGATTTTTAAGCCGGGCAAAACATAGAATACATACTGCGAGGATCTGTTTTTTCAGTCGCTGCAACAACATCTTCTATAATAGTTGTATTTCCTCCAACAATTTGACGTAATTGTTCTGAATTTAATTCTATAATATTAGTTTTTTTTAACACTAATTTTTTTAAGTTAATTTTTTTCATAATCTTTGGGTTTTAAATTGGTTTTGAATATGTTGTGAATTTGATATTGTGAATTTATCCCAAAAAAACCACTAAAAAAACTCATAAATCCCCAGATTTATAAAAATAGTCTATTTCGACTCGTGCTTAACCATCTTATTATCAGTATTTTATTTTAAAATAAATGAATATGAACGCATTAAATAAGTTGTGCAGCTTAATTTTGTTTCTTACCATCAATTTTACTTTTTCTCAGAGTAAAATTGAAACTTATAAAGATTCTGTTCAAAGTTTGTTATATAATAATCCAAGCAAAGCAAAATACTACTGTTATAAACTTTTAAAATATGCTAAGGCCAATGATTTGGTAGTAGAAGAAGCAAAAACCTATTGTTTTCTGGCGGACTTAAGTGGCGCATTAACTCAAAAAGACAGCGCTTTTTATTATTTTGACAAGGCGATTCAAAAGGCCAATGCTATTGATAATGAAAAGCTTGAAATGGTTTTTAAAATCAATAAAGCAAACTATTTATTTAATGAATTTGATTTCCAGGAAGCTTTAACGCTTTATGAAGAATGTGTTATATTGTCAAAGAAACTCAATGATATCAATGCTTACAATTATATTTCTATAAAAAAAGGAAGTATCGCTTACGAATTAGAGCGGTATCAGGAAGCCTTAAAAATATACAAAGAGAACTTATCAAAGAAAGGCTTTGACAATGTCAGCAAACTTGATATAAAATTGGGTTTAGTAAAGACGTATATTAATCTAAATAAACAGGATTCTGCTTATGTTTTTATAAAAAGTGGTATTGAAGAATCACGAAAAAGTAACTTAAAAGAGCATGAAATTCATTTTTTGGCCCAATTAGGCTTAATTTATATCGATAAAAAGGACTTTCAAAATGCTAAAATAACCTTTGAAAAAGCCTTAATTATTGCTCAGGAAATAGAAAGTAATAACCTGATTACCGAAATCAATATCAGGATTTCAAAATTGTATTCGCTTCAAAAAGATTACGACAAGGCAATAACACTCTTACAGTCTATTATTAAAGACAAGACAAAAAAAGATATTCCGGCAGAAAGTCTGTCTGAGATATATTATCTTCTGGCTGAAAACTATAAATTCATAGAAAACTATTCTGAATCAAACTATTATTATGGTCAGTTCATCGAAAAATCTAAGAAAATTGGTGAAAAAAGAATTGAAGCCATTGATCATTTACATAAAATTGATATATCCGAGAGCAAAGAAAGAGAGACAGAACAGAAAAATCAGAAATGGATATTGTTAGGAGTAACAAGCTTTTTAATTCTGTTATTTATTGGTTTTTATATAAAAAGAAGAAAAGAAGGAATACAAAATCAGGTAAAGTTTGAGGAACTACTACTTAAAATTCAAAACTTTGAAAATCAAAATGCAAAAGCAATTAACGAAATCCAGCATAACAATACAACTATAAATAGTAATGAAAGAACCGAATCTGAAGCGTTTGAAGAAGAATTAGAAACAGAACTTATTAGCAACAGCATTGTAACTATTGATGACTCAGTTAATGATGAAGGAACTGCAGAAAATATTGAAACCAATATTGAAGAGGCAATCAATAACAATTTTATCATAAAAGACACTACCAGAACAGAAATTCTGGACAAACTAATTAAACTTGAAGAAAAGAAATTGTTCTTAAGGCAGGATTTTACGCTCCATAATGTAGCTAAGCGATTAAAAACAAATACTGCTTATTTGTCTAAAATTGTGAATAGTGAACTGGATAAGAACTTTAGTTCTTACGTAAATGAGCTTCGAATCAACTATATTATTATTGAATTAAAGAATAATGCTAAACTAAGATCGTATTCAATTAATGCAATTGCAGAAGAAATTGGGTATAAAAGTCCCGAATCTTTTACCAAATATTTTAAGGTTGCAACCGGAATTAGCCCCTCAATTTATATAAAAAAGATAAATCAGATGAGGGAAATTGAAAACTCTTAGTTTTGTTATAACTTACTGAATTTCAAATAATTAAACATAAAAATAAACCCCCTTATTTTATAAATATGGGGGTTTTTCATTTTTTTTGCAGGAAAAAAATATTTTACTTTGTCTCAGAATTAATCCGAACAACTGATTAGTTTCTACTTTGGTTTTGAAGGGTGGCGAAAATGAAAATGAGTAGCCACTTCAAAAACAAAAAAATAAAACAGAGTGTGGAGACTCTGTTTTATAAGGTGTTTTAACAAAAACGTAATACCTAACAAGGTTGCCAGAAATTACTTCTACAAAAGTAAAAAAAAATGTCTGTAATAAAACTTTTTTTTACTATTTCTAAAGTACTTCTATAAAGCACCGTGTTAGCAAAAAAAAAAATTATGACTAACAGTAATCAATCAGGCCAAAAAAGGCTCAGCAGAAATTCAATTTTTAAAATTGAAGATCATGATGGTGCAAAACAATCAAAATCTTTGTTTTACAAAATCAAAAAAAGAATTACTAAACTTTTTAAATAGACCTGATTTTTTTTTCAGGAAGTAAGTTTATAGTATTTCATTTTAGAATAATATCAAAAAATCAGGTTGAATTGACCTGTTTATAAAATTATTATTTATTAAAACCGGTTAAAGTTTTTTTAGCCAGCATGTACATTCAATATTTGAATTTTGATTTTAAATGCAAAACATTTTGCAAAAAATATTAACAATTAAATCTAAACAAACATGAAAAAGCACAACCAAAACAAATTGACTTTTAACAAAGCAGTTGTTACAGAATTAAACATTCAGCAATTAAGAAATATTAATGGCGGAATATCAGGACGTGATAGTGATACTAACCCAAACTCTGGTTGTATCTGTGATCCTGTATTGACAAAAATAACAATCATTAAACCAAATCAATTCTAATGAAAAATCTAAACCTAAGCAACAAACTGTATTTTAAAAAAGCAGATGTTACAGAATTAAATGACAATTTACTGAGAGAAATCAATGGTGGTTCGACAATTTTTGGCGGAGACACTTGCACTGGATGCTGCTGCTTGCAAATAAGCATTGTAGTAATGCAGGAAATGTAATCATTCTTTTCTAGATGAAAAATCAAACTGGAAATAAGAAGCTCATTTTTAATAAAGTGGCTATTACAGAATTGAATGATGATCAATTGAACGACATTAAAGGCGGTACAAATGATTTAATCAGATCGATTATTATCACTACCGGATATGGTACCTGGTTAACAGTCGTATAATTGTTTACTGAATAATATTATAGAAACAGAGTGTGGAGACTCTCTTTTATAAAAAGAATTTAACAAAACGTAACGCTTACAAGTTATCTGTAAATTACTTCTGCTAAAGTAAAAATACCTCCCTGGGTTTTTACACTTTCAAAAGTACTTCTTACACACATCACTTGGTGGCAACAATAAAATTTATAGTAAGGAAAATCTGCTGACTTAAGGGTCGTCGGTGCTTCATTTACAAAATCAATGGCATTTGTTATTAATAATCTTTAAGATTATTGATCTGTATAAAAGTGTCATAACTCAAAACTTGTTATTATCTGACTATTGATATAGTCTGGATTATAACAAACGGAGGAAGTATGCTCAAAAAACAAGGAAATCCGGATTTGCTACAAATTACAGTGATTAAGAACCTGTTTATTGATTCAATTAGAAAAATAACAATTAAAAAAACATCAAAATGAAAAAACAATTGACCGGCAACAAACTTGCCTTTAATAAAATGGCAATTACGGAGCTGAATGACAGCGAAATTCAACAAGTTAATGGTGGAGCAAGTTCTACATCCTTAAATAGTATTCCAATTACCATATTCGTAGTTACATTATTATAAATCTAAACCAAACTTAAAAACATTAAAAATGAAAAATCAAAACCAAAATAACAGATTGTTTTTCAATAAAATAGCTGTTGCAGAATTAAATGATAACCAATTGATTGATATTAACGGAGGAACCTCAATAGATGGCGGAGGAGATACTTGTACAGGTTGTTGCTGCCTAAAAGTAACATATGACATAATGTAATCTAATAACATAAAAACTATAAATCATGAAGAAACAAAACCCAACAAACAAGCTAGCTTTCAACAAAGTGGCTGTTGCAGAATTAAATGAAAATCAAATGCAGGATGTTAACGGCGGAAGTTTAATTTCTGTTGCAGTGACTATTGCATTAACCATTATCGCTGACCAGGTCTTATAAAAATGAAAAGGCAAGGTGTAAACAATAAGCTGGCTTTTAATAGTCTAGTTGTTGCAGAATTGAATGATAAGCAAATGCAAGACGTAGATGGCGGAAGCACACCTATAAGCTTTTTAGTAATCAGTTACCTTTTATCTAAAGTATAATCAAGTTATGAAAAAACAAAACCCAACAAACAAGCTGGCTTTTAATAAAGCGGCTATTACAGAATTAAATGAGAACCAATTACACGAAGTAAATGGTGGTGCAAGTGTAACTACAATTGTTTATCAAACAATTGCAATAACTATATACCAACTATGAAAAAACAACAACCAACAAACAAGCTGGCTTTTAATAAATCGGCTGTTACAGAATTGAACGAGAACCAATTACTGGAAGTGAATGGTGGAACATCAAGTGTCACAATTGTGGGAGGTACTAGCCTGATTTTGATTACGCTTGCACAAAATTAATTAACAACTTAAATCTTTTAAAAATGAAAAAACAAAATCTAACGAACAAGCTTTCTTTTAATAAAGTGGCTGTTACAGAATTGAACGATAACCAATTAAAAGAAGTAAACGGTGGCGCAGGTACTATTACTTTACCAACTATCGTAATAACATTTGTCTAAAAAAATTAAACCATGAAAAAACAAAATCCAAACAACAAGCTGGCTTTCAACAAAGTGGCTGTTACAGAATTGAACGACACACAGATGCATGACGTAGAAGGCGGAAGCTCTCCAGCATGTTACTTAGTAATCAGTTTCTTAATCGCAAAACTATAATCAAAAATGAAAAAACAAAACCCAAACAACAAGCTTGCTTTCAACAAAGTGGCTGTTACAGAATTAAACGACACACAAATGCATGACGTTGACGGCGGAAGCTCTCCTGCATGTTACTTAGTAATCAGTTT
>NZ_JAFICC010000001.1 GCF_017833415.1 Flavobacterium sp. 1355 | reverse complement strand
TAGTGTAGTCTTTTTGTGTACGCTTTATATAGCGTAATTCTTGATCTTTTTCCATAATGATACTTTTTGTGTATCGCTATTTCAGGACTAGACATTCTCTGCCTTACTTAAAAATAGATACACTATCCTCAAGCTGCTCCCGGGCAATAAAAGCAGTAATAAATTCCTGTACTTCACCGGCTGCTCCCATTTCAATATCAAAAGAATTGATATGAAACTCCTCATCCTTATCCAAAATGTGTATGATCTGAGTATAGCCCCTGGAGATCAGGCTCCCTTTTAATTTAATAATATTGGACTGCTGTTTGCCGTCAAGCTGTTTTCGAACCTTCAGCTTCATCCCCTTTTCCATTGCAATTTAATTTAAATACTACGCTTGCTCTTTGACACCAAATATAAAAATTATTCATTGATATCTTACCCGGGATTCCATAGAATATACTGATACCTTCATTACTAATTCTCAATCGCTGCGTCTTGTTATTTTTAAATAGGCGGACATTGATCCTAAGTATTTTCAGCCCCGATAATCTTTTAAATCTTTATCGTCCCGATATGGGCCTTAAAGGCAATGCCGTGAGGCGTTACAACCCGAAAACCTCCCTTGTCAGTAAGGTGATTTCTTTATACCCTGTTTTTTTTGCACAAACTCTCATGACTATTACAAAATCCTATATGTATTAGTATTTTTGCGTAGTATTGTAAAACCATTACACATACAATGCAAAGCTATACCTATTAAAGGCAGATATACTGTCAAAAGTATGCAAGTTGGCAGTTAAAATACCGTACAGAAGCGATAATGAAAATAGATAACATAAAAGCATTTGAAGGACAACATTGCGAAACAACAGCAACAGGAACTTTGTTGGGGCAACTTAACATAGAACTTTCCGAGCCTATGCTTTTTGGACTGGGACAAGGACTTGGATTCATATTCTGGAACATGAAATCCATGGATTTTCCTTTTATTGGCGGAAGGGTAAAACCGGACGTTCTAACTGAAAATATTGCAAGAAATCTAAATCTTGTATTGTCGGTCAAAGAAACAGCATCAGCCCAAAAGGCCTGGGAGAACGTAAAAGAATTACTAGACAAAGGACAGGCAGTCGGATTAAAATTGGACTGTTTTCATTTGCAATATTTTTCACAGGCATTTCATTTTGCAGGACATTATACTGCAATTTATGGTTATGATAATGAAAATGCCTATTTGGTGGACACAAAACAGCAGGGGGGCAAAGTGAAAACAAGCTTGAAAAGTTTGTCGTTAGCCAGAGCAGCAAAAGGTCCAATGTCATCTAAAAACCTGTATTATATTTTGGATAAAACAGACAATAAATTTGATTTAAAAACGGCAGTTTTAACTGCAGTTAAAAATAACGCTGCTGAATATATAAATCCACCTATAACAAATATTGGCTATAAAGGAATTTTAAAAACAAGTACAGAAATAATTAAATGGTTTAAGAGAAGTAAAGATATTGAAAACGACTTTAAAACAGCTGCAATGCTTATGGAAAAGGCAGGTACAGGCGGAGCATTATTTAGAAACCTGTACCGTGATTTTTTAAAAGAAAGTTACGACATGTTTGAATTGGACCAACTCAAATCAGGACATGAGGCGTTTATGGAAATTGCAGAACTTTGGACTTCAGTTTCGTATTTATTTGAAAAAGTGAGCCAAACCGGCAACTTCAAGTATATTGAGCAGGCATCAAAGATTTTAAAAACCATCTCGGAAAAAGAAAAAAAAATAATGGAAATTTTAGCGACAATAACCCCCGACCAGATATAACAATATACCATCCATCACAGTTTAGCGAGCTGGAAAACCTGTTCTCATGATCCAGATAACAAGAATTTAACGATCGCTTTTACAATAAAATTGGTTAAATTTCTGATCACTAATTATAAACAGTAATGTGCTATGAGTGGAATGGGAAATTGGAGCGGAGACCGAGATTCAGGTGGCTCAAGCTTAGGGATTAAAGCACGTACTTTATTGGATGATGTCCTTAGTCGATTGAGTCCTTACAGACCTATATGAGTTTATCATGCCTTATTTACAAAGCATCATCACATTAATAACAATAAAAAAATGAAAAAATTCCCATTTGCATCAATGAGTATCGCATTTCTTGGATGTCTTATTTAAAGAAAACAATACTGGAATTGATATATGCATAAGTAAACAATAATTGGCTTTTACGATTCCCTGTTTTGATTAAACTCTTCAATTGTTTTATAACCTAAATATGAATGCCTTCTTTTCTTATTATACCAATTTTCAATGTATTCGTAAACCTCGACCCTCATCTGTTCCTTGGTTAAGCGTTTATTTCCGTTAATTAACTCTCTTTTAAAGGAGCTAAAAAAGCTTTCGGCAACAGCATTGTCATTATGATTTTGCTTTCGACTCATACTACGCCTGACATACTTATAAGAGTCCAATGTTCTGGTAAAAAGTTTATTAGCATACTGAACCCCTTTATCAGAGTGGAAGATTAAATCCTTAGTGATTTTTCTATTTTTAACTGCCATTTCCCAGGCCGGTATAGTAGTCTCTTTGGTACTCATACTGTCACTTAAACTCCATCCGATGATTTTCCTGTCAAATAAATCCAAAACGACCGTAAGGTATAAAAAGCCTTTAATTGTTGCTATATATGTAATATCTGACACCCAGGCTGTAGCAGGCTCACTAACTGAGAATTCCCTATTTAAAATATTTGGGGAAACATAGTGATTATGAATTGAATCTGTTGTTGCTCTGATTCTTTTGGCTTTTTTGCGCAGTCCCAACATTCTCATATAAACCTTAATTTGACCTTCTCCCACTTTAAATCCTCTACGTCGAAGCTCTTTGGTAATTTTATTGTATCCAAATGTTTTATTGAAATGATAATATATAGAGACAACCTGTTCTTTTAGTAAAGCTATTCGAGCTTGTTTCTCGGAAATCTCCTGTTTTTTCAGCCTGTAATATGAGCTGGTCGATATTTGTAATAATTCGCACATTTTTAAAAGTGGAAATTTAGATAAATTGTCTTCAATGAACCGTTTAGTCATTAATTTTCCTTGAGCTGCATGTTTACTGCCATTTTTTAAAATTTCTAGTGTAAGTTCTGAATCCCGTATTTTTTTATTGAGCTGTAAAATTACAGCATCCTTAGGATTTAATTTTAGGTAATCAAATTTTTTGCGCCATTTAAGCAAAGTAAATCGACTTATGCCAAGCTTTAACGCTAAATTTTTAATTTCTCCCTGTTCATAACTTAACCTGACTGCATTCTCTTTAAAACTACGCTCATAGGTTTTCATAGCCTGAAGTTTAATGAATTTATAAGATTATGATTTTAATGTATATTTTTGATATATTGAGCTATTTTTTCCTGCATGTCTTCTTTAGCAGGAAGCATATTTGAGTTGACCAGTTCGGACTTAAGGGATGCAAAAAATCTTGTCGGGATCGTATTATCTAAATGATTCGCAGTTCGGCTCATACTTTGTTTAATATGTTTATAAGAGTTTAATTTACGGACAAACATCTTATTTGCATATTGAGGTGATCGATCAGAGTGAAATATTAAACCCTCTTTTGTCTTTCGATTGTTGACAGCCATTTCCCAGGCGGGCATGGAAGTTTCCTTTATTTTCATCCCTTCGCTTAAATTCCATCCAATAATTTTTCTATCAAATAAATCCATTATAATGGTCAGGAATAACAATCCTCTTGCTGTCTCTAAACTTGTTATACCTGATACCCACACCTGAGAAACTTCGTCAGCTGTAAAGTGTCGATTTAGCAAATTAGGAAAAACACAAGGATTACGGGCAATAAATACTGAACCGGATTTGATTTTATGCTTTGAACTTAGCTTACTTACCAGGCCTAATTTTCTCATATGTGTCCCAACTGAAGAAGGATTTAACTTAAAACCGCGGCCTTCTAACTCCACGGAAATTTTGTAGCCACCATATCTCCCATTATATTGGTAAAATATAGCTGTTATTTCTTTCTCCAATAGAATCGTTTGATTCTGTCTGGGGGAAATTACTTGATTTTTCCAATTATAATAGGTGGTGGACTTTATACCTAAAACCTCACACATACCACAAAGTGAATATTTATCTAAATTGTTTTCAATAAAATAAAAAATCATTGGTTTTCCTTTCAGTATAAATTTACTTGCACTCTTAAAAATTTCAACTTGACGTTCTACTTTCTGTAGCTTTTTTGTCAGTGTGATTTTAAGTACTGCAAGCCTTTTTTGCTCGGGGTTTCTAAATTGTCCGACTCCACAAAAACTTTCTGCTCCATATTTTTGAAGCTCATTTCTCCATCTGTAGATATTCGAATAAGCTATCCCAAGCTCTCTTGCAACTTTAAAAAAATTTGTTTCAAGCCCAAGTTTAACTGCATTCACTCTGAAATCACGATCGTAAATTTTACGTTTCTCCATCACCTAAAGTTTAAACTTTATCTTTATGTGAATTTAAAAAATATAAATAACAGTAAAACAATGATTTGAAGTTTATTTTAACGACCTCGGTTAGATTTAAAAATCAAAATGGTAAGCAGGGGATATTTTAACAAATATTATATAAAATTAACCCAAAGTTTCCTTTAAAAAACGACAGCAAAATTTACCTCAAAAAATAAATGATAAATTCAGGCGCGCCCAAAATGCAATGACGAGCTTAAAGAAGATAAACTCAGCAGGAATGACACAGGTCAGAGTACACCGGGCAATACTAATCCTTCCAGCGAAAATTTAATACACCCAGCTTGATGCCGGGAAACTGAATTCCAAGAATAAAATCCCAACACAGAAATGGATTCAACTTTTAACCCAGATTGCTTCGGCAGTTCGCTGGCATTCCGGTGCAGCAAATAGCGGGAACGGTTCCTGAAAATAGTAATGTGACATCAGTTCTTAGAACTATTCATATAGCAATTATTGCTATTTTGCCAACACAAAATCGAGCAAAAATGTTTGATAATTCAGAAAGGAGACTTGATACGTCTCCTTTTCTTATTATTATAGACACGATGAAAGCACTTTCCCGATTAAATGATATATAACTGCTTTTTGTATAATATAGTTTATAACCTCCGATTTTAAAAAATAATTCTGGCGGTGTTTGTCCCAATTATCCCTTTATATAATTTATATCCTTTTAGCGATTCCGGCAGGGGCTCTCTTTTATAAACCTTCTGTTCATTAAGAAAATCTGTCTCCATGAAATCATCTGCCTGACTTTTATCCAACATAAAATCATAAGTACCCCCTAATAGCTTAAAGCCTGTTAAATCGTAATATTCAATTACTTTCTCACCAGGTTTTAGAAAGATAAAATAGGTACTTTCAATCTTTCCTATGTTGGCGACACTGATTCTGTCTTCAACGGTTTTAGTATTGGTATTATCTTTTTTATAAAAACGCTCATAAATAAAGTGCAACTGTTCATTGATGAAACTAATGTCATGTTCATCGGCTATACTATGATCTGCTTCTAAAACTTCCCAATAATGATGAAACTTGCTAATGGGGATATTCACGGCATATTTCTGATTAGTATGTTTTTTTAAATTCTTTAAATAGGTCCTGAGGTTTGTATTACGGTTATAATCTTTCAAAAGCCCTGTAGTGATAAAATCCAATTCTGCAGCAACTTTTTTCAGATAAATGGAATCTTTTGTGTTATTGATATAACTTATCTTCAAAAAAGGATAGAGATCTGAACTATATTTTTTCCACAAATGCGCATCTGCCTTTTTTTGTTCAACCGACAGCACAACTGATACATTTTGAGAAAATGAATTGAGGTAAAAAAAACAGAATAGTATTGTCAGTATTTTATTCATCACTATTTTTTTTAAGGATATTGGAAATTTGAATTTGTTGTCCAATTAAAATTTGTAAATCCCATACTGCTGAATTCTTTAAATTCGGCAAATTTTCTGATGTCCTCCGAACTAAACGAGGTCCCCTGTAACTCATCCCCTAAAAATTATGTATATACAACTATAAAAAAAGCAAAAAAAGCAATCATTGACTATATCAAAAATTTCTATAATAATTGCAGAAGACATTCTGGCCTTGGAATTTAATAATAGAAGAATTTCAGAATCTATAATTACATGTGAAAAAATTAAATCTAAAAAAAGCTACAGTTTTCGACAAGCTTTGAATGTTTTCACAACAGAATAATTCTTATTGTGAATTGCTTCAAAATGTATTGCAATAATACAATAAAATCTCTTCAGACCTTTTTCTACCACAAAAATTTAAGGCTTTTAATTTAGATAACTTCATTGTTAAATTTTGATCAATATTTTCAGAATTATAATTTACTTTTTATAATTTGATTGAAGTTTAAAAATTATTCCTAAAAGAGTTGTCTCGCCCACAAAAAAAAGGCATATAAAAAAAAACGAAGGCTGTTTTAATTGGCATGCGATATTATTCTAAATCGCAGCCTATCTGTGCATGTCACTTGGGTTACTTAAGCATCAACACCTCTATTATTATCACTCATCTATTAATGGAGTAAGGCTTTCAATAATATATTTATATTTTTTTAAAAATTGCAGATCTTCAATACCGACATCTTATGCATTAATGAAATTATATAAATCCATCGCAAAAATTCTGTAATTCGAAAGGCCGCTGTAGGATTTACTTTTGATCAAAAGAACAAATATTCAAATAACCCATACTACGAAATCATCCCAATACGCCACCTGTCCAACGCTATATTCCGTTAACCCAGTCCCTATTAAATCCAAATCTAATTTTCAGCATACAGAAACTGAAACAATTGATTTGGTGGATCTGTATAATAGAAATACTGATGAACCTGATTTTGACTGCGAGTTTTTACGCGATGCTGTTCTGAAGTAAATGCTAGGATGTTTTTAACCTTTGTATGTTTGTTGCTTTCCATTATACTCGATAGTCCAGTTCAGGCTGTCTAACTGCTTAATGGTAATAAGGTATTTTTTACTGTAACTATTTTTTTTAAATATCGTTTTCCAGCCATATTTATCTACGCTGTCTTTTTGAATAATAAACAATCTTGCCTGCTTATCTTCCAGCCTGTTGAAATAGTTATCCCAATATCTGGGTCTGTCGTGATTTGCAGCAGTTTCCCCTTTTCTGATTTTCTGAAAAATAAAAGGCGCATCGTAATCGCCTTTTTTATTTTCATCAAAGCCTTCCTGGTACTCATAATAGAAGCCTGAACTATACATACTGTCATTTTCAGAAATTATACTATACACCGTTTTATCTGAATTGTTTTTGACCAGCAATTCACGATCATCCAGTTTATCGCAGGCGTAAAAAGTAATTAAAAGAAAAAGAGATAGAAAAATTTTAAGTTTTAGCATTGTTTAAGGTTTTAAATGATGGTATAATTTATATTTTAATTCGTTCGAAAGATAGTTAGTATTTATAGGATAATCATTTTTAAATTTATTGAAAACCGAGGGATAATGGAAGTACTAATAAGCCATGGTATTGGCCATTACCTCAGTCCAGTTACTTGAAGCTGTCAAGGAATTTAATGTAAACATACTAGACCACATACCGTAAGCATAAAATTTAATGGGGCATTATGTGCGTGTAAATAATGCCCGTATTTGTGCATTAGAAGCAGCCCTCGATAACTATTAATGCCCTTGTTTTTATACCCATCGTAAAAAGCTTGTGAAGTATGTATATAAAGGAAACTTAAAAAAACGAACAAACAGCTTGTTCAGCTGGAGTGAAGACTTTCAGTATGATGATTTACACAGACTGACTTCGTTTAAAAATGCAACAGGTGTTCTTGAGAACCAAAGTTATGACGACAGCGGCAGAATTTCACAAAACGGTGTGGGATCGTACACTTATTCAGCCACCAAGCCCTACCAAAATTCTTCTATCGAGACTACTACTGCAGGCTTAACATACTACAGCGGACGGAAAGTACCGACCATAACCTATAATTCGTTTAAAGCACCGATTGAAATTATTGAGGATACTGTGGATAAGGTTAGCTTTACCTACAATGATTCTGATTAGCGCAGTGTTATGTTCTATGGAGGCTTGCAGAACGATCCCCTTGCAAGACAGTTCCGAAAGCATTATTCGTCGATGGCAGTATGGAAATTAAGGAAAACGATACTCTCGCTCCATTAAAAGCTGTAATTCCATAATGTTGAATAATTCCTGAACCTGAATCGTCTGGTTGCCCTTGATTTTAATATTAAGCCATGTGGTTCACAATGTCTTTATACTGATATCGCTTTGCTTTGGCCAACAGAGGAAATGAAGGATCGAGAGTTTTTAAAAACAATGGACTGCTTTACAAGATACTTGACCAGAATTCAAAACCAATAGGCGTACCAATAAAAGCCCTCGAATTCTACAGCAAACCTACCCTAAAATTTCTGGAAGAAAAATTCAGTATAAACGAAACAAAGAAGCAATACTGCAAAAGCCACCTTAGGAATTCTTTGAGACAGGCTTTTTTTTGATGAAAAGAATGACTTCTGTCGAAAGATTATCAGAAAGGCTTAAAGATGGAGCCATTCATACTATTTTAAGAAAAAGCAGTGAAGGAAAACTTTATGGAATTACTTTTATAGACTTAAAAACACAGTCGGTTGTCAATGGAAGCAGTCTTGGAAAAGAATTCAGCGCAAAAGGGATTCAGGAAAGTTGTGCCATGAACATACTTGCACTTGAAAAAAAGTATCAAAACTCTATTTCAACAAATTCATAAAACTTGCAAGATCTTGAATTAAGAGAATATGTAAAAGAAAACCTGACAGATATTCTGCTTCACGGTAAAAAAGTAAACGAATATGTTTCAAAACAATTTAAACATAAAAAGAAAAAGAGACTTTATAAGGTTATATAAAAAATTAAGGCGCTTTACTGCACCCTTAATTTTATGTAATTATTACTTATATATCAAACATGGCAATATATTTTCCCCGTAAAGAATATTAAATATTTTTATCAATCAAAACATATTTCCCAGAGTGATCGTTTTGTATGACATAATAATTATTTTTAAAGAACAGATACATTAAACAAAATTTAGTATTTATATTTAAATCACTTATAATATAGTACTTATTCGACATCTTGCTCTTTTCAGTGTATACTTTTAATAAATAATTCAATCCCTCATTATCATATTTTTCTTGTATTTCTTTGTCGATCTTAAAATTAAATTCCGAAATTTTGGACAGATTATCTTTTGACAACAAATCATTATTAATTACTTCAATTAAAAAACTATCAAAATCTTTATAATTAAAATGTTTTGATTCTTTTAAATTATACAGTTGTCTTAAACTGGTTACATAGATCACGTCATTTTTATTGATCAAAATTTTTAATGATTCATTATACAATGGCAGATTGAAATCAGTATCATTAGACAGATTCTTTATAAATTCAACGTTATTTTTTTGTTCTTTACGACAGCTCAATAGTAACATTAAAACAACTAAGAGTTTTAATTTATTCATATATCCTTTTTTCATCCCTTAATTTTTTTTACTTGTAGGTTATTTGGCGGATTAGCTAGTTTTAATGGATCAATTTTTTTTCCATCGTATGCCTTCAATGGTTCAACACCATCCATTTTTCTGGCAATATTTTCATTGTGAACCGCCCTAATTTCAGCTGGGTCATTTGCATCATTTGTATTTGAATTATCTCCCATATTTCCAATATCATGATCAAATTGGTGTCTCATTTCATGGACAACAACTCCAAAATCACTTTTAGTTCCTTCATATTCAGCATTAAAATCGTATTCAGTCTGAGTACTTGCAGAATAACCCAAAACAGATTTGCTAGATTCCAAACTACTTACAGCATTTTCACGATTTGGACTTTCCTCTACATAATGCTTACTAGGACTCGATTCCAATGTATGTAGTTGATTTTTTAATATTTGATTATCTGATTTTTCTATTGTTCTATAAGCCTTTAACACTTTATTCAATGTTGCATTGCCTTCTTTAGGATTATATCTTTCACCTTTACCACCATTATGGTAAAAATTACCATTTCGATATTGAAGTTGTTCTTTTACTGATTTATCTCCATTGCGGATTAAAAATATAATATCATTTGGCGCCATTCCATCTGGATCAATAAAACGAATTGGATTGTCAAAAGCATAATTATATGGACTAAATCTTCTCATTTTTTCAGCCAAAGGGTCAATATTCATCCAACGCCCCAGTGCAGGATCATAATTACGTGCACTATAGTCATAAACCCCAAGCCCCAGCTCGTCTTGAAGCTCCTTTCCGTTGTACTTATACTGTTCCCCCTCCGCACTTCCATAGGTGAATTTTGGGACATTGTTATACCCCTGGTGTTCCAGCCCAAAAGCATAATAATTATTCTCCTCCACAATTTCTGTAAGCCCAGTTAAGGTGTTCCTTGCATAGCTCAGCCTCACGTTCCCCAGATGGTCCTTGTACTGGAACACATAGGAAAGTACACCTGCATTGTTGGCCACATACCCTTCCTGGGTCGGGAAGAATTTCAGCTCTACAGGTGCCAGATTTACTTTTTTATACTGGAAGCCTTTTAAGTATTCACTAACCGTCGTATTGGAACTCGCCGTTTCGTACACTGTCTTTTGCACCTTCTCTCCCACTGCATTGTAAAGATAGGTAATATTTCCCGTTGAAAGAATCACTTTAACAGGCAGGTTTAAATGATTGTAGCTGATACTGGTGATTCCCTTATTGGTATCGGTAAGCAGGTTTCCGTTGGCATCATACGTGTAATCATCAGCCGTATCCGCAGCCGCATTAACCGCATCGTCCTTGAACCCATATTGGTCAATTGGAGCCGCATCTGCCACTTTCAACAGTCTGTTGCCCGGATCATAATCATATTTCAGATCGTCCATAAGCCCGTAATGGGCAGCCACATTCACATTAGGAATCGCTACGACCGCGCCTTTTCGCTGCAGTTTTAAAATGTTGCCGTTCTTGTCATACTGGATGTTGTCCTCGTTAAACAATCCTCCATTGTCCACCGCGCTCTTAAGCCTGTTCAGGCTGTCATACGTATAGACATAGTTTCTTATATTCTTATCGTTGTTATCGCTTGCCCAAAGGGTCTGGCTGATATTTCCATTGTATATTTTTTTGGCCGTATTTGAAATACCCTCATAATTGATCTGAAAAGCAAACAGATCCTTGGGATCCGTAATATTTGTCAACTGATTGACATTGTTGATCCCCTTAAGCCATCCCCTGATGTTATAGCTGTAATCCACTTTCTGCAATGGTGCTGTCTCGGTATTACCTACCTTTTTGGAGATCAGCTGCCCCAGCGGATCATATTCATTAAAAGCCAGCAGCTGGGTGGTACCCCCTATGGTTTGTTTCACCGATTCCAGGCGGTCCTGCGCCGTATAGGCATAATCGTCACGAATGGAAGTCACCGCCCCGCCCGAGATTCTTTGGTGCGTGGTGACCGTATAGAGGGTCTTTCCCGTGAAGTCAAAGTTAGTGTCCACCTGATGGAACCCGCCCAGGAAATTTGTGCTGTAACTGCGGATTGGCCTTGCTTTGGCATCATAAAGGGTATACCCTATTTCAGCCTTTATCGGAGTTGTACTGGTTTCCAGGATCCTGGTCCAGGAACCCGTGGCAAGCCCCTTTGGTTTTACGGTGGTATTGTTATAGTAGACAGCCTGTCCTGCTACGGTAGGAAATGAAGTTGGAGCACCCGGATAATCATAAGTATCATAATATTGGACTGTCAGTATATGGTAGACACTCGCAGGTGCCGCAGAGGAATTCACCGGCCAGGCCAGATTGGTATAACGGGTATCCACACCGTTGATTACGGTAAGCGCTGCCGATTTGGTTTCACTGAAATCTACCGTTTCGGCATTTCTTTTTCCTTGAATACTGGTTCTGTCCAGGGCTGTTACCGAGGTGGCTGGCATCCAGCCGGTAATCACAGGTCTGTTGAAAGCATCGTACTTGGTGATCATCCATCCAGGGGAAGTAAGGTTGGTGAAGGGGGAATTCGAAGGGCCAGTGGCCACCACGCGGTCCAGTTTATCATACACGATGAACTCCCATTGTTTGCCCGGCAGTTTTTTCTCTACCAAACGGTTACGGTAGTCATACTTGTATTGATAGCACAAATCGTTCAGGATAGCCGCCGTAATGGTCCCGCCCGCTTTAGGTGGCAGCACGTAGGTCAGGTTACCGTAGCTGTCATATACATAATAGGTGTCATGCTTTTCATTGACCGTACCGGCACCTACCGTGCCATAAGTCCTTTTCAGGATCATCTGGCCTTCCTTGTTTTTGAACTCTACGGTCGAGCCGGAACTCTCCGAAGGGCTTGCGGCCGTATTCTCATCATAGGTGAGGTTCTTGTAGAGCTCGCCCGCCGCATAATCACCGGCATCAGTCAGGCTGATATCGTACAGTTCCGAGGTGGCATTCCAAGTGGTCGCTGCCTTGAAAAAACGTACCTCACCGGCCACATTGGACTGGTAATCCAGTTTTATCTCATGGCCTTTGCCCATTTCCCACTCAGCCCCCGGCGCGGCCTGTTTAAGTATCCGGCCTAAAGGGGAAGCTTCCAATTGCTTTTCCGAATATGGATTTGATGTATTGTCATACTTTGTCGTCTTGTAAAGGTTTGTCAGCGATAACAGCGAGGCGGCCATGGCGATACGGGGATAAGACGTCGTGCTGTTGGCAAGGGAATACGGCAGGTACTCCTTTACCTGCCTTCCAAAACCATCATACTCCACCGGGGTAACCAGATCCGACTCGTCTCCGCCCTGGGCTATTGCCGTGGTCTGCACAGGACGTCCAAGACCGTCAAAATAGGTAACCTGCTGCACCTTATCGGCCTTGGTCAGCGTACTGAAAGTGGCGGATGTCACCGGCTTTTTGGGCGCAACGGTATGAACGAAGTTATCATCGCTGAAGGTCTGCGCCGCGAGGCGCTGGCCTGCTAATAACAACAAAATCAATAATGGTATATATTTTTTTATCACGGTATAGTTTCTTTACAGGTAAATGAATTTATTAATTTTTCCATATAGTAATCAGCTGTACACTCTGAACAGCTGCCGGCAGAATGAAAGACCCGGTTTTGGAAAGCTGCCCGGGTGCCATATTGATTTCAACAACCTTTGGTTCAATTCCGCTATCTATTGATATAATATTGAACCTAAGGAGATAGCCCGTAGGATTAGAAATAGCCTTGGCCACAATTGCTAAGGTCTTGCTAGTCGGTATCCACCCATATTGATACGTAATCATTTTAGTGCATGTACCGTACAGATTGGCGTTTGCTTCACCGTCCGCGTTGAATTTGGCTAGTCCTGCATCATCCGCTGCGGACTGGGTAACTCCAGTCGCCGCGCCGGCAGGCTGGCTGTAAACAACACCCGATCCATAGTCTCCCTCAGGACAATTGGTTCTGTAAAAGGTTCCGCTGTAGGCAATACTGTTAAACAAGCAGGTCCCAAATGCATTAGCGTATTTAGGGCCGGCTTCCAGAAATTTCTCATGTCCAAGCTGATCGGCATCGGCCTGGGAAATGTTGGAAACCACCGCACCCGCAGCCTGGTTATATACTACGGTGGATCCGGCACCGCTGGCACAGCCGGATTTGGTAAAACTTCCACTTTCCGCAGGGCTTTTATAGCTGCAGATTCCTACAGCATTGGCATTGGCCTGGCCTTTGGTATTGAATAAAGCAAGGCCTTTTGCATCGGCATCCGCCTGAGAAACTGTCGAGGTTTGGGCACCGGCAGGCTGGCTGTAAGCTACACTTGAACCTGTTCCTGTACCACAGTTATTTCTTGTAAAAGAACCGCTCCTGGCGATACTATTAAACGTACATGTGCCAGTAGTATTGGCATTGGCCTGGCCTTGGGTATTAAATAATGTAAGGCCTTTTGCATCGGCATCGGCCTGGGAAACTGTTGATGTAGCAGCACCTGCAGGCTGACTGTAGGCCACACTGGAGCCCACCTGACCTGAAGCGCAGTTGTTTCTGGTGAAGGATCCGCTTCTGGCAATGCTTTTATACGTAATTAAATAAGGATCCGCTGCCCCACAATCCACCTGTTGCCCTTTATAGCCATAACAATATCTTTGCAGGACATTTAAATTCTGGTCTTTAACAAACATTAATCTGCCAAAACTATCATATTCATAAAAGGTCGTCATTCCTTTTGGGTCTGTTACAGAAGTAACCCCTACAAGGTTTTTATAAGTATATGTGGTGATCAGTGCGTCTGATAAAACTGATCGTAAGGCATTGATCGCAGCAAGATTTGCCTCATTGTACGTGTCCAAAACAGTAGCGGTCACACCAAGCGCAGTCGCAATTTGAGCATATGTTGCATTTTCGATCTTAGCAATGGGTGATTTCTGATTGTAGCCCCACAAATAAACAGTGTGCGATCCATTCAATTGAGACATTTCCTTAACATTGCCGTTAGTATAATAACCTTGAAATTGTATTTGGTCCTCCAGGGCCGAATCACTTTTTGCGTTTTGTATATATTCAGGCAAAATTAAATTTGTGAACCATTCTTTATAATTGGTTCGTTCTTTATGTAGAAGTTCCCCTAAATCAACAATACCATTTGTATTTGAATCTTTAAATGTTTCTGTTTGAACAACACTTGCGATACGATGTTGATCATTATACTTCATTTTATCAACAGAAGCTTTCTCCTGAACTGTTAAATTATCTGTCCCAAGTGAACTGATCGATATTACATCGTCCGGATATTTATAAATGTTGCTCCTTTTAGTTCCGTCATTTAATATAAATTCACTTCTTGTGACCTGCATATGATCGGTATTATCATAGTAATAAAATGTGCTTTTGGTGACTTCTTTAGACGCGCTAATGTCTTTCTCTATGGTAGAAGTTAATTTTTTAAATCCGATTCGTATTAGAATATCACCATAACTAAAACCATCTGTGTAATCATTGTAAGCCGAAATTTTTGTTCTGTAAAAATCCAGTCCAGTTATAATTGTTTCCTCTAAAAATGTAGCATAAAAGTTTTCTACACTTTTTACAGGAACAAAGGTTGAATTCTCATTCCTAAATATAGTCATCTTTTTTAACTGTCCCCTCTTCCATGACTGATCCACCATGTTATATAATTTTTTTGGATAGTAAATGCTATTCATCCTATTAATACCACTTGTGCTATCCCTAACATATTCGTATTGATATTCTATTTTTCCCGTGTTATTGAGTATTGTACCATTGTATTCTTCTACTTTACTGTAAAATGCCGGATTTCCTGACAATAAAAGCTCATCCTGAGAGCCAAAACTGGTCATCGTGCCAATTACGCCAGATTTAGTACCTGGATTTCCTTGATAATCAGTATAGATACAATTATTGTAAACATCATATAACGAACCTCCTCTAGGAGTATAAAATCTGTTTGTGTGCGCATTTAAATATTTAAACTCCTTATAAGTCGGATTACTACCACTATTTTGGGTGATTTTACTTATACGAAGTCCTCCTAATTTATTACCCGACTCATCTGTATTCGATTCGTATTCAAAATTACTTAAACCTCCGCTGGGGTAACGAACACCAGTCAACATGCAAGCCATCGCACGTTCTGTAACTATGTCTCTATTGACAAGATAATCCAGGAATCCTTTAAAGTCTCTTGACTGATCACTCCCGGAACCACTGGAAAAAACAGTACTAAAATATGAACCTATTGAGAAAAAAGAATAGCCTCCCTTTCCATTATTGTAACCCCATAAATCCTGCCCGTAATATGCCGAATAAAGTTTATAGTTAGGTGCGCTATAGAAAGCATCAATATCAAAATAACCTGGTAGATTGTATTGAGTATTATAAAAAAATTGATAACTATTAAAAGGTTTTCTAAATTTATCTTTAAAAGTAATGCTGTCAAGTTTTAATCTAAAATTTACATTTTTCTTGTAATTACTTTTGGACTGCTCCCCTGCTGGTGAAAAGTAAGTTTGGTGCAGTTGGATTTCCTGAATCAAGGTATTGGAATTGTCATAAATTTCAATTTTCTGCAATCGATACCTCCTTTTATCAATACGGTCATTAGAATAGACAAAGGAAACGTAGCCATTATTAAAATTAATCTTTGTTAACAAGGGAATTTCACGATCGATTGTTCTAATAAAACTTTGAACACCCGTATCTCCAGAGCAATACGGATAGGCAGAATTTACAGAAACAGAATTTCCCTCATGTAAATAATCTGTTTCCTGTGTAGTTATTGCGTATTCGAATGTAATGATATCTGTAGAGATTGGGTTACTCATTTTGGTCAAATGCCAAATATTATTTCCATTTGCTATTTCAACTTTAGTAAACTCGTATTTAACTCCATTTTCATTAATAATAGAGGGTCCGAGAGTAGAATCGATTATTCTATCAGTTGATTTTGGGACATTAAAAATTGTCTTTACCCCATTGGCAGCCTGTCTATACATATATCCGCCACTTAAGCCAGGGGCATGATAATTATACATGCTTGCCTCAGTAGGCCAATTTTGATTCAGCAAAAAATTAAAGTGCTGGGACATATTTACAGTTGAAGGCGGGGTAGTAGAATTCATTAATGCATATATTTGCTGAGAATTAAGCCAGTCTGCGCGTATAGCAGATCCCCCGTTATTTGCCGAGAGCCCTTTATTGGTTACGCTGACAAATCCACCAGCATTTATGACCCATCCCAAACCGGCTTCACTCGCTATATCATCTACTTTAATTCCAGAAGTATGATAACTAAGTGAAATTGGCAGTTCCATACCATTGCTTTTAATGGTATAGATAGGTACTTGTACATTCATAGCCCCAGATGTATTATCTGTTGGATAAAAATCATATTTAAGAAAATTTGATGCCTCCGGTGTAGGATGAACTAAATTAGGTATTCCATTTTGTCCAAAGAAAACGCAGCAGTGAGTTATAATAGTTATTGTAGTTATAATATATTTAAATCTTTTCATTTGTTAGTTTGTACTTGACGAAGTTTTTAAAAAAAATTAACAGCAATATTACCATAAACTAAAAAATTTAACAAGTTTATTTTTAAGAAAATCCAGTTGAATTTATTACGTTTTAACAATTTGATCTTTAATATCATATGGGTTAATCTGAAAGTTAAATACTACTTTAATTAATCTTGAAAAGAGTTATTGAAGTCGCTATCAATTCATTTTTCTTCATAAAAAAGGTATTTCTTCACTTTAGAACAGTCGGATTTCTGTTGATGCTCCGTATTTTTGGTTCAGACAATCATACAGACCATGCATTTGCTTAAAACAGCTTGTCTTGTTACGGTCTGCTTTGTAGGCTACCGTAAAGAAAAAGCTCCAATCCATCTGCCAGAAGGTGTGTTGCAGGCTCTCTTTATCTGCCAGACAGTCAATAAGGTTTCTAATAGATTGGTTTTCTTGTCTTAGGGCTTTGTTCTCATCGAACATGATTTCGCTGTCAAAATATCTTGCATGGTCAGCAGGGAACATTCTCTTTCCATTTCTTAGACTGGTTTCAGCAAATAGGTCCTCATTCTTTTTGTAGAATCTATAGATGGTGCTTTTGCTTGCTTTGGTACTTATTATAAATTTCTTTAGGATTTCATATTTCATTTTTTAGATTGGTTAGTATCTCGTGATTTTTTAGATAGTATTTATTGTAAAGATGCTTGACTAACCTCCCTTGTATAGAGTTCTTGTATAACGAATCTCGAAAAGTGTAGCGTATTGGCACTTTTTTTCAAAAATATTTTTTTTTGATGGGTAAATAACTGGTTGTTATAATTACACAAGTTTACAGTACGGGGAGGTAACTTGACATTACAATCTCGGTCTCTGGTATCAAAACAGTCGATACGGTAGGGAGGATGTTCTGAGTGTTTTTTTTCAAATCAATTGAGATTCCCCAGCAGATGCAGGCTAACATGAATTCTATTTTAACAGTTTGGTACACTTTAAAATGCTATAAAAGCAAAAAGCCACTCCGCTATGGAATGGCAATTTACTTTGATTACTTCAAAAAGATGCTCATCGACTTAAGTTATTAATCATCTTTGGTTATTTTGAAATCATTTACAATACCATCCCAATTTTCACCATAAGTAATAAATTCAATAAAATTTACCTTACCATCTGTAATATCTAATTCAAAACCTAATCCATATTCTAATTTTTCCATTTCAATATTTTCATTAGTACTTAATGATACATTTGTATAATTAGAATCTCTAATTTTAATGTCTCTACTGTAAGCAAAATTTACATACATTCCGACACCTGTTTTCTCTCTATTTTTAATTGTGAGATAAGGAATATGCTCCTTAATGAAAGGATATTCTCTTGCGATGCTATTTAAAACTGCTAATTCAAGTTCACTCATTTTTTCCATATTCTATAAACCTTTTCTACTAAAAGATGAAATAATCACTTTGTCTCCTGATACACGACCACCAATAAGTCTTATTTGCATGCCATTTACTGTTATTATATTTCCTTTGTCTCCATTTGGCAATATTCCTTTTGAGTTCTGACTTAACTCTCCATTAGCTAATGCCTCGTTTGCCGCATTCTGAACAGCATTATAAGCTTTATCTTCTGAACCTGCCTTTTGCACAAAACTATCTAAATCATGCTCTTCTTTTCCAAAAATATGATTATATCGATTTTCTTTCTCTTTAGCGTTTCCATGCCTTTTTATTCCCGTTTCTTCAATAGTTTTTTCTTCAACTTTATAGTCTTTAACATTAAATTTTTCATCAATGGTAAATGTTGGAGGCTTTTGTATCTCGCTTGTACGCCCTCCATAATTGGGGCTCATATAATCTGTCAATACTGCGAGTATAGTGCCCATACCTTTCATTAAAACACCTCCTGCTTTTTTTGCAGTTTCTACAGCAATCGTTTTTTCAACAACTTTTGGAGCAGATTGTTGTACAACTTCTGATTTAAACACGGTACCAATCAAACCTAAAACTGGCGTATTTTTAACTTTTATAGGCTCATGATTAGTAATATCAGTTTTCCCATTAGAAGGAGCTCCTTCCAAACCTTCTATTTCAATTTTCCACACAGGATTATTATGTGCAAATTGATAAGTAGATATTGACATATATTCTTCAGAAACAGGGTCAATTCCAAAAAATCTACCAATAGCATAATCGTAATTCCTATGTCTAAATGTGTCCCAGTTCAATCCCAGCTCGTCTTGACGCTCTTGACTAAGAAACTTATACTTTTCACCTTCCGTACTTGCATATGTAATTTTAGGAACATTGTTATACCCCTGGTGCTCCATCCCAAAGGCGTAATAGTTATTCTCCTCAATTATGTCAGTTAGCCCTGAACTCGTATTTTTGGCATAGCTCAGCCTTACATTGCCCAAGTGGTCTTTATACTGGAATACATATGATATCGATCCACCTTTGTAGGCCACATAGCCTTCCTGTGTTGGGAAAAACTCCAGAGTGAAGGTTCCGCTCACTTTTTTATACTGAAAACCGTTTAAATATTCCGTTATCGTGGTACTGGAAGGGGAGTTTTCAACCACCGTCTTTTGAATCTTCTGCCCTGCCGCATTGTAAAGATAAGTAATATTCCCTGTTGGAAGCACTATTCTAACAGGCAGATTTAAATGATTATAGGTTATACTGGTAGTAATTCCCTTGTTGGCATCAGTAAGCATATTGCCGTTGGCATCATAAGTGTAGTCATCAGCAGTGTCGGCAGCCGCGTTGACTGCGTCGTCTTTAAACCCGAATTGGTCTATGGTTGCCACATCGGAGACCTTCATTAGTTTGTTGCCCGAATCATAATCGTATTTCAGGTCGTCCATCATCCCGTAATGGGTGGTAGTCTGTGTCACAACAGGGTTTTGTACTACAGCTCCCTTGCGCTGTAACTTCAGTATGTTCCCATTCTTATCGTACTGGATATTCTCTTCGTTGAACAATCCCGCGTTGTCCACCGCGCTCTTAAGCCTGTTCAGGGCATCATAGCCGTAAGTATAATTCCTGATGCTTTTATCGTTATTGTCGCTCGCCCAAAGGGTCTGGCTAATATTTCCATTGTAAAGCTTCTTAGATGCATTTGAGATACCGTCATATTGGACTTGGAAAGCAAACAGGTCCTTCGGCTCTGTTCCGATGGTCAGCTGGTTGACGTTATTGATTCCCGTAAGCCATCCCCTGATATTGTACGTGTAATCCACTTTCTGTAATGGTGCCCCCTGTGTATTCCCTGTTTTTTTGGAGATCAGCTGCCCCAACGCATCGTATTCATTAAAAGCGAGAAGCTGTGTCGATCCCGCAATAGTCTGCTTTACGGACTCCAGGCGGTCCTGATCCGTATAGGAATAATCATCCCGGATGGAAGTTACTGTCCCGCCTAAAAGCCTTTGGTGGGTTGTGATCGTATAAATGGTTTTTCCTGTAAAATCAAAGTTGGTATCCACTTGTTTGCTACCTCCCTGAAAATTGGACGTATAACTGCGTATGGCCCTGGCTTTATCGTCATAAAGAATATATCCTGCCTCTGACCTTATCGGGGCAGTACTGCTCTCCAGTACCCTGGTCCAGCTGCCTGTTGCAAGGCCCACTGGCCTTGATGTACTGTTATTAAAGAAAACAACCTGTCCCGCTACGGTTGGAAATACAGTCGGAGCACCCGGATAGTCATAATTATCATAATAATTCACTGTCAGGATATGGTAAACACTTAAAGGTGCCACAGAGGAGTTGGTCGGCCATGCCAGATTGGTATAACGCGTATCCACACCGTTAACAGAAACAAGGGTTGCCGATTTTGCTTCGCTGAAGTTTGCCGTTGCGCTGTTTCTATCTTTCTGGATGCTGGTCCGCTCCAGCGAAGTTACAGAAGATGCCGGCATCCACCCGGTAATAACCGCCCTGTTAAAGACATCATACTTGGTGATCAGCCAGCCTGGAGAGGTAAGGTTCGAAAATGGGGAAGCGGAAGGTCCGGTGGCCACAACGCGGTCCAGCTTATCGTAAATGATAAATTCCCATTGTCTGCCCGGAAGTTTTTTCTCCACCAGACGATTGCGGTGGTCATATTTATACTGATAGCACAAATCGTTAAGGATAGCAGCCGTAATGGTACCCTCTGCCTTGGGAGGCAGCACGTAGGTCAGGTTACCGTAGCTGTCATATACATAATAGGTGTCATGCTTTTCATTGACCGTACCGGCACCTACCGTGCCATAAGTCCTTTTCAGGATCATCTGGCCTTCCTTGTTTTTGAACTCTACGGTCGAGCCGGAACTCTCCGAAGGGCTTGCGGCCGTATTCTCATCATAGGTGAGGTTCTTGTAGAGCTCGCCCGCCGCATAATCACCGGCATCAGTCAGGCTGATATCGTACAGTTCCGAGGTGGCATTCCAAGTGGTAACTGCCTTAAAAAAGCGGACCTCACTGGCCACATTGGACTGGTAATCCAGTTTTATCTCGTGCCCTTTGCCCATTTCCCACGATACTCCCGGGGAGGCCCGCTTCAATACCCTGTTCAAAGGGGAAGACTCAAGCTGTTTTTCCGAGTATGGGTTGGTGGTATTGTCGTATTTTGCCGTTTTATAAAGACCTGAAAGGGAAGTCAGCGACGCGGCCATGCCAATACGCGGATACAAAGTAGTGCTGTTGGTAAGGGCATAAGGAAGGTAATCCTTTACCTGCCTGCCATAAGCATCATATTCCACAGGTTTGATAAGGTCCGAACCATCCCCTCCCTGCCCTATAGACGTGGTCTGAACAGGGCGGCCAAGGCCGTCGAAGTAGGTTACATTCTGCACTTTTTCCTCCTTTTTTAATGTACTGAAGTTAGAGGAACTTACCGGCTTTTTGGGTGAAACGGTATGAACAAAGTTATCATCACTAAAACTCTGCGCCGTGAGACGCTGACCCGCCATAAACAGCAAAATCAATGAGGCTATATATTTTTTTATCACGTGTATATTCTCTTTACAGGTAAATGAATTTATTAATTTTTCCAAATGGTAACCAACTGAACACTCTGAGCAGGTGCAGGCAACTTAAAAGTGGCACTCTTCGACAACTCACCTGCCGCCATACTTATCTCGACAATTTGCGGATCAAGATTATAACCATCTGCAAATGTCACATTAAAACGAAGGGTATATCCCGTAGGATTAGAGACTGCCTTGGCTACAATCAACAGGGTTGTAATGGATTGGTTCCACGCATATTGATAGGTAATCATCTGGGTACAGCTGCCGGTAAGGTTGGCATTTGCCTGTCCGTCGGCATTGAACTTGGCAAGCCCGGCCTCATCTGCCGCTGACTGGCTGGTACCTGTGGACGCACCTGCAGGCTGGCTGTACGCTACTCCTGAACCGTATTGGCCCTCAGCGCAATTGTTTCTGTAGAACGTTCCGCTGTAAGCAATACTATTGTATAAGCAAGTACCCGTCAATGTAGCATACTGACCTCCTGCAGACAGGAATTTCTGATGGCCACGATTATCGGCATCCGCTTGGGAAACAGTCGATGTTATAGCTCCAGCAGCCTGGCTGTAAACTACCGTTGAGCCCACAGAACCCGATGGACAGCCGCCTTTTCTAAAGCTGCCGCTCTCAGCCGGACTGCTGTAGGTACAAGTCCCTGAAGCATTTGCATTGGCCTGGCCTTTGGTATTGAATAAAGCTAAGCCCTTTGCATCGGCATCCGCCTGCGAAACTGTCGAGGTTTGGGCACCGGCCGGCTGGCTGTAAGTTACACTAGAGCCTGTTGCTGTAACACAATTATTTCTTGTAAAGGAACCGCTTCTGGCAATACTGTTATACACACATGTACCAGTAGTATTAGCATTCGCCTGGCCTTGGGCATTAAATAAGGAAAGACCTTTTGCATCGGCATCGGCCTGAGAAACTGTCGATGTAGCAGCACCGGCCGGCTGACTGTAGGCCACACTGGAACCAACAGCTCCTGAAGCGCAGTTGTTTTTTGTAAAAGATCCGCTTCTGGCTATACTTTTAAACACTTCAGCATATGGATTGTCAGCTGCACAGTCAACCACCTGCCCTTTATAACCATAACAATACCGCTGCAAAATATTTAAATTATGATCCTTAACAAACATCAATCTTCCATTACTGTCATATTCATAATAGGTTGTTATACCCTTGGGATCTGTAATACTGCTAATCCCAATCATAGGCTTATGAGTATAACTGGTAACCATACAATTGATCGCAGCATTATTCGTACGCACTGCACTAATAGAGGCCAAATCACTTTCGTTTAAACTGTTTATATCGGTGACACCCATAAACGCCTGCAGTTGTGAGTTTGTTGCATTTTCAATCTTAGCTACAGGAAGTGTCTTATTGTAGCCCCAGATCACAGATACCGGTTTTCCATATTCAGTAGTATATTGTGAAATATTCCCCCAAGTATCGTATTTGTCATAAGTCACTTTCCTTTCCAGTTGATCTGGTACCACATTCCCTTTTTTTGTATAGACATATTGAGGCAGATATAGCGGTTGCCCAGCAACCGTAGAGCCGTAACTTCCATATTTAGTTATGCTCTCTGCTACCTTGGTATTGTCATTAAAAGATTCCGTTTTCAGGGGCATACCAATGATATTCTTCGCTATAAGCTGCGCATTATATGGTTCAGCAGCCATCAAAGGGTCATGCGGGTAGAAATTTTTGGATACTAAGGTTCCTGTCTGACTTTTGATATTCGACTGCATTATTAAGTTATCAGATAAAGTACCGGTTCCGTACTCATATCTTTCTGTACTGCTTATGACAGCAATATTGTTAATGTATGAAACACGTATTTTTTGGGTTAAGTAATCATTATAATAATACTGTCTGTTTGCCTGGAAATAAAGACCGGTCTGATGCATGGATACTGAATATCGGTTAAACCTGTCCGCCACATTATTATATGTATAAGTTTCTTCCTCTATTAAATTGTCCGGTTTATCATATAATTTTCTTGACAACAGCTTTCCCCTTTCCCAACTGCGATCATCAAGTAATACACCCGGATCGTTTTTAAACAACTCTAACGGTGTTATATTAGATTCTGCTCCATACACTTGGTTACCAAAATAAATTATCTTATTATAAACATCAAGATCTGGGGTTGTCGAATAGTCCTTGAATTTATTGACAACGTATCCTGTTCCTTCATTTGTTTCTACAACTTCTGAATAGGTTATGACGTTGTCATCAGTGTTATTTGTAACAGAATTTGACTGAATATGAATGGTAGATGTATTTTCAGTGCTGGTATTACTATCGTAATGCGTTGCATAGCGGGGCCACTGCATCAATATACCACTCGAAACAGTATTTGATGTAGTAGAAGGGGAATAATTTTTAATATAGCTAAATTTTCTAATATTTGTATCCGTGTTTCCATCAAAATCAGTTATTTTGAATATTCTTGCCCCGCCGCCTGTACCATTTTTTTGTGTCAGTATAGGTAAAAATTTATTTGAACTCGGTCTTTCCAAAAGTTGACTAAAATAGTTTGGCTCATATTCAAATTTTGTGTATCCACCTGTAGGATAATTTATTTTGGCCAATAATCCCTGTTTGGATTTGGCAAAAGAAGGCTCCCTTGTATTGGAGGTATAGGTAAAGTCTTCACTAATTGTGTAATTTATTTCGGGTATCAGTGTTGTCTGGGCATCCAAACCATTCCAAAATCCCCAGTAATCTACTCCCCTTGAAGATGGGTCCGGCAGATTATCTGTAACATTATATTCAAACTTGTAAGGTGACTTTCCCGTTTCAGTTAGCTGGACAAGAAACATCCTGTCATACTGACCTCCAAGATAATCATACGAAAAATCAATACTTTTTATTAGATTACTGCTTTTATCGGTAAGTTTAATATTGTCCAATTTGATTTCTTCATATTCAAATAATGACGGTGCAGGAAGTATTCTGTTGAATTTTGATTTTTGCGGGCTGTATTTAAAATTAACTATAAAGTTATCACCCTCAATTTTATCTAATATTACTTTTTTTTGTAATTCGTATGAAGACCTAACTCCGGTAGTTGCACTATTGCTATAATCCTTTATATTTTGACCGAAAAATTTTATATTTCTCTCGCTGAAATTTTTCTGCTGGAAAATATACTGATTAAGTGCTAAAAAATCTCTATTAGATACGATATTAGATGTAGGTCCATCTCCAAGGTCGTCTGGTATAAGGGTATCTACCCGGTTAGTGAAGACTAGTTGGGAGTTATTTGCATATATTATTTTTCTTAAAAACCATGAAGTTATTATAGGTTTAGGAGGTATACCCACAAATCGTGTGTAACGGTCCCCCAAGGAGAGAGTATACTCCAAATTGTTTAAACTTCCGCCAAAGAAATATTGATTACCCTGATTATCCGTGATTTTGATTTCAGAAGGTATGGGTGCACAGCTTGTCCCATTTTGTTGCGCAAAGCCCGTCACATCAACTATTAAATTATTAGGCTGATTCGTTACAACCTTAATCTTTCCGTCATTACCCATGTGGAATTTCCCTGAAATACCATTAAAATTAAATTCAAATAGATCAGGCGATGCTTCGTAAGCATTGGCACTACCGGCAGTACCTAACATCCACATATTTGATCCATGCAAGAAACCTGTATTGGAGCTAAAATTAAAAATATCATCCATTGGAAAGGTCTGGTTTTTTCTCTGTCCCACAATAAAACCATTTGTAGCGTATACACCCGTTACGGAAGGGTTAAGTTCGTTTAGGTATCCTACATAGTCATCGGGCACGCCTTTTATCCTCCTTGTGATAACCCCACCCATATTCAAGGCCCAGTTAAGTCCAACAATTCCCGATCTCTTAGTAGGCGTAAATCCTGACGAGTTGTAAATAAGACTTATATCCATTGGGGATTGATTGCTGTTTTGAAAGGAAAGTAATGGGATTTTTAAATCAATAGTACCGGTATAAGATGAGGATTGTATATTTCCATACCTTATAAAATCAGTAACACCTGGGGATTTAATATTAAGACGGGAAAAGATAGTTTCCTGACTTACAACAATGGTCGTGGCTAATAAAGCACAGCATATAAAAAGGATATTTATAGTGGCTTTAAAATAATTTATTTTCATTCTTTAAAATTGTAGTTTTAATTGATTGTGAATAATGATAGTCATTTGTGAAAAATAACTGAAGTATGGTTAATATTATATCATCGTCTTTTATATTTAATGTTACGAAAATTTAATTACGACAGAGCTTCGCGATTTTTTTTACTAACTTTTTTCATTTTGCGTAAGGCTTAGTTTGTATAACATTGGTCTTAAAGATGTTAATCTTTAAGACCTCATCTATTATTTACGTACCAATATTAAAGAAATTTTTATATTTTTTTTGTAAAAATTAACAAAATATTTCTTGTAAACTTTACAATAGTAGATGAAGCTGTTAAAGAGACTGTTATAAATTCATCGTCGTATAATTTTCTTTCAAATACAATGAAAAGTTTTTCCGTAAACACAATGTGCATGGTGTTGAGTGTATCCATAAGAAGTTATTTTGAAATCTGAGAAGTGGTCTTACCCAAACAGAACAAAGGATCGTTATACCTGAAAGAGAAATCACTGCTATTTTTATAGAGCCAAAAAAACAATATGGGTCGGGAAAATTTTTAAAGAACTTCTGAACCGTGGCTATAAGCTTTGTATCTCTCAGGTACATTATTATATGACTCAGCGTAGTTCAAAAAAAAAGAAACGAAAATATAAGGCAACCACAGATTTATTAAATATATCCTAAATCATCCGGGATTTCGAGATCTTCACGAAAGGCCGCAGGCCTCTCGAAGTATTACAAGTAGAAAAGTAAATCAGTACCAGTCCACCGCTTATTTGGTACCCATCAAATGATGAAATTTTTTCACTACAAACTAAAGGACTTTTAATTTGATTAATGCTTTTTAGCACCTATAAGAGTGGCGATACAAACAAAAGGAGAAAAAAAAATAAGATGTGCATGCAAAAGTACTGTAATAGTTTTCAATAATCTGGTTAGTTAATTGGATGCTTTCCGCTAGTATAAAAAACAGAATTTTATAATAAAAAAATGCTATAAATTATTGTTCAAAATTTTGTGGCATAATCGTGGCAAATGGTGTTTAGAGTGGATACATTTTTTGCCACAAAAAGTTAAGGCGGTTTTCTAAAAATATTTTACATGTTGAAGTTTCGTGGCAGAAGCGTAGCACTAAGTAATTTGAAATAACTAAAAAGTAAGCAAAATAAGGCCTGACAGATTTAGGTTCAAATCTGCAGCTATCCGAATATTTTTTTTTTCAATAAAAATAACATTTTCAAATACGAGATTTCAGTAATTATTAGTTATAAATTGGCATCAATCCTCGACAGGACATCTAAACCAAATTACCAAAGACACTGGAAGACAGATATCTACATATAATAAGCCAATTTCTTCAAATCATCCAAAAAAAATGTTGAAATTTGTCCCGTCGGGGTCACAAACAAGCCAAATGGCGCCAATTGGCGCCATTTTTATTTAAAAAAACTATTTAGCATTATATTAGATCATTTTTTTATTTCTTCGTAAAACCTTTTCTTGTCATTTCTCCCCAGCCTTTAGTTCCCATGATTTTTTCTTTATAACCAATTAAGGCGGCATAAACTGTTAGTGGATGAAAATAGATAGGTTCTATGAGAGCAGCAATCAAAAGTTTAAAAAAATCGGTTTGTTTTGGGTATTTGTGATAAGAATACTCTTCACTATAAAGTGCTATAACCGAAAACATAACAGCAAAAAAATAAACAAAAAGAACCAGCAATACGAAAAAATGCCAGTTGAGTAAGCCCATTACAATAAATACAAATGTTATTACAAGGCCAATAAATTCTATACCGGGAGCTAGGAATTCAAACAATGTCCAATAAGGCACACTAATCATACCCAACAATTTGTACTTCGGATTCAGAAACATTTTTTTGTGCAGACTAAGTGTTTCAATTGTCCCTCTCATCCAGCGGCTGCGCTGTTTCTTAAATATTTTAAAATCTTCAGGTGCTTCTGTCCAGCAAAGCGGATCCGGTATGTAACTAACACAGTAGGGTATTTTATTTTCCAGCATATAACGGCGCATTCTCACCACCAGTTCCATATCTTCACCAACTGTTTTTGTGTTATAACCACCAGCCAGTAAAGCGATCTCTTTGTCAAAAGCGCCAAATGCACCACTTATAAGCAATAAGCCATCCAGCCTGCTCCATGCCATTCTGCCTAAAAGAAACGCTCTCAAATATTCTAACACTTGTATTCTCGGGAGCATCTTATCTGGAATATTTACCTCAACCAAACGACCGTTTTTAATAACACACTGGTTTGCTATCCTGACTACGCCACCAGTAGCGATAATACGTTTACCGTAAGATTCCAGAAAAGGTTTCGCCAGCTTGAGTAACGAATCTTTGTCCAGTATACAATCAACATCAATACAAACCACATAAGGATTCTGGGCGATATTAAGTCCGACATTTAGTGCATCGGCTTTACCTCCATTTTCCTTATCAACTACGATTAGTTTTTTGAAAGCAGCATTTCTGGAACTATAAATTCCCCTAATTTTTTTTGTTTCTATTTTTGGATGAATAGCAAGTTCTGTCAGGACAAGATCGTACTTTTTAATCAGGATTTCCATAGAATTGTCCTTGCTTCCGTCGTTGACCACAATAACCTGGTAATTATTGTAATTAAGGGAAAGTAGTGATTTTACATTTTCTTCAATTGTAAAACCTTCATTGTAAGCAGGAGCTATTAGAGAGAGGCTTGGCGCAAATTCACTTGTCAGAAGCACATCATAATCAACAAAACTATTCTTTTTAAGATATTCCCTAAGTTCTCTGGTAGATAAGTGAGCCAGTACAAAATAAGAAGACATAATCAGTACTGCATAACCAATTATAAGGATCAGATATTCCTCAAAAAACAGTGCTAATTCAGTAGTAAAAAAAGTCATTCTTTATTCTATTAAACAGTTAATTGCTGAAGTACATTTTGCGCTTCGTACTTTATTAATGTATTGGGTGCATTAGCAACCAGCTTTGTCAGGTAAGGAATTTTTTGTGTTAGTTTAAGCTCCTTAATAAGTTTTAAGCCCAGTGCAATTACGGTTGTATTTTGAGATTCAAGTAATAACTCAACCCCTTTAATATCGCCAATATCGTGCTTTTTGAAAGCATGTATGATATTGATCTGAGTCCAGTCATCAATTGGATCTGGATGCTCTGTGAGATACGGCAGGCTTTTTGTACCTCCAAGCTTTATAGCAGCATTCACAGCTGTGATTTTTAAAATTTTATTTCCGCCTTTAGAAGCTTTAACGATACTATCAAAAGCATCAGTACAATTTATTTCTGATAATTCTGTAATTCCTTTGCATTTTACTTCCCACCTCAGGCTCCTGAGTTTTTTGAAGGAATCTTTTATCAATCCTGAATCTTTGTAAAACTGCTCTAACTTTTCGGCATAATTTCCTTCGTAATTTTTATGAAGATTCATAATCGAATCGATCATAACTTCCCTGAAAAAGGAATTACGAAAGGGTTTATTAAAATTTTCCTCCTTATTAACTTCTGAAAAGGACATGTCCTGAAAAACCACCGAAAACATTAATTTTTCAATAATGATAATATATTCCGTAAGGCGTCTGTTTCTTCTTATCTTCCTGCTTCGGCTGCTTATTATTATTAAATATAGAATAAATGATGTTAGTATAAACAGGCCTATGGACAGAATTAAAAAAGGTTCTACCCAGGTTCCGCTCTTATAAAGTTCCCATAGTTTCGTCATATCAGAAGCGTTTCGTTAGAATTACCTGAACATTGAATCTATTTCTGTAGGCATCAGGCAGATACTCTTCGTACTCGTAAAGAAAGACAGGTCTGATAAAAAAGGAATTACCAAGACGGCGTTGGTATTGTATACCTGCTCTGTATGACCTTAAAGGTTGCGTCAGGTTATTGTAAAGATAAAGATATGGGACATTTCCATATTGCAGTTCAAACCTTATGATGCTTTCTTTTTCTTCATTTGTGTTCTGAAAACTCAAGACATGAGAAAATAATTCGTTTGTCGTATCGTAATAAGGTCTGTAGGAAATTGTATTGGCACCAATATGGTATGCCAATTGTCCTGTTAATAAGGTTACATCTTCTGTTTCAAAATGCATATACCGAACACCCAAGGCATAGTCAAACTTTTTATGCGGAACAAAATAATACTCAACACCGGCTTTTGCTACAGGAAACACAGTCTCTCCTGTTGAAACCCCACCATTCACATACAAATAGTTCTTTTTAGCGAAAGTTTGATAATAGTCTGCTTCAAACAGCATTTGTGAATCGCCATTTACATGACCTGCATTAGCGCGTCCCACAAGTGCTGATTTGGTGAACTTATGAGAGTACTCGACATAGACATAATGCAATGGTGATTGTCCGGGACTCGACGTAGAAATATTTAAATAAGAAGCCGATATTGCATTAGTTGCCTTCTCTCCAATCAGTGTTCTCACTCCTCTAAAGGCCTGAGTACTGTTATCTGTAATTAATACTTTTTCGATAATGGCTAAAGCTTCTTTGTCGCGATTTAGTTTTTCAAGACAGTTCACTTTAATCCGTAAAACATCAAGCGAATTGGGTTCAATAGCCAAATACCGATCGCAATACGTAATACACTTATCGAATTGTTGTGACCAATAGTACGTATTGATAATCGCCAATAAAGCATCGGGACTTGGATTGATCCTGTCTACCATTGGCTCTAAAATTTTAATGGAAGCGTTGTAGTCTTTTTTCCAGCTGTAAATACGTCCGTTGTAAATTTTTATTTCTTCATTCTCAGGAAATTTTACACTTAAAGGTTCAGTGAGTGCTAAGGCAGCATCATAGTTACCTTTCTCTGCTTCACGCTTTGCGTGCCTCATTACATCATCAATAGTATTTTTCTGTGCCAATACGACAGGAGAAATAAGCAGCAGGAAAATTGTATAATATAGAAACTTCATTAAGCACGTGTTTTTAGTAATTTATTAATTCTCACTAAAAGCACGGCCGGACTAACGGGTTTCGCAATGAACTCGTTTGCGCCAAGATCAAATGAATCGAGTTCCGTTTGCTCTATACCTGAAGAAGTAAAAATAATGATCGGAACATCAGAGCCTATGGTTTCTCTCACATATTGCGTAATTTCCATTCCGCTTATGCCTGGCATGTTGATGTCTGTCAGGATCAAGTCATAATTATTTGTTTCAATTGCATCTAATGCTTCTTTTCCATCAGAAAACTGGTCAACGGAAAATCCCTTCGACTCCAGGAAAAAGGATAATGATTTACGCAGCATATCATTATCTTCAGATAAAATGATTCTCATAGGTTACTTAATTTTGAGGCAAATTTGCTTTTATAGCTTTTGGATCTAACGTAAAGCTAGAGTATATTTCTCTCTTTTCATAGCTCATTTAGAATTTTAACTACTTCTTTAACGCCATAATTTAACAGGTTAATTTGATTAGCCGTTTCAGAAGTGAACTGTCCCATTGTAGCATCTCCCTCAATAATAGACAAAGAATGACTAAGATCCATTAGCATAAACATGTCTACACTAGACTTCATGTTGTGCGATAATTTCTTTACTTTATCATGACTTTTGCTATTGAATGCTTCTTCTAAATGCTCCAATTCGGCCGGGATTTTTTCTATAAAAAGACTTATCATTTCTTTTTTAAACGCCGGATCACCACACGCCATCTCGTCTAAATAAGAAAAGTCGATTTTCCTTTTCTTTACAGCATTTAGATCTTTGTTCATTACCGTCTTAATAGCCTTTAAAAGTACCGGCTGCTTAAATGGTTTTGGTACGTAAGCATCCATACCGACATCAAAACAACGTTCCTGCTCACCTACCAGCGAGTGCGCTGTCATGGCGATAATCGGAATGGTTAATTTCATTTCATTCCTGATATATTCTGTCGTTTGATAACCATCTTTAACGGGCATCTGAAGATCCATCAGTACCAGATCATATCTGTTTTTGGATAACAATGCTATTCCTTCTTCTCCATTTTCGGCAATATCCAATTCAAAACCAAAATTTTGAATAACACTTCTTACCAATTTCTGGTTTAAAAGATTGTCTTCGCAAAGCAGTATTTTAAGTTTACCCAGTTTATCTTCTGAAACTGCTTCTGCAGCTATTTCATCATGGTTTACTTTTTTATACTGAAACACAAAGAAAAACTCCGAGCCTCTGTTTGGTTTGCTTTTCACCTGAATTTCACTTCCGTGCAATTCAACCAGCTGTTTGACAATATTGAGACCAAGACCGGTACCGCCAAATCTTCTGGTTGTACTTTCTTCTGCTTGTTTAAATCGTTCAAAAATAGTTGCAAGTTTATCCTCAGGTATACCAATACCGGTATCTTTAACTGAAAATCGGAGCGCATAATGATCCTCTGTTTCATCAACTAATTTTACAGAAACCGTAACTTCTCCTTCTTCGGTAAATTTTAGGGCATTTCCTGTAAGGTTAACCAAAATCTGATTTAGTCTTCCCTGATCACCAATTACATTGTCGGGCATATCAGCATCAAGGAAAAGATTAAATTCAATGTCTTTCGGAACTTTTACTTTTAGCAGCTTATAAATATGTTTAAGAGTCTTTTTTAAATTGAAGGACTGCCCTTCAATAACCAAGTTACCAGATTCTATTTTAGAAAGATCTAAAATGTCGTTAACAATCAAAAGTAAATTTTCTCCTGCTATCTGAACACTACCAATGTAATCCTGTTGAACCGTATCCAATTTGGTTTGGGCTAAAAGGTCTGTAAAACCAATAATGGCATTTAACGGAGTTCTGATTTCGTGGCTCATATTGGCCAAAAAACTATCTTTTGCCAAGACAGCACGTTCGGCTATCTTTTTCTGGGCGTCAAGTTCAATGTTTTTTGTTCTTAATTCCAATTGGTTTATCACGTGTTTTGCTACTATAGAAATGGCATTACGCTGGTTTTCGTTAAGTTCTTTACTAACATGATCGATGGCACAAATAGTTCCAATATTATAACCGTCGGGTGTTGTTAACGGAACTCCTGCGTAGAACCTCACCTTAAAACCGCCAGTAACATTGGGATCATCTTTAAATCTTTCGTTTAAATGCGTATCCGGTATTTCAACCATATCCGACTCCAAAATGGTGTATCGGCAAAAACTAATTTCCCTCGGCACCTCTGGTACACCAATTCCAATTTCAGATTTAAACCACTGACGGCTTTCATCAATAAAGGAAATATGCGCTATTGGTACGCCACAGATATAAGAAACAAGTTTAGTTGCATCATCAAAAGCATGTTCGGGTAAAGTGTCCAGAATATTATAGCGCTTTAAAGCTGCCAAACGCGCTAATTCGTTGTGTGGTATTGGAATTTCTGTATTCATTCTCTTAAAAGTAAAATGCATAAATATAAAAAATCTAATTAAACCATATCAAAAAAATTAACCATTACAATTCATTTTAAAGATAAATAGATTAAGTTTTAGTCAAGCATAATAAAATGAAATAATAATTTCTGCTCTAAATAAAATTACTTTTTTAAATTTTATTTAGAGCATCCTCAACAGGACATCCAAACCAAATACTTTAAGCCAACGAAAGACGGCCTTTACCAGTAGTAAGCCAATATCTTCAAATCTTCCATAAATTTTGTAGAAATTTGTCCCATCGAGGTCACTTAAAGAGACAACTATTATATAGTTGTCTCTTTTTTTTATACACAAATTTCTAGATTTTTCAAGCCTTTACAGGAATCAACACGAAAATGGATCCAGGGTAAAAGTTGGGATTTAGCAAAAAAATAATTGTTCTTATAATTGCGTTACTGAAAAAATCAACTAATTGTTCTTATTAAATAAAGAATAAACTCTAACCAACTCCGCAAACAGCAGGTCAAATTAAAAACAAAAAAAGTCTTAACATAAATAAAACATATCGTCCTGCCATTCTAACAAATAGATCCCCAAAACAAACTCGCCAAACCCAAAAAGAATTGCTTTCACATTTAAAAAAAATACGTAATTTCTTAATTAAATAAATTACTTTTATCCTGATTTATTAACTTAAAAAACGATTGCATAAGCATGAAGCAAACTTTAATTTTACTTTTTATTCTATCATCATTATTTAGCAGCTCGCAAACTGTTAGCACTTTTGCTGGCGGTGGACGTAGTCTGGGCAATTTCTCAGAGGGTATCGGAACGGGACCAGATGCTCAATTTACAAATCCTGAAGACCTATGTTCTGATGCCGCAGGCAATTTTTATGTAGCAGACACCTACAATCACAGGATTAGAAAAATTTCGCCTGACGGTTTTGTAACCACTATAGCAGGATCACTAAGCGGATATGCCGATGGAAAGGGCACAGCAGCACAGTTCAACAGACCTTCGGGGATCTGTATCGATACGAATGGAAATTTATATGTGGCTGATTCTGAAAATAATAAAATCAGAAAAATTACATCCGATGGATCTGTAACCACTTTGGCAGGATCAGTTATGGGCAAGGCTGATGGAAACGGAGCCGCAGCAAAATTCAGTATTCCCTACGCTATCTGCATTGATCCCACCGGCAATCTTTACGTTTCTGATTCCGGTAATGGCAGGATCAGAAAAATTACGCTGTCGGGTAACGTTACCACAATTGCCCCGTCACAGGACCTTCATATTCCAAGAGGAATATGCGTAGATAAAACCGGAAACCTTTACATAACTTCTTTAGGCTCTGATGCAATATATAAAATTACGCCTGCCGAACAGGTAACCATAATTGCCGGTTCAGTTACAGGTTATGCTGATGGCACCGGAACAGCTGCAAAATTTCATCATCCCATTGGAATTGATATTGATGCAAATGGGAATTTATTTGTAGCAGATATGTATAATGACAGGATCAGAAAAATCACCCCCGACGGTGCTGTCACATCATTTGCCGGATTCGGGAGCCCTTCCTCTGACGATCTAGGAGCAAAAGCTGGTTTTTATGACCCTCATGGTCTGCACGTACATTCCGACGGAAACATCTATGTTGCAGATGCATCCAATAATAAGATCAGAAAAATTAGTCCTGAAGGTGTCATCTGCACTTTTGCCGGTTCAGGACCAGGGGCTGACGACGGGTTGAGATTAGTCGCCGAATTTTCTGGAATGTATGGAATGTGCACAGACCCTTCCGGAAATATTTATGTTGTGGACCAAACTAATTTTAGAATCCGAAAGATCACCCCTGAAGGCGTTACCAGTACTCTGGCAGGACATGAGGAAGGCTATGCAGATGGAACCGGCCCTTATGCGAAATTCAGTTTTCCTAATGGAATCTGTTCTGATGCAGCTGGCAATATCTATGTCACAGATGCCGGTAATTACAAAATAAGAAAAATTACCCCTCAAGGTGTTGTAACCACGCTTGCCGGCTCTACTGTCGGATTTGCTGACGGGCCTGGAAGTGCAGCCAAGTTTAATACCGATTTAGACGGAATATGCGCTGATAAAAGCGGCAATCTTTACGTTGCTGATAATTATAATCATAAGATCAGAAAAATCACCCCCAATGGCACTGTAAGCACTTTCGCCGGTTCCACTTTCGGTTTTGAAGACGGACCAGCCAGTACGGCCAAAATCTGGCAGCCTAAAGGAATCTGCATTGATAAAAATGGTAATTTATATGTTTCGGACAGATTCAACCACCGAATCAGAAAAATTACCCCTAACGGCACTGTAAGCACTTTGGCAGGTTCAACCGAAGGGTATACAGACGGTCCCGGCGCTTCTGCCCAGTTCTCCTATCCTGAGCAGATAGGAATTGACAGCAATGATAATTTATATGTGACAGATTATTCTCTTGCCAATCATATCATCCGAAAAATTAGCCCGTCGGGAACAGTAAGCACCCTGGCCGGCTCCACAGATGGTTATTTGGACGGACCTGCGCTATCTGCCAAGTTCTCCAATCCAAGGGGTATCTGTGCTGATGCTAAAGGAAATATCTATGTAGCAGATCTTGTCAATTCCAGGATCAGAAAGATAACACAAGAGACTCTCAGTGTGGATGAAATCCTGTACTCCAAGTCTAACTGGAAGGCATTCCCTAATCCGGCAAATGATAAATTAAATATTGAACTGGAAGGAAGCAATGATGCAGAAGTCATCGTAACGGATATATTAGGCCAAAAAGTTTTTTCATCAAAAATAGAAGGCTCCAGTATTACTGTAGACACGCAACGTTTCGCTGCAGGAATCTACTTTGTGACCTTAAAAGATAAAGCAGAAAAAAGCACCAAAAAGATCATTATCGAATAATCAGAAACAGTGGGCTGACTAACTGCCATATTCGTGGTAATTGTAAAGTTAATTCAAAAAATAAAAGCTTCAGATTACTCTGAAGCTTTTATTTCTTTTTGCTGAAACAGGAGGCTGAAAGTAGCTTCTATCAAAGCGATTTGATCATTAGAAATTAAGTCAGAATTAATCTTCAAATAAATTCGTCTCATCAAACTAACATCCCCCATCACCCGCCATAATCATACTTAAAAAACATGACACAGTTTAAAAAAATCTAAAACTAAGGTGCTTTTAAATTTGCCACAAAAAGTTAAGGAAGTTTGCTCTACTTCAAATAGATTATTCAATTGCTTTTTCTTGCAATCAATTAACTTTTATCTTCATCCCCAACAGGACATCCAAACCAAATTCATAAAGCCAACGAAAGACATCGCCTACATCCAGTAAGCTAATCTCTTTAAATCTTCCATAAATTTTATAGTAATTTGTCCCGTCGAGGTCACAAAGCCAAATGGCGCCAATTGAAGACAATTGGCGCCATTTTTTTATAACCTTACTTATTTCTATTAGTCTAAAGAGCGGGGCTCCTCAGCAGTCTTAGCCCCGATAGCAGTGAAATCCACTTACATCAATACAAATTCAGCTAAACTAAATTTTATTTAATAGCCAATTAAATAAAATTGTAAAGTTTAATTATTGTACAGCATAAGCTCCATATTGTTATGTGGTTTATTGAAGTCAGGGCTTTTTCTCAATTACGAATGCTTTTAATTCAGCTATTTTGCCATTATTAAATCGCCAAATGTCACAATAAATGTAATGATCATATTCTTCATTCACATTTTTTAAGGCAATGTTACCTGTTGCAGTTACAAAGTCGCCCTCCTCTATCGCTTTTTCCATATCAAATACTGGTGGTGCCAGATAGAATTCTTTGATATATTGCCTTACTGCTTCTTTTCCTAAAAGAGTTCTCTCACCCACAAATACCCATTTGGTGTCTTCAGTGAGATAGGATAAGTACGCTTCGTATTCTCCTTTTCTTACATGTTCGTTTGCATTAACTAATATAGATGTGTTTTTCATGTTCATTGTCTTTTTTAGTTTTACATTTTCATTTTTAGAATAAATGTTGAGTACTGCCATAAATAATAAAATATTTGTGAAGTCTTTTTTCATCATTACCTTTTTTGATTTAATTTTAAACTTTAATTATTTAAATAGAATAGTTCTGCGAAGCTATAACATAAAAGTCATATTGGCTTTATTGACAACCAATTGTAAGGTACTATCAAAAATGTAAGTTATGTCGAAAGTTAAGATTACAAGCACAAATTTTGAAAATAAGAAAATCTTAGGAGATGAGTGTTCAGAAGTATACGCGGCAAACATAATTGGCGGCCAATGGTCACTTGTAATTTGTTCCTGGCTATTACAAGGCAAAATGCGTTTTAGCGAACTAAGGAAATCTATACCAAATATTACAGAACGTATGCTAACGCTGCAACTGCGGAAATTGGAACAAGATAATATTATAAAGAGAAATGTATACGCTCAAGTCCCTCCTAAAGTAGAATATGAGTTAACAGAAATTGGCTATGAATTAAGACCGATAATCCAGCATATGGAGCAGTGGGGAAAACGGCACAAAAGTTTATATACAAAATGAGAATAGTCAAAAAATTGGTTTGTCACACCATATACTTTCGGTATAATTTGACCAGTAGTTTCGGAATGCTTTGAGCAGCATTATTCAATTTTAATTGATTGTAATACTTTAGAATTAATTCTAATCTAAATTGTTCTCTGTAAGTGTGTATTGTTTTATTATATATCTTTATGAAGCCCTATAAAATATAGAATAAATTAAACAGAATTAAGATTATCATTCATTTTGACAGCAAATCCTCAATTGAACACAGCGAAAAAGCGCCAATTGAAGACAATTGGCGCTTTTTTTCATATACCCTATTAAACAGAGTTAACTCATTTTTCGTTTTTATTTCCTTTTTTAGAATCACAGTAAAAGCAAAGAAAAAAAAACTGCAAAAATATGTATTTACATAAAAATAAGTGTTTCATCTTTCTAAACCTTTAAATTATGAAAAAAAAATGTCTGGTTACACCTATTTGATCTTTAAAAATAATCTTAATTTAAAAAAATCCCATTTTTCTGTTTCTTTACTTCTTTTCAATACTAGGAGGAATCAATTTATACATCACCGGCGTTACAATTCGTGATAATATTGTAGAACTGATTAAACCGCCAATTAAAACAATGGCTAATGGTGCGATCAAAGGATTTGAGTTTAAGGCAATCGGAATCAAACCACAAATTGCAGTGATGGATGTCAGCACTACTGGCAGAAAACGGGTTTCTCCTGCAATGGCAATCGCTTCATCTATCGAATATCCTTCCTGTCTTAACTGATTGGTAAAATCTACCAGCAGCAAAGAGTTCTTTACCTGAATTCCCGAAAGACCAATAAAACCGATTATAGCAACCAAAGACATCGGACTTCCATTGAGAAGCAATAATAACACACCGCCCAAAATTCCCAGCGGTATAATAGATAATACAATAATAATTCCTTTAAAAGTTTTAAACTGCAGCAATAAAACCGCAACAAACAAAAAGGTGCTTAAAATAATTACTGCCAGAAAGTTACCACCCAGCGCATCGCCTTCGGATTCTTTTTCACCTGATAATTTGTAATAATATCCTTTTGGCATTTTCAATTGATCCAGTTTTGGAACAATGTGCGTCAATAAATCATTGGCATAATAACCCTTTGCTGATAAAGCGGTTACTTTTGAAAAGCGTGATTTGTTAAAATGATTAATTGCGGTTGGAGAAGTTTCAAACGAAATTTCAGCAATCTGATTCAGTGCGATCGGCGCTCCCAGAAGGTTATTTACATATAAATTCTTCAAGGCATCAAGATTCGAAAATTTATCTCGTGGCAATGTTAGTGTTACATTTCTGGCATCACCCCTGTCATCTATATAATCACCGACCGTTAATCCTGCTACAGAAAGGCGTATTACCTTATCTACTTCGCTTGTCAGTACGCCTAATGTTCTAGCTTTTTCTTTATTGATTTTAACTTTAACGTCTGTTTTATACGTATTCAACTCGTTGTTAATATACACGGTTCCTTCCTGATTTCTTAGAATAGTTTCTACCTGTGAAGAAAGCTTACGCAATACTTCCTGGTCTTCACCAAATAATCTTACGACAATATTAGCTTCTATTGGGGTTCCCTGTTCAAAATCTTTTACCTCCACTTTTGCATAAGGCATCGTTTTAAATTTAGTTCGCAGCTCTTCAATTAATGCCGTTTTTTCCGCTGGTTTTGCTTCATCTTCGAGCTGGACAAAAATCTGGGCAAAATCGGGTTTTCTGTCCTGTGGATGCACATTGTAATAAATCTGCGGATTTCCTTTACCAACGTTCGAAGTGTAATAAACAATTTCTTTATGATTTTTCAGCTCGGCTTCTACAATTTTGGTCACACGGTCACTTTCTAAAATATTGGCCTGAAGCGGTAATTTTATATTGATAAGAAACATTGGTTTTTCTGAAGTCGGGAATAACTTAAAACCGGTTACTTTAAACAGTCCAAACGCGGTGATGCTTAAAACGATAGAAATAGCAATAGTTGTTCTCGGATATTTTAATGCTTTTGGCATAATATCACGGTACGCTCTGGTCAGGAATTTTTGAAGATACTGAAGAAAAATATTTCCTCCCGCATGATCGTGTGTTTTTAAAAATCGGCTTCCTAAAAACGGCACCAATGTCAAAGCTACAATCATCGATGCCAATACACTGGTAATAACCGCCATCGGTAAACTTCTGATAAATTCTCCCGAAACATCCGGCAGAAAAGTCAGCGGTAAAAAAGCGATAATAAGTGTTGCAGTACAGCCCACTACGGCAATTCCGATTTGTTTGGTGCCTTTAAGGACTGCATCCATTTTTGAATGTCCTTCTCGTAACCAGCGTTCTATATTTTCGACAACAACAATACTGTCATCCACCAGTAATCCCAAAGCTACCACCAGGCCAACGATACTTAACTGATTTAAAGAAAAACCAAAAGCATTCATTGCAATTAATCCTAATGCGAGCGATAACGGAATAGAAATCATCACAATTGCAGAAGCTCTTAAACCTAATGGAAGTAATGTAACAATTACCAAAACAATTGCCAGCATAAAATCAAAACCTAAATGTCCCAGACGCTGCGATACCATATTCGCCTGATCGAAGTTTTTAACCAATTTTATGTTTGACGGTAATTCTTTAGAAAATTCGTCTACAATTGGCATGAATTCTTTTTGTACATCAGTAATGTTTACATTATCTTTCATTCCGGCTGTCACGAGCACACAACGGTGTCCGTTGATGCGTGTAATATGATCGACAACCTGGGACTTATAGCCTACTTCGGCTACATCTCTCATATAGATTATTTTTCCGTTTGCATTATAAATTACCGTATTAGCTACATCATCGGCATTTTTAAATTTACCGCTGGTTTTTACATTAAATACTTTACTGCCTAAGTCTATGCTTCCTCCCGGAATATCGGCTGCTTCGCTTTGCAGACTTCCCATGACTATGTTTAACGGAATTTTTAGCTGCGCCAGTTTTTCCAACTGTAAGTCAATGCGAATTTCCTGCTCTGGAATTCCGACGTATTTTACATCTTTAAGATTGGTTATTTTCTCAATCTTAGATTTAAGCTTATCCGCTTCATCACGCAGTTTTTTGTCTGATGCATTTTCAGAAACCAAAGCCAACTGAAGGATTTTTACATCTGATGAAGCAATTTTTTCGGTTTTTATTTGATAAATATCTTTGGGAAGTTCACTGTTTTTAAGCGCATTCATTTCCGTAGAAATTTCCTGATATTTGTTATCTACATCAACGCCGTATTTAAATTTCACCTGAAAAGCAGCAACACCGTCTTCTACTGTGGTTAATATTTTTTCGATATTTTCGAGTCCGTAAATTTTGTTCTCGATCGGTTTTACGACCTGTTCCTCCATATCTTTCGGACTTGTGCCGGGATAAATTACAGTAATTAAATATTGCGGTGGATGTGTTGCAGGATCTTCAGCCCTTGGCATGGTAAACAGGGTAAGATAACCTACCACAGCAACCAGCAGAAATATAATCAGCGTAAACTGATAATTCTTAACAGCAAAGTTTGTTATTTTCATGATAGTGATTATTTAATGATCTTGATGGTTGATTGTTCGTTGAGATAAGCACTGTTGGAGATTACGATTTGATCTGTTTTCTGAAGACCTTCTTCTATGAATACTTTATTGTTCTCAAATTTATTAATTGTTACCGGCTGGCGTTTTACTTTGTTATTCTCTACAATAAAAACAAACGCTTTGTTTCCGTCTGCTTCAATAAGTGAATTGTATGGAATGATCATAAAATCTTCTGAGTGTTCTGCTTTTATTTCGGCTTTTCCAAACATTCCGACTGCTGGTTTACTTTTCTTAAGGCTCAGTTTTAATTCGACCTGAAAAGAACCCAATGCTGCATCTGCCGCCTGCGATTTTCTAAAAATAAAAGCGCCAAATTTTTCGTCAGGATAACCGTCAAGCGTTACAGTGGCTTTCTGCCCTACTTTTATCGTGGCCCATTCTTTGTCTGTCAATCCTACTTTTAGCAGATAATTATTGTTTTGGCTAGTTTCATTTATAGCCAGAATTGGCGATCCTGCACCGACTACTTCTCCTTCACTTGCTATTTTCTTCGAAACAAAACCATCCGCAGCAGCATAAATTTTAGAATAACGTGCATTAAAAGCAACAGCATCTTTCTGTTTTCTAGCAATGTCAAGGCCTGTTTTTGTATTCTGAAGCTGTTCTAATGTATAAACACTGTCTTTGTACAAATTATCTGCTCGTTTATAATCACGTTCGTACTTTTTGAGATTCAAATCGGTTTGGTTTAAACCGGCATTAATTTCTGTTTCGTCCAATGATGCCAAAAGCTGTCCTTTCTTAAAAAACTGTCCTTCTTCTACATAAATACGATTGATGATGCCTCCGATTTTAAACCCGTAATTTGCCTGATTTTCTGTTGTTACTAAACCTGATGCACTTATGGTATTATTAAGCGCCAAAGATTGAACTGAGGCTATTTTAATCGGAATAACATCTGCGGTTTCAAAGGGTGATTTTTCTTTTTTTTCTTCTTTACAGGCGCAAAAAAGCGATAAAACAAGCAATATAATCAGGCTTTTTCTACTATCTGGTATAAAACTGCCTTTTAGGTATTTTTGAATCGTTGATTTCATTATTTTTTGTTTTTAGTTAAAAGTAAAAGTGGCGTTGGCTCTTTCTAATTCTGCAAAAGCAATCCAGGAATTATAAAGCGAAATATTGGTATTAAGCTGTGCATTTACCCATTGGTTCTGTGCATCCAGAAGCTCTATATAAATCGCCTGACCTTCTTTGTATAGTTTGGTAATATCGTCGTTGTATTTTTTGGCCGACTGTTTTTGATTTTTATCTGCATAGAACTGCTCCAAGGCCGATTTTAGATTGTTCTGTGAAACCTGAAACTGAAGCAGTAATTGCTGTTTGACATTATCAGTCTGGGAACTTATTTTTTTCTGATCCTCTTCGACTTGTTTCAATTTATACTTGTTTTTATTTCCCGAAAAAATATTCCACTCTAAACCCACACCGGCAAAATAATAGCGTGATTGCTTATCAACTTCAAAATCAAAATCCTGAATTCCAAAATCAGCAAAGCCATTTACTTTTGGCAGCCAGTATGAGTTGGTCAGCTTGCTAACATTTTCATTGATTTCTTTGGCCTGCATCAGCTTTTGCAGTTCTTCTCTATTTTGGGTATTTTCTGAAAAGACTTCTATTGGAGCTGCTTCATTCTCATCCGTTTCTATTGCGGTATCAAGTTTTTGATTCAATAAAAAATTAAAATACGATCTGGCATTATTACTGGTTTGTTGGGCGGTTTCTAAATTGGCCTGAATGCGGATTACCTCATTATCGCTTCGTAAAACGGCAGTCCTGTTTATTTTTTCATTTCTAAATAAAGCCTGATTTACCCTTTGATTTTCTTTTACCAAAGCCAAAGCGTCTTCATAAATCTTAATTCCTTCAACCGACTGCAGGTATTTGTAATAGGCAATTTTAATTTCCTTTACTAACTCTCTTTGGTAGATTTCGAGTTCTATTTTTTGAAGTGTAGTCTGCTGGGTTTTGATTCTTTTATTATAAATAATTTCAAAATTCAGCAATGGCATCGTAGTATGAATTTTAGCATCATAAAAATTATCCGGATTTATCAAAACCGACTGATTTTCTAATATTGGAAAAGCGTTAGAATTGGTAATCTGATTTAAAGTGTTGTACACCGGATTCAGCATATCTCCAATGGGAATATCGATTGTCCTTCCGCCATCTGCTTTGGTGTAATTTGCGTTTAAGGAAACTGTTGGATAAAATAAAGCTTGTGCTTCTTTTAAGGCATACATGCTTTTATTGATGTCAAAATTATGCTGCCTGATTACTTCGTTATTTTTTAAGCCAGTCTGTATATAACTTTCGAGCTTATTTTGTGCATACCCTAAATATCCTAGACAGAGTAATGCAAAAGTTAGTTTAATTTTCATCTATTATACATTGTTTATAATTTGAACATCGTTCATTTTTTTGGTTAAAAAATTTTTAAAGCTTTTCGATCATTTTCAAATATTCATTGTATCCGTCGTACAAAATGGTATCCGGGTTCGTAAAATTTACGTTTTTAATTCTCTGGTGAATTTCCAGACAGCACATACCATGTACCAAACTCCAAACCATAAATGCCAATGGTTCTACGTTATGACCTTTAAAATGACCTTTGTTAATACATTCTTCAATAGTTTTTTTCACTAATCCAAATGCTGTACATCCTTCATCCCACTCTTCATTCTCGGAGTCTTTCAGGAATTCTATTGGAGCTTTTAGATTAAACATCAAATCGTACATTTCAGAATTTTCTATGGCAAATTTGATATAGGTAAACCCCATTTTCTTTAATCTTTCCTTCGGATCTTCTATAGTATATAACTCCATAAAATAATTATCTAATTCCTCAAAACCTATTGTATGAAGATCATGGAGAATATCGTTTTTATCTTTAAAATAAACATACACAGTGCCTACACTGTAGTTAATTTCTTCAGCAATGTTTCTTATGGTAGTCTGTTCAATTCCTTTTTCAACAAAAAGCTTTTTAGCACCTTTTAATATAAGGGCTTTTAAAGCTTCTTTTTCTCTTGCTTTTCTATCAACTATACTCATACTTATTTCTTTTCCAGGCTTACTAAGCACAAAGGTATAAAATAAAATGAACACTGTTCATTTTATGTTTAGTTAAATATTTTTATACAAATTAAGATTGCAATCTGGCTGTAATACCTTTATGATTCAATAACTTGTAAGCTAACTTTGGTAAAAATCTATTTAACAGATAAATCGCTTTTGTATCGCCAACACGGATAGTGTACGTATTGTTTTTTAATCCTTTTATCAAAGCATCAATTAGCACATCTGGTGTTATCGATTTACCTTCCATTCCCTCAGACATATTTGTTTTTACCAACGGTGGCAATAATTCAAATATTTTTATGGTGCTTCCAATTATCTGTAAATGATCTCGTAATGCTTCGGTATAAAAACGTACCGCAGCTTTTGATGCTGAATAAGTTGGTACAAGATTAGATGGCGTGTAACTCAATATCGATGATGTATTGATAATAGCTGCTTCTTTTCTACTTTTAAGCATATCCAGAAAAAGGTCATTTAAGAGAATAACTCCTAAGTAGTTAGTATTAATTTCTATGGCAGCTTTCTCAAAATGTTTTGAATTACTGAAACCTAAATTATCCTGTCCATTCATAATTCCGGCATTGTTATAAAGTACATCTATTCCACCCATTTCATTAATTTGATTGTACAAAGCAACCGCAGCTTCCCGGCTGGACGCATCACTTTTAATGGTCGTAATGGATGGATACATTTTTTTGGCAAGATCTAATTTTTTCTGATCTCTTCCTGTAATAATTACTTTAGCTCCTTCTTCAATAAATTGTTTGGCAGCCTCTAATCCGATTCCGGCAGAACCACCGGTAATCAATATTGTTTTTTCTTTTAATTCCATTATTTCTTAGCTTAAATTATTATTTGTATATTTGCTTGCAAATTGCAAGTACAAATATAAAAACATTTACTTGCAAAACGCAAGTGATTTTATGTTTATTTTATGAAAACTCAAAAAAAGAGATCAGACTGCCCGGTAAGTTTTTCACTTGAAGCCTTTGGTGACAAGTGGTCGCTGTTGATTGTGAGGGATTTAATGCTTAAAAAAAAATGTACCTATGGCGAATTGGCCAAATCTGATGAAAAGATAGCAACTAACATTTTAGCTGCCCGACTGCTTTCATTGGAAGAAAACGGAATTATTCAGAAACTGGGGCATCCAGACAGTAAAGCTAAAGTATTATATCAATTGACACAGAAAGGAATGGATTTAATTCCAATAATTGTTGAAATTAATCTTTGGGCGGAAAAATATACCGACATTCCTGAAAAAAGAAAGGAGTTACTGGCACAGATGAATGCTGATAAGGAAGGATTTATTAAAAACGCTTTTAAAGAACTTGAATCAGATCTATAGTGTCTATTACATGTAGCTGCTTTTTTTGCCACAAAGAGAATGTAGGAGCAGCATTTCATATTATACTTCCTATATAGTTTGTTTCTTTAATCATCCCTGATTTGCGAAAATCACTATTTTACATCTGAAACAAATTTCAATAACTATAATTTCTATTGAACAATTCGTCGATCCCAATAACGTTTAAAATCGGACAATTTAAATTTATAGTCATTGGTTATGTATTATTAAGAAAAATCAATATTACACCATTATATAAACAATAAAAGGCATCTGCTGAGCAGATGCCTTTTTTAAGTTAACTGTTATAGTATATTATGCTATTACTACGTTTACTGCGTTTGGACCTCTGCGGCCTTCTTCGATGTCATATCGTACTTCATCGTTTTCACGAATGTTTTCTGATAGACCTGAAACATGAACAAAAACTTCGTTTCCTCCATTACTTGGAGTTATAAATCCGAATCCTTTTTCTTCATTGAAAAATTTTACTGTACCTTCTTGCATTTTAATGTATTTAATTGCTCAAATGTACCACTTTAAAATGAGAAGTTACTGAAATTGAGTTTTTTATTTTACATTAATATAATTCTGCATCTCAAAGACACCCCCATTGTAGAAAAATTAGAGGTTTAATTGAGGCTTAAAGAGATTTTCTATTGGAAAAGAAAATGCTATCGGCAAGCACACTGATTCACCAATAAATAGAAAAGCGTATCTAATTATCATACGCAAGAGAAAGACTATTATTTAATCCTTATGAGAAATATTCTTTTCAGAAACAAAAAATATATTTTTTACCGGATTCATCAAAGCTTTTGTCCAGTGGAGAACGAATACTTTTTTTAGAATGAGGATAAAACCGGTAAAGGAACTTGGTTTTTGTACATATAGGTTTGCTCCCTTGTTAAAAGTCTCCTCAATATCTTGAGGATGATTGGATGTGGAGAGCATAACTGCAGGAATCTCCTTAAGTTCTTCATCACTCTTTATTTCTGCAAGTGCCTCTTTACCTCCTTTAACGGGCATATTGATATCTATAAAAACAATATCTGGATTTGGTTCAGCCGGATCTTTCAGGGTGTTCAACAATTCCTCTCCGTTTTCTACTGTAATAACTTCAGAAGGGACTTCTGTTGCATTCAGCGCTTCCATAAATAATTCCTGATCATCCTGATCATCTTCGGCCAGTATAATTTTTAATGGCTCATTTTCTTCCAGGTTATTAGAAGTTACGGTTGAATTTTTAGGACTTGTCATATTGAAGCGCTTTATAATTTCCAAAAGTACTATATAAATACTTAATAAAATTTAGACAAAGCATTAATCTTAAAATATGTGGATTTTATTTATTTGACATTCATAGAAATAATCGCTCATACCCTAATTACATTGTAGTTGGGTAATGATTACTTTAAATTGTATAACATAACTTTTGGGCAGCACACTACCTTAGCACAAACCAAAATATTTAAGACATATAAAGAGGTCACTACAGCCAAAAGGCGCCAATTGTCTTCAATTGGCGCCTTTTTTTATTTAAAAAATATTAATCAATATATTATATTTTTTTTGTTTTCGTTTTTGATTTTATTTTGACTTTAAGGTTAGAATTTGGCTTTGTATACCTGGCGAAGTGACTTTAAGCTGTATGGTGCCTTTTTCCCTTTTGCTTTTTATAATCAACAATGCCTGCCCTTTCCAGGCTTTATGGCGGGTAGAGATATAGGGGTCGATATCTTTTAAATTTGCGTTTGCCACACCAGCAATAGTCCCGGCGCCTGTAACCTCAAATGTAAGTTGGTTTTCTGCATTAGGCTGTGGTATGCCCTGCGCATCGGTAAGCTCGACCATTACATGAATAAGATCCTGCCCATCTGCTTTAAGTGTGGTATTATCCGGGCTTAATTTTATTTTAGCTGTTTCTCCTGCGGTTTTCAATGTCGTTATCTCTGTTTCTTTACCGTTAACCATACCCACAGCCTTTAATTCTCCTTGCAGGTAGGGCATCTTAAAAACGGCTTTAAACTCTTCACTTCGGGTGGTTGGCTTTTCACCAACTAAGGAACCATTGCAATAAAGCCGCACTTTATCATAATTAGAATATACCTCGACTTCAATACTTTTGCCCTCGTGCCCGGGCCAGGTCCAGCTTTCCCAAGTAGGCCAAACAGACCACATTGTTTCTTTAATTTCGCCATAATAACCGTCGGGTTCCTTAACAGCGAGGTATATTTTTTTGCTGCTGCTGTAAAGGATCTCCCTATAGTGAGAAATAGGTTTTCTCCAGCCAATTAGATCTATATCGCCACAATAAGAGCCGTGCCATGGAAAAAATTCTGCTTGCCAGTGTTGACCTTCTATTTCACCTTTGTAGTAATACCTCCCGATACTTGATTCGCCAAGGTAATCCATGCCTGTCCATACAAAATCACCTATAACGTAAGGGAGGTCGTTTACCGCTTTCCAGTTGTTAAAAGCATCCCTTGGAAAAGACTCTGTTTGTATAATTATACGGTTCGGAACCCTTTTATGGTCTTCTTCGGCATGGTGCATTTGATAATTATAACCGCCTATATCATGCGCTGCAAATAAGGGATCAAATATTTCCCAGGTTTCATCCCAGGTGGTCATAGCCGAAGTTACGGGGCGTGTAGGATCAAGTTTTCGTATCAGGCTGGCCAACTTTTTGGCAGTCTCTACTGCTTCGGGCGATTTACGCTCAATAATTTCATTGCCCGTGCTCCAAAAAACAATAGATGGGTGGTTCCGGTCCCTTAAAACCATGGCTTCAATATCTTTTTGCCACCATGCATCAAAATAAACGGAGTAGTCGTATGTATTTTTCTTCTCCCTCCACCCATCAAAAGACTCATCCATCACCAACAGACCTAAACTGTCGCAGGCATTTAAAAATATCTCAGATGGCGGATTATGGCTGGTCCTTACCGCATTAAAACCTGCTGATTTTAGTAATGCTACTTTTCTTATTTCGGCACGGTCATAGGCAGCAGCCCCTAATGCCCCATTATCGTGGTGTACACAGCTTCCGTTAATGTTTGTCTGTTTGCCATTTAATAAAAAGCCTTTATCTGCGCTGTATTCTATTGCCCGAATCCCGAATGATTGTGAAATTTCATCAACAACATTTTTGCCTTCCAATATACTTATCTCAGCCTTGTATAAGTAAGGCATCTCCGGCGACCAAAATTTAGGTGTTTTAACTGCAATATCAACAGAAAATTCTTTAATTGAATTGGAGGGCATACTTACAGACAATTGTTTTTTACCGGCCTTTTTGTTATTGCTGTCATATAATTGGATAGCCAATTGTACACTTTTAGGTAAAGAAGTTTCGTTTTGCAACACGGCTTTTACATTCACAGTAGCCTGTTCGGCGTCTGTCTGGAGTGTACTAATGGCTATACCCCATGGATCTGTATGCACAGGATTTGTAGCCGTGAGCCAAACATGCCTGTAAATGCCGGAGCCGCTGTACCATCGGCAATTTTTTTGCTGTGAGTTGTCTACACGTACTGCAATAACATTATTTTGCCCAAATTTTACATAGGGGGTTATATCATAAGAGAATGATGAAAAACCATAAGGCCTAACTCCTAACGATGTACCGTTTATAAACACTTCGGAGTTCATGTAAACTCCTTCAAAATAAAGGCTCAGTTTTTTACCTTTGTCCACCGCCAGAATATTTACTGTTTTTCGATACCAGCCAATGCCGGCCGGCAGATAGCCACCATCTTTACCCATTGGGTTTTTGGCATCAAATGCACCCTCAATGCTCCAGTCGTGGGGCAGGTCAAGGTTACGCCAGCCTTCATCATTATAGTTTACATGCGAAGCATCAGGATGATCGCCCAATTTAAACTTCCAGTCGTAGTCAAACTTAGTTTTCCTGTCTATACTTTTTTTTGTTTGAGAATCCATGCTGATGCTAAACAGGGCAAGCATCAGGTGCAAAAAAACAATAATTTTATTCATTTGTTAAGCTTTAATACTTCTTAAATATACTGAAATAATTTAAAGTTTTTACATTAAAAAAGGATGTTGGTATTTGTGCCGCTAGTCCATTTCTGACTCAATTTCAAAAGTTCCTAAATTGTAGTAATAATATTTCTTATATTCGCCTTTAAAACACTATAAACCCTAACTATACCACAAAAAAATAATGAATGATAAGATTAATGTATTGCTTATTATAACTATAATATCCCTGTTCATTTCGTTATTATTTGCCTTTTTTCTGGTGACAGTTAAAACAAAATACAAGATAAGCAATTATCTTTTTGCTGCTTTTTTATGCCTAACGGCTATCGATGTCAGCGGGCCTTTATTTGAAATAATATCAGATGGCCCTTCAAATCTGGGAATGTTAAGAAATACACTTGCCTTTTTACAAATTCCTGTTTTTTATCTGTATGTTTTATCAGTTTGTTATTCTGATTTTAAGTTTAAGCCGAAATACATCCTGCATTTGCTTCCTTTTTTAATTGCTAATATTGTCTTATTGCCTCGTTTTTATACGGTAGATAATGCCTCTAAAATTAATTTTATTATACATCGTCAAAGTATGATAGAATTGCAGTTCAATCATATTCTTTTTCATCTTCAGACTGTTGTATATGTTTTTGCTGTTTTTATGCTATTAAGAAAAGCAAAAAAACTATATCTTGAAAATAATGCCGGCGCAAGTATTAATTCCTATAATTGGCTGTTTCAGTTTACAAGTGTCCTTTCAATTTTATATTTGATTGTCATTTTAAAAAACATTTTTAAATTTTCAAGTTATCCATATATCTCTGAGTGGATCAAAATTGTAGTTTTAGTATTAGAGCTTTTTATTATTTGCTGGTATTTATATAAGGCATTAAATCATCCCGATTTATTTAGAAATATCGATTCAAAACTAAAACTCGTTTCTGATATTGTTTTAGAAGAAAAAAATAATGAACCGGCAATCGTAAACGAAAAAGAATACAACGCCGCTTTATCAAAATTGAAGCAGTATATGGTTCAGGAAAAACCATTTTTAAATCCTTCCTTGACCATTCAGGATGTCTCTGTGGCAATCAAAATTCCTGTTCGTGATTTATCTCTTTTAATCAATCATAAATTAGAACAGCATTTTTACGATTTCGTTAATACGTATCGAATAGAAAATGCGATGGAAATTTTAAAAGATGATACAAAAAGTAAAGTAACTATTCTTGAAATCCTGTACGAAGTGGGATTTAATTCGAAATCTTCATTTAATACCGCTTTTAAAAAACATACCGGAAACACGCCAACTTCGTATCGTAAGCAATTGTAATTCAGTTTTTTGTAATTACTCGTACTTATAGCTGAAACGATTCGTACTTATTTTTTCAGACAAATGCGTTCGAATCTTTTCATTCGGTCGCACAGCACTTGCTTCTTCCACATCTTTGTATCGAAATAATTTTTAACCAAAAAAAATTCGATACCATGAAAACTTCAATACCATTTTTAGCAACACTTTTATTACTATACAACTTCTCTTTTGGACAAGAGAATTTTAAAAAGATTGATTCTATAATAAAGGATAATTATCAAAAAAATCCAGGCTTGGGAATAAGCGTTGGTTTTATCCAAAACGATAAAGAAAATTTTACCGCTTATGGTAAATTAAGTAAGGAAAGCCAAATTGATATCAATGAAAAGTCACTGTTTGAAATTGCTTCGATTACAAAAATTTTGACTTCAAATTTAATTGCACAAGCGGTTCTGGAGAATAAAATAAAACTAGATGATTATATTGATAACTATCTTCCAAAAGTATATGTGCTGCATGAAAATCTTAAAAACAAAATAAAAATTTCAGATTTGGCTTCACACCAATCTGGTTTGCCTGATCTTGATTTTGGTAAATTGATAGAAATAAATGTGCAACAGCCTTTAAATAGCGTAAACGAAAATTCATTGACCACTTTGGTTAATAATTCTACGCAACTAATTGATTACGGAAAATACCGCTATTCTACTATTGGTTATACATTATTAGGACAAATTTTAGAAACGGTTTATGGCAAAAGTTACGATGCCATTATTACCCAAAAAATAATTGAGCCATTAAAATTGAAAACGACATTGACAAAAAAGTATAGCGTAAAAAACAAAACAGTGGGGCACAGCCCCGAAGGCGTTAATCAGGAATTCCTGAACTGGAATGTGACAGCACCAGCGGGATTAATAAAATCGAATGCTTTTGATATGATTACGTATTTGAAAGCGGTTTTAAATAAAGAAACTACAATAGGAAAAGCGGCCATCATTACAGAAAAAATCTTTTATAAAGATGAAAAAAGAGAAATGGGATTAGCGGTAAACATTTCAACGAGTGATGGAGATACTATTTACTTAAAATCCGGCGATTCTATGGGAGAATCTTCTATTATATGTTACAGCAGAACTAAAAATTGGGGTATTATACTATTACTAAACCAAAGAAATTCAAAATTGAGACAAGACATGTTGAATGTTATTTATGGTACAATTTTAAAATAAATAAAACATAGCGATGAAAAATATTATTTATATACTAGTACTTCTTATAGTTACAAATGCAAATTGTCAGACAAGCCATAAAGCATTGTCAAAAAATAAAAACTATAGCTTTTTGACAGACAGTTTAAATATTGACAAACAATTAGAAAAATACAAACTTCCCGGATTTAGTGTTGTAGTTTTTGAAAATTACGAGATTGTATATTCAAAGCAATTTGGTGTAAAATCTACAGATTCGAAAGAAAAAATAGACCAGAATACCGCTTTTTCTACAGCCTCAATTTCAAAACCCATCACGGCGCTTCTTTGTTTTATGCTCGAAGAGAAAGGATTAATTAATTTAGATGATCCAATAGACCCTTTTCTAAAACGCTGGCATTTACCAAAAAGCAAGTTTACAGAAAATAACAGCCCAACGTGGAGACAATTTCTAAATCATACCGCTGGTACAACTCAGGATGGTTTTGAAGACTATTATGAAGGAGAAGCAATTCCGACAATAAAACAAAGCCTTTTAGGGCAGATTTCGAGATATGATAAAGAAATAGAATTTTTGTTTACGCCGGGAACCAGTTGGCAATACAGTGGCGGTGGTTATACCATTATTCAAATGGCCTTAGAAGACACGTTTAATAAACCTATGGCAGAGCTTGCGGCAGCATATATTTTCTCTCCTCTTGGTTTGAAAAATACGACAATGATCCAGCCAAATGAAAATGGATTTCTAACAAATGTGGCTCTTGTCCATGATAAAGACGGAAAAGTGATTAAAACAGGTTTGCCCATTACGCCACAAGTTGCCCCATCAGGCATGTGGTCTACGCCAACTGATTTAGCTAAATTGGCTATTGAAATGCAAAATGCCTTACGCAATAAAAACAACAAAGTAATTTCTAATAATGTAGCAAAAAAAGTAACAGCAGTAACAGCTCTAAAAAATGCTGTTGGAGGCTGGAGCTACGGATGGCAAAAGTCTTTTGGTTACAACAACTATGACTGGTTCTTTTGCAACGGTTCTAATACAGGAGTCGGCGGTAATGTTGGCGCTACCATGACAGATGGAAACGGCTTTGCATTTCTGGCCAATGGCGAAAAACCCAATCGTTTCCCTGTAATGGCGCAAACTCAAAAAACCATTCTGAAGCTGATGGATTGGAACAATGAAACAACTAATGAAAGCATTCAGGAAATGCCTCTATCTCTAAAGGAAAAACTAATTGGAACTTATGAAGATTTTCTTTATGGACAAGGTGTAGAAACCAAAATAGTAGAAAGAAATAACCGTCTCTATGCTGAATCAGTAATATTGGAGCATTTTAAAGGGAAAAATGATAACGAGTTGGTGTATTTGAAAAATGGTTTATTTAAAATTATAGATTATCCAAACTTGTTACAATTTGATTTTATGGATAGAAAAGCTACTTCTGTAAAGTTAATAAGAGGAAATATGGATACTAAAATTGAACTTATTCGTAAAGAAAAATAAGTAATTCGAAAATCAGAATTTATAAACAACTCTGGCGGCGCGAGTATATCCTGAAAATATACCATAAAAAAACTCCTTAATTTCTTAAGGAGTTTTTTTATGGTGGTCGATACGGAGTTAGAATAATAACTATATAACATAAATTTCAAACCTGAATACAGTCATCTGCCAGAGTCAAAAAAACTGTACACATAACTAGCTTTTAGGACATTTAAAATAAGTATATATAAAACTATTAATCAACTGAGTTGAACAAGTTTGGTTTCAAATTATAAGTTGCAACCATTTATTTCACAGTTTGCATTTTAGCTGTTTTGTTAATCGCTACTTTTATTTGATTCTTTCAAAGCTATGTAATTCAGCTTTATATATTTAATTATCAATCACAATGTAAGAAACTGATTTTATGAGTATTAAAAAATAATTAATTCATTATTTCATACTTTTTACTGCTTCTGTATTTAGTTCTTTTTTAACGTTCAGGATTTATTAATTTAAAATTTAATGATTATGAGTAAAAAAATACTGTTCTCAATTCTCACTGTAATATTATTAGGTTATTGCGGTTATGCTCAGGAACCTTTCAAAGGGGTTATAAAATTGGATGTCCGGGAATCAACACCAGACTGGAAGCCCTTCATCCGTAAGAAAGCCCCGGAGGGCTCACCCAATATCCTTTTTATCCTTTATGATGATACAGGACTGGCGGCCTGGTCTCCGTATGGCGGAAGAATCAGTATGCCAACTATGGATAAATTGGCTGCCGAGGGCTTAACTTATACCCAGTGGCATACGGTTGCACTTTGTTCTCCAACACGTTCTTCTCTTCTTACAGGACGAAATCATAACCTTAATGGTATGGGAACTATTACCGAAGGAGCAAATGGGTTTCCGGGATACAGTTGTTTGCTGCCGGCTCAGACCGCGACGATGGCTCAAATCTTACAGGAGAATGGATGGAGTACTTTTTGGTTAGGAAAAGATCATAATGTGCCGGAAACCGATCTTTCGGCAGGAGCAAGTAAAAGCCAATGGCCATTACAACAAGGATTTGATCGGTTTTATGGATTTATTGGAGGAGAAACCAATCAATTCTATCCGGATCTAACAGAAGACAACCACGCTATCGAACAGCCCTATAGCCCTGAAAAAGGCTATCACTTATCCAAGGATCTTGCTGATCAGGCAATTAAAATGCTGAGTGATCAAAAATCAGCGAATCCTTCCAAGCCCTGGTTTATGTGGTTTTGCCCGGGGGCTAATCATGCACCACACCAGGCACCTAAAGATTATATTGCAAAATACAAAGGAAAATTTGATGATGGGTATGATGCGTATCGCAAATGGGTTTTGCCCCGCATGATTGATAAAGGAATTTTTCCAAAAGGGACCAAACTGACAGAATGGAACCCAATGCCAACAGATCAGGCAAATCCGGCTGATGCTGTGCGTCCATGGAATACACTGAATGCCGATGAAAAAAAATTATTCTCTCGCTTGTGTGAGGTGTATGCCGCATTTTCTGAATATACCGATGATCAGGTTGCACGCATTATTGACCATTTGAAAGCAACTGGGCAGTATGATAATACCATAATATTATATGCAGCCGACAATGGTGCGTCAGGAGAAGGAAGCCCGAGTGGTTCTGTAAATGAAAATAAATTCTTCAATGGTTATCCCGATGATTTAGCGGAGAATATGAAACTAATTGACGAATTGGGCGGGCCAAACACCTATGAGCATTATCCAACAGGATGGGCTGCTGCTTTTTCAACTCCTTTTAAAATGTTCAAGCGTTATTCCAATTATGCCGGAGGTACTGCCGATCCATTGGTAATTTCATGGCCTAAGGGTATAAAAGCCCGTGGTGAAGTGCGCAATCAATACCATCATGCAGTTGATATCGTTCCTACCCTTCTTGATATTTGTGGACTTGAAATGCCAAAAGTGTATAAAGGAGTTGACCAGTATCCAATATCTGGTATTTCGATGAAATATACGTTCGATGCAAAACCAGATGCACCTACGCAAAAGAAAGTGCAGTATTATACCATGCTGGGAACCAGAGCTATCTGGCAGGATGGCTGGAAAGCAGTAGCAGTCCATGCGCCCCTTACAGGTGTTGGTAAATTTGACCAGGATAAATGGGAATTGTATCATACCGATACAGATCGTGCTGAGTCTGTTGATTTAGCACAAAAAAATCCGGAAAAGCTGGAGGCATTGAAGAAATTATATATGGAAGAAGCATTGAAAAATAATGCTTTACCATTAGATGATCATCCTGCAGTTGTTCAGGCTGGTATTGAACGACCTACCGAAGAATCTGTGCGTGATAGCTATACCTATTATCCTCACACCAGTCAGGTTCCAGAAGCAGTGGCTGTTAATATCAGAGGAAAATCATATAAAATTGTAGCTAATGTAGAGCTAACTGATGCCAATACCGCCGGGGTAATTTTTGCCCACGGCTCCCGTTTTGGAGGTCACAGTTTATTTATCAAGGATCATAAATTGTATTATGTTTATAATTTCCTTGGTATTACAGAACAACAATTGGTTTCTGCTGAGCCTTTAAAACCTGGTAAATATACTTTTGGAATGGAATTCACCAAAGAAAAAGCCGGTGAACACCACGAATCAATCGGAACTGCAAAATTGTATATCAATGACAAACAGGTTTCAACAGGTGCAATGAAAGCTCAGGTAGGTAAATTTACACTTGTAGGAGATGGTCTTTGTGTGGGTTATGATAGTGGTGATCCGGTAAGCAAACAGTATACATCATCTACAAGTGAATTCGTTGGAGGAACTATCTCTTTTGTTACAGTGAATACGGGTAAAGAACAATATCTTGACTTAGAAAGAGATGCGGCCAGAGCTTTTAGAAAAGAATAAGGATTAAATGAATTTAAAGCCGTATTCAGCATTTAATAAAACGGTCACTATTATGGTGACCGTCTTATTATTAAAAAAGTGATAAAACGTAAACACTCAAAACCAATAATCTGAAACTTGAAATATGTTAGTTAAAAACAATTACAAAGCCATATTTTTCTTTCTAAAACATTTATGGACAGATCTTTTTCTTATTATTTTGTATGCATCAATTATTACCACTATTGACCTTTATACCTATCTCCATTTGCTAACTATTCCCTTATCCATAACAACAGTTACAGGTACCATTGTGGCATTACTCTTAGCATTTCGCACGGCACAATCCTATGACCGCTGGTGGGAAGCACGCAAGGTATGGGGAGAAATTGTAAATGAATCACGAACCCTTATAAGACAAGTCAAACAATTTTTTCCTGCAGAAGATAATACAGTTACAGAATTTGCAAACAGGCAGATTATTTGGTGTTATGCCTTATCAGAAAGCCTTCGTAAACAAACTTTTTCAGTTAAAGTTCAAGCCTACTTAGATGCACAAAAAATCAGTGCCAATAACATTCCTTCCAAACTTTTAACCAAACATTCGGAACATCTTAAAGAAGCATCTCATAATCTAAGTCTTGACCCTATTAAACAGGCACAGATAGACAGCACAATTAGTCGGCTCAATGACTCAATGGGTAAATGTGAACGCATTAAAAACACCATTTTTCCAAGATCATACAGCTTTTTAATTCATTTTTTAATATATGTACTTGCTTCCATACTGCCTTTTGGCCTGGATGACATTTTTCCTTTTACAGAGATTGCAATTGCTATTATCATTCCTCTAATTCTGTTGGCCGTAGAAGAAACCGCGATTATTATGCAGGACCCATTCGAAAACAGGCCAACCGATGTACCTATGACGGCTTTATCTAATACCATTGAGAATAACATCATGGAAATTATCACAGATGAAAAAGTTGAAATAATGGCAAAGCCAAAGTCATTTTACATCAACTAAAGTCAATAAAGGATATTTTGCAGGATATTTTTTATCTTTGAAATCAGGACTTTTTATACAAATAGCTTTATATTTGAGCCTTCAGAAAAATTGATATTCATTATGGAACAGAAAATACATCAGGGAAGAAACGTAAAACGTTTTAGAGAAATGCTTAACATAAAACAGGAAGCATTGGCTTATGATCTGGGCGAAGACTGGAACCAAAAGAAAATTTCTATGCTGGAGCAAAAAGATGTAATTGAAGAAAGCCTGCTGAAACAAATTTCGGCTGTATTAAAAATTCCTGTTGAAGCTTTTCAGAATTTTGATGAAGAACAAGCGATAAATATTATTTCTAATACTTTTGGAGAATACGCTTTTGGCAATTCATTTAATTATGGAACAATTAATATTCATCCAATTGAAAAATTGATTTCACTTCATGAAGACAAAATTGCTTTGTACGAGCGTATGTTGAAAGAGAAAGATGAAATGATGGTGAGGCTTGAAAAATTGATTAATAAATAGACATTTATAAAGATATATTATTTTATAAAGAGACTTTGAAGTCTCTTTTTTTGTTTGTTTTAGAACATTATTTTACGGCTGCGAAGTCAGGAGACATTTAGAGGGCTTTATAAAAATCTTTGGAGAGCTGGTTAAATGTTACTTTCGAATTCTTATTCCTTGCTCTTGTAATTTTAATAATGCGAGAGTTTCTGACATATCTTTTCCTTTAGAAGAACAAAAATCTATCAAATCATATTCTATTACACATTTAATACTTTCTGCTTTGTCTGAAATAGTTTTAATTTTATGAAATAATTCCTCTTTTATGTTTCCGGCATTTAAATCTTCTTCGTTTCCACAGATAACTTTGTGGACCAACCAATTCCTTTGCTGCAAAAAAGCATTTAATTCATCTTGCAATGACAAATTATATAGCCTCTCTTTAGTTGCAATTTTAATAGCATGGCCTAAAGTATAACTCTGGTATTTTTTTAAAAATTCATCCGCTCGTTCTTTTGTTTCTTGGGGATTCATTTTAAGAGTAATTGAATAACTCAACGCTTGTTCAACTATTTGGGTTTTCAATATAGCTTCACCGAGGAAGCAATACAAATTAATTTCATTATTGTTGGCTGGTATTTTTATAACATTTTCTTTCATATGCTTTTCGCTTTAATAAAATTTCGTCTAACTTGTATATACGTCTGACAAAACCATTCTTGTCAGCCCTTAATTGTTTGGCTTTGCTTGATTAGTATCAATAATATAAAATCTGTGTAATAAATTATTTTATAATTCAAGCGCTATTTTAATAAAACTCCGATCGCGCAGATTTATCTCAGCAACGATAGCGCGGATTTGCAATCCGTGCACGTAAAGATTGGTTTGGTTAGTTCTCTTTGTAAAAAAAAACGTTAGCACGGATATATTTCCGCAAAGATATCGCAGATTTGTAATCTGTGCCCGCAAAATAATGCAACGATAGCGCGGATTTGCAATCCGTGCACGTAAAGATTGGTTTGGTTAGTTCTCTTTGTAAAAAAACGTTAGCACGGATATATTTCCGCAAAGATATCGCAGATTTGCAATCTGTGCCCGCAAAGTAATTCCTTCAAAAACCCATAAATAAAAAGTAAAACTTCCCACTATACTTTTATTTTTGTAGGAAAAAAGCACGTGTCGACAAAATACAAAGCAACAACAACTGAGGAAGCGTATTTCTTAACTATAACTACTGTAGGATGGATAGATATATTTACCAGACTAAATCAAAAAAATGTTTTAATAAATGCTTTAAAATATTGTCAGGAAAATAAAGGTTTAGAAATTTATGCCTATTGCATTATGAGCAGCCATATTCATTTACTCTGCAAAGGGACGAATGGTTTTATATTATCTGATATTATTAGAGATTTTAAAAAATTTACATCAAAAAAAATGATACAGACTATAATAAATGAACCTGAAAGCAGAAGAGAATGGATGCTGGAATATTTTCAAAAGTCATGTGAGCATTTAAAAAAGGATCAGAATTATAAAGTTTGGCAAAATGGTTATCATGCGGAACATATTTACAGCAATAAATTTATTAAACAAAAAATAGATTACATCCATAATAATCCCGTAAAAGATAAAACTGTTAGTTCGGCTGAAGATTATTATTTTAGTTCGGCAAGGAATTATTCAGGATTAGAAAATGATTTAGATGTTGTTTTGTTAGACTTATTTTAAATGCTTAACTTTTGTATTTACTCTTCTATGCGGGCACAGATTGCAAATCTGCGCTAGCGGGATACGTCGTAAATTTTCATTGTGAAAATAATTACTCACGACAAATATTTCTGTGTCAATATAAATATTTCTTGTTTTAAGCATAGTTATTATAATTTTGCTGGTAATGTGGTTGCAATGAGGCCTTGTTTATTTTGGAATATCTTTCAATTCAAATGCTTTAAGCATTATCTTCTATTAGACACTTTTTTCATTAACTAAACAAAAATTATTTTCAGCATCATTTTAATTCAGCATTGCAGAAAGTACAAGCGTGTCTTAGTAGATACTTACTTTTTATGTGTTTTCTTTACTAAAGTTCTGTCATCATAAAATTCAACAAGTTTAGATTCTTTATTAATTAGAGCATATATTTTAAAAGCTTTTTTATTATCAAAATCTTTAATTTTAGAATCTAATTTGTTAAAATTTTCATTTTCGTAATTTTCAATTACTAATTCTAGAATTTGGTCAATTGCTTTATCCCAATCTTCTTTTTCTAAATCGTTATCAAAAAGTAATTTTATAATTTTTCCATTTTTAATTTCGAACAAAATAGAAATTGCCATAGATTGATTATAAGCTTTATTAAGCTTTTCGGTTGACTTTGATGCAGATATCAATCTTACATTCATTTGTTTACCTCTATTAATCAATGTTTTTAACTTTTTACTTAATATTTCGAAATGTTGTTTTCCTGCTTCTTGTAAAAAAGCTTCAAAATATGGTTTTACAATATATGCAACTATTGCTGTTGGAATTGTCCATTCAAGAGCAGCGTAGGCTCTTGTTTCTATAACTTTATATTCAACTAAAATTCCACTTTCAATAAATGGATTGATATCTTCTTGTATCTTTTCTGTCGGATAATATTCTGGAAAGTCAATGTATATCATTTCAAATATGTTTTTATTTTGATAGTTTTTAATTCAGTATCTATTGTTTGTTGATTAATTCAATTAAATTGTCCCAACTCAATAGTTCATTTTCGTTAAAATACTTAGGGTCAAATTGTCTAACACTTGAATCATTTCTTATTTTACCATTTTTACCTGGGTTTGCTAACCAACCTCTATGACCATCGAAAATATTTTTCGCAAGATTTCTTGAGCTAACTATAAAATATTCAGGTTGTGAATTAATGTTTTCCGGAATATTTACAAATACAAAATATTTATTTTCTGATTTTTCATTTTCAACTTTTTGGTTAAGAATCCATTTGCGTTTATTCTGTGTAGTTTTTGCTTGAATTGACACCAATTTATTACCCTCTGGATTACTAACTAAAATATCAACTCCTTCAGAATTTCTTAATGTTATTGCAGCTAAATATCCTCTTCTTGAAAGTTCAGCAGCTACATAATATTCGCCAGCTACTCCACATAATTGTTTTGATAGTTTCATTAAGTTTATTATTTTACTACGGAATAACAAAGTTATATAACCATTATTTCTATATTTTACGGTTTTCCATAGCTTATCATTAAAAGTTGCAAAATAGTTTTTAAATAAATATATGCATCTAGTATAAATACCTGTTTTTAACTTTTCTCAAATAATTTAATTTTTTATATATTTGTATCAGGTGTTTTTGGTATGCCTGCTCGTTCGTGCAAAGATTTCATCAACCAATAACTAGATAATATAACCTTCAGAGCTTATTATCCGACAACAGCATACGAACGCAAAATCTCAGGATAATAATCTTTGAACTAAAAGATTATATTATGGATACTATTGACTATTTCAAACTTCAAGCAAAAAATCTACACAGAGATTTTAAGACACAAACTCCCCTTGTTGACAAAACGATAGGTGGTTTTCGGTACGAGTATTCGCCGAAGTATTTTCAAATTTATGACATCATTTCGGATTTTGATATCGATGAGGAAAATTTTACCCTCATGAAAGCACAGCACATAATTGCCAATATTGCAGGCTTTGATAAATGGGGTACTCTGATAAAACTATCAGAGTCAGAGTTGGAACTTGCGAAATTATTATTTGAGCATCAAGATAAAATGGATTTGATTTCATGGAATCTTTATATTGCTGACGCACAATCTATGAATGAGGACGAACTCGATGCAGAGGCTCAAGTAGATATATTCAAACAAGTTGTAATTGAAGATAATATTTTTGACATGGTAATTGATAGTTACCTTATAAAGCATGACTATTGATAATTGCTTCAATTTATTGATTTGTTTTAAATCACAATAAATCCGATTCAAATTGGTTGAATCGGGTTTATTATTAAATGAAATAAATATATAGACATCTTATTTCAACAACATCCTTTCAGTAATTATTTTATTAGAAGAAGCATCAATTCCGGTAACTTCGGCATACTTTACATTGGGCAGCCAAAAAGAACCTCCTTCAATGCGTACAAATATTTTTTCTACCTGTATTTTTTTCTGATTTACACTTACAAAAACATGATATTTTTGATCTGAATCTAGTTTTTTTAAGGTTAAGGGTAGCTTTTTGTACGATACAAATTGAAGTTCAAACTCCTCATTGTTCAAGGACTTACTTTCTATTCCGTATGCAAATTTGCGTTGTATATAAGTAAAATCTTTTTTTTCTCCTTTCTCAGCATATCGAATCCAATACGCTTTTATAGGATTGCTTTTGTCTATTTTTCCATTTTCCTGGTAGTTTATGGCATAGATAGCAGTGTTTGTATTGGGGTCGCGCTGAATGTAAAACAGCATATTATCAATATTTTTCGGCGTTGGAAAATGTAATGGCGATGGATTTTTAGATTGTGCCAATAGATTTTCGGAAAACATACTTACTAAGATCGTAATGATGATTAGTGCTTTTGTAAAATAGTTAAATGGTAATTTATTCATAACGAAATTTTCTTATAACCCCTAAATTAAGGGAAAAACTATAAAACTATTTAAAAGTTTAATCAGGAAAGTAATTAGAAAAATCTGTTTTTATCAGCGTTTTCGCTTTAGCGAATCAGTAAAATCAGCGTCTAATTTTGACGCGGATAAAAAACAGATTTACTTCGTAAAAACGCGGATAAAAACGGATTTGATTTGTCATTTACATACTAATTTGATTCGACTACATTCTTTTTTTCGTTTGCCCTAAAAACCCAATATTTAATGAGTGGATAATTAAAACCATAAGAAACAAACAAATCGGTGATTAATCTTCCGATTCTATAATCGATTTGAAATACTTTTTGAAAAATAAGCGTACCAAATGATTTTAGGGAAATGCTTCCCAATACCACCAACGCAAATTTAAAAAGCTGACGATTGATGTGGCTGCTATAACCGGATTGATTTTTAAATACCCAAAATCTATTGATGCTAAAATTGATAATCGCGCCAACGGTTCCGGAGATTAAAATAGAAAAGGTAAAATGCAACTTAAATACTTCTGTCAATAAAATCATTAATCCATAATCGGTAATACCGCCTAAAAATGCCGCAACTTGTGCTTGTAGAAAAGTGATTATCGATTTTTTCGGGAACATATCAGACTTGGTTTTTGTCTTTTAAATCGCCCAACTTTAAAAGCTTTACACTATCTATAATATTGATTATCAACAGAACAATAGTGATTAAACCGGCCAAATAGGTAATTGATTCAGGAAATAAAACTTCTGTAATTAAAATGAAAGCAATAATAAACCGAAGTTCTGTTGGGCCAACAAAACCGGAATCTATACTGTATTCATTTGTAATTTTGTAGCGTAACTGGCTGATAATGATAGACCAGCCATACAATGCGACAAAAGCAAAGGCTACTATTTGTGTGCCATTTTTAGCATAAATGTAGTAGCCAAAGCCTATAAGTACAATACCAATCCAGTCGGCAATAATATCGAGTGCAAAACCATACCAACGACGCGGAATATTTCTGTAATAAGCCAATCTTCCGTCTAAAGAATCTCCTAACCAATTTATAGCCAACCCGATAATTCCCAAAAGCAAATACCAATTGGCGAAATAAGTACCTAAAACAAAAGCTAAAAAAACCAATCCCGAACCAACTGTACCAATTAAGGTAAGTACGTTTGGCGAAATAAATTTAGGCACCTTTGGAAGCAAAAACACAATCGTTGACTGTTCTGCTTTTTTTAAAATATTAGTTCGTTTACGGTCAGAAAATGTTCTTTGTGCAATTGCACTATAACCTTCAATTTGTGTTTCTTTTCCCATTAATACCCCGATATTAGTAAGCTTATAATCTAGCCAATTCTAGTTTTATAATTTTCAATTTTATTTTTCGTTGTGTATTTTTAAAAAAATCGGTGGTACTTTTTAGTTTACCTGATCTAACCAGATAACTAAATGCGATAATAAACAGCATATTATTTAACAATGCTTGCAAAACGTTGATAGAAAACCGTTGGGCTGTTCTCATTTTTAGGAGCATATTTTCCTGCTATAATGGGAATATAAATAACTCTTCTTCTACTCTCTTCGCCACGGATAGTTGATTCTGCAACTCTGTGCCACAAACGGCCATCGTGAATGGTTAAATCTCCAGCCTCAGGATTGATGGAAACCTCCTGTGGATCGGGTTTATTATCTAAAAAGTATTTTTTACGAAAAAGCATTTGATAAATACTCTGCTTGTGCGTACCCGGAATGATTTTGAGCCCGCCGTTTTCGGGTTGTAAAGTGCTTAAGTGGATTCCCACATTTAGCATCGGGTTTAATTTTCCTCCATAAAAAATATCTCTCAATCCATCGGTATGCCAGCCCATTTTAGTAAACTTACTTTCCGGCCCATTGATATAATGATTAAAAACCATTCCGTCCTTTTCTTCAGTACCTAATCTCGCGCCCTCGCCTGCCAATGGCAATAAGCTATTAAATCTTGGATCAAGTAAAAGACCGCTTAAGGTTTGATGATGTTGATTGATAAAAGCAAAACGTTGTACTATTGGAGAGCCATCTAAATCTTTTCCATATTTAATTGGAACACCATTTACTTTTTGAAGGTCATTGTCAATCCAATTTTGCTCCACTTGTTTGGAGGCATCAATGATGGATGAAACAGTTTCCGGATTTATAAATTTTTTGAAATGGATGAAGCCATGTTCGTTAAAAAAGTCAATTTGCTCAGCAGTTAATTGCCCAGTAAGGGTAAAAGTTTTATAAGAAGATACCATGATAATATAGATTTAATAAATGAAATAATAGTATTTGTAATTTTATCTAAATGTTAGCAACAGCAACAACAGCAACAACACATTCGCATGTTTGCGTGCATTCGGCCTTTAGTAAAATTAAAAATATTTCTTTTATTAGACATACTCTATGGAATTAATAGACATTTATACAAATGTAATATAATTTCTTTTTTACAAACAAATTTTTTTTTATTTTTTTTTGAAAAAATTAAATTTTATAAATCCCGGCTGCAGTTTTTTCTATAAAAGCCTTTGGCAGTATACGGTTGGCGTAAACCGAAATGATATTTGTAAAACCTGGAATAACTTCTGATTTTTTGCTGAACATGGCTTTTAGTGCCATTTTTGCAACTTCATCTGGCTGCATATTAAACTTTTCAGCCATTTTGTTTAGAGCGCTTAAACCAGCTCTCGCAGCAAAACCAGTATCAACCGGGCCCGGACTAAAACAGGTTACTGAAATCGAAGTTTGGGCAAGTTCGAAACGCAGGGCACGGGTAAAAGATAAAACAAAAGCCTTTGTAGCCGAATAAACAGCCAGTGTAGGTACAGCCTGGTATGCAGCAGTACTAGATATATTTAAAATATAGGCTTGTTTTTCTTGTGAAAGTATGGGTATTAATAAATGCGAAAGTTCTACCACTACATTCATGTTAAGCTGCATCATGCCAAGCTGATCGGTTAGAGAAGACTGACTAAAATCACCCCACACCCCATAACCGGCATTGTTAACTAATAAGCCAACCGGATAGTTATTCGTTTTTATCCAATCTGTTACTTTTAGCGATGCACCATTTATCGAAAGATCAATCGACAAAATAGCGGCATTGATGCCGTATTTAGCATGAAGATCATCAGATAGTACTTTTAATTCCTCATCACTTCTTGCCACAAGCAATAACGGAAAACCCTGTTTGGCCAATTCATAAGCAATAGATTTTCCAATGCCTTTACTGGCACCAGTTATTAAGGCATACGGTTTCGTTTTTTCGCTCATTTTTATTCATTTAATCATCCAAATATAGAGATTTATTGTAAACCGTTGGCTTTGCAGGCGTGCATAATGGTTACCTACTCCCTCCCACCCTTTGGGACTTTTTCCTTGAGTTCAATAAATCCTCTCTTTAAATTGGTATTGGTTCTAACGCTACTTTTTTGAGTGGTCTTCTCCAAAGTTTAAAGAGCAGTATAATATGTAATTGCCAGTAAGAAAAAGAGTGCAGTAGCTTCAGGAAATAGCAGTAAAGATGTTTTTATAATAAATATTATTTGTAATTAATCTAAATAAATGTAGATTTGCAGCTTAAATTTAAATAACCGCCATGAAGTTCAATTATTTATTACTGCTAATTGCTTTTTGCCACGTTGGTATTGCGCAAAATGCAAAAATATCCGGAAGATTAGTTTCCGAAAAAAAAGAAGCTGTTTCTTATGCTTCAATCTCCATAAAAAGCCTTAAAAAGAATAGTATTTCTGATGATAAAGGGAATTTTGAAATCAGCAACCTGGCACCCGGAAATTATACTATTTACTTCTCTGCCATGGGTTTTTCAGTTCAGGAAAAAACGGTTGAACTACATGAAAACGAAAACCTCGAACTTTCTATAATTTTACAAGAAAACATCAATACGCTGCAGACCGTCGAAATTACAGGACGTAAAGAGAAATCGTACCGAAACACCAAATCTTTTATCGGTGCAAAAACAGAAATCGCCTTAAAAGATTTGCCTCAGGCTGTTTCTTATGCGACCAAAGAGTTAATTGCAGATCAGGGATCCATTCGCGTAGGCGATGTTGTAAAAAACTTTAGCGGTGTGAGCCAATTCACTTTTTACGATGACATCTCTATTAGAGGCTTTAGAATCAATGGTGGAAGTAATACACAATTGCTTAACGGAATGAGAACTTCGACAGGATTCTGGAAGCAGCCTCTTGCAAATTATCTCGAGCGTGTTGAGGTTTTAAAAGGACCATCATCAGCTTTGTTTGGAAATGCTTCTCCGGGAGGGGTTTTAAACAGAGTTACCAAAAAACCTCTGGATCAGGCTGCAAACAGCGTAAGTTTTTCTACCGGAAGTTTTAATACTCTAAGAGCTTTAGCCGATTTCACAGGCCCTTTAACAGAAGATAAATCGCTGTTATACCGTTTAAATTTAGGCTACGAAAATGCAAACTCTTTTAGAGATTTACAGTTTGACAAAAATATTGTCTTTGCTCCTTCACTTTCTTTTCTGCCTAATGACAAAACCAGTGTAAACTTTGATTTAATTTATACGGGTTCAAAAAGTGTTTTAGATCGCGGACAATCCACTTATGAAAACAACTTATATTCAACAAAAACTTCAAATTCACTGAACTCTACAAATGATTATTTAAATGAAGAAACCTATATTGTGACTACTTCATTAAATCATCAGTTCAGCGATCGTTTGTCTTTTTCTGCCTCATACATCCGTACGGGTTATACAGAAGATCTTTTAGAACATCGCGGTGCTAATAAATATGCATCTGCAGGAGATGGAACCACTATTCCAACGGCTATAGAAATGCAGGTTTTTATGCGTAAACGTAAACGTTATATTGATAATCTTTCGACGTTTTTTAAATATGCAGCAAAAACCGGCCCTATAGACCATAATTTGATTGCCGGTTATGATTATGCACAGGAACAAGTGCCGGCCGGAGGTTCTCAATTGCAGGCAAGCGGCTATAGAAATGCGGCAAATACAGGCTTTATTGCCACTTACAACCCAGCTAACAAAAGTGCTTACTTATTGGATTCTAAAGGAAATCCGGTTCCCAATGTGGCACATTTTGACTTGACAAATCCATCTGCATCACAGCAGTTAAAAGATGTAAGCAAATATTTTTATGTGGCGCGCCCTTTTGATCCGACTTATTACTCCTTGTACGGAATATATCTTCAGGACCATATTAAATTCGGGGCTTTTCAGGCTTTAATTGGAATTCGTTATGACGAATATACAGATAAGGAAAACTACAAAAAAGCGACAGAAAAGAAAGTAAAACAACATTCATTTTTACCACGTTTTGGTTTGACTTATACACTTAATTCAAACATTAATTTGTACGGAACTTATGTGAAAGGATACAATCCGCAGACGGCGTCATCTTTATCAAACCCAAATGCGGGCGGGCCATTTGATCCTTTAGAAAGTAATATGATAGAGTTTGGAGGAAAATCTTCCTGGTTTAAAGAAAAACTTTTTGTGACTGTAGCCTTATTTAAAATTCAGCAGAAAAACACTTTATACCCCGCAAATGATCCAACAAACCCGGATTTGATGAGAGCAATTGGAGAGGAAGAATCTAAAGGTATTGAAATCGATGTTAACGGAAATATCACCCGCAACTGGAGCATTTCCGCAGCCTATTCGTATAATGAAGCAGCTATTACCGAAAGCCCTCTTGCAGAAGAAATTGGGAGACAAAAACCAAATACCCCGGTGCAGCAGGGAAATGTCTGGACGCGTTATAACTTTACAGACGGTGCCTTGAAAGATTTTGGTCTTGCCTTAGGGAGCAATTTTGTAACAACCAGAAATCTAAGTCAAAGTGCCACACAAACGCTTCCTGGCTATACTTTATTTAATGCTGCTTTGTATTACAGCATCAACAAATTTAAAATTCAGGTAAATGCCAATAACATAATGAACAAAACGTACTGGGTTGGAGGTTACGATTACATTCGTCTGTTCCCCGGTGCACCTTCAAACTGGCTGTTAACACTTGGTTATTCATTTTAAACGCTAATTTAGATTTAAATCATTTTTATACAATCTGAAAAATGAATAAAACCTTTAAAAAGAATATTGGCTTTTTACATTTATGGCTCGGACTTTTGTCCGGGCTTATTGTATTTATTGTGTCACTTACCGGTAGCATTCTGGTTTTTGAAGAGGAAATCGATTCTTTTATAAATCCGGAGTTTTACAAGGTTTCAGCCATTGGCCCAAAAAAATTACCAGTTGATGTGCATATTAAGCTGATTCGTCAAAAATATAATATAAAAGAATTTGATCGAATACAAACTTTTGAAGATCCTCAAAGAACCGTAATTATCACGGGAACTGATCCCGACAAAAAAACTGATCAGATTTTTTCTGTTGATCCTTATACAGGAAAAATATTGGGAAAAGTGGCTGAAAAAAGCAGATTTTTTTCTATCGTTTTAGATTTGCACCGTCACTTAATAATGGGAGATGTTGGCCAATTTATTACGGGTTGTAGCTGTCTTATATTTGTTTTTATGCTGTTTTCGGGGCTTATTTTATGGTGGCCTAAAAAAATGAAAAACTTAAAACAAAGGTTAACGGTAAAATGGAAAGCTTCGTTTAAAAGAGTCAATTGGGATTTTCATTCAACTTTTGGATTTTATTCTTTTTTGTTTCTTTTGATATTGTCACTAACGGGCTTAACATGGTCTTTTAAATGGTTTGAAAACGGGATCTATCTGCTTGCAGACGGAACGGCAAAGAAACCTTCTGCCAAAGTTGAAAACCCAACCAAAGTTGATCCAAATCTGGACAAAACTTATTTTTATCAAAACATATTCTCGAAAACGGACAGCATTTACAAATACAAAGGAAATACTCAAATCAGGATTCCCTCTGATACAATAAACAGTATAATGGTCATTAAACTGGATATCGAAAAATCGATTCCCAATATCTCGAGTATGGCTTATTTTGATAAATATACAGGTGAAATTTTAAAGGTGAGACCGTACGAATCTTTCAGTGACGGCGATAAAGTAAGGCGTCTTATTTATCCAATACATACGGGAAGCATTTTTGGATATCCAACAAAAATACTCGCCTTTGTGGTTTGCCTTTTTGCCCTTACTTTACCTGTGAGCGGTTTACTAATTTGGTTGGGAAGGAAGAAGAAAAAAACTAAATAAAGAATAGGAATCAGCATTGCTGTTGTTTCGGATTCAATCGAATAATTCTTATTTCTTGTTTTGATTGCAAACAGGCCGGAATAAAAAAATAGCTGTTGCTTAATTTTCAACTTTGTATATTTTAATATTACTGGAATTGGCATTTAGCAGCTTACCGTTTTCAATAATATAGTTTTCCCAATAGCCATTACCATTACTTTCATCATAGTTTAAGGTTTTGCTTATTTTTCCATTTTGGTCAATTAATACATACTTCAATCCTTTTGTTTTTTTATCTTTAATAATTATCCAGGATAAAAGTCCTGCAGAATAGACATCGAAATGTACATCACTCCAGCCCATTTTGTCGTATGAAATAACAACAGAATTAATAGCTTTAGTATTTAGATTTACATAATAATATTTTAAATATTTTTTCATATCTCCATAAACACCGGGAAAAACACACATAACAATCAATGTGTTATCTTTTATATGACTATCAAGAAGATATTCAGTTTTTTTGGATTTCAATGAGATTTCCGAATATTTTCCCTTTCTGTACGCCATTATATTTGTCTGTCCAGGATGAATATATTGTCCGAACAAATATATATCAGATCCATTTAGAAGTACTTTTTTGGGCTTTGGCTGATATTGGCTGCTCATAAATCTCACAATCTTTTTGGTATCAAGATTATATTTTATGATTTCGGATTTAGAATTACTTGAGTACGAAATTCCTTCACTCACGGTGTGCCCGAAAATTATATTTTCTCCGTCAATAGACATGTTTGAAGGTTGAGAAAATGTACGTCCAATTGCTATTTTATTTTCTATAATTCCATCCATATTAATGACAAATATGCTCATTTTAACATCTTGTGTTAAAGGCTGGACTTTACCTTGTGTAACTAAAGCATAAATCTTGTCTTTGTGTCTTTTTATGGAATAAATTATGTTTGAATGTTCATCACTTATTTTGAGAGTCCATTTTGGCTTTAATGCTGTGTCATAATTTATTAAATAAGCATCTGACGAGTTTCCGTCATTTACTTTTGTTTTAAAAGAATATCCTGCGCAATAAATATCGTCATTGTACCATTCAACATCTTCAACATACTGTATGTTTTCGAAAGAAGATTTCACGATCATTTCCTGACCGAATGATAATGATACAAATGATATAAATAATAATACTAGATTAATTTTCATGTTTTGGGATCGTTTAAATAACAGCAAATGTTCTGGCACTACCTTACTTGTGCAGTAATGTATCACAAACATCGTCTATAATTGAAACCAAATATATAGATTTAGCGTCACAATCAAATCCCCTTTCATTCCGAAAAGAATATTTTATTCCGTTGCAGCATCAATGGGATTTTTTTTCCTGATTTTCTCCACTCCCCTTTCTCTGATTAGTTCTACTGCATCGAGCATTTTGATTAAATGAATATAAGGCGTCGTCAGGTCAGATTCAGGATCTTCTGCATTGGGAGACAATGAAAGCTCCAGTATTTGACATAGAAACAATTCAAATTCTTCCAGCGTTTTTTCGGCAAATGCTTTTTGAAATACAATAAAAGGATTATCGTATTCTTCCTTCGTAAGGGAAGAAAGATGAAATACAGTTTCAGAGCGCAAAGACGCTGTAACTTTCCATTTTTTGCTTTTCTCCTGCAGGCAGTAACAAACTTTGAGAAAAGAACGGACAACTGTATAAAGCACAAAAGCATCTGAGGGGTTTTCCTCTTGGTAAATTTCTTTCTTATAGCTGTAAATTACCACTTCGGTTAAACTCTGTTTATAATAATAATCAATATGTGCAAAGTCAAAAAAGGCATCGAGTGCCTTAAATGTGTTTTCTTCTGGCAATCCTGCCCAAAATCTGGTTTCGAAGGATATTTTATTCTTTTTCATAGTACCGGGATTTAAAATTCTCGGGCGAAATTCTATTCTTTGCAAAGGATAATCTATTCGGAAATACAGATATAATATTCTGACAAGAGTGATGTTTTATGGGATATTTTTTTATCTTTGAAATTCAGGATTTTTATCCAAATGGCTTTATCTTTGAGCCTTTAGAAAAATTGATATTCATTATGGAACAGAAAATACATCAGGGAAGAAACGTAAAACGCTTCAGAGAAATGCTTGGCATCAAACAAGAAGCATTGGCTTTTGATCTGGGAAATGACTGGAACCAAAAGAAAATTTCTATGCTGGAGCAAAAATATGTAATTGAAGATAATTTGCTTAAACAAATCTCAGATGCATTGAGAATTCCTGTGGAAGCTTTTCAGAATTTTGATGAAGAGCAGGCGGTGAATATTATTTCTAATACGTTTAATAACAATGATAGTGCAATTGGGTTTGTAATTAATAATCATAATCCAATTGAAAAAGTTATCCAATTGCATGAAGAAAAGATTGCTTTGTATGAAAGGATGTTGAAAGAGAAGGATGAAATGATGGTGAGGCTTGAGAAATTAATCAATAAATAAACATTTATAGAAGATATTGTAATTCAAAAAAGAGACTCGAAAGTCTCTTTTTTTTGTTTTGGAAGTACAGCTTTAGAATTAAATAAGCATATTCATCAGATTTGGCAATTATTTCAAATAAAACTATTTTCCTATTAACCAATTGCCAAAATCCGTTGTGGTATTTTGATGATATTATTCTCCGTAATAAAGATTTTTACTACCCGTTCGGTCAATTATTATTTCACCTTTGGGTTCTAATACTCTGGAGCACCAACCTGAAACCTTTTGCCTACTACAACCTACTGCATTTGCAATTTCAACAGCGCTTAATGCCTCTTCTTCTGTTAATGTTGCTATTAAACCCAAAATTTTAACTTCAACTTCAGCAAAGTTTCCTGCTGTAATTTCAAATTCTTGATGTATGACTTCTTCTAAAATATTGTCATCTTCGAAACATCTTTTAATTTTATATTTTGCAACTTCATCTTCAGAATATATTTTGCTACAAGATGGACATTTATAACTTTTTAATTTTGTATCTGTAAAGTATCCATCATAATTTGATAAAACAGAGTCGAAAATAAATCTGACAGCGGTATATTCATCTTTGTTTTCTGCATATTTTATATTTAAATCTAAACATATATCATAGTCAAATGAGTATAAGTTATAATTACCCCCATATTTAGAAGATCTTCCTTCTTCTAAAAGATGAATTAAGAAATTTTCTTTAAAAATATTTAAATAATCTTTTCGATTTGGATCTATAAGAAAATGACTTGCAGGACGACTTGGATGTTTTTCTTTTTCTCCGTTTGCTTTTTTTATTAGATCATTCCATAAATCATTATAAAAACCAGGAATTAATTTTCTTTTTAATGCTCCTTCATACTGTTTTTGATAAGTCTTTCTTGCAGCCCTAATACCATAATTAATTTCATTCAGTCCAATTTTTGAATCATTCTGTTCCGCTTGTTTCCATGCATTTTGCAAAATTAAACCTATAGTTCGAGTAACCCCAATAGATTCTCTAGCAATCCTTGAAATAATTTCATCCTTATTACCCTTTAAAATAGCTTCAAGCTGTATTTTATTTGCATAAATATCTAATCGTTTTTGTATTAAAAGGGGCATAAATTCTTCAAGCTTTTTGATCGTGGGTGATAGTCCCCCTAATCTTTCAACATGTTCATTTAAATCTAAAGGAATTGGAAAAATATCTCTTCCAATTATTATTTTATCTCCAAAATCGAATCTATCTGTGATTACACCAATTTTTATAAATAAATTTGTTTTTGAACCTAGAAAACTTTTTAAAAGCTTAGAAAATTTGATTTGATAATTGTAATTTATATCTGAAAATTCATCAAGAAATAGATAAGTAGCATCAATTTTTGCCTTTTTCAATATATCGCTAATTTTATTTAGAAATTCTTGAACATTTAAACCTTTCGTTTGGCTATAACTTTGATTAATTTCAGACGATTGGCCGTAATTATCTTTTGATGCTAGTCCAACTTTATCCAATGATAAAGTTAAACTGTCTTCATAAGATTCAATTGATGATTCTTTACTTTCAATTTTTGTAGTTTTAGAATGTAAAATTGTTTTTCCTTCAACTAATATTCTTTCAATGTATTCTAAATCATCTAAAGCAGGGTTTTCTTTCTTAAAAATCAATAATGTCTTCTCATCATATATTGATTCTAGTTGACGTTTCAAAGAATCAATTATTTGCCTGACAAAATGTATCTCAAATAATTCAAAATTATCTTTATCAAATATATCTCCACAATTACTTAGGTCAATATAAATCGGTAAAATTCTTTTATCTAAATAATCAGATTTATTTTTTAAAGAATTTAGACATTCATAGTATCCTTTAAGTAATGCAGAAGTTTTACCAGTACCTCTTCTTCCTGATATATAATTATCTTGTTTTTGTAAAATGCTACTTATAGAATTAAAAAAATCCACATAATAAGTACTTAAGTTTCCAAGTTCATCAATTTTATCAAGTGATAAATAATCAGCCCTTAAAATTGAATCAAATGTATTTTTAATTTTTAGTTTGTTTTTTATATCCATATAGTTATTATAAAATCGCCTAACTCTTGGGCGGTTAAAAAGGCATGTCCTTCTGGAGAAATACCGCGACAGATAAACGTAAAAGTACTTAAAAAATGATTACACCTATAAACTGAAAGCAACGTTTTTCCCAGAGGTTACTTGCCATTTTTATATTCTAAATCTATTCTTGAATTCTTGTAACTTGATGATTCGATTTGACATATTATTCAAATCAAACAACTCGTGCATTTTTTTTTCTTCAGTTACGAATATTTTTTCTTTGATATCAGAATTAAATAATGCCCCAAACATCATTGAAATATCAGTTACTGTATTCCATCTGTGGTCATTTATATCTGCTATTGCTTTTGTACCGTGACCAACTTGGATTAAAATAATACTTACCATGGCTATTGCAGGAAAAAATATTTCATGAAATTTTTTAAAAGATTCAAAATTTTTATCGGTTCTTTCAAATGCTATACCAACCAAAGAGTATGCCCGCATCATAAATCCTTCAGCAAGAAATGTAAATGCTTTTCCAGTTTTCATATCGAGAAACCATTTATCACGTGCAACCTTATTTTTTTTAAAATATTCCCAATCTAATTTTCCGTTGTTTATAGATATAATATATTGCACTAAATTTTCAAAAATTTCTTTTTTTTCAAACAAAATTTGTTCTTTGATGGCTTGAATTTGGGTTGTAAAATGCCCTGCATTATTTTCGTCTTGATTTTGTACTAAATCATTTGTAAGTTTAATAACGAGTAGATATATTTCTAAAAACGGACCATCTTCATTAAAAAAATATTTTGGAAGGACTACATTTAATGGAGGAAAAAAAGTACCGTGATAAATATCTTTTTCTGCATTATAGTTTTTTGTATGTTCAAATAATAAAATTAATGCTTTAAAACATTCTTCAAAATGAGGATCTCCATTTATTAAATGGCTAATTAGTTCCATTGCTACTGTAATGGGAAAGCCTGCTGAATCATTACCTTTTTTCTCTTCACTTTTAATATTAATGGCTAACTCCAAAACTTCTTGGATCGATAAATTTCGAACAAGATTTCTATAAATATTTGTGTCTAAAAAGTACTGCATTTGTAAATTGATGTTAATGTTCTAATACTATAGCGAGTTTAGAAATAAATAGCCCATTATTGTAATTTGGCAAATAATCGCAAAAAAAATAATAACTCCCGCTCCCAGAAGAGTTCTTATGAAAAGCTGTGCGAAGGCCTCCTTGCTTCGCAGCAATGGTTTCAATAATTCTAAAGACTACTATCATAAACAACAACTGTTATTTATGATTACTGAACATAATACGGAATACTATATAAACATCGTACTGGATTTCCACCTTTCATTGCCGGAATCCAGTTTGGGGATAATTTTAAAACCCTTTCTAATTCTTTTCCTGATCCGTAACCAAAATCACGAATAATTTTTATTTCAGACAAACTGCCGTCTTTTTCAATTTTTATAGTTGCAAAAACACCGCCTTTCGGAGCTTCATCATCCATTAAATCTTGAGGCTTAACATAGTTTTTCTTTAAAAAAGCATGAAACTTCTCAATACCTCCCGGAAAATTTGGGCGAATTTCTACCTGAGAGGTATTATAAACTTCATTATCTTCTGGCTTATTGTCGTGAAGCTTTTCCACTTTTATTGTTTGTTGTGGCACAGTTTCTTTGATATTTTTAGAAGCCGGCTCTGCCATTGCCGGAACAGTAGTATGTTGACAGCTCAATAACAATAAAAAACTAATGGCCATTAAAAAATTTCTTATCATACGTTTTTGTTTAGTGGAGAATTTATATGTAAAAAAACAAAATTTATTCCATTTTAATGGTTTTTAAAGATTTAAAAAAGCTTTCCTCAACTACATTATCCCAAAAGTCCCCTCAACAAATCAACAACAACCGATACTCCCCTTCCTTTTCTATTGGTGCTCTATGAATACAAGGCAGCACTTTTTGCTTTGGATGATCTACCGCCAGCCGCCAAAGATGCCCTAAGCCTAAATTAACAGGTTCTGCATCTGCATGTAGCTGATAATGCAAATCAAAATAATTTTCCTTCAAAAAATCTTCGAATTCTTCCGTTGGTCCGTCATGCAGTTCTTTTAGCTTTGCTCGTATTTCCGGAATCAGGATTTTTTGCTCTGCCTGCGCATTCGAAACAATATCACTTGCCGCTCCGTGATAGGTACATAAAAAAGTATCTGTGGCAATGGGCGAACGATCAACATGAAACGAATACACATCTGTCGAAATGAAATCAAATTCATCATCACGTTCATAACATTTCAGTAAATTAAGAGAAGGCGAAGCGCCAAAATCAGTTAATAATTGCAAATCATTTAAGATTATTTTCCGTGCTATATTTCCCTTTTCTGAGAGTTGGAGCGCGAGTAGATCTTCAGGAAAAACTTCTGTTATATTTTCTTCTAAAGATAATTGAGCTACAATCTCATTAAAATCACCATCTAAATTTCTGTACCAGCACAGCGCATTCATTTCTCCCTTGAAATCGGTATGCACAAGCTCAGCGAAACCCGATACCACACCAATTTGGCTGCTGTCAGAAAATGTATTTTTCATTCTGTTATATTAAACATTAGTTAATTCATGCTTCACAAAAATAGGCAATATTAGTCAGTTGTGGAGATTTCAAATAATAAAATCTAAAGGCAAAAAAAGAGGAAATATTTTAAAAACATTTCCTCTTTTTATATGTTATGTTTCGAATGTAACTTGCTATTTCATTTCGACGATCATCTCTGCTTCTACTGCCATGTTCTGCGGAAGAGTAAAAACACCCACAGAAGTTCGCGCATGTCTGCCCTGTTCGCCAAAGACTTCAATTAATAAATCAGAAAAACCATTCATTACTTTTGACTGCTCTGTAAACGAGTCGGCTGTATTTACATAACCGTTTACTTTGACTATTCTTTTTATTTTATCCAGACTTCCAAAAGCCTGTTTTAGTATCGCCAGCTGGTTTATAGCCGTTAATTTGGCGGCCTGATATCCTTCTTCGGTAGTTAGGTCACCTCCTATTTTTCCTGTAATATATTTTCCATCTGCCTGCAGTGGCCCTCTTCCCGAAAGAAAAACCAGATTTCCAACTCTCACCATATCTACATAACTACCTAAAGCTTCGGGTATTTGTGGTAACTGAATTCCGAGCTGATTTAATTTTTGTTCCGGAGTCTGTGCTGATAAATTAAAACTCAATAGTATTAATGCAAGCGTTACTATATTTTTCATTGTTTATATTTTAAAAAAAGAAAGCCATCTTAAAAAGACAGCTTTCCTGATTTTGTTTTATTTTATGAATTTGATCAATTCTGCATTAAATTTTGGAAGCTCTTCGATAAACAAAGCATGACCGCTTTTTTCGAATGGTACCAAAGTTGAATTGGCAATTGATTTGTGCATTTGTTCTGCCAATTCATAAGAACAGATTTTGTCCTGTGTACCGTGAAGAATAAGAGTTGGAATTTTAATTTTTTTCAAATCTTCTCTCAAATCAGTATCACGAAGCGCTTTCATAGATTCTCCCATTGCATAAGGAGAAGCCTGTGCCTGAATAGTTCCTAACCATGCGCCTTGTCCTGGAGATACGCTAGTTTCATTGGCCGGGAATATTTTTCCGAAATTCTCAAACAATTGTGGTCTGTTGGTATTGTTAAGGGCAATAAGACCATTTACATCTTCTTTTGTCCAGAAACCGTAATTAAAATCGGCTCTCTTTGTCCATAGTGGGGCCGCTGCACCAAACAAAGCCAGTTTAGAAACGTGGGCTGCATTGTATTTGGCTACATAATGAATCACTGTTGCACCTCCCATTGAGAATCCGCCGATTGTAGCTCCTTCAATTTTAAGTTTATCAAGAATCACTTTAATATCATCTGCATACACATCATAGTTATAAGCTCCTCCCGGTTTGTCTGATAATCCAAAACCTCTTAAGGTAATTCCGATTACGCGATATCCTTTTTGGATAAGTTCTGCATATTGGTATTCGTACATGGCATCGCTTAGCGGCCATCCGTGAATCAATACTACCGGTTTTCCTTCTCCTAAATCTGTTACATGCAATTTTACATTTTTCTCTACTTCAATGTATTCTTCTCTTCCAAAGCTTGCCGCTTTTCTTTGACTTTGAGAAAATGCAGTTGATACTGCTAATAAAATAATGGCGAAGCTTGTTGTTACGATTGTTTTTAAATTGGTTTTCATTTGTTTTGATTTTTAATTATTATTTTAAATTTTGTTTTTGTCATTTCTTATTGACAGGACAAAATTGCGAAACTTGTGTTTATAAATCAAATTAATAATTTTTACATTATATAAATTTTATTTATAATTGTTTAATATTTCTTGTAAATAGAGATTTATTCTTTTTTCATTACCAGAACCGGTTTACCTTTTTCTACTATATAAGTAGCCAGTTCCGAAGCTTTTGCATGGCTTTTATTTCTTGCAGAATGCACTACGCCTGCCGGTATAAAAAGCACTTCTCCGGCTTTTAAGGTAACAGGAGCCTGCCCCTCTACTTCATACTCCAATTCGCCGTCAAGGACATAAATAAGTTCCTCTCCTGGGTGAGAGTGCTTGCCAAATGATGTATGGGCTTCAAAATCAATGCGCGCCTGAACCGTTTCATATCCGGGAACAGAAAGATTGTGATGTTGCAAATCAGTACGTTTTATTCCCGATTGCTGGGCAGAAGCAGTACTTGTTATAATCAATGCTAAAAGACTGAAAGCAAATACTGTTGTTGATGCAAAATTTAAATTTTTCATGTTTTTTAATTTATTTAATTAATTGGGTTTGTTAATTTCTTGGCCAAAAGTAGCACGGTATCACCCCCTCTAAAGTTATAATTTTGCCCAAATGGACAAACTGGGCAGTGAACCGGACAAAAGCAGGATTAGTTATGATAAGACTCACCTTCTTTCCATATACCCACTATAGATAAAGAATCAGAAATAGTAATAGTAGGATCACCTTTAACCAAAAGCAAATCAGCCCTCAATCCCTCTGCAATTGATCCTCTGTCAAATAAGCTAAATCTTCTGGCAGGTATTGATGTAGCTGCTCTTAATGCCTCAACAGGTGTTAATCCGGCTTCGACCAAAAGCTGCATCTCGTGATGAACACTAACGCCGTGTGCAAGCCCGCCTAAATGAGGCATTGGTACTGACACATCTGTTCCGACAAGTATATCTACTCCTGCATCGCGTAAATCCCTCACGTTATCAAAGTTATCTTTCATATTACCTTCGGGAAATGTATTGAAACAAGAACACATGGTGATTTTCCAGTCTTCATTTAATTTATTTTCGACCCTTTGATCGTGTGCCACATGACAGGCAGAATTTCCTATAATTGATGAATTTAATACCAGGCAGGGTGTTACAAAAATTCCTTTGGCTGCGATGGATTCAATAAGCTCCTTAGTCCAGTCCGGTCTGTCAATAAATAAGTGTGCCAGGCCATCAACACCAATTTCGACCGCTGTTTTTGCCGCCTCAGCCGTTAAAACGTGAGCTATCGCAATTTTATCTAATTTATGGGCTTCTTCTACCGCTGCTTTTAATACCGACGTTTCTATAATGGGCAAGCCCGGAGCATTCATTACTGTTCCTTCCTCAATCATTACCTTGAAGTAATCTGCACCATTATTGACCTGACGATGTACAAAATCTATCGCTCCGTTAAGCGAAGTAACATCGGCACTTATTTCTTCCTCTTCCTTTTGAGCCTGGTGGGCAGCTATAAAAATGGCCTTTTCATCTTCACTCATTTTCTCCATTTCTTTTAAAACAAATTCAGGAATGCCATCTCCTTTCGGAATCAGTTCGTCAGGATGACCGCCCGGAGCCGTCAGCCCCATACCGGCAGAGCGCACATCGGCAGCACCGGTGACTCCTTTTAATTGCGTTTCACGTCCTTTACTGGTAAATCCTCCCATCATTTCTAATTCGGTAGTTATGCCAAATTTTAATGCCTCTTTTAAAAATTCTACAGAGGTATGTACATGGGCGTCTATTAAACCGGGAAGCAGGGTACAGCCCGTTCCGTCAATCACTTCGTCTATGTTCTCTGGCAAGTCATTTGAAATTGAAGTAATTACCCCGCCACTAAAGACAACTGTTTTTTTTCCGATTACATCTTTGCCATCAAACACATTGGCATTTATGATCGCTTTGCTTTTGCTATTATTCATTTTGAATTATTTAAATTAATCTTTTCGACAAATTTACTTAGCCAATATCGATTAAAATAGCTACATTTGACACAATAATAGCTCTAAACGGTCAATTTAATGAAATTAAACTTAAAGGAAGAATTCGGTTTTTTAGCGGGGTTTGCCGATTTATTAGGTACGGAAGTAAAAAATGGAATATTAGTAATCCCCGAAAATAAAGGCAAAGGATATTTAAGAGGGTTTAGATTAGACAACTCAATAAATATGCTGGTACGTTTTTATGAGTTTAATGACAATGTGCTTGCTAAAAGATTGGGAGGACAAAATACACTGAATCGAATACTGTTTTCTTTTAATAATATTTTTCCGGATGCTGATTTAAAAAACAAATACTCAGGTGATCTTCCTTCAATGCAGATTTTTAAAGGAAAGCTTAATATTGAAACGTTTTATCCGGGCAGAACTAAGTTCAATTCTATTTTTATTGGAATTGATTCAGATAAATTAGCAAAAACATTGGGTTTGAATATTGACAATGAAATTTTCAGAAATATTATTACCAGTGAACAGTCAATTTTATTTGAAGAATTGCTCTCGCCAAAAATTCATCAGGTTGCAATGGAAATTATTCAGGCTGACATTCCCGATTCCCTGGCTGATTTCTTTTTTAAAATCAAGGCAGAAGAATTAATATGCCAGGCTTTAAAAGAGCTTTTTAAAAGAGAAAATCCAACTACACACGCACTAAACCAAATCGATGTTCAAAAGATTTATAAAGTAAGGGATACCATTTTGAGTGACATTGCTTTGCCTCCGGTTATAAAAGACCTGGCTTCGCAAATAGGAATGAGCGAATCAAAGTTTAAAAGATTATTCAAACAAATTTTTGGGGACAGTTTGTTTAGCTATTACCAAAAGTTTAGAATGAAGGAAGCTGCACGATTACTAAAAGAAAATAAAATGACTGTTTCTGAGGTTGGTTTTAAGATGGGATTTTCTAATTTAAGCCACTTTGCCAAAGTTTTTGAAGAACATATCGGAACCAAGCCAAAATCGTTCAAAAAAAATCAAACAGAATTAAAGAGCAAATAACAATTAAAATCTGCGTCAGGAATTCTTATCGAAGAATTTATTCTTTTTGAAAGTAAAGATAATTAGTTGTAGTACCCACATCCCTTAATCGTATCTGAGAATTATTAAACTCAAATAACTTCCAATTAAAATTCAATTTTCCAAGCAGTTCTGTTGAAAAATTCAGTTTCAATTCTCTAACACCGTAATAAACGGTACTTTCCCACTGCCCTGTTTCTGTTGCTGACCCATTGCTGGCCACTACAGTTTTGTCACTTTTAAAAACGAATGAGTAGCCGCTGTAATTTGAAGTCTTTACAGAACCATCAAAAAAATACGGTATTTCCCAGGAACCGTTTGTTATAATTTCTGTAAAATCAAGTGTTACAATATTATTTTCCGGACAATAATCAATAGCATATTTAATAGCGTTTTCGAACTCCAAATTACTTGTAATTGACTTTGTCTGATTATTGTAGTCTGCTATCAAAATTGGATATCTTAAAGAAATATACTGACTTTCATTTAAATTTTTAATAAAATTAAAAAAGGCCTGATCACTTATTATCGATTGTGAACTTGCTACCTGATTAGCGCTGTTATAGATATTAATTGTTATGGGATAATTGATGTTTAATCCGTTTATTTTGGATAAAAGATCCGGATAAAGATTCCAGTAATCGATTAAAGAATCAAAATCTGCCTGGTTTGGAATTGCTTTTTCGATGTAATTATAGTAAACCATTGTTACAGGAAAATCTATTTTTACAATATCATCATCATTTGCATTTGCGTTGATGTTATCTATTACTTTTTGATAATCTGCGGTGGTATTAACGGCAATCTGCTCATTATTTACAGTAACGGTATAAGGGAGTTTTATGGTACAATAACTGGACCCGTCAATTACATTGTCCTGGACTGTTTTTACCATCGCAACTCTTTGCAGATAAGTAGTAAGCGGAGAAACGCTGGTAATTGTTCCCTGCGCATTATTAGGTTGCTCATCTGTTTCACTCTGACATGAAAACAGTAAGAACAGGAAAGCTGCGATTGATAAATATTTTTTCAAAAGGAACATATCTATATTTTTACAAAGGTAATAAAATTTAAGAAACGTGGTTTTTATAAATTAACATCAAGGCTTTCAGTATCTTCTTCAATACTAAATTATCAAAAGCCGGTAACATTTTATTTTCTATGAAACAATCAGCTTTGCTTTTACCCTACTTAAATTAAAAACAAATACTTTTGCTTCGTACAAATAGAAAATTTAAATGCCACCTAAAAACGAATTAAATACTTGTGATGAAATAATTTTTTCATCTTTCTTCAAAAGCCATATAAAAGCGCTTCGGAATTTTCTTTTTTACAAATTTGGCAACACCGCCCATGCAGAAGATGTTGCCCAGGAAGCTTTTGTAAAACTTTGGCAGAACTGCGCTTCTGTACCATTAGAAAAAGCAAAATCATATATTTACACGATTGCGAACAACAGCAGTCTTAATGAAATTGCGCACCAGAAAGTTGTTTTGAGGTATGAAAAAAACTTTACGGGTCTGGATAAAACAAATGAAAGTCCGGAATATCTTTTGGAGGAAAAACAATTTCAGGCCAAACTTTTGAAAGCCATCGAAAACTTAAACGAAAAACAACGCACCGCCTTTTTGATGCATCGGATTGACGGTAAAAAATACAGTGAAATTGCCTTGGATTTAAACATCAGCGTGAAAGCGGTAGAAAAACGCATCCATTTGGCATTGTTAAGCTTACGCAAAGAAATTGATCTATAAAAGTAGGGTAAATTTAGTTCTAATTGTTTTAATTAAATAATACGGTAAAATGAAAAAAAATCGCTTATTGGCAAAATGGCTCAATGATGATTTATCTCCGGATGAATTAGCTGAATTTGAGGCATCTCCCGATTTTGAAAAATATCAAAAGATAAAAAATTATACGAATCATCTTGAGGTAGATGATTTTGATGAAAATGCAATGCTGTCTAACATTATGAGCCAGAAAAAAACGGCTCCAAAAGTAATTCCTTTATACAAAAAAAGGCTGTTTAGAGCCGCCGCAATATTTGTTTTAGCGCTTGGGGTTACTTTTGCTTTGAAGTTTTTTACATCTCAGACGCAAATAGCAGATTTTGGAGAAAAAAACACTTTTTTGTTACCCGATAACTCTGAAGTAGTGCTAAACTCAGGCTCTGAAATAAACTACAGCAAATGGAACTGGGACAACAACAGAGATCTGAAACTTAACGGAGAAGCGTATTTCAGGGTCGCTAAAGGCAAAAAATTTGAAGTACAAACGCCTCTTGGAAAAGTAACCGTTTTGGGAACGCAATTTAACGTTAAAGCCAGAAAAAACAGGTTTGATGTTGTGTGTTATGAAGGCCGTGTCAAAGTAAATTATGCCGGCACCCAAATTTTATTAACCCACGGACAAAGTGTGAGTTTTGAAAACGGAAAAGAAATTAAGACGACGACAAATTCATTGCAGCCGGAATGGATGAACAGTCAAATATGTTTTTATAAAGAAAATATAAGAAGCCTTTTAGATGAAGTTGAAAGACAATATAATATTAAAATTGAATTAAATGCTAAGGATACTATCTCGCTTTTTACTGGAAAATTACCAGCAAAAGACTTAGATACTGCTTTGCAGATTATCAGTACAACCTATCACTTAGAGGCAAAAAAAGTCTCTGAAAATAAAGTAATTTTTGACGAAAAATAAATGCTGTGCCCCAGACAATTTCATTTTTTGTTTTTTCTGTTCTTCCTTGTCCTGAACCTTTTTGGTCAGGACAAAGGCAAAGTCGTGCCTTTTAAAAAAATAATAATTGATATTGAGAACAAGCATGGTGTTAGTTTTAATTATACCGAAGACAATATTGCCGGCCTGGAATTAAATCCCCCTCAGCAATCGCTTTCTTTGGATCAAAAACTGGAATATCTGGCTAAAAAAACCAATTTGTCTTTTGAAAACATAGGCAACCAATTCATTAATATCTATAAAAAAGGTAGTGAACAAAGAACAATCTGTGGATATGTTTTTTCTGCCTTTGATAAAAAACCCATTGAAAACGCAAATATCAGTTTACCTGACAAAACTCAAATTACAACCGACTCAGAAGGTTACTTTGAGTTGAGTAAAGAGAATAAGAATACTTTTCTGATTAGTCATGTTGGCTATGTATCTAAGAGAATTACAGCAGGAAATTCAGATTCTAAAAATTGTCTTCAGATACTGTTAGAGCCCGAAATTACAGAACTTCATGAGATCAAAACAACTGCCATTCTGGCTTCGGGTATTTCAAAAAATGCCGATGGCTCCATCCAAATTAAGCCCAAGAAATTTGGTATTCTGCCGGGACTTATAGAACCAGATGCTTTGCAGGCCATGCAGCAGATTCCAGGTGTAAACAGTCTGGATGAAAGCGTGTCGAGCATCAATGTGCGCGGAGGAACGCACGACCAAAACCTGTTTTTGTGGAATGGAATACGAATGTTTCAAACGGGGCATTTTTTTGGTTTAATATCGGTTTTCAACCCAAATCTGGCGCATACCATTTCTATATACAAAAATGGCAGTTCTGCTTTTTACGGAGAAAGCGTTTCAAGCGTTGTAGCTATTTCTTCTACTCCTGAAACGGCTGAAAGAAATGCTTTTAGCGCAGGAATCAACATGATTAATGCCGATGTTTATGCGAAGTACAATGTTACGAAAAAGAGTTATATCGAGATTTCGGCACGTAAATCAATTACTGATTTTGTAGAAACGCCTACTTACAAGGAATATTTTGACAAAATATTTCAAAATACAACCATTACAGATTTTTCACAAAACCAGGATATTGACTATAAGAGTGACAAAAAATTTGATTTCTATGATGCAACGCTCAAATATGCTCAAAAAATAGGACTAAAAGATCAGTTAATTTTAGATTTGATTACCATAAAAGATAATCTGCAGGTTTTTCAGAGTGCAACTGTATATGACATAAACAAATCTGAAAACAATGTTTTGCGCCAGCAGAATTATGGCGGGAATTTGTCATGGAAAAGAAATTGGAACGACTTCAATACCACTAAAATTAATGTGTACAACTCTTCTTATGAACTTTTGGCCAACCAAAAAACTACGCTTGCTGATCAAGTCGTTATTCAGGAAAACGCCGTTAACAATAACGGAATCAATTTAGAAAACAACCATATAATTAATTCTAAATTTAGTATAAACGACGGCTATCAGTTTAACGAAATTGGTGTTACTAATCTGGAGCAGGTAACTAATCCTGATTTCTATCGTAAAGTTAAAGATGTTCTTAGAACACATGCTTTCATTGCAGAAGGAAAATACAACGACACGCTTTCGCGAATATATTTTAAGGCAGGAACGCGAATTAATTATATTGAAAAATTTAAAAAATATATTGTAGAACCCCGCGTTCAGTTTAGTTATGGGATTAATAAAAATCTTAATTTAGAATTGCTGGGCGAGATGAAGAGCCAGAACTCACAACAAATAATTGATTTGCAAAAAGATTATTTCGGCATAGAAAAAAGGCGCTGGATTATCTCAAATAATACTACAATCCCTATTCAGAGAAGCAGGCAGGTTTCCTTAAATTTATTCTATCAAAAGAATGACTGGCTGCTGGATATCGAAAATTTTTATAAAAAAATAACCGGGATTACCACTTCGAGCCAGGGTTTTCAGAACCAGTTAGAGTTTGTGAGAACGACCGGCGATTATGAAGTTTGGGGAGCAGAAATGCTGATTCAGAAAAAACTGAATCACTTTCTTACCTGGCTGAGTTATACTTATAACCATAATAATTATCATTTTGCTAATTATGAATACCCAACTTTTCCCAACAATTTTCAGTTAATGCATACAGTATCCTGGGCGGGAATTTACGAGAAAAACAATTTTAAAATTGCTCTGGGAACAAAATGGTCTTCCGGAAGGCCAAAAACCTCTCCCGACCTTTCTCAATTTGATCTTTCAGATCCTGTATTGGTTTACAACAAACCAAACAATACCAACCTGCATATTTTTTCGCAGGTTAATATCTCCTCTACTTATAAGTGGGAAACTGCAAATGGAATTCAATACAAATTGGGCATATCCATCTTAAATCTCCTAAACAGGAAAAATGAAATCGGCGAATATTATAGATTAAGTTCCTTAACAAACTCTATAGAAGAAGTTGAAACATTCGCACTGCAAAGAACTCCAAATGTGAGTTTTAGAGTTTCACTTTAACCTTATTTCTGCAAGAGTTTAAAACTCTTATTCTTCTTTTTTAATTTTTTTTCACAAAATAACATTTTTTTGGTAGGGTAATCTGCACCATAGCTGTTTCACTATAGAATCATAATTGGATTGATTTTAAAACGTACCAAAAAAGTGAAATATGAAAAGAAAAAAAACAGCAATTGTAACTGCGTCTATACTGGTAGTGGTTTCTGTCTGTATCTACTTTTATTACGGATTTCTGTTTAAAGAAGCACGCAATATAGAATCAGAAGCACCAGATTACAGTATAACTGCGACCAAACTGCTTGAAGATTACACCACAAATCCTAAAAAAGCAGATTCTTTATACCTTAATAAAACTATTGAAATTACTGGCGGGATAACCAAAGAAACAGACTCTGTGCTCACACTTGAAGGTACTGTTTTTTGTCTCTTCACTCAAAAAGTAAAAGCCCTGCCGGTAAAAACTAAAGTAACGGTTAAAGGCAAATGTATTGGCTATGATGAATTATTTCAGGAAGTCAAATTAGATCAGTGCACATTAATAAACAATCAAATCAATTAATCAATTTATGAAGAAATTTTTAGTTACAATCTGCCTTTTTCTGGCGACCATGTCATATTCGCAAGATGAGTTACTGAATAGTCTTGATTCTACTCAGGTAGAAGAAAATTATTCCAGCGCTACTTTCAAGGCTTTACAGCTGGTAACCCTGCAGACAACAAAAATGCCTGCAAAAAAAGAATTTTATTTTGTGGTTTCACATCGATTTGGGACTGTTAAAGACGGTTTAGACAGTTTTTTTGGTCTTGATAATGCTACTACAAAACTGGGCGGTATTTACGGCGTTACAGACTGGTTGTCCGTAAGCCTTTCCAGACACACCTTAAACAAAATGTACGAGACAGGTCTTAAGTACCGACTGACGAGACAGGGAGAAAGTTTCCCTCTGGATATTGTTGGTTACAGTGTTGCAGACATAAATACGTTTTTAGAAAAAGACCAGTATCCCGGCTTAGAATTTAAGCATCGTATGACGTATGTGCAGCAGCTTTTAATTTCCAGAAAGGTTAGTGAAAAACTCTCACTGGAATTGGTACCATCATTTTTACACAAAAACCTTTATAATCCTGATATCGAAAGAGATAATCAGTTCTCTTTTGGCGGAGGCGGACGTTATAAAATCACTAAAAGATTATCTGTCAATTTAGAGTACATGCACAATTTTGACAAGCCCGATTTTTATAAAAACCCATTATCTGTAGGTCTTGATATAGAAACAGGCGGACACGTTTTCCAATTAATATTTACCAATTCACAATCGATGAGTGAGAGCGGATACCTTACCAATGCGAGCGGTGACTGGGGAAAAGGAGATTTCTTCTTTGGATTTAACTTATACAGAGTATTTTAAATAACTATAAACAATAAAATCATGAAAAAAACAATCGTACTTACACTTTTATTAGCTGCATTTGCAAGCTGCAGTGATTCTGACACTGTTCAGGATATCGAAACACCGCCAACTCCCAATCCACCGGATCCGACAACTGCTATCACTTACACTAAAAACGTAAAATCAATTATAGATGCTAATTGTATAGGCTGTCATCAGAGCGGAAGATCTGCGGCTTTCAGACCTCTTACTACTTATGCCCAGGTAAAAGCAGCAGTTGAAAGTGCCGGATTATTAACCCGAATTCAATTGCAGAACGGTGAGCAGGGACTTATGCCTCAGGGAGGAAGAATGTCTCAGGCAAATATTGATTTAATCGTAAAATGGAATACTGACGGATTAAAAGAAAATTAATTATTATGAAAAAATTATCCATTAATTTCTTTACGCTGCTGTTACTTATTGCTGTGGCTGCAAATGGATCTGCGCAAAAATTAATTACAAAAACAGGCAGTATAAAATTTCAGGCTTCTACGCCTTCTTACGAAGAAGTTGCTGCCGAAAACAAATCAGTATCGGCAGTTTTAGAACAGTCAACAGGTGATTTTGCCGCTTTGGTTTTAATAAAAGGTTTCCGTTTTAAAGTAGCATTAATGGAAGAACATTTCAATGAAAATTACATGGAATCTGAAAAATTTTCAAAAGCAACTTTAAAAGGAAAAATAGAAGATTTTGATGTTTCTAAAATTACAAACACGCCTAAAAATTTTACTTTAAAAGGGGATCTTACTATTCACGGAAAAACAAAACCTGTGACAGTAATAGTAAAAATTTCGAAGATCAACGGCGGCGTTAATGCAACTGGCAGCTTTGAAGTAAAACCGGAAGATTATGATATAGAAATACCAAATCTTGTGAGAAAGAAAGTTGCAGACAAAGTAAAGATTAATTACAATTTTTTATTAACCAAATGATCGTTCCAAAAAGACAAATATTTAGATAATAGAAGTTACCCGCCGAATATTATCTAAATAAAGGTTTTTTTGATTTGGAAGATCATTAAACATGACTAATGTTTTGAGGTCAGTTTTAGGCTGACCTCTTTTTTTTAACTTAAACCCTGAAATAAATGATCTGCAAAAATTATGTTGTTACCGGAGAAGATGTTAATGATTTTATGGTCATGGAAAACGCTTCATACATTTCATATACCGTCAGGTTATTGTATCATTTTTTGTTTCAAAATGGATTTTCAAAAGAGAAGCTCAATATTTTAAATCTCGATTTGCAGGAAGGAAATCATGTATTCGTCTGCCATAAAGACCTTATGTTTACAGAACATTTTTTTATTGAGCTCAAACATTGCTATATAGCGGATAAAATCAGTATTAAAAGTAGTTTTTTTAACTCCAAAAACGAATGCTGTGCAGAAGTTACCAAAGAAATAGAATGGTTTGACTCCCTTAGAGGAGAAGTTATTGGGGCACCCAAACAAATTCTAAAGCATTTTAGCCATACAGCACCCTAATTGAAATATCATTTTATTGATGACAATTCTACCGGCCGCTTAGAAGCTAATAATTTACAGGGGTTGTTAGAACAATTTCTCTATCTTCTAATAAAGGAACTATTTTCCCTAAAACTAATTCTTGAAAATAAGATGCATTTCGGTGTTCGGTAACAGCTGCTTCATTACTGTATCCTTCAAATAAAATGATGGTATTTGCATCTGAATTAGCTTGATGAATTTTATAAAACAGGTTTTCTTTTTCCTTGATAGTTTCGTCATGTACTGTTTTTAGTATATTTAATACGTGTTCAGCCTGACCTTCTTTTACTTTCCATGTAGCAAAAACATGAACCGGATTATGATTTTTCATTTGGATATTTTTATAATTATTTTTCAGTTTTAATACTAAAATTATACTGACCTTAATCTATTTTTGAAAAAGGTCAGCACAATTAGAAATTACTTTTTAGGAGATTCTAAAATAACAATCATCTTTTCAGCCATACCTTTTGCAGAAGCCGGATTTTGTCCTGTAACCAAATTACCATCTGCAATACTATGAGCCGACCACACTGCTGCCGCATGAAATTTTGCTCCCTGTTTTGTCAATGCAGTTTCTAATAAGAAAGGTACATCTGCAATGGCATAGCCTCTTTCTTCTTCATCTGTAAAAGAGGTAATATTTTTACCATTTACCAGATAAGTTCCGTTGCTTAATTTTACATTTAATAACGATACCGGACCATGACAGACCGCTCCTACTACAGCATTGCGTTCGTAAGTTTCCTTAATCACTTTTTTCAGTAATTCATTTTCCGGCATATCAACCATTGGTGCTAATCCGCCGGGTACAAAAACGGCATCGTATTTACTTACATCGACAGTTGATAGTTTAACCGCTTTCTGCATCGCTTCCCATCCTTTTCCTGTCAAAAAGGCAAGGTTATCAGGATCGTTAGCCAGACTAAGTGCATCTAAATAAGGTGTGTCTCCGGTTAAACTTGCAAAATCAATCTGGTAATTTGCTTTGTCGAATTCGGCATAAGGATGTGCTACTTCAGGAAGAAAAGTTCCGGTTCGTCTGTTATTCGGTCCAATTGCATTAGCATTGGATACGATAATTAAAATTTTCTTTTCCACGTTTGTTTCGTTTTTAAAAGTTGTTTTTTGTTTTGATGATGTGTTTTCTTTTTTGTTTTGAGCATTAGAAGAAAAAAAGGCAATTGCCAAAGTCAGAAGGATAAGTCTTTTCATTTTTATAATTTTTTAAGTTGTTATGAATTATTTATAAGGCAAATTTATGCCTGCTCCACCGCTTAAAACGAGGAGATAAGTCACAAAAAAAGTGTGATGTAAATCACACTTTAAGCATTAATCGTTCTGTTATTTATTGCTGGAGTAAAGCCTGCTGAGGGTTTCTCGGCTAACTCCAAGATATTCTGCTATGTATCTTTTAGGAATTTTTTGCATTAAATTCGGATAGAGATCGGCAAATTCTTTATACCGCTGTTGCGAATTATTAGAAAGTAATGAAATTACCCGCTGCTGTAGAGCCATATATCCTTTGGTTAGTTTTACTCTAAAAAAATGCTCCATTTTATGAAGCGTAAGTGAGAGCTGTTCCCTTCCTTCAAGTGTCAGGCATAAAACTTCTCCGGCCTCCATACACACTACATACATGTTTGCAGGCTTTTGATTGAAATAGGCTATATAATCAGACATCCACCAGTTTTCTGTGGCGAATTGCACGATGTGTTCTTTACCATCTTCATCAAGATAAAAAACTCTAAAAATACCACTCATAATGATGTATTCATATTTTGCATCATCACCCTGCTGAATGAGGTATTGATTTTTCAATACTCGTCTTATTGTAAAAAAGGGTTTTATCGATTCGAACTCTTCATCAGTAATCGGAATAATTTCTTCAATATGTTTTCTGAGTTTTTCCATAGTTAGTATTTACCTTTTCAAAGATAGAAGATTTTAATATCCAACCAAAAATGAGAATAAAAGTCGGGAATATCTTTTTACTCAAATTTTATTTGAAAAAGACTGCAAAATAAAAAGGCTTTAAAATTTGGAGCAAACTTATTTTTATATAATTTTGTATCAATCATTACAAAATAAAAAATCCAAAATGAGAGGAAGACCTACCATATATGATGACGCTAATATTGTAAAAAAAGCACAAGAAGTTTTTTGGCAAAAAGGTTACAGTGCCACTTCACTGACCGATTTGCAAAAGGCCACCGGTGCCGGAGCCGGGAGTTTTTACAATACTTTTAAAGGAGGCAAAAAAGAGGTTTTTAAAAAAGCAATTGAAGAACGACGCTTAACTTTTGATGCTTTTAAAATTGAATTAGGCAAAAGCGAATCTCCATTAGAATTAATTAAAGACTTTTTTAGAAGTATCGCTTCTGCGGAAGAAAACGAACATCTTAAAGGCTGTATTATTGCCAATACAGTCGTAGAAATGACTTTTATAGATGAAAATCTGGAAGCAAATGCCGTTCAAATTTTAAAAGAAGTTGAACAAATGTTTACTCAGGCTATTAAGGAGGAACAATCGAAAGGAAACTTAAAAACACAAACAGATCCGGAAATACTGGGCAGGTATTTAATAACATTTTGGTGCGGACTCAATACACTGAGACGAATGTTTCCGGACAAAAATATCTTAAAAAACCAAATAGAAATGCAATTAGCTGTTATCAGCTAATTTTTTTGACTATTTATGTATCAATCATTACAAAAAAAACAATAAAAATGAATTTAAAATTAGAAGGAAAAAGAGCTTTTATAAGCGGTTCAACACAAGGAATTGGTTATGCAATTGCCAAACAATTATTGAATGAAAAAGCCGAAGTGATTATTAATGGCAGGCATGAAGAAAAGACAAGTCTCGCAGTGAAAAAATTAAAAGATGAATTTCCCGATGCCTTAGTTTCAGGAATGGCCTGCGATTTTGAAAAAAAAGATGAAGTAGCCGCTCTGCTCAACAACTTAAACCATATTGATATTTTGATTAACAACGTCGGTATTTTTGAATTAAAAGATTTTGATAATCTGGAAGATGAAGATTGGTATAGAATTTTTGAAGTGAATGTAATGAGCAGTATTAGGCTTTCTAAAAAGCTTTTATCACAAATGCTTGAGAAGAAATCAGGAAGAATTGTTTTTATCAGCAGTGAATCTGGTGTAAATATTCCCGCAAATATGATTCATTACGGAATGACAAAAGCAGCAATGGCGGCTGTAAGTAATGGTTTGTCTAAACTAACAACAGGAACTGAAGTTACGGTAAATACCATTTTGGGCGGGCCGACTTATTCTGATGGCGTTGCCAGTACAATTGAACATATTGCTTCTTTGCAGAACATAGAAACCGAACAAATGAAAAGCATGATTATTCAGCAGACTAATCCTCATTCTTTATTACAGCGTTTTATAGATCCTGAAGAAATTGCTTCGTTGGCTGTTTATCTTGCAAGTCCGCTTTCTATTGCAACTAACGGTTCTTGTCTTAGAGCTGATGGAGGGCTTTTAAAAACAATTTAATTTATAAGATGTTACAGGGTTATTATATCTTAATTAATAAGTAGTGAAAATTTTATTATTTAAAATTAAATCACTAATATTGAGATACTTAAAACAATAAAAAAAATGGATGTAAATACTTTAGAGCACACCGAAGCATGGATAATTGCGCTGCTTCTTTTTACATTAATGCTTATATCTACCTTTCTGGGAAAACTGCTAGCAAATCGTGTTCATAATACAAATGAAAGCGAAAAGCCGAGTGAAACTACCTCACTCACTGCATTGTTATTTTTTTTATTGGCATTTACATTTGGAATGAGCGGCGAACGTTATGATTCGCGAAGAAAAGTTGTTATTGAAGAAGCGAATAGCATCGGGACTGCTATATTGCGCAGTGATTTATATGCTGATTCAACAAGAGCTGTGTTCCGCAACGGTTTTAAAGATTATGTAGAAGCTAGAATCGATTATTATGAAGCTGGTCCTAATGCAAAAGCTATTTTAAAAGCTGACAGCCTGTCTCAGGTAATTTCCTCACAATTATGGAAACATGCGAGCAGCCTTTCAAAAGATCCTGCTAATCTGGCTGCAACCCAACAGATGATTCCGGCTTTGAACGATATGATTGATATAACAACTTCCCGTCTCGCGGGGGAAAAAGCAAAAGTTCCTCAAAGCATTTTAGTAATGTTGTTTTTTCTGGCCATAATAATCGCATTCTATGGAGGTTATTCTGAAGGCCGTAAAGGAAAGGTGGACTGGTTAGTTCAAATCGGATTTTGTCTTTTGGTCTCGCTTGTTGTTTTATTTACAATGGATCTGGACAGGCCCCGAAGAGGATTTGTCAATTTAGACATACCAAATAAAACTATAATAGATTTGCGAAAAAATTTTGAATAAGTAAACAAAAAACAGAAACAAAACTTAAGCCTCTTACCGTATAGTAAGAGGCTTAAATATATTAATTCACTTTTTCAATATCATTCAATTTCCAGCTCTGATTGTATAAGTTTGGTGTTGGACCATAGAATCGGGCCAATATTTCAAACTTTCCTTTAGGATCTGTCGGTACCCAGTTAGATTCACCGCTTTCAGGTGGCTTCGGGCCAAAATAAAGATCTACAGTACCATCACTATTTGTTTTAAGCCCGGGTGTTTGCGAGGATCTGCCTGCCCACTTCATATTACGGATAAAAGTATGTGTGTCACGATTATAAACCGTCATTGACCAGTATTGCTTCACGGGAACATTGGCAGGAACTTTAAGCTTATAAGATGAATTTCCGTCTAATGCATTTCCATCTTTATCAACAATCTGCATTAAATAATATTGTGATTCTCCAATATGTTTGGCGCTAAAAAAGATCACCGTATAAAGCATCCCTCTGTTATCGGTCGGATAAGAATCAGCTACCTTATAATTCTCTTTTATGCTTTTTCCAAATTCGGGAGTAGCAGGAAAAACCCAATGTGTATCTTTAAAAAACGGGGCAAATGATTCATAATTAAAATCAAGATATTCTTTTGCTGTATTAACGGCAGCAGTCAGAATTTCTTTTGTTCTTGCATCCGGGCTAAACGTTTTACCTCTTTCTATACCAATTGACCTTAACGGATCAATGATAGCTCTGTCTCTTTCTAACCATGGTTCTGCCTGTACTATTTTGTTTAAGGCTTCATAAAAACTAACATCGTAAGGTATGGCTGAATCGTATATCTTTTCGCTGGCATCTACAAAAACTGTAGATGGATTTTTTGAAGCTTCACTTAGAGGATAAACCTTAATTCGTTTAGAATAGGCAACAGCCGTGGCAACATCGGCATCACTTCCGCTTTTAAGTACGGAGCGCAATAAGGCATAACCACGATACGTATCAGATTGCAGCGGAATGTAACCCGCGGGTATTTTTGTCTTATCGTAACCGGGCGGAAGAAAAAGATATTTACCTCCTTTGCCTTTATCAACCCCTCCAGGACCTACATCTTCTATAGCATTTTGCCAGTACGTCATTACACTGCCATTAAAAACTCCGTTATCAGCTGGTGGAATTTCTAATACTACAGGGCCCACTTTTTCGGTATTAAAAAAGGGCATTAAATAAATTACATCCGGGTTTGGCGTTAGTGTCTGGTTTTTCCAGTCTAATAGCTTTGGCCAGATAACAACCTGATTATAATTACCGTTTATTTTGGCAAAAGCATCATACATGAGCTGAAAATTAACCGCCGGCATTCCCCAGATAGCAGTTTCTACTCCGCGTTGATACAGAATTTGTTCCCTGATATTGGCAGGTTTAAATGCACCCGCTAAAGTGTCTTTACTATTATTTTTTTCGGTAGAGTTTGTTGGTGAAGTTTTATTACATGCCGTCAATGACAACATAAGTAAAAAAACAAAGAGACTTTTTTTCATAATTTTGGTTTTATTAGTAATTATAAATTTCTCATTAAGCTATTCAATCATTTTTGAAGGTACTGTCGTGTACTAACACCAGAAAAAACGACTCCTTTTTTTCGAATCTGGTTCATTCAAAATTATTTGGTCAGCACAACTGCAGGCGGTGTCCATTCATTTTTGATTGTTATTTCTTTCGGGCCATAACATCTAAAATACAAGCAAAATATAGCCTTAGGACAAGGAAGCCAGTTGGCTTTCAGATCACCTTTTGGTTCTGCATTTTGCACATACAAGGTTAGAGAGCCATCAGCATTATATTTTAAATTCTTGTTTTTTGTACCAATAGAATAACGTTTTATAGAATTTGGCGAGAAAAAATGATGCTCATCATAAAGGGTGAGCGACCAAAAACCATCTACCGGAGGCATTTTATCTTTTGCAAAAGTTACGGTATATTGGTTTGCACCATTTAATCGTGCCCGTTTTGAATCAAAATCCTGATAAAAATATTTTGTTTCTATACCGGCGTTTACCAATATGTTTGATTTTGCAATCGCAGTTCGCGTAAAATAATCTGTACCAAAGGCTGCACAATTATTGGCAGTTGTCCAATTATCGGCCAGAGGTATTCCCCAATTGGAGAATTGCAGTAACGGATCTATTAATTCCTTATCAGCCTTATAGGCCTCTTCTATCATTGCTTTTTTTAATGCAGGATCTTTTTTTGCTGCTTCAATTACAGCGAGTATTTGCGCATAACGCGATTCTTCTCCCGGCAAAGGTGGTGCATCTTTGAGTACTGCCGGCAGTTCATCAAAAAATTTATCAGGAAATACCCATTTTGTTTCGCCAGATCCCCCGTCTTTTGTGGGTGATCCCAAAGAAGGGAGTTTGCTCCAATCCTGTTTTTTTGTTTTGCCGTCAAATTTATCCAGGGCATACACGTCGATACCACTAATAATGCCTTGAATTGCTTTTTTGTCCTCGGCAGTATCATCCTGAAACACTCTAGGGACAATAAATGCGGTACCGGTTTTGCTTCTGAACGTTTTTGTAATTCCTTTGGGCACTTCACCTTTCCAGTCGGGACCTACGAGCAGGTAAAAACCTGGTTTTGTGCCGTACATTTTACCTATTTGTGCAAAAGAATCGGTTCTTAAATCAACCACCTGATACACCCAAAAACGATCACCAAAATCCGGGACTTGTACAACAACGGGGGTTTCATCTAATGAAGCAATGGCAGCACCATATACTACATCCTGATTTGGACAGGCTACCCAGCGCTGTTCGGGCTGAATATAGTCGCTAAGCATTGCTAAATTATTAAGCGGTGCAAATGGCAAAACTCCATTCATCAATCCAACTTTTGGAGCTTGTTTAAAAGCCAGGCGGCGATTATAAATGTTTTCCATTGGCCATGCCCAAAAATATGCATCTCTAGCGACCTGTCTTGCATAAGATTCTGTAATTTTTACCTTGATATCTGGTCCTGGCGGCAGTACATATGACGATTGACCTGATGCAGTAGTGTCAGTTTCTGTAGAATCTGACGGATCATTATTTGCATTTTTGTTCTGATTGCACGCTCCTAAAACAAATATTGCCATGAGCAAAATAAGTATTTTTTTCATTTTTTTATAGAATAAATTATTGGTTACTTATTATTATTTTTCTAATCGGTCTATTGCAGCTTTTGGTTGTAAGAAATAGGTACAGAGGAAAATATTTATTGGCTTGACGATGAATATAAACAAAATTAAAAGTATTTTTTTTTTGAGCTCATTCTTCTTACGCTCAATAGGTTTCAAGTTATAATATGAAACCAATTCTTACAGACTTAATAACTGCTTTAAAAATATTTTATTATATATTTTTTGTTTTTTTTGTCAGTTAATTTTTATATCGTAATATTGCAATATAAATATAAAACGATGGGAGCTACAAAAACAGATCATTTTACAGAAAAACAAAACGAACTTGCAGTTTTGGCAAAGGCTTTAGGACATCCGGCCCGAATCGCTATTATGGAATATCTATTAAAAGTAGATACATGTATATGTGGAGATATAGTCAATGAACTGCCTCTTTCTCAGCCAACGGTATCACAACACCTTAAGGAACTCAAAAATGCCGGATTGATAAAAGGCAGCATTGACGGTAATTCTATTTGTTATTGCATTAATGAACCCGGATTAGAAAAAATAAAAGGTTTTTTTGAACATATCACTGTTCACTTAGAAAAAAAGAGAAACGAATGCTGTTAAATTAATCAATATGGAAATCAGAAAGCTATTAGAGGCCGATTGGCAACAGGTTAAATTAATCTATGAAAAAGGTATTAATACCGGTAACGCGACTTTTCAGACCAGTGCTCCTTCCTGGCAGGATTGGGATGAATCACATCTTAATACTTGCAGGATTGTAGCAGAAAGCAATGGTGTAATTATAGGCTGGGGAGCACTAACACCTGTTTCTTCAAGGTGTGTTTATGCAGGCGTAGCTGAGGTAAGTGTTTATGTCGATCCTGAATATTCTGGTAAAGGAATCGGTCTTGCACTTCTGGAAGAACTGGTGCATTTGAGTGAAACAGAAGGCATATGGACACTGCAGGCCGGGATATTTCCGGAAAACATAGCTAGTCTGCGTATCCATGAAAAAGCCGGTTTCAGAACATTGGGTATTCGGGAAAAAATTGGAAAACAAAATGGAATCTGGAGAGATACAGTTCTGTTGGAAAGAAGAAGCCGTCTCATCAATTAAATATTTTAACTACAAAATGATTGCTACAGTAATAACTTAACTTATGACTGCAGTTTAAAAAAAATAAAAAAACTTTTAAAACACATACATTATGAAACTTTCAGAAATTAAAGAAGTACTAAAAACAGTTGAGGCTGTAAATTTTGAATTGCCTAACGGAAATTTTGTTCCGGAATATTTCCATGTAACAGAAGTGGGCTTAATCACAAAAAACTTTATTGACTGCGGAGGAACAGTAAGAAAAGAAACTGTTGTAAACTTTCAGCTTTGGGATGCTAATGATTATGAGCACAGGCTTAAACCGCAAAAACTGATTCATATTATCGAACTTTCACAAAAAGTTTTAGGTATTGAAGATCACGAAATAGAAGTTGAATATCAGGACACTACAATTGGTAAATATGATTTAGGTTTTAATGGCGAAAACTTCATTTTACTTAATAAACAAACTGCCTGTCTTGCTCAGGAACAATGCGGAATACCTTCTGATAAATCTAAGGTAAAATTATCTCAGTTAAATGCTGATAGCTCAAATTCATGTGCACCCGGATCTGGATGTTGTTAATTTTTAAATAACCAAAACCAATTATAAATACCACGAAAACTATGTTATTTACTGAAATAAAAAACACCATTGATTCTTTTGATTTTAATCAGATTTCAAACGAACGTAAAACCATTCTGCAGCCGTTGGTTGATTACATTCAAAACAAAGTTGACAACAAAGAGAGCATAAGACTAAATTTAATCTGTACACACAATTCCAGAAGAAGCCATTTGTCTCAGGTTTGGGCACAGACCGCGGCTGCAAATTATAATATCCAAAATGTTTCCTGTTATTCTGGAGGCACAGAAGCTACTGCCCTATTCCCTATGGTGGGCGAAACGCTGAAGCACTCAGGATTTAAAGTTAAAACGATATCCGAAGGCCAAAACCCTGTTTATTCCATAAAATTTGCATCGAATGAACTTCCTGTTATCGGTTTTTCCAAAACCTATGATGATGATTTTAATCCGGAGAGTGAATTTGCTGCTATCATGACCTGTTCACAGGCAGACGGAGGATGTCCTTTTATTGCAGGTGCAGAAAAACGTATTCCGATAACCTTTGAAGATCCAAAGGTTTCAGATGGTACACCAGAGCAAAAAGACGTATATCTGAAGCGCAGTCTTCAAATTGGAACTGAAATGTTTTATGTATTCTCACAAATTAAACAATAAAAAATGTCAGCAAATAACTGTGCGCCTGCTGCAGGACGCAAAAAATTAGGTTTTCTGGATCAATTTTTAACGCTTTGGATTTTCCTGGCTATGGTTCTTGGTGTAGCAATTGGTTATTTTATTCCCTCCAGCAGTAATTTTATCAATTCTTTTTCAAGCGGAACAACCAATATTCCGCTTGCAATTGGATTAATTCTTATGATGTATCCGCCGTTGGCAAAAGTGAAATACGAGCAGATGGGACAGGTTTTTAAAAACATTAAAATTCTGGGTGCTTCTCTATTTTTAAATTGGGTTGTTGGACCAATTTTAATGTTCTTACTAGCCTTGCTTTTTTTAAATGGTTATCCGGAATACATGATTGGTGTAATCCTAATTGGTTTGGCACGCTGTATTGCCATGGTAGTGGTTTGGAACGATCTTGCGGATGGCAACAGAGAATATGCGGCGGGTCTTATTGCCCTAAACAGTATTTTTCAGGTATTGCTTTATAGTGTTTATGCGTATCTTTTTATTACTATTCTCCCACCCTTTTTCGGTTACAATGGTTTTGAAGTAAGCATCAGTATTGGTCAGATTGCTGAGAGTGTAGGGATATATTTGGGAATTCCTTTTGCTCTCGGAATTATAAGCCGTTATGCCCTTATTACAATCAAAGGATCTGAATGGTTTGAAACTAAATATGTCCCTTTTATTTCTCCCATCACTCTAATATCATTGCTTTTTACCATCATTGTGATGTTTAGCCTTAAAGGCGGACTGATTGTTCAAATTCCTATGGATGTTGTACGCATAGCAATACCTCTTGTGATTTATTTTACTATAATGTTTATCATCAGCTTTTTCGTTGGAAAATATTTCGGTGCAGACTATTCAAAAGCAACAGCGATAGCTTTTACAGCTACAGGAAACAATTTTGAACTTGCGATTGCAGTAGCGATTGGTGTCTTTGGCATAAACAGCGGGCAGGCATTTGCAGGCGTTATAGGCCCTTTGGTAGAAGTGCCGGCGCTTATTGCACTAGTCAATGTTGCTTTCTGGTTCAGAAAAAAGTATTATTCCAAATCAGTTGCCGGCTCATAATCGTTTTTACTTTTTTATGAAAATTGAAGCACTATGATTACATTTACACAGTAAATCTATAGGATAAAATAAGTATGGCATTAAAGGCGTTAGTAAGAAAAAATCTTTCAGTATTTTTTTTTCTTGGATGTATCATTCAATTAAGTGCACAACAATCTGATAGTTTATCTCACCAGTTCTTAATGAATATAGAAATACGTCCAAGAGCTGAATATACTTCCAATTATGTACTTTCACCAAATGACTCCATAGACCCTTATTTTTATATTACGCAGAGAAATAGAATTTCGATGCAATATTCCAGAAAAAAATGGTTTATAAAATCGGACTTACAGGAAATACATCTCTGGGATCAAAATAATGAATTTTCTAAGGTAGGAAGTATCAATTTTTATCAGTTATTTGTTGAAACCAGGCTTAAATCATTTAATATACGTCTGGGAAGACAGAGTGTTTTATTAGATAATGGCAGATTATTTTCTGATGCTCCGTGGGCGCAGCAAGGAAGGGCTCATGAAGGAATTCGGATAATGAAATCTGCGACATATTTTTCTAATGATTTTTTCTTTTTATTTACCCGAAACTATAATCAGGAATTTGAACCGACTTATTCTCCGGTAGCATCAAATAAATACAAATACCTGTTCGTAAATAACTTTAGTTATAATTCAAACAAATATTTTTCTTTTAACTCATTAAACGCCATTGATTTTTTAGAAGATGTGAGTTCAGGAGCGCTATACACTCGCGCAACTACTGGCGGAAGGATAGAGTTTAAAAAGAAACAATGGTACTATACTTTAAACAGTTATGTACAGTTTGGGCGCAACCAAAAAGGCCAGAAACTATTTGCTTACTATTTTCAGCCGGAAATTAAATTGTCATTGCTAAAATCGACCTGGCGTTTAGGCGCAGAAATAATAAGCGGCAGCAGTTCTAACCTGTCGAGTGATAACTCTGGAGATTTTGATGTTTTGTATGGGGTAACATGGAAGTTTAATGGGAATATGAATGTATTTACGCGTTTTCCAAATGACGTTAAGGGCAAAGGCTTAGTAAATCCTTACTTATTTACTGTAATTCCCGTTAGCTCTAAGCTTTCTCTTCGTTCTGATTTTCATCTTTTCTATACCCAATATCCATTGCTAAATAATTTGGGACAGGAAACAACAAAATTTCTTGGGTTTGAAAATGATATTTCATTAAAATATACACCTGTCAAAGAATTGGAAATAAATTATGCGTTTTCTTTTTATAAGTCAACAGACACTATGAAATATCTTCCAAAAATTCAGGACGAAAACAAGCTCGCGCTTTGGAGCTATCTTATGGTTTCATACTCTTTTAATGCTGTCAATTCAAAACATTACAAACATTAAACTGTCAATTCCTTTTGTGATTTTTAAAAATTTTATAACAGGAATAAAATAATAAAGCTTAAATTTAATTGTAATGACTTAAGTCAATTTTTGATTTCACTTAAAAATACTGTTATGAAAATTTTTTCAATGCTTTTAATATCAATTTTCTTTTTCTCATGTCAGCAAAAAGAAAATAACAAAATGCCCGTTACCGCTACAGATTCAGTTGTTACAGAGAAAAACAAGGAAGAAGACAAAGAACAAAACAAAAAAGAAAACCAACAAATTGGTGACACTATCTTCATGAATTTCGGTGATGAAAAAGGTTTGTTTGTGGCTGAAGGGACCTTAGATTCTATTCATTCAAAAGTATACGTCAAATTTAAAAATGAAGATTTAGGCGAATTAAAGGGAAACATTGTTCCCGCAACCGGCAAAGGAAACATCCGTTTTAATCAAATTATCTTTCCTGACAAATCCTCTGACGGACCTTTTGGAATGGATTTAAAAATCTATCTTAAACAAAAAGGAAATTACATTTTGGTAATTGGACATTCTCAAATGGCTGATAATCCCTTTTTTGGCACATTTAAAGTACAGCTTGAGAAGAAAAAAGAATAATAAATTGTATTTAAATATTTCAGGCTGTTTATTTTCTTGCCACCATAATTCAATAAAAAATGGATGAACAGTAATGTTCATCCATTTTTGTAAAGCCCTCAATCAGCAACTCTTATATCTTTTTATCTAAATAGAAGGAAAAAGACTTGTTTTGGCAATTTTGTCTGATGAAAACTCAACAGATAATCCCTCGCCATAGCTTTCCTGAAAATATTCTAAACGAATTGGCTGAAGTCCTTTTTTGAGAATTACCTCAGCACTTTTTTCATTAAAACCATGCAATCCGTCATTATCAATAAGCAGCTGGTCGTTTATATAAAGTTTGCTTCCATCATCAGAAGAAATATAAAAAGTATATTTTCCGTCTTCAGGAATGTTTACAAATCCATTATAAACCAAGCCATAATTATTAGATTCATGTTTGATTTTATTCAGATCAAAATCGGGAGCAAATCCTTTTTTAATCGGGGTTAGTTTACTGAAATCCGGCATTTTGCTCCATTTTCCTTTATACAAACTATAATTTAAGCCTGTTTTTTTATTATAAAATATTTTTGAGATAACAGAACTGCAGGAGCCATCACCGGCAGGGCATGCAATCGCATTTACACGTGCCGGAACTGCAACATCAAAAGCTTTTGTATAGGACTTAGCATTACGTGTTGGTACAGAACCATCTGTGGTAAAGTATATTTTATCGGTACTTTTTTGAACAAATTCAACCTTTGCTTTTGTGTCAGATTCCTCCGAATTGTTGGCAAATTCGGGTCTTTCGGCAATTTTTCCATAGATTTTAAGTAAATCATAATAAGGTTTGTATGCCTTATTATTTTCACTAATAGATTGAATGGTTAATAATGCGCTGTTCCAGCGATTGTCAAATCCATCGATTTGTTTTTTGATATCTGCAATGTTGTATTCAATATTTTGGCCAAACTGAGAAAGTGACATAATTTCGAAAGGACTGTATAATCCATCATTCCAATCATTTAACAAACGAAATGCTTCGAAATTTTTCATGTATTTAATTTGTCCTTTTTTACCCGAAAGAAGCTGTTGGTCGTAATCAGGGAACTGAACCTCAACCGAAACTGTTTTATTGGTTGGTGATTCCGGTAAATAAACACGTGTTTCAAAATCGTTTCCGGCATAAGACCAGCTTCCTGCTTTTGCTTCTTCACTGTATGGAATATTTTGTCCGTTTACTGATACAGTTGTTGGGGGAAATGAACATGGAAAACGAAGTTCGTACCCTCTGGAAGGCAGCATTCCCGGAAATGAGCCTTCTACTGCTCCTATCACAATATTGGTTTTATTTCCTTTTTGTTCTGAGGTTACGGAGGTGTATGTAAAAGCATTTTTCTTAAAATTGTTGTTATTGCCTTCATCTTCATACAGTTTCAGAGCTCCTTTTTTGCCCGGATAAAAAGAAAGAATTAGTGGATTTAATGGTTTTTCGTCTGTTCTTTCTACTTTTGACTGCATCGGGATAATAGCGCCTTCTTTTACAAAAACAGGAATATCGCCTAAGGTAAAAGGCATCGTCATCTTTTTGCCTCCTTTTAGTATGCTTCCTGTACTGCATTCGTACCATTTACCTTCGGGAAGCCAGGTTTCCTGAAATAAAAATACATTTCCCTTATCAATAGGTTTTGTAACAGGATTCACGATCATATCACGTCCAAACATATACTGATTGGGTATCGAATAGGCATTCTCTTCTTTTGGATAATCGTAATACATGGGGTGAACTGTAGAAACACCTGTTTCATAAGTATTTCTTGCTTCGTTGTATAAATAAGGCACCAGAGCATATCGCATCTGATAAGCTTCTCTCATGATAAGAAAGTTTTCGAGCGGATAAGCCCAAATACGTCTTTCGTGTTGTGGTGCAGCCGTAGCATGCGTTCTGAAAATCGGACTAAAAACACCCCATTGAATCCATCTTGTATAAAGTTCAGCTGTACCGGCATCACCCTGATGCCCGCCAATATCATGGCTCCAGTAACCAAATCCAACATTGGCTGCGGTTGCGGTAAAATAAGGCTGATAATTTAGTGATTCCCAGGTTACGTGCGTATCGCCGGAGAATCCGATTTGATACCTGTGATTTCCAAGTCCGCCCCAGCGGTGAAATATAAGGGGACGCACTTTGTTTTGGCGTTCCATATCGCTATAATGAACATAATTTAAGTATATGGTTGGATTAACGCCGGGAATGTTGGTACTTCCCCATTGCTGCCAGTCCAGCCACCAGAAATCTACCCCTGCTTTTTCAATAGGACGCAAAACAAGGTTCATGTAATTGGTTGCAAATTTTTTATCGGTAATGTCAAAAGGGACATATTTCTTTGTAGCGGGATCAATTCCCATTGCTTTGGCCATTTCCGGATATGCTTCTTCAAAAGGCTGAATGCCTGATGCCGGATGCAGGTTGAGACATGTTTTAAGATGCTGCTCGTTTGTCCATTTTAAGAACTTTTCAGGAGAAGGAAACAAATTTTTATTCCAGGTAAAACCAGTCCATCCCGAATCTTCTCCGGCCTGATCTCTTTGTCTCTGCCCGTTTTTGAAAAATTCCGGTAATGATTTTACGTGCCAGTCCATGTCGATTACAAATACATCCAGTGGAACATCATGCATTTTAAACTCGCTCACAAGATCACGAAATTCAGTATCTGAATATTCTCTGTATCGTGACCACCATGCACCAAAGGCAAATCGTGGCGGCATGGCTATTTTACCTGCTATATTGGTGTAGTCTTTTAAGGCTGTTTTATAGTCTGTATCATAAGCAAAAAGATATAAATCCTGAGGTTTATCTCCCGGACGCGCCATAACCCACGGCCACTCAGAATTATCAAAAAGAGGGCGCTCACTGTCGTCTATTAAGTACCATCCGTCACGCGAGATTATTCCTTTTTCAAGTTCCTTGGCCGGGCCGTCAACTCCGTCTAATGTTCGGGTTGTTCCCAATAAATTTTTAGTGTTAGCCAAACCTGGTTTCCATGTTGTCGGCTGTCCATTGACGATAAAATCTACACTTAGATTTGTTTCATTAAATTTACCTGAACCTGTTTTGTATTTAAGTTTGACGGCATCGGTTACAATTTGCAGCACTCCATTACTCTCTTTTTTGGTAAACGATGGCACCGGAAGGTTTCGGTTTACAAATGTCAGCGAGGCATTGTCTGTAAACTTGCCATCTGCGCTCCATTCCATTCGTATTACACGTGGTGAAAGTACTGTAAATCTGGTATTGCCTGAAACTACAACTGCTTGTGGATTGGCTTCAGGTTTATATTCCTGTGCCGATAAAGCTGCTGAAGCAAGACAAAAAATTGTAACTAAAATTTGTTTTGTTTTCATATTTTATTTTAAAATTAATCTTAAATAAATACTTCAAATCATTTCCTTAAAGCTATCATTTTTAATGGATTCATTTGAAGTATTTACTTTCTTTCTGCGTTTATTTTTTAATAAATCGTTTTGTAAATTTTGTGCCTTCTTTTTCAAAAACAGCAAAATAAATTCCTGTTGCTAAACCTGAAACATCTATACTATTATCTTTTGCTGTTTGTTGTGAAACTACGCTTCCTGTTTCAGAAAAAACATGAACCTTAATCCCGTTCATTTCAGAACTAAAAAAGAGTGTGTTTTTTACCGGATTTGGATATACATTTAAAGTCGCTGCCAGAGTCTCATTTTCATTTTTAACCGGTTTAGAAAATTGCGCTGTTCCAAGAGTGGTCAGAGGTTTTATTAAATCCAGTTTCCAGCGTTGGGCATCGTTGTTATTATCTGTCCACTGGTGTACATTTGTTCCGGGTTCAGCAAGATTGTTTACTACGTCCAGGCATAAATTAGTGTTTTTATGAGTCAGTTTAAAATAGCCGTCACTCATCAATTCTATTTTCCAGCGCTGTGCATCAGTTCCCAGATCTGACCATTGCTGCACATTGGCACCAGGCTGACTGCTGTTGTTATCGACATCCAGACATTGATTGGTTCCTCTATGCGTTAATTTGTAAAATCCGTCTGATTCTTTTGTGATAACCCAGCGCTGTGCATCACTTTCATTACTGGTATACTGCTGCACGTTTGCGCCTTGCTGTGTACTTCCTCCGCTTACATCAAGGCTTTGGGTTGTTCCTTTGTGAGTGAGCCTGTAAACTCCTCCGGAAACAATTGGAACTTCTATGAGATCCAATTTCCATCTTTGGGCATCGGTACCCAAATCTGTCCATTGCTGTACATTGGCACCGGACTGACTGCTGTTGTTGTCTACATCCAGACACTGATTGGTGCCTTTGTGTGTCAGTTTAAAATACCCGTCTGACATTAATTCCATTTTCCAGCGTTGTGCATCGGTATTGCCTTCAAGCCATTGCTGTACGTTTGCGCCTTGTACATTACTGTTTTGAGATACATCCAGACATTGGTTTGTTCCTTTGTGCGTTAATTTATAAAAGCCATCAGCCTCAAGGGTAATTACCCAACGCTGCGCATCACTGCCATTGTCTGTACTTTGCTGCACATTGGTTCCGGACTGGCTTCCGTTATTAACAACATCCAGACATTGATTGGTTCCTTTGTGTGTTAATTTATAAATACCTCCCGAAACGATATTTTGTGTAGGACAGGATTGATCTGGTATTCTGGCTGCAACACCATAATTGGTCATGTTTACCGGTTCGATTAAATCGGCAGAATTGAAATACATTCTGTCGATGGCAATTTTCCTGTCGCCCGAACTTCCGTTTTCATACCTATGGTAAATCATGTAATATTCATCACAGTTTCCTATTTTTAATACACCATGATGCCCCGGGCCTTTGTCTTCTACATTAGAACTTAACACTTTTCCTCTATAAGTCCAGGGTCCCATAGGTGAATTAGATGTTGAGTATTGAACGTTATACGTATCATTATACCATGCACCATTAGAATACATCATATAATAAATTCCTTTTCGCTTTACCATATATGGCCCTTCGGTATAATTTTGTGGTGTTATATCGGTAGGGCCTGTGGCGAGAGAAACCATATCTGCATTTAATTTGCGTACTACCATTCTGCTTTTGCCGGATCCTCCGTAATAGATATACGCTTGTCCGTCATCATCAATAAAAACGTTGGCATCAATAATATCATCTGTGTAAGGATCTGTCGCAATGAGCGGTGCGCCTATATCGGTAAAAGGGCCAATGGGTGTATTTCCTACCGCCAGGCCTATCTTGGTTTCGGCTGTGTAATAAAAATAATATTTGTTATTGCGAAAAACAACTGCGGGCGCCCAGCCATTATATTGTGCCCATGGACTATCGGGAAAAAGGTCGAAAATAAGACCTTCATCAATCCAGTTGGTTAAATCGGTTGATGAATAGGCATGAAATTGTGTACCGTAAATGGCAGTAGTATAGATATAATACTTATTATTAAAGTAATGAATTTCCGGGTCTGCTCCTGTAAACAAAGGGTTGCCGCTAAGCTGTGCCTTTGCAGGAATTACAGCACCTATAAACATTAAAAGTATTGCAAAATGCAATCTTAATTTGCTAACCGGATTATAACGATGTATTTTGTTTTGTATCATAATTTGTCGTGTTTGATCTTATTTTTTAATAAATCGCTTTGTGATTTTTGTTCCCTCTTTTTCAAAAACTATAAAATAGATTCCAGAAGTTAATCCCGAAACATTGATGTGATCGGTAACTTTTTGCTGTGAAACCAAACTTCCTGTCGGGCTAAAAATACTTACCTGATTTCCTGTCATTTCTGTAGTAAAAAACAAAGTGTTTTCTACCGGATTTGGATATACATTAATTGCCGTTGTACTATCATCCTGGGTTTTTACTTCGGATTTTGCTAATTTGGCCGTACCGGCTGAAATCAATTTCCATTGGCCACTGGCCTGGTTTGCATTTTCCCATTGCTGGACATTTCCTCCGCTTACAGTGCTGAAACCGGCTGTTTCTATCAGTTTTCCGCTGTGTTTGGCTATTAGTTTATAATATCCGTCACCTGTTGATACTGCGATAAACTGTTGATTGGCTGCACCCACATAAGACCATTGATGTACATTGGCTCCGTTGTCTGTACTTACGCCTGCTATGTCTACTGCTTTTCCGCTATTAACTGCCTGAATTTGATAAGCTCCGTCTCCTGCATCTATAAATTTGAATTTTTGATTGTTTGCACCTGTGTAATTTCCTTGTGCAATGTTGCCGCCATCTGCAGTGTTGGATGCCCAGACATCCATATATAAACCGCTATGTCGATTTTGAAGATAATAGGTTATGTTCCCTAAGTTTGGAGTACCATTGGTACGAACGCGCAAAGAGGTTGTTCTGTCATTCCAGTCGCCTGTCCAGTCTGTTGTAGCGGTAAATTCTCTAGAAGCTCCTGTAAAATTATCACCGTCGTAAACTATTACTTTGTAGCCTTCTGTTATTTTTAGGGATGTGATATCATTGTCCAATATTCCCCTGGCCTGAAGTTGGGCAAGCGTATAATCTCCCACATTAAGACCAGCTTCATAACCTCCAAAAGTTACATCCTGATATACATTTACTAATGAAGTATTGGTATTTGTGATTTTAAGCGAAGAAATTCTATCGTTCCAATCTGCAAGCCATGCTGAATTTGCCGTGAATGTCTTTGATGCGCCTGAAAAATTATCATTCTCATAAACCGTAAGAACATATCCCTGAGGAATGCTCAGAGAAGTGATATCATTATCAGAAACACCTCTTGCCTGAAGCTGTGCCAAAGTATAGTCTCCTGTTGAAAGCTGAGAATAAAATCCGGCATAATTGATATTTTGATAGACATGCACTTTGTTTAAACTCGCTGCGGATTCAAATAAATGCAGGCCTGTTGTTTGTGTGGATAAATCAATTGTACCATTTGGCTGTGAATTCCAATCGGGGCTAATTAAAAAATTAGATTTATTGACAGCCTTGGCCCATACATAATTGCTGGTATAATTAACTACACTTAAATATCGGTCTTTCTGCGCCTGAGTCAGATTTCCTAAGCGAATAAATTCTATAAACCATTTGGCAAAAATTCCTTTGAATAAACCTCCGTCGCCTTGTCCGTTTTCATTCAGGAAAAATACACCTCCGTTGTAGTTTCTGTAATTCATCATAAATTCTGCAGCCTTAACCCCATCATCCATATACGATTGTGTGCCCGTAACAAGATAAAGCTCTAAACTGGCGGCTATGAACATACCTGAATTATACGAAAACTGCCATTCGGGATCAAAATTTGTTGGCGAATCCCAGATACCGCCCTGAGCATTCAGTACATTTGCTTTCATCCAGGTATGAATATCTTTTGCCATTTGCAGGTTGGCATTGTCTCCTTCTAATTGATATAATTTGACTGCAATAACAATTGCCGGACTGTTTGCAATAGAGTTTTTACAAGGAGTGGTACAGCCTTTTTTCCAGGACATGGCACCGTTTGTATATCCTGTTTTAATTTCTGTCCACATTTGATGTACGGCATCTAAAAACTCGGGATCTTTTGTAGCATTGTAACAGTTAAAACTTGCGAGGCAAAGCCACTCCAGATCATCGTAAAAATCATTATGATATGTTCCGGCACCATACGAATTGTATTTGCGGATTCCTGCGATAATACTTTTCATTCGGTCTTTGTAAACCGAATTACGGGTTCTTTGGTAGGCATCTGCCAATGTTTCTAATGTGTGCGCCTGTATCCAGTACCCATAACCATACGGATCATTATCTGAGGCACTGTTATGCTTGTAATAACTTTTATCTGCAGACATATAAATAGTATTGGTACCATTCTGTAGATTTTCTGCCCGTTGATCAGCTGTTTGTGCAAATGTGTTAGCTGTTGTTATCAAAAAGAGCATCACAATAATTATGTTTCTAATTTTCATATACTTTTAAATTTTGTGTTCACTTTAAATATTATTTTTTTATCTAAAAAAGTAAAATACACTAAGCGATATAGTGCATTCATTATATCTGTACCCATTATTTTAATTCTAATTCGGCATGTAGATAATCTGTAAAAAAGTGTATATAAAAATTTGTATTTAAGTAAGAATAAAAAAATGCGCAGGCAATCTTATGATTAATTGAAATGTAAAAAAGAAACCCAAAACTCTCCCGTCTTGTCTGACTGAAAAGTTTTGTTTTCTTTCTTTAATAATTATAGCTTTTTCAACACAATAGTCATTTTTGCAGGATTTACGGTAAGCTGATATTGTCCCGAAGTTTCTATAACCCATTTATTATCCGGCTGGCCATTTGGCATCAGAGACATTGTTGTAATGTCGTTTGCATCTCCTTTGAGTACGGTACCGCCTACCTGAGGCATCAGAAACCTTCCGCCCCAGTTGCCCAGATCCAAAGGAAGTTTAAATTCACCCGCATCAAATTGTCCGGTAAAAGTAAAGACCTCAGGATTCTTAGGATCCCAAACCATTGGTTTTGCTTTTCCAATATCCCAGCCTATTCCGTTTATGGCATTTCCTACCATATATACGTTTTCATAAGGTACATATCCAAAAGCATAGATTTTCTGTTCAATATCCAAATAGAATGAATGACGGCCTGCCTGGGTTACTTTAAAGACATTATCTTCTGTTCTTGGATCAGTTTCATTATAAACAATTTTATTTCCTGCAATAGGATCATAAGAAGGTAATTCGCTTCCTGGTTTTTCAATAACCTTGAATGAGCCGATTGAAAAATCTCCTGTAAAATTGTAAATTGTTCTTTCTGTTTTTTCAGGCAGGATTTTACCAGCTGCGTAATCCCAGCCTCCACTTATAGCATCACCAACCATAAAAAGCGGCAAAGGTCCCGGACTGAAACTCGTAACGGCAAAACCAGATGTAGAAACTTCTGGTTTCTGATACTGCGGACTATTATTTACTCTTGCTATTATTTGTGCTTCGAGATTTGTGATAACGCCTCCGGGACGTTTAAAGTTTTTCAACAATAAAGAGTTTAACTCTCCTACTGTATAGGATTTTGTAAAAACACCTGCCGGAATTTCTTCTGTAATTACAGTACTTTCTTCGGGAATAAGGCCTTCACTGAAATTTTTCCCCTGAATATCCATACGGAAAAAGTATGTCAGACTGGTTCCTTCTCCCCGGTCGTTTCCTTCTGTCCAGGTAAAAGTGATGGCATTTGCGTCTTCATTACCTTTAACCAGTATAATTTCTTTATTGGAAAGATTTATAGTTAACGGATTCGGAAAATCAGGATCCTGTAACCAGCCTGCATTCTCAAGCCCTTTGTCTTCACATGAGACAAGAACCAAACTCATTATTATAAATGAGATAATATTTTTTATATTTTTCATTTTTGTCTGATTTAATTATTTGTCCCAGAAAGGCGCCTGGATTAAATTAGGGTTCTTTTCGATCTCTGCCAGATAGATAGGAAACCAGTAAAAAGATTTTCTGTACACTCTTGTTTGATAAGGTGTTCTTTTATAGAACTCGGATGCGTTTTTACCATTAAAATTCATTCCGTAAAAAGGCCCGTTCAAAACTGTTTCTGCCAGTTTCCATCTTCTTAAATCATCATAGCGTATTCCTTCTGTACAAAGTTCTACCCTGCGCTCCATTCTGATTATCTTTCTGATACTGGCCTGATCACTGTCTACGTGTATATTTTGATCGTCTGTAGCTCCTGTTGTATACGTTCTCACTCCTGCTCTTTCTCTAATTTTATTAAGGTAAAGTAAGATATCAGGATTGTTTGGATCTGACTCATTAAGTGCTTCTGCATAGTTTAGATAAGCTTCTCCTAATCGGTATAAAATTCCGTGACGCGGGGCAAAATAATCGATAATAGGATTTCTTGTCGGATCTGTTCTTTTTCTTGCTAAATAGCCATTTTGTGGTGCATCATGTGTACCATTATTGTCTTTTTTTCCATTAAAGAACTCGAGTTTTCTTCCTTTATCTTTTCCGGCATTATCTCCATCAGTATACCATGCACCATCAAAATTAACCGCCAGATAAAATCTTGGTTCACGGTTACAATACATATTATACGTTCCTGCAAGGGTTACAAGTCCCGGACTTTTTACTTCATTGAATTTTGTTATTCCGTTTGTCCAGTATCCGTCCTGAACAGAGAAACCTGTTTCTACATATCCTGAATTTGAATCGGTTATTGGTAAACCATTTGCGGTAAAAAAAGCATCTACCAATGATTGCGTAACTCCATATCCGCCGGCACCCCCCGCACCAGTAGGCGCTGTATGTCTGTCATATTCTTTGGATTCTACGGCTACACGGGCAAAAAGTACTTCTCCGTTTCCTTTGCTGGCTTCTATAAGATGTAAGTTTTGGCAGGATAAAAAGGGATCAATTTTTCCGGCAGCATTCATTTCGGTATACAATTTATGACCTGCCGCTTGTGCACTTAGGATCAGATCTTTGCTGGCATCTGCAGCAATTTTCCATTTATTGGCATCATACGTAGAGTTAAACAGTACTTTTCCGTCTTTAGTAATATGACTCGCATATTCCGGATTTCCATTTACTAACGGACTTGCTGCAAACAGTAACATTCTTGCTCTGACAGCTTTACTCATAATAGAGGTGGCACGGCCAAATTTTCTGCCATCTGAATAAGACGCTGGCAAAATAAGTTCTACTTCTCTCAATTCATTATCGATCCATTTTACAATTTCATCATATGGAGTCTGCCCCACTTGCAGGTCTGGAAGGTTATAGTCTACAGGTGTAATTTCATTGGGATTAAAAGGCACCGGACCGTATGTATTTATTAATAATGAGTAATAATAGGCTTTTAAAAAACGACACTCTGCAATCATTAGCCTAACTTCGCTATCGGTTAAGTTTTGTTCTGGTATTGGCTTAATATTTTGTATAAGAATGTTGCATTCTCTTATTCTTTGCTGAAGTCCATTCCAATACCCCGGGCTCCATTGTGAGCCTACCGACCAGTCACCGACAGCAAATGGTATTACCTGCCAGTCATACTGGCGCCATCTTTCTGAAGGGGTCATGTCATCTCCTAAAATTTCCCATCCCAAACTGCGGGTATAGCCCCAGGTAGGATCAGGAATTCTTGAATAACAGCTTGCCAGCCAATTTTCTGTTTTTGTTTTACTCTCAAAAACACCATCCAGGGTAAGTTCGGTATCGCTCTCTTTGTCTAAGTAATCAGAACAGGATGACGATAATAATAATCCTAAAAAAAGGAATATTGTTCTAATGTATATTTTTTTCATTTTAATAGATTTTTAAAATTATAGTCCTACTGATAATCCAAAAAGAATAGATCTTGTTGATGGGTATTTTAAACCATTTCCTGTGTCTAATTCCGGATCCCATAGTTTAAACTTAGAGGCGTACCACAGATTATTTCCGCTTACATACATTCTTAGCCCTTGCAAATAAAATTTCTCTACTAATTTTTTATCAAATGAGTATCCGACTTCCATTGTTTTTAAACGGCCAAAACTCATATCTTTTTTCCACCAGGTAGAGGCAATAGAATTATTAAGATTAGGACCATAGCTCAATCTCGGATAGAAAACATCCTGACTTGGATTTTGTTCTGTCCAACGATCGTTATAGTTGGTATAAATATTCCCTAAAGTTCCCTGACCGCTTCCCGGAATAAAATTAGAACCTCCTATTATACGCTCTGATTTTGCCACACCCTGAAAGAAAAAGCTCAAATCAAATTGCTTGTATTTCAAGTTAGTTCCAAAACCATATACAATCTGAGGATCCGTTGTACCGCCAATAAAACCTTCGTCTAATCCGCTTATGATTCCATCATTATTTCGGTCTTCATATTTAATATCTCCGGGACGCAATGATGTGCCAAATGTTGGTACAGGCAAGCCGGGAGCCAATACACCAGGCGAACTAAAATCTTCATTGGTATATAAGCCTTTTGCGGTATATCCCCATAAAGTATTATTCTGAATCCCTGTTGCAGAACGGTAAGTACCTTTTACAGCATCGGCTTCGTCTCTTTCTGTTACTTTATTTTCAACAAAAGTAAAATTGGCACGCCAGCTCATAAAGAAATCGGGAGTTACTTGTTTATTTAAATTAAAGGCAACCTCGATACCTTTATTTTCCATTTTTCCATAATTGGCCCAGGGCGCATTAATAAACCCTGCCTGAGTTGGAACTGTGTTTCTTGAAATAAAAATGTCTTTCCTTTTTTCCTGAAATATATCTACAGTCAGGTCAATCATATTCCACAATCCTAATTCCAGACCAAAATCTAGTTTTGCTACTTTTTCCCAGGTCAGATTGCTTACTCCGATTTCCCCTTCTTCAATTCCTTCAAATTTTACCCCATTTCCTGTACCAAAAGTATAATCAGAATTGTTGTTGTCATTAATAGTTGTTAAGTAGGCAAATCGTCTATTGGACCCAATGTTATCATTTCCTACTAAACCATAAGAACCACGAAATTTGATTTTATTAAAAACATCTTTAAGAGGCTCCATAAATTTTTCTTCAGATGCAATCCACCCCATCGCTACAGAAGGAAAAAATCCGTATCGGTTTCCTTTTGCAAAATTTTCAGATCCGTTGTACCCGAAGTTAAATTCTCCAATATATTTTCTGTCAAATGTATAAGATGTTCTTCCTGCAATACCCTGATGTTTAAAAGCCTGCGGAGGCCTGTCATCCTGATAACTATCCTGATTATATAAAAACAAACCGCTAAAATCATGTTTCCCGAAAGCGCGGTTATAAGTGGTATTTGCCTCCAGATAAATACGTCTGTTTCCAAATGAAGCTTCGGTTCTATACCCCAGGTATTCCTGACCGTACGCCTGAACCGTTCCGTGTATTAAGCTCCCATCCAAATCTCTTTGAGTAGCTACATTATAATAATCCGGTGATTTGCCACGTATTACTTTATTCTCAGAATAGGAGTCAAACGAGTATGTAAATTTGGCTTTTAATCCCGGTGTAATCCCTTTTAAATCCTGTTCTAAAGACACCAGACTTTCAATCTTGCTTCCGCCTTGTTTGTAATACCCTTGTTGTGTGCTCATCGCCCATGGATTTTCACGTGCAAAAACCCTTGGAATAGTTCCGTCAGAGTATATCGCCGGATGTACAAAAGGAGTTGTTTCAAAAGCTTTATTAAACAAATCATCCGTACTGCTGTTTCCTTTATTAAGGTTCTGCAAAAACCCTCCGATATTTACTCTCAATAAAGTTGTTTTTGATACGTTTACATCTACGTTTGTACGCACATTGGCTCTGTTCAGCCTCGTCTCTGAATCGTATGTTTGTTTTGGATCTCTGGCCATAATGCCTTTTTCACTATAATAAGAAGCGGTCAGTGCATACCTCAAAATTTCTGATCCTCCGGCAACATTCAAATTAGATCTTGACGTAAAAGCGTAATCTTTGGTTATGGCATCTACCCAATTTACATCAGGATATAAATCAGGGTCATAACTATTAGCTGTTTTGGCAATACGATCTTGTGAATATAGTTCTGGTATACCTTTCTCTGCAGCCAATTGATTTAAAAGTGTCATGTAAGGCGCTGCACGTATAAACTCTGGTAATTTTGTAGGCTCCTGAACAGAATATTCTGTTCTCACCTGTATTCTCGGTGCACCCACAAAACCTCTTTTGGTATTGATCAGGATAACTCCGTTTGCACCTCTTACTCCGTATACGGCACTGGCGGCGGCATCTTTTAAAACAGAGAAAGATTCAATTTCTGAAGGATCAAGATCGTTTAGGTTTCGCTCAATTCCATCTACCAGCACAAGCGGATTTGTTCCTCCTGTAAAAGTAGAGATTCCACGAATCTTGATATCCGACTGGTCATAGCCCGGCTCACCAGAACGCTGTACCGCCATAATCCCGGTAATCTGACCTGCGAGGTTGTTTCCCAAAGTTCTGGCCGTACCTACCTGTAATAAGGAAGGTTTTATAGTACTGATAGCACCTACAACCGATGCTTTTTTCTGAGTACCAAAACCAACCACTACAACGGTCTGAAGATCACTGGTTTCTTCTACCATTGTTACCGTTATTTTTTTATTATTGTTCAAAGGTTTTTCGACCTCCTTCATTCCGATAAACCTAAATACCAGTATGGCCTGAGGAGAAGATACGGTAATAATAAAAGTTCCGTCAAAATCTGTATTTACTGCGTTTTTTGTGCCTTTCTCAATTACTGTAGCACTGGGCAGTGACAGTCCTTTTGAATCGACTACGTTTCCGGTTATTTTTACGGAGTTCTGATTTTGTGCATATGTATTGCCTGCACAGAGCATTAGAAATAGTAAACAAATCAATCCAGTCCTGCTGAACTTTAATTTACTCCAGGTAAATAAGCTCAAATGATTGGATGACATTTTCCAAGTCATTTTAATTTCCATTTGGTTAGTTTTTTTTGGTTGGTTATCAGTTAGTTTTTTAATTTAAATGAATTCCTGAAAATTTCCTCTATACATCACAAACAGAATAATACCACAAATACAATTAAACAATTTATAAGCCTTATTTTTTTGTACATGATAATAAATCCTGTTCTTTTTTATTGATATAATAATTTATATCCCAAAAATGTCATTTTAATTTCTGACCAAATTAGGTGAATGATAACATAATCTTAATCTCATTTTGTTTCAAAATTATGTTGAAATCGTTCATTGAGCCTCCGAAAACTCTGTAAATAAGCAATATGACAGAAAACACTTGCTTTATGAATGCCGAATCAAAAACACTTTTTGGCAAAAGATTAAATCGTGATTTTTTTTAAGATTGTGGTATCGAATTTATACTCGTTTTCTATACTAATTTTGGTAACGAAACCGGGATTCGTTCTTATGAATTATAAATCGGTATTTAAAAAGGTTTTTATTACGTGATCCTAAAAAGAGGTGTTTTTTATATGAAATATTAATCATTTTTTGAAGTATCGTTTCATTTTATGATCATAAACCGGAATCAGAATTATATTTTAATTGTAAAAAAATGTCCTGATTTCAAGAGGAATAAAAGTTACCATTTGAAAGCGGGACACAAATTTTATCTGAACAATATAAAACACAATACTTTTTTAACGACCTACGGCTATCATTTTTATTTTATCAAATGCGGTTTTACCCCTTCTTTAGTTATGACAACAGGTTTTATAAAACTATTTTCATCAAAATGCATTTCTTCTATACAGGTTTCTCTGGAATTTCCGTTTGTTTCAGTAAGCGGCCTTCTGTGATAAACAATATAGTAAGCATCAGAATCAGGTGTTTTTATAACCGAGTGATGACCTGCTCCGGTAGCAATTTTATTGTCCTGCTCTAAGATTTTGCCAATTCTTTTAAATGGTCCCATCGGAGAATCTGCAATTGCATAAGCCACACAATAATCAGGGCCTGTCCAGCCTCCTTCAGACCACATAAAATAATACTTGTTATCCTTAATAAACATAAAAGGCCCTTCAACATAGTTTTCGGGAGTGATTTCTTTGAAAACCGTTTTGTCTTCAAAAGGCACAAAACCGGTAAAATCAGGTTTTAATTTTGCGATATTGCAATGTCTCCATCCGCCGTAAATTAAATAAAACTGCCCGTCTTTATCCTTAAATACAAATTGATCAATAGGCTGCGCTCCATTATAGAATTTATCAACTAATGGTTTTCCTAAGTAATCTTTGTAAGGCCCTTCCGGTTTTGAAGCTACGGCTACACCAATTCCTCCCGGCTCATTATCGTTCTGAATATCATTTGCCCCAAAAAACAAAAAATATTTATTTTTATTTTTAATGATTGAAGGTGCCCAAAGTGCTTTTTTTGCCCATTTGACGGCCGAAGTATCTAAAACTCTGGGATGTTTTTTCCAGTGGGTTAAATCTTTTGAAGAAAAAGCATCCATAAATACCTGATCCTCGTACGGAGCAGAAAAAGTGGGATAAACCCAATAGGTCTTATCAAAAATAATTGCTTCGGGATCGGCATACCAGCCTTTAAATATTGGATTATTGTTTATTGCCTGACCGGAAACTGTCGTTTGTGCGATTGTTTTGAAACAAAAAATAAGAAGAAAATATAAAACTCTTTTCATAGCCTTTTATTTAATAGTAGTAAATAATAAGTTTGATTGGCAATGTAAAAACCAAGTCCGCCAACTTTAAAACACGATGTGTTTAAGTCGACGGACAATTATAATTTTTGTCTAATTGGACCAGGCAGCTGCCGGTTTTGCATCTACTTTTATTTTTAGATTTCCTCCTTTTTTAACGGCAGCTAAGTCAATTGAAAGCTGTTTTAAACTGACATCATTTAGTTTTACTTCCTGTAAATAAATATTGGTTTTTGAATTGTTTTGTACGTCGATTACAAATTTTTTATCCCGTTTTTCTCCTAAGTTTTTAATGGTAACTTTATCAAACAATGGGCTTCCTATTTGAAATGACGGATTAATATCCGTCAATCCTTTAACATCAAACAATCCAATAGAAGACATTACGTACCATGCCCCCAATTGTCCCTGATCCTCATCCTGACCATAGCCATATCCATGTATACCTTCGGTTCCATAAAATTCGTCACAGATTGCATGCACCCATTTTTGTGTTAAATAAGGTTTTCCTGAGAAGTTAAAGAGCCATGAAATGTGCAGGTTGGGCTGATTTCCGTGATTATAAAAACCAGATAATCCGGCAAACGCATCAATTTTAGTTCCGCCGCCAAACACATTTTTTTGAGATTTTGTAAATATAGTATCCAGACGATCGTTAAAAGTATCTTTTCCAAGAGTTGCTACTAACTCGCTGACATTGTGAGGCACGTAAAATGTATATTGCCAGGCATTGCCTTCCTGAAACCCTCTCCATGGTTCTGATGGATTAAAGTTCTGAATAAATGCTCCGTTTGCATATTTTGGCCTTATAAACATTGTTTCCTTGTCGTAAAGCAATTTCCAGCCGTCTGCCAATTTTATAAGTTTTTCATAATCTGCCGTTTTGCCCAGTGCTTTGGCAAATTGTGCTACTGCATAAGCGCTATAGGAATATTCGAGTGTATGCGAAGCCGAAAAGCCGGAACCTTCTATATTGGTTTTATAATCCATATTATCTAAATACGGCGAATAACCCAGCGTTACAAATTGCTTTACATCCATTTTGCCGGCACCTTCTATTCGGTCTCTCCATTCCAATTCGTTTTTTAAAGCAGCTTCATATCCTTTTTCAATATCAAAATTTCGAATTCCCGAATTATAAGCCGACGCAATAGCAAGCCCGGTAAAGTTGGTACCCACGCCAGACACATATTTGCTATTTGCAATACCATCACCCAGCCAGCCAGCATCTTTGTAAACAAGCAGCTGTCCCTGTACCCAGTCTGCATAATATTCAGGATAAGCCAATGCCCATAACTGAGTCAGATTCCAGAATCCTCCCCAAATGGCATCCGTATTATAATAGTTAAACTGAGGCTGGCCTTTAGCATCCAAAGGAATCTGACCTACTTTTCCATTATTCATAGGATAAGCACCGTTTACATCGCTGCCCAGTCCGCGTCCTGATAAAGCGTGATATAATCCTGTATAAAATTTAATTTTATCATTTTCATTTTTGCCTTCTACCGTAATCCTGCCCAGATAATCATTCCAGACAGCAAGATTTTGTTCTTTGGCTGCGTCAAAATTTAGTTTTTTAGCCTCTGTATCAAGATTAAGTCTTGCATTGGCTACAGATGTATACGATAAACCAATTTTTACCGTGATGGTTTCATTCTCTTTTGTGTCAAAAGTGAGATAGATTCCGGCGCCTTCTCCATCAATTTCTTTGCTTCCTGCCTGAATTCCTTTTTTATTAAATGCGCCAAAACTAACGGGCTTTTTATCTAAAACGGCCGAGAAATACATAGCCACATCAGCACCAGCCTGGTATTTTTTTACATATTCAGGAATTGTTATTACATAACCTTCAATTCTTCCATCTTCAGTAATAGTAACTTTAGATTCCTTAACTGCCCCGCTCTCGCCCTGTCTGTTGCCTATATCAAAAATTATATTGGACTGAGACGATTTTGGAAATGTATACCGCTGGAAACCTACTCTTTTTGTGGCTGTAAGTTCTGCCTTGATATTATAATCTTTAAGAAGTACCGAATAATAACCAGATGTGGCATATTCATCTTTTCGATCAAATCTTGATCTGTAACCTTCTTCGGGATTATCAAGACTTCCGGGTATGGTCTGCAATTTACCAACAGAAGGTGCCAGAACGATACCACCAACCTGAAACTCATGTAAACAGGCAAATCCTTCTATAGAAGTATCCCTGTCATCATAACCTGTGGCTTCCCATCCCTGCTCATTACCCAAATGCCCATTGGTCGAAGGTCCCAGTTTTGCAAGTCCAAAAGGCATTGCGCCCGGCGTATAAAAAAACCAACGGCTGTGCGCTGTTCCTATATTTGGGTTCACGTAATCTGATAATTTCTTTCCTGATTGTTGACCCAAAGCTGTATTAGTAACTAAATTGACAGCCGTTATAATGAATAATTTTAACAGAATATTTTTCATATCTAAATCTAATTATTTGTACTGAAATTTTACTTTAAAACAATTGATATTCCATCCTTAAGCGTTCCGGAACCTGTATATGTTTTACCGTCAAGTAATAAATTTACGTTGATTTCTTTTACTTCTTCTTTGATATTTCTTTTACCTACTACATCAGAAACCCGTACCATAACAGAATTATCTTTTTTTACAGCGGTAAAAGTCACCAGAGCATAATCTTGTTTCTCGTATCCAAATCCATCACCAGAGTCAATGTAAAGTTCTCCAATAGCTTTTCCGTTTTTATCTAAACAAACAAAAAGAGTCAAAGGATCGAATGAGTTTTCTCCTGCATTTTGGATAATCTTACCGGCAGGAATAATGCTTCCGCCTTTTAAACTTAGTTTTGCCTGATATTTATCCTGTTTCTCTCCTTCTACCAAATTTAATTCTTCCCAGATTCCTGAAGGAAGTATTGGATCTTTAGCGAAAGCGGGAACTACCAAAAGATTTTCTCCGAGTAAAAATGCCTGCTCCTCATTTCTCAGACGTGAATCTTTACTGTCTGCAAAAAATACCGGTGCCATTACCGGAAGTCCGCTATTAGAAGACTCATAAAAAAGTGTATACAAATACGGCAGTAAACGATAACGTCTCTCTAAGGCAATACGTGAAGTTTTCTCAATTTCTACACCGTATGCCCAAGGTTCTTTATTGTTTGTACCTGCGCAGGCATGACCACGTGCAAAAGGCATAAATGCTCCGAAGCCCAACCAGTTTGCCCACAAATCGCCGCTTGTATCTCCAAGAAAACCTCCTATATCCGGTCCGTTAAAAGGCTGGCCAGATAATCCTAATGTCAGCGACATTGGCACTGAAAGTTTTAAATGGTCCCAACCTGCATAATTATCACCTGTCCAGGTTGCTGCATAACGCTGTCCTCCCAGTAAATTAGATCGGGTAAGCAGAAACGGGCGTTTGGCTGGGTTTGCTTTCAAAATTCCGTCATAAGACGCCTCAACCATTAATCGGCCGTATGCATTGTGATAAAGTAAATGCGAACCCTGCGGTAAATTTTTGTCTCCTTTATGAGGTGTATCATAAGGCATTGTACCCAGACGTTTATCTTCCGGAAAATCATTATCGTTTACAGCGGGCTCATTCATATCATTCCATACACCATCGATACCTGTGCTCAAAAAATCTTTGTAAAGTCCTGCCCACCAATTTCTGGTTTTAGAATCTGTAAAGTCAGGAAAAGCGCAATCACCCGGCCAGACTTTGCCGTGATATTCTTCTCCGTTGCTTTTCTTTACCCAGACATCATTTTTTGACCCCGATTTATAAACGCTGTAGTTGTTATCTACTTTTACTCCGGGATCGATCATATAAACGGCACGAAAACCTTTTTTATGCAAATTGTCGTTTAAGGCTTTTGGACTTTTAAATCGGATACTGTCAAAAGTAAAAACTCTGTAGCCCTGCATGTAATCAATATCCATCCAGATAACGTCGCATGGAATTTTCTTTTCTCTAAAAGTATCTGCGATTTCCATAACGCGTTTTTCGCTGTCATAAGAAAATCTGCACTGATGATATCCTAAAGCCCAGCGTGGGGGTAATTTTATTGTTCCCGTTAATTCAGAAAGTCCTTTTATGACTTCCTGCGGAGATTTTCTGTCAATGATGTACACCCTGAACAAAGCTCCTTCTGAGTTATAAATTATCTGATCTGAGTTTGTTATCAACTCGGCTTTCCAGGTACTGTCAAAGATAATTCCAAAAGCAGAACCGTCGGGACGAACGCCCATAACCCATGGATGTGTCTGATACAGTCTTTTTCCGCCCTCTACGCTATAAGCACCGGTATCAGTGTTCCATAATTTTATAGATTGTCCGTTACGCAAAAGCGGTCCTGTAACTTCTCCTCCTCCATACAAACTAATATCTCCTTTAAGATTGAGAACAGCACCAGCCTTATTATTTCTGAATGTAAATTCTGGAGTTAACGACCAGTCTGATGGTACTTTCCCTTTGGGTTTTGGTTCGGTTTTAAGTATTAGTGACGGCGTTTTGTTTTTATCAAAACCTTTTGGAATAAATTCTACTATTCTGTCGCCTACCAATGAGGTTTTGAGTATGGGAACTTCCTGAGCTTTGGATGTGGTTATTCCAAATAAAATAATAGTGAAAAATAGGATTTTCAATTTCATGGTTATATTGTGTGGTTAGTAAAGTGTAATTACAAATCTACTAAAACGTTTTAGTATAATTATAAAAAATATTGAAAATTTTCAATATTTTTTTATTGTAAGTTGATTAATATTAATTTGTATATGGCAATAAATCTGTTAATTTGTTATCTATTGCTTCATCATACATACTAAATAGTGTCTTTTCTACATAGCCGGAATAGCCAGGACAGTTCCTTCTGAGATTGGGTCTCCAATAACCGGATTTCCATTTTTATCCCACTTGATTTGCTGCATTCTTGGAGATCTTTGCTGACCGCAGCCTTCTCCCGGATTTGAATTTGCATGATACAGAATCCAGTCTTCTCTGCCATTTGGAGATTTAAAAAACGAGTTGTGTCCCGGCGCATACACTTTGGTTTTATCTGATTGCTGCAGAATTGGTTTCTCAGATTTTGCCCAGGCCAACGGATCTAATAGATTATCTTTCCCTGTAAAGGTCAATAAACCTAAACTATAATTATCTGTCCAGCAGCCGCTAGCTGAGAATACAATAAATGCTTTCTTTTTATTGGCCAGAAACTGAGGCCCTTCATTTACGTTGACCTGTGCCGGGTTTACATCATCATGCAGTGCTCCATGAAGTTCCCAGGGATTTGTCGGACTGGAGATTCGAACCCTTTCTCCGTCAATTTCAGTTGGAGATTTCATTTTGGCAATATAGATATTTTGCTGTCCGTTGGTATCTCCTTCCCAGCCGGACCAAATCATATACAATTGTTTTTTATAGGTAAATACGTTTCCGTCAATTGCCCATTTATCTGTTTTTGCTGCAATTTTACCTTTAAAAACCCATTCGCCTTCCATCGGATTTTTTGAATTATTTTCTAAAACATACATTCTGTGTGTGTTATTTGAGCCATTATCTGCCGCGAAATAGACATACCACTTTCCGTTAATAAAATGAAATTCCGGTGCCCAGATTTCAGCAGCATATTCGGTGTTTTTTGGTGCAATCCAGATGGTTTTCTTCTCTGCATTTTTTAAGTCTGCCAAATTTTTGGTTTTAAAAAGAACCAAACGATCCTGCATGGTATGGGTATAATAGTAATAGCCATTGTAATAAGTGCTGTATGGATCTGCTCCATATTCTAAAAGCGGATTTGTAAATGTTTGTTGTGCAGATACTGTATAACCTGCAATGCAAAATAAAATCAGAAATAATGTTTGTTTTAATATGTAATAATTTTTCTTCATAGAATTAATTGTTTTGGGTCAAGTTGGTCAGGTTTATTTTGATTTGAGATTAGATTGTTTTGTTGTGACTAAAAGACAACTTTTTAGCATTTTATTTGTATTAATAAAAATATAAGTAATATTGCAAGTGATTTAGGGCGAAAACCTTGATTCTTGCTAAATATCTTATTTTTTTTTATTAATAATAAAATTTATATGCTAAAAAAATATCAATTTAATTTTCGGCCAAAGTAGACTATTGATAACATAATTGTAATCTCATTTTGTTTCACAATTATGTTTAAATGGTTCAAATCATACCTTACAGCATAGTCATTACTCATTTCAACCCAAAATGTATACATATGACACAGTTGAATACGTTATTTTTATAAAAAAAATTAATGAAAAACATTTACATGCAAAGTTTTTTTAGAATAAGGGCACTAATCTGCCTTTTGTTTTTATCAACCCCAATTTTTAGTCAGGAATATTATTTCAAACATTACAAAGTAGAAAATGGGATGTCAAACAATACTGTTTTGGCATCTATTCAGGACAAAGACGGATTTTTATGGTTTGGCACTAAAGATGGTTTGAATCGTTTTGACGGATATCATTTCAAAACATTTCGAAGCGGGAAAGATCCTAAAACATCCTTAGGAATAAATTATATCCAGTCACTGCATGAATTCAAAAATTACATTTGGGTCGGAACAGATAAAGGACTGTATTCGTATGATAAAAAATTAGAAAAATTTAGTTTTATAAATGAAGCGATTAATAATCGTATTAATGATATCGACAATGATTTAAAAAATAATTTGTGGTTTATCTCTATCGGAACATTGATTAAATATAATGTTGACACCAAACAAACCACGATGTTTGATGGCCGAAATTCTTTTTATGCCACTTCTATAGCTTGTGACAAAAACGGTGTAATCTGGGTATCTTCTTATGATGATCTTTACCGTTATTCTGAAGCTACACAAAGTTTTGATAAAATCAAGGTACAATTACCCAATACTACCTTTTCGATATCTGTTATTTATGCTCTGGATGCCAATTCGATTTTAATCGGAACGCGTGATCATGGCATTTACAAATATGATGTTTCCAGTGGAAAAACAACTCCATTTATGAATGGCGCCGAAAAACCTATTTTTGTCCGTCAATTTAAAAGAAACAAAAATGAATTGTGGATTGCCAGTGAAACTGGCGTGTACATTTACAATCTACAGCATAAAACGATCAGAAATTTACGCAAAAGCCCTAGTGATCCTTATGCCATTTCAGACAATGCAGCATATTGCATTACAATTGATAAGGAAAATGGGGTTTGGATCGGAACTTATTTTGGCGGGGTCAATTACCATCAGAAGCAATACGATCAGTTTAAGAAATATTTTCCCCGAAAAAGTGAAAATGCTATTGTCGGAAGTGCTGTTCGTGAGATTCACAAAGACGATCAGGGAAATCTATGGATTGGTACCGAAGACGCGGGAATCAATAAATTTAATCTTAAGACAAAAAAGTTTGTCAATTTTCAGCCTGACGGAACAAAATCAAAACTTTCTTTTTATAATATACATGCCGTTTTGCCGAGAGGCAATAAAATCTGGATCGGAACTTTTGAGCATGGATTGGATATTATGGATGCTAATACCGGAAATGTCATAAAACATTACGACCACACTACGAGCAACTTTAAAAGTGATTTTATAGTGACGTTTTATGAAACTCCTGAAAAGCAATTATATGTAGTTACTTCTGTCGGAATCTATTTGTATGATGAGGAAAATGATAATTTTAAAATTTGCGATTATTTCTCAGAAACCACCCATTACACCTGTATGTTTAAAGACAAAGACGGTAATTTATGGGCAGGATCTTATCGTGACGGACTCTTTTATTACAATCCAAAAACGAAGGAAAAAGCGGTTTACAGACACGATTTTAATAATGAGAAAAGTATCAGCAATGATTTTATAACGTCCATTTTTCAGGATAAGCAAAACAATCTGTGGATAGCAACAGAAAACGGTTTGAATTTATTTGACCTTCGAAAAAAAGAATTCAAAAAATTTACTACCAAAGATGGATTTCCAAGCAATGTAATTTATTCTATTCTGCAGGATGAAAAACAAAATTTATGTATTACAACTTCTAAGGGACTGGTTAAATTTAATTACAAAACAAAGTCGGTTAAAATTTTTACTACCGCAAACGGCTTGTTGAGTGACCAGTTTAATTACAGTTCGGCTTTTAAGGATTCTAATGGTGATATGTATTTTGGAAACCTGAATGGCATGATTAGTTTTAACCCTAAAAACTTTAGCACTTATAAATACAATCCGCCAATATTTATTACCGGCCTTCAGATAAATAACCAGGATGTAGTGGTTAATGATGAAGATTCTCCGCTGGATGAATCTGTTTCGTATATAAAAAAAATTACTTTAAAAAATCATCAGTCTAATTTTAATATCGATTTTGCTTCGTTAAGCTATACGGCTCCCGAACTTACTCAATATTGGTATAAACTGGACGGCATCAGCGATGACTGGGTTTATTTGAATAAAAACAATAAGGTGTTTTTTACAGAGCTTCCGTCGGGTGATTATAAATTTAGGGTAAAATCATTAAGTGCCAGCGGAATATGGAGTAAAGAAGCGGTTGTTGGCATTACAATTTTGCCTCCGTTCTGGGCGAGCAGCTATGCTTTTTTCTTTTACTTTTTGTTAATATCAGGATGCCTTTACTGGCTTTTGCGCTGGTATCATAATATGAACATCAGGGAGAGCAACCAGAAAATTGCAAATCTTAATAATGAAAAAGAAAAGGAAATCTATCATGCTAAAATTGAGTTTTTTACCAATGTTGCCCATGAAATCAGAACGCCTTTAACTTTAATTAAAAGCCCTCTTGAAAGTCTGCTCAAAAAAACATACGAGTCTCCGGATATTATACCCAATTTATCAATAATGGAGAAAAATACCTCCCGCCTCTTAAATTTGGTTAATGAACTGCTTGACTTTAGAAAAACAGAAATAGAGGGTTTGGGTTTAACTTTTGTCGAAACAAATATTTCTGTACTGGTAAGGCAATTATTATCACAGTTTACTCCTCTGATTGAAGAAAAAAACATTCATGTGGAATTGGAACTGGGCGAAAAAAATGTCTATGCTTTTGTCGATGAAGAAGCTATTAGAAAAATCCTGAGCAATTTAATCAGTAATGCTGTAAAATATGCTAAAAGTGAGATTATTATCACCTTGTTCAGAGATGAAAACTCTTTGGAATTTATCGTTAAAAATGATGGGAATTTAATTCCGAAAGGACTTAAGAGTAAAATTTTTGAGCCGTTTTTTAGAATATTAGGTTCTGAAACGCAAACCGGGACGGGAATCGGGCTTTCCCTCGCCCATTCGCTGACCGAATTGCATAACGGAACTTTAAAATTGCAGTTTTTGGATGCTTCTATGAATACTTTTGTTTTGCAATTACCACTGCGTCAGCAAAGTGAGTTTCATCTTTACAAAGATGCTTCTGATGCTGCTGGAAAAGAAAGCAACGAAGATTTTGAAAATGAAATTATTGCTAAAAATATCAAAACACAAATCCTTATCGTTGAGGATAATCTGGAACTGCTCAATTTTATGAGCAAGGAGCTTGGAAAAGAATACAAAGTTTTTAAAGCGGCAAACGGCGAAGAAGCCTTAAAAGTAATTCACAATCAAACGATACATATTGTTATCAGCGATATTACAATGCCTGTAATGGACGGAATTGAGTTATGCGATCGTATTAAATCGAATATCGAAACCAGTCATATTCCGGTAATTTTGCTCACGGCCTTAAGTGCGGTGCAATCCCGAATTAAAGGCTTAGAATCCGGAGCCGATGCCTATATCTCCAAACCTTTTTCGATGGATTTTATATTGGCCCAAATTGATAACTTATTGTCCAACAGACGCCATGTTATGGAGTATTATGCAAGTTCTCCATTATCTCATTTAAAATCTGTTGCACACAATAAAGTTGATGAAGAGTTTATTAAAAAACTGGATGATATTATAGACCAGAACATGGCAGATACCAATCTAAGTGTCGAATCATTGGCCGATATTCTGCACATGAGCCGCTCCACTTTGTACCGCAAAATAAAAGACATCTCCAATTTGAGTCCAAATGAACTTATTAATAATGCGCGTTTAAAAAAAGCAGCAGAATTATTGCTTTCAGGGAAATACAAAGTCTATGAAATTGCAGAAATCGTGGGCTATAATTCGCAATCCAGCTTCAGCCGAAATTTTCAAAAAAGCTTTTCAATGTCCCCTTCGGATTTCATTAATAACGGAAATCAGGAAATAAAATAATTGTTCAGATACATTTCAAAAAAGTCCTGATTTTCATCAGGACTTTTTGCTTAATTATTTAGAAAAGAATAATTGCGTAACCTTTCCTTATAAAATTCTTATAAACAGATTTTAATAAGCAGGCTCTCTGTTAGTGTACTCAAAAAGATATTTTATATCTAAGGAATCCAGCGCTTCTCGGGACAAGTGACGATGATAATCTATTCCCAACTTTTCAAACTTTGTGGTATCAATTTTAGTATTTCTTTTCACAATCCATTTCACATAAGTAATTGAATCCATATTTCTTAAGGCAGGTCCGGTTGATTTTGCATCTAATTTATGACAGGCTGCGCAAAAACTATTAAACACTTCTTTTCCTTCAATAGCATTAGGAGAATCTTCAATGCATTTGTACCGCAAAAATATTGTGGAACTGGTATTCGACAAACAAACTGCTCAGGTTTATTATTTCGATATATAAAATAAAAGACTGCTATTGTAAAAACCAAAAATCCTGTACTGTATAGTAAAATTGATCTGATTCTTTTCTTAAGGTTTGCATTTATTTTATCAGGCATCCGGAATAGTTTTGCTTTTCTGAAGAAGCTTTTATGGAATCTTCTGTAAACAAACATAAGGAATTAAATGTCTTTTATAACACGACAGCAAAATGATTAGCTTAGAACAGATTTATGTCCCGCTATTACAATATACTATTTAAGAATTTAGTATTGAAATGCTTATTATTATATTTTTGTACTAACAAACTTTAATAAAAACTTCAATTGGTTACTATAAAAAAATGTGACACAGGCGACCTCGATTTATTACATAAAATCGCCGTGGAATCTTATAACGATACCTATCAATATCTTTGGAAAGATGGCGGGACTTCTTACCTGGAAAAATTCTATCAAAAAGAAACTTTCAGGAAAGAACTTTCTGCAACTGACATCCATTATTTTTTGGTGTATGAAAACAACAATGCGGCAGGCTTTTTTAAAGTAAGAGAAAACGCTATTGCTTCTTACCCTGCATCTGAATGTATGGAACTGGATAAACTCTATCTTCTGAAAGAATATATCGGTAAGGGAATTGGCAAAATTATCATGAACTTTATAATTTCCCTGGCAAAAGAGAAAAAACGCTCTGTACTTTGGTTGAAAGTAATGGACAGCAGTCCGGCACGATTTAGTTATGAGAAAGCCGGTTTTGAACAAATTCAGATAAACAATCTTGACTATCCTGAAATAGTAGAAAAATACGCTTCTATAATTACTATGGTGCGAAAGATTTAAAATTTATTTGGTTTACTAACATACTTATTCCCTTTTACGAAAAAACGCCACGGGAGCAGTGCATGCTCTTCTGCATAAGCGATACCCACACGTGGGACTTCGGCAATGTCTTCTGGGGTATATCTAATGTTATGGTCTTCGATCCAGATTTCTTCACCATCAAGATCTTTTGCATTTAATGAAATGGTAATTCCCAACGCTTTTGCAGCAGAACCCGGACCAGATGAAATTGCTGCTTTTTCAGCTGACATATTTCGTCTGCGTTCCATAATCTCTTTACCTTCCAGAGGTTCAACTGCTCTTATCAGGATTGCATGAGGCTCGTTTTCAACAGAAGTTACCACATTAAACATGTAATGAATTCCATAACATAAATAAACATAAGAAACGCCTCCCTGGCTATACATTATTTCAGTTCGGTTTGTACGCCTGTCACCGTAGGCATGAGATGCTTTATCACCTATACCAAAATAAGCTTCGGTTTCGACAATTATTCCGGCTGTGATTTCTCCGTTTATTTGTGTATAAAGAACTTTTCCAAGAAGATCCTTTGCTAAAAAAAGGACGTCAGGATTAAGATAATAAGAGAATGGTAATTTCAAATCAGGTAATTTTTATGGAACACTTACTCAAAATTACAATTTAATTTTTTCTTTCAAAATACTATTTTCTTACTTACAGTTATTTTAATTGAATAGATTTTATAAGATCAATTCCTGTAAAGCATTACTATACTGTTAATTGTATAATAATCGACACTTAATTTTGTAAGATAAGCATTTTCCTTATGGCTAAATTTGGGATTCTTGATATTTAATGAGCCTATAATAATTTGGGCTTTTGCAGGCACTTCTCTGCGGTTTATCAGGAAAACTTTGTAATCACTAACACTAACATATATGGAAAATTTGCAGGATGGTAAACAGCGTGATTTGTCATTAAACAGATCAGATGGAACCAATAAGTATTTAACAACCGATCAGGGTGTAAAAATAAACGACGACAACAATTCCCTGAAGGCTGGTGAACGCGGACCTTCTTTATTGGAGGATTTTATATTGCGGGAAAAAATAACTCATTTTGATCATGAGCGCATACCAGAAAGAATCGTTCACGCACGTGGCTCGGGAGCTCATGGCTTTTTTGAGGTAACAAACCCAATCCCGGAGCTTACCAAAGCCGGATTTCTAAAAGAAGCCGGATTGAAAACACCGGTTTTTGCCAGATTCTCCACCGTAGCAGGTTCACGTGGATCTACAGATCTTGCCAGGGATGTCAGGGGTTTTGCCGTAAAATTTTATACTCAGGAAGGTATATATGATTTGGTAGCCAATAATATTCCTGTATTTTTTATTCAGGATGCTTCAAAATTTCCAGACCTTGTACATGCTGTAAAACCGGAACCTCATAATGAGATTCCGCAAGCCGCTTCTGCACATGATACTTTTTGGGATTTTATTTCGCTGATGCCGGAATCTATGCACATGATTATGTGGATCATGTCTGATCGTGCCATACCAAGAAGCTACCGTATGATGGAAGGCTTTGGAGTTCATACCTTCCGACTTATTAATGAAGCCGGAGAATCTACCTTTGTAAAATTTCATTGGAAACCAAAATTGGGTACCCATGCTGTAGCCTGGGATGAAGCACAAAAAATATCAGGTAAAAATCCCGATTTTCACAGACAGGATTTATGGGAAGCCATAGAAATGGGAAATTTCCCGGAATGGGAACTTGGAGTACAGATTATCCCGGAAGAAGATGAAAACAAGTATGAATTTGATCTTCTTGACCCGACCAAAATTGTACCCGAAGAACTTGTGCCTGTAACAATTGTAGGGCGAATGGTTCTGAATAAAAATCCGGATAACTTCTTTGCCGAAACAGAACAAATTGCTTTTCACCCGGGGCATATAGTGCCAGGTATTGATTTTACGAATGATCCTTTATTACAAGGACGTTTATTTTCTTATACTGACACACAATTATCAAGACTTGGAAGTCCTAATTTTCACGAAATTCCGATTAACAGAAGCATTGCCCCTGTCCATAACAACCAAAGGGACGGACACATGCGTCAGGAAATTAACATTGGACGTGTAAGTTATCATCCAAATTCGCTTGGAGGCGGATGTCCTTATCAGGCAAAAATTGCCGAAGGCGGTTTTGCAAGTTTTAATGAGCGTATTGATGCACATAAAATCAGGGAAAGAAGCGAAAGTTTTAATGACCATTTCGGACAGGCAAGATTATTCTTCAACAGTCAGACTCCGACAGAGAAAAGCCATATTGTAAAAGCGCTGCGTTTTGAACTCGGAAAAGTGGAAACAACTGCGATCAGGGTCAGAATGCTTGGGCTTCTTTCTCAAGTTGATATGAAACTGGCAGAGCAGGTTGCGGCCGGACTTGGTGCTACAGTTCCTCCTGTTCTGGAAACGCCAATCAATCACGGTGTATCTCCTGAAAACGAAATGGGCAAACACGAACCGCAGACTGTAGAATCTTCTGTAGAATCTTCAGACGCCTTAAGCATGCTTAAAAACCCAACAAATTCACCAACTATTGCTTCAAGAAAAGTGGCTATAATTTGTTCAGACGGAGTTTCTGAAGCCTGTGTGATGAATATGAAAGAAGCTCTTTTAAAACAAGATGCAAAAGGATTTATTGTAGCTCCTACCCTTGGTAATATATTAACGGATCAGGATGGCGCAATTGCGGCAAACTTTAGTTTCCTGACGGCCTCTTCTGTCCTTTTTGATGCTGTATATGTTCCGGACGGAATTGGCCTGAATGCATTAATAGAAAATGACGATGTAAACGAATATCTTCATGATGCTTACAAACATTGTAAAGTTATCGGAGCAGACGGACGTGCTACTGCGGTAATTGGTGCAGCTTCTTTTGCTGCTAAAATAAGTGCAGACGATCAAGGGCTTATCTTAACAAATGAAGCGGCAACAAAAGCCTTTACTGATGAATTTATAGCCGCCATGGGACAACACCGCTTTTGGGAACGCGAACCAAACTTATACAATTAACAAAAAAATCAAATCATATGAAAAATTCAGAAAAAGCAACTCAGGAAAAAGCACCTGCAGTTAATAAAAATAAAAACTTAATTGTTGAACCTGCCGGTGATGCCGCAGCAGAACTAAGAGATTTGTTTATCGACAGTCTGAAGGATATTTACTGGGCAGAAAATGCCCTGGTAACAGCATTGCCAAAAATGGCAGCAAATGCAACCTCAGCAGGACTTGCTTCGACTATTACCGAGCATTGGATCATAACGCAAAACCAGGTTACAAGACTTGAAAATATATTTGAATTACTGGGTGAAAAGGCAGAAGGCAAAAAGTGCGAAGCTATGGCAGGACTGTTAAAAGAAGGAGATACTATTCTTACCGAAACAGTTCCAGGTGCAGTACGTGACGCCGGAATTATTGCTGCATCACAGAAAATCGAACATTATGAAATTGCTTCTTACGGTACTTTGGCGGCATTTGCTAAAACACTGGGCGAAAATGATGCTGCAAAATTACTTACTCAAACTCTGGCCGAGGAGAAAGAATCTGATTGTTTACTAAATGAAGTAGCATTAAATGCTGTAAATATTGTTGCGGCAGAATAGTTTCCAAAAATAGACTCCAAATATTTAGAAATATCTGAAAAACCAAAAGCCCGCTTTTAATCAAGCGGGTTTTTGCACTAAAAAATAATACTACATAAAATTTTAAACTTCATGAAAGACAATAATAAACAAATGATCAACGAACATATGTCTAATGAAAGAACGTTTCTGTCATGGATACGTACCGGTATCGGGATAATGGTTTTTGGATTTGTTATCGTAAAATTTTCATTATTTGTAAATCAGCTGCCGGCCGCATTCTTTCAAAACTCAAATATTCCAAAAAATGGTTTTACGATTGTTATCGGAATTGCATTAGTTCTTACCGGGGCATTAACAATTGTTTTATCGTATTGGAAATACAAGCAGACATATAAGTTATTGCAAAAAGGAGAATACTTATACTCAACACTTTTGTTAACCATTCTTACCGTAGTCATTTTTTTGATGAGCATTGTAATTATTACATATCTGGTTATTGCTGCTTATCCTTTTAATTTTTCAATTTAAGTATAGTTCTGCCAAAACTAAAGTATAATGAAAAAAAATCATATTCATATAGGAACTTCAGGATGGTCATATAAACATTGGCGTGGTACATTCTATCCTGAAGGAACAAAGGTTAAAGATCACTTTTCGTATTACGCAGGGATTTTTAATACGGTCGAAATCAATAATACTTTTTATGGTGTTCCTTCTGATGATACGTTCTTAAAATGGAGAGAAACTGTGCCAGATGATTTTGTTTATGTTATAAAAGCGAACCGGTTTATTACGCATTTAAAAAAACTACGCAACCCCGAAGAAAGTCTGCAGTCCTTTATGGAGAAAGTAGAAATTCTGGGAACGAAATTAGGCGCGGTTTTGTTTCAGCTCCCTCCTTTTCTGACTGTCAATGTCGAGCTTCTTGAAACATTTCTGGCAGCACTTCCCTCAAAAAACAGATATGTTTTTGAGTTTCGAAATGAGAGTTGGTACATTCCGCCCGTGTATGATCTTTTGCAAAAATACAATGTTGCCTTTTGCATATATGAACTCGCGGGGCATATTTCTCCAATACAGACTACGACAGATTTTGTTTACCTGAGACTTCATGGTCCTGGTGCCAATAAGTATCAGGGCAGTTATTCTGATGAGTCCTTAATGGAATGGGCTGCGCAATGCAAAATCTGGCTAAAAACTAAAGATGTATTTGTTTATTTTGATAATGATGAGAAAGGTTATGCGGCATTTAACGCAATAAAACTAAAGGAATACATAACTGATCCACAACTTGAAAATAATTTGAAATAATCATATACCAATTGGTATTTATTACTATATTTGTTTTAATCTTTTTGAACTATGAATACATCCGATTTTATATTAGACAAAGTAGCTCCTCTCTTTAACAAACAGGGATATATTGGAACCAGCCTGAGTGATATAACCAATGCAACCGGTCTGACTAAGGGTGCTATTTACTGCAATTTTACAAATAAGGAAGATTTAGCTCTAAAAGCTTTTCAGCTAAATATCAATTCGGCAATTATGCCTTTATTTAAGGAAGTAGCGGCAACAAAAGGAAGTATTAATAAACTTAAAGCCATAACAAATTATCAACGACGCTATTATGATCTGGTTAAAAATATAGGCGGCTGTCCAATGTTAAGAGCAGGCGTTGATACTAAATTTATCAATCCGTTGTTGTTTAAGGCTGCACAGCAATTATCTCAAAAGTTTACAATTGGTCTGACAAATATTATCAATGACGGAATTACTGCTAATGAAATTCGAAAAGATGTTGATGCGGTTAAACAGGCAAAAATAATTTTATCACTTATTGAAGGAAGTTCACTTTTGGCATTTACACATAATGACCAATCCTACATCGCCTCATGCATGGATTTTATTGACAATATCTTAATCCCTGCTATCAGGAAATAAAAATTTTTTAACCATCTAAATACCGATTGGTATTTAAATTAATATACTCAAAATGGAAAAAGTACTTAAAACAAAAAGAAAAATCAGGTTTCAGGATTGCGATCCCTTTAATCATTTAAACAACTCCAAGTATCTGGAGTATTTTCTGAATGCCCGGGAGGATCAAATTGCAGAAAATTACGGCCTTGATATTTTTGAATATTTAAAAAAAACAGGATTAAGCTGGGTTGTTGCATCTAATCAGATCAGTTATATAAAACCGGCTTTTACGATGGAGACTGTGTTAATTGAATCTCAACTAATAAAATACACAGAGAATATTTTGCTGGTTGAAATGAAGATGTGGAATGAGGATCAAACCGAATTAAAGGCAATTCTATGGATAAAGTTTATTCAATACAACATTCAGACAAAAAAAGCAGCTACACATTCTGAAGATTTAATGAAACTATTTCAATCTGTTGTGACACCAATTGAACAGGACATTTTTGAAAATAGAACTACGGCGGTAATTCAGAAATTAAAATCCATGGCAAAAGTGTAATCTAAAGTAATTGATAATCAATACGGAAAACATTGTAGATGTGTGAATTATGTAAATTTTAAGACTCCAAAATGTAAGATTATAAGTATTGGCGATTTTACATTTGCGCATACTAAAAAACAATTACAAACTACTAAACTTAAAAAAAGGATATCATGAATTTAGCAGAAACAAACAATTTCCGTTACGAAGATCAGTTTTTTCTATTTGATCAAATGCAATATGAAGTTCATTATAACTTATCTAAACCAGATCATTCTATCTCAGAAAATGCTGAACCGGACTATGGTGAAGATCTGATAAATGAAGATCCGGATCATGATGACTTCGATAATGATGAGCTGAATGATGATGAATTTTCCGGAGAAGAAGAATAAATTTTATTCAGTTAACTAAATTTTATACTAAATCATAAAACCTTCAAAAAAAGGTTTTATGATTTTTTTTGTGTTTAATTTTTTGACGAATATACTCACTAACAAAATTCTGATAAAGTGTTCCTGACATACAATTAATGAAATTATAATAACGCTTTCGCGAAAGATGTAAATCTGATAACAAATCTATAATTTGCTGTAAATGATATAGATTATATAGCTGTAATTTTAATATCAGTAAAAAATTTCTAAATAATATAATCATGGAAAATACAGATAACAATTACAACGAAAATATTGCAAAATGCCCTTATCATGCGCAACTGAATGCTGCAGAAGAAAACAACACTTCGGAAGATAAAGACGCAAATACAGGAGACTGGGATGACGAGCGTGACGACAATCGCACAAATGAGGGTGGTTATGATAACGATCAGAACGACAACAGCGGAGGCGCTGGAAGTTCAGGAAGTGCTTCAACTAATAGTTAAGACAATTAATTGTATAAAAAAAGAGCTAATTAGCTCTTTTTTTATATTTCATTCAGAATATATCTTCTTGTACGCTTTGCAACTATCTAGTAATAAACGTAAAGCATAATTTTAGAATCTGAACTTTCAATGATTTTCTCCAGTCTTTTAAAAAATATTTCGTTTACCATTGGACAGCCATGGCTTCTCGCAATATAATGATCTTGTTCTTCATAAGGAACTGCAGAATACTGGTGCAATACAATAGCTCGTTTAGCAGCATTACAATTGGTTTCATCAAGACCGGTAAGTCTAAACGCTTTTCCAAAAATACCATAATACGATTTTTCTATTGAATATCTGCCTAGTGAAGTGCAATTGGAGTTTGCAACATTGCTGAATTTTAAATCTCCTTGTACACCTGTCTCAGAACCGCTGCCGTGTGCTACTAATCCCTGATCGATGATTTTATCATTTTGCAGGTCATAAACAAAAAAGCGGTTTTTTCCTGATTTTATTTTCATGTCAACAAAAAAGGCAATTTTGTTGCTGTATTTTCGGTCAGTACCCGCCATGGATTTGATCTCGTTAACGTGATCAGTAAGTCTCATAATATCAAATTCAGTTAAAGTTTCCTTTTTGTCTGTCACGTTGTAGGTTGTGAAAGAGCTAAGGCAAACAAACAATACCATAAAAATTATTCTCATATGCAGTATTATAAAGTTAAATAAGATTTGGGATATCAATTCATGAAAAGCTTAATATTTCACTTTTTGATGTTGCAAAATTATGGAGAATATTTATATAATTCCCATGTCTGTGTGTTAAATTTTTTGTAAACTATTGAAAATGTGATTTATACTAAAACTCTACCCTTTCTAAAATCGATATAAAAAATTGAGTTTTCAATTGTAAAATCAGGTATTTGTACTATCAATGATAAACCACTAAAAGATTATTTTTGAATTATAACTTTCAGCACCCTAACCCTGAAAAATTTTAAATATGTAAAATATGCACTGGACAATTCTTGAAACTTTTTGGAAACGTATTGTACATCCCTCCTCTATTCCTACTGCTACAGATCATAAAAGTTGGGACAAAGAAATTAAAACTTTATATCAATTAGGCATTGGTATGGAAGATACGTTACAGTTTCTCTACATTGAGAAACCAGATTTTAAAACCTTTAAAGCCTGGGTCATAAACCGACAGACAAACGAAAAAATAGAGCTTGAACATTTAAAAACGAATGTCCTGTCTGGGGAAGATCTTGAATTTTGGGATAAAAATGGATACATCATTATAAAAGAAGCTATTTCGAAAAAAGATTGTGAAGATACTCAACGAGCAATATGGGATTATCTCAAAATGGATCCCAACAATAAAGGAACCTGGTATACCAGGCATGAAAACCAAAGAGGTTTAATGCTTAATTTTTCTGATCATGAAACATTAAATAAAAACAGATTTTCTCCAAGGATAAGAAAAGCATATGAACAACTTTACAATACAAACAAAATATACAAAACTATTGATAAAGTAAGTTTTAATCCGCCAGAAACTATTGGATTTAATTTTTTAGGAAGTCCGCTTCATTGGGATACGAGCTTAAGCCAGCCCATTACATTTGGATTACAGGGACTACTCTATCTTACTGATTGTGGTCCTGAGGATGGTGCATTTCACTGTGTACCGGGGTTTCATAACGAAATAACGCAATGGCTAAACAGTCTGGAACCAAATGAAAACCCAAGAGATAAAGCCATAAAAACCCTCAAACCAAAACCTGTAATTGGAAATGCGGGTGATTTTATAATTTGGAACAATACATTACCACATTGTGCCACTCCAAACAAAGGAAAAACACCCAGGATGGTACAATATCTTACCTATTTACCTGAGGATTATAATGCTTCGGGTGAGTGGTTGTGATTATGTTTAATCTTTGTCCAAAGATTAAGTTACAAAGTAACTCTATATGTATTGTCAGACTAAGCGAAGTCGAAGTCCTGTCATGCTAAATAACTTTGTGGAAACTTCGATTTCGCTCAGTCTGACAATGTGTTATCTTGAAATAATCACGTCCAGATTGTAAAAGAACCTACTTAATTCCCAATCTCAATTTTAATTCTAAAGTATGTCTAATGGATCACAAGGAAAATAGAGTATTATATCTGTTCCTTCTCCTGGTTTTCCTTCTGCAAAAATAGCGCCTCCCACTGCCTGCATTATTTTTTTGCATAACGCAAGGCCAATCCCTGATCCTGTATATTCATCCTTATGATGCAGCCTGCTAAAAACCTTAAAAATTGATTCGGCATATTGTTGATCAAAACCAATTCCATTATCAGAGAAACGAATCCAGTTACAATATACCTTAAACATTTCTTTTATTAAAACAGGTTCCTGAGAAGCCGTTATTGTGATAACAGGAGTTCTCTCTGTTGATGCATATTTTAATGAATTCTGTATAATATTCGAAAACAACTGTTTCATTAAAAAACTAATTGAATGAATCTCGGGAAGATTTTCATATTTAATTACAGCATGGGTTTCTGTAATCATTTCACTCATATCCTCTATTGTAACCTGAAGAATATGATTTAAATCTGTTTTTTCCAGAATTCCCTGTGTGTTCTTAATTCTGGTGTACTTTAGAATATCTTCCAGTAAAACCCTCATTCTGCTGGCAGATTTTGATACACGCTCGAGCGAATGAGCAATAGAATCAATAGTCGCAACATCAATTTCAGACATTACCTTAGAGGTGATCAGTTGTATTTTTCGCAAAGGCTCCTGTAAATCATGCGTACTAATCCAGTTGATGTTTTCGAGTTCTGAATTGGTTTCACGAAGAATTTCGCTTTGAGTACGGTATTTTTCTTCCTCTTCACTCAGCATAATCATCATAAGCTGGTTATGAAGAACGTGAGCATATTGAGCTGCACCGTTAATTTCATATTGTTTCCATTTACTGCTCTGATTTTTAATAATCTGTTTCCAAATATTAAAAGAATTTCGCGGATGCAGGCCTGTACTATCTTTTACTATACTTTTTTCGGGATCACCACCCCAGTTAATTTCTGATATGCTTTCGGGCCTGTACCAAATGATATGATCGGCACTGCCTAGCGAATGATAAATAATACCGGCAACAGTTGGGCAATTTTCCAATTCGGGAAAATAGTCGTTAACCTTGTTTGTAGTAAATATTGTTGTTATTTTTAGATCAGAAATAGAGTCTGTTAATGCTGTAATCTGGTCGTCTGTAGGCGTTAATCCGTTTTTATAGATTTTACCTCTGCATGTAATAGAAACTCCTGCCGCATTGCAAATATGCAGTAACTCCGGCGAAGCAACTATTTTCTCTAATGAGTCCTGAACCAGCGGAAGGTCAATACCTGTCAATTGTTCAAGCGCTTCAGCTGTTTTTTGTGCATTTATGTTTTCATCATTAGACTGCCTTATATCAATCTGAGAAGTGATAAACTGTCCCTGAATCTTTGCTGCAAGCCTGACTTCCGGGGATATGTTCTTTTTTGAGTAATGATGGCAGGCAATGAGGCCCCAAAGCCGGTCATTGTGAATTAATGAAATTGTAAGCGTAGCACCAACACCCATATTTTGTAAATATTCTACGTGAATTGGTGATGTACTTCTAAGTATGGAGAGGCTTAAGTCCAGGCTTTTGTTTTCTGAATCGTCAACTGTAAAAATTGGAACCGGTTCATAATTAACATCTACTATTAATCTAAGCTGGTTTCTAATATATAGTTCTCTGGCTTGCGCCGGAATATCTGTATGTGGGTAATGCAATCCCAAAAATGACTCTAAATCTTCTCTGCAGCTTTCGGCAAAAACTTCGCCATTATATTGCTCATCAAAACGATAAATCATCACACGATCGTAACCTGTTATCTCCCGGGTTCCTTTTGCAACAAGCGCGCACAAATCCTTAAGCGATTTGGTATTGTTCATTTGGGTTATAAAATGAATAGTCTGTGTGTACACATCAGCCAGTTTTTCTCTTCCTCCAAATTTAGGCTCAGCTTCCAGAATATAGATGTCAAAACTTTTGTGTATGCTAACCTGAAATACTTTTCCAAGGAGATCAATCTCAAGAGGAAAAACATCCTGAGCTTTATCTTTATTAATATAGTTATAGATTTGCTGCTCTGCTTTTAATCCAAAAACATCGGCAAAACTTTTCCCAAGTACCTCAATGTGAAGTACGCTGACAAACAAGGAAATATTTTCTGTACAAAAATCAATTTTTTTGTTCAGATCAAGGCCTATTAAAAATCCGTGAGGCTGAATTTTACCCGGTACATGTATCGGTTCATGTTCACAATTGGTTAGCGTAACATTATTTCGATTTACTATATCTTTAATCTTCATTCTTTCTATCTCCCGCCAAAATGGTTGTAAATATTGTCAAACGCATAAACTGCGCCCTTTATAATTTCTTCTGCACAATTGTTATTATTTTCGTATTCTGAAAGCATATTCAGAAAAGATTTCCAATAACTTCCTGTTTTGTCTCCGTAACCACTAAAATACGATACTCCTTCATTACCCGAAAGTTGTGGATTTGCTGACACATTTTTTAAAATAAATCTTCCGCCTAGCGTTGAACCTTCAATAACATATAATATTCCAAGTGCAAACGGAATTGTTATATCTGCATCCTGAAAAATAGTTGTTGAAATAGATTTACTGAACTTCAGGAATAATAAATCCTGTTCGATTAAAGATACTTTTTTTCTTTCTTCTAAATCAGTAATTACCCCGGTGAGCAAAGGAAAAACTACTTCTTCAGTACTTTTATGCACGTCATGCATAAGACTTAAATAATGACAGTAGTCCTCTATTTTTATATCGGGAGATAAAATCGAAGCCGAAACCGGAAGATTCTCCAGATTTTTATGTGAATCTGCTGTATGAGCTTTTAAATCAGTAAGAAAATTGGAAGATAGTAAAGGTATTGTATTTGAGCTCATAGGTGGTATTACAAAATTTGAAAGGCTTGTCGGAATCTTCTCTAAAGCAAATTTAAGAAAAAATTACATTTAAGCTAATTTAAAAAATTCCTGACAAATTTTAATTATAGTTTTATTTTATTTTATGTAAATTTGAGTACAAGGCTCTTTCATAATGCTTTATCAAAAAGAGCAGCGTCTTTACTTGTCAAAAAAATATATGAATTCAAAATACCACAAGGAATGAAAAAACATCTTGGCATTATTTTCTGGGCACTTTATATGCTCTTTTTTGCAATTCCTTTTCCAATGTTTTTATATTATGCCATTAACAGCGAATTTGATGTCGCTACGCTAAAAGATAAAAATCCTTATATCGCTCTTGGCTATCTTGCCTTTTCTGTTATTCTTTGGCTCATAGTCTTAATGGGCTATTTTAGAAAATGGATCGTTCAGATCTTTATCACAAAGAGAAATTTAGAAAATATTAAAAAAAATGGTGTACAGCGTGAAGCAAAAATCATAAGTGCTGTAAAAATTTCGCGGCCAAACGCAAAATTAAACACATATGAACTTGAATTATGTTTTAAAAACCTTGCCGATACCGAAATAAAACATAAAACCACCATTACTGATATGAAACCGCATGAACGCCGTTTTGAAGTTGGGAAAAAATTAAATTTATTACTTAACAGAAATCTAAATAAAGAACCGAATTTTATAATTAACACTACAACCGTAACGCTAAATACAAGGGTATTTATTCTAAGGATATTAGGCTGGGTAATCCTGACAATTGCTGTAATTGCCTACTATATTTTTTCTTACCGATATGAAAGTTACGGAATGGGATGGCGCTTTATGTGCATTGGCCACCCGCTAATTGTCTGTGCATTTACGCTTTTGTTGTATCGATATCTGATACAATTCATTTTTAGCAAATTTAGCGGATTAGGCAGTGATGCACTTATGATTAAGTTTGGTGGAATAAAAACCCGCGCCAAATTACTAAAAGTGAGCCAGACGGGAACTTACATTAACGAGCAGCCCGAAATGCGTTTTACACTGGAATATACAGACCATAAACATCACGTACACAGAAATATTCTTAAGAAAATTGTTGGTCTTTTGGATCTTGACAGTACAAAACAAGAATATATAGAAATTTTTTATCTGCCGGAAAATCCGAATCAAATTGCATTTGCTAACGATTTAAACAATATATTATAAAATGAAAAAGCTATTTATTTTAACCATTTGCTGCCCGCTTTTTTTTAGTTGTGAACAAATATCCAAAAGCATTACAGAAACAATTACCCCAACAGATACCTTAATTAGCAATGAAACCATAAATCCAACTGTTCAAAATAATGAGATAAAACCGCCCAATGTTGATTCGATTATAAAAACCGTAATAGAAAGTCATACAACAACTTATACGCAAACTCATACTGAAAGTAAAGGAATTGATTTTTTGACCCACACTGAAGAATTGCAAAAAGCAGAAGAAGCGCTTAGAAAACTGCCTAAGTATGCGGGAAAAGAAATTTTTATTTATTCTACCCTTTATTTCTACAACGACGGAACAATAAATGTCATGCTGCAGCATCCTGAAAACCCTAAGTATATTGATGCTTATGAATTTCGAAACAATCAATGGTCTGACCCAAGACCAGTTCAGTTATCTGTGCGGGATGATATAAAAGGCCGTTTGGTTTCGCTAAATAAAGTCCGTTTTGTGAATGCTGCCAAAGTAGCTGAAATTTACAATAAAAAAGCACAGGAAATTGAAGGTGCTAAACCGCTCAGCAGTACTTACCTCACGATTTGGAATAATCAAATACGATGGTATCCGACAACTATAAACGGAAGCCGCGAACGATATTCTATTCAGTTTAATGATGATGGCAGTCTGAAAAATTTTAAACAGGATTAAATCGCCGTAAACTTAAAAAAGGAACTTATGAACTTAACGAATAAAGAAATACTCCAAAAAGCAAACACAGCAATTACAGAAAGCAGATATGAAGATTTTTTGTCTTTTTGTACAGAAGATACAGAATGGATTTTTATAGGCGATCAGACATTAAAAGGAAAAGAAGCTGTTAGACAATATATGAAAGAAGCTTATAAGGAACCGCCAAAATTTATGGTTGAAAATTTTATTGCCGAAGGTGATTATGTTACAGCTATAGGCAAAATAAGCCTGAAAAATAAAGATGGAAAACTAATTGATTATTCGTACTGTGATGTCTGGAAATTTACCGATGGCAAAATGGCTAAACTAAAGGCGTTTGTAATCTAGGAAGCCAAAAAAACAGATTATTAGTGTATCATTTACACCTATAAACATACTGCATAAATGGGATAAAACAAATAAATCCTGCCTTAATATGCCAGCTTTTTTTTAACTTAGCCCAGCAAATCTTAAATAAGTAAGAGTTGTAAAACAATACTGTCAATAAATGCGCTAACAGGCATTAAAACAGTAAAACTGCTTCTTATTTCAGTTTATTGAAACAACAACACACTAATAATTTAGTCAATTAAAACTATGAACAAATTCGATTTTGGAATTGTGGGACTCGGTGTAATGGGCCGTAACTTACTTTTAAATATCGCCAGCCACAACTTTGCGGCTGCAGGTTTAGACTTAGATACCGAAAAAGTCAACTCTCTTCAACAAGAAGCAGATCCTAATAATACTATTGAAGCAACAACAGATGTAAAGCATTTTGTATCGCTTATTCAGCAGCCAAGAGCCATTATGCTGCTTGTTCCTGCAGGAAAACCGGTAGACAGCGCTATTGCAAGTCTATTGCCGCATTTAGATCAGGGTGATATTATAATTGATGGTGGAAACACCTACTTCACCGATACAGACAGAAGATTTTTAGAATTATCCGAAAAAGGAATCCATTTCTTTGGAATGGGAATTTCAGGAGGTGAAAAAGGGGCCAGATTTGGTCCTGCTATGATGCCTGGCGGAGATCAGAAAGCTTATGAAAGACTTCGTCCTATTTTTGAAGCAATTGCAGCAAAAGTAGATGGAGAGCCTTGTGTGGAATACCTAGGAAATGGTTCTGCCGGAAACTATGTAAAAATGGTTCATAACGGAATTGAGTACGGAATCATGCAGCTGATTTCTGAAGTTTATGACCTGATGAAAAGAGGTTATAATCTGGATGAAGAGACCATTCAGAAAACTTTTGCAGAATGGAACCAAACACACGATCTTAAATCTTATCTGATTGAAATTACAGCAAGCATCCTAAAACAAAAAGATGAAGACGGAACGCTGTTAATCAATAAAATATCTGATTGGGCAAAATCAAAAGGAACAGGAAAATGGACTTCTCAAAATGCAATGGATTTACAAGTGCCGGTACCCACTATTGATGCGGCGGTTGTAATGCGTGATATGTCTAAAACAAAACCGGAAAGAATTGAAGCTGCTAAAAAATTAGTTTGGAATACAAACGAATCTAATGTTAATTCCAGTGAGGCAATTGCGGCACTAAAATCAGCATTATACTTTTCTATTGTTGTTACGTATGCACAAGGATTAGCACAGCTTCATACTGCATCTAAAGAATATAACTACGGATTAAATCTGGAAACTGTTGCTAAAATATGGCGCGGCGGATGCATTATTCGTGCTACTATGTTGGAAGATTTCAGAAAAGCATATGTTACAAAAGCAGATTTACCAAACTTACTTTTAGATAGTGGAATTGCTTCAAAATTAACAGAAAACCAGGCAGGAATGAGAGCGGTAATTCAGTTTGCGGTTCAAAAAGGATTGCCAGTAGCAGGATTGATGAATTCGTTAGCTTATTTTGATGCTTACCGATCAGAAAATCTCCCAACAAATCTAATTCAGGCGCAGCGTGATTATTTTGGTGCGCATACGTACGAACGTACAGATACTACCGGCGTTTTCCATACACAATGGACTGAATAAGAATTTTAAGCAACACAACACACAAAATGAGTAAATTCAAAAATATAAATCCAACAATCATTGTTATTTTTGGAGGAACCGGAGACTTAGCCAAAAGAAAACTGTTTCCTGCTTTTCAAAATCTGTATCTCGACGGCCGTATGTCTGAAAAATTTCAGATCATTGCGCTCGGAAGAGCCGAGAAAACAGATGAAGATTTTCGCAGTTATGTCTCAGAAAATCTAAATATATTTTCAAGAAAAAAAGAAGTTTCTGATCCTGAAACGCAAAAATTTCTTTCGCACATAACGTATCACAGTCTGGATATTGACCAAGAAGAATCTTATATCGGATTAAACGAGAAGATCAATAATTTTGATCTGGCTTTTGGAGAACGTGCCAATCGCCTTTTCTATCTTTCGATTACACCTTCTTTTATTTCAACTATTTCAAGCAATATCAAAAAGATTGGGCTTGCGGCAAATGCAAAACAAGATCGTATTATTATCGAAAAACCATTTGGTTACGATAAAACCTCTGCAATTGCACTTAATGAAATGCTTTCGCAGACTTTCAAGGAAGAACAAATCTACAGGATTGATCATTATTTAGGCAAAGAAACCGTTCAGAACATTCTGGCATTCCGTTTTGGAAACTCAATGTTTGAACCCTTATGGAGCAGAAACTTTATTGATTTTGTTCAGATTACCGTGGCAGAAGAAGTCGGCGTTGAAGAACGAGGCGGATTCTACGAAGGAGTTGGAGCATTAAAAGACATGATTCAGAACCATTTGCTTCAGATTTTATGTATGACTGCCATGGAAGCACCGGCTTCATTAAACGCAGATGATATTCGTAATCGTAAAGCAGATGTTTTGAAATCGATTCGTCGTATCAAACCAGATGAGGTTGATCACTATATTGTAAGAGGCCAATACGATGCGGGTTCCATAAACGGGAAACCTGTAGCTGGATACCGTCAGGATAAAGGAATTGCTCCTGATTCTAATACAGAAACGTATGTAGCAATGAAGATTTATCTGGATAACTGGAGGTGGCAGGGAATTCCGTTCTATTTACGCACCGGAAAAAGAATGGAAGAAAAACAATCTTCTATTATTATTCAGTTTAAACCTGTTCCTCATTCTTCTTTTTCTTATGGAAAAGAAGGTATGACACCCAACAGGCTTATTATTAATATCCAGCCTGCTATGGATATTAAGCTGCAGTTTATGACCAAAAAACCAGGGCTTTCACTTTCTTTGAGACCGGCAGAAATGGTTTTTGATTATTTTGCCTGTTCTACAATGTCACCAGAAGCTTATGAAACTTTGATAGCAGATGCACTGGCAGGAGATCCTACCCTGTTTATGCGCTGGGATCAGGTAGAACAGGCCTGGGATGCTATTGATACCATTCAGCAATTATGGAAAACTACACCTCCTGCTAATTTTCCGAATTACAAAGCAGGAACCTGGGGACCGGAAGAAGCAGATGAATTACTGGCACGTCAGGGACATGCCTGGATTCCGAATACACAAACAAAAGAAGAACTTTTAAATGATACAGATTTACAATAATACAGAAGAAATTAATACCGAAGCGGCAAATCTTTTTGTAGAATTGTCCCAAAAAGCTATTGCCAAAAAAGGAAATTTTACTGCAGTTCTCACAGGCGGTTCTTCTCCCGCAGGCATTTACAAACTATTAGCTTCTGATGCTTACAAAGGTAAAATAGAATGGAGGAATGTTTTTATATTTTGGGGAGACGAACGCTGGGTTCCGCTTCATGATGATCTTAGTAATGCAAAAATGTCTTATGCCACATTATTAAGCCACGTTCCTATTCCGCAGGAAAATATTTTTGAGATGTATAAAGACGGTGTTAGTGCAGAAGACTACGCTTCTGCTTATGAGCAGTCTATTAGAAATGTATTAGGTGATGAAGGAAAGTTTGACCTTATACTATTGGGTATGGGCGATGACGGACATACTGCCTCGCTTTTTCCGGGCCAGGCTGTGTTAAATGAACAAAAGAAATGGGTAGATGCTTATTATCTTGAACCACAAAAAATGCATCGCATTACCCTGACAGCACCACTTATTAATAAGGCAGAAAAGATTGTGGTAATTGCTTTTGGTGAAAAGAAAGCTCCGGCCTTAAAAGAAGTTTTACATGGAGATTATAATCCAAATGTATATCCGATGCAGTTAATAAAACCCGAAACAGGAGAACTTTTATTTCTTGTTGACAGAAATGCTGCCGGAAAAGATTAATAAGCTTCTATAACTTAGAATACAAACCTATGTTTAAACGCATAGGTTTTTTATTTTAAAAAAAAACATACACCTGACATACGGTATGTTATATGCCAGATGTACGTACAAATCAACCTAAATATTTTTATTTTACTAAATAAGAAACACTATCAGACTCACAAAGCCTGAAATATCCTAAAGCAAAATTATTAGCATCACTGGTATTTACGATATTGCCTCGTATATTTCCTGGAGGAACAGAAAAAGGGTTTCCGTCATAAACCTCCAAAATTAGTTTCATATAGTTATAAAAACTTTTAGAAATACCACGGTGCGTAATTTCAACAGTATTTCCCGGTTTCATGTCTTCGTCTGAGAATCGGGTGCTAATATCATTTCCATTAAACAATTCATCATCAGTAAGTTCATATTCCGGAAACAGCAGGAATTCACTTTGATAATCTGTCAGGTAAAAATTGGCCTGATCGGCGGGATCTTTATAATAAAAAGTAAGTTCAATGACATCTTCTCCCCCAAAATCAGGTACAAGTGCTTGTTCTACCTTATCAATTGGTGTTACAGAAGTCAGTTTTTCAGTTGCTGTAAAGCTCTGCCCTTCTGCAGTTACAAATAATTTATAATCCGCATTTAGAACAGGAACAAAATTAGTGCAGACATAAATTCCCTGCTCGGTTTCATTAAAAGTAAAAATATCACCCGTACTGTTTTCAATTCTTACCTGTGCTCCCGAAACTTTTGGTGTCGTATTATTATAATAAGGAGCCATTTTACTGATTTTAATAACTTGTTCATTACCAGCTGTTCCTTTTTTCCAGATAATTTCGGCATCTACCACTAGTTTCGCTTCTCCGGTCTCAAGATCAAGATTTACCACATCTTCACAAGAAGAAAAAACCAAAACAAATAACAGGCTAACTATTGTTAGTGCTTTACTCTTTAGACTATATTTTTTAAACATTTGCATCTTCATTAAAATTTAAAATTATAAGAAATCCCGGGTACTATTCCAAAAATGGACAATCTTCGGGTCTCATTTGCTCCTGTATCTTCATTTGTGGCAAAGGTCATCGAAGCAGCATTTTTTCTGTTGTATATGTTATAAATGCTAAATACCCAGTAGCTTTGCCATCCTTTCTTTTTATCCGGTTTTGGTGTATAAGTTGCTGCCAGATCGAGGTGATGATAAACTGGAAGCCTGTTTTCGTTTCTCAGAGAAAAGTTGGGTATATTGATTCCGCCAAACTCATAATAACCGTTGGCATAGGTTACAGGCTGACCTGACTGCAAGGTAAAATTGGCATTAAAAGACCATTTTGGGCTGTATTCATAATTACCTACAACACTTAAATTATGTAATTTATCGTATCCTGATAAATACCAGTCACCATTTGCGATTCCCGGCTCTTCCGGCGTTCTTCCGGGAGTTTTTTGTTCTGCGCGTGACAAGGTATAAGAAACCCAGCCTGTAAAAATGCCTGCGTTTTTTCTAAACAATAATTCCATACCATATGATCTGGCTTTACCACTCAGAATAACCTGTTCAATATTATTATTGGCCAATATATCTGCACCGTCTATATAATCGATACGATTTTGGATTTTTTTATAAAATAATTCTCCCTCAAAAGAATAATCGCCATCTCTGAAATTTTTAAAGAATCCGGCTGCGTACTGATCCAGTAATTGTGGTTTTGCAAAAGGCCCGCTTGGTGTCCAGATGTTCATTGGCAGCGGAGACTGCGTATTCGACAACATATGGATATATTGCGCCATTCTGTTATAACTTGCTTTTACAGATGTATTTTCGTTAAAGGTATACGACAATGCTGCACGCGGTTCCAGATTATTAAATTTACTAATGGTTTCTCCACTTCCGTACGATTTAGTCCCGATTGGAGTTCCTTCTTCATAAATATTATAAATCGGGTTATATACCACTGCTTTGCCATCTTCGTAAATACTAATTTCCTCCCCGCCCAGACGGTAAAACATACTATAGCGAAGTCCATATCTAAGATTAAGCTTTTCTGTAATCTGATGTTCAAAATCAAGATAAACAGAAGATTCAAAAGCAAATTTTTTGTCCAGTTGTTTGAAATTAAACTGCGAGTCAGAACTTGATGGCTTCACAGTACCAGGGTTAAACTTATAGTACTGACCATCAAAACCATAATTCAGTTTCAGCTTATCAGAAAGTGAATGGTTCCAATTATTCTTGATTCCGTATGTAGTGATCGTATTATCCCATTCAAATTTTTCTGGTGTTATGCCCAGATTAAAATTATAATCGCTGTAGAATGCAGAAAGGTTTGTGTTTACATTATCAGAAAATTTATGTTTCCAGCTTAAGATCCCCATTTTATTACCGAATGTACTGGAAAACCGATCACTAATATCAAAAACGTCATTTCCTAAATATCCCGAAAAAGCAATACTGTTATTGGCTCCCAGACGATAATTTAATTTAGCATTTATATCATAAAACATAGCCGAATTCTTATTATCGGCCAGTTTTAAAAATAAATGGGCATAAGAAGCCCGTCCTGCAATGATAAAAGAACCTTTCCCTTTTGTAATTGGCCCCTGTGCTAATAAACGGCTTGATATTAAACCAATTCCTCCATTTATTTTATAATTTTCAAAATCACCGGTTTGTTGGTTTACATCTAAAACAGAAGAAACACGTCCTCCAAATTTAGAAGGAATTCCTCCTTTATATAAATCAAGGCTGCTTACAACATCAGCATTAAAAACAGAGAAAAACCCAAACATATGCGAATCTCCATAAACAGGAGCTCCGTCCAGAAGAATCAGGTTTTGATCGGCAGCACCTCCGCGGACGTTAAAACCTGACGACGCTTCTCCGGCATTTGTAACACCCGGCAGTGTCAAAAGAGATTTTAAAGGATCCGGCTCGCCCATGGCAACCGGAATCCTTTTGATTTCTTCCATCGAAAGTTTATTTACACTCATTTGAGTGTTTCTTACATCGACCGCTTTGCTGTTAGTCACAATCACCTGGTCTAATTGCTGACTGTCAGATTCCATATTAAAGTTTACCCTGACATCGTCAGCAATAGTGATTTTTTTTTCTTTGTTTTTTAAGCCCACATAACTAATTACAACCGTATAAGTTCCTTTGTCAAGCTCTATTGCATACATTCCGTTTCTGTCGGTTGTAGCACCAGTCGCAAGTTCAGTTATATAAACATTGGCGCCAATGACAGGTTCTTTGTTTTCGTCAAGAATCTGACCTGTCAGTTTATTTTTTTTTTTCGTTGCCTTAAAAGATTTCTGCTTCACAAAAATATTATTGCCGGTTATAGAAAACTGTACAGCAGAACTGTTATTTAGTTCACCAATAAGATCTTTTATTTCAATATTAGTGTAAGTCTTTTTTTGACTGAAGTATTTTTGATTGGTATCTATTTGATCTGTAAAGGCAAACTTAAAATCGGTCTGATTTTCAATTTGCTTAAAAAATTCTTTGAGCGACGCATTTTGATCTACAGTTATCGTAACTTTTTGTGAAAACATACTTAAACTGAATAAAAAAAAGCATGCTGAAATTAAATGCTTCATGAAATTTTGTATTTTTGAATAATTAATTAAATAGAATAGCTCTTTGCTATCCTGATAATGAGGAGGATGTGTAGTTTCGCGGCTAGTGCATCCTTTTCTTTTTTATTGAAAACTGATTTGTTTTACTTCATCGTTTATTTCAAAATTTAGGTTATACATTTCTGATATTAATTGAACAATTGTTTTTAAGTCTTCTTTTTTATTGATTCGAAGTGTAATTCTCTGGTTAGCATATTCCTGTGGAATACTCATTTTATAACCATAATTCATCTCCACATAAGTGCAAAGAGAAGTTAGTTTTTCGTTATCAAAATCTGTAAATCTGTTGAACTCTTCTACTACAGCGGTTTTGTTTCCGTAGGTGAATTTTTCTCCCGGTTTCAGTATCCAGTTTTTTGTCTGGCCTTTTACATTCATCCGGACACTTCCTTCATAAAGTGAAACAGTTACTTCTTGTGCTACATTTGCCTGAACTGTAAAAGAAGTTCCCAAAACTGTAGTGGTTGTCTCATGGCAAAAAACCTGAAAAGGATGTTTTTTATCTTTTGTAACTTTAAAATAAGCCTCACCTTCTATTGCAATCTTTCTGTTTACCGCAAAATCATTAGCATAAATAATTTTAGAATTCGGATTTAATTCTACAATAGAATTATCGGGCAACTTTACTGTTTTGACTTTAGAAGTTAAATTTTCAACTACATTAGAAGCAACCAAAATAGTATTGCCCAAAGGATCTTTAGTAAAATAAATACCGGCACCAACAAACATAAATATCAATACGGCCGCAGCGGCTGCATAACGCCACGGTTTGAATTTTCTTTTCGGAGAAAAAGTTTTCGCCTGAAATTCCTGCCACGAAGCTTCTTTTATATGGTTAGGCTGCGGTTCAGAATTTTCGTCCCATATTCTTTTTAATTCCTCTTCTATATTTTTATCATCCATAATTTGGAGCGTTAAAGTTTCTGACAATAAAATCCCTGTTTATTAAAAACCCCGTAAACCATTTCTTTAATATCTCTGTTTGTTTCAATTTTCAGCACATGATTATGGTCATCCAAATCAAAATTCATAATACAATCAGAAATAACGAATTGCAAAAGCGATACAATAAACCTTGCATCTTCTTTTGTGGTAACATCTGTTTTATAAGATTCAGTTTTCATTTCTATCGCTTGTTTTTATATATAACAAACGAGATTGAAAAAGTTCCTAATGGTTTTCGATTTTTTTTCGAATAAATTTACTGGCAAGATAAATATGATTGGCAATTGTCTTTTCAGAAAGGTCTGTAATTGCTGCAATCTCCTTATAGCTAAGGTTTTCCAGTTTGTGTAAGGTAAATATTTTTTGTTGCTGCTCCGGAAGCTCATTTATGAAACTATGCAATTTTTGCTGTCTTTCTTCATAAAGGTCCGTTTCGGTTTCTTCTGCGGCAATCTCGATATTGAGAGGTTCGAGCTGAATTATTTTATTTTCCCTGCTTAAATGGTTCAGGATGATATTTTTGCTGATTACAAATAATTGTTTATCCAATAAAACATCTTCATTTAATAATTCCCTTTTATCATAAAGTCTTAAAAAAGTCTCCTGAACAAAATCTTCAGGGCGCAAAACTTTTAAGTCAAATCGTTTTGCAAGGTGGATCAGTTTGTCATAATAAGTAAGATAGACTTCCTTAAAAGAAGCTTCATTGCCTTTTTTTAAACTTATGATTAGTTTTCTGTTTTCCATACCCTAATTGCTAACACTCTAAACTCAGGGATTCTAAATTTATTGCCTTGGATTAATAGTGTTGCTTTTGATTTATTTGTCGCAAAAATTATTTTTTAGTTACAACTAATTTTCATTTACGACAGTACAAAGAACAGAAATTTAATTAATCTGATATACGTTTTTTGGATAAAATATCTCAAAAATAGATTTTGTTAATAACATACACCATTTTATTTGAAAACAGTTACCGTATCAGTAAGGTTTTCGCTGGTGATAAATGCTCTTATAAAATCTTTTACTTCATTTGTAGATTCAACCGACGTTTCAAAAGAATTGATATGATATTCATCGTCCTGATCCAGGATATGTATAATTTCGGTATAACCTTTAGAAATTAAACTTCCTTTTAATTTAATAATATTAAACTGCTGACGACCGTCTAATTCTTTTCGTACTTTTAGTTTTATAGCTCTTTCCATTTATTAATATTTTAAATTAATTTCCTTACAATCTGTATATCAAATATAAAACATAAATTATTTCATCAGATATACTTAAAATAGACTTAACACACTATTTATCAACAAAATATGAACAATTTTAAAAAAATAAATTTCTCTCATTTTGGGTTTTGTGCCTTTTTGCCTAAGGTTTTAAACAGATTTTCCATGCTTAAAGGTATTCAGCTAAGTGATTTATGATCAAAAACCTTTTTTCTGTTCTCAATTTTAGTCAAAAAGTAATATCCCTAAACAAATCCAAATATAACCAAGTTATTGTTAATGCTAATAGCCGACCTTTAAATTTGTTACAATTTGTAACTTATACAAAAACCAATACTGTTACAAATTAGTCTATTTTTGATATTCCAAAAAAATGAAATTAATCCAGGAAAATTAATAAAAAATGCTGAAGGAAAGAGTATTACAAAAGTTAGAAATTTTGTCTGATGCCGCAAAATATGATGTATCATGTTCTTCCGGCCAAAGTAACAGAAAAAACAAGGACAAAGGTTTGGGGAATTCCAGTGGTTCGGGCATTTGTCATTCTTTTACCGAAGACGGACGCTGTGTGGCATTATTAAAAATTTTGCTCACCAATCACTGCATTTTCGATTGCGCTTATTGTGTCTCCAGAAAAAGCAATGATATCAAACGTGCAGCCTTTACTGTTGATGAGGTTGTTGACCTTACAATAGGTTTTTACAGAAGAAATTATATCGAAGGTTTATTTTTGAGTTCGGGCATATTTGATAATCCTGATTATACAATGGAACGTCTGGTGAGAATTGCAAAAAAATTAAGATTAGAGCAAAATTTTAATGGATACATTCACCTGAAAGCAATTCCGGGAGCTAGTGATGAATTGCTAAAAGAAGCCGGAATTTATGCCGACCGTTTAAGCCTAAATCTGGAGATGCCAACAGAACAGGGGCTAAAACTACTTGCTCCTGATAAAAGCCACAAAGATGTTATTAAACCAATGCAATACCTAAAAACTGAGATTGCAGGCCATAAGGAAGAAAGAAAAGCAAATTATAAAGCGCCCCTCTTTGCTCCTGCCGGCCAAAGCACCCAAATGGTAATTGGCGCTACAAAAGAAAGTGATCTTGAAATTTTGGGTATGGCCGATTATTTTTATCAGCAGATGAATATGAGGCGCGTCTATTATTCTGGATATGTGCCTATAAGTCATGACAACCGTCTTCCTTCTATTGGAACTCCGGTGCCGATAATACGCGAAAACCGCCTTTATCAGGCTGACTGGCTCATTCGTTATTATGGATTTAATGTAAATGAAATTGTAGGCTTTAACCAACCAAATCTTGATTTGGATATTGATCCAAAACTGGGATGGGCATTGCGCAATATGAATCAGTTTCCTGTTGATATTAACAGGGCCGATATAGAGCTGATTAAACGAATTCCGGGAATTGGTTTTTTGAGTGCGCAGAAAATTGTAGCGGCAAGAAAGTTTAAAAAACTGGTTCCGCAGGATTTACAAAAAATGGGAATTGCGTACAGCCGCGCTAAATATTTCCTGGCTTTTAGTTCTCCATTTTTACTCCACAAAGATTTAACTGCGTTACAAATTAAAGACCATATTTTAGACACTCAAAAGAGTAAATATCAGAACGATTTTTCTAACCAGCTTTCTTTATTTTAAATAGTTAACCCAATGATACAGGTAATTTATGACGGAAGTTATGAAGGATGGCTTACCGCAGTATTTGAGATTTATGAATTTAAACTTCAAGATGTTGTTTTTGCAAAAAATGAACCTTCGACAGCGTTGCTTTTTGCGACGAGTCATTTTGTAAATACTGATATTGAAAAAGCCAAACGCGTTTCTGATGGTTTAAAACAAAAACTTTCTGAAGAAGGGTTTGAAAGAATTTACAAAACTTTTCTGTCTGAGATAAATTCCGCAGAAGATGTTATGTTTCGGTTTGTTAAATATGTTTTTTCAAGCTCAAAAAACATAGAAGAAGATTTTAGCAATAATGATGTCTGGGAGGTACGAAAAGCAGCCAAAATCACCAGAAGAGAAAGTCACCGCATGAAAGCTTTTGTTCGTTTTAAACTGACAAAAGATCAATTGTATTATGCTATTATTGAACCCGAATGCAATGTACTGCCACTTATAGAAAATCATTTTAAAAGCCGTTATGCCGATCAACGCTGGCTCATATATGATGCAAAACGCAAATATGGAATTTACTATGATCTTGAAGAAACGTCTACTGTACAGCTTCAGTTTAATTCTGCTGCCTCTTCGTCTAAATCCCTCACTGAAATATGTGACGAAGAAGAAGAGTTTTTTCAAATTCTATGGGGCCGTTATTTTACAAGTGTCAATATTGAATCCAGAAAAAACATGAAACTCCATCTTCAGCACATGCCAAAGCGATATTGGAAAAATTTAACAGAGAAATTACGCACTTAATCCATTAAGTGTGAGTTTTTAAAATTATTAAATCTGTATCATTTTTTTATAATTGATTTTATTAAAGGCAATAAATGCACTATTTAAGTGTTATTTAAATAGTTATTAATGTGTCATTTATTTATTATTACTATATGAAAAGGATTTTATTTTTATTTACCATACTTATTTTTTCACTGCAGGGACATGCACAGGATGAATTAAACAAAAAGTTTACACCAATTCCGCCAAAGGATGCAAACATAAAAGAAACAGCACCGCCAAAAGAAGCACCGCCCAAAAATGATCCGCCGGTTGTGGCAGAAAAACCGGATCCTTATAAAATCGATCCTGATCAACTTTTTAAAAACACAAATCTCTATAAACAAGAGGCGAATGTCGAAGGTATTTTTTATAGAAGAAATCAATTTTTAGGCAGTTTTAAAACAACCGGACTCACTTCTACTATTCGTTATCGTGATGCGGCTTTTGTAGATGGAGATAAAGTAAAAGTATATCTGAACGATAAGGTAATCCAGCCCGAAGTAAGTTTAGACGGAGAGTTTAAAAGCTTAAAAATAAACCTGATACAAGGAATCAACAAAATTGATATTGAAGCTTTAAACGAAGGATTTGCTTCTCCGAATACTGCAGAATTTCAGGTTTTTGATGATAAAGGAGTCGTTATTTCGTCAAGCGAATGGAATGTCGGCACGGGCTATAAAGCTGTTATCGTATTAGTAAAAGAATAAAAGCAGAATCTCTCTGCTTTTATTTTTATATCAAAACATTTTTATTTAGTTTCAAAATATTTCCATAAGCAAATGCTGCTTTGTGTACCTGTACTGCCCAGTCTTCGGCTGCATTATCATCGGCACCATCTGAAATATATTTTAAGCACAGAAATGGAATATTTTCTTTCATTGCAATCATAGCCAGCGCATAGGCTTCCATGTCTACAACATTATATACCGTTGTGCGGTGGCCCATTTCAAAACTATCGCCGGTACCACAAATACCCTGCTGCAATCCTTCCATAATTAAGCCATATTCTAATATGGGAGGCAGACCGGATAATGGCGTTTCGTACAATTCAAAGCCCAAACCTCTTACATCCATATCTCTTTGTACAAATTTAGTACAGCAAATAACATCCCCTTTCTGAAAATGATTGCTTCCGGCAGAACCTAAATTGACAATCAATGACGGTTTTTTTATCTGGATCGCTTTCGTTAACTCATAAGCGGCGTTTACCTTTCCTATTCCGGTTATTAAGGTGTTACAATCTTCAAAAACTTCTGCTGCTTCTGATTTTAATGCAAAAGAAAACAGTGTGTTTTCTATAGAAAAGGAATCTTTTTGGTTTATTCTGATCATTATTTTCTTCAATTTCAATTGCAAAAATACCATTTTAAATAATACTTTTTTAAGGATTAAAATACCAATTACATCTATATTGTATAAAGACAGATTATAATCATGTAAAACCAACAGGGCATAAAGTACTTACTTTTAATAAGTTACAAATAAAATATTTTTAATATAAAGTCAGAATACTTAAAAAATCAATAAAACACAAAATCATGGAAGCAAATACATCAACTTTGACAAGCGTGCAGCCGCACAAAACACTGAAGATTAAAAATAATGTATCATCACTGGAGAGAATCTTAATGATTGCAAGTGGCTCGTACCTGTTGTATAAAGGATTATCACAACAGGATAAAAGTATTCCGAAAATAACTTCTGCGGGTGCGATGCTGGCAAGAGGCATTAGCGGATATTGTCCTGTGTATGATGCCATTGACCACCTGAAAAATGATAAGGCGCAAAATGTAAACATCAGAGTTAAAAGCATTATTAACAGACCTGTAAGTGAGGTTTATTCCTTCTGGAGAAATCTGGAAAATTTACCAAAATTCATGAATCATCTTCAATCTGTAAAAACCGTAAATAGTACATTGTCTGAATGGACTGCAAAAGGACCAGCCGGAATTGGAACTCTCACATGGACTGCTGAAATTGTAAAAGATGAAAAAGATAAACTTTTGAGCTGGAACTCATTACCTGACGCTTCTATTAAAAATGTTGGAAAAGTAGCTTTTAACAGTCTTGGTAACAGAACGGAAATTGATGTAACCATTTCATATCATGCTCCACTTGGAGTTGCGGGAGAAGCTGCTGCAAAACTGCTGAATCCTTTCTTCGAAAAAATAGTAAATGACGATATTACAAATCTAAAATCTTATTTGGAATCTGTTCATTAATTTGAATATATAAAAAACAGACTGCAGCATATATTGCTGCAGTTTTTTTGTAAATATCAGTTTAATTCAATATAAATTTTTATGATAGAAAAAATTAATGCTCCTGAAAATGTTGTTGCTTTCAGAGCAATAGGCGAAGTAACGGCACATGATTATAAAACTGTTATAGCTCCGGCCATAGACCAGTTGGTAAGTAAAATAAATAAGATCAATTTTTTGTTCCTGATTGATACTAATCTGGAAAATTTTACTTTGACGTCATGGCTTGAAGATGCTTTTATCGGTATTAAAAATTTTACAAAATGGAACAGGGCCGCAATTGTAACCGACTCCGAAAATGCCATTTCATTTACAAATGGATTTAGCTATATAGCTCCCGGAGAGTTCCGCGGATTTAAAAAAGATTCATTTGATGAAGCGTTACAATGGGTACAAGGCAAGTAATTTTTTATTTTTGCTGCAGAATCAGAAATTAGTTTAATGTACAGAAAAGCGCTTCTCCCAATTATAGAAAAGTCTAGCAGAATATTGATCCTCGGTACTATGCCGGGAGAGCAATCTATTGCAAAACAGCAATATTACGGAAATCCAAGTAATCAATTCTGGAAGATTTTATTTTCTGTTTTTAATGAAGATTTCAGTCTGTCTTATGAAGATCGAAAAGCGTTACTAAGCAAGAATAAAATTGCTTTGTGGAACGTGCTGGCTTCGTGCCAAAGACAAGGTAGCAGCGATGCAAAGATTACCGGAGAAGTGGCAAATGACCTGACAAATCTGCTCACACAATATCCGGACATTAAACATATATTCTTCGAAAGTAAAACTGCTTTTCGATATTTCGAAAAATACAATACTCCTCTTTCAAACGTCACTTATTTTACATTGCCATCGACAAGCGGACTGAGCGCGGGTATGTCTAAGGCTGCAAAAACCGAAAGCTGGAAAATTGTAGCCGAAACTGCATACCTTTATTTGTAAAAAACTTTATAAAAGCGAAAGCCCTCTAAAAAAGAGGGCCTTCTAAATTAACAATTAACAAGTAAATAACTGTCCAGAATTTTTAATTCCTGACAATCATCTATTTCTGAGGAATAGAATCTGTTTTCTGAGGAGCTATAGAATCCGTTTTCGGATCTACTTCCTGACCTCCTTCATTACCTTCATTTGCTCCACGCGTTGTTCCTTTTGATCCTGAATTGATAGATGTACTATCTCCTGCCTGTATGGCATCTGAATCTGTTGTAACTGGTTCGCTTGAAGTTTTACATGAAAATGTAAATGCTATTAAAAATATAAACAGCAACGTTTTTAAGTTGATTAAATTTTTCATATTTATAAAATTTAGTTTGTATTTAACTGATTATCAAATATAAAAACTCTAATACTCGAAATTGTTGCAAGTTTTTCGTAATATGTTACACGATTTACTGTTTTATGCACTCCTTCGCATACAAGCTATCAAATTAATACAAAGATGACTTTGCAAATCACTGATAATTATACAATTGAAAATCAAAATCATATAAACACAATGGTGCCAGCTATTCTAAATTTGATTTAAGATTAATCGTATACGCAAAAAGATACTTTATTATAAAATTATGTATGTACTTCCTGTATCAAATAATTTCTTTTTGACAATTGGATTTATTACTACTTGCTTTTGATACAGGAAGTTACATCACTTTTATTAGAACCTTTTTTCAAATTCTATATTGTATTTTTACTAACAATTAAAGATCAGTGATATGAACACAGAAAATAAACAAAATTACGGTTGGGATAACCCTAATTTTAATGAAACCGAAAATTTTAATACAAACGAAGAAGCAAAAAATTTTTCTGGTTCGAATCAGGAAGATACTTCAAGCTATGTTGATCAATATCAAGATAATATTGATGACGAAGATGAACCAGCAGAAGATATTACCAATAGCGATGATGCCATTGTAAATGAGGAAGAAGATTTGGACAGTCAATTTCTGGATGCTTTGGATGAAGACGAATATTATGAAGATGATGACCTCGAAGACGAAGAAATTGATGAATCGGACATCGATGATGATTTGGTAGAAGATTATGATGAAAATGATACTGATATAAATGATCAGGATTACCAAAAAGAAGGTTACAGCGCCAAAGATGATCTGGATATGCCATATGATATCGATCAGGATCTTGAGGAAAAAGATCCCGTTAATAATCCGAGAAAATTCTAGCATTATTTGAGCATACAAAAGCCATTAGCAAAAAAACACGCTAATGGCTTTTTTCATAACTAAGCAGTATAAACATTAATCCGGATTGGCGAGTATTTTATACAATTCAGCATTCGAAATATAGAATTGATTTTCTATGCTAATTTGCGATAACTTCGCACTTACCAGATTATTTTCTCTCGAATTGATAAGAAATATAGAGCTTTCGCCAAAAGAAAACAATTTTTCTTCTGAGCTCAACATTGCAAAATAATCCTTTACCAGATTATCGATCACCTCTTTTTGTTTTTTCAGCGAAGCAATTTCAGTTTGCTGTGCTTTTATTTTATTTTTAAGCTCCAGTCTTTGCTGATTGATGTCGTATTTCAGATTCTCTATTTTAATTTTAGCCATTTTAAGGTTTCCACGTTCTTTCCTGAGAAAAATCGGAATACTAAAATCAATATTAAATTTATAATCGTCTGTATTAAAAGAATCAAAATAAGCAGGTTCAGAAATATAATTGTACCCTACATTTACCTTAGGAAGCAGCAGATTTGCTTTTAGCTGCCTGTTTACTTCCAACATCGATAATTTAGTTTCCAAAGCCTGTATTTTGGGATGCGATTCAAAATTTTCAACACTCACGAGCATTGCATCGGTCTTTAATGTTTCTTCGAGTGTCTGAAGCAAATTTTGCTCCGGTTTGACATTATCATCCAGTTCGACCGGGACATTTTCTATCCATAAATAATTAGAAAGATAAAGTTTGGCTTTTGCCAATTTCAAATTTCCATTTTCAACATTCAGCTGCCTATTTCGCACTGTAATTTTGGCTTCAATACTATCAATAGCGGGCGAATCACCCAATTCTATCAGTTTCTTTACCCCTTCAAAACGAGTGCTAGCAAAACCAAGGTAACTTTTGTAAAGTTCGGCTTCGTTATAACTTTTTCTCCACTCAAAATAGGCTTCGCTGGCTTTGTATAATACTTCTATTGCTCTGAGTTTTCGCTCAGCATCGCTTAGTTTTAGCTGCAGCTTTCCTTCTCTTACATCGGCCATTCGCTGATTTATAAATAAACCCTGACCAAGGGCAACACTTACCCCTAAAGAGGTTAAACCGGCATTTGGAGTGCGGTTTTGCGGGTTATAATATTGACCCTCTGTATCATCAAAACCTGCTTTTATTTCAACTCCATACCAAGTCGGAATTTTAAAACTGCTGTTTAATAAGGAATAATACTCTGTTCCTTTAAACTCTTTTTTATTATAATCTACTTCAATTTTTGGGTCAAAACCTCCACGTGCAGCCATAAGCGCAGCCTGAGCAGTACTTACTTCCAGATTTGCCTGTTTTACCAGCGGATGGTACTTTTTTACGTATCCTAAAAATTCGCTATAACTTAATTCCTCTTTATTAAAATCCTGACTGTGTCCATTCAAAAAGCCAAATAAAAACAAAAGAGAAAACAATTTTATAACTGATTTCATTTTATTTTTTCTTCTTTTCATCTCCTTCTTTTTCAACTGACTTATAATAATTTGGCGGAAAACCATTTAGATTACGCCATATTTCATATCCTACAGAAACCGTGTCCAGTAAGGCAATACTTTGTGCTCCGGCTCCTATGCTCAGCTCTTTTGGCCATTTTTGATCTTTACCATCAGGTGAAATCAGTACTCTGTATTTTCCGTTTGCACTGATAAAATTTTCAATTGCCACTACCTTTCCGCCATATGTTCCGTAAGACAATCCGGGCCAGCCCGAAAATACAATTCTCGGCCAGCCATCAAACCAAACACGTATTTTTGCACCGCGATGCACCAACGGAAGATCGATAGGATCAACAAATGTTTCGACCGCTATATCGTAACTAGCCGGCATAATACTCACAATTGGAGTTCCTTCTTTGATGGTTTCACCAAGTCCGGTCAGCAAAGCACGGTTTACATAACCACTTTGAGGAGCTGTAATATAGTACAAGCCATTTCTGATGCTGTAATTTGCATATTGATTCTGCAATTTTTTTACCTGCGCTTCTGTATCGTATTGCGTGCTTAAGGCTGTAAATTTATCACTTCTTGATTTCGAAATCTTTTCAGAATATTCAGCCTTAAGGCGGTTTACCTCTACTTTTGCATTTATCAGTTCATTTTTGCTGCTTAACAATTTATTTTGCTGTGTAATAATATAGGCCTCCGATTCCTGAAGCTTCAGGCGTTTCTGTTCTACATCTGTAACTGGTTTTAATCCTTCTTTGTTAAGAGCTGTCGAACGGTTAAATTGCGTTTGTGCTATTCTTAATTGTGTTTTAATAGCTTCAAGGTCCATACTGTCACTTTTGATTTTCAATTGGGCCTGTTTTATTTTATTGAGGGCCTGCTGCAATTTTAAATCTCTTTCAGCATTAAGGGACTTTGCTTGTACGTCAAGAGAATTTACTTTATCTTCGTATGATTCTACCGCCATTTTTTTAGCATCAACCTGCTGTTTGGTATTGTCAACAAGGTTGGGATCCAGATAGTCTTCTTTTACTTCTGAAATAAAAACTATTGTGTCTCCTTTTTTTACATAATCACCTTCTTTTACAAACCATTTTTCAATTCGTCCTGCAATTGCATTATGCACAGTTTGTGGTCTTTGATCGGGTTTTAAGGTAGTAACCGAACCGCTTCCTGAGATGTTTTGTGTCCAGGGAAGAAAAAGGCACGCAATCAGGAAAATTAAAAATCCTACTATAACCCTGTTCAGGATTTTGTAATGGGGTCTTCGGGCAACACTTGTTATCGATTTATATTTGCCCGGAGTTATAAGTACATGGTTATCTTTAGATATATTGAGCATAATTAAAGCTTTACGTCATTAATAATTTTTCCGTCATCAATTGTAATCATACGGCTGCATTTGTCCTTCCAGATTTCATTTTTAGAAGTTAAAATTACCGTCCAGTCGTTTTCATCAGAAAGCAAAAAATCAATAATTTGGGCAGAAGTCTGTTCATCCATTTTATCAACAGGATCTTCAAGGAATAATATATTTGGCTTATGAACGATGCTGCGTGCCAGCAATATTTTCTGAACATCTGAAGCAGAAAGTGCATTTAAACCCGGATGAATCTGATTTTCAAGCCCATTAGGAAACGTTTTTATATAGGGTGTCAGGCATACATTATCCAAAGCCCACTTCAAATCATCATTATTGACTGTACTGTTCCCGAAAACGACATTCTCGCGAATGGTTCCCACAAAAAGCGTATCTCCTTCCAAAAGTGTTCCTGCCTGTGCTCTGTAGGCATCTTCGTTAAGGCGGTTCATGTAATTATCTGTCACATACATGGCACCGCTTTCTGGTTCTAATACACCGGAAAGAAGTCGCAATAGGGTACTTTTTCCCGCACCATTTGGGCCTGTAAGCAATATTTTTTCGCCCTGAGCGATCTTTAGGTTAATATTTTTGAGCGATTTTTTATTATTACCCGGATAATTATAAGCAATACTATCTGTTTCGATTGTAATTCCTGTTTCGGTTATCGTAGATGTTTCCGGAATGCAGGAGATCTCCATATCTGTTACCTGTCCGATTTTTTCTAACGAAGTAAGCACATCATAAAAAGATTCAAGTCCAAAGATTATTTTCTCTACAGAATTGATAAGCAATACAATAACAATTTCAGCAGCTACAAACTGCCCAATATTCATTTGATGGTGAATTACCAGAAAACCACCAATAGACAAAAGGGCAGCAGTAACAATAACTTTAAATATAGTCAGTTGTACATATTGCTTTTTCATTACCTGAAAGTGTTTTTCTCGGTAATTTATATATTCGCTCACATAGCCGTCATTTCGTTCTAATGCATATTCAAATCCGCTTTTTTTCCGAAAACTTTCACGGTTACGCGCTATTTCCTGAAGCCAGGCTGCTACTTTGTATTTGAACTTGGATTCGTTTAGACTTGTTTCGAGGCCGTCTTTATATGAAAATTTAAAAATTATATATAAAATTGCGATAAAAAACAGACCAATTACCATAAAGAAGGAATGGTACAAAACCAATAATATTATACCAAGACCTACCTGCAAAAAAGCGGTACAGAAGTCTAATAATAATTTTGCCGTTCCTTTTTGCACCATCAGTGTATCAAAAAAACGGTTTGCTTTTTCGGGTGCATATTCAGAATACATTTCCTTAAATTTAATTAAGGGCATTCTGTAAGCAAACTCAAAAGAAGTACGCACAAAAATACGCTGTTGGAGATTTTCTACTATCCGAAGCTGTAAAATGATTAAAATACCGCCAAAACCAACTCCAATTGTAACCAGAAAAACCAGAACAATCCAGGAAACACTAAGCTGTCCGCTTTGGATAAAATTAATAATTGCCTGGATTCCCAAAGGCAGTGAAAGGTTTACCAAACCTGCAAAAGCGGCATAAAATATAATTTGATATACGTCGCGTTTGTCTAGTTTAAGTAAATTAAAAAAACGTTTAAGAGGTGTCATGAATTTATATATAAATACAAGATTAATAGATTGATATACGGCAAATGCCATAGCAGGGATGTTAGAATTTCTTCTAAATCAAAAAAGAGTATTTATATTACTATTTGTGGAGGCGGCAAATGAATTTCACCGTGAAAAACAAAGGAAAAAATAGGATTGTCTATATAATTTTTTCCTGCAGATTCGATCTGAAAATCGACCGGATGCAATGATGCATCTAAAGGAATAATATAATCCATAGACGGAATTCCTTTTGCGAGTTTGGCAGTTTTGGAATCTTTTGTTTTAGAATCTTCTAATTCTTCGGGAATTGCATCACATTTGAATATTTTCTTGAGAAAATTACAAGTTATTCCGGATATAGAATTTTCTGCTGTATTCTCATTAATAATAAGGCCAAAACTGTTGGCAATATTAATACTGCTCATCAAAAAATACCCGATAAGCAATACCTGAAGGCATTTACAAACAAGACTATTTTTAATTCTGTTAAGCATTTTTTCAAAAGTTCTAAGCCTGCAATTTAAAACTTAATTTTTAGTGCTACATTAGAGGAACATTAGAATTTTATTTTTAGGCAAAAATTAAAAATCTAATAATCAGTAATTTAAAAAATTAAAAATCTTAATTTCATAAAATTCTTATATTATTCATCAGCAGGATGCAACTGAGATTCCATAAATTTGGCAGTAACAATAGTTCCTTCCTGATCTTCCCATTGCGTAATGACATTCTCTATTAAATCTGGTTCAAAACCGATAACTTTCATAATCTGGCCTCCAAACTCCTGCTGTACATTTTGTCCTTTTGTAAACATCTTGTAGTATTTAAATTTATAATTGATTTTAATTTCTCAACTAAATTAATGAGATCTTGTTTTGATTCTTTACATGATTTTTCAGGATTATTATATTTTAATATTCATTAACTCACCACATGTAAATTGTATAAAAATCAAATATTGATTATGTAAGGACATTATTTTTTTTAATGATTTACTTTATACAACTTCCCTTTTTATACAATTTAAAATCACAATGAGTATGAGTGATATAGCACGACGTTTTCCCGAAAATCCTTTATTAATGCCTAAAGACCTAAGTGCAAGTACCCCGGAACTGCAGATTATAAGTTTGCTGAATCCCGGCGTTTTTGTTTTTGAAAATAAAACATGGCTTTTGGTAAGGGTTGCAGAATGTATTACACAAAAAGAAGGTGTAATATTTTTTCCGGTTGTAAATGCATTGGGAAAAGTAGAAATTATAGAAATTCCGCTCAACGATCCTGATCTGATTGCGAATGATGCCCGTGTTGTGAATTATAAAGGGCTGGATTATCTTACTACCCTATCTCATCTCCGATTGCTTTGCAGTGATGACGGAGTCCATTTTTATGAGCCTGAAAATTCTGAAATTATAATGGGAACAGGAATTCTCGAGCAATTTGGAATTGAGGATTGCCGTGTCAGTAAAATTAAAGATACTTATTATCTGACTTATACTGCTGTTTCTGAAAATGGCGTGGGAGTTGGATTGCGTACTACAAAAGACTGGAAAAATTTTGATTTTAAAGGAATGATCCTTCCTCCGCATAATAAAGATTGTGCGATTTTTGAAGAACTGATCGACGGCAAATATTATGCGCTGCACCGGCCTTCGAGTCCGCAAATTGGAGGGAATTTTATCTGGCTTGCCGAATCACAAGACGGAGTTTATTGGGGAAATCATCAATGCATTGTAAAAACACGCCACGGAATGTGGGATAGTGCCCGAGTTGGCGCGGGTGCAGCACCGATAAAAACAGAGAAAGGATGGCTCGAAATTTATCATGGCGCCAATGCAGAACATCAATATTGCCTGGGTGCATTTCTTATGGATCTTGAAAATCCTTCAAAGGTTATTGCCAGGTCCGTAGAACCAATTATGTTTCCAAAAGCAAATTATGAGCTCAGTGGCTTTTTTGGTTATGTGGTTTTTACGAACGGTCATGTTGTAGACGGAGATAAACTAACAGTCTATTACGGTGCAGCTGATGAATTTGTTTGCGGGGCAGAATTTTCAATTAAGGAAATCCTGTCAACGCTGGAGATCTAAAGAGATTTTAAAACATAAAAAAAACCTGTAACAAAAAAATGCTACAGGTTTTTCTTTTTTAATGTAATTTCTATTAAGCTTCATCTTCTTCGGCTGCATCGAAATTAATAGTATTGTAAGCTGCCTCAGTTAGTGTCACATCGGCATCTTTTTCTTCACCCAAAGTTTTTTCAAGTAACAATACTGCATCATCTTCACCCAAAGTTTGTGCAAATGCTGCTAAAGTACCATAAGTTGCAATTTCGTAATGCTCAATCTTTTGTGAAGCCGCAATAATTCCGGCATCTCTAACCGGTCCAACTTCTGTTTCTTCCATAATGCTTTCTCCTTCTTTGATAAGACCTTCCATAGCATCACATTTTTTAGCCACAGCTTTTTCACCAACAGACTCAAACACTTTTTCAAGTCTTGTAACTTGTTCTTGTGTTACAGCCAAATGTTCGTTGATTGCTGTGATAAGGTTTTCTGATGTAGCATTTTTTGCCATTTTTGGAAGCGCTTTTACCAAAGCTTTTTCTGCCCAGTAAATATCTTTTAAAGAATCAACAAATAATTCTCTAAGTCCTTCTGCCGCACTTGATTTTGCTTTTACACTTGCGTTTTTACCAGTTGATTTTGAAGCAGTACCTGTTGCTTTTGTTTTAGATGTTGCTGTGCTTTTTGCACTCGTAGTGCTTTTTGTATTTTTCGTTGCAGTTTTCATGATTTTGTGTTTAAAATTATATTTTCAAATTTATAGAACATATTACGGCATTTCTTACACAATTAATTATCAACCTTATAGGATTTTCAGATGTGTGTCATTCAATGTCCAATAATTGTTTCAGGTTTCAGCGTTTCAGGTTTCGCAAACATGAAACTTTAAGATAAAAACTGACAAAGTGTGAATCATGAAATAAGATATTTAATTTAAAATCTTAAATTTAATACTCTAAAAACAATTATATATGATACATCCCGATACAGAAGTTCGTTTTATAAATGCCGAAAAAGGTTACGGTCTGGTAGCTACAAAATTTATCCCCCGCGGGACTATTACCTGGGTTCAGGACGAACTCGACCAGATTTTTAAAAGAAAAAAAGTACAAACACTGAACCCTTATATCAGACAATATCTGGAAACGTATTCTTTTACTAATAAATATGGAGATTATGTTTTATGTTGGGATAATGCAAAGTTTGTAAATCACAGTTTTCATCCAAGTTGTTTCAGTACTCCATATGACTTTGAAATTGCGGTGAGGGATATTTATCCGGGTGAAGAACTTACTGATGATTATGGCTATCTAAATGTTGAAAAACCTTTTGACGTAATTGATGAAGGTTCTCAAAGAAAAAAAGTTTATCCCGATGACATTCTTCACTTTTATAACGAATGGGATTTATTAATAAAAGAGAATGCGCCAAAGGTTACAGAAGTAAAACAAATTTTAACCGACTTAATTCCCGCTCCTGTTTGGAATGAATTTTTGAGTGCCTTAAAAAAACCACATGAAATGCGATCTATATTAGAATGCTATTATGATCGAAAAGTGAATGCATAAAATCATAAAACCTGCAGTAATAACATCACTGCAGGTTTTACAAAACATTAAATAAGCAACCTAAGGCAAATATTATTTGCCATTAGAAGTTTTGGCCGAATCCTGAACAGCGGCACTACCCTTTTGTACAGATCCTGCAGTACCTGAGCCTGTTGAGCTTTCGCCTGTAGCACCCGTAGTTCCAGGGTTAGTAACATTTGTTGTATCCGAATTTGGTCCCACTGTATCTATCGCCATTTCTGTAGAATCAGTCTCATTTCCATAATTGTCTGCCGGAGCTGTTTCATTCTTTTTACACGAAATCATTAGTCCGAACAATAAAATAAACAAGGCCAATCTGGTTTTGAGTAAAGCTTTCATAAGTCTTCTTTTTTAGTTCGTAAACCAAAATTATAGTTTATGGTTTATTAATGGTTACATCTTTTATGGCATATTTTACAGAATAAACACAAAGACTTAAATATCAAATGATTAATACATTAAAAAAGCACTAATTTTTGAAAATTTGACAACATTAAAATCATTTAGGAGAAAAATTTTGATTTATGACAAAAAAAACTGTAAAATACTGTAATTATACAAGTTACTTATAAAATTCTATAAATATAGGGTTATCTTTTAAAGTACTTTTAATCACTATTTTAATTTCAGCTATAGTAGTTTTATCGCATCCATTAATTAAAATTAATAATTATGAATATTTCAAATCAAAGAAACAATGTTTCAAGTTCCAGAACATCAGAGAAAAAGACAGAGTCAAAGTCAACATCTTCAAGAACCAATGAAAAAACTATTTCTGATATAAAAAAAACAGCGATACCAAAGCACAACTCATAAGAATCTATAAGTATGAGTTGCTGTGAAAAGGTAATTTAGTATAATCTCGGTATCTGGCTCATTTTCCAATACGAAATGATGTTTGATATAACCTCCTGATACGTTTTGAAATTCTCTTCTTTTTTGAAATAACCATGCGCAGAAAGTGCAAATGCACGATGTATATTTTCGGGATCTTTTGATGTCGAAAGAAAAATATACGGAATACATTTTTTGCTTAGCAGATCATCTTTCAAAATTATGGTTCTCAATTCATAGCCATCCATTTTTGGCATATTGATATCCGATAAAACCAAAAATGGCTTTACTTCTACTTTTGAAAGATAAGACACGACCTTTGTCGAATCATCAAAAAAAACTATTTTATTGGTAATCTTAAGACTCTCGAAGATATCAGCTAAAAATTCTCTGTCATCCTGATCATCCTCTACTACAATGATTTCTCCATTTATATTCATAAAAAGATTTTTTCGGAAGGTATCAAGTAAAAGTACAACTATTTTGGAAGAACAAATATAATAAAAATCTTTCAAATAAAATCTTAAAATTTTATTCTTTGTATTTTTAAATTTAATTATTTATACTAAAAATGCTGTAATTTCTTTGTAAAATCTTGTAAGAATAAAAAAGTTAATAATCGCATTTTTAAGGTTTTAATTTAAAAACTTACAAAATGAAAGCAGCAGTTATACACGGGCCGGGTTCAATTCAATACGACACGGTAGATGATCCTGGCTTAAAAGCACAGGATGACATTATTCTTAAAGTAACATCAACAGCCATTTGCGGATCGGACCTCCATATATATTCGGGTGGGTTTCCTCAGCCACGACCTATGGTTTTGGGCCACGAATTTATGGGTATCGTTGAAGAAGTCGGCAGCGAAGTAAGGAATCTAAAAGTTGGGGATCGTGTTGTAGTACCTTTCCCGATTGCATGCGGATCGTGCTTTTTTTGCAATCATGATTTGCCGGGACATTGTGAACACAGTAATCCTGAAAATTATGGCCCCGAAGGTGGAATTGTAACCGAAAAAGGTGGTGCGCTATTTGGCTACACTGACTTATATGGCGGTTATGATGGCGGACAGGCACAATATGTCCGGGTTCCTTATGCCAATTTTGGTCCACGAATAGTTCCCGATTTCCTTACGGATGAGCAGGTTTTATTTCTAACGGACATTTTCCCAACCGGATATACAGGAGTTGACTGGGGCGAAATTAAGGGCGGAGAAAGTGTCGCCATCTTTGGCTCAGGACCTGTTGGCCTCATGTCAGCAAAAAGCGCCTTTTTGAGAGGTGCAGAAAGAGTTTTTGTGATTGATACCCTGCAATATCGTCTTGACAAGGCTTACGAGACAACTGGCTGTGAAACCATTTTATGGGAAGATGGTGCAAAAGATGTTGTAGAACATATCAGGGCGCTTACAAATGGCCGTGGTGCCGATGTTTGCATAGATGCGGTAGGTTTTGAGCCTGATCGTAATTTAATCGACAGAGCAAAAGCCGTAATTAATCTCGAAAAAGGTTCTGTAAAAGTACTGGAAGCTTGTATGAGCGCGGTTCGTCGAGGCGGAATTGTGTCTGTATTGGGTGTTTATCCTTCTTTGTATGATAATTTTCCTATTGGACAATTTTTTGATAAAGGAATTACACTAAAAGGTGGTCAGGCTCCTGCACAAAAATATATCGACAAATTGTTGGGGTATGTTGCAGAAGGAAGAGTAAAACTTGATGATATCATTACGCACAGATTGCCATTATCTGAAATTTCACATGCTTATGATATTTTTAAAAAACGTACTGACGGTTGTGTCAAAGTAGTTCTTGATCCATGGAAATAAATTTTTGTTGCAAAAAAAATGGTCTGTTTATTAATTGTAATAAACAGACCATTTTTATTTAAACTGTCATTATGTGAAAACCTTTTATTTTTAAATTTCTACATAATTGAAAAAATTATTTTGAAGCTGAATACGAATATGGATAATCAGCCGATGATGTTCCGCGTTGTAAATTTGGAGAACTGGTCATGTCAAAATTTAATTCTCCGCCTTCTAATAAATCAAAATGACCAATATAATTTTTTTCATGTTTTGAATTGTTCCATTTCAATTTATCGACATATCGGTTGGTTTCAGAATTATCAGTGGCGTTTATAATAAGCTGTTTTTTGTTTTCAAACTGTATGGTTGTTTTCTTAAATAATGGTGCTCCAAGCACATATTCTTCGGTTGCAGGGCAAACAGGATAGAATCCCATTGCAGAAAAAATATACCAGGCAGATGTCTGTCCATTATCTTCGTCTCCGCAATATCCGTCCGGAGTTGGTTTGTACAAACGATTCATAACCTCTCTTGACCAATATTGTGTTTTCCAGGGTTCTCCTGCATAATTATATAAATAAATCATATGCTGAATTGGCTGGTTTCCATGTGCATACTGCCCCATATTCATAATCTGCATTTCGCGAATCTCATGAATTACAGATCCGTAATAAGTATCATCAAATACCGGAGGCGTAGTAAAAACAGCATCCAGTTTGGCCGTAAAAGCTTTCTCTCCTCCCATTAAATTTATCAACCCCTGAATATCATGAAAAACGCTCCAGCTGTAATGCCAGCTGTTTCCTTCTGTAAAGGCGTCTCCCCATTTTAGGGGATTAAACTTTGCAGGAAAGCTTCCGTCTTTGTTTCTTCCGCTCATCAGTCCGATGGCAGGGCTGAAAACATTTTTATAATTCAGCATTCGCTTTTCAAACAATTTAATTTCATTTTTCGGACGATCTAAGGCTTTCGCTAATTTCCAAATGGCAAAATCATCATAAGCATATTCTAAAGTTCTGGCAGCATTTTCATTGATTTTTACATCATAAGGTACATATCCCAAAGTATTGTAATAGCTCACGCCCTTTCTTCCCACAGCATCCATTGGGCCTTCATTATTTGCGCCATGTACCAGGGCTTCATACAATGTATTAATATCATAACCTCTTAAACCTTTCATATACGCATCAGAAACAACTGATGCCGAATTATTCCCGACCATAACATTTCTAAAGCCCGGACTGGACCATTCTGGCAAAAATCCTCCTTCTTTATAATCGTTTATAAGCCCTTCCTGCATTTCTTTGTTTATAGAAGGATAAACCAGGTTGAGCAAAGGATATAAGGCCCGAAAAGTGTCCCAAAACCCGGTTCCGGCAAACATATAACCAGGCAAAATCTTTCCGTTGTAGGGGCTGTAATGCACAATATCACCATTTTTGTCTATCTCATATTGTTTTTGAGGAAAACATACTGTGCGGTACAAACAAGAATAAAAAGTTCTTACTTTCTCTGCGTTATCATCCTCAATTGTTATTCTTCCAAGAACTTTATTCCACTCATTTTTAGATTGTTCTACCGTTTCATCAAAAGTTGCCTGACCCAATTCATTTTTTAAATTTAACTCAGCCTGTTCTGCACTGATAAAAGAAGAAGCTACTTTTATATTTACTTTTTCTCCTTTCTGCGTTTTAAATTCTACTACGGCACCTACATGAAGTCCTGTTGATTCTAATTTGTCTTTTGTCAGGGTTTTATCTGTCCAGGTCGAGTTGGCTGTAAATGGTTTGTCAAACTGTAATACAAAATAGTTTTTGAAATTCTCCGGCACGCCGCCACTGTTGCGGGTTGTATACCCAATAATTTTATTTTCTGATGGAATAATTTTAATATAAGATCCTTTATCGAATGCATCGATTATAATTGAAGATTTCTCATTATCCGGAAATGTGATCTGAAAATGTGCTGCTCTTTCTGTTGCCGTAATTTCTGTTGTAACATCATAATCAGCAAGATAAACACTGTAATAATAAGGTTTGGATGTTTCTGCCTTATGGCTAAACCAACTTGCTCTTTCATCTTCATTAAAGACCGTTTTGCCAGTTACCGGCATTATAGAAAACTGCCCGTAATCATTCATCCACGGTGATGGCTGATGTGTTTGTTTAAATCCTCTTATTTTTTCTGCGGTATACGTATATGCCCAGCCATCGCCCATTTTTCCTGTTTGCGGTGTCCAGAAATTCATACCCCATGGCCTGCAAATTGCGGGATAGGTATTCCCGTTAGAAAGATTGTGCAAAGATTGTGTTCCCATCAAAGGATTTACATATTCAACAGGATCCAAAGTTTTATTTTGTGCATTAACAAAAAAACAACATTGCATTAGTCCTAAAAAAATTAAATACTTTATTCTCATAATTGTTTTATGTTGTAAAATGTGCTGTAAAATGAAAAATGTACTTTGAGTATATTTTATTTTGATTCTGAATATTTTAAATACTTTAACTACAAGGTTTTAGAATCTTGCAGGAAAGTCTTTTTCTAAATTTTATATGCTTGTTGATACCTACAAGGTTTTACAAACCTTGCAGGAAAGTTTGTATTATCTAAAAATCTAAACTCTGAAATCTAAAATCTAACTAAAATCTAAAATCTAAAGAGGCCTGTCTTCCTTCTTTACTCCCCAGGTTGTCGACGATTTGCTTCCCATATATAATTTTAGTTCGCCTCCTTTTATAATCATGTCATGTGTTATGTATGATTTGGTATAGGGTTTTCCATTATATTCTGCTTTTTGAATATAAATATTTGCCGCATTGTTGTCTATTGCATTTATTTTAAATGAAATATTTTCTTTATAATGAATTACAGCATTGTTTACCAGCGGACTTCCTAAAACATAAATTCCGTTTGCGGGATTAACCGAATAAAATCCCATGGCAGATAAAATATACCAGGCAGACATCTGGCCTAAATCTTCATTTCCGCACAAACCGTCTGGCTTTGTTGAATAGAACTTATCATCGATTTCACGAATTAATTTTGCTGTTTTCCAGGGCTGTCCGGCATAAGCATATAAGTATGGTGTATGATGATTTGGTTCATTTCCGTGCGCATATTGGCCTATTAAACCACTAATGTCAGGAGAAACATCTTCTCCTTCTACTTTATCGGTCAGTAAAAATAATGCGTCTAATTTGGCCAAGAATTTATCTTCACCTGCAAATAAATCAATTAAACCATACGGATCCTGAGGTACCAGCCATGTATATTGCCATGCATTTCCTTCTACATAATCATCTTTACGATGTACCGATGAAAGCGGGTTAAAAGGTGTTCTCCAGTTTCCGTCTGCTAATTTTCCACGCATAAAAGTGGTTTCTTTATCAAAATAGAGTTTATACAAATTCGCTCTTTTCATAAAATAAGTATAATCTTCTGTTTTGTTTAATGATTTTGCCATTTGGGCAATAGCATAATCATCAATGGCATATTCTAAAGCATTTCCAACAGACTCCAGCACTTTATCGGCCGGGATATATTCTAATTTCTGAATATAGTCCATTCCGTCGCGTGTCTGCATGGCCGTTTTTTTCATTGCTTCGTAAGCCAGTTCAGTGTCATAATCGCGATAGCCTTTTAGATAAGCATCTGCAATAACAGCAATGGAGTGATTTCCATTCATAGTATTGGTTTCATTTCCCATTAAATGCCAGACCGGCAATCTTCCTTGTTGCTGATAAATGGCTAAAAAAGATTTAACGATATCATTGATTTTATCTGCCTGTGTAATGGTATATAAAGGATGGAGCCCGCGGTAGGTGTCCCAAAGGGAGAAAGTGGTATAGTTGGTAAAATTAGCTTTTTCGTATACTTTTTTGTCTGTCCCTCTGTAATCTCTGTTTGCATCATTAAAAACCGAAGGTGCAAACATGGTATGGTACAACGAGGTATAAAAAACTTTCATCGTTTTATCACTCGCTTTGATTTGAATTTTGCTCAACTCTTTGTTCCATTTTGAATTTGCTTCTTTTACAATTTTATCAAAATCCCAGTTCGGAATTTCTGATTTTATATTCGCAGAAGCGTTTTCAAAACTGACCGGAGAAATACCAACTTTTACTAGAACTTGCTTATTTTTTAGGGTTTTAAAATCTAAAATGGCTTTCATTTTTAAACCTTCGCCTTCATTTCCTTTTACCGGAGCAATACTGTCATACAAAGCAATATTTGCAATGGGCTCTGAAAATTCCATAGCAAAATAAATACGCTGATCTGCTGCCCACCCTGCAGAATAACGGTACCCGACGATTTTTGTTTGGTCTGTTTTTTTTATAAAAGTTTTTACGGGCCTGTCCCATCCTATTCCGTCTGCGAGATCTAATAAAACGTGAGAATCGGCAGTGGTATCAAAAGTATATTTATGAAAACCAACTCTTTCGCTGGTCGTTAATTCTGCCTTAATTTTATATTTGTCTAAAATAACACTATAATAACCCGGTTTTGAAATTTCATTTTTATGCGAAAAATAAGAACCGTAACCTGTCGCCATATCTTCTTTTGTCCCTTTTGTAAGGGCAACTTTTCCTGATACGGGCAACAACAAAATATCGTTTAAATCTCCAATTCCTGTTCCGCTCAAATGTGTATGCGTAAAACCCAATATGGTATTACTTGCATAGTTGTAGCCACTGCACCAGTCCCAGCCTTCAAAAACATTTACGGGTCCTAACTGAACCGCGCCAAATGGAACATTGGCACCAACAAATACATGCCCATGACCTGCTGAACCAATTATTGGATCTACATATTGTGTATAGTCACTGTTTTGCTCCGTTTTCTTTTGCTGTGAGATTGCAGAATTGACTATTAATAAAATGAAAATTCCGCCAAGAATTAATCTGTTATATTTTTTTGACATAATTTTTTTTAAGGTTTTGAGATTCAGAAGCTACTGGTTAACAAAGGTTTTAAATACTATTTTTTTATCACTTTTACCTTTTTATTTTTGATTTTTTAGCTCTTTTGCTGAATGTCTAAAGTTATTTAAAAATGTTCCATCTTTTTCAGCAGAAGCAATTTAATCTTTGCGAAAGAAAAGCAACAAAATCAATATAGTGTATATTCTCAGCAAGAGTAATTTTAATAGAAATAAAAAGTAAAATAAGCCGGGCAGAAATTACCCGGCTTATCTCATTATTTAATCAAATGATTTAGATTTTATCCCACCAGATTCTGGTTGTCATCAAATCAAGACCCTGACGCTGTATTGCTGCCTTATAGTTCTCCTCATTTGTAAGAAGTTCAGACTGATCATAAATTAATCTTCTCGGAATCGTACCGTTTGTTTCTCCTGTTGGATCATTTACAGGAACTAATACCGGATAACCTGTTCTTCTGTACTCTGAAAAAGCTTCAAAACCATTAAACAATAATACAATCCATTTTTGCGTAATAATCTGCTCAATTTTTTGTGCATCAGTACCCGCAGATTTAAAAGGATATGTGGTCATATACGTATTATATTCTGCATTTGTAACTGCCGGAACTTTATCTCCAAAAATAGTTAATACAGTCATTGCGGCCCTTACGCCATCTTCATAATGTTTTTGTGCAGATTCACCAACACTCCAGCCTCTAACGGCTGCTTCTGCCAGTATAAATTTAACTTCTGCAAACGACATAATCAAAGTTGGTGCATCGTAACGCAGCACTGTTGAAGTGTTAGGGTCTGAAAACAATTTTTTGTCTCCACCCGGAAATTCTTTAGCATCGTTTGCAAGTCCTTGCTGGTGAGCCGGATCATTATCTCCCGTTGCCTCTAATTTGGCATAGATCCTTAAACGCGGATCATTGGTGTTTTTTAATAAATCAATAAAAGTTTTACTGAATTTAATATTTGATTCTCCTCCGTTTAGGTCATTTCTAATCCATGCAGAAGTAATCGGATTTGTTTTAACCCCAACAGGAGCAGCATCATGTTTTAGGATAAGACTATCATCGTTGGATGTAAAAACACCTTTTGAATAGGCTTTTTCTACATATTCTTTTGCTTTTGCAGGATTGACTTTAGACAAACGCATTGCCACTCTTAGCATGACTGAGTTTGCCAATTTTTTCCATCTTGCAACATCACTTTGATAATACAAATCGGCACTGCCCGCAAATGGTTTTGAGGCATCAAGAGCAGAACCTGCTTCGTCCAGTTCTTTTAAGAGGTCATTATAAATAGCTTCCTGAGTGTCATATTTTGGAGAAAAAATATTTCCGTTGTATCCTTTTCCAGCTTCAAAATAAGGAACTTCACCATAAGTATCAGTCAATTTCTGGAACATCAAAACTTTCATAATTCTAAGCGACTGAATCATGTTTGAATTTTCGGGAGTATCTTCTAATACAGATAATAACTGAAAAATCTGATTTAATCCCTTACCGTAGGATTCTCCAAAAAGAGCAGCTGAATATTCTGAAGAATAGGTATATTTTGATCCCGAACCTCCCAGTGAAGAAAAATGCTGTACGATTTGTGCGGCATAAATATTATTTCCTCTTGTGTTAGAAAAATCCTGTCCGTCAACATAAATCTCAGCCAGTGTAAACATTGATTTTATGGCCGGGTCTGTCAGAGCATTTGGATTCGTGTTCATTTCTTCGAATCCTTTATCGCAGGAAGCCAGTGTGATGACACTAACAATTGCTGCACAAAATATTTTTATATTATTTTTCATTTTTTGTATTATTAAAATTTGACATTAAGCGTTACACCATAATTTCTTGTCAAAGGCATTGAAGCTCTTTCCATACCCTGCGCATTACTGTTTGAGTAATTTGACTCAGGGTCGATGTTAGGTACTTTGTCATAAATTGTCCATAAGTTATGAGCAGAAAAAGCCAAACTTATAGATTGAAAAGGTGTTTTCTGAATATATGCTTTTGGAAAATTATAGCTTAATGAAATAGCTCTTAACTTAACAAAATCAGCATCGTATACAAAATTTGATGTTACATCGCTATAACTTCTCCAGTAATCATAGGCCGATACTGTTGTACTTACTGGTGCACCAAGCACATCTTTTCCATCCACCGGAATCCCGCCTTCACGCCCCGGAAGCGTAATTTCTGATAATCCGTAACGGGCGCCTAACTGATTTGTTGCAGAATAAATTTCTCCTCCAAATTTGGCATCAACAAATACAGAAAGTGTCAGGTTTTTATAAGTGAAATCATTTGAAAGTCCCATAGATGTTGGCGCAACACCTTGTCCTGCAATAATAAGATTTCCTCTCAAAAATTTTCCGTTTGAATCAAGTACAACATTTCCATATTGATCTCTTAAATAATCATATGCTTTAATTACTCCAAACGGCTGTCCTTTCTCTAAGACTACAGAAGCTCTTGCATCTCTGTTTCCTTCCAATGATTTAGTATTAATTTTATCAGAAAGACTCACCACTTCACTTTCATTATAAGCAAAATTATAACCTACACTCCAAGAAAAATTCTCTGTTTTTATTGCTTTTAGGTTTACTGCAAATTCGACCCCTTTGTTTAAGATTTCCCCAACATTAATTTTGGTTGTTCTAAATCCTGAACCAATAGAAATATCTGCATCGGCAATATCTTTAGTTGTTTTTTTACTGTAGAAAGTCAAATCTGTACTCAATCTGTTATTGAAAAACGTGTTTTCAAAACCAAACTCAATTGTACTTACGTTATATGGTTTTAAATTTTTGTTTGGAACCGTTTCTCCATTAATACCCAAAATAGGCTGCCCTTGTGATTCAGTTTGTCCATCCGGAGCAATATAAGTTAGTGTCAATGCATACGCCTCTGGCAATGCTCCACCTACGTTACCCCATCCTGCTCTAATTTTTCCATAAGACATCCATTCCGGTAATTTGATTATTTCAGAATAAATAAAACTAGTACTTACAGATGGATAAAAAGTGGTATTATCATCTATATACAAGGTAGAAAACCAATCCTGGCGACCTGTTAAACTCAAAAAGAGGAAATCCTTATATCCTAAATCGGCAGAATAAAAAAGAGAATTCACTTCACTTTTTGAATACAGTTTTTCTGTTTTGTCCGGTTGTGTATTGGCATAAAAATATTTAAACGGAACAATAAAATTATTTCCTTTCATTTTGATCGCATTGTATCTGTTGTCCTGGCGGTTTGCGCCGATAAAAGCATCCAGTGAAAGATTCTTAGTAATATCCCCTTTATATCCTAAATAACCCGAAGCATTAAATTCAGAACGGTTTTCTATTCTGTTTTCAATAGATCCTCCCGGACTATAGTTGATTCCTGTAGGTTCAATTTCTGTATATTCGTAATTGATATCATCAATCCCCACAACAGCTTTTGCGTAAATTTTATCCGTAATATTATACGTTACTTTTGCAGAACCGATAAAACGTTTTCTAAGATCGCTGTTTAACAGCTGATCTGTAGCAAAGTATGGATTCGTATGATATACATTTCCTCCAAAATAATCTTCTTCACCACCGTTTATATCATACGGATTGCTTATCCATCTGATATCTGTGCCCGGAGTCATAAAAGTAGTTGGAAAAGAAGGATTTCGCGGAGAATCATTCAGATAAGGTCTGTTTTTACTTTTCTCAGAAATGTACTGTGCATTAGTCTCAATACTTATTTTTTTGTTTGGAGAAGAATTCAAACTCAGGTTGACGTTGTTTCGTCCAAAATTTGTTCCCGGTAAAATAGACTCATCTTTTGTATTTCCGAAAGACAATCTAAAGTTTGTTGTCTCATTCCCTCCCGAAATTGCCAGCGTATTACTAAACGAATATCCGGTTCTGTAGAAATTTTCGACATTATCTTTACCATATGCTCTGTATGGTTTTGTCGTTCCGTCAATAGCAAGCGAGGGTGTTCCGTCGTACTTATCACCCCAGGCAAAATAGTAAGAATCCCTGAGTTCCTGCAAATTTGTAAACCTCGTAGGAACGCCGTTTGCGTCCGGTGCACCTGCTCCATATTGGTCCTGCCAGTTCAAAAGGCTTGCAGGAGTATTAAAAGTAGAATTTGTACTAAAATCTACTCCAATACCAGATCCGTTTTTTCCTTTTTTTGTTGTAATTAAAATAACACCGTTTGATCCTCTGTACCCATAAAGTGCAGAAGCGGCACTACCTTTTAAAACCGAGATAGAAGCTATATCATCCGGATTAAATGATGACATACCATCTCCTTTATCTGCTCCTCCGTACATACCGGCATTTCCTTGTTGCGTATTGTCAATCGGAATTCCGTCTATAACATACAAAGGCTGGTTCAGTCCGGAGGCCGACGTCGCTCCACGGATGACCACACGGCTGGAACCTGATGGTCCTGTTACCGGTGCAGAAACGTTGACTCCGGCTATCTTACCCTGAAGTGCGTTTCCAAGGTTTATTTCCTTATTTTTTGTCAGGTCTTCACCCTTGAGTTCTCCGACTGCATAACCTAGACTTTTCCTTTGTTTTTTAACTCCAAATGAGGTTACGACCACATCTTTTAATTCCTGAGCATTTTCTAATAACGTAACAGAAACTCTGTTTTCGTTTTCCTGAAGTACTACCAATTTAGATTCAAAACCTATAGAAGATACATTCAAAGTAACTTTACCTTCCGGAACATTCATCTTAAATCGGCCTTCGGCGTCAGTAATAGCGCTAAATGGTTTTCCCTGAACCTCAATGGATGCAGCAACAACTCCCTTGTTATCTGCATCATTCACTGTGCCTGTTATTAATCGGTTTTGCGCAACAGCTCCTGCACTACTGAACAATACGATTCCTAACACTGCTAAAATTCGTTTCATAAGCATTTTTTTTGGTTAAAATTTGTTTGATTTTTGTTTGTTAATTAATTAGTTGTTTTAAAAAATTTATAAAATAGTTGAACTCTGCTTGTAATAAAAGACTTTGCTTATCTCCTGCCGAACCTAGAAAAACACAGGTTTTTGTATAACATTAATTTGTAAAATAATAGCCCAATAAAAACATATAAATATCAGTTTAATCTTTTCTTTTTCTACTAAAACGATTTAGTTAATAGGGTAAAAAATTTTTCACTTTTTTCTTTCCTTTAAAATTTTAAAATTTTTTAAATATTGGACAAGGGATCTATAAATTAAATGCCTTTGAAAATTCTTAAATACTCATTTAAAAGTGTAGTATTTCCACTAACAAATATATACAAAAGGAATTAACATAAAACATGATTTAAATATTTTTCTAATTAAATTGTTATTTTTATGCTAATTTTTGATGTTATAATCAGTTAAACGGTGTTATAAGTTATATATTGCTATTTTTGGATGTTTTTAAATAAGGCTGCTTTGATTATTTTAGTTGTTATTTAATTTGTAAAAAAATAAAAAGCCCAATCCAGGAGGATTGAGCTTAAATTAAAAATTTATTATTGATTTAAAACAATTTATTTTTTATTCTTCTCCAGTTCTTCTAATCTTTTATTTTGCTCTAAAATTATTTTAGTAAGCTGTTCGGTATTTTTTTTCTGCTCAATTGCATATAGAGTTAATTCTTCAATCTTTTGCAAAAGCTTAGCGTTCATTTCCCCCAGATTAATTCCGTTTTTCAGAACCTCTTCTTCATTTGGAATATTTTCCAGATGTTCTTTTTCTGCAATATGATTCTCAACTTCTTCAAGTGTTGGCAAAGTGTATTCTTTTTAAATACAAAATCTGACCAACCAGTCATATCAACTTTTACTTCTTTAGAATGGATTATACCGTTAACATCCAATTTATTGGTAGGGTTAATCATGCCTATACCAATATTTCCATTTGGTGCTATTCTCATTCTTATTTCAGGAGAACTACTTAATCCATCCCAAGTTAGTAAACTTATTCCCTTATTGTATCCACTCCCGTGGGACGTTCCTTGTATCATTAATTCTCCGTAATTATTAAAGGGAAAAGTACCTGTGCCATCTTCAGGAAATCTTTTGGTTCTATAGATTAGTGGTGTAGCCCAATATGCATTTGTTGCTGTCCACATTGCGGTACCATTTTCCATTTTAGGAATTGTTGCGGAAGATGCAATAATGGCATTTACGCTATTATCTGTTGAGGTAATAAAGCCTTGTGATATCGCATTTTGAAAATATAAAAACATTATTGCAAAGAATAACTTAATTATTTTCTCTTTCATTTTTTTATTTTTCATGATGACTTTCAATCAGGTTTCTTAAATCGTTATTCTCTTTCTCAACTTTATCAAGTCTTTTATTTTGTTCAATTACATATAAAGTTAATTCTTCAATCTTTTGCAAAAGCTTAGCATTCATTTCTCCCAGATTAATTCCGTTTTTCAGAACTTCTTCTTCGTTTGGAATATTTTCCAGATGTCCTTTTTCTGCAATATGTTTCTCAACTTCTTCAAGTGTTGGCAAAGTGTATTCTTTTTTAAATACAAAATCTGACCAGCCAGTTGCTTGAACTTTTATTTCCCTTGCACCAATTGAGCCCTCTACAGCAAGTTTGTGATTTCCTGTAGCTGTGGTACCAATTCCAAGACTGCCATTAGCATTTAAAACCATTTTCCTGTTTCCATAAGAGTCCCAGGAAAACAAAGGTCTTGTTATTATAGCAGCGGCAGAAGTCCGGGAATCAAACACCATAAGTGCATCATTTCCAGTATCAGTTGCTGTTTCAGTTGAAGCAGTCAAATACAGGGAAGGTCTTACATCTGAAGTACGATATCCAACTAAATTAGGTAAAAATTGTGCACTTGAGTTAGTTCCATTTCCAATCCTTATATAATCCTGAGGAGCATCACTTACCCGTAATTTTAGTAAAGTTTCGGCTCCTGTTATTGCTGGGGCATTGATTTCTAAATTTGCTGTTGGAGAATTAGTGCCTATACCAACGTTACCATTATCCATGATAGTAAAACGATTACTGCACATTCCTCCATTTGCACAGTCTAAATCATCATAAGCCCAAAATTGCAAACTATTACCATAATTTCCGGTCATATTAAAAATTGTCCATTCACTAGCTGTACCACTTACAGTTTTAGAAGGATTTTTTAATTTAATATAACCACCCAAGGGATTCGAAACACTACTAATGATACCTCCACTTACATCTAATTTGGCAGAAGGTAAGCTAGTCCCTATTCCAACATTTCCATTGTAATGAACTCTCATAATTTCAGTGGGATTTACTCCACCAACAAAAAATAAAGTTGAGGCATTTCCTCCTGTATTTGGTCCAATTCTAATGTCGCCCCCATTTCCACCCATTATATCATTAGCATATAAAAGAGATCTAAAAATTGCTTTACCATTTACATCCAATAGCACTGAACTATTTGGAGTGGATGTACCAATACCAACCGGGCCAGTAGGAGGAAAAGTATTTTGTGCAAAATTTATTTGAGCTGCTAATATTAGCAGCAAAAGATTTTTTTTCATAATTATGTTTAAATAGTTAAACCCCTTTATTTGTCTGCATTATGACTTCAACAAGCAATTGATCAGTGTTAGTTTTATAATTTTTTTTCTTAGTGAAATTTAAATGCTTTACAGCACCTAGCTTTGGATTGTTTTCTATCTGATTCAGTAAGGCCAGGCATCCGTTAAATGAACCTTCTAAAGTAAAAATATAGCTTGTTGTGGTAAATCCGTTTTGAATTATAATGTGGGGTTCCTGAAAATCAGTAATTTTAAGATGATAATTTGCACTATACGAACTTAATTGTTTTAATAAATCATTCTGGAACGATTCTGAAACATTAATATCGTATTGAGACAAAATCTGATCCAGTTGTTTTTCTTTTTTAACAAGCTGACCTACAAGATTAGGCATATTACTATCATTGGCAATTTGCTGTTTTTTATCTTTATACTCTTTATAATACATGATTGTATTTGATATCGCAAAAGAATAACAGATATACAGGATTAAAACAAATCCTAATACAAGCAACTTATTTTTCTTGTTTAGCTTCATTTATCTCAACGTAATTTTAATAGAAAACTCCGTTTCATTAGCATCATTTTTTCCAAAATGTGTAATGAGAACTTTGTCAATTGATCCTTTTTTTTCTATCTCTTCAATCCAATGCGTAAAATCATCATTAGAAAGCGTTGTGCCTCTAATAGTTATCACTTTATTTGTTGTAACAACAGCTTCTTCTGCTTTTATTTTTTTCTCTAAAGGATTGAAAATTAATTCTGTTAATAAAATTGAGGATGGAATTCCTTTAGCAATCTCATTTATCAAAAGTGAACTTTGAGAGTCAGTTTTTCCAACACTGTTTTTTACTTTTTCTTCTTTTATTATAATACGCTGCTTGATTTTAGCAACATCTTCAAGTGACGATTTATTGACTAAAACAGTCTCTGTTGTTTCTTGTGCTAATTTATAATAGTGGGTAAAAAAGATAAAATTCAACAATAAAATACCTAACACAATTCCGATCATTATTTTTAATCCTTTTACAAAAAATTGCTTTTGATTGTAGTTATCATGCAATTCGTCACTAAAAGATACAACAGAACCCGAATTATCAGTTGTATTTAGTAGTAAACGCAATATTCCTGAAAAAGCCAGCAAATGCCTGTTCTCAACTTCAAGTTCATTAACATTGTAAGTAATTGAAGACTCCAAAACATTTGTAGAAATTATTTGTTGTTCTTCCTGTTTTGAAATTACCTGATTATTTGTAAAAATTTGGTTTTCATTTACGTATCCAAAAATTTCAGATAATGCACAAACGCCCAGACTAATTCCTGCTACTTTAATCTTTTGTTTATCATATTGATTCACTATTTCGTCAAGATAGGTTTTTCTGGTAATGGCAATTATAGATTTTGTTTTTAATCGCCAGATTTCAAAATAAAACTCTTCCCAATTTGTATTAGGAAACGCTTTATGGAGTAATTTATCATCCGAAACTTCGATGCTCAGAACTTCCTTTTGTATAACCTGATTTGTATTAAGAATTAAAAAGAAGGGTAATTTCACATCCCATTTTTCAGCTATTTTTTGATTATAACTAACTCTGTCTTTTTTAGAAATAACTAATCCTTCCTTCTTTTCTTCAATCAAGAGTACAGTAATCTTCTCTTCATTGTTTAAAGTAAAATGCTCAATTCCAATATATTCTTTACCAAGCAAAAGTGACGTTATAGACGGAAAAACCATTAGTAAATCACTGTTGGTTTGATTAGTACACTCAATTTTTTCCTGGAATCTTCTCGTTTACGGGAACTGAATAACCATTTAATCACCGGAATCCTTGATAGTAATGGTACTCCGCTTCCTGAATCATTTTTAACCGATTCTTCTAATCCTCCCAAAACAATCAAATCCTGATCTTTAACTCTGATTATTGACGTAAATTCTCTTGAATTAATACCCGGAGGAGCATCCTTATCTACTTTTTGTCCGTTAAAACTCGACTGAATAACTTTAATGTCCATAGTGACCTGCCCATCGCCGGCAACTAATGGCATAATCGTAACAGACAATTCTGCGTCTATTGGCTGATAATTTTTAACTTCTGACGCCTGCGGAATCTGAGATCCGTAATAATTTTGATTGGTAACTACATAATATGTTGTTTCTCCTATAGACAAATAGGCTTTATGACCGTTTAAAGTTGATAATCTAGGGGATGATCTCACTTTCAGATTACCATTCGTTTCCATAGCTTTCAGGCTCAAATAAAAATTTGGTACTACTTTACCAATATTTAAAGACCCAAATCCGCTAAAACCATCAATAATATTATTAATTGTTTGTGCTCCCAAATTAATATCTGCATTCGGAAAAACAGTTCCTGAAGTTGTAACTGGTTTATCTCCTATTCCTGCCTTGATACCTGTTTCTACAGTAGCCGATCGGTTTACTTCAAGAAGCATTACCTCAATTAGAATAACGGGTACAGACTTGTCAATGTATTTAATAAAAGATTCAAATCGCTCAATACTTGCTGCTGGTCCATTAACCAAAAAGCTATTAAGTTCCTTATCTATTTTAATATCTAAATCTTTTTTAATTTCATCCGGAATAATTGTCAATATAGATTCAGAAGGCACATTGCTGCCGGAAGATGAGGAAGATGATGCATTATTTGAAAAATTATTCTGATTTTGGTAGTTTGAATTGTTTTTTGAATCAAACGTATTGTAATTAGAATAACTGTTTGTGTTGTTCAGTCTGCCTGCACTCCTGCCCTCTTTTGATGGATCACCTAAAATTTCAATAGAACGATACATCAACGGTATAGATTTTATATTCCTGACTACCAATTGTTCTTTGGTTCCAAAATAATAAATCGATCCGTTCTTCATAAAAGTAAAAGAACCTGATCCTGAATTGGCAGAAAAATTATTTTGCGAATTATTGTATTGCTGCTGCGATGGATTAGTGTTTGGACTAGCAACACCATCTGCTTTTGTTTCGAATAACTTAATAAGAAGAGCATCAAAAGTAATGTTTTTAGCCTTTACAGTTGCATTTCCTGCATTTTCTAACGGACTCGAAATAAACATATCAATATCTAATTCATGACCAATGTCATAGACAATACTTGAAATGGGTGTATTTTCAAAATCAACATCCAAAAGTTTTCTATCTGCATCAACAACAGTAAAGAAAAAATTAGATTTTCTGGAACGCTGCGGTTTGTTTTGCCTTATTGTAGCATTATTATCGCCAATTTCAGGTGTGAAATTGCCTTCAGGCTTATCAAAAACATAAAAATTATCTCTTGTTTTAGTAACATTCAGATTATTGGCAAAAGCCAATTTATTTAATGCCGCATCAAATGGCATATTTTTAATGTACACTGTCAACAACTGATTTTCCAGGCCTGGTGCAAAAACTAAGTTTTTAGCACTTTCATCCATTATTTTTCTAAAGACATCATATAATTTATCGTCTTTTAAATTAAGAGAAAGCAAATTACCATCTGTATAATAGACAACATCAATTGCCCTTACAGAAGGTGCTTCGATAGGCTTTTCATACGATTTGATTGCTAAAATATTACCTGTAAAATCAATAGTAAGATTGTATTCCTTACATAAAAAGATTAATAAATCACCAACTGTAACATCCGAAAAGTTATTAACGATATTAATTTGGCTTAAATTTGGCGCTACGCTGATATTTAATTTATGAATTTGTGAAACCCCTAATAAAAAACTGGATAAAGAAGCCTCTTTAATATTAATGTTAACTTTTTCGTTAAGTCCCGGTGCATCAGTGGTTATGGATTCTATATGGTTTTTAAGCTGCGAAATTCTATTCTCCTGCGAAAATGAGATTTGAAATATAAATATTAAAAGTATTGTTGTTATTTTTTTCATGAATCAATATCGAATCGTAAGATTTTACTGTTTTTTTTTTTGTTTTACAAGAGTAATGAAAAAACTTCATCTATAGAAGTAATTCCATTATTAATTAAAGACAATGCATTTCGTTTTAATGTAAATATTTCATTTTCATCCAGATAAGAATTAATATCCAACTGATTATTTTTAATTAAAGAAGCCAGTTCTGATCCAATTGGTAAAATTTCATAAATTGCTTTTCTGCCTGAATAGCCTGTATGATAACAATCCTCACAGCCTACAGCTACACAATGCTTTGTCAGGTTTTGGGGAATCTCAAAATTAGTTGGAAAAATTGCAGAATCAATCTCCTCTTCCTGCTTACACGAGTTACAAAGTTTTCTAACCAAACGTTGTGCGACACTAACATTTAAAGTACTGGCAATTAAAAAAGACGGAATTCCCATATCTATTAATCTTGAAACAGTTGCCCATGCAGAATTGGTATGAATTGTTGACAATACCAAATGCCCAGTCAATGCGGCCCGGATTGCCATATTGGCCGTATTAACATCACGGATTTCTCCTACCATAATAATATCAGGGTCTTGTCTTAAAAAAGTTCGCAAAGTGGTTGCAAAATCAAGTCCAATATTTTCTTTTAACTGTACCTGATTAATTCCCTCCAATGTGTATTCAATTGGATCCTCAACCGTCAAAATATTGGTATTAGGGAGATTTAGTTTTTTTAAAGTAGCGTACAAAGTTGTCGTTTTTCCAGATCCTGTAGGTCCTGAAATTAACACAATACCATTAGGACGCTTTATATTTTCCAGATAAACCTTTAATTCCTTATCAGTAAATCCTAAACTATTAATATCGATATGACTTGTATCTTTACTAAGAATACGTAATACAACTTTTTCTCCATGAAGAGTTGGCAGAACAGAGACACGCACATCAAAATCCTGATAGTCCGTTACAATAGTTATACGTCCGTCTTGTGGTAATCTCTTTTCGGAAATATCCAGTTGTGCCCTGATTTTTATTTTATTGACAATAACAGGATATTCTTCTGTAGAAATATGAAATTGTTCTTTTAATTTTCCATCTAGACGAAAACGGACGCGAGCATTTTTTTCGTAAGGCTCAAAATGGATATCGCTGCTTCCGATCTCTTTTGCATTTAGAACTATTTTCTCTAAAAAGTCTGCCGTATAATGTATATCAGAAACATTTCCAGAGTTCGTTTTCCTATAATTCGTGCTTAAATACCTGTTTATATTTTCTGAAGTATCAACTTCAAGCTGAACAGGAAAAGACAATAAAACCGCAAGTTCATTCTGAAGATTATCAATATCTGCCGAATCTGTTTTTAGTAAAACACTTTTTTGCTCTTTCGCAAAAGGAACTATCCGATAATAATATGCCTGTTCTGATTTAATCAGTTGCTGAAATTCAATTGGGATTTCAAAGTTTCTCATCCTTAGTAAGCGTATAAAATAGTACTGTGAGACCAAAAAGTAACCGTATATACGACTCCAAAGAAAAGGGACATATATCCTGCCAAAGGAACTGTCTTTAATTGATTTTTATTTTGAAAAATAAAATGTAACAGCAATGAGAATATTAATGAAAAAACAAATAAAACAATAAATGAAATTGTGGCGAATCCAAAACTTAAAAAGATAAAGAATAGAACATCTCCAAGTCCTATAGCATTTTGAAATGACAATTTCCTAAATTTTATATACATAAAACTAACCCCTAACAGAATTGCTACAAATAAAAGATTCAATCCTGAATTAAAAAAAGCAAGTTCAAAAGGAAGATAATAAGATTGAATTGAAAATACCAAAACACCAATTATTGGATACAGAAACCAATACACCAAACGATCCTTACAATCCTGATATAGTACTACTAGTAATGTAATAATTAAAATTAGTTTTAAAAACCACATTAGTCATTTACAATTTGTTTTGGAACCCCATTCTGGTCAATTTCCCAAACGTTAAAAACTCCATTTCCATTAAAATCAGTAATAGCCGTAGCCTTTACTTTAAACTCATTATTAGTCGATTGTACGATTTCATAAACATAATTGGCACTTCCGCTTTCTTTTGTTGTTTTTGGTGCTTCAAAATCTATTTCCGTAAAATTAGGACTGTACTTTGAGTACATAAAATAATATTGCTTTTCAGCATTATAAATAGCTTTTAGCTGTACTTGTGCTTCTACGCTTTTTGCTTTTGTTATCAACGGCATTAAGTTAGGCAATGCTATTAATAATAAGATTCCGATTATGGCAAGAACAATCAACATCTCCTGAAGATTGAAAGAAGGAATTTTTTTAAGAAGATTTTTTTTCAAAATAAGCGTAATTAATTTTTACAAATATATCTTTTTTATTGAGAAAAAAAATAAGATAAATAATGAGATTTAATTTGTTAAAAAATATTTAAAATTGTAAGAAAAATTTCATTATTATTACTGAATTAAAAAAATAAAAAACTACATCCATTAAGACTTAATAATCAAATATTTAAAATATTAAAGCCAAATTATAATAATAAAATAAATGCCTAAAAAATGAAAATTAACTTTATCCTAATTATTTTATTCCTGAATTTTTTATCATACGGTCAAAAATCTACAGAATATGACTACGGAATTCCTCTTCCTCCAGAATCGTATCAATTTAAAAAAAGATTATTAAATAATGTTTCTTTATATACAGGACAGCCTTCTATTGATATTCCTATTTATACCATTAATCTTGACGGTATGGAGGTGCCTATTTCTATTTCTTATAATACCGGAGGTATAAAGGTTGAAGAAGATGCAACATCAGTTGGACTTGGCTGGAATTTAAATATTGGCGGTCAAATTACTCGCGATAATCATGGATTACCTGATGAGCGTTATTTTATTAAAAAACCATATTATGATAAGTTCGGAATAGGAGGATTAAAACAATCTGAACTAGATGGTAATAATGGTGAGTTCACTGCATGTAACGTAGAAATATATCGCAGCAGAGGTGCATTTTATGATCAAGCATTTAGAGCTGGTGAAAATGTGATGACAAATTATCCCCCAGCAGATAGTAGACCAGATGTCTTTTTTTATAGTCTTTTAGGACATAATGGCAAGTTTATGTTTAATCAGGAATTAAAAAAATTTATAACTTTTCCTCTTGATGACATCCTAATAGATTACGAATTAGGTACGAGATCTGTTATACCATATAATAATTATTTTGACTCATTTAATATTAAATTACCAACAGGATATAATTTGATTTTAGGTAAAGATGGAAGATCATCAATTAGTTATCTCGGCGGAGAGCCATTTGATCAATCTTGGCAATTAAAAAAAATAAAATCTCCAAAGAACAAAGAAATTACATATAATTATATTACTGCCAGATACAACTTATATACTAATTTAGGAAATCATAATTATGTACTATTGAATAGCATAAAAGATTATGTTGGATCTTCTTATGAATCAAATACAACTAATAACATTGAAAATTTAATTTCAGAAATAGTATTTCCTTCAGGAAGAATATTTTTTGAGTATGGGGATCGAATTGATTTGCAAACAGGTGCAAAAAAATTACAGGGAATTACAATTTATAACAATGAAAACGATGTAATAAAAAAAATTACATTAATTCAAACCTATTTTAATTCAAATGTTAATCTTTTTGGAAAAGATGCTGTGGATCAACGCTTACGACTTGATGCTCTTAAATTTTATGATGCTAAAAATAAAAATATTGAGACTTATAATTTTGATTACTATTTATTAGAAAAAATTCCGTCAAGATATTCAAAAGCACAAGATCATTGGGGGTATTTTAATGGAAAAGATTCAAATATCTCATTATTGCCTGAATATTTATTACCTGGTAGGAATTTGCCAAGCAATCTAGGTTATGATAGAGATGTTGATACATTATATACTAAAACTTTCTCACTAAAAAGCATAAAATTTCCAGAAGGAGGAATAAAAATATATAGTTATGAAAACCATAAAGCACTAACTGGACAAACTTCCGGTAGTTTATTTGACGAGATAACTGACGAAAGGTACGACCGAAAGGAGGCTAGCTATAATATTTCTGGATATAATCTAAACTATTTTTATCCAAATCCGAGCGAAATTAATTCCTTCAATAAGGTTTTTTACAGTGATCCATTTGTTGTTAGTGAATTAGCTACTAAATTGAGATCTGGTGTATCGAGTTTAGAATTAAAATCAGACTTACCTTTAAAAGTTCCAAATTACATGAATATAAATTCTGAATTCAATAAAGTAGAATTCTATATTGAAAAAAAACAAGTAGACGGTACTTTTAAAATTTTTAAATATTTGGGAACAATATCAAAAGATGAATCCTCTAATGGAATTACCGGTTCTTATTTTGAGGGGGCTGGCATTTTTAGATTTAAAATCTTAATAACTCAAAATTATCTTCTTTCTAAGCCTAGTGATTATAATTTTCCACATAGCACTTTTATAAAAATTTTTTACAGAGATAAAGTTAGAGATGAAGTTACCGTAGGCGGCTTAAGGATAAAGGATATAAAAACGTATACAGGTGAGGATTTAAATAATATGAAATACAAAACATATTTTACTTACCTTGAAGAGAATAATATTACTTCTGGAAGAGTTGTAAGCGTCCCTTCTTATATTGAAAATATTTCTAAAAGACAACCTTCATCTGTTCCTGATGTTCCCCCATATATATATTTAGGAGTTAGATTTTCTTCGAAATCTATTTTACCTTTATATAAAACTAGCGGTTCCAATGTTGGATATAAAAAAGTTACTCAAATAGATTTTAATTATTTTGATAAATCAATAATAAAAGAAGAAAGTTATTTTAGTTTTTACGATCCGCTCTTTTCAGAATTACCTGAGAAAGTAAAACTTAGAGAATTTGAACCTAGGGAATGGCAAAGCGGCAAATTAATACAAAAAAAATATTTTAAAGAGAATATTGTTATAAGAGAAGACTTTTATTCATACTATGGAAGTTATCCCGAAATGAATATGGGGTATGTTGATGAAATAAATAATGAAATGTTCGATCAAAATCTATTATGTTCATCTAATAATTTTTATGTATCTAAACATTTTTATCCGGAAAATGTTTGGTATCCAAAGCTTCTTGATTATGGTCTTGGTCCAGTTGCTTATTTAAGTTATCAGGGAAATAAATATGATGTGGTAAGTAGTTATATGAAAAATGCAGGGGCTACATTAATACCTCCACCACCCTCTAATATGATTTTACCGATTGGTCCTGTGCAAGTAGATGTTCCTTATTTTAAAATTTACACTGGTTTTGACAAACTAAAAAGCAAAACAACTATAGATTATTTTGATAGCAAAAATGTATCTCAAACAGAAAACTATTACTATAATACTACCCCTACTAGTTTACAATTGTCATCGCAGACTACTACAAATTCCAAAGGAGAAATTTTAGAAACAAAGTATTACTATGCACAAGATGCTATAATGATAAATGAACCTTTTAGAAATGAATTAATTTCAAAAAATATTGTTAGCATACCATTAAAAACAGAAGTTTTCAAAGGAGCAAATAAATTATCCGAGAAGAAAACAGAATATGGAAGCTTTCCTTCCGAGTTTACTGGTTATCCATTGATCTTGCCAAAGTATATTTATAACAAAAAAGGAGATGTTATTCCTAATCAGCTGGAAAAAACTTTTTCTTTTGAAAGCTATGATATTTTAGGAAACATAAGACAGTTTAAAGCTGAAAATGACATTCCGGTTACTATAATCTGGGGTTATAACAAAACCCAGCCCATTGCCAAGATAGAAAATGCAACATATGCACAAATAGCAACCGCATTGGGTGTTACAACAACTGTTTTAGATACCTATAATGAAACTAACCTGACAGCAATTAACAACTTAAGAACTTCCCTGCCAACTGCCATGGTGACAACCTATACCTATATTCCCCTTGTCGGAGTCAGTACCATAACCGATCCAAAAGGAGATATTATTACCTACAGCTATGATACATTTGGAAGACTTGAATTTGTAAAGGATAAAAATGGGAACATCCTTTCTGAGAACCAATACAACTATAAACAATAACCAACAGCATCATGAAAAATTTAGTTAAATTCCTTTTGGTTTTGTTTCCGGTTATGGCAATTGGTCAGACCCAAACCGAAAATTATATAAAAACCGTTACCTACAAAACAGCAAGTACGGTAAAAATACCGGCGCCCACTATTGCGCAGGCTTCACAAAATGTAACCTATTTCGACGGTCTTGGAAGGCCCATCCAGCAGATTGCAGCACAGCAGTCCGATTCCGGAAAAGATATCATCACCCATATCACCTATGATGGCTTTGGCAGGCAGACAGAGGAATATCTTCCCTTTAAATCCACCAGCACCAATATGGCTTTTGATACGGCTGCCGGGGCAAACGTATTGTCTTATTACAAGACACCCAATCCCCTTATCAACAAGAACCCTGCACAGGAGGCTACCTTATACCCTTTCAGCAAAAAAGAACTCGAAGCCTCTCCCCTTAACCGCGTTTTGAAACAGGCTGCACCCGGTAATGACTGGTTTTCAGGTTCAGGCCATGAGATTAAAATGGACTATCAGGCCAATATAGCCGACGAAGTAAAACTATTCAATGCCAATGCCCTTTGGGATGCCACACTGGGCTTATATAACATTTCCTTCTCCGGCAATAGTTCCTATCCTGCCAATGAGCTTTACAAAACCGTCACCTATGATGAAAACACAGCGGCTTCGCCCCTTGAAAAAGACGGATCGACAGTAGAGTTTAAAAACAAACAAGGGCAGGTAGTGCTGAAAAGAACCTATGGGACGGTAGAATCAGGGACAGCCAATGAAAAACATGACACCTACTACGTATACGATATTTATGGCAACCTGACCTATGTGATCCCGCCCAAGGCCGTAGACCTTCTGGGCACTACAAGCGCCCAGGCTGACCTGACCTCGACAGTACAGCTTACCTCAGCGAGTGCTGCCCTTCATTTGACAGCTTCCAATTCCATTCGGTTATTGCCGGGATTTCATGCCCAGGCCGGCAGTACCTTCAGCGCCGTTATAGATGACAACAAAACCGTTTTGGATAATCTGTGCTACCAGTATAAATATGACTACCGTAACCGCCTGGTAGAGAAAAAACTGCCCGGCAAACAGTGGGAGTTCATCGTGTATGACAAACTCGACAGGGTCGTGGCCACAGGTCCGGCCAATTCCCCTTTTAGCGATATCACCACCCCGGGATGGTCCATCACAAAATACGATGCGTTCAACAGGCCGGTGATTACCGGCTGGCTGCCGGCAACGGTCACAGCCGCTGCAAGAAAAACACTGCAGGATGCCCAAAATGCACTCACGGCAAATTTTAACGAAACCAAGATTGCCACAGCCACTAATACCATCATCCCTGCCACAACAGGGGTAAAATTCAGGTATGACAATGCCGCCTGGCCAACCACAGGCTACCATATAATGAGCGTGAACTATTATGATGATTACAATTTTCCCGATGCCCCGACTATTCCGGCCACTGTTGCAGCAAATACTGCCGGGGTAAGCCAAGCAGTTTATTATAACGCCACAACAAAACCCATCGGGCTTGCCACAGGATCCTGGGTAAGGGTTCCGGATTTGAGCACCAATTACAAATACGAACAAAGCTACAGCCTATATGATGCCAAGGCAAGACCGGTGCGTTCCTATACGCAGAATTTCCTTGGAGGGTTTACCTGTACGGACAGTAAACTTGATGCGTTCTCAGGGCAGCTGCAGTATACGATAACCACACACAGCAGGCTGGCAACAGACCCGGCGCTTAAAACAACCGAGACCTATACCTACTCTGCGCAGGACAGGCTCATCAGCCAGACCCACCAGACCGGAACTGCCACGGCCGAGACCCTTTTTACCAATACCTATGACGAGCTGGGCCAGCTGGTTTCCAAGAAAGTGGGCGGCAGTACCCAAAAAATAGATTATACCTACAACATCCGTGGATGGCTCACGGGCATAAACGACGTTGACGCCCTGGCAAAGACAGGGGACCCAAAAGACCTGTTTGCCTTTAAGGTCAATTACAATACCACCACCACGGCAGGGGTCAAAGCCCTGTATAACGGAAACATAGCCGAGACGTACTGGTCAAGTGCCTCGGAGGCAACTCCTGTTGTAAGGGGTTACGGGTATGTATATGATAACCTAAACCGTTTAAGGACAGGAATTTTTAAACAGGCCGGTACAGTGAATAATTTTTATGACGAGATCCTGACTTATGACAAGAACGGGAATATCATGTCCCTGATGCGTAATGGAAACCCGACTGCCCTGCAGCAGATCGACAAGCTGGCTTACAGTTACGGTACAGCCAACATTACCAACCAGCTTACAAAAGTCGTGGATAATGCCACCACTTACAAAGCGGGAGGTTTTGTGGACAGTGCCGCCAACACGGCAGATGATTACAGTTATGATGCCAATGGCAATATGACCCGGGACAATAACAAAAACATCACCGCCATTACCTACAACCACCTGAACCTGCCTGCCAAAATAACTTTTGGGACAACAGGGAACATTGTTTATCTTTACAATGCTGCGGGGCAAAAGGTGCGGAAAGTTGTAAGTGAAACAGGGAAATCTGACATCACTACAGATTACCTTGGAGGTTATCAGTATGATAATAGTGCATTAAAGTTTTTCCCAACGGCTGAAGGTTATGTGGAGGCTTCCGGAAGTTCTTATAAATATATTTACCAGTACAAAGATCATTTGGGCAATATCCGACTGAGTTATGACAAGACGCTGGCTATTAAGGAAGAGAGTAATTTCTATCCTTTTGGTATGAAACAAGAGGGGTATAATAATATTAAAATTGGTTTTGAGAATAAGTATAAGTACCAAGGTCAGGAGCGTCAAGATGAGCTGGGACTGAACTGGGACAGCTTTAAATGGAGAAACTATGATATGGCTATTGGCAGATTTATGAATATTGACCCGCTAAGTGAAAAATATGCTTATCAATCACATTATAATTTTTCTGAAAATAGAGTTATAGATGGTAGAGAGCTAGAAGGTCTTGAAGTTGTTTTGTTGAAAGATTCAGCACACAATAAACCAGTATTAAAAGCGGCTAATAGTGGTCAATACAAAGATAATCCTGAAACTAAAACTATTCATGTCTTCGCACATGGAAATCCAAAAGAATTTTACAATGATTTTGGGGCAAAAGGAGAAACTACGATTAATTCAGGTGCTGGTTTGAATAAAGTACTTAATCAATCAAGTGAGTTATGGAAAAATTCCGAGAGTAAGGAAGGTTTCACAATTGTTTTACATGCATGTAGAACTGGAAAATACACAATGGATAAAAATGGTAAAGTTGTAGAGCCTGTTGCAGATAAAATTTCTGCATCTAAAGAAATGGAGGGAGTAACTATTGTTGCGCCAGACCAAAGAGATGGATTCTCTGCAGATGGTAAAGAAATTGGCCCTCAAGCAACTAAAAATACCGATTTTAATGGAGATTATCTACCTGGGACAAAAAAAGAAGAACAAGGTAGACAAACAAGTACCTATGGTTTTTGGAATACATTTGTAAGTGGTACATTAACTCAGCAAACTAACGGAAATCAAAAACCTAGCGGAAGTAATTAAAATAGTCTAAAATTTAAAATTTATGAAAAGTCAAATCGCTTTTATATCATTTCTTGTTTTTCTTATATCGTGCACTGAAAAACGGGAAAAGAACGTTAAATCAAATGAAGTTGTTACAATAAACCACTTATCAACAAATTATGATACGTTAGTTTATAAAGTAAAAAAAAATGGTGATAGAGACTCATATGATGAGTTGTTCTATAGTTTTATGGATGCAAACGAAGCAGAAAGAACAGATAGCTTAATGATATATTCAAGAATAATGGCAGAAAAATTTAATTATGAAAAAGCTTATTATGACTATTTTAAAGCATTGTGTGAAAAGTATGGAATAAATGTTGATTTTAGTGACTATTCAAATATTAATATAAAATCCATGAATGAATCAGAGAAAAATCAAGCCAATGATTGGTTGAGAAAAATGCTTAAAAAGCAAATTATTACACAAAAACAATATGATTCTGTAAAGAAATAATTCTTTAAATAAATAGTTGGTATAGCCATTCCATAACGGAGTGGATTACTCCAGAACAAAGGACAGGAATAATAAAGAAAGTTGAACTTGAACAACCTTTGAAAAAATAAGATATGAAAAATAAATCATTATATTTTTTACTAGTTTTATTTGTACTTAGCTGTAAAAGTTATGATGTTCAGATAAAAGATTTTGAAAATGCATCATTCAAACATGTTGTTGAGAAAACGCTTAAGCAATATGATGCTGAAGAAGAAAAATATTCACTTTTAATCTTTACCAATTTTTACAACGGTGAAAAAATAATTGTAGAAAACGATAAACATATTCTATATCAAAATCCTATGAAAACAATAGAAAATTTTGGATTAGCAAAAATGATTAGAATTGATAACAACTATGATGTAAAAATTAAAGATATAGGCATGAATATTAAAGTTGTAGTTAAAAGTAATTTAGCCAAAACACATAAATTTATTTATATAGAAAAAGATAAATATGTAAAAGATGGAATAGGAAATGATAGCATTTTAAATACAAAAAAAACATATAAAATTATTTATAGTAATACGTTATTAGGTTTTATGTAATGCAACAGAAACTAGTACTGTGCAAAGAAAAAGGGTGAAAAATAATTGTTGGGATTAACAAATCAGCACCCCCGCTCTTCGAAGAGTTTTTCTGAAAAGATGTTCGGGTGTCTCTGACTTCACACCGACAAGAGAATCAAAAAAAAAATAAAAACAAGAAACCTCGCCAATTGGCGAGGTTTTTTTATGTTGTAATGAAATTGGTTTAAGAAAGGTAGTGATAATAAATAAGACGAGTTGGGACTGATTCTTTTACTACGCTAACATAATTATGATAATATATTGACTTGTGAATATTGACCTCCATTTTTTTGCTAACTTAAAATTTAAAATTGGTGCAATCTGCTAATTTTTTCTACTAAATATCAATAAAACATTATATTAATGTAAAAGATATAACAAATAGATTTTAGCAGTCTATTATTGAATAGTAAATTGCAAATTATTGCTTAATTTCTATTTCTTTGATTTTACTTTTCAAAATATCATTCTCTTCTTCAAACTTTTTATTATTCAACTGAAGCTCATTTAGTTTTTTGTTAAGATCAATCATATACAAAGTAAGTTCCTCTATCTTTTGCAGCAATTTAGCATTCATATCACCTAGATTAACGCCGCCTTTTAAAACTTCTTCTTCACTAGGAATATTTTTTAAATAACCTTTTTCTTTAATATGAGTTTCAACTTCTTCTAATGTTGGCAAATCATATTCTCTTTTGAATACATAATCAGGCCAGTTTAGTAAGTCTACTTTTACTTCTTTAGAATGAATTGTTCCATTTACTGTAAGAGCACTGTCTGGTGTGTTTGTACCAATTCCTACTCTATCCTGCATAATACTTTTATATTGGCGTTTTTCGGAAAATATTATGGTTTCAAGAGGACTAAGAGTTGTTCCTGTTTTTACTGTATTAGCATGATTAACATCTGTGAGAAGTCCTTCTACTTTAATTACCAAAAAATTATTAGTACTGACTAAATGATAAATAGGAATACTATTGGTATCGTAATTAAAATCTCCTATGTACCACTGAGTGGCAACAGCACCTAATGCATCTGCAACTTCTGTCTTTTGATCAAAATATCCACCATTAGGGTTGTGCCCTATTTGATATCTTTTTGTAAGTTTTCCGGCACTAAACTGAGAATTATAGGAAGATGTAATAGTAACTTCTATCCAGCCCCAGATTGGAACACTTGGAAACTGAATATTTACTGCCTGATTCGGAGCGCTATTTGCAAACATAGGACTTGTAAGCGTGAACTCAAAATTATTTCCAGATTGTGAATAAGTAGGAATATTAAAAATTAGCGAAATTATAAAAGACACTATTAATTTATTCGTTTTCATTTATCGTTTATTAATTGCTTTTAGTGAATTAATTTCAGCTTGTAAGCTATCAAGTCCGCATTTAAGAATTTCTAAATTTTGCTTTTCCAGTTTCAAAGAATTAATTTCCTTATTTTGTTGAATAACATACAATGTCAATTCTTCAATTTTTTGCAGCAATTTGACATTCATGTCACCAAGATTAATACCATCCTTTAGTACTTCAGCTTCGCTCTGCATATCTATAAGATATCCTTTCTCATTAATATGTTTTTCAACTTCCTGAAGCGTTGGCAAATCATACTCTTTTTTAAAAACGAAGTCTGACCAATTCTGTGTGTCAACTTTTACTTCTCTGGAATGAATAGTGCCATTTACATCCAGTTTGTTTTTAGGCGCATTAATACCTATGCCAACATTCCCGCTATTGGTTGCAACTAAATCAGCACCAATATTTTTCCAATTATTAGCAGCAGGGACTAATAGTCCTGAATAAGGTGTGGTTGCCTCCGGATGAATGAAATACAATTCTGAAAGTCCAACAGTTCCATTTTGCCCATTATAAAATGTAAATTTTAATTTAGTATACACTCCACCAACCGGAACAGCAACTGAAAAACTATAAGCTGAATAGTCAACTGCTGAGTAATCTGCAATTACCCTCCAGACATTAGCCCCATTATAAGTGTCATACCCTTCTATTTTGAACCTGCTTGCTGGAAGAGACCGGGTCGTCCACCCTACCCATGCTCCTGCCTGAGTATGGGCAGGTGGTAAGCCATCAATAAGAATAGTTGTTGGTGTCGACGAGGTTATACCTCCTACGTGGTATACATACATACTTCCGTCAAATAACCCAGGTAAACTAAACGCCGGCCCTTCTTGTGTTACTGTATATCGTGTGACAGCATTAAATAAAATATTATGCTCCATCCCAACTGGGTTTCTATTTGTTGTAAGAACTTGCCCGATCGCAACCTGGCAGATTGAAATGCTCAATAGTAGAATAATTTTTTTCATCATAATTTGAATGTTTTCTGTAAAAGTTGTATCTGTAATGCTTTATTACAATTTGAATAAATATTTATTTTGAATAAATATAAAAATCTGACAAATATAATTCTAAATTTATTAGATTTGTTAAAAAAATGTTATTGAGATTTAACCTACAAAAAAAAATAAATTTACAAAATTAAACAGCCTAAAATTATCCCGCTATGATAAAGAAATTAGTTGTACTGTCAATGCTAATATGTATAGCATGTCATACAACAAAAATTAAAAATGAAACATACAAAATTGCAACTACCTCACCTGAATTAGGAAGTATTGGTCAGTCTAATAAAATAAATGGAATAGAAAATAATTTTTCTGTAAAAGCATTTCCAAAACTGGAAAACGAGATTCGTGTTGCTATTGAAGTTGTTCCGTACAACAGGCAATTAAACAAAATCTATGCTTCCAAGGCAAAGTATAATCAAAACCAAACTAAAGTTGCCTATATAGACAGTCTGCCCACAAAACCCGAATTGGTTACTATCAAAATTCTAGATATTAATGGTTTAGTAAATGAGTTGAATACCCAATATAATTTTGACATTGTAAGGTTATTACAAAATACCAAAAAATCTCAAATAATTACCAGTATTGCTGTGAGCTTATCCTTAGATGCTATTTCTAAAATAAGACAAGCAGATGCTTATTATTTGACAAATTCACAAAATAAAAAATATCTTATCACATTAATGAAATCAGGAAAAAAAGCTGATACAATAGATATTAATCCTGAAACAATTGTTGGCTATCAATCCGGTAATTTTTGCTGGGCACTTACATCAAAAAAACAATGGTATATTGCTGACATTGTAAACGACAACACTAATTGCAAAGGAAATACAAAATCAATAATCCCTAAAGAAGACAGCAAAAGTCTTTTTGATATGTAATTTATACTTCTCTTCTAAATTAAATTAAATGAATAAATATCAATTATATAAGTTTTTAGGTTGCATTATTGTATTATCCTTTTTTTCTTGTGAGGAAATCTTACTTGTTCCTGATATCTCAAAAGAAAAGGTTACTTTGACAGCACCCGCAAATAATTCTGTCTTATTTTCAACCGGAGTATCATTTTCGTGGGAATATGTAAAAGACTCCGAAAAGTATCATCTTCAAATTGCAAAGCCAAATTTTACAGCCCCCGTAGAAATTGTTTTGGATACTTTAGTTTCTAAAACTTCTTTTTTACAGCAATTGAATATTGGGAAATATGAGTGGCGCATTAAAGCGGTTAATAGCGGTTATGAAACTCAATATACAACAGCTGCTTTTGAAATCTTAAATAATGAAGATTTTCAGAACAATACCGTAATTCTGACTTCGCCAGCTAATAATTTGATCACAAAAACCGTTGCTCAAAAATTATCATGGCAGAGTATAATAGGTGCAACCGAATATCAGGTACAAATATATGACAGCAATAATGAGATAGTTAAAGAAAGTAATAGCACCGCAACAGCATTTGACTATACTTTTACAGATGGCAATTTTAGCTGGAAAGTAAGAGCTAGTAATGGTGCAAAAGAGACATTATATTCTTCAAGAAATATATTAGTTGACACCAAGACTCCAAATACCCCTATTCTTTCTAACCCTGCAGATAAAAGTATAACGACTGCGACTGATATTAATTTTCAATATAGCAGAAATGCAATAAGCGGAAGCACAGAAAAAGACAGCATTTATGTTTATTCTGAGAGTGCCTTAACTAACTTAAAATTTAAGGAAGAAATAACCAGCCCTTATTCTAAAACTCTCACTGCGGGCTCTTACTATTGGTATGTGAAGTCTTTTGATCAGGCAGGGAATTCAAGTATTAGAAGTGCGGTTTTTAGTTTTACTATAAACTAATTATTGATAACAAATAGTTGATTTGTTAGTTTACTTATTTTCAAGAAAAACGATTGTCGTTAATTAAAAATTCCTTTATACAATACTATGCAATATCACTTAAAGATTAAGCGAAATCAATCTCAAAAGAAAATTCAAAAACAATTTAAATAATCACGATGAAAAAAACTATATTATTTGTCTTATTTCTTATTCTATGTACTTCAAAAATTTTATCTAATAATAATAATAGTAGTAGTAGTAGTAGTAGTAGTAGTAGTAGTAGTAGTAGTAGTAGTAGTAGTAGTAGTAGTAGTAGTAGTAGTAGTAGTAGTAGTAGTAGTAGCGCTTCTTTTTTATATGCCTCAGAATATGAAACAAGTGTAACTTTCCCCGCAGGATATGTTATAGGAGACTATATAGAATTTTTGAAGGCAGTTCCAAGATCTCTTGCAGGTGGTTATTATCAAATTTCATTAACTTATACGAGAGGAAACATTGCTGCAGCTGCAACTCATGTTGCATCAATATCACATGCGAACCCAGCAATATGGAGAGAAACCGGGCGAATTAATAATAACCCATACGTAGGGACATCATCTAATTTCACAATAGATTGTAATAGCGAAGCAGCCAATCCTCGATTTAGAATAAGAGCTATTAACACTTATGGTGTGGCTAGCGAAAATCTTACTGTTTATATAAAAGTAACGGCATTGAATTTTGCGACATTTACAGCATTAAACACTATTGGCAATGATATTAGTGTTACTAAATTCTTGCCAATGACTAGTGATTGGGACCTATATGTTGGAAATGTTTTTACGGCAAATGGTGCCTCATTAGCTATTAAGGCAATTCAAAATGGGAATGTTGGTATAGGAACAGCAAACCCAACATCTAAACTTACAGTTGCAGGAAATTAGCCTCCCGAGAAGTAAAAGTAACAGTAGATGCCGGAGCTGACTTTGTTTTTGAAGAGAATTATAATTTACCTTCTTTAAACTCAGTAGATAAATTATTAAAGAGAATAAGCATTTACCTGAGATTGCTTCCGCAGAAGATATGCAGAAAAACGGGATAAATCTTTCTGAAATGAATATTAAGCTTTTACAGAAAATTGAAGAAATTACACTCTATTTGATTGAAATTAAAAAAGAGAATGAACAAATGAAAAATGATATATTAACATTAAAACAATCAAGTAAGTAGCAATGAAAAAAGCTTTTAGCATAGTAATATTTTTAATCTCAATAATTTCGTACCCTCAAGTTTCAAGTAGTTTTAATGTAGGAGGAGATATTGATAAATTTTATCCTGTAACGTTTTTTGATGGTGCATGGAGTTATAATTTACCCACTAATTTAAAATTAGGCAGAAGTGATGTGCATCTTAATTCTAATCTGAGAGGTACATTAATGGCTAATTTCGATTTTCATGTAACAAACTGGGGCTACGGTTCTTTTTTTATAAATGCTGATATAAAACCTTCATTAAATGGTTCATATGACAATTTTATAGCTGGTTGGCGAGATGCTACAGCAAATGGAAATTGCCGTTGCATAATTATATGGTTACGAGGAGGGGGAACCACTTATTTTTATCAATCAAATTATGCTGTTAATCCTACAATTTATGATGGTATTCAAAACCCACTTCCTTATTTGGAACTTAATGGACCATCACACAATTTTAAATTGTTAGTTGATGAATATGCTAAGACTACCGGAACCTATCAAGCCCGAAATGCATATTTTGCTGGTAATGTTGGTATCGGCACTACTGCACCAGATGAAAAACTTACCGTAAAAGGAAAAATCCATACGCAGGAAGTAAAGGTTGATTTATTAGGTCCGCTTGTTCCTGACTATGTTTTTAATGATAATTATAAATTAAAATCATTAAAAGAAGTTGAAGATTACGTTGAGATAAACAATCATTTACCCGATATCCCATCTGCGCAAGAAATTGAAAAAAACGGCCTTATGCTAGCAGAAATGAATATGAATTTATTGAAGAAAATCGAAGAACTTACACTCTACTCTATTGAACAAAATAAAAAAATAGAACATCTTCAAAAACAGAATGAAAAATTATTAGAGATAGAACAAAGACTATTGAAAATAGAGACAAATTCTAAATAGATTGATAATTAATATTAAGCAATAATTAAAAACATTAAATTAAAAACATGAAAAAAATATTCAGTATTCTTATACTTCTAATTTCGATAACAGCACATTCTCAGGTTTCGGGCAATTTTATTGTAAATGGTGATCTTGATAAATTTTATCCTGTCAAATTTTCTGATGGTGGCTGGGTTAATAATGCCCCTACTAACTTGATATTAGGCAGAAGTAATGTTCATACAAACGCATCATGGAGAGGATCATTAATGGCAACTTTCAATTTTCACGTAACTTCATGGGGAAATGGATCAAATTTTATTGATGCCGATGTTAAGCCTTCAGTAATTACGGCTGGCAGTCCATTAATCGCAGGCTGGCAAGATGTAACAGGCCCTAATGCAGCACAAGAAATTATAATATGGCTTCGAGGTGGTGGAACTACTTATTACTACAAATCAAATTATGCTGTTAATCCCGTTATTTATGATGGAGTTCAAAATGCATTACCATTTAATATAACAAATGGTGGACAGTTATCTTTTAAAACCGCTGTTGATACATATGCAACAACAACGGGTACATATGAAAACCGAAATGCATACTTTAATGCTAATGTAGGCATTGGCACTACTGTTCCTACAGCTAGTTTAGAAATCAATGCGCCAGCAATAACCGGAATCGAAACCTTAGTAAAATTAAGGGTAAGCGATGCAATTGATGATTATTTGAAGATTGGGAATGGTACTAACGCTAATACACAATTTTTACCTAATTTAGTTGGATATCGTGTTTCAGATAGCAGACCTTCGCTTTATTTGACTGCGTCAACCGAAACTACTATGGACACCGGTAGTGATCCTCTTATGACATTTGATTCACGAACTACTAGTGCTTCTATAATAACGCGTCCTTTATTTTCTTGGGACTCGTACGGTAATAGAAAAATGATTTTAACTGCAAACGGAAGTTTAGGTATTGGCACCACAACCACAGGAAGTCATAAACTAGCTGTTGAAGGATCGATTGGTGCCAGAGAAATAAAAGTTCAGGCAACTGGCTGGTCTGATTTCGTTTTTAAAAAGGATTACAAATTACCAACTTTAGAAGAAGTAGAAAACCATATAAAAGAAAAAGGTCACTTAGAAAATATTCCCAGTGAAGAAGAAGTATTGAAAAACGGAATTAATCTGGGCGAAATGAACTCTAAATTACTTCAGAAAATTGAAGAACTGACTCTTTATTTGATTGAAATGAAGAAAGAAAATATAATACAAAATCAGGAAATTGACAATCTTAAAAAACAACTATCTTCTAAAAAACAATAATTATGAAAATTAAAAAAACTACTATAGTAATTTTATTTTTTACAACTCTTATTTCTTACTCCCAACAAATTGGAGACGGATATGCCCCTGCAATTATTCCAGATTTTTCTGCACCTCTAAAATCGGGGATTTATAATGGACTTAATACCTCAACTGTGGGAATGACGCCAGATAATAGTCAGGTTTGGCAACATTTATTTGCCGCAAGACATATTGGTACTGCAAATAATTATCAACTCCAAATAGCTTCTTCGTTTGCTGTAAATGATCGATTGTTTTTTAGGAAAATTGTTGAAAGTACTTTAGTGCCATCAAACTCCACATGGATTGAATTAGCTACTCGAGGAACTAATAATTTTGCGGGAAATCAAATTATAAATGGTAATGTTGGTATTGGAACTGCTAATCCATTAGCGAAGTTAGAAGTTTACAATGGAAATATACTTGTAAGAAATGCAGCAAATATCGACAACGAATCTACCATAATGATTGCTCATTCTATTAAATATGCTGATAGGGATACATTTGGAATCTCGTTAAGAACAATTACCCAAAGTTCCGGAACTAATGCATACGGTATGCAGTTTTTTACACAAGAATCTTATATAACAGGGCAAACTGAAAAGTTAAGAATACTAGGAAATGGAAATGTTGGTATTGGCGTAATAAACCCTACTAATAAATTAGATGTCAACGGTACAATTCATTCCAAAGAAGTAAAAGTTGATATGTCAGGCTGGTCAGATTTCGTTTTTAAAAAGGATTACAAATTACCAACTTTAGAAGAGGTTGAGAAACATATTAAGGAAAAAGGTCACTTAGAAAATATTCCAAATGAGGAAGAAGTGCTTAAAAATGGAATAAATCTGGGAGAAATGGAATCTAAACTGTTACAGAAAATTGAAGAATTAACCCTTTATAGCATTACTCAGAACAAAAAAATCGAAGAACAGGCAAAAGAAATTGAATCATTGAGAGCCTTAGTGTCAAGGATAGAAAAAATTGAAAATGAATTAGCAAGAAAACAATAGATGAAGAACAAAAAAAACATCTACATACTTTTACCAATCGTTTTATTCGTTTGGAGTGCCGTCTTATATCAGGTTTTTTCTTTTACTAATAATGATGAAGTTATTTCAGCAAATGATCCGGAATTCATTATTAAGCCACTAAAAATCAAACAAAGACAATCATTTGTTATTGACGTAAATTACAGAGACCCTTTTTTAGGAAAAATGTATGTCTCACAAACTATTTCAAAAGTAAAAACAGAAAAATCAACGATAAAGAAAGCTTCAAAAGTTCAGGAAACTTTAGTTTGGCCCGTAATTCTATACAAAGGAATGATTTCTGACACCAAGGATAAAACCAAGATTTTTATGATTATTATAGACGGGCAAAACCATTATATGAAAATCGGTGATACTGAAAATGAAGTTTATCTGAAAAGTGGTGATAAGGAATCTGTTTATGTGAAATACAAAGGAAATTTAAACCTTATAATGATTCAGGATTGAAAATAAATTTCAAAATAAAATCCGGTGCTTTACAATTTACTGTATTTATCTCAGTACTGATTGCTTTGTTGATGGCTGGCCTAATTTTATATGCCTATACCTTTATTTACATGAAAGAGCAATCAAAAGGAGCAATAGAAAACATCCAATTCTCTGATATTGGAATACAAGCATTATTAGAACAAAAGGAATTTGATACTGATACAGTACAGCTCGATTTTATTAAGAAAGAAAATCAGACCATTAAAGTCCATTTATCACAATGGGGAATTTTTGAAAAAGGGGTTTCAACCTCTCAATTTCGAAAAAAGAAATTCACAAAGATTGCTATTATTGGTTCCTTGCTTAATACAGACGAGTCTCCTACTCTTTTTTTGCAGGAAACCTACAACGCACTAATAGTCGTGGGTAGTACAACCGTAAGAGGTATCACTTATTTACCAGAACAAGGAGTTAATTCCGGGTATATAGCCGGGCAAAGTTATTATGGTTCACAATTGGTTTATGGCACTATAAAAAAAAGTTCGAAAGAGCTTCCTCAGCCCAAAAAAAGTTTATTAGAAACAATTGAATATGATTTAAAACAATACAGACCACTTGATCAGGATGATTATATTAGTTTAGAAAAGAATTCAAGAATTATTAATTCTTTTAAGAAAAAAACAAAATCAATTTATTTTAAAAATCCAATAATATTAGAGAATAAAATTATAACAGGAAATATTATAATCAAATCAGAAACATCAATAGTAGTCAAAAATACAGCCCTTTTGAAAGATGTTATTTTAATTGCTCCAATAATTGAAATTGAAGATGAAACAACAGGAGTTTTTCAAGCTATAGCCTCTAAAAAAATAACAGTCGGAAAAGCTTGTAAGTTGAGTTATCCGTCAGCTTTGGTTTTATTTCAGGATAATAAAAATAATCCAGATGAAATATCCACAAATAGTATGGATAATAAGATTTTCATTGATTCAAAATCAGTTATAAAAGGAAATGTGTGCTACTTTCAAACAAAAACTACTTCCGATTTTCAAACTCAGATTCTTTTAGAAAAAGAAGCAAATATAAAGGGCCAGGTATATTGTAATGGAAATTTTGACATACGGGGAACGGTTTCCGGATCGGTTATTACTAAACAATTTTTGGCGAACCAATCAGGATCTGTTTTTGTAAATCATATTTATAACGGAACGATTGAAAATCAAAACATTCCTAATATTTATGGCGGAATAGTGTTGGAACAAGAACAACCTAAAACAATTTTGAAATGGTTGTATTAAAAAAAGTAAAATCGGCAACATTGATTGAAGCTGTCGTTGCAACGGTTTTGATCGTAATTGTTTTTGTAATTGCAAGTTTAATACTTAATAATCTGGTATTAAATACTTTTTCTAAAAATACACATTCCATTGAAAATCGAATAAATGAATTAGAATATCAAATTCAGAATAACAATATAAAATTGCCCTATCACGAAAGCTATAAAAACTGGCAAATTGCCATAACACAAGAAAAAACGGGCTCCAGAATAGTCATAAATATTGAGGCACAAAATAGTGATCGAAAAAAAGAAATTACAAAAAAATCAATTGTATGGCAACAAATAAGATAAAATCTTTTACACTCTCTGAGTTATTAATTGTAATGATTATCACTGCTATTGTTGTTGGTATGGCTTTTAGTGTCTTAAGACTGGTACAAAAACAGATTCATACTATTCAGGGAAATTTTGACAAAAGCAGTACACTGGCTCTTTTTGAACAAAAATTGTGGCAGGATTTCAACGAGTTTCACAGTATAACTTATAATGAACAAAATCAATTTTTACAAATGCTATCAGAAATAGACACTGTAAAATATTCTTTCAATGATAACTATACATTGCGTAATAAGGATACAATTCCCTTAAAACTTACAATTCAAAAAATATTTTTTAATGGAAAAGAAGCGCAAACCGGAAATATTGATGCTATAAATATATCGGCAGCATCAACATTAACAGATTATGAGATTTTTGTCTCAAAGAAAAATGACGTAACCTTTTTTATGAATCAGGAAGATGGCCTTTAAAATTGAAAATACCCCTGGAAAAAAAAGGGCACGAGCAAAAAATACCAGCAGTATAGAAGATTTACTAAAAAAAGAAATTTCTCTTTTTGGCGATTCTTTTAATAATAAAAAGAAACAGGCTTTCTATCAGGAACTAGCTGTTTTACTAAAAGCAGGAATAACATTTAAGGAAGGTTTATCCCTTATTGTAGAATCTTTAAAGAAAAATGCTGACAAAGAATTAATACAATCAATTTTGAATCAGGTAGTAAACGGAAAACCATTTTCTGAAGCTTTGTACGCTGCAAAATCTTTTACTGAATATGAATATTATTCCATTCAGATTGGTGAAGAAACGGGAACTACTGCCCAGGTTTGTTCTGAATTAGGGCATTTTTTTGAACGGAAAAATGAGCAGAAACGTATCATTATAGCTGCACTCACCTACCCTTCTATTGTATTGAGCACAGCTGTTTTGGTGGTAGCATTTATGTTGAGTTATGTTGTCCCAATGTTTCAGGATATCTTTAAACAAAACAATATGGAACTTCCGCTTCTTACACAACTAATTGTAAAATTATCTGTTTGGACCAAAACCTACGGCCTGTATTTCTTTTTGATATTTATAGGCTTTATTTTTTCTACACAGTTCTTTAAAGACAATGCTAAATACAAAAAAATGCTGCATTACTTTTTGATTAAAATTCCGATTGTTGGCCCTTTTATGACTAAAGTTTATCTGGCACAATTTACACAGGCCGTTACTTTACTTACTACAGCAAAAGTCCCATTATTAAACAGTATACAAATGGTAAAGAAAATGATTCGTTTTGTTCCTTTACAAGAGGCTTTAGAAAAAGTCGAAGAAAGTATATTGAAAGGAAACAGTTTAAGTACAAGTCTAAAAAACAATTCTCTCTTTGATAACCGAATTATATCGTTGGTAAAAGTGGCTGAAGAAACCAACCAAACTGAATTTGTCTTTAAACAGCTCAGTGAACAATACAATCAGGAAGTTGTCCAGCAATCTAAGGTAATGACTACTGTTCTAGAGCCTTTTATTATACTTTTTGTTGGGGTGTTGGTCGCTGTTTTATTGGTAGCTATGTATTTACCTATGTTTCAGTTGAGCAGTGCGATTGGGTAGGGAATTTATCCTAATCAAAAACAAAAGATAATATTCAAAAAATAAAAACGATATATTTTTAATCAATCCAAAGATTACCATATTTTCCAAAAACAAAACAATTTTATAACTAACTTATGAAAAACTATTACTATTATTTGTTTGTGCTTTTCTCTTTCAACATGATAGCGCAAACCCAAATTTCGGGAGGAAGTACTTCTACTCAACCTATTAATCAAACTCCAATTGGAGATGGATCTACCGATCCATCATCACAGACAAGTAATTTACTTTACAGTGAGATCTTCACTCCAAGAATAGGAACTCCAAATAATGCTGGTTTTAAACAAGTCAATTTTTCAAATGTTGGCGAATATACAGGTACATCAAGTATCAATGTGCCAATATATCAAATACAAGTAGGTCAAATTAATATTCCGATTGAATTAAATTATTCTTCTACGGGCATTAAAGTAGATGAGACAGCATCAAACGTTGGTCAAAACTGGTCTTTAAATGCAGGGGGGCTTGTAACCAAAGTAATAAAAGGTATAGAAGACTTTAAAGTTACTATTGAGGGAGCGATTCCTTATGATCCGAATAATCATCTACTAAAATTCTCTAAGCTTGGTACAAATGATGTTTTAGGAATGAAACTTAAAGAAGTTGGATGGCTTATGCAAAATACGAGCATCTCTTTAAACAAATACTATGATATAACTTCTACTATTGATAAAATCTATACGTTACCTCAAATGGAGTATACAACTACAAAAAAAGATTTGTCACCAGATTTATTTTATGTAAATGCACCTGGGCTGAATACATCTTTTACTCATAAAAAAGATCAATCCGTAATGGAAATTGCATTTCAAGGTAATAGAATTACTACAACGATAGGACAAACATCAGTAATTCCTTTTTTTCCGGAATTTCGGGATAATCGCTTTGAACTTGACTTAAAATATTATGATGGTGGATTACCTAGAAAAATACAAGGTGTCACAAAAATAGAAGTTACCAATATAAATGGAACTCAATATATCTTTGATCAATTGGATGTGAATCAATATGTGAACAGAGAAATTCTGCAGCCTTACAAAACAATAGCGTCAAATCGAGATCTTACGTCACAAGAAATAATGGCTTACAAACTTAGTTCAATAAAAGATTTTAAAGGTAACGAAGTTATATTCACATATGAAAAGTATGCAATAAATTATCCTGAATATAGAAAAACTGCTGATTTTGAGATAACAAATATTAAGGGCGACCAGCTAACGCAAAATTTAAGTTCCACTGAAATTAGATACCCTAATTTAAACAGAATTAGTAAAATAAGTTATGCAGAAGGAATCGTTGAATTTAAGTATGAAGAACCAAGAAAAGATTTACCCGGAGATTATGCATTGTCAAAAATTATTGTAAAAGATTTAAATGCAAATGTTATAAAAACTATTAAGCTGGAATATGATTACATAACTTCTAATAATAATTGCTCTGAACCAACTTGCAAAAGATTGCGTCTTCTAACAGTTCAGGAAATTGGGAAAAATAATATTGTAATACCACCATATCGATTTTTTTATAATGACGATATTAAACTTCCTGAAAGAGGGTCGACAATTACAGATTATTTAGGATATGCTAATGGTTCTGTACCAAGTGAATACAATAATATTAGCTCTATTAACTGTATGATGTGCCTTATTCCCCCTCCTGAATTATATTACAAACCTAATCAGAAAGATTTTTCAATCTCTCCTTTTCCAATTTTTACAAATAGCTTTGTTACTGCAGGAAGATCATTAAAACCTTCGCTGGTTTATACTAAGGCAGGTGTTTTAACAAAAGTACAGTATCCAACGGGAGGCAGTGAAGAATTTGAATATGAATTAAATGATTTCTATTCAGCATTAACTGGTCAAAATGTTCAATCTGGAGGTTTGAGAGTTTCTGTTCATAAATTAGTTGATACAAAAGGCGCTTTACAAGTACACAAGTATAACTATTTAAACTCTAATGGGAACTCTTCGGGAATATTAAACAATTTGCCTGTCCTTGGAATTGCTCATGCATATAGTGAACAATTAGCGGCTACTTATTTAGGGTTATCGAGCTTTTCATTAGAAAGTGGACTAATTCTTCATACATTCACCAATTCAAGAACTGATTTCGATCTTGTGGAAGGATCAAATGTAGGATATTCCAGAGTTTTAATTAAAGAGAATGCTGATAATGGTTATACTGAAAAAATATTTTCTACCAGAAAAGATTTTCCTGTAGAGCAACCTTTATTTACTTACAAAACTTTTGATAAAAGTAAAATTGAATTTGGATTAAATAATGGCTGGAGACTCCCTACTACTAACAATACTGAACTATTAATCGGCAAACTAACATTTATAAGGAAATACGATAAGGATAATAATTTAGTAGAAGAAACTAAAAACAGCTATCAATATGATATTTTTAACCAAATTACAGATAAGGTAGGAATTTCCAGAAGAGACATTTTTCCTGGCGAGGTTGGTGTTCTTGAACCAATAGACCCTGACTTCGCATTTTACCCATCTGTTTATTCAAGCAGAAACTTAACTAATGAAACAAAAACAGTAACAAAATTCAATCAGAACAAAGTTGAAAACATCACTACTACTATTTATGATTTAAAGTATCAGTTACCAAAATCAACTGAAAATATTGTTAACCAATCTGGAGATACAAATTCTTTAATCACTCAAACAAGCTATCCTCATGATTTTTCAACTTCATTGATGCTCGGTTTAGCAAATGCAAATCGTATAGCAGAGCCAGTATTAATAAAAAACTTTAGAAAAACTAGTCAAAGTCAGGAAGAGCTTAACAGTCAGGAAATACTATATGACACCTTTACCAGGGGTGGAAAAAGTTTAATTCTTCCAAAAGCCGTGCAAACTGTTAAAGGCGCACAGACTATTACAAATCCATTTGAAGAAAAGATCCAATTTCATGATTATGATAAATTTGGTAATTCAATAGAATCTTCTAAAAAAGATGATATACATACAGTATATCTATGGGGATATAATTATACAAAACCTATTGCAAAAATAGAAAATGCCACTTATTCAGAGGTTATGATATCACTCGGAAGGACTAATTCTGAAAACCTCGAATATTTACAAAGCTATGATGAAGATCAATTAAAAACTGAGATTCAAAAAGTAAGAGATGGTTTAAACAATGCAATGGTTACCTCTTATATTTATAAGCCTTTAATTGGTATTTCTACAATAGTAGATCAAAAAAACAATTTAATTTCTTATGAATATGACGATTTAAACCGCCTTAAGAAAATTAAAGATCAAGATCAAAATGTTATTGAGGAATACTGTTATGGCTATACAGGTGTTCTTAATGATTGCCAAAATGATGCAAAAATTCCGGTAGAAATTGACAATTCTGTCTACGATTCAGATTTGCAAGTTATAATTGGTGATTACAAGTCCTACAAAATACCTATTGCATGTAACAGAGGTGTAAGCTGGGAAAATTACTTACCCGATGGTGCTGAATATAAAGGTAGAAATATTTTAAGTCTTCATGACGAATTATACTTTCCAAATCCAGCTCAAACAGGAGTTCATTACACACCTGGTTATTATCCATTACCTGTAGAATATACACAATTACCTCTTCCCTATCCTGTTGCAGAATATACTTGTAATTATTTTGCAGAAAGATTCGGATACTCTTTTAATCTTTCTGGGTTAGATAATCCCAAATTTCTTGGTCCGGATCGAGTTGTAGATCTTACATGGTGGATGGAAATTGATGGAAAAAAAATAGAACTACCACAAGTTCAGGAATATAAAAATATATTTTTCATACCAAAATGTTTGGATGGTATTTATGGAAGAATAATTTGTTCTGCAAAAATAACTTCTGGCTACATCCATCAGGACCCTGCAAGAAAGACCATTACTTATACTGTAAAAAGTAATTTAATAAAATTCAAAAGCGGACAAAATGATTATGATAATCTACCTGCTTTATATAAATTAAGTGCATCCGGTTTTTATTCAGGGGATGTGTGCAGCAAAACTTCAGGATATGGAATTGGCAATAATTCTGGCAATGTCCCTGCAGATCCTGGCTATTGGGATGATGCTCCATGGTTAATAGATAATGGCACTGTGACTACTCCTGATTTTAAAATATCTGTCGATAACTTTAAAATGCATGAAATCCCAGTACCGGCATTTCTTCCAGAAACTTTTACATGGACTGGTCTTACTAAACCAAGTTTACATCCCTTGTTTGATTTTCCAAGACCAATAGGCGGAATTCATGACGAGGAAAGTTTTACACCTCATACTTTTCCTTCTTATATAACTTTTCCTTACATGTTGGAATACTATACTAATTTCTATGTAACAAAAGGAGGTTATAAATTTAATAGCGCATCAGTAATTCAAAAAGTAGCAGACAGCCGTAACTATACTTTCAATTGGTATTTAAAAATTGAAATTACCGGGCAGCAAATCCCATTAATTAGAACGCTAGAATCTAAAGATCTCTTTTTTATACCCCCATCATTAAATGGAAAAAAAGGAAAATTGATTTGTGTAGCTACAAAGAGATTTGATACTGCTGCGACAGCACTAACTTTTGAAAGCGAGATTATAACATTTCAACAAGGTTTATCAAATACAGACAATCTAAACTATCAGGCAGATTTTCTTGATGAAGTGGGACTATAACTTGTAAGATTTAAAAATATTAATCATAATATGATGAAAAAAACTAAACGATACAGCATACAATTTATTTTGTTGTTATTCACTATATATACTTCAGCTCAGGTCCCGGCAGTTATAGCTAAAGGAACTTTAAATACTCCTTATACAGTAACAGGAAATGAAACTCTTATTGCAACGCAGAGCATTACACTAAGCCCCAATACTCTTATAAAATCCGGAAGTACATTTGTAGCCAAAATTATGCCCGATGCATATATACCAATTTCTGCAATTAGTAATGAAAATTTCGTTCTTACACGCAAATATCAGACTAATCTAAAAACTAGTGCAGATATTGTTAACAACTCTGATGTTATTGAAAATATCACTTATTATGATGGACTTGGCAGGCCAATGCAAAATGTGGCCATAAAAGCTTCTCCGAATAAAAATGATATTGTTACTCATATTACATATGATAATGCCGGAAGACAAGAAAAAGATTTTCTCCCTTATATGGATAATGTTGGCTCCATAGCTTCATACAGAAATAGTACTGATGCAGAAACCGGAACGAATAATTACTATAAATTAAATTATCCGCAAGATATTGATGCTGCTCTTCCAAATCCATTTTCTCAAAAAAAATACGAAAGTTCACCTTTGAATCGTGTTTTATTGCAAGCAGCGCCCGGAAAAGACTGGGCATTAAGTAAAGGGCATGAGATAAAAATGGACTATCAATCTAATACTTCAGCAGCTGGGGATAATGTCAAATTTTTCGTTGTAACAACAGCATTAAATTCTGACGGGGTGTATGTTCCAACAGTTACTTCAACAATCAATTATTCAGACAATCAATTGTATAAAACTATAACAAAAGATGAAAACTGGACAAGTGGGAAAAATAACACCGTTGAAGAATTTAAAAATAAAGAAGGTCAAATTATTTTAAAACGTTCTTATTCTGATTATAGCGCACAATTAGAAGTAAAACATGATACTTATTATATATATGATATTTATGGTAATTTGACTTATGTTCTACCTCCTATGGCTGAAGGTTCTGTAAATGCTGCAGTTCTAAAAGAGGTATGTTACCAATATAGATATGATACAAAAAACAGATTAGTTGAAAAAAAACTACCCGGAAAAGACTGGGAATTTATAGTTTATGATAAATTAGACAGACCTATACTTACACAAGATGCAAACTTAAGAATATCAAATACATGGATATTTACAAAATATGATGCTTTTAGCAGACCTGTTTATACTGGAGAATATACGAATACAATAGACAATACAAGAAGTTTAGTACAAAAATTAGCAGATAAAAGCACGGTATTATTTGAGAAAAAACAAGTTGCCAGCATAAAGATTAAAACTACTGATGTTAACTATTCGAATTTGGCATTTCCCACTGCCGATATAGATTTATTTACCATAAATTATTATGATGATTATGTTAATTTTAATTTAGATGGAGGAATCGCTACAACATCTTACGGTGTGACTCCCATAACAAATCCCAAAGGTTTGACTACTTGTAACAAAGTGCGTGTTTTAAATACAGACCGATGGATTACTAATGTAAATTATTACGACAAAAAAGATAGATCAATTTATAGTTACAATAACAACAATCGTCAATTAGCTGTAACTACATTAAAGTCACAACTTGATTTTGCCGGCAAGGTTTTAGAAACCACATTAAGCCTCAAAAAAACCGGCAATGCAGACATTACTGTAATAGAAACTTTCACATATGACCATATGGGAAGACTAATTACGGATAAACACAAAATCAATAATTTATCACAGGAAACAATTTCAACTAATACTTACGATAATATTGGACAATTAAATGTAAAAGGTGTTGGTGGAACCGGGACTAGCATACAAAAAGTAAACTTTAATTATAATATTAGAGGTTGGCTTACTGGCATAAATGACACAAGCTCATTGACAAAAACAGGGGATCCAAAAGATTTATTTGCTTTTAAAATAAATTACAATACTACAAACTCTGGAATAAGTAATGTTCTCCCTTTATATAATGGCAATATTTCAGAGACCTATTGGGCAACCAATTCAGACAACGGCATAATAAAATCCTATGGCTACCGATACGATAACCTAAACCGATTAAAGGATGCAGTATTTAAAAATGGAGCTACATTGGCAAACACCTATAATGAAGCGATAACTTATGATAAAAATGGAAATATTCAGACTTTAAAGCGTAATGGTTTAAATGGTTCCGGTTTTGTACTTATAGATGATTTAACTTATAGTTATGTAAATACTAATTCGTTCAACCAACTTACAAAAGTGGTAGATAATGCTGCAGCAGCTTACAAAGCAGGAGGTTTTATAGACAGTGCCGCCAATACGGCAGATGATTACAGTTACGATGCCAACGGTAATATGACCACAGACAATAACAAAAATATTACCGCTATCAAGTACAATTATCTAAATCTGCCGACCCTAATAACTTTTGGAACAGTTGGAAAAATTGCATATTTTTACAATGCTGCGGGACAAAAAATACAAAAAATTGTAAGTGAAACGGGAAAACCAGACATCACTACAGATTATCTTGGAGGTTATCAGTATGAAAATAATGTTTTAAAGTTTTTTCCCACCGCAGAAGGTTATGTAGAGGTTTCAGGAAGTTCTAATAAATACATTTACCAGTACAAAGATCATTTGGGCAACATCCGACTGAGTTATGACAAGACGCTGGCGATTAAGGAAGAGAGCAATTTCTATCCTTTTGGTCTAAAACAGGAAGGTTATAATACTGTTAAGATTGGCGTTGAGAACAAGTATAAGTACAATGGCAAGGAGCTCCAAGACGAGATGGGGCTTAACTTCTACGACTATGGGGCACGTAATTATGACCCAGCAATAGGTCGATGGATGAACATTGACCCGTTAGCAGAACAATCCAGAAGGTTTAGCCCTTATGCCTATGCGTTAAACAATCCCGTATTCTTTATTGATCCAGATGGGATGAAAGCGCAAGCTGGACAACATGGAAGTTATTATGACTGGGATGAAGGCGGATACAGGACTGCGGATGGAAAAGAAACAACGTTCGAGTCTGCATTAGCAAGTCACGCCAACGATGATGATTCAGGAATTTCTCCATTTTCAACGGGAGATTTATTTGCGCTAGCATCCAGTCATGGCGTTACTGATAAGATGAAAGCAGGTTTGGCTTTTGAAAAAGCAACTTTAGACTATTTAAACCTTCCAAGTAATGAAAAACTTTTTGGGAGTTCACAGAGAAAGCTATTAACAGAGGGGAAATACAGTAATGTAAAACCAGATGCTGTGTCTGATATTAGTGTCTTTTCTCTATTTGGTGAAGCAATAAATAAAGATAGCCATTTTCATGAAGTAAAAGCGGTGACAGGTTGGTTAAACTTGGAATCGGGATCTTCTCCGTATCAAATGTTAGGATTAATAGACGCATCTGCAAATTCAACTGAAGGTGGTGTTCATGGTCGATCAATTGTAACCTTGTACACTACTAGTAATACATTAATTTCACCAGCTTTAATTAAATATGCTAATGATAAAAATGTTACTCTTAAGTGGTCAGCAGCATATATGAATAATGGTTTGTTGTATTTCACTCCTCCAACAACATTATCGTATTCCGCACAACGAGCAACTGTGAAATTTCCAATTGGCCTTCCTCAGCTTCAAGGTGTAGAAATAAAATTTTAATTATGGACAGATTTCTTAAAAATATAGTGCTTATATTTATTTTAAGTTCAAATTTAATATACTCTCAAGAGCAAAAAACAACAGATATGAAAGCAAAAAAATTATCTTATAAAGAAGGTAGAGCACTAATCGTTAAATATAATTTTAAAGAGATAGATTTCGATAAAAATGATAAGGAGCATACATTTTATATAAGTGATGACAAGCAGTTTCTTATTTATTTTAAATTCATTAACGATTTTATTTTATATTCTTCAATGGATTATTATATAAAAGTAATGGAAACTCCTGACGACATTTATCCGGTAGTCGATTTTGATAATTTTCAAGATAAGATCGAGGAAAGAATATCTTTTTTAAACAATCTTCTAGGCACAAATATATCTAGCCTTGATAAGCAACGTGATGTAGAGGCTTTTGACAAAGCTATTAAGGATTTTGGTATTAAAAAGATTGATTTTAATTCTTTATTCATGAACTTCTTTTCATATTATTATGTAGTTCTACGCAATGAATTAAATTACCAGAATATAGAAATCCAATCTGAAGATGGTCGTTATGATTTTTTTATATTTTCAAATGAAAAAAATAAGACGGAAATATTAAGTAGTTTTTACAGAATGATTATCGATCCAGATGATGAAATAAATTTTAATCTGCGGGTTGATATTGTTACCAATCCCTTTATTATCCCAATTGGTAAATCAAATTTGAAGACTAATTAAATAGAACTATTTTAAGGATGAACATTTTTGTTCATCCTTTATTTTTAGAGTAGATACTTGGACTGTAATCCAAAATAAGAAAAAGATATGTCTGTTGAAGATAAAAATAAAATCGATGCAATTAGTACTAATAAAGAAGATGTGGTTGTATTAACTATTTCTGATCATCTGGAATGGGACTTCGATAACGAGCATCTGCTACTATTGCAACATAAGATTGATAGCTATTTTGATGTACTTGAAAGTGGTCAGATATACGAAAGTTATCCTAGTGCAGTAGGTAAAAAAATTAAAATCCAAATTGTTTTTGAGTATCCGCCAAGTAAAACTGGTAAAAAGTTTTTAGAAAAAGTAGACGAATTTATTAAACTGAATGGTTACGATTTTAATTTTTATCAACTTTAATTAATTTCTTATATTTTTTTTAATAATGAGTACTGCATTCGGTAAAACGTTTCGGGACAAAGTACGTTTACAAAGATTTAAATGGCGCTAATTCTGTTAGCTAGATCCCCAGATGGAATGTTGTCACAATCATTTATGGATACATTAATGAATTCAGCCAATGGTACTACTTGGACAAATAACAATGATGGTACATTTTCTAGCAATTCAGGTGAAACAGTAAGTGATGGAGAAACTGGTGGTGATCCTCCAGTAAAAAAGGGAAGATTAGACCAAATAGTAACAATTCGAGGTCAAAAATATCATAAAAACACAAATAATCTTCCTGCTTCAATAGGAAATGAAATAAATAGTTGGATTGGAGGTGATTCAGATTATTTTGTAGAACATAAACCTTATGACCCTGTTGAAGAGGAGATGCTAAGAGAAACAATTAATAGTGGCATCGGATTTATTGCAGGAGGCTATCTAGCAAAAGGTATGGGAAAAGCTTTTGGAATGATTAGGTTTGGTCTTGGAACAAGTATGGCGTCAAAAATTTTGCAACTTGCTGAAAAAATGGGTATTAAAAGTGGGCAAACAGGTGTTAATCAGGAAATTGTTGAAATGTATTATCAACAAATGGTTGATAAGTCATATAAAGCTGTAGGTGGTGGTGGTTTTCAATTTAATGGAAAATTTATATTAACTGAAGGAAATCATAAAATGATTGCGGCACTTCGCTATGGTATTGAAACAGGCAATTTTACATATGCAGAAACAATAGTAAATAGTGGTAGATTTACTGTAGCAAATCCTGCACAATATGGAGTTAAAACTTTTAAATTACCAGTAAAATAATAATATGAATGATATTAAATTAGGTACATTTCAAATCTTTGAGAAGAATGTATTAAATAATGATTTTTCTTTTGAAAACGATAATGATATTATTTTTATCAATTTTGGTTCACAAGATTCAATTAAAATTATTCCTTTTTTTGAAAAAATCAAGAAAGGTGAAGTAGAGAAAATCATAGAAATTTTTAAAAGTTTAGAAATAAACTTGAGATTAGATGATTTGTTAGGCAAATTACATATTGTAATAGTAAAAATATTACTTGATGATGAAAAAAGGCAAATATTGATTATAGATGATGTTGGATTCACATCAACATCAATAAAATTTTTACAATTGAATTTTTGCAGTTTGATGTCACGTTTTAAAAATAAAGCAATTATTGTATTAGGTAATGAAGATAATTAAGTGGGTAATGTATTATTAAAGATGCTGATGGTTAATTACCCCCCGATCTCCGAAGTGTTCTTGTTCCGCTGCGTAAATGTCTCTGACTTTGCGTTTTTTTGGCTACTTAGAAATTGTAAACCTGATAAAAGTCTCCCGACTTTTTACGTTTAGTTGTTATATTTCTATATTTTTTTTTATTCAGCAAACAACATTCGTAGAAAATTAGTTTTAAAGTCAGAGACTTTTAGGTGTTTTGATTTTTCAATTATATTTGTTTAAAATGGCGCAAAGTCAGAGACATTTGCGCAGCTTAACAAGAAGGCTTCGTGAAGCAGGGAATCATCAATAGCAAAAAATAAAATGAAAAAGTCAATATTTGTATTAATATTTTTTTCCATAATTTTAATTGGATGTAGTAGTAATAAAAACTACAAAAATATTAATAGGATGAAAAAGAATTATAATATTAGAAATGAAGATAATGGTATTATACTATCTCATAAAAACTTCAATCCTTCTAAGAAAATTTTTGCAGAATTAAATAATAATTTGGCTAATGATTTCATATACATATTTTCTTGGGTTAATCATCTTCCTATCTCAGGAACAAATCATTTTAAAGCTTTAATTTATGATAGAAAATCAAACAAACGATTTTATATTTCTAATACATTAGAAGATATAAATTCAATAAATTTAAGAGATGATGTAACTAAGTATAAAGAAGAACAATTAATTTTGGAATATTATATAGACAATAAAATGGATGCTTTAATTTCATTATCTCCTCCTTTTAGTTCTTCAGAAATAGGTTCTGAATATTTTTTATTTGATTCTGTATCAAAAAACACATATGTTATAAAAAATATGGTTCTAAATAGTAAAGGTGAAATTTTCAAGTGAAAAATTTGAGCCCTAATGTCTTGGATGTTTAAGCAATTATAGCATCCCGCCGCTGGCGCGAGCGTCTCGCTCGTGAACGCATTAAATAAAAAGCCATTTCATAAACTAGAGTGCACCCAAAAGTTTAGACAAATTTATAATTAAGTTTGATAATAATGAGCTCGATATTTTATCGGGCTCATTTTGTTTAAATTTGATTTAATTCTTTCGTTATTGTAATATATTATATACTTATTAATTTCTTTTTTTAATTGTCCTGTTGATTTGAATTTTTGGGTATAAAACATTTCAGATTTTAATGTCCCAAAGAAGTTTTCAATAATTGCATTATCCAGGCAGTTTCCTTTTCTTGACATGCTTTGTGTGATTCCTTTTTGTTTTAATAAATGTTGGTAATGGCTCATTTGGTATTGCCAGCCCTAGTCCGAATGAAGTATTAAATTTGTATTATCGGGTATTTTCCTAAAGGCTTTTTTGAGCATAACAATCACTTGTTTAAACACTGGCCTCTCTGTGAGTTCATAGCTGATTATTTCCTGATTAAACAAGTCTATTATTGGTGATAAATATAATTTGTTTCCAGCTACATTGAACTCTGTTATATCAGTTGCCCATTTTTGATATGGAGCTTCTGCTTTAAAATTTCGTTCTAATATATTGGGAGCTATTTTACCATTTTCACCTTTATAAGATTTATACTTTCTTACTCTTATAATACTTTTTAATCCTAATAGATTCATTAATCTAAGAACTGTTTTATGATTGATAACAAGTCCTCTGTTTTGTAACTCATCTGTTATTCTTCTGTAGCCATAACGCCCTTTATGCCTGTGATAAATGACTTTAATCAACTCTTTAATTTCTTTATACTTATCAGGTGATTTACTTTGTTTTTGATGATAATAAAAGCTGCTGCGTGCCATATTTGTCAGGTTTAGAAGTAATTCCAAACCAAATTTATGCCTTAATTCGTTTATGGCTTTGGATTTTTCCTGGCTTGAATTAAGGCTTGAAGCTTTTTTAGCAATTCATTCTCACAACGAAGTCTTTCGTTTTCTTTTAGCAGTTCTTCCTCTCTTGTCAGGAGTTTGCCTGATTTGCGTTTTTTACCTTTATTATCACTCATCGATATGGGTCTGCCTATTTGTTTTGGTTGTAATGCTGGTAGTCCAAAGTTAGCAAAATCTTTTTTCCATTTTAAAATCATGGACATATTGGGAATATTAAATCTTATACCAGCCTGCATCAGGGAAAGAGATTCCTTTTCCATGCATTTGAGCACTTTTAGCTTAAATTCGGCTGAATAGCTTTGATTCATTCGTGGCAATAAACCAATTTTACCATATGCCTTATAAAAACTGACCCACTTACGAATATTCCATCTTGCAGTCTGTTTTAATTTTGAAACATATCCATCTGAATAATGCTTCTTTAAAACCAATTCTACACATTCTAACTTAAATGCATAGTCATACTTTACTTTTCTTTCCATAAAAAATGCCCCAAATAGTGTCTAACTTTTTGGGGCATGTTCATTATGGAATGGCTTTTGCTCTTAATATTATAAAACATAATTGCTAGTACGAAAATCTTCTTGTGAACGCAGAGTATTTATTACATTAGCTCAAATAATAATAAATAAGAAGAAAAATATAGATTTGTTTACTAGACAAGAACTTGTCAATTTTGCCGCATTTTTTAGACACATGTATTTACAAGATAAGAGTGATTAAACAAATTGAAATCAATCGATTTTGATCTCTTTCACGAGCGGGACGCTCGCGCCAGCGATGGAAACCTAAGTAAGCAAAAATTAATTTAAAAAATCATGAAAAGAAAATTGTTTTTAAACATTGCTCTTAGTCTAATAATTTTAGTGATAGCATTAAAATACTATACTGATTTTGTTACTAATTCAGCAGTTAGAGATTATAAGAAAAAGTATGTTGCTGAATTTAATGACACGCACTTAAATGATGCACAAAGTGAGGATGATTTAAATCCAAAATTTAAAGAAAGGTTAATTGATAAGTTTGATAAAAACTTTTATGATAGTATAGTAAAGGTTGATACGTATGATAATGTATTGATTTATTCAATCATCGTTTCAAACAAATGGAATTATTCAGAAGCATCATTAAATGTATTTATGGCATTAGCAGCATTGGATAAAAAAAATTCATCCACAAGCTTACCTGAAATTGATTTTTTAGATGAAGAGAGCAGAAAGATGGGCTCTACATTATCTAGAAAAAGCTTCTGATAAAGAACATCCAAACGCTAAATATATTCTTGGTAAGTACTATTTAGAAGGTAAATATTTAGCTAAAAATGCCACACTTGGTAATTCCCTATTACAAGAAGCGAAGAAATTAAGTGGAGGAATTTTAGAATAACTCGATTTAACAAAGCCATTCCTAACGGAGTGGCTTTTGCTTTTATATTATATAAAACATAATTGCTAGTACGAAAAATCTTTCTTGTGAACGCAGAGTATTGATTACATTAGCTCAAAATAATAATAAATAAGAGGAAAAATATAGATTTGTTTACCAGACAAGAACTTGTCAAATTTTGCCACATTTTTTAGACACATATATTTACAAGATAAGAGTGATTAAACAAATTGAAATCAATTGATTTTGATCTCTTTCACTAGCGGGACGCTTGTGCCAGCGATGGGGAATTAGACTTCAAGAGAACTTTCAGTTTAAAGGTCTTTTAGATTAAAAATAATTACTTATGAATTATAAACTATTGGTTGACTTAAAATTTAAAGGAAAATTATCAAAAATTGATTTTTCTTTCATAAATGTTATGGATATATAATTATTAATAATTTGATCATATTATAATTCTTCACAGGTCCTTAAGAGCTCTTTATGAAAGCTACTTTAATATTTTTGGATTTAAGTAGTTTTATACAGATCTAAAAACAAAAAAGGCAATCTTTCGATTACCTTTTTGTTTAAAATTATTTTTAACCCTACTTCACCGAACCATCATTTTTAGATTTCACTAACTGACTTACCCTCCACATTAAGACAACAGAACAAAGCGTAATCACAGCAATCACATAACCCAGAATATCATAGTTTTCTAATGGTGATGCTTTTGTTTTCTGGTGCACAATAAATCCTGCACAAACAGCTGCTATTCCTCCTGCGATTTGCTGTAATGATGATGTAATAGACATGTATGCTCCGCGATCTTTCATTTCGGGAATTGCTGTATTTAAGGTTGTTGCAGGAATCATACGGCTCATGATTCCCATAAACAATATCATGTTAATGACTACAACTTCCCAAAGCGGAATAGGATCCAGATTGGTATAAATCACAATCATAATTATAGAAAGTATGGATCCGGCAGTAAACAGCCAAAATTTACTTACTTTGTCACTTAACTTACCAACTATAGGCATTATAAAAAGTACCGAAAGTCCTGTAAAGAAAAACACCATTGGCAATTGTAACTGACTAATATGGATGTTATTGACCAAATAAGCGCTTCCGAATGGCTGTAACATAAAACCTCCAACCGAAAGCAAAGCAATAGAGGCAAATCCTATCTGGTAGTTTTTGTTACTTAGCGTATGCCAAAGGTGAAGAAAAGGACTTTTGTCTGATTGTAATTCGAGATGTTTCGTAATTGGCTGCATTTGAGTCAGAACGGCAATAAGAATCAATACGCCCAAAACAGCAATCATGATAAACGAAGAATGCCAGCCCCAATGATTGGCAAAATACAACCCAAGCGGAATTCCTAAAATCTGGCTTGTTGCATACGCCATTTGTATAAACCCCATCACACGCCCTCTTTGTTTGATTACGAATAAATCTGTCACAATCGCAAGTGAAACCGAACCAATTACACCTCCAAAAAGACCGGTAAAGATTCGTGCTAAAAGTAATGTGGTGTAATCTATAGCGAATGCACAAAAAACAGTACCTATAATGAAGCCGGTATAAAAGAAAATCAGCAGTTTTTTTCGGTCAAACTTATCAGCAAAACCCGCAGCAAGCAATCCCGAAATTCCGGCGCTGAAGGCATAAGCAGAAACGGTAAACCCAAATTTGGCTGTTGTCATGTCAAGCGTTTTCATTAAGATATCTCCCAATGGAGAAATGATAACAAAATCAAGTATAACAGTAAATTGTAAAAGCGCCAGAATGGCAATAATTATGATTTGTTTTGAAGTAAAAGCAGTGCTTTCTACTGTAGTATTTTCCATTTGAATTGGTTAATTTGGTTAATTCAATTCCTGGCATTCATATCCAAGAGCATTGATAATTGCAGTAATCGCCTTTGGTTCAAGCGTTTCTGAAACTACACGCAATACACAATCAACATCTTCATGATCTATACTCCATTGCTGTATAGCTGTGTGATTGTCCAGAGTTTGATGCATAGTACAACCAGGCTCGGTTTTTTTAATATTGGTTTTAAAAATGTGTATGGTATTTAAATCTGGTTTCATAATTTTTCATGGTTTTAAAGCTTTTATAGTAGCATCAAAAGCTTCTTTCATCATTGTATTGGTAAGTGAAAACGGCTTCCCTCCCATACTCTTACCCTCAGTATGAAAGTTTAACAAAGTATATAATGGTCCGTAAGCAATAGCCCAAAATACTTCAAATGACATGCAGGTTAGTTCATTATTATGCAGACTCTTATCTATAAATTGTTTCATAATCATTCTGAAATCTGAAAACTTCGTAGTAGAATTTAAAATTATTTCTCCGTGAGGCGAGTGTTTGATAATCTCAAAGAAAGCTACGTTCTTAGGATATTTCATGGTAAATTCAGCCCTGTTTACCCATTGTATCCACAATCCTTCCTCAAAAGACATATCGGGAGAAAAATTCTTAATCGTACTCGAAAAAAATTCAAGAGCTACACTAGCTCCTATTTTCTGAATTAAATCATCTTTGTCTTTATAGTAAATATATAATGTCGCTACAGAGATATTACAGGCTTTTGCAAGCTTGTTCATACTGAAACCCTGAAATCCGTCCCGGACAATTTGATCAATTGCGTTCTCTATTACCAGTTTTTCCTTATCAATATCCCGTATTCTCATGCCATTATTTTTTGACAAAGATAAAATAATAAATGAATGAACATTCTTTTATTTATTATTTTTAATGAAATTTTTTTTAATCGTTTTTAAATCGTTCCATTATAGCACCTTTTCTGTTTCTTGCAATTGGCAGACAGACCTCTTTTATTCTTAGTATAAAACCTTCAAGGTGCGTTACGTATTTGGCATTCACAATATAAGAGCGGTGAATCTGTAAAAAATCATTCTCAGGAAGTTCATCTATTATGCTTTTTAACGTCTGGTGAATGATAATTTTCTTGCTGTTTTCTGAGTAAATTTCAATGTAATTCTGCATGCTTTTGATATACAAGATCTGCGACGGCTGCACTTTTATTGTAATGCCGTTTTCTTTAAAAAACATTGGTTTTGAAACCTGTTCCTGCTGATACATCAAATCATACATCTTTTTTGCCTTGAAAACGGCAGCTTTAAAATCTTCAAAAAATATCGGCTTTACCAGATAATCAATAGCATTGACTTTATATCCTTTTAATGCATATTCAGAATAAGCTGTGGTAAAAATAATCATCGAAGGTTTGTCAGAAATAAGTTTTGCAAACTCCAGTCCATTGAGCAATGGCATTTCGATGTCCAGAAAAATCAGGTCTACGGTTTCGTTTTTTAATTTTTCGAGTGCAAGATGCGCATTAGAAAAAACACCGGCATTGCTTAAAAAATCAAACTCCCTGATAAATGACTGCAAGCCTTCCCTGGCGATTCTTTCATCGTCTATTACAATACATTTCATACGCTGGTTAAATTTAATAGCAACTGAACACTATAAGAATCAGTATCCTGAGTCAGTTCTAGTTCATGATTATCAGAATAAGAAAGTTCCAGTCTTTTCTTTACATATTTCAAACCAACTCCTTCCTTTTTAATGCTTTGTGAATGTTGTTCTGCTGAGTTTTTTATATTTAAGACCAATTGATTTTCATCTTTTAGAAAAACATGCAGCTTTATGTAATTTTTTCTTTCTGTAAAAGAGGAAACATGTTTAAAAGCATTTTCTACAAAAGTTGAAAGCAGAAAAGGAATTATCACAAGTGTATTTTCAGGAATATCCCATTGACAAGAAATTTCAAGATCTTCGCCGGATCGGTCTTTTTCTAATTCAAAATAATGTTTAAGAAAAGAAACTTCATCATCTAACTTAATCCATTTATTTTGAGATTCATATACATAATAACGTAATATCTTGCTGTATCTGGATAAAAGTTCCAAAGCTTCATCCTGATCTTTGCGAATTAGAAATTGCAGGTTATTGAGAATATTAAAAGTAAAATGCGGACTTAGTTGTGTTCTTAAATGATCAATTTCCATTTCGAGAACATTATTTCGTAATTCCTGATGTCTTTTGGCCGAAGCAATATTCTGTTTATACAATTCAATCGAATAACTCATTCCCGAAATCAGGATGCTGACCAACAGCATCCCACAAAATAGTGATATGATGTCATTGTCGTGCAGAACAGTGGTAGACAACATCATAATGGTTAGAAAATAGCTTTCGGCAGTAAGCAAAACCGATGTCAGTAAACTAATTGATAGAGCAGAAAAGACAAAATCTGCGGTATTGTGCGTATAAATATATTTTTTGATCAGAAGATTAAGAAAATAAACATGCACCCGCAAAGTCAAAACGAGTACAACAGCATGAATAAAAGCGACTCCAAAGCCAAAATCAGGGCTAGTAGAGAGTGATAATTGCAGCAGAACAATGAGGAACAGAAAAGTCCAGAAAAGCAGACTCGCTCTTTTGATAGTAAACATAATGACAAAATTAGATTGTAAAATTAATTTATTTTCTATCCGCAGCACTTACCGTTGGTCAACAAATCACGACCACTAGTCAAAAGCAAAAAAATGCACTGGTATGATATAATAGTTTTGCCCTGTCAAATTAAAAATATATAAAGATGAAAACAGGATTGATTACTTTGTTATTATTATTACTTGCTGCTACACAAGTAAAAGCGCAGATAAATATTCAGGCCGAATATTTTGGAGAATCCCATTATGCCGATGAAAACAATAACAAATTGGGAGAAAGCAAAGGTTCTGCAGCGGTTTATCAGGTGAACGCCAAAATTCCGATTTCGATGAAAATAAACAAAGACAGTCTTGCAGTCGTTTGGGGTGTAGCGCTTTCGGGTTCTTATACTTCGTTAAAAAATAAAAATTTCACTCAGGATATGCTATTGTCGGATATTGTCAATGCGCAATTTTCCTTATTTAATATCACTCCGTTAAACAAAAAATGGAATATGCTAACCTTTGCCGGTGCGGGAATTTATACTGATCAGACCAAAATTTCAAAGATGGGTGCCCGAAATGTTCTTGGAAATGCCGGCGCTATATTCATCAAAAAAATCAACTCAAAATTAGACCTCGGAGGCGGCGTTGCCTTCAACAATGCTTTTGGTTATCCAATGATATTTCCTGCTTTGTATATTAATTATAATTCTCCGGGAAAATATACTTTTAATGTTTCGCTTGTGAGCGGATTTCAACTATCGGCTGGTTATGAAATAAGTAAATATATGACCTTAAGTTTAATAGGCGAAATGAACGGGCAACTGGCTCTTCTGGAAAAAGACGGAAAAGATGTGATATTTACACATCAGTATGTCGTAACGGGATTAAGGCCTGAGTTTAAAATCACTAAAAATATTTCACTTCCTGTTACTCTCGGAATCAGTGCTATGCGACCTGCGTATTTTACAGAAAGAAACCTCAAAAACATTTTCAATAATAACAATAATTATCAGTTTCAGTTATCCCCTTATGCATCAGCTCAAATTAATTATAAATTTTAGCCTGTATCCTGAATGCTTTAATAAAAAATCCTGACAGGTAAATTGTCAGGATTTGTTTTTAAAATAAATTATCGGGATCGATCAAACCGGATAATTTTTCTTTTAAGTCCGGATTCAAAAGTGTAAGGCCAAATTGGTACGAAGCATTCATCCAGCCAAAACCTTCCTCGGTTATATAATTAAACTCGGTTCCGACATTGCCATATTCGGCAAAAATCTTGTGTGAGCTAATTGATAAATCAAATTTTTCGGGAATTGTACCATTATAATCAACAGCGTTTCGGGTTATAAGCCACAACCAGCGATAGATCATTTCCTGTGCTTCATCCTGAAAATTATAGTTTAATAAGCCTTTCCATAAAAATATCTGATGCGGAGCCCAGCCAAACGGATAATCCCATTGCCTTACCGGAGCATTGTCACTTACTTTTGCAACCGATGATTTTGTGCTTCCGGCAATGCCTCCTTTCATTTTAAATTTCGGCAATGTTTTTTTGACTAAAATTTCAGCTTGTTCCTGTGTAGCAATTTTTGCCCATAAGGGATAAAATGTCGTTGCCGCTTCAAAATGATGTTGTTTTTCTATCTCAAAATTGTAATCAAAATAAATTCCGCTTTCTTCATTCCAGCACAATTCATTAATTTTTTGTTTGCGTTCTTCCGCCTTTTTATTCCAGTAATTACCGGAATAAATCTGGTCAGTGTTATAAATAAATTTATCACTGAAGTAATTTGAAATCAAAAAAGAAATATCACATTCGTATTTATACAGCAGACTATTGATCGCAACTGTGTTTAAATCAGCACAAATACCGACTAATCTGTTGGTTGTATCATGACCGCTTTCGCGCATGCTCCTGTCATGGGTAAAGTAGTGATCCAAATCGGCATCTAAGATCTCTCTCTCCAGATATTTTTTTTCAAATTCTCTTGTTGAGAGATTATACTTTGGTGCATATTTTTCTAAAATATCATCAAAATGACCCTCTTCTACCTCAAACGGAAGTCCGATGCCTTCTGCTTTATATCGGTTTAATCCATTTGCAGTAAGTCGTTTTCCCTCCTCCATCCAAACAGTCTTGTATTCTTTGATTGCTGTTTTTAAATGTTTCTCAATCCATGAAATATCGGGATTTGATTTCTCGATAATGTCTATAATTAGAGAAGTGTATAAGGGCGGCTGTGTGCGGGTCAAATAATAACTTCTGTTGGCATTTAGGATTTTTCCGTAATGATCAATCTGATATTTAAAGTTTTCGGCCATGCCAAAAGCTAGATCAATTTTATCATCAATCAAAAGTCCCATCGCAATAAAATAACTGTCCCAGCCATACATTTCATTAAATCTTCCTCCTGGAACTACAAAAGGAATTCCGTCGGTTTTGCCATTTTTGGTTTGAAGAGCCAAAGCCAGAATTCCAGGTTTTTTGTTGAGTGATAAAACATATTCCGGTGAAATATCTTCGGGCAAGTGAACCACTTTTAACCTTGGATTTGAGGCTTCTAAATTTTTGAAATACTCAAAAGCAAAAGCATCGCCCGTAGGAACATACAGATACGAAACTGCATTTTCTATTTTGTCGTCTTCTACTATTTTTTTTACTCCGGCAGCGTCTATCGTTCGTGTAAGGCCTTTCCAGTACAAGTCTTTTATTTTTCTGGAAATTCTTTTAACCGGATCTTCTGTGATTTCGGTTAAGTCGATTTCGGCAAACTCATTATTGCCTTTTTTAGATAATGCGAGTTCCTGCAGCAAATTAGAAAGCTGGTACGTTCCTTCAATTGCAATAGAATTACCTTTTTCATCCTGGAGCAAAAAGCTTTTTGGGCCTTTGTCATCAATGGTTATTTTTTTGTCGCCATCAGTATCTTCCTGAGCCAGTAATTGAGCAAGAGTCTGATTTATGTGTAATTTAAATTTCATTTTTCGAGGTAATTTTTTTGAGAATAAAAAAGGAAATCAACAATAAAGACATGGGAATCAAAGTAAAATAAAATGCTTTTTCGGGACCTTCATTTTTGAATAACCAGCCTGTAATACGTGAACCTAATGTACCGCCCAAAGCAGAAAAAATAACAATTAATCCTGTCATGGAACTCTGCAGGTTTTTTGGGAGCGAACTCAATACTATCGAATTTAGCAAAGGATATATTGGCGCAATAAACAAGCCGATCAAAGGAAATGCAAATGCAATAAGCGGAATATCAGCAAGTGTATTAATGTTTTTAACTTCCAGTCCAACTACATTTGGAAGGACAAAATAAACGATTAACATGGCGGCTATTATGCAAACCGATAAAACCCAAATCCAGTTTACTTTTTTGGTTATGATACCTGCTACTAATCGGCCTATTGCCAGTGAAATCGCCAGAATACTTGCCATCATGATACTTATGTTTTCAGGCAAATGAAGCACTTTGGTATTAAACGTTGGCAGCCAGGAAAGTATTCCCTGCTCGATCATGACGAATAAAAAAACACTTATTACAAAAATAACTGTTAACAATTTGGCTATGAGCTTAAACATCTGCAGAAAATCATCTGTAAAATTGGCTCCGGCTGCTACTGCAGTTTCTTCAAATTTGGTAAAAAACAGGAATAAAAAAGAGACTATAGATAAACCTGCCAAAAACCAATAGACATTTAACCATGAATTAGGATCGTTTTCATTATTAAAAGCAGGAAATAAAAAATACGCCAGCGCAATTCCGATCATAAAAACACCTTCAATACTACTCATCAAGGCATTGTGTTCTTTCTGATTTTCTGTTACGGTACCGATCAGGGAATAAACCGAAACTTTTATCAGGGCAAAAGATACACCGACAGTGGCAAATAATATTTTGGCATTGTCAAAAGAATTTCCGAAATACATTGAAATACAGGCCAGAGTTACCAGGGCCAAACCTGTAAGCATTGCTTTCTTGTAGCCTATACGGGGGAGAAATGAGGCTATAAAGAAAGAGACAATAGCAATAGGCATGTCTTTGAAGGCTTCCAGAATACTGGCCTGTACTTCATCTACTCCGTAATTTTTTTGCGATTTAAGAATTACAATGCCAACACTATTCAATAAAATAGCAAAGACAAAATAATTGAGATAAAGGGATATTTTTATTCCTAAGTTTTTCATTAACAGATTGGTTTGTTTATAAAATTGCTTATAAAAAAGACATTGTATAAAGTTATAAAAATACCAAATGCTGTCTTTGCAACAGCATTTGGTCAAATATCAGGTAACTAAACCAACTAAAAGTTAACGGCTACCGAAAATCTAAAGGCGCGTCCTAAAATAGGTCTTGCCATAAACACATCGCTGGCGGCAGATGTAGTTTGTCTCGGATCTCCTTCTGTTAAACCAATCTCATTGAATAAGTTTGAGGCATCAACCGCAAAACGAAGATTATTGTATTTATAGTTTAAACCTGCTCCTACTTCTTTGTATGCCGGTAAAACCTGTCTGTTATCCTGATTGGTGAACTTTTTATCATAATAAGAGAATTGCACATAAGCGCTAAAATCTTTTGTAATATCAACTTCTGGTCTTAGGTTACAGAAGAATTTAGGGATTCTTCTTGCTGTGTTTCCGTTAAAATCAAAAGTAGAACCATCTGCATTTGTTCCTGTAAAATTGTCGTATTCCGGTTTTTGAACCGTAAATGTAAAATTCAGCTTCACCATTTCATATCTTGCATTGGTTTCTACTTCAAGTCCAATATTGTTTACGTCTGCAAATTTGTTTTCAGAGCTTCCGTCAGATAAAATATCGGTAAAGGCAACATTCTTTAAATTCATGTGAAACAGATTGGCATTCACAGAGAAAAATGAATTTGAAAATTTATAACCCAATTCAAACTGATTTACTTCTGTGTTTTCGAGTTTGCTTAAATCGGCTGCATTGTCATAGAATGATTCTTCGATTGGTGATCTGAAACCGTGGCTATAACGAACATACGATGCCATATTATCATTAAATTTATAATTTCCAGCGGCTGTATATGACCATTCGCTTACATCATATCTCCAATAAGTATAAGGGTTTCCTTTTACAGTCGTAACAGCGTCATCGGCAGTGTTGTTGTCTATAACTCCTAAATCTTCTGCAAAAAATCTGGCATTATCACGGTATCCGGAATATTTGTCTTTATTGTATCGTAAACCTGCATTAAAAGTTAGATTATCAGTTGCTTTTATTTCTGCATCGGCATAAATGTCATTCAAAAGGCCTTTTGTTTGCGCATCTCTTTCCAGCCAGGTAATCCTTTCTACACCGTTCCATGTATGATTTACACCAGTTGTATTGTCTTCTACATTTAATAATCTTGGATTGTCGGAAACGCTTACCAGATACGAATTCCAGTTCCAGTATTGATTTGATTTCCAGTTAGAATAATAATATCCGGCGGTCAGTTGTACAGGATCTAAATCAAAAGAAAAAGAGAAATTATTAGCAAAATTGTCCATTTTCTTGTGAATATACCAGTGGTCTGCTCTCATAATCAAGGCATTTGGATCTACAGCAGCTCCGTTATCCACGTAAGTGTAAGTTAAATTAGCAGCAGTAGTATTCTGAATATCTGTTGCATAAGCATCTTGCGTCCATGGTCCTCCGTTTGGAAAAATAGCATTGTAATTCAAATCAATAGCTGTTTGTTTGAATGCATTTTTGAAAGATACTTTGTCTGAAATTTTCTTTTTGAATTCAGCACCAATTGAATTGATTACCGGATGAGAACCATCTTCTAAATCTGCACTAAAAGTTCCGCCTCCGTATTGAGGTACATTCAAATGACTGAAATTTACAGACGTCAGTGTTCCATAATTAGGGTCAAAGCCGTCTATTCCTTCAATTTTTCCGTTATTGCTTTTTAATGGAATTGGCAAATAGAATGTATTTCTGTCATTCAGATGTTTAAAATTAACTCTTAAATAATCACCATCGTCAAATTTGTAGGTCAGGTTTCCTTTTATCTGTCCTCCTTTGTTGGCTGTAAAACCAGTGTTTCTTACCCCATTATCTGCTCTGTAAAAACCTCCGATATTAAAGAATAATTTATCCTGTATTAAAGCACCCGACAAATTAAGATCAGTTCTGAAGAGGCCATAATCTGAAGTTGAGAATTTGGCTCTTCCCTGAAAATCATTTTGTCCTGTTTTAGAAATAAAATTGATGATTCCTCCGGGAGCATTGTTGGCAAAAATTGATGCAGAACCACCACGTACAGCCTCCATTTTGCTTACAGTTTCATCCAGTCTGTAAAAAGTATCTGCGTTTGCAAACTGCAAAGCTCCGTCTTCAAAAACAGGCAATCCGTCTTCCTGAATCTGTACATATTCATAAGCTCCTGCAGACGGAATTCCTCTTGCAAAAAGGTTGTTTCCTATTTCTCCTCCTGATGCTTCTACTACAAATCCCGGAATTGTCTGTAACAGTGCTGCCGTACTTGCCGGTGCACGGTCTTCTATGGCTTTTGCGCCCATTGTAGTAATAGCGACGCTCGATTCGAGTTTAGATCTTGGGCTTGATGATCCTGTAACGACTACTTCCTGCAGGTTTTGAGATTCGGTTTCCAGAAACAGGTTTTCTTCTATCGATTCACCCTCTTTTACCGTGATTTTTTTCTCAAAGCTTTTATACCCAACGTTTGTTGCAGATATAGTATAAGTTCCGGCAGCTACATTAGAAAATGTATAAGCTCCGTTGATATCGGTCACTACATTTTGGTCTGCTCCTTTTAAGGATACATTGGCTCCTGGAACGGTTTGTCCGCTTTCGTCGAATACTTTTCCGGAAACGGTAATTTTCTCCTGTGCAAACAAATTGTTTGATGTAAGGATTAGGCAAAACAACAAAAGTAATCTGCCTAAATACGTATTAATCAGTTTCATTTTTTTTTGGTTTGGTTAGTAAAATTGTAATTGTTAATGTAAACTTAATAACTAATTGAAACCTGATGACGAAATTACAACCGAAAACGTTTTCGAAATCACCAAAAACGTTTTCGAAAATTAAATTTATACAGATGAAATTTATTTTAGTACATTTATTTTATGAATGATACCAAATTAATTGATATAGCTTTTGCACTCGGAATTTCTGTTACGACAGTCTCTAAAGCGTTAAAAGGCTATAATGATGTTAGTCAAAGCACGCGTGCAAAGGTCATGGAAATGGCCGATAAGATGAATTATATGCCTAATTCTGTTGCCGTTAACCTTCGCACCAACGAAACCAAAACTATCGGTGTTATTATTCCTGCAACGGTTCACCATTTTTTCTCCAGCGTTTTAAACGGAATTTTGGAGGAAGCCGAAAAAAGAGGTTATCTCGTTATTATTCTGCAATCGAGCGAAAAATATGAGCTTGAAAAAAAACAGGTTGCCTTGTTATTACAAAAAAGAGTCGATGGTATTTTGATGTCCCTTTCTAATGAGACAGATGATTTCTCTCATATCAACGATGCCATCCGAAAAAATACTCCTGTCGTTTTATTTGATAAAATTGCCAAAAGGGTTGATTGTTCTAAAGTTGTTATAAATGATATGAAAGCGGCTTATGATGCCGTGACTTATTTAATAGAAAAAGGATTTAAAAAAATAGCGCATTTTCGGGGTTCTTATGTTCCTCAGAATTCTATTGATCGTTTTTTAGGATATAAAAAAGCGCTTGAAGATCATAACATAAAATACGATCCGTCTTTGGTTTACGTTTGCGATCATAATACCGATTTTGAAGACGGCTATGAAAATGCCGAAAAATTAATGGCAGATCACAAGGATGTTGATGCCGTTTTTGCGGTTACCGATTTGGTCGCTATCGGAATCATTAAATATTTTAACGATAAGAAAATAAAAACTCCCGAACAAGTTGCTGTTTTTGGATTTAGCAACTGGTTTATGAGTACGGTAATTTCACCAAAACTAACTACAATCGATCAGCCTGGTTACGATATAGGATATCGTGCGGCTTCTATATTAATTGATGAAATTGCACAGATTAAAGAACATATTCCTGTAGTGCATCAAATTATTGAATTGCCAACTCATATTATTGAAAGAGAGTCTACACAGCGGTTTAATAATTGAAAGTCCAGTTTTAAAAACTAAAAAGTCCCGTCTAATAAACGGGACTTTCTAATGAATACAAAAATTCTGTTATTCTTTAATCACATTTAATGCCAGGCTTTTTGTTCTGTAACTGTTAAAGATCATAAACAAAACAGTAACAATCAAAAGCAAAGAAAGATCTGCTGCGCCTAGTAATAACTGGCTTTTTACTTCGAATAAATTAGTAAATCCGTAACTGAATACAGAACTGATCATATACATCACGCCGCCTGTAAGTCCGCTTGCTACACCTGCATTTTTTGAAAAACGGGTTAGACAATACGCATAAACAATATTAAAAATAAATCCTCCGGCGATATGAATTCCGATTATAAAACCAATCAGTGTATAAAGGCTGCTGGTGTAAGAAGCGGTAAAAATCATCAAGAGTACCAGTATTATCTGGACTCCAAATGCAGTTCCTACTTTTTGCGCCAGCGGTTTTTTAATCAGTGATTTTGCAATGATTCCGCCTGTCATCAAAGAAAAACCGGATAATAAAGAGCTGTAACCCGTTGTAATTGCAGAATATCCCAAAACACGTTCGATAATAAAAGGGCTTGACAGACTGTACACAATCACGATTCCAAAACAAATTCCGATAATGACAAGACCAAGAGTAAAATCGGCTGTTCTGAGCATTCCCGAATAGGTTTCTACAATTGATTTTAGTTTAAAGGGCTGATAATGTTTTAAGGATTCTCCGCTGTAAACCAATTCAAGGATGGCAAAAGCCAATGATAATACACCAAGGAAATAAAAATTAGATTTCCATCCGAAACTATTTTGCAGGTATCCGCCAAGAAACGGTGCCATAATAGGTGCACACGCCCAGATTATCGAAAATAAACTGATATAGCTTTTTAGTTTTTCGCCAGAAAAAAGATCAACAAAATAAGCTCGTTTTCCTACTACGATAAGCGCAATCGTAATTCCCTGAATAATTCTCATTGCATATATCACATAAATATTGGGAACCAATGCAATAACAAAACTAGTCAAAGAGAATAATGCCAGTGAGGCAACACCTATTTTGTATCTGCCAAAACTGTCTAATATACTCCCGATAAAAAACTGGCTTACCCCAACGCTAAACATAAATAATACCAGTGACAGCTGTACAGCTGCGGCAGAAACATGCAAATCACTTGCCATGGCCGGAAGCGACGGTAAATAAATATCTGTCGCAAAACCGGATAACGGAATGAGTGCAAGGGCTAGTATAGTACTAAAGCCCTTGTGGTTTTCTTGTAAAATTCTCATTTTTTTTAGTCTAAATTATGCTCCGTGTGCTTCATCAGAAACGGTTTTCCATTCTGCAAAGCTTTGCAGACGTTCTTCATATACTTTTGTAACTGCCGGATAAGCAAATGAACCCAATAATAATCTTAGAGGAGGTTCTGCTGCATCTACCAGTTTTAAGATAACCGGTGCTGTAGCTTCGGGGTTTCCAAATATTCCCGGAGTTGCTACTGCCTCGTTAAAACCTGCTTTTACAGGATCATAAACTGACATGCTTTTGGTTTGAAAAGCAGATTCTCCAGACCAGTCTGTTGTGTAGCCGTTTGGTTCAACCAGAGAAACATTAATTCCAAAACCTTTAACTTCTGATGCAAGTGTTTCGCTTAAACCTTCTACGGCAAATTTTGAGGCATTATATAATCCCAGAACCGGAAGTGTTATCAATCCTAAGAAACTTGATACCTGAATAATATGACCGCTTTTTTGCTCGCGCATAATAGGCAATACAGCCTGGGATAACCAAAGCACACCAAAAAAATTAGTCTCCATTTGATTTCTTGCTTCTTCCTCTGATGTTTCTTCAACTGCTCCAAACAAACCATATCCTGCATTGTTAATCAGAACATCAATTCTTCCAAAATGTTCTTTTGCCTTATTTACTGCTTCAAATGCAGCTTTTCGGTCGTTTACGTCCAATTGAATTGGTAATACCAAATCTCCGTATTGCTTTTTAAGTTCCTGAAGTGCTTCGGAATTTCTTCCTGCAGCCACTACTCTATCACCACGTTTTAAAAATGCTTCTGCCCAGATTTTTCCAAATCCTTTTGTGGCTCCTGTTATTAAAATTACTTTTGACATTCTGATTATATTTAATTATTAAACTTTTATTAAAATAGACCGAACGGTCTAAAAAATGGTAAAAAAAATATGTTATAACACATATCTTTTAAAATCTTCCTTAATACTATCCAGCACAATAGCCATCTGTTGGTTTCCCACTAGTTTTCCGCATAAAATGCCGCCTTCTACCATTGCAAAAATCTTTATACTTAAAACTTCCGGATTTATGTCTTTTGACAATTCATTGTTCTGAATCCCTTCTTCAATTATATTAAAAAATCTTTTCTGTGCAGAATAAGCCGCTTTTTTTACCTGCTCTTTCATTACCGGATTGGTGTCATCTGCTTCTGTTCCAAAATTTAATATCGGACAGCCTTCCATCATGCTCTGATCATTTTTATAAACGTCCAGTAAGTTAAATAGTTTTTCCTGTGCCGACTTTCCTTTGGCAACAGCCAAATCTAATTTATTTGCCAGTTGTGATCTTAAATACATAAAGGCCTCCATGCAAATTTCTTCTTTACTTTCAAAATTTCCGTAGATTCCTCCTTTAGCAAGTTTCGTAGCTTCCATAATATCACTCATAGAAGTTCCGGCCATTCCTTTTTTATTGATAATCGGTGCTGCAGCTTCTATAATAAATTGTCGGGTTCTTTCTGCTTTGCTCATAATCTCTCCTTTTGACATTGCAAATATAAGACCGTTCGGTCTAAAATAAAAAATATTTTAACTTTTATTTTAAAAAGAACGATTTAAAAAAGGCATTTGCATTGTTATTGAAGTAGGAAATTAACGGGATTTATTGACTTTGGCAATATATTGTAAATTGAGTAAAACGTTTGAACTTTATTATTAAATTTAACAAAAGCCTTTTATTCATAGTCTACAAAAAGTACTTCAGAATCAGAGCTTTCCAAATAAGATAAATTCTCCATGTTTCGTTTTTCAACCAATTTCCAAAAAGAATCAGCATTCTTTGGAAAAGGTATTTCTATGCTATTTATTTTATTTCCTGTGACACTCAGATAGCCGGAAACATAAGCGAGAATATGCCTTTCGTTAAAACTTTCCAGAAATTCAGGTCTTATTTCTATATTCGTTGCAAAACATACTTTTCCTTCACCAGTTAATAATGGCAAAAATGGAATTCTGATACAATCAGCAATTACCTTGATGTCTTTTTCTGCAATTTTCAGCATATTTAAAATTAGTCAATTTGGTCTTAACAAAAAAACTCCTGTTCAATTGAACAGGAGTTTACAACAAATTAATTCCAGGCATTCTGAATTATATTTAAATCAGACTGTTAACCCTCGGGTTAACCATCCTCTTTTATTGGCGGTTACTATGGCATAAGGCGTTATCCAGAATAAACTAAAAGTATAAAAAATGCTGTACGAGTAAGCCCAGAATGCTTCTGAGAGACTATATCTCTTGGCATAAAACAGTACCGGAAATGTCGATACAATTAATATACTTAATAAGGTTGAACTTAAAAACAACAATGGATGCGTTGCAATAAAAATCAGCATAAAAATCAGGAACGGATAAGCTAAAATGATTTTTAATGACTGGTTGATAAACAAAAGTCTTGCACCAAATTTAGATTCTTTTCTAAAATCTTTAAAAACATATTTTGCCATCATCAGATTCTCACGGACATTACTTCTGCTCCATCTGATAAACATTTTATACAAACCAGTGTACTCTTCCGGCACATTGGTCAATACATAAGCATTTCTTTGAAACAATACATGCAATCCTTGTTTCAGTATCATATTTGTCATGGCACGATCTTCTCCAATATCAGATGGCTGTCCCATAAAAGTCTGGTTAATCCACTCAGGAAGACAGTTCATCACAGCATCTCTGCGATAAGCTGCTGCTGCTCCCGGTGTACAAAGAACAGATCCTAATTGGCTTTCGGCAGAACGCATGAATTCAAAACTCATTACAAAACTTACATTCAACATTTTTGGAAGAATCGCTTTTTTATTGTTCAAAACATGAACATTTCCGGCAACTGCACCACATTTTTCGTTTACTACAAAAGGACTTACTAAATTTCTCAACGTATCCTTTTTTACGATAGAATCACTGTCTACGGTTACAAAGATTTCTCCTGTACCCAATTCAAATCCACGGTAAAGTGCGTGGCGTTTTCCGCCGTTTTCGGGTTGCTGAAAAATAGTTAATCGGTCTCCCAATTTTAATTTTGCCTGCTGCATCCAATACCAGGTATCATCTTTACTACCATCGTCAATAGCAAGAATTTGAAGTTTTTGTTCCGGGAAATCGCTGTCTGCAAGACTTAGCAAAGTATCCCATACCAGTTTACCTTCATTGTAGGCAGGAACTATAACAGTACAAGTAGGCAGCAATTCGTCTGAAACAGACTCGATTGGCTTGTATTTAAAGAATAGATATAAATTGTATAGAAAAACTCCGCACTGGAAGATAAATAAGGCTACAGCCAATATTAAAAAAGGAAATCCAATTGTTGAATTTACTCTGTCGATATGGAACTGATCAAAATCGGGTTGAAATTGAAACACCATAAAAGCTCCCGCAAGCAATAATGCAAAAGTACCTGACAGTACAATTTTTCCTAAGCGTGAGGTTTTTTCTTTTTCTGATGTTTTTGATTTACTGTTAACACGAAAAATGGAACTGTTTATAGAAAGTTCATTAGTATTGATGTCGTTGGCTGTGGTATAAAATTGGTCTGAAATAATTGTTTCACTTTTCATATTGCACTTCTGTTTATTTGTATCTGTATGGCTTTTATTTTAAATTTTTCCTGATTGTAAGGATTTACACAAACCAATTTAGCAATGGGCGTGCCATTACACTACAAGATACAGTATGAGCGTTTTATGATAGTTTACATTATTTGAATGTGTATAAAGTTTATACACTTGTACAATGTTTATACAGATTTTGCGTATATCTAAAGATAAGTTTTGTAGTAAACACGGCTGTTTTGAACTGACAGAGCGTCAAAATTTTTACCATTTATAAGAGTCAAATGGTCGTTTATAATTTGTTCTTTTATAACGACAAAAAAAGGAAAATAGTATAAATGCTATTTTCCTTTTTTTAACCAATTTAATACTTTGGTCTGTCAATACTTTAGTCTTTTTCACCTTTTATAAATTTTCCTTCTTTAGTAAATTCCAGGTCAATTTTGTTTGTCAGGTCGACATCAAGGTCTTTGTGCCCGTAATCAATGTGCGTGATTTTTTCGTTCGGATAGTTTTTTGCCACATAATCTTTGACGGCTTCCGGAATAAAAGCAGTCGGAATCGGTTTGTCACCACCGTCAACTTCGCGGTATGAGCCGTCTTTCCAAAACTCTACCTCTGTGCCATCTTTAAATTTAACTTCGTATCCTTTTTCTCCGTGTTCAGCATCTTTCTTTGCCACTTCAATTTCAGAATTGCTAAAATGTTTTTTTAGAAAATCCTGTGCAGGCTGTGGCAGTTCTGTGACTGCAATTTTCTTTTGTGCGTTGGCCGATATTGCAAAAACCAGCAATAATGCAGCACTCATGATTTTTATTTTCATGGCTAAAATTTAATGATTATACATACTAATTTACAACATGAGAAAATGTTTACAAATAAATTTAAGAAACCTTTATAATTTAAAACTCTAATATCCAATCATATATAGAGTAATAAACGTCATTTTTATATAAAACCTGAATTGATAAAAACAGGAATTTTTTTTTGGTTCTTATGATTTGAGTCATAAAAAAAAGTTTTAGTACCGTTCTAAATTTGTGAAAGTAAAATTTTGAAGCGCTTTATCATTACTACAATCCACAATTTAAATCCTAATCCTATATAATATCATAAAATGAATACTTATCAAAAAGAGCTTATCAAAGCTACCATTCCAATTTTAAGAGAAAGCGGCGAAGACCTGACCAATTATTTTTATGCCCGAATGTTTAAGGCACATCCCGAATTGCGAAATATGTTCAACATGGGAAATCAGGCCAACGGAAGACAAAAATCGGCTTTGGCAAATGCGGTTCTGGCTTACGCCGAAAATATCGACGACCCGAGCGTTTTAATTGGCGTCTTAAAGGGAATTGGCACCAAACACAGAAGTCTGAATATTCAGCCCGATCAATATAAAATAGTCGGAACACATCTTATTGCTTCTATTGGCGAAGTGGTTGGCAAAGCTGCCACTCCCGAGATTCTCGATGCCTGGACAGTTGCATTTTATCAGCTTGCACAAATTATGATCGATCTAGAAAAGGGATTATATAACGAAAATATAGCAAAACCGGGAAGCTGGAACGGATGGAGAAAATTTGTCATCAAAAAAATTATTGAGGAATCTGCAGAAATTAAATCATTTTATCTTTATCCGGAAGACGGGCTGGCAATTGCCGATTTTCATGCCGGTCAGTTTATAAGTGTTCAGGTTTTTGTTCCTGAATTAAATCTTTTACAACCAAGACAGTATAGTTTATCAAATGCTTCTAATGATGAATATTACAGAATTTCGGTAAAAAGAGAAAGCGGAATTGCGCCAAATCCATCAGGATTGGTTTCTAATACCTTACATTCAAAATCAGAAGGTGATGTAATTTCCATCTCATCTCCTGCAGGATTATTTCATTTAGAAAAAGATTCACAAAATCCTTTGGTATTAATTAGTGGCGGAGTTGGCCTTACCCCTATGCTGAGTATGCTGGAAACAAATTTGAATTCTCTTCAGAACAAAAAAACAATCTGGATTCACGGCTGCAGAAATGAATCGGTTCATGCTTTTAAAAATCAAATTATTGAAATACAGAAAGAAGCAAAACATCTGGAGACTTTTACGTTTTATGATACTGTAGAAGATTATGACGAAACTTCAAACCAAGTCATAAAAGGACGCGTTGATCTTCATAAGTGCAAAGAAGCTATATTACTTGAAGAAGCAAAATTTTATATCTGTGGTCCTGAAATGTTTATAAAAACACAATACGAAGCACTTATTAACCTGAATGTAAATCGGGAAAATATTTTCTATGAAGAGTTTGGCCCGCAACTTATTAATTTGAATTAAGGTAAGATTGCCAGATTATACAAGAAAGAAAACCTTATCCAATTTCTGCAGAATGCCACCATCACATTTTTTATATTTTCAAACAGAAAATAAAGCTGGGCAGCCTTCATATTATGGAGGCTGTCTTTTTTAAACCAATTTTTATTTTAAAGAAAAAATCTAAATATTCCTTTTTTGATATAAAAATATCAGACAAAAGAATATTATTGTCATAAATTAATTTATATCATAAGGATAAAATTATGCTTTTTTCAAACAAAAAAGTTGTTTCACTTTTTATAATACATAAATTTTTATTCAAATAATTTTGAATCGGCATTAATTAATTTGAATTTTACTATTGATATTCTGTAAACGCCACTTTTAACTTAAAACAAAATGAAAACAATCCTTATCAGCGCAATACTGTTTATTGTCTTTTTTTTCGTAGTCAGACAATTCATTTATAAACCTTATATCTGGAAAAGAGCAATCAGCAGTAAAGAACATCAGTTGCAGGAAGGAAGTTTTATTTTCAGCAGTCAAAGGGGTTCTAACGGAAGTCAGAGTTTTACAACACATTATTATGTTTTTAAGGTGATAGAAATCAATGGCGATTATGTGCGCCTTTCTGTAATTAGAAGATTGTCTGAAAGAGATAAACTTGCTGAGGGTGATTTTTCTACAACATCTGCTCATTATAAGCAATTGAAGAAAAGCATAAAAGAAATTTTGATTACACCAATCCTGACCGAAGATTTATACAAAGGCGAAGGTCCAACTTATATGGTTAATGATTATTTGGTGACTAAATATCCTAGTTTAAATAAATCACGTTATTATTATGAAGATATTCAGAAAGACAAGAAAAACAAACCATTGCCTACAGAAACGCTCGAATTGAATTTGTACTTTAATCTGGTTTTTTCTAAAAAGGAAATTATTGAAAACGGAAAACTTACTCCGTGGATTATGAATAATAGTCTGAAAAATGCGCCTGAAATTGCAGATGGTCTTTCTCAAAAAATAGATTTGATACTCAATTAGGAAATTTTCAATTCTAATTTTATCAGTAAATACAATAGTTAAGGCTGAAAGAAAAATAAAATAAAAAAAAATATACTTTTTTTGTCCAATTCTAAAAGTTCGGTTGTCATTAGGGTATAACATTTAAATTATACAACATGGAAACGAGAATTAATTTATTCGAAAAAGGTCAAAAAGCATTAGCCCCATTATTTGGAATTACTGGTTATTTGAAAAAAACAACACTTGAAAAATCTCTTTTAGATTTAGTAGACTTCAGGGTATCACAAATTAACAATTGCGCGTTTTGTTTGGATATGCACTCAAAAGAAGCTTTGGCTCACGGCGAAGATATCCAACGCTTATTAGGTATTAGTGCCTGGAAAGAAACTCCTTATTTTACACAACGTGAGCGAGTTGCTCTTGCCTGGGCAGAAGCAGTGACGGCTTGTGATGTTCCGGATGATATTTACAATCTTGCGCATGCTGAATTTTCTGATGAAGAATTGATTGATCTTACACTTGTAGTTACAACAATTAATACATGGAATCGTTTTAACCTTGCTTTTCCTAATACTCCCGGAACTTACAGAGTGGGACAATTTGGTTAAATCATAAACGGCTGTTTTTATTCGGTAAAACATTAAATTTATAACGGGATAAAAGCAGCTTTTTTCTTTTAAAATGCAATTTGATAACGTATTAAACATAAAAAAATGAATGAATTTTTATTAATTTTCAGAAGAGATTTTATATCAAAAGAAGCACAGCCTTCTCCGGAAGAATTGCAGCAGCATTTACAGCAATGGCAAAACTGGTTTGGCGGTCTGGCTGCTCAGGATAAACTAGCAAGACCTTTGCAGCGTTGGGACGGTCAGGGAAAACTGGTTAGTACTAAAGGAATCACAGACGGTCCTTTTGTAGAAATTAAAGAATCTATTGGAGGTCTGGTCATTGTAAAAGCCAACAATTATGATGAAGCCGTGGAAATTGCACAAGGATGCCCAATTTTGAATTTTGGCGGAAACGTAGAAATCAGAATGGCAATGTAAAATTTTAAGTTCCAATTTTTTAAAATTCCAAATTCCAATTCTCAACATACTTTGTTAGCACACAAAATGAAGTCAAAAGCTTTACAAGTTTTGTAAAAAAATCTGCTTAGCTGTATAACAGTTAAAATTGGAATTTGGAATTTGAATTTTAAAAATTGAAATATTTAGGACTAATTCTATGGAGAACAAAGAACTTATACCCAACTTGTTTAGAACCGAGTATCAAAAAATAGTTTCAGTTCTTTGCAGCTTATTTGGTATTCATCATATCGAAATTGCCGAAGATATTGTGAGTGATACTTTTCTGGCAGCTTCAGAAACCTGGGCTATAAAAGGAACTCCGGAAAATCCAACTGCATGGCTGTATACAGTAGCCAAAAATAAAACTAAAAATTACCTGAAGAGAAATACTGTTTTTGAAACTAAGATTGTTAGCGAAATCAAATATAATTCGCCATTAAATAATCCTGAAATAGACATCGATTTATCAGAACAGAATATTGCAGATAGTCAGCTTGCCATGATATTTACGGTTTGCAATCCGTGTAATTCTGATGAAGCACAGATTGCACTGGCACTTAATTTACTTTGTGGCTTCGGGATAAGTGAAATTGTGGATGCTTTTCTTTCGAACAAAGAGGTCATTTATAAAAGAATCAATCGTGCTAAGGAAAAACTTAAGGAAGAAAATATCAAAATACAAAATCCCAGCAGTTCTGAAATAAAAAACAGAATGCAGACGGTTCTCAAAACTATTTACCTTTTGTATTCAGAAGGATACTACTCTACTTCTCAAAATACTACTTTGCGAAAAGATCTTTGCGCAGAAGCCATGCGTCTTACTTTTCTATTGATTCAGAACAAAAACACCAATCTGCCGGAAACCAATGCCTTGATGGCATTAATGTGTTTCCATTCTTCCAGATTTGAAGCCAGAACATCAGCAAACGGAGAAATTATTTTGTATGAAGATCAGGATCAATCACTTTGGAATAAAGAATTAACAGACAGAGGAACTTATTTTCTGAGTCAGTCCTCAACCGGAAACAAGCTTTCTAAATACCACCTCGAAGCGGGAATTGCGTATTGGCATACCATCAAAGAAGATACTATCGAAAAATGGGAACGCATTCTGGAATTGTACAATAACCTTATTATTTTAGAATATTCTCCAATTGTTGCTTTAAACAGAACCTATGCTTTATCTAAAGTTAAAGGCAAAAAAGAAGCTATTGCCGAGGCTGAAAAACTCAACTTAACTGATAATCATTTCTATTATTCCCTTCTTGGAAATTTATATGCTGATTTTGATAAACAAAAAGCTTTAGAAGTACTGGCAATTGCTTTTGACTTAGCCAAAACAACATCAGACAAAAATATAATTCGCAAAAATATTGAGCATCTCAGCCAAAAATAAGTAATAAATACAACATCATTGTTAATTTTTTACAATTTCATTTAAATCCTCGCATTGGTAGGAATTCATGGGAAATCACTCAAAAAAGTGTTTATTTTTTTTTAAACAGCTGTTAAATCTTTAATAAAAGCTAATAAAATATTTTGCAGGAAAACGTATATTTGAGTAAACAGAATATATTTTATCGTGCAAGAACAAACAAAATCACATAGTTTTATTTTTCCAAAATCTTCTACGGGAGTTGACGGACTGGATGAGATCACTAATGGAGGATTTCCAAAAGGAAGACCTACATTAATCTGTGGCGGTGCCGGTTGCGGAAAAACTTTGTTATCAATGCAATTCCTTATAAAAGGAATTACTGAGCATAACGAACCCGGAGTTTTCATGTCTTTTGAAGAACCCTCCGATGACCTTACTTTGAATGTAAAATCTCTTGGCTTTGACCTCGAAAAACTTAAAAAGAGTAAAAAATTAATTGTCGATCATGTCAGAGTCGAAAGATCTGAAATAGAAGAAGCGGGTGAATATGATCTTGATGGACTTTTTATAAGATTAGGACATGCCATAGATTCTATCAAAGCAAAACGTGTTGTTTTGGATACTATCGAATCTTTATTTGCAGGACTTGATAATCAGGCAATACTACGGGCTGAATTAAGAAGATTATTTAGCTGGCTGAAACAAAAAGGTGTAACAGCAATTATCACCGGAGAACGTGGAGAAGCTACTCTGACCCGTCAGGGACTGGAAGAGTATGTTTCTGATTGCGTAATTGTTCTGGATCACCGTGTAACAGAACAGGTTTCTACCAGAAGGCTCCGAATTGTAAAATACAGAGGTTCTACTCATGGTACAAACGAATATCCGTTTCTTATTGATGAAAATGGTATTTCGGTACTTCCAATTACCTCCTTAAAATTAAACAACGAAGTTTCTTCTGATGTTGTTTCTTCAGGATTAGCAGGATTAGACGGAATGTTCGAGGGGGGTGGATTTTACCGCGGGAGTAATATTCTGGTATCCGGAACGGCAGGAACCGCCAAGACTACAATTGCCTGTTATTTTGCAACTCAGCAATGCAAAAATAAGGAGAAAACAGTCTATTTTGCTTTTGAGGAATCCCCGCAGCAATTAGTTCGAAATATGAAATCGGTTGGCGTAGATCTGCAAAAGTTTCTGGATAACGGTACTTTACAGATTCATTCGTCAAGGCCTTCACTTAATGGTCTTGAACTTCATTTGCTTACTCTTCGAAAATTAATTAAGGAGTTTAAACCAACTACAATAATCATTGATCCTATCAGTAATTTGATCTCTGTAGGAAGTGAACACGAAGTAAAGTCAATGTTGGTGAGGCTTATAGATATGCTAAAAGTGAACAATATTACGGCACTTTTTACGTCTTTAAATAAACAAACTGAAAATTTCAGGCCTGATCTTGCAGAAGAATCTGTATCTTCATTAGTAGATACCTGGATTACGGTACGTGATATGGAAGGAATCGGAGAGCGAAACCGAGGGGTTTTTATCATAAAATCAAGAGGTATGGGACACTCTAATCAGGTAAGGGAATTTATTATTACAAACAATGGAATTGAATTACTGGATGTAGAATTAGGCCCGCAGGGAATACTGACAGGTTCAGCGAGAAAGTCATACCAATTCAAAAAAACCATTTCGGATATTAAGCTCCAAAATGAGATTAGCCGAAAAGACAGGGAAATTGAGCGCAAGCGTAGAGTTTTGCAAGCGAATATAGAAGCACTTAGAAATGAATTTGAATCTGCTGAAGAAGAACTAAGTATTCTGAAAGCGACAGAATTACTACAGGAAAAATTGTCTTCTAACAGAAAAAAAGAGTAGTATGAAAAAAGAAGTTGTAGCCGAATGGCAGTTACTGCTGTATATAGCAGGACAAACGCCAAAATCAATAAGGGCACTGGAAAACATAAAGAAATATGCAGAGGAATATCTGGCAGGAAAATACAGTATCGAAATTATCGATTTGCTGAAAAATCCGCAATTGGCAGAAGGCGACCAGATTTTGGCTGTCCCTACTTTGGTCAGAAAATTTCCTGAGCCAATCCGTAAAATTATCGGTGATCTTTCTAATGAAGAAAGAGTGCTTGTCGGACTTAATATCAAACCAGTAAAGTCATAAAAAATGGATAACTCATCTGATGATTCAAGTACGTCCAAACATAAGTTTACGCTTTTTATTGCCGGAATGTCTGTCAAATCAGGACATGCAATAGAAAATTTACGCAGGATATGCGATCAATATTTTCAAGGCAATTACGAGCTGGAAATCATAGACATAAGCCGTGATAAAAAGCAGGCGTTTACACATCAAATTGTTGCTGTTCCGACACTAATAAAGATAAGTCCGGAACCAAAAAGAGTCATCATAGGTGACTTATCAGACAGAGAGAAGGTTTTAAGAATTTTAAATATAGAGGAATAAATTTGGAGGATAAAAATTTATATATCGAATCCTTATTAGCAGAAATAGCATCTTTAAAAGAGGAACTATACGAATCAAATGGTATTGTTGACGCTATTAAACAAGGAGATGTAGATGCGTTGGTATTAAATAATAATGGGGTTGCCCAGCTTTATTCATTAGAAACTGCAGACTACACCTTTAGGCTCCTGATTGAAAAATTCGGACAGGGCGCCCTGAGCATTTCCAGAAATGGCCTGATATTATACTGTAACGATTATTTTGCAAAACTTGTAGGTGCGCCTTCAGAAAAAATAATCGGAAACTATTTGTATGAGTATTTCAATAATGAAAAAAACTTTGTTTCGCTTATAGAGGCTCTTAAATATGGTGTTACTACACATGAAATTGTTTTTAATACCAATGATGAGAGAAAAACTTTTCCTGCTTACATTGCCCTGACAGATCTTGAGCCTTCTGTACAGGGAATTGGTGTTATCATAACAGATTTGACAGAAAAGAAAAAACATGAAGATGCCTTAATTCATCATCAAAAAGAGCTCGAGGAAAAACTAAATGAACTAAACAGGATTAACAAAAATCTGGGAGAGTTTATACACGTAATATCTCATGATCTTAAAGAGCCACTGAGAAAAATAGTAATGTACAGCCAAAGAATAAATGCCGAAAAAATGGCCGTAGATGATGCCAAAGCTATGAATGTAATGAAATTATCGGCAGTACGGTTAAATTCTCTTGTTGACGATTTGGTTAGTTATTCTTCTCATACTGTTCAGGAAGAACTTACTAAGGTAAATCTGGCCGAAATAATTTCTGAAGTAAAAGAAGACCTTGAAATCATAATAACAGATAAAAAAGCAGATATCCAAGTTGGAAAATTACCTGTTCTGCGCGCTTCTAAAGTGCAAATGCGACAGCTATTTTCTAACCTTATTTCAAATGCCATTAAATACAGCAAAGAATCCGTTCCTCCTGTTATCCAGATTTTTCAAATTGGTGATTTTGACATAGAAAGCCCTGATCAGAACCATAAATTTGTGCAGATTAAAATTAAAGATAATGGTATAGGCATGGAAGAAAGCCATCTTACCAAAATTTTTACCATTTTTCAGCGTTTACATGCTAAGAACGAATACTCAGGAAATGGAATTGGTCTTGCAATCTGTAAAAAAATAATGGAAAATCATTCGGGGTATATAACTGTCGAAAGTAAACTTCACGAAGGCACTACATTTAATCTATATTTCTCAATATAATAAAAATGCAAAAAATGAACCTACATATAATTATTGCAGAAGATGATATTGATGATGCAGATATCATCTGCGCAGCTTTCAATAAGAATCCGCATTTTAATAAAGTTAGTCTTGTAACAAACGGCGAAGAACTTTTGAATTACTTAAAAGACCCTGCAAAAGACACGCCCGATGTAATTCTTACCGACATCAACATGCCCTTAAAAGACGGAATCGAAGCCTTACAGGAAATTTTGAATACCGATGAAATTAAGCATCTTCCCTGCTTTGTATATTCCACCAGTATAAATCCGGCGTACAAAGAAAAATGCGATCAGCTGGGTGTAAAAGCATACCTGATTAAACCTTATTCTATAGAAGGTTTTGAGGAAATTCCGAAAAACATTTTAAAAATCGTTGAAACAGAAATTGCGGTATGTGAAAAACCATAATTTTTTTGGAATCTGATTATAAAAAACTGTGATTCCCGGTTCTTTTGAACCCAATTGCAAATGTTCCGGCTGTGCAAACGGCTATAAAACAGGCTGCTGTGGTTATTAAATTTACTTTGAAAAAACAACCCAACATAAAAACTCAAAAAGGGGAATAGTAACAGACTATTCCCCTTTTTCTTTCTAATATTCAAAAAAATGTACCTGTTACAAAAGTGCCTCTACATAATTTGTGATCTGAGAAGCGGTTTGAGAATTAAAAGAAGATTGTACTAATTGTACTTTTCAAAATATCCCAATGCTCCTTCATAACGCAGGCCAAATTTAGAACACAACCCAAACTATTGTAATTGAGCAAGAGCACTACAAGATGTTTAAATGCCGTTTTGCATTTAAAATAAGTCATACGGAGCAAATAATAATCAAAACGGCATAAATAATAATTGATATTATGATACTAAAAAACATATCATACATTTGTCTCAGCCAACAACCAAAAACCAAACCACGTGAACCCAAAATTCCGTTTAATCTGTTTCTTATTATTTATTCTTACTCACGGAATATCTAATGCTCAGAATGTTCAGATCGACAGTTTAAAAAACGCATTGCGCATTACTAAAACGGATACCCTAAAGGTTAATCAGTACAACCAGCTGGCAGATTTATACAAAGAGATTGATCCCGATTCTACATTATTTTTTGCCAATAAGGCGACGGTTCTCAGCACAAAAAACGATTATCGTTTTGGTCTGGCTTCAGCAAATATCAATAAAGGAAATGCTTCTATAATATTGGGAAATTATGCAGTGGCACTTAAGTATTTTACCACTGCTAAAAGCGAATATGAAGTTGTCTTGCAGCAGCACAAAAACACAAAACAAGCAACCAGGGGCCTTGCTCGTGCGTATGCAAGTTCGGGAGTAGTTTACTCCGAACAAAGTAATCATACACTGGCACTTGAGAATTATGAAAAAGCATTAGCACACTATCAGAAAATAAAGGAACAGAAAAGTGTTTCCAAAGTATTAATAAACATCGGAATACTTTATAAATCTCAACAAAACTATCCCAAAGCACTTTACTATCTTGAAGAGGCCTATAAAATACAATTGCCTCTGCAGGAAGAAAATGCACCAATGACACTTACCAATATAGGTGCAATATATTTTGAACTTGGCGAATATAAAAATGCGATTCAATATTATAAAAAAGCAAAAACAGGGTATGAAAAAAACAACAATAAACGCGGTTTTGCCTTGCTGAATAATTATTTGGGAAACTATTATAAAAAGCAAAACAACAAAGCCCTGGCACTTGAATATTATCAGAAATCATTAGACGCATACGAAGAAATCCAGAATAAATTTGGGGCTTCGCTCGCCCTGCACAGTATTGGATTATTACTGCAGGAAGAACAAAAATATAATGAAGCGCTTACTTATGCGAACAAATCGTTGTTGTATGCAAAAGAAATTGATGTACTGGACCAGACTTTTCATTCTGAGAAACTAGTAAGTGAATTGTATGAATCTTTAAACGATCCAAAAGCGGCACTCGAGCATTATAAAAATTATATCACCGCCCGCGACAGCATCAACAATAAGGAAACCAATAAAAAATTTGCTGAGGCTGAGATGAATTATGAATTTAAAAAGAAAGAAGCCCTGCTTTCTGAAGAACATAAAAGACAAATTCAGCTGGTGATTTTTTCCATCTTTGGCGGATTATTACTCATCGTTTTAAGTTTGGTTATTTACAACAGAATGCAGGTAAAACGCCGGCTGACATTAAAAAAAGAAGTTGCCGAATACGAACAGAAAGCGTTGCATTTGCAAATGAATCCGCATTTTGTTTTTAACTGCCTGAGTTCGATTTCCAGTTTTATTGTTCAGAACGGAACTGATTCGGCTTTAAAATACCTCTCCAAGTTTTCTAAACTAATGCGGCTTACGCTTGAATATTCCAAAGGTTCACTTATACCAATTGACAAGGAAATAGAAAGCTTACAGAATTATCTGGAACTGGAGCAGCTTCGTTTTGATGATAAGTTTGCTTTTGAAATTGAATCTACAGAAAATGTAGAATTTAATATGGGATTGCCACCACTGCTTATTCAGCCTTTTGTAGAAAATGCCATCCTTCACGGCATGGTGCCAAAAGAAGGAAAAGGAAAAATTAGCGTCAATTTTGATGTACAGAAAGAACAGCTTGTCTGCACTATTACCGATGACGGAATTGGTTTTTCCGAATCCAAAATTTTAAAAGAAAACTCTGTTACAGCACACCAGTCTATGGCATTGGCGATTACCAAAAAACGTTTGAAGATTATGGAATCCATCACTTCCAAATCGGCAAAAATTGAGATTATCGAATTAAATTCTGAGCAACAAAAATCGGGCACAAAAGTGACATTGTACCTTCCAATTCAATACATACCATAATACCAAAATAAATGATAACAGCATTATTAATCGACGACGACAAGCACTTAAGAACTGGTTTGAAAGCACTTTTGGAACGTTATACCAATGATATTTTTATTGTTGGCGAAGCAGAGAGTGTAAAAACAGGAATTGTTGCCATAGAGAAATTACGCCCGCAGGTTATTTTTCTTGACATTCATCTGACAGACGGAACCGGTTTTGATATTCTGGAACGATTATCAAAAGTAAACGGAAAAATAAAAGCGCACGTGGTTTTTATTACAGCTCACGAACAATATGCTTTAAAAGCGTTTAAATTCAGCGCTTTAGATTTTATTTTAAAACCTGTTGATCCCGAAGAACTGCAACTTACAATGACCAAAATAAAGGAAGCTGTCGGGAAAAACAATTCATTTGAAAACATCGATTTACTGTTGGAAAATATCCGAAAGAAAGTAGATAATTTCAAAAGAATCGCATTGTCAACCAGTGACGGAATTCATTTGTTTGAAGTTTCGGATATCATTCGCTGCGAAGCCAAAATTAACTATACTCAGTTTTTTATCAAAAATCATAAACCGGTATTGATTTCCAAAACGCTGAAAGAATATGAAGAATTATTGGCAGAACATGGTTTCGAACGCATTCATCAGTCTCATTTGATCAATTTATCCTATTTAAAATCGTATATCAAAACCGATGGCGGCTATGTAATTATGGCTGATAACGCTAATATTCCTATTGCTCAGAGCAAAAAAGAAAAATTACAGGAACTCATTAATTCACTTTAAAAAAATCCCCACAAATTCTAACGAATACTCAAAACCAGCTTATTATGAGAAAAAAATTACTCTTAATGGTATTGCTTTTTACCGGAATGGTAAATGCGCAGACACTCACTTTTACTGATCCTACCTTCAAAGCGATGCTGGTAAATGGCGGCGCAAATAATTTTACAGCTTCTTCCGGCGGTGTTCCCGTAACGAGAATTGATACCAACTTTGACAATCAGATCCAGGTTTCTGAAGCGGCTCTAATTGACAGACTCTGGATAGACGGGGCTAATGCAACACAGGTTACTAATATTCAAGGAATTGAAGGTTTTACAAACCTGACAGACTTAGGGTTCAGAGAGATTAGTGTTACAAACATTAATCTGGCTGCCATGCCAAATCTGGAAACATTTTTTTGTAAAAGCCCGACATTGGTTTCTGCAACGATTTCAGGTTTTAACTCTTTAAATACACTTACTATTCAGGAAAGTCCATTAATGACAGCATTAAATATTTCTAATTGTCCGGCTTTGTCTGTAATTATAGCACAGCACAACAGTGTTTTTACTACACTAAATGTTAGTAATCTAACTGGCTTAGAACAAATATATCTGGAAGATAACCAACTTACTTCTGTAGATTTTACAAGTTGTCCTAATCTGGATTTTTTTAATATTGTAAATAATAAAATTACAACTATTGATGTTTCCGGTTTAACGAAATTAACGGGTATTAGCATCACAGACAATCCAACTCTTACTGCAATAAACGCTGCTGGCTGTACCTTACTTGATATTCCTGCGTCTACTTTTGCTCAGAACCATGAAATCACAACTGCTGATTTCTCTAATTGTGCAAGTTTAAAAAGGCTGGATATGCCAGATAATAAATTAACTTCCTTAAATCTCTCCGGTTGCAGTGCCTTGACACAGTTTAATGCAGATAACAATAATCTGCCGCTTATCAATCTTTCAGGCTGTACTTCTCTTATTAGAGCCGAGGCTTACAATAACAAACTTACCGCTTTGGATTTGAGCGATTCACCAAATCTTACAGAACTGATAGTAAATAACAATCAGATTTCGAATCTAAATGTTACGGGCTGCATTAATCTGGAAACGGTTACATTGCGCGTAAACGAAATTCCTTCATTAAATCTTTCTGGCTATACACATCTAAAAGTACTTGATCTGGAAGATAATCCAACTACACTATTAAATCTTGCGGGCTGTAGTGCTTTAACAAATTTAAGTATATCAAATACGACTATTGCCAATGCAGATTTTTCTAATTGTACTGCTTTGACTTCAATTTCAAATACAAGCAGTTTATTAGCATCAATCAATGTACAGGGCTGTACGGCTCTTAGTTTGTTTTCGATTTCGGGAACTGTCCCGCAAAAGATGCCTATTACTGCTCTAAACCTTGCCGGACTTACTGCATTAAAACAATTTAATTGTGGTTATAGTAATGTTACTGCCATAGATTTTTCTGGCTGTTCGGGCTTAATTAGTTTGTTCTGCACTAATACACCCGTAACAACACTGGATTTTTCAGATTCTCCCAATATTGAAGTTTTAAATCTTAGCAACACACAATTAAAAAGCATTGATATTTCTAATCTCACAAACTTTCAGGCACTGTCGGCAAATGATGTTCCAACGCTTGAAACTGTTTTCGCAAAAAACGGGAAAAACGAAAGCCTGTTTTTTACTGCAACAAATACTGCTCTTAAATTTGTTTGTCAGGACGATGCTGATATAGCTGCTACCAAAACCTATTTGGGCAGTTTAGGATTATCAAATACAGTGGTTAATTCTTATTGTACTTTTACTCCGGGCGGAAGTTACAATACTATCACCGGCACCATTTCTTTTGACCTTACTAATAACGGTTGTGATGCCTCAGATGCCAAACAACCCAATGTAAAAGTGGGTATTAATGACGGAACAATACAAAGCGAAACTTTTACCCACACAAACGGAAAGTATACCTATTATACAGATTCAGGAAATTTTAATATTACGCCACATCTGGAAAATCCAACATTATTTACAATTTCTCCGGTAAACGCATTATTTACTTTTCCCGATAATAACAATCATGTTTCAGTACAGGATTTTTGTATCACTGCAGCAGGATCTCAAAGCGATGTCGAAATTGTAATTGCGCCAATTGCTCCTGCAAAACCGGGTTTTATGGCCTGGTATCAAATTACAATCAAAAACAAAGGAAACCAAGCTGTTAGCGGAAGCTTGAATTTTACGTACAACCAAAACCTTTTGCATTACGGTCTTGCAACTTTAGCCCCTGCCATACAAACTCCGGGTGTATTAGGCTGGAATTACACAAACTTACTTCCTTTTGAAAGCAAAAGTTATTATGTTGGTTTAAATGTAAATACGCCTGTACAGGTTCCGCCGGCAAATCTGGGAGATGTCCTGATTTTTACTGCAACAGTAAATCCTGTTTCGGGAGACTTTAATCCTGCAGACAATGTGTTCAATTACAGTGAAGTTGTCGTAGGTTCTTTTGATCCGAATGATATTACCTGTCTGGAAGGAGAAAGTGTTTCTCCGAGTACAATTGGTGATTATCTGCATTACATCGTAAATTTTGAAAATACCGGAACAGCAGATGCCGAAAATGTAGTGGTAAAAATCATTATTGACGAAAGCAAATATGACATCAATTCATTGCAGTTAATAAGCTCTTCTCACCCATCTCAGGCAACTGTTCATGGAAATGTAGCCGAATTTACTTTTGCGAAAATTAATCTTAGGACAGCAAAAGATCCTCCTGTTGGCGGTCACGGAAATGTTTTGTTCAAAATCAAAACGTCTTCAAGTCTTGTGACGGGTGACCATGTTGACAAGGAAGCTGAAATCTATTTTGATTATAATGCACCTATTGAAACTGAAAAAGCAGAGACTATCTTCAAATCATTGGGAGTTAAGGATCATGAAGTGGACAAAAGTGTTGCTTTATATCCAAACCCAACCAGTGGAAATGTAAATATCAATTCTGATACTACCATAAAAAGCATTGAGTTATTTGATGTTCAGGGAAGAATTCTTCAGACTGTGATCGAAGATAACAATAGTGCACAAATTGATATTTCGAATAAAGCAAATGGTCTTTATTTTATCAGAATTACGACTGAGGCTGGTGTCAAAGTAGAAAAACTGATTAAAAAATAATGCTAAAAAAACCTAAGAGATAAATTTAGGACATACTTATTCTCTTTCAAAAGCCTTCTGAATTAAACGATTTAAGAAGGCTTTTTTGTTTTTAGTACCAAACCCCAAATGTAGTATTATGAGCTTTTAATATCAAAATGATTCATCATGATACCTTCTTTAAAACATACAAATCCCCTGATTACAATTTAATTAATGAAATTTGTTACCTAATATTTACTTAAACTAACTATTTGACCATGCACAAAAAAATACATTATTTATTTGCTGCAACCTTGTTGGCATCTTGTTCTGTAAAACAATACCAGAGCATAGATAACGGCATTATTGTAAGCGTAAAGCAAAACAGTACAACTGATGTTCAGAAAGTACGCATTCAGGTTTTACAGGACGAATTGATTCACGTTTCTGCAACGCCCGATGCCGAATTCAAAAAAGATTCATCGCTGATTATTGTTGCCGGAAAATCTAAAGTTCCGTATAAAGTAGAAACTAATGTTGCCGATTCTATTTCGGTAATAACATCAAAATTAAAAGTGATGGTTTCTAAGGTAAATGGCGGAATCAACTTTAAAGACAAAGATGGCAAAACAATTTTGGCCGAAAAATCAGGAGGAGGAAGAAATTTTACCCCGATTGAAGTAGAAGGCACAAAAGGCTATACCGTTCGTCAGATTTTTGATTCACCTGCCGACGAAGCATTTCACGGATTGGGACAGCATCAGGCAGATGAGTTTAATTATAAAGGCAAAAATGAAGAGTTGTTTCAATACAACACCAAAGTTTCTGTGCCTTTTATAGTTTCAAACAAAAACTACGGTGTTTTGTGGGACAGTTATTCGCTGAGCCGTTTTGGCGAAAGCCGTCCGTACGCGCAATTGAACACAGTATTTAAATTATATGATAAAAAAGGAAATCCGGGTGCTCTAACCGGAACTTATATTTCTAATGCAAAAGATGTACAAAATATCGAGCGCAAAGAAGAATCCATATTTTTTGAAGATATCAAAAGCATTAAAAAACTGCCGCAAAATTTCCCTTTAAAAAATGCAAATGTTACATATGAAGGAGAAATTGAAGCGCCGGAAAGCGGTACATACAAATTTACTTTGTACTACGCCGGTTATGTAAAAGTGTACTTAAATAACGAATTGGTAGTTCCTGAACGCTGGAGAACAGCCTGGAATCCTAATAGTTTTAAATTCGCACTTCCGCTGGAAGCAGGAAAACGTGTACCGTTGAGAATAGAATGGAAACCTGACGGCGGAACTTCTTATTGTGGTTTGCGTGTGCTTACACCACAGCCGGCAGAAGAAAAAAACAATCAGGTATGGTGGAGTGAAATGACACAAAAAATCGATTACTATTTTGTTCACGGAAATTCTGCAGATGAAGTAATTAAAGGATATCGCACCCTTACGGGAAAATCTCAGATTATGCCAAAATGGGCAATGGGATACTGGCAAAGCCGCGAAAGATATAAAACCCAGGATGAAATTGTTGGGAATTTAAAAGAGTTCAGAAAACGTAAATTTCCTATTGATAACATTGTTCTGGACTGGAATTACTGGGAAGAAGATTCGTGGGGAAGCCACCAATTTGACAAAAAACGTTTTCCAAATCCGCAGGGAATGGTAGATTCTATTCATGCTCTGAATGCCAAAATGATGATTTCGGTGTGGCCTAAGTTTTATAAAACGACCGAACATTTTAAAGAATTTGATGAAAAAGGCTGGATGTACCAACAAGCAATCAAAGATAATGTTCGTGACTGGGTTGGTCCTGGTTATGTAGGTTCTTTTTATGATGCTTACTCCGGCGGGGCAAGAAAATTATTCTGGAAACAGATTTATGATAATCTATACCCTCTGAAAATAGATGCGTGGTGGATGGATGCCAGCGAACCAAATGTATTGGACTGTACCGATATGGATTATCGCAAGGCATTGTGCGGACCTACTGCTTTAGGCTCTTCTACAGAGTTTTTTAACACATATGCATTAATGAATGCAGAAGCAATTTATGACGGACAACGCAGCGTTGAGCCAAATAAAAGAGTGTTTTTATTGACACGTTCGGGATTTGCAGGTTTGCAGCGTTATTCTACCGCAACCTGGAGTGGTGATATTGCAACACGCTGGGAAGATATGAAAGCTCAGATTTCTGCCGGACTTAATTTTGCCGTAAGCGGGATTCCGTACTGGACAATGGATATTGGCGGTTTTTGCGTAGAAGACAGATATGTTGGCGGACAACAGCAATATGACAAAAACGGACAGGAAAATGCTGATTACAAAGAATGGAGAGAATTAAACACACGCTGGTTTCAGTTTGGTGCTTTTGCTCCTTTATACAGAGCGCACGGACAGTTTCCGTACCGTGAACCGTGGAATATAGCGCCGGATACACATCCTGCTTACAAATCAATTTTGTATTATACCAACCTGCGTTACCGATTAATGCCGTATATCTATACGATGGCCGGAATGACTTATTTTGAAGATTATACCATCATGAGGCCTTTGTTTATGGATTTTGCAGCAGATAAAAAAGTGCAGAATGTAAGCGATCAGTTTATGTTTGGGCCATCCTTTATGGTTTGTCCGGTTTACAAATACGAAGCGCGTAACCGTAATGTATATTTCCCGGAAGGAACAAACTGGTTTGATTTCTACACAGGCCGTTACATCACCGGAGGTCAGCAGGTAAATGTAGATGCCCCTTATGAGCACATTCCGTTGTTCATTCGCGAAGGCGCAATTATTCCGGTTGGACCAGAAATACAATACACTACAGAGAAACCGGCTGACAAAATTGTTCTTTATGTTTATATGGGACAAGATGGTAAATTTACTTTGTATGAAGATGAAAATGAAAACTATAATTACGAAAAAGGAAGTTTTGCCAATATCGCTTTCAATTATAATGAAGCTGCCGGAACATTGACCATTGGTGATCAAAAAGGTAAATTTGACGGAATGATTAAAAACCGAAAATTTGTAATTGTACCCGTAAGTAAAAATAAACCGCAAGCTTTTGATTATGAGGCCAAAGGAAAAGAAGTCACTTATAACGGTCAGCAGCAGATTATTCAGTTGAAATAATTTTAAAAAGAGGTTTATACTAAAAATATAAACCTCTCTTTGTTTTGAAACTATTTATAACTAAACCTACAAGGTTTTGGAAACCTTGTAGGTTATAATACTGTTCCTGCAAGGTTTTAAAACCTTGTAGGTATAAATTTAATCACCCCCGATTAAAAAAGATCAGATGCCCAACTATACATACAGTTTCTCAAAATATACTATCTTGTGCTGTCAAAAGCTTTTAACTTAAATGAAACCCTTTAACCGAATTATATACGTACTTTTTCTGTCACTTCTCTCCTATTTTGAAGCTGCAGCGCAATCGTATACATTTCATCATTTAAGAACCAACGACGGACTTTCTAACAGTACCATAAAAAGCATTCTCAAAGACAGTTACGGGTTTCTCTGGATTGGTACAGAATCGGGATTAAATCGTTATGATGGTTATGGTTTTAAGGTATATGCAACAAAATCAGACAAACCTTCTTCGATAATAAATGATGATATCCGCGGATTGCAGGAAGATGGCCTTGGAAATATCTGGATTAGTACCGAATCCAATTATATTGTTTATCAACGTAATAAAGATAATTTTAGAAGTGATATTCCGAATTTGCTAAAGGAATTGGGAATCAAAGCAGATCAGAATTACAAAGTGTATGTAGATAAAAACAAGGATTTATGGGTGCTGCACGGCAATACGGTTTTTGCTTACGATACGCATAAAAAAAGGTTAAAAACTTTTACAACCAAAGAAAAAATTACAGAAGCTTCGAATGTCTTTTTAGCAGATGACGGAAATACTCTTTTCCGAATCCTGCAATCAGGGAATATTTTAGCAATAAACAAAAAAGACGGAAAAGAAACCATCTCAAAACTTCCTGAATTTATTACACAAAATATTAAAAATCAAAAGAATAAAATCTTTATCGATGCTCAAAAAGGTTTATGGATTTATGCTAAGACAGCTTCGGTTTTTTATCAGAAAAACAGCAACACAGCATGGCAAAAAATCATACTGAATTCGTCTGTCAATTCTCAAAACGATGTGATATTTGATATAAAAGACGGCGAAAACGGTAAAGTCTGGATTGGAACAGACCATCAGGGCATTTTTATTTATAATACCGCCAACAATAACAGTAGCAACATTGTTTATAACCCCGATTCAAATTCTTCTATTGCTTCAAACAACATTGGCTGTTTGTACAAAGACGATACGGGAACAATGTGGGCGGGCCATAATAAAAAAGGGATTTCGTATTACAACAGCAGTTTCGGAAATCTTGTAAATATCGAATTGCAGGACTGCAAAGATGTAAGTAATTTTCTTGAAGATAAAAAAGGAAATATCTGGCTGGGAACCGACGGAAACGGTTTGTATCTCAAAGAAAAATCTTCTGGAAACAAAATCAGAAAAATGCCTATTTCCAGCAATGTGATTGTTACGCTACTGGAAGACAAAAAAGGCAGAATCTGGATTGGAACTTATCTAAATGGCTTATTTTGCTATGAAAACGGAAGTTTCAAACATTATACTACAGAGAACAGCACCTTGAACTCTAATGATATCTGGAATTTAAAAGAAGACCGTTACGGCAATTTATGGATCGGTACGCTGGGTCACGGCATTCAGTGTCTTCGAAATGATACAACCCAATTTGAAACGATTGCCAAAACAATAAAAGGGCTGGAATTTACCCTTGATATGTTTTATGATAATGGCGATATCCTATACGTTGGTACAGACAACGGGCTTTTTACTATTGATATCGTTACAGGAAAGCAGGAAAAACTTTCAGGAAACAATAGCAAAACCCAAAAATTCAGACAGCAATTCACTTCGAGCGTTTTTAGGGATTCCAGAGAAAATGTATGGCTTGGGCATTCAAAAGGTTTGTCTGTTTGGGACACCAAAAAAGATACTGTTTACTACTTTGACAAAACAAACGGTCTGTGCGATAACATTATAAAAGGAATTATCGAAGACAATCACCAGCATATCTGGATCACCACAAGCAACGGCTTATCGGTATTGAGTGTTGAACCAAATGCAAAAGGTGTATTGAAAATAAGCAGCAGAAATTTTTCTGCAAAAGACGGCCTTCAGGATAATTATTTTAATACACACGGAATTTATAAACTTCAGAATGGAGATATCCTTTTGGGTGGCACAGAAGGTTATATTGCCGTAAATCCGAATAAAATGGCAGAGAAAAGCAAACCGCTTGCCAAAGTTATTTTTACCGGATTAAGTCTTGGCAATACTACTGTTCAGGTAGATTCGGTCTATAATGGACGACGGTTGCTGAAACGTTCTATGGAACAAACTCCTGAAATAACATTTAGCCATGATGACAAATTAATCGCTATTCAGTTTACGACCGCAGACCTGATCAATGCCGATAAAGTACGGTATTTGTATAAACTCGAAGGTTTTAATAATCAATGGATTCAGACAGAAAAAAATAAAATTGAATTTTCATCACTCGCTCCAGGCTCGTACAGATTTTTAATAAAAGCTGCAAATAGCGACGGAATCCTGAATGAAAAAGCAACTGTTTTGGACATTACGGTTACGCCTCCCTTTTACTTATCTGGCTGGGCAATATTGTTTTACATTGCAGCAATTGCCGGAATTACGGTTTACTTTATAAAACAAACAAAGAAAAAACACCAGAAAGAACTCGAACAGCAGCGTATTAACTTAGAGCATCTGCAGCAGATTAATCTGAACGAAATGAAACTGAGGTTTTTTACTAATATTAGTCATGATTTAAGAACACCGCTTACGCTGATTACTATTCCCTTACAGACTATTCTGAACAAGGATCTTGAAGAAGGACTTAAAGCAAAACTTGGCATCGTGTACAAAAATGTTGAGCAATTAATGACGCTGATTAATTCGCTTCTCGATTTTAGAAAACTTGATGTGGGCACCGAACAGCTCAATCTTAAAGCTGGTGATTTTGTTTATTATATAGAAGAACGATGTACACTTTTTCAGTCGTACGCCACCGATCGCAATATAAAGTTCTCTTACACAAGCGAAATGGAATCGCTGTTGATGAAATTTGACAGTGTAAAAGTGCAGAAGATTCTTTTTAACCTTTTATCCAATGCTTTTAAATATACACCCGATGGCGGAAGCATCAACCTGCATATTTATAAGGAAAATAAAAATATCTGCGTCACCATTTCTGATACCGGACAGGGTATTCCTGATTATGAAAAGAAAAATATTTTTGAGCGGTTTTATCAGGCCGAACAAAATAAGGAAAACACCGGAAGCGGCATCGGGCTTCATATTGTACGTGAATATATTGCTATGCACGGAGGAAGTATTTCTGTGAAAAATAATGTGCCGAAAGGCAGTATTTTTACTTTTAGCCTCCCAATACAAAAAGTCAAAGATCAGGAGCAAATACAATCATTGGAAATTATTCCTGAAAAGAAAACAGACGAAAAACCAATATTACTTTTTGTAGATGATAATAAAGATTTCTGTGATTTTATGTCTGAAAGCCTTTCTGAATTTTACACAGTTTTAATCGCCTATAACGGATTGGAAGCCATAGAAAAACTTCAGGAAAACAACGTCAATATTGTGGTAAGTGATGTCATGATGCCAAAAATGAGCGGAACAGAATTGTGCGCCCAGATCAAAACCACTATCGAGTGGTCGCACATTCCTGTTATTCTGCTAACAGCAAGAACCGCAGAAGAATATAAAATTGAAGGCCTCATGCTTGGCGCAGATGATTATATCACAAAACCATTTAATTTTAATTTGCTAAAACTCCGTGTTGATAAATTTTTAGACTGGACAAAAAAATCCCATCAGGCTTTCAGTCAGAAAATTGATGTTGTACCGAGCGAAATTACTATTACCTCTCTTGATGAACAATTGATCGAAAAAGCAATTAAAACGGTAGAAGAAAATATTAGCAATCCTGATTTTACCGTAGAAGAACTCAGCGCGATCGTTGGCCTGAGCAGAACGCATTTATACAAAAAACTGATGCACATTACCGGAAAAGGCCCGGCAGAATTTATACGAACGGTAAGATTAAAAAGAGCCAGACAGCTTCTCGAAAAAAGTCAGCTTCAGATTGCTGAGATTGCTTATGCAGTAGGTTTTAATTCACCAAAGAGATTTACCGTAAACTTTAAAAATGAATTTGGAATTTCTCCTTCTGAATATTTACGCAATTTGAAATAATTTTTCTTTTCATTGAATTTTCAATAAGTTCCAAAACCAACTTATTTTAAAAGAAAAAAAAGGTACTTTTTTCCAAGTTTCTTCAATCCAAAATACCTATTTCTACGTATATGAAAGAAACGGTACTCTTGATCAGGGTAAATTCAAATGATAATGAGTTTTTTGGAGCATATTGGATTTATCATACTCTTGATTATCGTTTTTTTTAATTTTAAAGTTGAAAGGTTGGAAAAATTAAACACTCAGAGATTAAAAAGAACGTTAGAATATTTGGAAAGTAAACAGCGTGAATTACAAAATAATAAAGAAAACGACACCCGAAGCCTGGAGTCTATGATAAAATACCTCAAGAAAGATATGATGGAGCAGTTTAAACTGGCGGATCATGTTTTGTTATCAATGAAACAGGAAATTAAAAATACAGACACTTTTATTTTTATAGTCAAAAACATTATTGATGCTAATTCGTGATGTTTGGCAAATTTTAAGTCATTGCGAGGAACGAAGCAATCACATTTACAAGATCAACTTTGTGTCTCTTTATAGTGTGATTGCTTCGTTCCTCGCAATTACTAAGGGGTAACCAAAACCGAGGCCGCTACAGGATTTTTTAATTTCCCGACAAATTGAAGGCTTTCTATCGGAGCCGCCAAATCCAGCATTTGTTTATTATTTCGCAGTTGCAAACGGTTCAGACAGCAGGAATCAAATTCTGAATCAAATAAATTATACTTTTTAAATTGTTCTTTTAAATGCGGATGTTCTTCCTGGTATTGCTGAATACAATCGGCAACGGCAGACCAGAAATCTTCTTCAGCAAGTGTTTTGCCTTCTGATAAAACAGCCGAAAGAAAACGAAAATAAAACTGAAAAATATCATTGAACAAAAATAAGACCTTCAGAGGTTCTTTTATTTCCATATAAATGCGCTTTACCTTTTCCGGCAACAGAATTTCTCCATTAAAAATCATTACTTCCTCGGTTATATCTTTCATAATGGCTTTGACAGGAACATGATTTTCTAAAACCAAAATCAGGTTTTCGCCATGTGGCATAAAAACCATTTCGTGCTGGTAAAAACAATGCAATAAAGGCGAAAGATAAACATCGAGATAACTTTTTATCCATGAGATTGCCGGTATTCCCGACTCTTTTATCAATTCTGAAACAAAAGAATTTCCGGACTGGTCAACGTGCAGCAAAGCCGCCATTGTCATAATCTTCTGCCCTTTTGCTAATTTTGGTATTGGGCTTTCGCGCCACAAAGCTGCCAGCATTTTATTATGCGGAATACTTCGTCCCAATGGTTCGTACAAAAAGTTGCGATAGCCAATTGTTGCCACTTCACCCAATAAGGTAAAGCCTTTTTGTTGTAAGTATGCATCATTTTCAACCAAATCTGCCACCCACTCGGTTATGGCAGGAGTACTCTGCATATAATAAGGAGAAAGTCCGCGCATGAAACCCATGTTGATAACAGAAAGTGCCGTTTTAGCATAAAATTTTTCAGGTGACGAAAGATTAAAAAAGGTACGAATGGATTGCTGAGCCGAATATTCATCTTCGCCATAACCCAGACAAACCAAATGGCCGCTGGCAATATCGGGAGCAAAAATCAGTGCCAGTTTATTAAACCATTGCCATGGATGAACCGGAAAAAAATAATAATCGTCTATATCATATCCCTGAGCCTCAATTACATTTTCAAAAAGGGCAATTGTTTCTGCAGCTAATTCCTGCTGCAATACTTTGTGGTAATCTAAATTTTCAATGCCCGAAAAAGTAGCTTTGCTCCTGTGCCCCGCCAGCCATAATAATTGTATTGGCGCATTGGATTCTGGCGAATAAGCAGCAAAATCATTAATATTAAAACCATTTTTACCGCTATTAGCCACAAAACAGGGATGCCCTTCGGTCATGGCGTGCTCTATCTTTTGGTAATCCAGATCCAATAGATCTTTTGAAGCATATTTTTCGTTCGCAATTTTATAAGCCGTACTATACAATGTGCTTGTAATTTCTTCCAGATAAGTAGGCAACAGGCTTTCGCTTATTCCTAAAACATCTTTAAATTCAATAATAAATTCCGGCAAACGCAATGGCGATGCCGTATCATTAATGGTCTTTTTTATAGACTCAATGGTAATTGACCAATGATTTAAAGCTAAAACTGTAGCCCGAAAAGTATATTCTACCGTTTTGTCAGGAGAAAAAATACTATACAAATTGTCCTTGTTTTGTATAGGTTCAATCAGCAATTCATGAGCAAATTCGCTTAGCGTCTTTTTTAGCAAAATGGCATTTGCCCTGTCCCAGTTTTCTTTGGTCAGGTGTTTTATATTCTGAGTTGGTGTTTTCATTTTAATAAATTAAACCGATTGTAATGCCTTATAATAATCTTTTCTGGTACAAAATTCCAAATGGGCTTTTTTATGCGGCAAGTCCAGTACCCGCTGAAAAACAAATCCTGCCCTTTTGTTCAGTAAATGAATTTTATGATTGCGGGCATCGGGTTCTACTACAATACGTTTGTTGCGGGCATCCGAAAAAATAAAATCCAGAATCACCGTAAAAACGCTCCAGGTAAAATTGGGAATTGCTTTTTCTGATGGTGCCACCAGAATGTGCATGCCTTTATCGCCTTTTTGCGTTTCGTAATAATCCCCGACAATATCATTTTTAGGATCATAACATTCCAGCAAAAAAGCCACATTTTCGTTGAAAACCCCAATATAAACCTCTGCTTTTTCCTGAATTTTATAATACGTGTCCCTTACATCATCTTCAGAGAATCCATTCATTTCCCAGTAAACCGCATAATCACGATTTACCCAGTTATGAATCAGGGGAATATCGTTTTCCATGTCGATAGGGCGCAGCTCAAAAACACCTAAACCCGGAATCGTTTTTACAAAAACAACATCGGTTGTGATGTCATTTTCAGGATGAGTTATTATACTATTCATCTCTTAAGCTATTATTTTTTTATACGGTGCAATCGGATTTTGCAGTTTCCCCTGAAATTGCAGCAGAGCAACAGGATCATCCAGATCAATCATGGTTTTGTTATTGTTAAGCTGAAGACGGTTCAGGCAGGACAGCTGAAACTCATTGGCAAACAAATCGTATTTTTCAAATTTTGCCTCCAGATGCGGATTGGCTTCCTGATAATCAGAAATACATTCTGCCACCAGTTCCCAAAAACGATTTTCTTCATAATTGTCACTTGAAACCAAAATTGCTGACATGAAACGGAAAAAGCCATCAAAAACATCAATAAAAATAGAAAGTAATTTTACGTCTTCCGGAACTTCGGCATAAATCCTTTCAATATTTTTAGGAAGTACAACATCCGGATTTAAGATAACTGCTTCTTCTGTAATGTCTTTCATAAAAGAACGAACCGGAACGTGGTTTTCTAAACCTAAAATAAGATTTTCGCCATGTGGCATAAAAACCAGATCATATTGGTAAAAACAATGCAATAACGGGCTCAGGTAAACTTTGAAATATTCTGAAAGCCAATTATCTATAGACAATGGTGAAGCTTTTATGATTTCAGACAATAATGATTTACCGTCTTTATCAAGGTGTAAAAAAGCTGCCATGGTCATGAGCTGTTCGTCATTTTTGAGTTTTGCAACCGGGCTTTCTCTCCATAAAGAAGCAATCATTTTATTGTATGGATTGTGTTTTCCGAAACTCTCAAAATATGGATTTATGTAACTTACAGAAGCCACTTCACCAAGCATTCCGAAACCAACTTCCTGAAGGTATTCGTCATTGCTTAATAACTGATCGAGCCATTCGGCCATTTCTGGTGCAGTTCCTAAATAAAATACTGGCAAACCACGCATAAAACCCATATTCAGTATAGAAAGCGATGTTTTGGTATAAAACTTTTTGGGATTGCTTAAATTGAATAACGTTCGTATCGATTGCTGTGCCTGATATAAATCGGGACCGTAACCCACACAAATTAGTTTTCCTTTGGCAATTTCTGGTGAAAACAAGTTCGCCAGTTTATTGAACCATTGCCAAGGATGAACGGGAATAAAATAATAATCGTCTGGATTTGCTCCTTTTTCCTCGATAGTGCTATTGAATTTTGCCAGCGTATCTGAGCCCAATTCCTGTTGAATCAACGTATCATAATCCAGTTTTTTTGTTCCTGCATATACGGTTCTGTCACGGTGTCCTGCCAGCCAAAGTATTCTGAACGGATTTCCGGTTTCGGGTGCATACGCTTTGTAATCCATGCTGTTGTACCCAATTCTGCCGTTGTTGGCAACAAATCCGGGATGTCCTTCCATCATGGCCTGCTCTATTGTCTGAAAATCAGAATTGGCAAGGGATTTTGAAGTTGAATTTTCTTTTAATAATTTATAACAGCTTCCGTGAAGCGTACTGATAATTTCTTCAATATAAGAAGGAAGCAGCTGCTCTGAAATACCCAGACTTACTTTGAACTCCTGAATAAAATTTACAGCATCCAAAACTTCTGCCTGTTCATTTTTATATTTTAAAATCGAATCTGTTTCGATATTAAGATGGTTCATGGCCAGTAATTGCCCTTCAAAAGTATATTTTACCGATTTATCATCAGAAAATAATGAATATTTATTTCTGCTCTGAAGGCCAAGTTCTGCAATTGGTTCTATCAAAAGTTCGTGCGAGAACTCACAGATTGCTTTTTTTACCAATAAACGATTGGCTTTTTCCCATACTTCCGGCTGAATATGTGTAATTGCCTGTTCCGGAAATTCAATTTGATTTTCGTTCATTTCACTTGTATTGAGGTTTACTGAATCTGTTTTTTTAATGAATTGCTCCCGCGTGCAAAAAGCAAGCAAAGCCGTTTTGTGAGGCAAATGGACGACATCGGCATCTTCGAAACCAACACGATGACAGATTTCGAACATTTTTTTGTTTCTGATATCCGGTTCTACAACGATTCTCTGAATCCTGAGATCGCTGAAAACAAATTTCATAATAGCCGAAAAAATGTGCCAGGTAAACTGATGAACCGGTTTTGTTGATGGTGCCACAATTACATGCATGCCGCAATCATAATTCTGAACGGTATAATAATTTCCGATTATGTCCTGTTTTGGATTATAGCGTTCAAGCAAGAAAGAAACTTCACCATTTACAAGTCCGATAAAAACATCTGAATCTTTGGTTATTTTTTCATATTCCATGCGCACTTCTTCGAGATTTTTTCCCTGCATTCCCCAATATTGCGCATAGTCACGATTAACCCAGTCATGAATAATTTCAGTATCGTGATCCAGTTGCAGCTCACGGAAATCTATAGTTCCAAAATCTGGAATTGTGGTGCTGTATATAGGTTTATATGTATTCATTTTTTTATTTTTTAGACTTCTTTAGAATTTGTACTATTTTTTTAACTTTTAATTTTCAATACAGACCTAACAGGTTTTAAAAACCTGTTAGGTCTAATACTCCATTTCGTTGCCAATAGTATTTTAATTTCATTGTAAACAATTTGTACAGAGATACTAAGCGCAATAACAGCAGGAAATAAAGCCAGCACCGCCAGTTGTGTCTGATTCCAGAAACCGATTACATACATTCCCCAATTGATGAGAACCCACTGAATTACATATAAACTCGTTACATGTTTGCTGCAGAAAATCAATAAGTTAAAAATGCTGTTATCTTCTTTAAATAACTGAACTACAATATTTATCAGCCAGTACAGCACCAAATTTGCACCAAGCAGTAAAATACTTCCGCCAGGGCCCAGATGATAATAATCGCCAAAATGATATTCGGGATTAGAGAAATTCAAAAGGCTTCCGAAAACAATAAAACCTACTCCAACTAATAACATTTTCTTAAAAAATATTTCCTGATTTTCGTTCAGTTCTTTATACCATCTTCCTAAAAACATCCCAACTAAGATAAAAGCACTCCAGGGGAAAACCGGGAAATAGACATTAAACTGGTTACTAAACAGCAAATCACAGATATAATCCAACCCTGTAATTCCGATTCTAAAACCGCTTAGCTCCTTTGAAACTGCAATGATGAGCAATGCAGCTGCAAGAGGTACATATTTGCTTTTGCTAAAATGATTGATCAGTCCCATTATAAAAAGTGTCACTCCCGCGAGCTGCAATATATCTCCCAAAAGCAAAAAGAAAATTCCGGTTTCTAAAGTGCCTGATTGTAAACCATAAGCTGAAACAAAAGCTTGAGGAAGCCCGCCAAAAACAAACTCAGGAACCAGAAATTTCAAAAAATTCATTCCGTAACCAATTGCCAGAATGTATAAAGCCCTTTTGCAGACTGCGGTAAAAGTCTGTCTTCTTGACAAAACAAACGAAATTCCCATACTTACCAGAAACATCGTCGTTCCGCGGCCTAGCCACAAAGTGATTTCTCCCAAAATGGTATTGGTTTGTGTCGGGATTGTCCCGTATATCAGCATGGTATGAATCATCATCATCAAAATCACGCTCATTCCTCTGGCAATATCAATTGCCAGAACTCTCTTTTTTTGTTGTACTGTTTCCATAATTATGCGATTGTTTCAAATACCGGAGATTCAATAACTTCTGATGCCGGAACACCAAATTCCTGAAAAGCAATTTTGGTTTCTACTGCATAATGCTCAATACCGGTAATTTCTCTGATTATGTATGAATTTCTGTAGCACGCCATTCCCAAATCAGGGGTTACGAATCCGTGTGTGTGCAGTTCTGCATTCTGAACAAAAACCTCATTTGCATTGGCATCAATTGTATAGTTTCTGTTGGCTGCAAAACGCCCTTTTTCATCCCACTGAATCCGGTTTGCGATTCCTTCCAGAAAACGGGGCAGTTTATAACCGTAACCTGTTGCCAGAACGAGCGCCTTTGTTTTATGGCGGTATCTTTTATCCTGCTCAACCTGATGTAGTTCTAACTCAAATGATTCATTATTTTCATCATAAGAAGCTTTTGTACAAGCAGCATTTGTTCTAAGGTTGACATCAATTTCAGTAATTACTTTTTTATTGTAAATAGTATCAAAAATGTTCGCAATCAGGTCTTTATTGATTCCTTTATATAATAATTTCTGGTTTTTAAGCAAATGATCTCTTTTCTCCGAAGGAAGATTATAGAAATAATCTACATATTCGGGAGAGGTCATTTCGAGTGTTAACTTGCTGTAATCCATTGGAAAAAATCTCGAAGATCTCGTAATCCAGTTGAGCTGATAGCCATAAACATCAATTTCCTGCAATAAATCATTAAAAACTTCGGCAGCACTTTGTCCGCTTCCTAAAACTGTGATTGATTTTTGTTTTTGAAGATCCGCTTTATTTTGAATGTAAGCCGAAGAATGAATTGCTTTTCCCTGCAAAGACTGACATGATTTTGGGATATGCGGTGCTGTTCCGGTTCCCAAAACGATTTTTCTTGTTTGGTATACCGTTGTAATGCCTGTTTTAACAGAAAGTGTATTTACCAGATAAATTTGCTGATTCTCATCATATTCAATCGCGGTAACTTCTGTATTAAAAAACACATTTGGAAGTTTTCTGATTGCCCACTGACAATATTGATTGTATTCGTTTCTTAATAAAAGGAAGTTTTCACGAATGTAAAAAGAATACATTTTTCCCTGTTCTTTGATATAATTGAGGAAACTAAAAGGGCTCGTCGGGTCTGCCAGCGTAACCAAATCTGCCAAAAACGGAATCTGTAAAGTCGTATCCTGCAATAACATTCCCGGATGCCAGTTAAACGATTCATTTTTATCAAAAAACAAACCTTCAAGATTCTCAATTGGGGCTGTCAGGCAGGCAAGGCTTAAGTTAAAAGGTCCTACTCCAACGGCTATAAAGTCGTATATTTTATTTTGCATCGTAAGTGATTTAATTTTTTAATGAATATTCCTGACCGTGATGTACAATCAGGTCAATGATTTCCTCAATATCTTTGGGAGTTGTAAGCGGATTTAGTAAAGTAAATTTCAAAAAAACCTCGTTGTACACTTTTGTACTGGTTATGATTGCTTTTCCTTCATTAAAAATTGCTTTACGGATGTAAGAATTCAAAGCACAAAACGAGGCTCCGTTTTCCTTAAATGGGGTGTAACGAAACACAATGGCACTAATTTCAGGATTATGAATGATTTCAAAATCATCTCTGTTCTGAAGCAATTCTGCAGTAAACTGTGCATTCTCCATTGCTTTTTCCATATAAGAACTCAAACCTTCTGTACCAATCATTCGGAGAGTGAACCACAATTTTAAAGCATCGAAACGGCGTGTGGTCTGAATTGATTTTTTTACCATGTTTGGAATCCCTTCGTCTTCCTGTTCTTTAGAATTCAGGTAATCTGCGTGGTATTTTATGTAATCGATAAACGATTTATTTCGCATAAAAAATCCGCTTGAACTTACCGGCTGGTAAAATGTTTTATGATAATCAATGGTAACAGAATCAGACAGTTCAATTCCGTCCAGTTTGTATTTATGCGCATTACTGATTAACAAACCGCCGCCATAAGCTGCATCAACATGAAACCATAATTCATTCTCATCTGCAATTGCAGCAATTTCCCCAAGCGGATCAATTGAGCCAAAATCGGTTGTTCCCGCAGTTCCTACCACAGCAATCGGAATGTTTCCTAAATCTTTTTGTTGTTGGATTACTTTTTTCAAAGCATTGGTATTCATCTTAAAATCGGCATCAACAGCAACCGGAACCACTGCATTTTGTCCTAATCCCAATAAACTTAGATTTTTCTTGAGGCTAAAATGGCTTACCTCAGAACATAAAACCCTAAATTTAGAAGCTTCCGGCGGAAGCCCGTCCATTTTTGGGTCAATATCAAAATGCTTTTTTATATAATGATCCCTTGCCAAAAGCAATCCCATCATGTTGGATTGTGTGCCCCCACTGGTAAAAATACCGTCGGCATTTTTAGGATAACCTAATTTCTCAATCGTCCATTCTACCAGTTTTAATTCTATAAAAGTAGCGCCGGTACTTTGGTCATAGGTGTCCATGGAAGAATTAAGGGATGATACAAACGCTTCGGCCACCAGCGTTGGGGTTAATATCGGACAATTGAGATGTGCAATATATTTTGGGTCGTGAAAATGGATACAGTCGTTTAGATAAATATCCTTTAGTTCTTCTAAAACGTAGTCCAGGCTTTTCCCTTCTTTATTGTTTTCGAGGTAAATAGTATCAATCTTTTTTTTGATTGATGAAATTGTAGCCCCCGTAAATGGAGTATTTCTTTCTTTTAAATGGTTACCAATTGTCTTGATAGCCTTTTTCATGCTTTTGGTATAGATTCCAATCGATTTTTTATTATTAGAGAAAACATGTTTATTATGTTTTCCCACAACTACCCTTTCCTGCAGTATTGATTCTAGGTTTTCCTGTGCTTCCATTTGTTTTTTTTTATTTAGATTGATTCTAAAGAAATATTTTTGACAAATGTAGAAGCGATCAAAAATTTAATCAATACCCCAAAAAAGTGAAAATCATTTCCACAAAAGAGGTAGACAAAATACCGCAGATATAGTAGGAAATAATATCTAAAATAAACTTACATTATACGAAAATTACTTTATTTTATTCTCTAAAGCATACAGAATCAGTTCAGGAGTGGTATGTCTGCCCGTCTTTTTCATGATATTTTTTCTGTGGGTACGGAAAGTGTGAATGCTGATAAAAAGCTGTGATGCGATTTTTTTACCATCATTGCCTTTTGCAATTTGTTTCAAAATTTCAAACTCCCTTAAAGTTAGTTTCTGATCGTTTTCGGGATTTGGCAATACAAATGCATCGATAAGTGCGTTTAAAGTTTTTGGGCACAAATACCTTTCACCATGCTCGATTTTATATAAGGCATCATAAATGGTTTGTTCTTCGCAATCTTTTGAAATAAAGCCATTTATATTGTCTTTTAAGAAGCTGTTTATGGTTTGTTTGTTTTTAAAATAAGACAGGATTATGATTTTACATTTTGGATAAGTGGTTTTTATCGTTTTTAAATCATCATCATAAAAAAGAAAAATATTATTTGGATCAATAATCAGACATTCCACTGCACCGGAATCTAAACATCTAAATAATTCTTCTCTTGAATTTACAATTTTTAAATTGAGTGATTTCACCAATTTTTTGAGTGTATATTTCAATCCTATTATATGTAGGTTTTCAGAATCTGCAATAAGGAAATTTTTCATTGTTATTTAGATTTGGTCTAAACAAAAATAGATATAAATCATGTAAAGAAGCAAACTAAACGTTAAAAAATAGTTTTTTTCTTATAACACTTTAAGCTTTATTGTTAATTATAAGAAAATTCATTGTAAATGTTTTGATTTTGAAAATAAAAAAACGCCTCTATAATTGAGACGTTTTTGACAAATTAGGAATGTTTTGTAAAGATTAAGCTTTTGTTTTTCTTTTTACAGTGCAGCCAATCTCTTTTGTTTCAGTAATGGCTGGTTTTTTATTATTTAGCAGAGAAGCAACCACCTCTTCAACATACTTTGTTTTTTCACTTTTTGTCCCTTCCGGATCATTATCAATTGCACCGGTATATTCTACAACCGTTCCTTTTTCTGTTTTAGAAACTACAAAAAGATGCGGTGTATGTTTGGCCCCATATTGATCTGTAACCACTTGTCCCTGATCGAACAAATAAGGGAAAGAATATTTTTTCTCTTTTGCCAAATCCTGCATTTTATCAAAGGTGTCAGCTTTTGAAGCCTCAGGATCATTTGGATTAATGGCAATTACAGGATATCCCTGCGATTTGAACTTTGCGTCAAGATCTAAGATTCTCTGTTCGTAAGCTTTTGCATACGGACACGTATTACAGGTAAAAACTACAATAAAACCTTTCGCTTTTGGATAACTTTCAAAAGAAATTTGTTTGTTGTCTACATTTTTTAATTTAAAATCCGGTGCGGTTTCTCCGGCTTTCAGGGTTTTGCTTTGTGCCTGAGAAAGAATTGCTGTAAAAACCAGCAGAAGCGTGATGTACTTTTTCATGATTTATAATTTTTTATATTCTGTTAGTAATTGTTCGTAAGTAAATTCGCTTTCGACAAATGTACGTTTGCCGTTTTTAATAAAAAGTGTTGCCGGTATACTGCCTGACCACGACGGATCTATACGATCTATATATTCCTGTGGGTTGCTTTCATTTAAAAGAAAAACCTGATTTTTAAGTTTTTTTCTTTTGACGAAAGGCACAACCGCAGAAGCCAGTTTTGATTTAAAATCAACACTGATCAATACAACTGCCAGCTTATCTGATTTAAATTCCTGACTCAGTTTCTCAAAATGAGGCAATTCTTTGATGCACGGAGCACACCAGGTTGCCCAAAAATTGACCACATACGTACTGTCTTTTCCGTTTTTTATTCTCTCCTGAAGCTGGTCGACTGTAATTAGTTTTACATTTTGGCTGTACGACATTACAGAACCGGTCAAAAGGAAAACATAAAGTATAAAGATTCTGATTTTCATTTTATTACTACTTAAAAGAGGGTTCAATTATATTGCTCCTTACAAATATAAACTAATGAATTGCAATCCAAAAAATTTTCTCTCCTGATTCCTGCAGAAGCAATCTTTTGCAAAAGAAATTTGAATGAAAAAATTGAAGAATAAATTCTAATTTTGCACTAAATAAAAACTTAAAATGAATCTGTACGAACTTACCGTAACTGATCCCGAAAAAATAGCTTTAAGTGATTTACTTTTTAGTGATGAAAACAAAGCAGCCCTGTCTCAAACCATAAAGGAGCATCAATATCTTGAGGAATTAAAAAAATATAATCTTAAGGTCGATAATAAAATCCTGCTTCATGGTCATTCCGGCTGTGGCAAAACCACAACGGCAAAGGCTATTGCTACAGCGTTAGACAAAAATATAGTTATCATTAACCTAAGTACTCTAATTAATGCAAAGCTTGGGGAAACTTCCAAAAATGTAAAAGCCATATTTGAGAAAGCAATTCGCGAAAAAGCGGTTCTGTTTCTGGATGAATTTGACCAGATCGGAAAAAGCCGTGACAGTGAGGACAAAGATGTGGGCGAAATGAGGCGTATTGTCAATACAATTATCCAGCTGATTGATTATTTTCCAACGGATAGTTTACTGATTTGTGCTACCAATCACTATCAAAGTATTGATACGGCATTATTAAGAAGGTTTCAGCTGAGACTGCAATTTGAGATGCCAACTGAAGAACTGCTTGATGTGTATTACGATAAATTACTCGATGCTTTTCCTCCTCATTTACAAGATGTTCCGAGAAAATATGCCATATCGTATGCCGAAGCCAAAGATTATGTACACACTGTAATGAAAAAACAGATCATTGCAGAATTAGAATTTGATAAGAATAAAAAACAGGGCTTAGAGTAATGATTTCTAAACCCTGTTTTTATTTATCTCCTGCCTCTGAATCCGCCTCCGCCAAGACGGCCGCCACCACTTCTCTGGAAATTCTGGAAATTTCGTGTTTGAACATTCCCTCTCTGTCGGGAGATATCAGAATGATTTAATCCGTCAATTGTACTGGAATGGCCCGGCGCCCCAAGTGGTTTATCAGGTGAACCCAATACTCTGTCCGGTTTTTGCAAATTGAGATTATTGTCCCGATTAATTTTGTCTCCTGCTGGCTGAATCCTTTCTCCTGATTTTTTTGAAGCTCCCAAAGTTCCCGCCTGTGTCCATCCACCATTGCCGTTATTATAATGGCTCCAGTTTCCGTTACTGTCTCTTTTGTAAACATGTCCGTCATGTCCCGCGTACAGATTATTGTTGGTATGAATTGTTGTGCCACCGCCTCTGTGATGTGTAATTACGCCTTCCTTTCCGCCAGAAGTCTTATAGCCAACTACAGTTCCGCGTCTGGTTGTTACGTGACCGCTTTGTACCCAATCATGACCATTTGATGCTGCAGAATGTCCCCATTGTGCATATGCATTATGATTCTGAACTGTTCCTCCGTAATTTCCTGTCCATGGATTATAAGAACTGGCAACCGTACGTCCGCCGTACCAACCCTGCACACTTGCAGAACGGCCATATCGTCCTGTCGCCGGGTTGTACCATGCAGAAGTTCCCGCAGCTCCGTACGGACCGTAAACTGCTCTCCCGGCTGCCCAGCCGCCTGTCCACGGGTTATACACCGCCCCAATGCCATAGGTACACGGCCACGGACGGTAGATTGGATACATTGGGCCATAATACATAAACGGAGGATAATAAAAACCTGTTCCGTAGGTCAGCACAGATCCTATGACAGCGCCCATAATAAAAGCCCCGAAATAACCTGCGGTTGTACTGCTTTCTACTGTTGTATCGGTAACATTGGTTTGTGTCACGTAGGTAACATTATAAACCGGAGAACTTGGAGGAATAGTATAAATTTCTTTTGGTACTGAACTTGTTACCTTCCACGGGCCATTTGGCTGCGAAGACATAAACCAGACCGCCTGAAAACACAAATAATACATGTCTCCTACCTTGATAACTTTTTCTTGTGTATTGCTTGCATATTGCATAGAAGTGCCCTCTATTGGCTTAAATTGAGGATCTCCATCGTAATGTACTTTGGCTTTGGCTTCTGCATCTGTCTTTTTAACAATAGCAGTTGTCGGAACCCGGGACAACAATACGGCATCTGAAGCTTCTATAGTGCCGGGAACGGATGAAAGTACACTGGCGCGTGGGGAATCTTTTGGGATTTTTGCAAAATCTGATGGGAGATTATTAGTCGAAAAACTCCATGGTCCTGTCAGTTCTTTGGCTTTAAACCATCTTCCTGATAATAAAACATAATATTGTCCGTCTTTTTCATCGGCAAAGACATCGTTATCAGTATTTTCAATATACATTAACTGCGTTCCCGGTATTTTTACAAATTTTGGCGCGCCGGCTACAGAAATGAGCTCTGCCGGCTTATCGCTAAAGAAAACCTGCAATTCTGTTTTTACTGATGGCGGTGGAATCATCTTTTTGACTTCATCAAAATTCTGGCCCGATGGTAAACTGTTTAAATCCTTTGGCAGGCTGCTGGTTTTGGTCCATTTTCCATCTAAAGTTTTGGAGGTGAGCCATATATTTTCGACCAGTAAGTAATAGTTTTTGGATGGTTTATGAAAAAACAAATCCCAATTGGTATTTACCACATAACTTATGCCCGTTTTTTCTACCGGAACCAGGACAGGTTCTCCCTGAACAATGAGCAATACAGACGGATTTGCGCTGTAAAATATTGGCGGAGGATCATTTTTTACCGCAACCCCTTTTGCCGGTGTATTATTTCTTTCCATGTCAGCCATTACACGGTCTAACGAAATTGGGTTTCCTCCTTTTGGAAATAATTCTTTGAGTAATTGCTCCGTTTTAGGTACCAGCTTTTCATCAAGTGCGGGAAATCGAACATCGGTTATTTCGATATTTTTAAAAAATACATTTCTGGAATCCTTATCTACCAGCGTTTCTGTCTTTAAGGAAGCAACTCCCAACACTTCTTTGCCATCTTTTGGGGTCAGGGAAAACGCAACAGCCGCCGTCAGTTCTTTAAAATCTTTCCATTGGTCAATCTGAGGCTGATAATAAACCAGTTTTGATCCGTTGGCTGTTACTTCTCTGGGCCAGCCAATATCTGTTGTGGATACCGAATCTGCCGAGGAAGGTTTTACAACATCGGCCAGTTTTTCATCTTTATTTTTTTGGCAGGAATAAGAGTTTAAAATGATACCAATTACCAGTAATTTGAGCATCTTCTTTATAACTTTAGTACAATTCATGGCTTTATTTTTAAGGGATAAACTTCAAATTGATTTTTCTTATTATGCATTACTATCATTCCGGATTAAATAAATGAGAATTTCTTCTTCAAGTTCTTTTGACAGATTTTCAAATTCTAATTTATGCCGGAAGTTTTTTTCAAACTTTTTCTTGTATTTTTCGGTTTTTTCACGACTGCTGCAATATTCATTACAGATCGATTTAAACTGATCGTCAATCAAATACAAAATCTTTAGAGATTCGAGATATTCTGCGAATTTTGCATTGTACAATTCGTTGGGAAGAGACATATTTTTGATTTTATAATTAGTAAATCAATAAGCAGGACAAACCGCAGTTAATAGGCCTTGTCTGTTGTGATTATAAGAGATCTCTATCTTTCAGCTGTATTTTTACCACTTATTGTTATGATTTAAAAAACATCTCATAGTTAGATTTGTATCTGAATGGCTTATTGTTTGGTTATCACTAAATTACCAATAACTAACACACCATATTCTGCAAATATGTTTCATTCTATAAAATGCAACAAGAATATAATTTGAAACATCAGAAAACAGCCAAAAAATAGTATTCTTACCATAATTGAACCTTCATTCAAAAATATTTTTAAATTCACGTAACAAATTCTGAATTTGATGTCCTATTAAAAACCTGACAAACAATACGCTAAAACCGGCAAAATGACGACAGATATTATCGAATTAAATGACTTTATTGTTTTAATTGAGCAATCAAAAGCTTCAAAAACATTCGTTCAGAAATGCGAAATCGACGGAGATGCTGTTGGATTTGCATTTTATGGTTCGGGCAATGTCGAGCTTGAAATAAAACACAACCAACAAACCAAATATTTAACCAATACAACTGGTCTGGCCATTTGTTTTTTCGGAAATCAGAAGGTTGAATTTGCCCATAAAATTGAACCCGATAAGCCTTTACAATCGATTAGTATTTTTACCAAACTAAAAAATCTTCCTATGCTGCCACAAGCAGAAAAAGAGATTTTTGAAAAATATTTACCCCAATTATTAAATCCTCAAGAACATTTTGTTAAAGGACCATCGTTTTATATGACGCTGGAAATGCAGTTGGCGGTACAGAAAATCTTTAACACCACCTATACGGAAAATACAAGATTGCTGTTTCTAAAAAGTCAGGTCAATGAGCTTCTGGCACACTTTTTTGCTTTACTTGCAACAGATCAAAAAATTGATTTTTCTGAAAAAGACAGGGATAAAATTTTTAAGGCAAAAGAAATCGTTACACACAACTATTCGCAGCCGCCCTCTATAACGCAGCTTTCTAAAATGGTCGGGCTCAACAGTAATAAATTAAAAAAGAACTTTAAGGAACTATTTGGCATTCCGGTTTTTAAATATGTACAGGAAGAGCGTCTTAATAAGGCATATGAATTATTGCAGAACAGCAACAAAACGGTACAGGAAGCAGCCTGGGATGTAGGCTACGAGAGCATTAGTTCTTTCTCTAATGCTTTTTATAAAAAATTTGCCGTCCGCCCGAATGAAGTCAGGCAAAATGCTTTTCAAACAAATCATAATTCTTTTGCAACAAATGGTTTAGTAAAGAAGTAAACACCTTTGTATCAGTATTCATTTAAAAAAATATTGATATGAGCAAAAAGAAAATTTTAGTACTTGGTGCTAATGGAAAAACAGGGAAAAGAGTTGTGGATCGTTTACAATTAAGAAATGATGTCGAAATTATTATGGGTTCCCGTACTGCAAAAACCCCTTTTGACTGGGAAAATCCTGAGACATGGCCGGCAGTTCTCAGCGGAGCAGATACGGTTTATATTACTTTTCAGCCTGATCTGGCTGTTCCTGCCGCAACCGAAATCATTAAAGAATTTACCGTATTAGCCACCAGACTAGGCGTACAGAAAATGGTTTTATTATCCGGAAGAGGTGAAAAAGAAGCGCAGGTTTGCGAGGAAATTGTAAAAGCTTCTGCTAAAAACTGGACAATTGTAAGAGCGAGCTGGTTTAATCAGAACTTTAGCGAAAGCTTCTTTTTAGAACCTATTTTAGCCGGTTTTGTGGCTTTACCAAGAGCAGAAGCACTGGAACCTTTTACCGACGCAGATGATATCGCAGATGTCGTTACAGAATGCCTTTTAAACGACAAACACAACGGCCAGACATACGAACTTACCGGACCGGAACTTTTGAGCTTTCCTGAGGCAGTTTCAATTATTGCAAAGGCAACAGACAGAGAGATACAATTCCAGTCTCTGACGCTGGGAGAATACATACAAATGCTTCGAGAATACCAGGTTCCTGAAGATTATATCTGGCTGGTAAATTATCTTTTTGAGCAGGTTTTGGATGGAAGAAATTCAAGCATTACAAATGATATCGAAAAAATAACCGGACGCAAACCAACTAATTTTACTACCTACGCAAATGAGACAGCAAAAAGCGGAATATGGAATATCGTTGATGTTCAAAATCAATAGCGATGAAGTATGTAAAAATTCTGCTTCCAGGCATTTTTGTATGGCTCTGTGTTAGTCTTTCGTTCTATGTTTTCGAACAGTTTCCTGTATTAAAAAATAACTTTAACATACAAGCTATAACAATACTGATAATAATTGTTTTATATTCATCATCAGGAGCTTATTTTTATTATAAAAACAGCCCTAAAACGAATGGTTTGACCCTTGGTACTGCAATGTCGCTTACCGCATTGATTTTAGACGCTTTAATAACAGTTCCGTATGTCGAAATACCGAACGGTAGGAGCTATCAGAGCTTTTTTTCAAGTCCGTTTCTTTGGTTACTGACGTCAATCAATACTATTACGGTTTATAGCTTCTGGAGAATTAAAATTAAAACCAAAAAGTGAATTTTATGTCCATATTTTGATTTCAAAGCAACAAAAAATCCAATTTTTTATAATTGGATTTTTTTATTTATTAATATAAAGTATTTGTTTGAATTGAATATTTTAAAATACTGGTTTACAATAAACTTACATCGATTCTTACAAATTCGTTTTTTGGCCTTTTTTCAACTTTTTTTATATTTAGAAAACATAATTTTGGTATATAAGGCTCTGGCTTGGCAGTACTTAAAAATTTCACACAAAGTTCATTTCAAATCTTACGAAATAACATCGAATGTTCCTTAAAAAAAATTAAATTTGGAGACCCTAATTCATTATTTACATTATGATCCAAAAAAGAAATTTTATTGTTTTATCAGCCTTATTTGCTTTATTGCTTTTTTCACCGTTGGCCTACTCACAGACGGCGCCTAAAAAAACAGAAGGTAAATCGAAATTATTTGAGGAAACAACAACCGACAGTGATTATCTGATGGCAATCGAAAAAGCTAGTGCCGTTATGGAAACTGCTTACAACGATGCCGATTTTGACGGAGCAAGCCACCACTTGTTTGGAGAAATCAAAAGAACCCAAAGCAAACTCGATTTAATTTTAGAAAGCCTTAAAGGGGCAAATCCAAATGTGCGTAATCAGCAAATGTACCGCATTGTTCTAAAAGAAATTCAGCAGGAGCTTGATGAGCAAAATGATGCCATTAATTTACGCAATAAAAACCTGGAGAAAATCAAAGACCGTTTTATCGAACTGCGAAAGGACAAAACATTAGTTACACTGATAAAAGATACTATTCGACGCAAACATTTTAAAAACGAATTTGCGAATCTTAGAAAGAAATACAAAAAAACGGATAGTCTGATGACTAAAAACCAAAGTGTTTTAAACAAAAATAAAAGACTTACCGTAGAAAGAAAAATTGCTGTTTCTAATGCCCTGATTACTGTAGAAAATAATCTTGAAAAATCGGGAATCAGCATGCTCAGAAAAGAGTATCCTTTTTTATGGAACATCACAGATTCTGTACCTGTGAAAAAGGATGAGCAAACAATCAAATCAAAAATTATTATAGAAGAAAGCGTTGCTGCTTATTACTTAAGTTATCGTGCGGGAGGATTAATTACGCTGGCTATTTTAATGGGATTACTGGGCTGGTATATTTTCCGTAACCTGAAATACTTAAAAAACAACGGTCATGCCGAAAATCTGACTCTTTTTAATTTTAAATACCTTAACAAGGGTGTTATCATTCCGGTGGCTGTAATAGGCTTAAATATAGCTGTAGTGGGCAACCTGTATGCTCCTGCTCTGTTTATAGAATTGCTGCAGCTTATTTTACTTGGAATTCTTACCATACTTTTCAAAAATCACTGGTCACGAAACGCAATGCGCAACTGGATGTTCTTGTTAGGATTGTTTTTTGCGCTCTGTTTCCTTGATTTATTTATCACTGTTGGATTATTGCAACGCTGTTGCTTTATTATAATTAACGTTTTAGGAATTCGTTATGGCTTAGTACAGATCAAGAGTTTAAAGAACGAATTGTACATCAAAGGCTTCTTTAAATGGGCTAATATAATTTTTATTGGTTTTAACGGATTATCGATACTTTATAACCTTTTTGGACGAGTATCACTTTCTAACATGCTAAGTTTGACTGCTTTTGTTTCACTTACGCAGATTGTTGCATTAAGCGTACTTATAAAAATAATTCTTGAAATTATTCTGCTTCAAATCTACACTACAAGGGTAAAACGCGGAATCGAAAAGATTTTTGACCACGAAAGTTTGTCGGATACACTCAAAAAGCCGTTTATTATCATTATCAGTTATATGTGGCTTGTGGTTATTGGTTCTAATCTGAATTTTTGGGAATCGCTTCGTACTTCTCTGGGAAATCTGCTTAGCCATCCGAACACGATTGGTAGCATTACTTTTACTTTAGGAAACATTCTTTTGTTTTTTATCATCATTTGGGTAGCACATTTACTGCAGAAATATGTGGCTTACTTTTTTGGGGAAGTCGATGATGAAAACGAAGAAAATATAAACAAAAGACAACACTCAAAACTGCTTATTACACGACTGGTTGTTTTAATTGTCGGATATCTTCTGGCTGTTGCCGCTTCTGGCATGCCTCTGGACAAATTAAGCATACTTTTAGGGGCTTTAGGTGTTGGTGTGGGACTTGGATTGCAAAATGTCGTAAATAACTTCGTTTCGGGCATTATTTTGATTTTTGACAAACCTATTCAGATTGGCGATGTTATCGATATTAGTTCAGAATCGGGGCGGGTAAAATCAATGGGGCTCCGTACGACTAAAATCAATGCTCCGAATGGAGCCGAAATTATTATTCCGAACGGTAATTTATTGTCTCAGAACATTACCAACTGGACGTATACAGACAATTTTAAATTGGTCGAGGTTTCTATTGAAATTACAGGTGACATAACTCCTGATGAGATTAACGAGACTATTCACAAATCTCTGGAAACTATTGCATTGGTAAACAATACAAAACCGTCGCAAATTTATTACAACGCCATTTCTGACGGAAAATATAAAATTCAGATCAAATTCTGGTGCAGCATTTACAAAACCGAAGAAACGGTGAGTACAGCACGTCAGGTATTGTTCAGCAATTTTAAGGCAAAAGGTTTGACTTTTTCAAGCTAAACATTTCAATTTAAATCAAAAAGGCCGTTAGAAATAATCTAACGGCCTTTTTTATTGGTTCAAAGTCCGATTAAAATTTTTCGGCAAATTCTTTAGCAAAATCTTCGAGTTTAATTTTTCCGTCAACAGAAAAATTACCGTTAAAGAAATGTTCCGCAATTTTACCGCTTCGTAATCCCGAACCCATTTCGGTATACAAACCTGCAATTTCTTCCGGTAAGCCAGCTTGCGTCATTCCCTGCAAAGATTGTTCATCTGTAAACTCAATCCATGGCAAATCTGTTTTACCAATTGCAGCTCCGAGAACTTTTGCAACCTCGCCAGGTGTGCGCACATCGCTGATGATATAGCGGATATTTTTACCAGTAGAATCTTTTTGCAGTTCTCCGGCCACAGCCGCCGCAATATCTTCCGGATGTACCATAGGCATTTTGAGATCGGCAGGATAATTAGCCCCCATAATTCCGGCACCTTTAATCATCGGGACATCGTTGTAGAAATTGGTGTAGAAAAATCCGGCACGCAAAATAGTCAGATTAATATCCAAATTACTGTACAAAGCTTCTATTGGATGAAGTCCTGCAATTGGTCCTGTTCCATTTGGCAAATGAGCACCAATACTGCTGAGCATGACAACTCGTTTGATATTTGCTTTTTTTATTGCTTCCGCAAAAGCTTTACCGGCATTTACTGTATTCGAGATTACATTTTTTCCTCCCAAATTTGGCGGTGTCATAGCAAAAAGGGCATCAGCTCCTGCAAAAGTATCAGCCAGAAAACCTGCATCAATTACGGAACCAACAGCTGCCTTCGCTCCTATTTTTTCGATTGCTTGTTTTCTCTCCGCATTGCTGCTGATCACTGTTACTTCGTGTCCGGCACTTACTAATTGTTTTGCCAATGGTTTTCCGATGTTCCCTAACGAACCTGTAATTATTATTTTCATCTTAAATTGTTTTTTATTTACAAGAACAAAGGTATATTTGTACTTACTTTTACACAAGTACTTACCCTAAAGTATGTATCATGACAGCAATTAAAGAAGCATCTACAATTCAGGAAAATAAGCAATATGCTTTAGACAACTGCCCTGTGACGTATGTAATGGAAAAAATCGGCGGATATTGGAAACCCATTATCCTTTACCATTTATCAACCAGCGATAAACGCTACAGCGAGCTCAAAAGGGCGATTCCGGCCATAACCGAAAAAATGCTTATTCAGCACTTGAGACAATTAGAGGCTGATGGCCTGGTTATAAGAGAAGCAAAACCGGTTGTTCCTCCATTTGTGACCTATCGTTTAAGCAATTCAGGAAATGGTCTGATTCCGGTTATTCATGCTATGGCAGAGTGGGCTTTTAAGGAGAAGGATGGGGTTTATGGCAATTAAAATGAAAAAAATAATATTCTCTTTAGTGCTATTAATAGTAGTTTCGATATTTTCGTTTGCTGTTTACAACTCAAAAAGTGAGTTCTATCGTAAACATAATGAGTTTTATAATCAAATTTTCACTGCTCAAGTAACAAAAATTGTTGAAGGCAGAGGAACTAAAATATTTTATGGCTCTAATAATTATTTTTACAGTGATTATTGTGAAGAAGAATATAAACTTGAAAAATTAATTAAAGTTGGAGATGTGATCAGAAAAAAAACAGGAATTCTTGAAATATATAGAGAAGATTTTCAAATTATTTCCTGTAAAGTTATAAAACCTTAAAGCCTTATTTTTTATTTCTATAAATTTCGCTTTGAAAATTTATTAGAAACATTTTTACAACTCAGAGATAAAACAAAATATGATGGTAAACTAATGAATAGTACAAATAAGTAATTGTTTCCAATCATAAAAATTAAAATATCATGTTTCAACCAATTATAGGCTTTCTTATTTTTTTCTTTCTAATAATATTTATAATTACTAGTTCAAATAAATCTTTACAAAATAAATATGATCAAATAATTGAGAGTATTAAAAAGAATGATTTAAAACTTTTTATAGAACAAACTACATGCTCAAATACCACTTTTGGAATGAATAACAGAGATTATTTATTCAGAAAATGTGATTTCTATTTAACTTCTGATGCTATCATAATATTTGGTTATTCTAAGTACAATATGTTTAAACAACTATCAACACCAATTATTCTAACTAAAAATATAACTAAATATAAGACTGCTTTTTCATTTGCAATTGTGAAAGATCCTGTGATAATTTCACTAAATCAAAAAGAAGATATTGTTATAAAATTTGGTGAAGCAGATTTAACAAAAACGTTCGTTAAAATGCAAATTAAAATAAGTTGTGAAGCAAATCAAAATATTATCAAAGCGTTTACTGATAATTTTTAGTACCAGGACTGGTCAGAAAGAGTAAATTATCTCATCTGCTGTGCAAATGTCTCCTGACTTTATGCAGTTCTCCTTACAATCTGCAAACAACAACATTTTATGCATTAGATATTTCTGGAAATAGTTTGGCAGTGTATAATTTACCGAGTGGTGGTAGTATAGTTCAAACAGATTTATCTATCTTTGGACTTAGCAGATTGGGAGTTTATAATAGAGCGACCACACAAAGCAGTTATGAGATTACTGACCATTTAGGAAATGTAAGAGCAGTAATTCGAAAAGAAAATAATATTCCTGCAATAAAATCTTTTGCTGATTATTATCCTTTTGGAGAACAAATAACTGAGCGTAGCGTTTTTTTGGCAGTTATCGTTATGAAATAAAGAATGATTCTATAATAAATGCATACTATGTGCATTTTAAGGGGACTTACAAATGCTAGCCGATTCAAAAAGACAAAGAGATAGCTTGTTAAAAACAAGAAATTCTACTGGGCAATTTTATCTATCAAAATAATTATGAAGGATGTATTGATACTTGTTTTACTATTTGTTTTATATAGTTGCGAAAAAACAAATGGTGAAGTAATTGAATATGACATAAATGGTAAAGTAATATCTAAATCATTTATAAAGGATAAAAATAATTTTGATTCTATATATTTTTTTAAAGATGGATTAATTTTTCGTAAAGTTATATTTAACGAATACAATAAAAATTATATAATTAAAAATTATGATAAAGACCAACATTTAATTTCTGAAGGTCCTGCTATTGATAGTATTAAAATTGGAATTTGGCATTTTTATAATATTAAAAATGAAATAGTGAAAAAAGTTGAATTTAAAAAAATATGTTCTAGTGAGTATCCTAATCAAGAGTACACATACCAAGAAAATAGAAAGATAAATATCTCAAAAAGTTCTTTTTACCAATATTCACTAAAAGAAATTTTTCATGACTCAAGAAAGTATTACAATATTAATATAAATTATGTTCCTTTACTTAAAAATAAAAGTAGTACTGTTTTATTTTTTTCAACAGAAATCGATAAAGATTTTTGCAACGTTGATTCTATAAGAAAAGACACCGTGCCAAGTTCAGGCAGTCCTTTTAATTTTTTATTTAATGTTGCATTTAAAACAAAAGGAAATAAAAACGTTCGAGGATATATAAGCGAGTATTACTATGAGGACACCTCAAATAAAAAGTTTGTTGAAATTCAAGAAAGAAGAGTTTTTTTCGACATTCCAATTGTCTCAAAATAGCCTCATTTACAGAAGAAAAGATTTTAAAGCGAAATAAAATTATCTTTTGTATTTTGCAACTTTTTATTAAACTGAGAGATCTTAATCTAAATTTCTCAATATAATTTTTTCAATGTAATTTTCCTACCCTCGCTCATCGAAGTGTTCTTTAAAAGAATAAATTTATCGCATCTGCTGTGCAAACGTCTCATGACTTTATACAGTTCTCCTTACAATCTGCAAACAACAACATTTTATGCATTAGATCTGTCTGGAAATAGTTTGGCAGTGTATAGTTTACCGAGTGGCGGTAGTATAGCTCAAACAGATTTATCTATCTTTGGGCTTAGCAGGTTGGGAGTTTATAATAGAGCTACCACACAAAGCAGTTATGAGATTACTGACCATTTAGGAAATGTCAGAGCAGTAATTAGAAAAGAGAATAATCTTCCTGCAATAAAATCTTTTGCTGATTATTATCCTTTCGGAGAACAAATAACTGAGCGTAGTGTTTTTGGCAGTTATCGTTATACATTCCAGGGACAGGAGGTTGATGGTGAAACTGGAATGGAAGCTTTTCAGCTTAGGCTTTGGGATGGTCGTTTAGGAAGGTGGTTGTCGCCAGACCCTTATGGGCAACATTATTCTCCTTATTCTGGTATGGGAAATAATCCTGTTAGTCATATTGATCCTGATGGTGGATGGGAATCAGAGACTTGGGCTAAAGTTGTTGCCTTCTTTCGTGGCGGAACAGCTTTTCAAAGTTCTCAAGGTGATTGGGGAGTTCAAACAGCTGGAAAATCCTCTGATGGAATGTATATCCAAACTGATTATGGGGGTAAAAGATATGATGTTTATAGACAAGCGGCAGCTGAAAAGTATATGGATGCGTTAGCAGACTATAGAGCTTTCCATCCAAGTGAATTTGGAGATATCAGTCTTTGGGATGATAAATTTGAAGGCAATAGACTTCAATCCATTGCTAGTGCCTTTGAAATTGTAAATCCACAAGCACCAGCGATGAATTTTTTTAAGGCTGCAAATAGTAGTGGAAGAGCTTTTTGGAGCGGAGCTGGGACGGAATCTAAAGCTTTAGCAGAAGGATTCGAAACCCTAGGGCAAACTAGAGCAGGAAAAAACTTAATTAAATTAACAGAAGGAATGGATTATTACCCAGCAATAGGGGGGAAATCTGCATCACAAGCATATTTATGGTGGGCAAGATTATCAACAAAGTACGCTGAAGGAGCCTCGGGAACAGTTCATGTTTTCCAAAATGCAGAGCATGGTGTTGGAATGCAAAGTATCTGGAGATTATATGAATATCCAACGTTATTAAAGAACCCAAAAGTTACAAGTATAAAATATCATTAAAAATAACAGTATGTTAACTGCAGAAAAAGTGAAAATTTTTAAAAAATATAAAGGATACTATGATGGATATCATATTCAAAATAATGGAAAAGAAAAAATAATTTCGGATAATGAATGGATTTTAATAGATAACTTAATGCAAGATTTATTTTTAATTAGGAATGGTATGGTCTCAGAATCCTTTAAAGCGAACATTATCAAGCAAATTATAGAAAATTGTGATAATGAACAAACTTTTAATTTAATCATTGAATTGGAAAAGTATTTAAATAATAAAAATATCCGATAAGTTAACGATAGAATTAATAAAACAATTACCCACAAACTTAAAATCAAAAATAATTGTTTCATTTCTTTCCATGTTTTAAATTAATATGTAAACCCTAAAATAACCTCCAAGACTTCCTTTTAAAGTAAATAAAGACATTTATTAATAATCTTATGCAGAATATCTAAAGATAAAAATGACATTTGGTTTGGATTGGAATTTAAAACTCCCGGAAAAAAACAAATTAAAGGTATTCTTGAAGAAATGCATTACGAGACTAATAGAGACAGGACTGATTTAATCATCAAAAAAAGATTTAAATATTTTTTTAAAGAAATTTATGTTATCAAATAAATAAACTTAAACTGCAGCTCCGACCGCTTGGATATGTGTAAAGATGAAGCAGATTTGCAATCTGTGCTCGCATTAATAAGACAAGAAAATCAAACTAAAAAGCAACTTTTTAACTGGGTTGCTTTTTAGTTTGTAAAAGCAATAATCACTCTTCATAAAGATTACAGATCATAGGCTTCCGAATTCTGCTTATCGTACATTCTCAATATTAAAAATTTAAACCCTAAATTTATCCTTCCAAATTTTAAGGTCAATCCAAAAACAAAATCAATATGGGAAATCAGGAGAATATTAGAAAAGTTGCCATTGTTGGGTATAACAGAATTCCGTTTGCGAGAGCCAATACCTTTTATTCAGATGTAAGTAATTTGCAAATGATGACTGCAACGCTTGACGGACTTGTTGAAAAATATAATCTTCAGGGTCAGTTACTTGGCGAAGTTGTGGGCGGTGCTGTTATCAAACATACAACAGACAATAACCTGATTAGAGAATGTGTGATGAAAACCGCTCTAGATCCTGCCACTCCTGCCTGCGATCTGCAACAGGCCTGTGATACCGGAATTGAAAGTGCCATTTATGTTGCCAATAAAATTGCGCTTGGTCAAATAGATTCTGGAATTGCCTGCGGTGTAGATTCTATCAGCGATATGCCGATTGCGGTAAGCGAGAACCTGAGAAAAATATTGCTTGACGCACGAAAAGCAAAATCATTTGGGGCAAAATTAAAGACTTTTCTAAAAATTCGCCCGAAAGACCTAACTCCGCTTGTGCCTCGAAATGAGGAATCCCAAACCGGACTTTCTATGGGGGGACACACAGAGATTACGGCCAAATATTATAAAATTTCAAGAGAAGATCAGGATCAGCTGGCGCTGCAAAGTCATCTGAATATGGCAAAAGCATATGATGAAGGTTTTTTCAGCGATATGATTACTCCGTTTAACGGACTGGACAGAGATAATAATTTACGAAAAGACAGCACTTTGGAGAAACTGGCAAAACTTTCTCCGGCTTTTGATAAAACCAACGGAACACTAACTGCAGGAAACTCTACTCCGCTTACCGATGGTGCTTCGAGTATTCTTTTGGCAAGCGAAGAATGGGCAAAAGAACATAATTTACCCATTTTGGCTTATATCACACATGCAGAAGTTGCGGCTATTGAGTATGTAAAAAATCAACAGAATTTATTGTTAGCGCCTTTGTTTGCAGCTTCAAGAATGTTAGAAAAAGTAAATCTTACGCTGCAGGATTTTGATTATTATGAAATTCACGAAGCGTTTGCTGCTCAGGTTTTGGCTACGCTTAAAATCTGGGAAAGCCCTGAACTTAGTAAAGAAATAGGCCTTAAAAAACCACTTGGTGCAATCGACCGAAGCAAATTAAATGTAAAAGGAAGCAGTCTGGCGGCAGCGCATCCGTTTGCTGCAACGGGCGGAAGGATTATTGGTGTAATGGCAAAATTGCTTAACGAAAAAGGCTCCGGAAGAGGTTTTATCTCGATTTGTGCCGCGGGCGGGCAAGGAATTACGATGATTATTGAGAAATAAATTTTTGAAGGTTCAAAGGAACAAAGGCTCAAAGGGACAAAGTTTTTTAGAACTTTGAAAATATTTGCCACAGATTGAATGATTCTAAGGATTAAATCATTTTAATCTTTTAATCTGTGGCTAAAAAAATCAAATATCTAATGAGAAAATCCAAAAGAGATACTCATAATTATAATTCCAATTACGATTGTCGTGATTACTACATACAAATAATCTTTTTCTAAAAGGAAAGAAAATAACGAGAGTAATACCCTAAATACCGGCGTCAGAAACAGTAAAACGATTCCGAAAAATATAATAGATTCTCCTCCGCCCTTAATCACGCCATTATAAACCGCAGCGATTACTTCAAAAATATTTCGGTCATTTTCTTTGAAAACAGAGTAGTTTTCTATGTCGTTTCCATGGTGCAATAAATATACAATTCCGCCAATAAAGGCTACTGAAAGGGAAATCCAGACTCCGTAGCGCAATAAATTACCCACTATTTTCTGAAAATCTTTTTCTCCGAATTTTTCGTGTGTCATTTGATTATATTTTTCCATTAAGTCCGTTATAAATCATATTTAAAGCCAGTACAAAAATCAGGCAGGCAAAAAAGATACGCAGTTTTTTAGGGTTTGTTCGTACCAGAATTTTAGCGCCGGCCATAGCTCCAAACAAAACACCAATGACAACTGGCATACAGATTCCCGGTTCAATATATCCTTTCTGAATATAAATTACAGAACTCGCCATTGCAGTTACTCCCATCATAAAATTACTGGTTGTAGTAGAAACCTTAAACGGAACTCGCATAATGTTATCCATCGCAATTACTTTAAAAGCTCCGGAACCAATTCCCAGTAATCCTGACATCATCCCGGCTATTCCCATCATACTGAACCCTCCTATTACATTCTTTGTTCCGTAACTTATTATCTGGCCGTCGTGTGAAGGATATGTTCCCTGCAATTTTAGTTTTTTGGCCAACGGACTGGATTCTAAAACGATATGTTCTTCTTTTTTTCTTAACGAATTGATGGCTGAGAATATCAGTGTAAGTCCGAACAATACGGCTATAAAAGATGTTGGTGCAATTGTAGAAAGCAGCGCTCCGCCAACAGCTCCCAACGTAGTGGCTATTTCGAGAAAAATCCCAAGACGCATATTGGTTATTCCTTCTTTTACATATGCTGCCGCAGAACCGGAAGAAGTTGCTATTACAGAGACCAGAGCGGCTCCGATGGCATAATGAATATCGACTCCAAGTACAATTGTTAAAAGTGGTATAATGATGATCCCGCCGCCTAATCCTGATAGTGATCCTATAAAACCAGCCAGAAAAGCGCCCAAAATCATAATCAGGGTAAATGTAAGTACTGTCATTTGGATTTATTTATTTGAATGCTAATTTACAAATACATATTTGCTTTGACGGTATTAGATTTTACAACTCATTTATAAAAACCAAAAACAGCACTTAAACAACTGAAATACAATTAAATAATCACAACTTAAAAATACCTTAAAATTCTCAGATACTAAAACCTTCTATACTTTTATGTAATTTCGTTAGTTTGATAAATCAGACGGTACTAGTTATTCTTTGTTTCATTGGTTACTAAAGCAGCAACTGCATCAATGGCTTTATTAACGATTTCTTCGGGAGTTCCTTTGAATCTGTACTTTTTTGCGATTTCCTTATGCGGAAAAATAAAATGTAAAAATATGGTGCCAACTGGTTTTGTCGGACTCTCGCTCCCACCCGGAGTTGTTAGCCCGGTAAGTGCAACACAAATATCTGATTTAACAAAACGATGAAAATTCCTGGCCATTAATTTTGTTACAACAGCAGATTCTGCTGTATATTGTGCAATTGTTCCTTTTGGGATAAGCAGCAGGTCTTCTTTCATAGATTCATGATAGCAGACCAATCCGCCAATCAGGATTTTTCCTGAATCCATCACGGTAGAAAACTCATAACTTATTTTTCCTGCCGATGCACTTTCGACAAAACATATTGTCCGGTTTTTCTTTATTAATGCCTCACAGCATTCAATAACACTTTTACTTGCCATGTTTTATGTTTTTAAAGTCTGACAATTCTTTATATTAAATTGGAAATGGCAAAATTGAATCAATTCAATTTTGCCATTTCATATAGTAAAATATTATAAGTTCGCTTCTCTTTCCCAGAAGCGGTGTTTTCCTATTGCGGCAGTAAAAGAAGCAGCCAAATTTTCGTCGGCAATCTGATCGCCAATAAGTATACCAACATCCCTGCTGATTTTATCATTATGCGCAAAACAAAGTGTTTCAATCCCTTCTCCTTCTACCGCAATAAATTTACAATGCTTATAGGAGTCCGTTAGAAATTCTTTTACTTCATTTTTATTTTTTATATCCAAAATCCCTTTTCCGGCCGGAACAAATACGGCATCAAAAAGTACAGATGCTGCAGTTAAATAACTTTGATCAACGGGTATTTCTGTGCCTTCCTCAGAAATAATTGTTCCAAGATGAGGCGCTATTATTTTGACGACTGCCCCGCCATTTTCCAGGCTTGTTTTCATATTTGCCACAGATGCGGCATTTACACCGTCAGCACACAAAAAGGCTATTTGCCTTGTCGCAATTGTGTCTGAACCTTTGTCATTTTTGAGCATGCTTAAGGCATCAGAAGTATCAGGAATTGGCTTAATTTCTTTAGGTTCATATTTCATCTGATCAGCATCTGCTCCTACTCCTTGGTTTATAGGCGTATCCAAATCTTTTGGTGCTTTTAATCCTAAACCTTTTGCTACTTTACTTACCAGTATTTTATCAACTTTAGATAGTAACCCCAACATTCTTTCCCGTATTGCAACGGTTTCTACCTTTCCTAGTTCAAAACACAACGCGTTGATAATATGTGCCTGTTCTGTTTCGGTCTGGCTTTGATAAAAAAGTGTGGCCTGACTAAAATGGTCTGAGAAACTGGCACTTCGTTCACGAACTTTATGTGCATCTACTCGTTCGTTAAAACTTGCAAAACCTCCTTCGTTAATTTTTGCCTGAAAAGGACAGCCGCCACCCAATGAATTTGGATGATAACTTACGCGGCCAACTGCAATTTCCTGACGCATATGCCCGTCACGCTGATTGTTGTGCATTGGGGCAATGGTTCTGTTTATCGGAATTTCATGAAAATTCGGGCTTCCTAATCGTGATAATTGTGTATCTGTATAAGAGAATAAACGCCCTTGCAGCAATGGGTCATTTGTAAAATCTATTCCTGGAACAACATGCCCGGGATGAAATGCAACCTGCTCTGTTTCTGCAAAAAAGTTATCCGGATTTTTGTTCAAAGTCATTTTTCCAATAATCGTAACGGGTACAATTTCTTCGGGAACCAGTTTGGTTGGGTCCAATAAGTCAAAATCAAATTTATGTTCGTCGCTTTCGGGAATAATCTGTACCCCCAATTCCCACTCAGGAAAATTTCCAGATTCAATGGCTTCCCATAAATCCTGTTTATGAAAATCGGAGTTTTTACCCGAAATCTTTTGTGCCTCATCCCATAAAACACTATGGGTTCCTAATACCGGTTTCCAATGAAATTTTACAAAATGCGATTCATTTTCTTTATTTATAAATCTAAAAGTATGTACACCAAAACCTTCCATCATTCTCAGGCTTCTTGGTATTGCCCTGTCGCTCATAACCCACATTATCATGTGCATGGATTCCGGCATCAGTGAAATAAAATCCCAAAAAGTATCATGGGCAGATGCCGCCTGCGGAATTTCGTTATGCGGTTCCGGTTTTACAGCATGTATAAGGTCAGGAAATTTCATTGCGTCCTGAATAAAAAATACAGGCATATTATTTCCGACCAAATCATAATTTCCTTCCTGAGTATAAAATTTTACAGAAAAACCGCGTACATCACGTGCTAAATCTGTAGAGCCTCTTGACCCTGCAACCGTAGAAAAACGAACAAATACAGGTGTTTTTATATTGGTATCATTTAGAAAACCGGCTTTTGTATATTTATCAAGCGGTTTATATAACTCAAAATAGCCATGGGCTGCAGAACCTCTTGCGTGTACTATTCTTTCGGGAATTCTTTCATGGTCAAAATGGGTGATCTTTTCTCTTAGAATAAAATCTTCCAGTAATGAAGGGCCTCTTTCTCCTGCTTTTAGGGAATTATTATCATCATTTATTTTAACTCCCTGGTCTGTAGTAAGAAATTGGCCTTTAGCATTTGATCTGTTCAAATCAAGATCTTCCTGCTTATTATTTTGATCATCATAACTTGACGGTTTCTGATTTTTCATATTAACGTATTTTAATTTTTAAATTTGAATGTAAACCACCTGAATTTCCTATAAAGGCATTTCAAATAAATTCAGATTCATTCGCTGTAAGCAATCAAAATTAGTTACAGAAGCTATCGATTGGCTTACATCATTCTATCCAAAGCTTACAACATTTAGATTTTATGCTAATACTAAAGACTTTACGAAAAATCGATTATGATTTCTGACATTGATGTGTATTTGATTTAAAACTGTTAATTATAGAATTTCAACACAATTTTCTGTAAGTAAAAATGATAAGTCAGGAACTAAATTTGTAAAACAGATTAAAATAAAATCATAGAAATAAACTAAAAGTTAATTTAAAACCTATAGTTATGAAAAATGACAACAATAAAAATTATGGTCAGGTTGAACGGAATTTTCACCATGATGAAGCTGATGTTAGCGACAAAAAAAGAGATGCTTCTGTAGAAAATTTATTTGACAACGATCAATATAATATAGAAGATAATGATGACATGCAGTATAAAGAAGATGATCTGAATGATGCCAATCATGAAACAAATGATTATAACAGAAACGAAAACATTCCGGATGAAGAAACGGTACTAAATAAGGATGGCAATGTTATAAATGATCTGCCGAATGATCTTGATGACGATTTTAACCAGAACAGCATCGATCATTTGGAAAAAGACGGCGATTTGGACAACAATAAGAAATAAGATCCTGAAGTAAGGATTTCGATATCAAAAATTAATTTAAAAAATAAAATTATGGAAAAGCATCAAAACCCAGATTATGGTCAGCACGATCCTGATTATATCGAACAAAATACGCTTGTTGACGGAACTCATTCTAATGAAGACCAATACAAACAAGACTTAAAGAAACACGATGAACGTGAATTTGGAGAAAGTGATCCTGATTATTATGAACAAAACACACTGGTTGATAATGATAATTATGCACGAGATGAAGATCCTTATCAATATCAGGAAGAATTTATCGAAGACCCAAAACATCCACAGGTCGATTTTGAAAAAAACACCAATATAAGATCTGAGAATATTCCGAATCAGGAAAGGGTTGTAAACGAAGATGATGCCATTACAAATGATGATACAAAAGATGATCTAAACGAAGATTATGATCCTGATCTGGATGATGAAGATGATCTTGATAGTGATGATTTGGATGATGATGAGGATATGGATGATTTTGAGGCAGAACATTATCCGGAAAACCATCCGAGAGAATAAGTAAATTATCTTTACCTTGTCTTAAAAACATTTGTTTATGACTATAGCAACTCAAATTGTATGGCTATTTGTATTAGCAATTCCAATTTCCTGCATTAGCTGGACCGTAACACATGAAGAGATTTTTAGAGAACCTCATGAGTGGTGTGTCAAACGTTCGCAAAATGGCAGGTCTATATTGACAAGAAAGTTTTTTTATTTATTTACGTGCGAATATTGTTTTAGTCACTATATTACAATTATTTTCATTTTTCTCTGCGATTACAAATTATTATTAAATGACTGGAGAGGCTATTTAATCGCCTTATTTGCACTTGTTTTTGTTGCTAATATTTATATGAGCCTTTTTGGGTTGTTAAGACAGGCTATAAAGAAAGAGAAGGTAGAAATCAAAAAAATAGAATCTGAAGAGGTGAACAACACAAATACAAATTCAGATATATAAAAAAACGGCGGCCAAATGGTCGCCGTTTTAGTTTAGGTTATTTTGAATATTATTTCGCTTTAGCGGATCACTTTTATAATCTTCAATAGATTTAATATTCGACCAATATTCAATTACCGTTTTTAGAATGTGTTTGAATTTCTCATAATTATAAGGCTTTATAACATAACTTTGGGGAGGCACTGAATAAAGATCAATCACAAAACTCTGATCATGAGCAGTAGTAAAAAACAGGCACGGACATTTGAATTCCATACCCAGCTTCTTGTAGGTTTTCTGTATAACCTGTCCGTCATTCATATTAAGCAAAGCTATGTCTGAAAGCATTAAAAGTGCATTTTTTCTTTTTGTACTTATATAACTATACGCTTCTTCTGCTGAATCAAAACAAAGAACTTCGTTTAAAAGTTCTAATTCAGAAAAAATCTGCTTAAATAATTTAAGATCTTCCGGATTATTTTCTATCAATACAATAGGTCCTTTTTTATTCATGATCAGCTATTTTTAGTTATTAAATAAAAACAATGAAAATCATATTGCTAAGAGATGCGTTTTGAAGATTGCAATTGCTGTTTTAAAAATTATTACCAAAGGCCATTACTATAAATTTACAAAATTTATTTATAAAACCATTAAATCCTGAGAATTATATAATTAGATATTTAAATTCTATAAAAGAAAAATGTTGTCCATGAATTAATTTTGTAAAAATCAGAAAACAATAAAAATTATTGTCATGAAAACAAAAACCGCAACAGCAACTGCTGACAAGAAAGAAACCGTTAAAAACGATCCCAGTACAAAAAGTACAGTCAAAAATTCAGAAAAAGACTCTTCTAATAAAGCAATAAAAAAGAGTCCTGCAAAGTTATAATTTTTAAAATCAACAGAATGGTAGAAAAGAATTATGATCCTGACAACGACAATTGTCCGGAAAAAGACACAATAGAATATCTTCATAAATTAAAACTGAACAATACCCAGACCGCAGAAGAATTTATAGATAACAGTCCAAATCATAGTATCAAAAACAAGCCTGAAGATTCTGGACAAAAACCTAAACAAAACCAGACAGAGGATAATTAAAGTATAATGTTAAGAAAGTCATTGTGCTTTCTCTTTTAAATAAAATCTGAAAGGATACAGATACTAATAACGTTAAATTAAATAAATAAAAAAATATGTCAAATTTCATTAACCCATTATTGATTGGAAACGCAGCAGCTGGTTTATTAGAAAATAATAATCCTAAAATCTCTGCAAAACATTTAGCTTGTGCCGGAGTAAGTACATTAATCATTGGTGCAGTATTAAAAAAAACAGGACATAACAAAGCCGGAAATCTTCTTGCAGGACTGGCATTGCCATTGCTTACTTCTGCATGCTACAAAAAATTTAAAGCCAAAAAATCAGAGAATGTTAATAAAAGCACAGACATAACAGGAAACTTTTATGAAGGTTAACCAAACGTAATGCATCAAAAAAAGCACTTCGATCTGAAGTGCTTTTTTTGTTTGGTATGGAGTGGTATTCCGTAAAAGTATTTTTCTAATTAATATTACCTTCAACCCAATTAAGTGCTTTGTTAAAAGCTTCTTTTTTAAAACCTTTGAATTCGCCCGGAACAACATAACTAAACCCATTTGTAAAAGATATGATTTCCTCAGAATCAGAAACAATTGCTGCCCTGTTCCATTTGCCCAGGTGTTTAAGTCCCAACATCGCATCCTGAAGCCATGCGCCAGCTGTAAAATTTTCTATATCAGTATCTAAAACCAATAAGAAATTGATTTCATTGATTTGTTTTACCAGTTTTTCTACCGCAGGAACCACTACACTCTGAAAATCTTCTTTGGTTACTTCTGCCAATGCTCTAAAAGCAACAATATTGTCTGTTGTATCGATTTGATGTATCATTTTTTTTTAATTAAATTGTTGAAATTCTTTTGAGGTTTCTCCGATATGAATCATCGAAAAATTACAACCAAATGTAATCAGGAAGGGCTTTTTTTACATTATATTATCTCAATATAATCTTATAGAATATCTATAAAGAAAAGATTTGATAACGCTAATTTTTCTTTTTTTTCAGTTAATTTCTGAACTAAAATCCACGTAATTTTAAGTCTATTAATGAATAAAGTGAAGAAAAATGGAAAAGCCAAAAAAATTTCCGGAACAAAAACAAAATCTTCCCGGCAATGAATTTCAAATGAATCCACAGCCTGAAATTATTCGTGGAAACTATGCAGGAAGCGGCAAACTTTTAGGAAAAGTAGCCTTTATAACAGGCGGTGACAGTGGTATTGGCAGAAGCGTTGCTGTTCATTTTGCAAGAGAAGGCGCCAATATTGCAATTGTCTATTTAAAAGAAGATAAAGATGCGCTTGAAACCAAAGCACTAATTGAAAAAGAAGGTCAGCAATGCCTGATTATAAGCGGTGATCTTAAAGATGAGAAATTCTGCAAATCGGCCATAAAAAAATGCCAGACAACATTCAAGAAAATCAACATTGTAGTTAACAACGCTGCTATACAATTTCCGCAAAAAGAACTGGAAAAAATAACTGCAGCACAGCTTCAAAAAACTTTTGAAACCAATATTTATCCTTATTTCTATATCACAAAAGCGGCCTTGCCTTTTATGAACGAAGGAGATACTATTATCAATACAAGTTCTGTAACGGCTTATCGTGGAAGCGAACATTTGGTAGATTATGCCAGTACCAAAGGTGCGATTGTGAGTTATACAAGATCTTTATCGGCCATGCTGGCACCAAAAAAAATCAGGGTAAACGGCGTAGCACCCGGCCCAATATGGACACCATTGATTGTGGCGACTTTTGACAAAGTTTCAGATTTCGGAAAAGACAATCCGATGGGTAGAGCCGGGCAGCCATCTGAAGTTGCTCCTGCTTATGTTTTTCTGGCCTGCGAAGACAGCAGTTATATTACCGGACAATTTATCCATATAAATGGCGGGGAAATTGTTGGGTAGTTTTTTGCCACTAATTGCACTAATTTTTTCGAATTGTTTTTATTTATATAAAGCGGATATACCTTAATTGGTATATCCGCTTTTTTATTTTGATTTGCACGGTTTTTTGTATTTACCGCGGATATATTCTGTTACTGGTCTTAAAGCTTTATCATTTTCCGGATGTATGCCGTGCGTATTAAAAAAATCAGCCCCACTAGAAGTTTTTGCATACCAAATTATGGGTTTGCCATTTTTAAAACAAGTCGTTGTATCGCAGACATTAATTCTTTTTAATTCGAACTTCAATTCATCAAATGGCTCAATTGTAGAATAAGTTAATCCATTTACTTTTAAATCACAATCAACTTTTTCATAATGATCATTTGACCATTGCATACATTGCTGTTTAGGAAAAACATAACGGCTTATTAAAAATCCCAAACCAAAAACTACCACAACACTAATTGCAATAAGCTTTAATTTGTCTATCAAGGTTCGTGGAGACTTAATATTAGTATTTATTGTTGTGATTTGTGGCGAATTTACTTTTTCAGGAATTGTCTGTTCTGTTTTATCTTTTATATTATTTGATTCTGGAATAGAAACCTCTTTTAGTTTTTCATTTCTTATCTCTTCTTCAATATTTGCTCCTCTGAATTTATTAAAAGGTCTTGGCTGATAGTCAACCAAAATGGCAGCAAGATTTACTGCATCTATATTGGTAAGATCAGTTTCTCCTTTATAAAAGGTTTCGATAGGTCTAAACTTATCAATCTGCTCTCTAAACTTATTCTTTTTATTAAGATCAAACGGTACTTCTAATAATGAATTAAAAACATTTAAATCATCTTGATGCATTTTATTTCCTTCAAATATTTCCCAACACAAATCACGAAGTTTTGCCCTTGTTGGGTTATTTAAATAAATAAAATGTCTGCCGGATTTTTCTATTTCATATTTATCTCTAACGGCTTTTTTATAATCTTCCGGGGTATTGTTATACATAGGCATCATTATATTTTTTTTAGGAATTACTGGGAATTTTTAGGAATTGTCCGGAATTGTCCGGAATGAAAAAATTGATATTGGAATTCCGGGAATTCCCTATCAACACAGGCTTGTAGCGGATATATCTTTGCTTCAGAATTAGTTCTTGTTCGATATCGAATAAAACAAAAATACAAAACTAGTTCAATTAAAAGTGTGGAAAACCGTAAGACGGATTTTATCTGGGAAGTATAGATGAAAATCTACTGTTCTACGCACTTCACTTCCCAACCAAACACATGTAGGTATTGTGACTAAACAAGATTCGGAATGGTTCCGGACAGCCATACCTATGCCTAATTTCTAAAAAATATTATTATGAAACATTTCATTATATTAAGTGCATTCGCTCTTTTGAGCACAACATTATTTTCTTGCACAGCTGATGAATTTGAAACAGCTGAGACAAAAACTGAGATAAAAAAGGATTCTATTCCTGTTCAGGCAGATGCACCGCCAGATGGGCCTGGTGATCAGCCAATCATTATTACTCCACCAAAATAATAGTGCTTTAATAAATTGTGAAAAATTAATTACTAATTTAGAGAAATATAAATAATTCATTGTTAATAAATTGGTATTGCAATAAAATTCGGAAAACCCAGAATGCAATACCAATTTCTAACTTTTAATTCAAATCAAAGAAATGAAAACAAAAAGATTACTTTTAATGGGAACATTCGCTCTTTTGAGCACAACTTTATTTTCTTGCACAGCTGACGAATCTGAAACAGCTGATACAAAAACTGACATAAAAAAGGATTCTATTCCTGTTCAGGCAGATGCACCGCCTGACGGTCCTGGAGATGATCCAATGCCAATCACTCCACCAAAAAAATAACAGATAAAATATTACAATATGTAATTAATTAGTAATTTCGGGGAAAGTAACAATCATGCTACGATCCCCGATTTTTTGTTTTATTCTTTTTGTGTTTTTTCTTTCTTGTAATGAGAAAACAACAGTGGAAATTCAGCCGAATTCTTTCAAAAAAGAAGCTAAGTTTCTTCAGAAAAAAGCAATGGCTAGTTTTCAAAAAAGTAATTTTAACAGCTCTTTTTATTACTTCAACAAATCAAAAATAGCATTTGAAACTTCAAAAGATAGCTCAAACATTGCTTTCAATTTAATTCAAATGGGTTATATACAACAAATAAACGGAGATTATTATGGAAGTAAAGAGACTTTAACCGAAGTACTTCCTTATCTTAAAAATGATACAAATTATATAGCAGCTGTAAACAATTTCTTTGGAATAGCATATAAACAACTTTCTCTTTATGATGATGCTATTTTTTATTACAATAAAGCTTTAAAAGAAACTAAAGACGAAGTTTCAAAACAGGCTCCCTTAAATAATATTGCGGTTGTTTATATCCAGCAAAAAAAATATAATAAAGCAATTGAGATATTGGAATCAATATTAAATCTGAAAAAAATAAATGATTTATCAGCTATAAATTATAAAGCCAGAGTTTTAGACAATCTTGGTTTTGCCTATTTTAAAAATGGAAATCCAGATAAAGGTTTGCAATTAATGAATGAAAGTTTACAATTGCGCAATCGGTCTGAAGATTTTTACGGAAGTATTGAAAGCTATCTTCACTTAGCAGATTTTTATGCAAAAACCGATGCCAAAAAGTCGAATCAAAATGCTCAGAGTGCGTATCAAATCGCAACAAAATTTAATAGTATCGATGAACGGCTTAAAGCGTTATCACTTTTAATTTCAAATGGTTCAGGATCTCAATATGCGCAAAAATACATTTCTTTAAATGACAGTATTATTAAAATCAGAAACAACTTTAAAAACAAATTTGCAAAGATTAAATACGATTCTAAAAAAGAGAAAGATGAAAATCAGAAACTTAAATTAGAACGTGCAGAAAATCTATTAGCTCTTCAGGAAGCAAAATACCAAAAGATTGTAGGTATAATTGCCTTTGTTTTTCTGGTAATTGTAATTATTGTTTTAGTGCGATATTACAGAAACAGAAACCGGATTATTGGAATAAAAACAGCGTATGATACTGAAACCAGAATTGCCAAGAATATTCATGATGAACTAGCCAATAATGTTTTTAATGCTATCACTTTTACACAGACTCAGCCATTAGAAGAAGAAGCTATAAAAGAAACCTTGGCTCACAATCTAAACCAGATTTATACACGAGTACGTGGAATTTCGAGAGAAAATAGCGATATTGATACCAAAGACAATTTTGCTTTTAATTTAAAGGAAATGCTTTCTACTTATAACAGCGGTTCGACAAAAGTGATTATCAACAACATAGAAAAAGTAATTTGGAGCGAAATTGACGAAGTAAAAAAAGTAACGATTTACAGGGTTTTGCAGGAGTTAATGGTGAACATGAAAAAACATAGTCATGCACCGTTTGTGTTTATAAAAATTGAAAGCAACCAAAAATCACTATTTATTGATTATAAAGACAATGGTAAAGGCTGTGAAAAAAATAAAATTATCAAAAATGGCCTGCAAAATATGGAAAACCGTATTCTGTCCATAAAAGGAACTATTACTTTTGACACTGAACCTGATAAAGGTTTTGGAGTAAATATAAAACTGCCTAAATAAAGCCTATGTTTAAAAAAGTTATAATAGCCGAAGATCTTGATGCAATGAATTTAGGAATTCAACAAGTATTAAAAGATTTAAATATTGAAAATTTCCAACATTCAAAATACTGTGATGAAGCTTTATTAAAAGTCCGAAAAGCTATTCAGGATAATGAACCTTACGATTTATTAATTAGTGACCTTTCATTTAAAACAGATCATCGCGAAGTAAAAATTGCTAACGGCGATGAATTGGTTCAAAAAGTTCGCGATTTACAACCCAATATTAAAATTATAGCCTATTCTGTAGAAGATAAAAGTTATCGCATAAAATCGCTTTTTGAAAATGCCGGAGTTGATGCTTTTGTTTTAAAAGGTTTAAACAGCATTGAAGATCTGAAAAAAGCTATCAATTTATTATACAACTCAGATGAAACTTTTATTTCTCCGGAAGTTGCTTCTGTACTGCAGGAAAAAAATAATTTCGAAATCGATGATTTGGATATTCAGATTCTAAAACAATTGTCTATAGGAACTCCTCAGGATACTATTCCGGAAACTCTCAAAGAATTGAATTTTAAAACAATCAGTAAAAGTACTATCGAAAAAAGAATCGCCAAACTCAAAGACTTTTTTAAAGCCAATAATACAATTCATTTGGTTTCGATTACAAAAGATATTGGGATTATTTAGAAATCCTTATTGCAATATATTTTAAGGCTCCTTCGGGGGCTTTTTTATTTGTCTTTTAGCAGCTTTTCTAAATATTCGATTTTCTCTTTTTCTGCCTGAAGCAAACGTTCATATAGGTTTTTATTTTCTTCTACCGTTTCCATTAATTTATCTAATGGATTGAAAGTGCAATTATTAAGTCCGAAATAGTTATTAGGACTTTCATTAAAAGTATTAAAATAATTAATCATCCCTTCTTCAGAAAAACTTTTAATTGCTTCAACTGTTACACCAAGTGCTTTAGCTACTTCTATAAGTCTTTCTTCTTCTATAGTTTCGCTGTTTTCAATAGCAGATATTGTTTGCTGGCTTATTCCCAAAGCCTGCGCCAAAGCTTCCTGTTTCATGTCACGAAGTTCACGAATACGGCTTATTTTTCGCCCTATATGATTTGGTTTTGTTAGTGTGCTCATAATTCAAAGATAATAATTAAGTGTGAGAAACCTCCACTGGTAAAAAACTAATTTGATCAGTAGAAAACCAACCAAAACGGTTTGGTAACAGACAATCTATTTCTTCCTTCGCCAAATTAAACAAATGTACGATTTTTCTTTAATAATAATTTAACCGTAAATAACTAACACAATTACAAATTAAAAAATACACGCCTTATGGAAACAAATGAAACTGAAAAAAATTTAGAAAAGCTAAGAAAATTAACTGCTCAATATTTTACAACATTAAAACCTACCAATAACAAAAATGCCCAAATGGTTCAATTTAAGGTTTTGAATTACTTAGAACTGGGTTGTGTTATTACAGATATGTTAAAATTGTGCATTTTGGCTCTGGATCACGACATGAATAACTTTTCTACGAAAGACAAAAATTCTTCTATTAATGTTGCGCTTATTTTAGAAACCGTTGTACAAATGTTTCCCTTGGATGAAATGGAGTTTTTGGGTTGTATTGGGGAGATTCTTGGTGAATCTTGTGCTGACACTGGCATGTAAGGCGTGAACACATTGATTGGTAAAAGTCTTCCAACTGTTTTTTTATCGCTGCAATCTAAATCTATTGATTATGGTTTTCCGTAAAATACTGGTTTTAAATAGGTTTAAATTTGAAAATAATTTAAAACAATAATTAAATCAAAAATTATGGAATATAAAGTAGTACCATTTGTAGCTTCAATTGATCCAAAAAAAGGAACCTCAAATCATGTAGCTGAACAGCTTTAAAGCTTAATTAAAAGTCATAACAATCAAGGTTGGGAATACATTCGTCTAGAAGGAGTTTCAACATTTGTTCATCCTGATAATGGCTGTTTTGGTTTTGGAAACAAACCTGGCTATACCACAACCAGACAAATGGTAGTTTTTAGAAAGTAAAATGAAATATTTACTACTATTTACTATCAAAATGTATTGGAATCTTATTCCTCCATCTAAAAGAAAAAAATGCATTTTTAAAAAATCCTGCTCTCATTATGTATTCGACATAACTCAAAATGAGGGTTTAATAAATGGATTAAAAGCATTTCATTTTCGATACAAAAATTGCAGAGGAAACTTTGCAATTTTTAATAATCCTGTAACAAATAAAATACAAATGATTCTTCCTTCTCAAGTGATAATTGACAGTGAAGAAATCTCTGAAAGACTAATTAATTAAAAACCAAAAATTATGAAAAATTATTATGTTAACAAAAATGAACAGTTAAACAAAGATCATGAAGTTCATACTAGTGATTGTGTTTATGTGCCAACTCCTCTCAATAGGGTTTATTTGGGTATATTCTCAGAATGCAAGCCCGCAGTTGCCGAAGCTAAAAAAACTTATACTAAATCTAATGGCTGCAAAACTTGCTGTCCAGATTGCCATACAAGCTAATAAAAAATGAGCTTTCGATTTCAAAAAAGAGTAAAACTTGGAGGTGGATTTGGATTGAACATTAGTAAATCCGGAATTTCTCCAAGTTTAAGAACAAAAATGGGAACATTTAACAAAAACGGATATTCTGTTAAAACAGGTATTTCGGGAGTGCGATATCAAAATAGCGGATGCATGGTCTTATTTGTATTTACAGGAATCATAACCTTTTTACTTTTTACACTAAAACACTTATAATCATGGAAAAACGAATAAAATACACTGGGATTTTCATTGCAATAGTATTGTTACGATTGGCAATTTCATGTTCAGAATCCTCAGATTCTGCAGATGTGACAAGCAATACAAACTCAAATTGTCCAACCAAAACCTGTGGTGATTTTTCATCTCATGCTGCCGCACAGTCAACTTATGACAGCAATAAAAGCTGTTACAAAAATCTGGATTCTGACGGTGACGGAATTGCATGTGAAAACTTAAAATAAATATCTTAAACAATGATAACACTAGAACTTAAAAGCCATTTTCTAAGATTGTATCAAATGGCATTGTCTGATGATCAATTTGATGTATTAGAATTGCAAATGTTATATCATTTTGCAGATGAACGCGGAATTCCAAGAGAGGAACTCGATAAACTTTTTCTGAATCCCATTAATACAGAATTACTTATTCCGGAAGAACTAAATACCCGAATAGAATATTTATATGATTTTACCAGAATCATTTGGGCAGACGGAAAAATTACTGAGGATGAATTAAATATGCTCAAAAAGTATTGTAGAAAGTTTAATTTTTTGGATGAAAATATTAATGAGCTTTCTGAGTATCTCATTGATTGTGTTCAGAAAAATATTCAGAAAGATGAAATTATTAGTCAACTAAACTCTTAAGTTATGAAATCACTTACACAATTATTCAGCATAAAAAAAACAGAGGACTCTTCTCTGAAATCTTTTGATGATAACGAAGACGACAGAGAACAAATAAGAATCACCTATTATCAAAGCGGATTTGCTGCCTCAGTAAAAGCAACCGGAAAACCAATTGTTTTGAAAGCTTGCCTTCAAAATTTATATATGAGTTTTGAAGATCAATGCAGAAAACAAAAACTTGAACAGGACAAATTAAAACAGCCTTATCGCGAAGAGCAGGAAAAAAACAGAACTGAACTTAAGAAATCTGAAGCTGCTATTGGGATTTTTGAAAAGAAAGAACAAGATATTAATGACGAAATAGACCAGATTAAAAGTGAGATCGTCGAAGTAAAACGCAATCCTGACAAATACGGAATTGAAGATGGAAAAGGTTTAAAAGCCCAGTTTTATATAGGTTTATTTCTTTTATTACCCATTACGCTTTATCTGTTAGTATTTTATATTTCAGCATCTTATTCTGCCTTTTTTAAAGAATTTGCCAATGATAGTTTAACCGCCGCCATTTTTGACGCAGATGCCCTGAATAATTCTTTTAAAGCTAGTTGGCTCGAAGGTGTCTTGGTTGTTACAATTCCTTTTGTATTTATGGGATTAGGATATGTTATTCATATGGTACAAAAAACAAAAGGTCTTAAAAATATCTTTAGAATGATAGCGTTGTTTTTAACAACTTTTTTGTTTGATGCTTTATTGGCTTATCAAATTGAAAAGAAAATTTATGAATTCAATAAAACGACAGAATCTGCGCCCTATAATTTGAATATTGCTTTGGGCGAAGCGGAATTTTGGATGATCATTTTTGCCGGATTTGTAGTATATATTATCTGGGGACTTGTTTTTGATTTTGTAATGAAAGAATTTGAAAACATCGATAAAATCAGAGCATTCATAAGAGGCAAAAAAGAAAAACAAATTGATTTAGAAAAATTAAAAATTGATATTATTAATAAAATCAATGATTTTAAACAGCAGGTTATTACTATCAATGGAAAAATCTCTGAATTGCAGTCTAAAATTGATGGCTTTGTCTTTCCGGTAAAAGAATATCTGCATTATCACCATCAGTACAAAGAAGGCTGGTTTCAGGCAATTAATACTGAAATAGCATTGGCTCACAATCAAAAAACTGAATTGTTAGAAAAATGCGAAACCTCATCTGAAGAACATCTTACCAAATTAAACCTTGTAGATCCTGATTTTCAACATTTGGTTTATTCTAAAAATTAAGTATCATGAAGAAAATTTTACTAATCATACCAGCAATTTTATTACTTTTTATTACTTCATGCAAACAAGAATCTGATAAGGAAGAAAAAGAAGTTATAACAAAAAATCCAGCCGCAGAAAATTACAATATTAGTATTCTGCTTGATTTATCAGACAGAATTAGTCTCAAAAAAAATCCTAATCCAACGATGGAATATTATCAAAGAGATTTAGGATATATAAAATCTGTTTCTGAAGCTTTTACGCAGCATTTAAAAACAAAAAGAATCAGGCAGATTGATGATAAAATGCAATTGTTTTTTAACCCTGAACCTTTAGATCCTGAAATTAATTCGATTTCAGAGAATTTAAAAATTGCTATTAATAAAAATAATGTTTCTAAAGGTTTTTTGAATTCAATAAATGAAAACTATGCTTCCAAGACTTCAAAAATATATAGCTCAGCCATAAAAGATGACAATTTCATTGGTTCTGATATTTGGAACTTTTTTGACACAAAAGTAAAAGATCAATGTGTTGAAGATAATTATCGAAATATATTGATTGTGTTGACAGATGGATATATATTTCATAAAAATACAGTTATAACCCAAGGTAATAGAACCTCTTATATTACTCCTGAATTAATTCGAAAAAATGATTTAAACATGCAAAACTGGAACAAAAAATTTGATGAACAGGATTTTGGTTTTATTCAAGTTGATGAGGACTTATCAAATCTGGAAGTACTGGTTTTAGGCATTCACCCGGATAATAAAAATCCATATGAAGAAAAAGTAATTAAAGCATATTGGACAAAATGGTTTACAGAAATGAAAATAAAGCATTTTGAAATCAAAAATGCCGATTTACCATCAAATATGGAAAAAATAATTCAGGATTTTATACTCAAAAAGACAAGTTAATAATCCCGTATAACTACTCTTTCCCAAACTGTCTGTTCTAATTACATTTATCAAAAAATGCCTGTGAAATATAAAATTACATTATTTGCTTTAGCTGTCATTTTTACGGGCTGCAAAAGAGAACTGCCTCCTTCTCAAAAGATAAATACTTTTTATAAAGAGGTAATTACCACGGAAGATCGTAAAGTCATTACACCCGAAGAAGCAAAAACGTACCACGTAGACACTGAATATCAATACGAATACAGAACCGGCAAGTCGGGTCATTATGAATATAATTATGATGTAAAGGGCGTGAACACCAAAGGCGATTCGGTTTACGGAAACATTAATGTCGAGGGTAAATACGGTGCCGGAATTTTAATATCTGATACGCTGAATGATATCGAAATTAAAGCTGAATGGGTAGAGTTTGGAAAACTTAAAGCAACTGACGATAATGGAAATGAGTATTACTTAAAAGTTAAATGATTGCCTTAACCCCAACCTGCTATGAAATATATTGTAATTCTGCTATTGATCCTTCTAAGTTCTTTTCGTACAGTTGAAACCAGTGTTTATATCTGCGGGCCAACGGGTGCAAAAAAATACCATTATAAAGAACATTGCCGTGGATTAACTGCCTGCCGCCATGAATTAACCAAAGTATCGCTTTCTCAGGCACAGGGTTATGGCTTAACTTTATGTGGTTGGGAAGATTAATTTTTACGAAATAAATTTTCAGTTTTCAAAATTATCAGGACAAAAGATTCTTCTTCTTTTGTCCTTTTTTGGTTTAAAATTACATACACCACTCATTATCAATAGCATATTCAATCAATATTTTTAATTTTGACGGTTTTGAAAGAAAATTTTACTTAACTTTAACACTAATTACCGCATATTTTTTATTCTACGCCTTTGATAAAATATCTTATACTCTTTACTTATTGAAAAATAATAGCCTTGATTACCTCTAATACATATTTATTCAACGCAGTTAATTAATTAATTTTAAAAACACTAGTCAATGAAATGTACAACGCTAATATCCGCCGCATTTTTATTTTTTAGTATCCAGATTTTTGGTCAGGTATACACCGAAAAAATAGTTGGAAAAAAAAACGAACAGCTTAAAGACAGTCTAAAAACAGAGAAATACCCATATGCCTTACCTATTTGGGGAGAAAAAGTCGCTCAGAAAGGATACAAGCTTCCCTACTCTGCCGGGGTTTCTGTTAATTATTTCTGGCAGGATTCTGAAATTGTAATCAATGGTCTGGAAGTTGGATTTAATAATGGTCCGCAATTTAATCTGGATGAAATTGTACGTTTTGATAAATCTACTGTAGAAGCGGGAGCACTTACGATCAGACCTGATATCTGGCTGCTGCCTTTTTTAAATATTTATGGAATTTTGGGCAAAGGCAATTCAACAACAAAAATTAATGCCGGAATCTGGGTTCCTGATGCTGATAATAACTGGTCGCAGGTAGCCAGCTTTAATACAAAAGCAAATTTTGACATCACTACTTTCGGATTTGGTATGACGCCAACTATTGGTATTGGCGGCGGCTGGCTGGCACTTGATATGAATATGTCGTGGAGCGATGTGAGCGCGTTAGACAAACCTGCGTTTTCGTATGTTTTTGGTCCCCGGTTGGGTAAAACTTTCCAGTTTAATAAACATGACCAAAATATTGCGGTTTGGGTTGGAGGTTTTAGGGTGCATATCTCAGGCGATACCAATGGAAATATAAATTTATCGGATATCCTGGAGTTAGACGGCGCTCAGCAAAAAGTCGATAATGGTTTTGAAAAAGTAGCCGAAAACCAAACTAAAGTCGATACGTGGTGGAATTCGCTTACTCCTGCACAACAGGCAAATCCTGTGAATTCGGCAAAACACAATACAGCAAACAGAGCGTTGGAAAGTGCCGGAAATATTCTAACAACTTTAGACGGAGCTTTGAGTACCGCAGATTCATCAACGGTGCAATATTCCCTTCAAAAAAGGCCAAAAGACATGTGGAATTTTATCATGGGAACTCAGTTTCAATACAATAAACACATCATGTTTAGGTTTGAGGCTGGTTTTTTAGGAAGCCGTACACAAGTATTGGGAGGTCTTCAATATCGTTTTGGACTCTAATTTTATCAACATGAAAAAAGGTTTGTTTTTACTCAGTACTTTTTTTTGCATTGCTTCTGCCCAGTCACAAGTTTTGATTTCCCTGATTTTTGGAGATAAACTCAATTCACCATTTTTGGAGTTTGGCTTAGATGGCGGACTTAATTTTTCTACCATTTCTAATCTAGAGACTTCAGGAACAGAAATGGGTTTTAATCTGGGGTTTTATTTCGATATAAAATCAAAAAAAAATCCGGCCTGGATGATCAACACCGGAGTTATTGTAAAATCGCCTATGGGAGCTCACGGATTACCGGTTTATTCCTTAAACGATGCTAATCTGGATAATACATTTGCAGGAGGAAGTGTTGACCGGGAAATTCGTTATTTTAATGTACCCATTCTCATCAAATATCAATTCAAAAATAATATATATCTAAAAGCAGGCCCGCAAGCAGGATTGCTGGCCAAGGCTTTTGATAAATTTAAAAATGAATATAATAAAGAAGATGTGGTTTATAAATACAATATAAGGGATAAACTGCATGTTATTGATGCCGGAATTGCGGTTGGCGCCGGGTATCATATGAATGTTGGAAATGGTCTGAATATAACCGTTCAATACTACTACGGATTAGTACCTCTGATGAAGGGGGATTCAAGTCCTGACCAGTATAACAGATCTTTGTACGTTACAGCGGGAATACCGATCGGAAAAGGAAAAGCTGCCAAAAAAAGAGCCAAAGAAGAGGAAGAAAAATATAAAGTTATTCTGCCTGAAAGTCCTAAATAATAGAAAAGCCTGCTCAAATAAATGAACAGGCTTTTACGTAAAAATAAACTAACACAAAAAAAACTTAATTGTAACCTTGATTTTGTTTAAAGACTTTTTGATCTATAACAGTTTGAGGAATTGGAAATACTCTTCTAAATGGTTGGGAAGCAGCTTTTGCAGTTCCGGCCAGATCAAATTTTCCAAAACGAATACTTTCGGGTCTTCTTTGTAATTCCCAGTACAATTCGAAACCTAATTCTTTATATAATTGTTCTGAGTCCAAAGAAGTAAGTGCTTTTCCCGGAGCATTTGCAAATAAAGATTCTCTTTTTCTGCTTGTGCGCAATTTGTTTAAATCGTCCATAGCTAAACCGGTGCTTCCTTTTCTAAAAAGTGCTTCGGCTCTCATAGCATAAACTCCACCTAAACGGAATAACGGAATATCAACATTACTGTTACCGTTTCCTCCTTCGGGATCAAATTCATATTTAAATACACGAGCTCCCTGATTGATTTCATCCTGCGCAAAAACAGATTTTGTAGGATCTGAAAATGTCAGTGTTGGCGTAAAATTCATTCTCAAAGTCGTCTTTTTTTCCATATATAATGGAGAAACCTTAATTCGGTTACCTACCATTTCAAGAGATCCGGAAGGCAATAAAATTGGACCATATTGAAGTCCGGCCTGAATTCCTCTGTTAAAATGAAACCAAGGCAAGTTGGCGCTTTTTGGTACGATGTCTGTTGCAGGAACACTTACGTCTGTACCGTCATTCATAAACCATGTACCATCAGCATATTGGTAATGCTGTTCGAATCTTGGATCATCATGGTTTCCGTTCCAGCTTGCATAAAATTCCGGAGTTGTACAAGAAGCATTTGTCCCTCTGTTCAGGGCAGACGTTCTTTGGTTACGCTCCATACATACATAGGCAAAACTGTTAGACCCGTTTCTGATATAATCTATTTTTTGAGAAATTGCAAAAATAAGCTCTTTTCCATTCTCATTATCTCTTGCAAAGTTTTTGAAATAATCACTTTCTAAACTGAATTTTCCTGAATCGATCAATAATGTAGTGTAGTAAATAACACGGTCCATATCTGTTCCTGAACCTGATACTGCTGCTTCATTAAAATTAAAACCTGATCCTGGATTGTAACGATCCTTAAATACGGCACGGTTCAAATACATATTTGCCAAAAAAGCATAAGCAGCCTGTTTTGTAAAACGCCCGTGATGTGTACGTTGTTCTCCAACATTTGCCAAGTCAGGTATTAAAGCTTCTACATCTGTTATTAATTTGTCAATATGAGTATCGGCCTGTAAAATTTGCAAAGGTGCTTTTGTATCCATCGCATCTCTGTAAGGAGCTTGTCCGTACAAGTCTAAAGTTGTATAGGTATAATAAGCCAAAAGTGCTTTTGCTTCTGCAAGGAACAATTTCTTCTCAGGAATTGTACTTAGCTCAACAGCCTGAATAGCTGTTAGAGAACGAGTAATTCCGTTTGTTAATAAATCCCAGTTACTTACTATTATAGCATTATTAGAACTCCAGGTAAACTCATGCATATCTCTCCATTTTCCACCATCTCCCCAGTCACTTCCGCGGGTTGGCAAAATAGCTTCGTCTGTCGTATATTCCTGCATGGCAAAAACAGCTCCGTGATCTGTAAAAGTTCCGTCTCCAAGTCTGTCGTAGGCAGCTGCAAGAGCACCGGCAGGGTCAGATGCATTTTCACCCAGCACCTCATCCAGAACTACCTCATCTAAGTCTGTACAACTGTTTAGCAAAAAAATAAAAGAAAATATAGTTATGATTTTTATACTAAAAATGGTTTTTGTTTTCATGGTAAATTATAATTTTAAAGTTGCTCCGAAACTAAAAGTTCTGGAAGTTGGGTAACTGGCATAATCAATACCGATAGATTGGTTTCCACCGTTTGGTTTAGGACTGTTGATTAACGGGTCGTAACCTGTATAATTTGTAATGGTAAGTAAATTTTGACCTGTTACATAAAGTGTCAGTCCGTTGATCCATGTCATACCTTTCAGATCAAAATTGTAACCGATACGGGCCGTATTCAATCTGATGAAATCAGACTTTTCTAAGAAAAGTGTCGATAAAGTTGGTGAGTTTGAAGCATTTGCGCCAGATTCATAATAACCTGTAGCAACGTTTCTGTCTGATGCCAAGTTATTTATGTTCAAGGCATTCAAACCTGTATTGTTTAATAAATAACCACCAGTCTGTCCGATTATTGAGAATGAGAATGTAAAGTTTTTATACCTCATATCACTGTTAAATCCGTAATAGAAAGTTGGTAAAGCACCTTCGATAATAACTCTGTCGGCATTATCAATTTTGCCGTCTCCGTTTTGATCTTTAAAAACGTTTGCTCCTTTATCGTCAAAACCGATATGCTCAACCAAATAAAAAGATCCTGCTGCATAACCACTTTTGTAGATATTAGCATTTACTCCAGATTGTCCAGGTCCTGAAATTGTTCCTGAAAGAATTTCTGAAACAGGAAGATCTTCAATTTTGTTATTTAAAGTTGCACCATTCGCATCAATATTCCATGTAAAATCTTTTGTATCAACAACTTTAGAGCCTAACATAATCTCAAAACCTTTATTGATGATTTTTCCCTGGTTAATATTAGTCCAGATTGTAGTAGTTGGACTCAAAGGCGGAGAAGGAACGTTTAGGATTGCATCGGTTGTCGTTTTATTAAAATAATCTACAGTTCCGTACAATTTATCATTCCATAAATTAAAATCAAGACCTACGTTGTATTGTGTCACAACTTCCCATTTCAAATCAGGATTAGCTGTTCTTTTTACAGAAATACCATTTACCAAATTCAGATCATCGTATAAATAATATCCGTCAGCACCCGATAATGAATAACTTGCTTTAGTAAGTTTGTTTTCAACTTCCTGGTTTCCGGTTTGTCCCCAGCTTACTCTTAATTTTAAGTTGTTGATCGTGGCAGAATCCTGAAGAAAACTTTCGTTATTAATATTCCATCCCAAAGCAAATGATGGGAAATAACCGTATTTATTATTTTCACCAAAACGTGTCGAACCGTCAGCTCTCATAGAAGCAGTCAGCAAATATTTGTTATCAAAACTATAGTTAAGTCTTCCAAAATAAGACTGCAATTCATTTTCCTGTGCATAACCGGAAAGTATCGGTAATATTCCTTTTGAACCCGGATCGATTTCAGGTTTTATACCAACTCCTTGTGCATTAATACCTTCAATACTAAAACTTGTACCCGATCTTTCGAATTTTTGATAAGAGAAACCACCCAAAGCTTCAATTTTATGTTTGTCTGATACTGTAGTGCTATAGGTTAAATAATGCTCAACCAATGAATTTTTGGAGTCAAGATTATTCTGAACATATTTTCCTATTTTGTTCAAATCTGTTAAGTTTGGATAAATAGTTGTGTTTCTTTCTGCCATAGAACGGTCAATACCAATATTCAGTTTATATTCTAAACCGTCTATAATTCTCAAAGAAGTTTCTAAATTTCCAAGAACTCTCAAAGTACGTGTCTGATCCTCATAAATACTTAAAAGATAAGCCGGGTTGTAATGAGCATTCATGTTGAAATTGGTATAATTTCCGTTCTCATCAAAAACCGATCTTGTCGGGTTTGCCATTAAGGTATGTACGATCAATTGTCCGTTAGAACCTCCGTCGTCACTTGTTGGTACACCGTCATCTTTAGTTTCACTTGCAGTAAGGTTCATTTTTACTTTCAGACGTTTGTTGTCCAAAAATGATTCTGCTGCATTGATTCTTCCTGAAATACGTTTAAAATTACTGTTACGAATGATTCCTTCCTGATCCATTTGAGCAATAGAAGCGTAATAATTTCCAGTTTCTGTCTGCTTAGAAAAAGACAGCGCATTGTTTGAAGTAACTGCAGTTCTGTAGATTACATCCTGCCAGTCTGTGTTTCCGCCATGGTCAAAATCAGGATCTTTAATAGCACCTCTGTATTGGCTTGCGTTTAAAACATCCAATTTATTGGCCACAGTTGCAATTCCCATATAAGAATCAAAAGTCAATGTTCCCTCCCCTTTTGATCCTTTTTTAGTAGTAACCAAAACAACTCCGTTTGATCCTCTTGCACCGTAAATAGCCGCTGCAGAAGCATCTTTAAGAACTGTAATCGATTCGATATCACTTGTATTCAAAAAGTTTAATGGATTTTTTGCAGATGAAGTTCCAAATCCAACATTACTTCCTGCAGGACTCACATCATCATTTGTCAAAGGCATTCCGTCTACAACAAACAAAGGTGTACTACCGCTTCTGATAGAACCAACTCCTCTAATTGTAACATTTACTCCTGCTCCTGGCTCACCACTTGTGCTTACAACACGTACACCGGCAACTTTTCCCTGAAGTAAATTATCGGCAGAAACGTTTACCCCTTGTTTGAAATTGGCAGCTTCTAATTGTGTAACTGCTCCCGTAACATCTTTTTTAGATTGTTTTCCATAACCCACAATCAATACTTCGCTCAATTCAGAAGTATTTGGCTCTAGTTGGATTGTCATGAACCCTTTTTGAGCTGCTAATGTTTTGGTTTTATATCCTAAATAAGAAACCTCAAGATTTGTTCCTTCATTTACAGAAAGTTCAAATTCTCCATCAAAATTAGTAACAGCACTATTTTTAGTATTGGCTTCTAAAATAGTTACACCCGGCATTGGCACGCCGTTTTCGTCAACAATTTTTCCTTTTACCGTAATTTTTGCTTCTGATTTTGAAGTTTTTACTGCAGTTGTTTTTTGTATTAAAACTAATTTGCCATTAATGTTATAATTGAAATTAGCTTTTTTAGAAAGATCACTCAAAATTAACGCAACAGATTCATTGTTATAATTTACGGTATAAACTGTATTATCTGAAATGATTGCTTGTCCGTAGCTAAATTTATAATCGGTCTGTTTGCTCAATTTTGAAAAAATAGAAACCAAAGTTGCTTTTTCTATTTTATTTTCTACTTTTGATTTTTTAAGAAAATTGTTTGTACTGAAACCGCTTTGAAACGACAGTAATGTCAGGGCTAAAAAGAGTATGCTTTTTAGATTTAAATTGGTAAGTTTAAAATACATGATTTAAGTTATTGGGTTTTTCGATACTTAATTATTAATTGGCAGTTGTTCTCAGCAACTGCTTTTTTTTGTTGTTAATTCACTTGTACTATTTCGTCATATATATTGAATTTTAAGTTTGTGATATAGTTTATTTGCTTTAAAACACTTTCGAGAGAAGCATTCTTTTCAATAAAAACGGTTACGGGCATAGTAAGCACAGCCTGGTTTTTATATTCAAAGGTTACTCCGTATTTGTATTGTAAAATGGTGATTACCTGTTTTAGTGTCGCCTGATTGAGCGTAATATCTTTTGTATACCAATTGATTGAAAGAATTTTATCAACCGGAAGTCTGGTTAGTTTTTTATCCACAAACAAAGCTTGCTGATTCGGGACCAGATCAATACTTTGCCCTTTTGCCGATACATTTACTTTTCCGGTTACGACGATCACTTCGCATTTTGATTTTGAAAACTGAATATGAAAGGAAGTCCCGACAACTCTGGTTTTGATCTCTCCCGACTCGATTATAAAAGGGTGTTTTTTGTCTTTGGCAACTTCAAAAAAAGCATTTCCCTTTAATAAGGAAACATTTCTTTGATTACCATCGAATTTTGCAGGATATTGAAATAAAGAATTTGCTGCCAGATAAATTTTCGAACCATCACTTAATCTGATTGATTTTGGAGATGATGTGGTTTTAAATGTTAATTGTTTTTCGTTTGATGTATCAGGCTTGTAAAAAATTCCTAAACCAACAAGAAAAAGAATACTGGCAGCAGCCATATATTTAAAATAGGGGTTGAAAGTTTTTTTCTTCTCTATTCGAAGCAGAATACTTTCATATATGTTTTTAGAAACTTCGTCGCTGTTGCCCATCGAAGCTTCATCCCATTTTGCATTTTTATATGCTGTAAAAGCAAAATGATCTAATAGATTTTCTTCTGCTTTTGACGTTTTATTCTGAACACTTTTATTTATAAGATATTCTAAACTGTGTCTGATTCTTTTCACCATAATACTTGTTGTTATCTACAAGTACCGGAAATAAGAAATCGTACTATCCGGAAATATTATGAAACCATTAACAGAAAGTTATTTTAAAAAATTTTGATGCAAAATAATATAAGGCGCCATCCAGGCCAGATCTTTCAGGCCTTCGCGTAATTGTTTAAGTCCGGAAGAAATCTGGTTTTTCACGGTTTGTTTTGATAATCCAAGTTCAGATGCAATCTGGTCTATTGACATATCCTGAAATTTATACATCAATAAAACCTCTTTTCTTTTTTCGGGAAGTTTGTCCAATAAAGAGTAAAGCAGATCCATAACCTCAGGATCAATAGAAGTGAAATTATCGATTATATAATCTTCAAATTTGTCTTCTAAAATCGTCTTGTCAAAACGGTTATTCTGATAATGTTTGAAAACCTGGTTTTTTACCGCGCGAAACAAATAAGGTTCAATTGCATTTATGCTGAGTTCTTCCCTTCTCTCCCACAAATCAATAAAAACATCCTGGACAATGTTCTGCGCCAAGTCTTTATCCTGAGTCATCGTATACGAAAAAGCATTTAATTTTTTCCAGTATTCGGTATACGTTTTTTCAAAAGCTTCAGGGTTATTCATAGCAAAATTTACGATTCTTTTATATTGTAAAATAATAAAATGTTATACGAATGTTTTTTGTCTGAAGGTTATCTTTAAATTAAATAAAGGATTTTTTTGCTGTATTTATACTACTTTTTTAATCGAAAAATGATAATCTGTTTGCGATTTGTTTTTTTTAAACTAACATACATATCAAATGTCAATTTTAATTTAGTGATTCCAAAAGTGGCAGTATTCTCAGCTCTTCTTCCCTTTCTCTATTAATACAAACTTCAATTTCAAATCATGAAACAAATTCTGTTTACATTATTTCTTGCGGGCTCTATACATTGCGCTGCACAGATACAGGACGAAAATTTAAAAATAAATCAAATACAGGTAATTGGCTCACACAATAGCTACAGACATGCCATCGAAACAGATTTATTCAATCTGATTCAGGCAAAAGACACTACACGTTCTCTTAAAGGTTTGCAATACACACATATTAGTATTACAGACCAATTAAATAAAGGTTTGCGAAGTCTTGAAATTGATGTTCAGGGTGATGAAAAAGGCGGCAGGTATGCACATCCGAAAGGTTTGGATATGGCAAAATCTGAGGAAGCGTATGATCCGAAGGGAGAAATGAATAAACCGGGTTTCAAAGTTTTTCATATGATTGATATCGATTTTAGAACTTCATGTTATACTTTGCAAAGCTGTCTTGCCGAATTGAAAAAATGGTCTGACGAAAATCCGGATCATGTTCCGGTTTTTATTACGCTGGAACCAAAAGATGATGACAGTTTCTTAGGCACAAAAGCCGAAAAATTTACGCCTGAATTGTTTGATGCTCTAGACAATGAACTTCGCAAAGGTTTAGGAAATAAACTGATCACACCCGATATGGTGCGCGAAAAATACAAAACCCTTGAAGAAGCTGTTCTAAACAACAACTGGCCAACATTGAAAAAAGCAAAAGGTAAATTCCTGTTTATTTTAGATAACAACGGCGCAAAAAGAGATTTGTACGCATTAAATCATCCGTCCCTAAAAGGACGCGCCGTTTTTATAAACGCTGCACCAGGAACACCGGAAGCCGCGGCAATGTTTAGAAATAACGCCGAAGATCCTGAAATTGCAGCGCTGGTAAAAAAAGGATATATCATTCGTACCAGAGCCGATTCTGATACCAAAGAAGCAAGAGCAAATGATTACTCGCATTTTGAAGCTGCAAAAAAATCGGGTGCGCAAATTATTACTACTGATTACTATTTGCCAAGCACTTTTTTTAACTCTTCTTATCAGGTAAAATATGATGACGGCGGTTATGTGAGAGTAAATCCTTTGAAATAGTTTTTTTGTTTCAGGTTTCTTTATAGCCGCGAATTCACGAGTTTTTATCATCAACAAACCTAACAGGTTTTAAAAACCTGTTAGGTTTACTATATGTTTCTTAATCACGAAATTCATCAAATTGGTATCAACAAACCTAACAGGTTTTTAAAACCTGTTAGGTTTACTTCATTACCAAAAGCCTTACTTAACCTCTTTAACTTCTCCGTTTTTCAAATCAACCGTAAAATGATCTGCTGGTACTTCATGCATGAATTTACTAAAGATGCTAAAGAAAAGACACATTTGATTTTTTAAAGGCTCTTTGCTTTCTTTATTATTTTCAGAAAATAATTTGTAGAGCAGTTTATATTGCTGAACTCTCTTCTCTCCTACATCCCTCAAAGCCAACTCGTCTGCACTTCTGAAACGGTAAAAATCTACCAGTAAGTCATAACCATTCCATTTTTTGAAATCAGCTGTTTTCAAATTGTTTTCAGCTACGGTCTTAATTGCTTTTTGCTCTGCAGTTTTCCACTCTGTTTTAAAACTTTCTTTGTTTTTGAGAATTACATCAAAATCTTTGTCTGCCCCGGTATTGGCTAAAATCAATAAATCTTCTCCAGAAACATTCAGGATAAAATCCTTAAAAGCTACAGGCCAGTCATCTGAAAGAAAACGAAGACGAACTAATTCCTTTAAATGAAAATCTGCAAAATCATGGTAATTTTTAGTTTTCAAAATGTCAATATTCCAAATATCTTTGGTTTGTTTGCTTTTAAGAAACTGATATTCTGTTTTATACAAATCAAAAAGTTCATCATAATGCTTAACATTATCTATGGTAATAGTTTGTATATCGATAAGATTATTTTTTTTGATTGTCAATAATTTATAAGCCGGAATATAAGCCGCCAGTGAAGGTGTCTGGATATTGACCAGCGTATTTCCTTTTGGAGAAGTCCTGATCCCGGTATCGTTGATGTGCATGTGGCCGCCAAAATGAATTTTTAATCCCGCATCTGCGAAAGTCTGCGCTACTTCTTCAACAGGAACACGATTTAACTGCCATTTATTGGCGCCAAGTAATTGTTTTATTTCCGCAGAAGCGTCATCATTAAAATCAATCATAGGAAAATGGCTAAATGCAACTAGAGTTTTTCCTTGTTTTTTCGCTTCAAGCGAAATTTCTTCTACCCATTTTATAAGATGTTTTTTATTCGAAAGCACATTATTGTAGCCTGTACTTGCTTCAGAATAATTTTTTGGGTCTTTTGGGTCGGAGGTTGCATTTTTCTTCGGAATATAAACATTTCCGTCAATTGCCATTAACCAGAGTCCTTCAATCGGTTCCACTACATAACTTACATCGGGAACTTCATAACCCGGTGCTACGTCATAAACCCTGTTGGATAATAATGCAGCTTGCTGTGCCTTTTCATACGTATAGTCCTGACTATTGTAAGCTGAAAAAGGTGTTGACCAGAATTTATATTTTTTGTCTGGATAAAATCCGAAATTTTTCAGGTTGTCGGTAATTCCCAAATATCCCATTTTAGCAATATCAGCAGTAATCACAACGGGTTGTTCAAATTCTAAATTTGGTTTGTACAATCCCTCTTTGCTATATATTGGCTGGCTTTTTCCTTCGGTTCCCAGAAAATCCTCTTTTCCCGATTCTTGTGCAAATGGCCCAACCGGATCGTGATTTCCGGTTGTAATGAAAAATGCTATTCCGTATTTTTTCTGATATTCATCTAATATTTTTTCAAGTCCGCGTACGTGAATTGGCTGCCCGTCATCTGTATAATCACCCGGAAGGGCCACAAATTTAATTTTTCTCCTGGCAATATCATCCAGAGCAGCAATAAAAGCAAAATAGTTTTCATTGAAAATTCTCGTAGAATGCAGCTGCGAGGCCATAGTTCTAACCAAAGTATATTTTCCGGTTTTTGGATTGCGGACTCCGCGGTAATCGGTATCAGAAAATTTTCCGAATAAATCCTGCAAATGCACATCAGACAAAAAGGCAACCTGCACATTTGTAAGGTTAGATTGTTTTTGTGCAATAATTACATTTAGGAAAAAGAAAAAAAGAAGGGATGAGAATACATTTTTAACCGAGGTGAACTGAGTCATGGAAGTAGCATTTTTTTTGCAAATACCAAGTTATATTGGCGTATACGTTTATGATCTGCAATTTAATTATTAAAATCCAAAACTGTTTTATGCTATTGTTACCGAATAATAATCTTTTGGAAAACGATTATTTATTAATAGAAATAAGGAGATTAAGTATTTCTTCGGTATTCATAATATAATCGGGAGCAGTATTGGTTATGGCATTATTGGGCATAAATGACATGTCTGCCGTTGTGGGATCCTGAACTATAATAATCCCTCCGGAATTTTGAATACATTTTAATCCTTCGGTTCCGTCACTGTTGGAACCGGATAACAGAATTCCGATTAAAGCATCTCCGTAAATTTCTGCAGCCGACTCAAATGAAACATCTATACTTGGCCTGCTATAGTTTACTTTCTCAGAGGTATCGAGAGAAAATGTTCCGTCTTTTTCAAATAATAAATGATAATTTGATGGCGCCACATACAAAAAACCAGGCAACAAAAGTTCTTTGTCTTCTATTGCTTTTACTTGTATTGTTGTTTTTAATTTTATTAGTTCCTCCAGCGTTAAATCATCGGTACCCCTGCGGTGAAGTACAATAACGAGTGCAAACGAGTTTAAGTAATGAAGGTCAGGAAGAATTTGAAGAAGAGCGTTTAAGGCTCCTGCTGATCCGCCAATAATTACCACTTTGCAGTTTGCTGTTATTTTATTTTCCTCCATATTTTTTCTTTCTCTAACTGTTTGTATTTAGTAGTAGATATAGAATATTTTATTGTTTCTTTTGTTCCTAATGCCAGAAATCCTAAAATAGATAAACTTTCATCAAACAAATTTATAACTCTCTTTTGCAGATTGTTATCAAAATAAATCAAAACATTTCTGCATAATATAAAGTCAAACTCATTGAATGAATTGTCTGAAACAAGGTTGTGTTGAGAGAAAACCATTTTTTCTGACAGTTCTTCATTAAACTTGACGATCCCATAGTTGGCAATGTAATAATCAGAAAAATCTTTTTCTCCACCGGAATCGCGATAATTTTCTGAATACTCTTTCATCATCCGTAAAGGAAAAATTCCCTTTTTGGCGGTTTCAAGAACTTTAGAATTAATATCTGTTGCATAAATAATTGCTTTGTGCAAAAGTCCGGCTTCCTTAAGCATTATAGCCATCGAGTATACTTCCTCGCCGGTTGAGCAGCCTGCATGCCATAAGCGTATAAAAGGTTTTGTGGCCAACTGAGGCAGAATTTCTGTTCGTACCATTTTATAAAAGGCAGGATCGCGAAACATTTCTGTTACGTTCACCGTTATTTCATCAATCATACGCTTATAATATTCCGGATCGTACCTTACTTTTGATAAAAACTCGTAAAAATTTGTAAACCCATCTAATTGATATACTCTGTTGACACGCCTTTTTAGCGATGCCCTGGAGTAATTTCCAAAGTCAAAACCATAATATTCGTAAATATCATTTATTAGGGTTTCTAACTCAATATCTTCAATCATAATATCTTCAAATTTTAGACAAAGCCTGAAGCAGTTTATCTACATCAATAGGTTTCGATATATAATCATCGGCACCCGCTTTAAGGCATTTTTCTTTGTCACCAACCATCGCCTGGGCCGTTACGGCAATAATTAGAGTCTCCTCTCTCAAAGGTATTTTTTTTATTAATGGAATAGCCTCATAACCATCCATTTCCGGCATCATCATATCAATTAGTATTGCATCAATGGCTTCGTCTGTCTGCAATAGTTTTAATGCTTCTTCTGCACTTAAACAAGATAAACAATCGTAGGATTTAGCACGCAATGTGTTTACCAAAGCAAAAATATTTCTTGGATCGTCGTCTATAATTAAGATTCGTTTTTTACCCATTTCTTATGATTTTATTTTATCGTATAACCATACCCTCAACAATGATAATAACTGATCGACATCTACGGGTTTTGTAATATAATCAGAAGCACCGGCTTTAATACATTTTTCTCTGTCACCTGTCATTGCTTTTGCCGTTACAGCAATTAATGGCAGTGACAGGAATTTAGGATTCGAACGTATTTTTTCGGCCGTTTCATAACCATCCATATTTGGCATCATCATGTCTAACAGCACCACATCAGTATCCGGATTTTCCTCTAATACTTTGATGGCTTCTTTTCCGTCAAAAGCAGTGATTACATTCATTTTAAAAATCTCAAGCGCTTTTGTCAGCGAATATATATTTCGCACATCATCATCAACGATCAGGACTTTTTTATCAAGCAGGATATTGTTCAATAAATTAAGTTTGTTATGGCTGTCTTTTTTGTTCTCAGAATTTTTGTTTTCTTCTACTAAATGCAAAAATAATGATACTTCATCCAGCATTCGCTGGTACGAATGGGCCGTTTTTACAATAATAGAATCGGCATATTTCTTAATTTTCACCTCTTCTTTTAATGATAAACTTTTTCCTGTAAATACAATTACCGGAAGATTTTCTAAGCCGGGGCTTTTTTTGACACCATCTAAAATCTGATAAGCCTGTTTGTCGGGAATTCCCATATCGAGGATAACGCAGTCTATTTCTTTTTTATTTAAAGCAACTAAACCTTCTGTAACTTCACTTTTAATCTCTGAATTAATATTATGTGTTTCCAGAAAAAAAGACAGTGCTTTTGCATGTTTTGGATTGTCTTCTATAATTAAAACCTTTTGCGATTCTTTGGTAATAATGCGCTCTATTCTGGTAAAAACTTCGGGGATTTTGTCAAACGCGGCCGGTTTATCAAGGAAATCTATAGCCCCTTTTAATAAACTTTCCTGTTTTAGCTTATGCGATGACATAATGTGAACCGGAATATGTTTGGTCTGAATGTTATTTTTTAATTCTTCAAGAACCTGCCATCCGTTTTTTATCGGCAACTCGATATCCAGTAAAATTCCGACTGGTTTGTACATGATCGCAAAATTTAGCGCATAATCTCCACGAACGGCAACTATGGCTTTGTAACCATTCTTGCGGCTAAAAGCCAGAAGTGATTTTGCAAAACTAATATCGTCTTCGACAATGAGAATTACCCTGTCATGTTCAGAAATTGCATCTCTGTCATCTTCTATTTCATCAGGAATAACAGCTGAAAGATATTTATTTTGGATTTCTCTTACCTCTTTTGCTTCTTCTTCTGTAATTTCAATCGGAGGGGTTTTCTCCACAATCACTTTTTTATTCATCATTCCGTAAACAGGCAGACATAAGGTAAACGTACTTCCTTTTCCTTCTGTACTGTGAAGAATAATTTCTCCTCTTAATAATTTTGCCAGCTCCCTGCTTATTGATAATCCAAGACCAGTTCCTCCGTATTTACGTTTTGTAGAACCATCTGCTTGTTGAAAAGCTTCAAAAATCAATGGCTGTTTGTCCAGAGGAATTCCGATTCCGGTATCTTTTACGATGAAACAAATTATTTTATCATCGTCTTCGTTTATTTTAATTTCTAAACTTACAGATCCTTTTTCAGTAAATTTTATAGCGTTTGAAATTAGGTTTTTCAGGATTTGCTCTAATCTCATTTTATCAGTTTTAATGACAATTGGAGCATCTTTGGAAATAATTTCAAACTTAATATTTTTTTGTTTTGCGACTTCAGAGAATAAATTAGACATTCCATCGGTAATTTCACTAGTCGAAACATCCATGAACTCCAATTCCATTTTTCCGGCTTCGATTTTAGATAAATCAAGGATTTCATCAATTAAACCCAACAAACTGTTTCCGGAACTCTGAATTACTTTTGCGAACTCAATCTCTTCATTGCTCATGCTCTGACTGTTATTTTCAGACAACAATCGGCTCAAAAGCAAAATAGAATTTAAAGGCGTTCTTAATTCGTGTGACATGTTTGCCAAAAACTCTGATTTATAACGTGTTGTAAGTTCAAGCGCTTCAGATTTTTTCTGAATTTCATTGTTTTTTTCTTCCAGTAAAACACTGCGTTCAGAAAGTTCTTCATTCGTTTGTTCCAATTCTTCCTGCTGCACTCTTAACTCTTCTTCAGAAGCCTGTAATTTCTCTGTCTGTGCTTCCAGTTCGGCATTAATTGCTTCCAGTTCGCTATGCTGCATTTTCAGCTCTTCCGATTGCGATTGGGTTTCTTCCAGCAGCTCCATAACACGTTTACGGTTTTGGGTTGATTTTATAGAAATACCAATATTGTTTCCGACAATTCTCAGGAATTCTAATTGAAGATCTGAGAATCCATAGATGCTTGCCAGTTCCAAAGCACCTTCTGCCCTGTTATCGATAAGCGGAACAGCCACAATATGGGTAGGTTTTATTTCTCCCAATGCATAATTGATTTGTATAAAATCGGGAGATAATGATTTTAATTCTAAAATTTTACCTGATACAATTGCCTGGCCAAGCAAACCTTCGCCTTTTATGATTACTTCTCTGCTTTTTGTCGGTATGTAGCTATATCCAGCTGTTGCGTACAATTCGTCTCCTTCGAGGATATACATTACGCCCGCGCTGCTGTTGGTATAGTTGCACAAAAACTCAATAACATCCTTACAAAGCACATTAAGTGGTTTATCACCAAGCATTACATTATTAAGTTTGGCGATACCAGTCTGCAGCCATTCTTTTTCTGATAATAAATTAAAAGAAGTTTTTAGTGAGGCGCTCATATTATTTAATGATTCTCCAACACTGCCAAGCGCATCAGTCTTGGTATCTTCTACCCTTATATCATAATTTCCGCTCGAAATATTAGAAGCTATTGTACTAATTGCGTGTATTCTTTCTGCAGTTTCCCTATCTTTTTTTTCCAGCTCAAGCTGAAGTTCTGTCCGTTCTCTAAAGTCTTTTAAAATCCTGATTAAAAACACAATAGAAATAATAAACGCAATAACAAACGCGACAACGATAAGAGTAATACTGTAAGAACCGTATCGGTCTGAAGTTTCATTTCTTTCTTTTAAAAGAGCCTGTTCGCTGTTTTCAATTCTTCTGAAATAATTTCGTAATTCACTGGTCATTTTTCTTCCTTCGGTAAGGTCAAACGACACAATGTTTTTACCAAGACGTTTTTTTACAATTTGGTTGTTTAAATATTTAAAGAAATTAGAACGCAGTGGTTTTAATTCGTTAATGAGTTTTTGCTGGGCCGGATTGTCCATTGTGAGTTCATCCAGTACATCAAAATAGGCATTTGATTGTGATTCAGACTCATTATATCCTTTTATCAGTTCCTCATCTCCCGTAAGCAGGTAGCCCCGCATTTTGGTCTGTGCGTCTGTAATTGCTGCAGCGCCCTGATTAAGATTGTAAATAACGTCCTGGGTATGATTAACCCAAAAATTACTTTCTAATAAATTTTTAATACTAATGTATGAGGCTGTAGAACTGATGGTAAGAACCAGTAATGAAACCAGCGAGCTAATTAGTAAGTTTCTTCTAAAGTTACTTTTCATAGATTTTAATCCTGTTGTTTAATTCTGATTTTCGTATTTTAATGGAAGGACTATAATGAAACTGGCGCCCTTTCCTATTTGACTTTTAGCGGTTATTAATCCGTTGTGTTTTTCTACGATTTTTTTGGCAATTGCCAAACCAATTCCGGTTCCTTCATAAGTCTGACGATCATTTAAGCTTTGGAAAATAATAAAAATACGATCGAGATAAATTTCATCAAAACCAATTCCGTTATCCGAAACTATAATTCGGCAATATTTTCCGTCAGGCGAGATTTCGCCGTCAAAATCTTTTGTCTTTATTAATTCTGAAGTAATTTCGATAATTGGGGTTTCTGCATTCCCGGAAAATTTGAGAGCATTCCCGATAAGGTTCTGAAATACCTGCCGCAACTGACTCGGAATACTATCTATTGTGGGTAGTCCTCCTGTTTTTACAATTGCATTTTTGCGTTCGATTAAGTAATCAAAGTCCGAAAGAACTTCCTGCAAAACAATGTTAAGGTCGGTTTTTTCGGGTTTAACGTTTGCAGATAACCTTGAATATGCCAGCAAATCTGTAATCAGCGTTTGCATTCGCTCTGCAGACTTTATTGTACGGTCTACATAATCAATTGCTTTTTCGTTTTCTTTTAAATAAAGGTCTTTTATTATTTTTATAAAAATCTGAATTTTACGGATTGGTTCATTCAAATCATGAGAAACTACCCAGGAAAATTGCTGCAGCTCGTGATTTTTGAGCTCAAGTTCTTCATTTTTTAAAACAAGTTCTTTGGTTCTTTCTGCAATTTTGATTTCAAGGTTGTCCTGAGCTTCTTTTCTAATTTTGATTTCTTTTGAAAGTAAGTCTTTCATCACTCTCAATTCGTTTTTCTGCTCGTAAATTTTAATGAATGTTTTTACTTTTAGAATAAGTAAATCTGTATCTACCGGCTTTGTGATATAATCTACCGCACCGGTTTCATATCCTTTGAAGATGTATTTTTTCTCGACGCTTATGGCCGATAAAAAAATCACAGGGATTTCTTTGGTCCTTTTATTTCCCGAAAGAATTTTAACTACCTCAAAACCATCCAGACCGGGCATCTGAACATCCATTATGATAAGACAATAGTTTGTTTTTAAAATTTTCTTTAACGCTTCTTCTCCGGATTCTGCCGTATCGACCTCTATATTATGCAGTTCAAGTGTTTTTTTTAAGGCAATTATATTAGCCTTAATATCATCTACGATTAATATCATTTTATTGGGGTAAAACGTTATTGAAATAAATCTTCAAAATAAAACTAAATTTAAATGGATTTTTTGTTTAAAAACACTATTTTTTGGTAAAAAACAGGTCATAAATCTTCAAATTTATTAAAAAAAAGCCCAACCCCTTTTTATCTTAAAACAAAATTATTTCATAATTCCCATGTTTCGTTTTAATAATCTGTATCTGCAATAATTACTTAGCAGATTAAATCGGGGAAAATTATATTCTTATTTAATTCAATATGATTATTCGTACAAAATCAAAACATTTGATTTTGGATTGCAATGAAAACATCTCTTTCGTGTTAATCTTTATTTCATTGAAGTCAATAAGAATTAAATCATATTCTTAAATTTAAATATGTGAAATAATTTAATCTGAAAAACATGAATATTACTGATGTTGTTGGACTCTTTGCTGGTATATGTGTCACTATATCAGTTATTCCGCAAATTCTTAAGGTTTGGAAAACCAAAAAAGTAAGGCAGATTTCGCTGCTGACTTTTAGTGTCCTTACTTTCGGAATCGCTGTTTGGGTTGTGTACGGAATTCTCAAAAACGATTTGCCAATTATCATTACCAACAGTGTATCGTTATTACTAAATTTGATAATGGTTTATTTTATAATTTATTACGAAAAGGAAAACTGATAAAAATAAAAAAACAGCTTGTTTTTAAGCTGTTTTTTTGGTCTTACAAGTTAAGGTGTATATCAGGCTGTCTTAGCTAACGTATTTTGGGTACTGTTGAGAATATGATATTTCTCTTTAAAAAATCTCGGAAGATAATTTCTTCCGGCATGTCCGATGTTTTGTAGCACTTCAGACACATTTATATTTGAAATTCTTCTGATTTCGTCAATTTGTCTTGATGCCAAATCTATAATTGGTGCAATCATCGTAACATAATTATAACTGTGCTGCATTACTTCAATTTCTACAATACTGTTTAAAATACTTTTTTTAAGAAGTTTTTTAACAACGCCTTTTTGATTATCATTAACGCGTTCAAAATCGGCTAATTTTTCGGCAATCCTTGCATTTTGTACTTTAACATCTATATAATTCCCTGAAGGATTTCTAAACATACTTGTCATTTTGGCAATCATGTCAGTACTATCTTCAACTTTTACTGTAGCTGTCGGAACGCCGATCAATAAAAATCTGACATGCTTGTTTCTTTCAAAATACAGTACATTATTGATAGTTGTATTATTGCTCATGATTCCTGACTGGTCTTTTTTAAGGCTGGTAACAGTTCCGTTTGCACCAAAGCTATGTTTTAAATGACCCTGAGAACAGTATGCAAAAAATACCGGTGCACAATGAAATGATTCAATACTAAAAGTAACATCATCTGAAAAAACCAAATCAAATTGCATGTATGACATTTCATTATCAAAACTCATTCCGCTGATGGTACCTTTTGCCCATTTGTTTTTGATGGCTATATTGTATTCTCCATTTTCAGATGTAAGTGTACCCTCAAAGGAAGTTTCTAAATCGTTAAAAATTGTATTTATTCCTCCGGTATTTAAGTAAAGTTTTTTCATTTCGACTATATTTAAAAAAATATGATTAGTGATAATAACGTACAAAACTCAATAGGCAGTTTTCTTCGTTTTTGATAATTCAAATTTCGTTAATGTTGCAAATCAAAATGTTACAGAATTTTACTGATATATTTCAAAATTTATACTTGAATGAAATTATTTACACGTTTTTAGAATAAAAAAACAGCTACCCGGGTTTAACCCCTGAATAACTGTTCTCCTGCAAAATAATCGTCTGTTCTTTTTTAATTCTAATTTTAATTACTTATTACTCAGATGCAATTTCATTTATGTCTGCATTTTTAGAGTAATTTTTCTTTGGAATATCTTTAAAGAATTCTGCTTCTTCAAGATCCGCTGTAGGACCATATCCTAATAGATGAGTTCCTTTTATATTATCCTTTGTCTCTATTACATATAGAATAGACATATCATCGGGATTGCTCATCCCTTCATATCGGTGATGGGCAACGATAAAAATATCTTCGGGGTTATAAGCAACCTTTGTATTGGTATCGATTAAGGCCGCGCCATCAAACAAAAAATTACTTGTATAACCTTCATCCTGATATTTTTTTATATAATCGGTTTCTTTTTTTGAATATTCGTTTTTCATGACCTCTATTTTTAAGTTAGATTTCCTTATTAGCTAATATTCAAATTTCATCATTCAAATCTGTTAATCTTAACTCAATAGATTTAAATTTTGCCTCATAAAAAATCTAAAATTTAGCTAAAACATAAAAAAATATTCCCAATAACGATTTACAACTATAACATTATCAATTACTTAAATGCATTTCTCTCATAATTATATTTTTAAATCAAATAATTTATTTTAATTTTATTTAAAATACCAATATAACCGACGGCAAAAAAATCCTTTAATAATTAGTACATTTATTACAGGCAATTAATGATTTGAAAGCTGTTGCTAAAAAAGAAAAAAACAAATTTCATGGCGTATATAGATCACGACTTTTTTTCAAAAGGAGGCGAAATGGGAGCGTTAATGCGTGCCAAAGATTGGGACCAAACCCCTATTGGCCCTGTTGAGAAATGGCCACAAAGTTTACGAACTACATTGGGAATTCTATTAAACTCAAAATTTCCGATGTTTTTATTTTGGGGCGAAGAATTAATTTGTTTTTATAATGATGCCTATCGTCCAAGTCTAGGAAAAGATGGTAAACATCCCTCTATTTTAGGACAAAAGGGAGAGGAAGGCTGGCCCGAAATTTGGGATTTCATAAAACCTCTCATTGATCAGGTCCTTACAGAAGGTGAAGCGACCTGGCACGAAGACCAATATTTACCTATATATAGAAACGGGAAAATTGAAGATGTTTACTGGACTTTTAGTTATAGTCCTGTTAATGACGAATCGGGCAAACCGGCCGGAGTTTTGGTAATCTGTAATGAAACAACCGAGAAGGTAAAAATAGTAAAAGAGCTAGAAAGCAGCACTATACGTTATCGCAATAACCTTTTGCAGACTCCAAGTGCCATGTGCGTTCTTAGAGATTCTGACTATAAGGTTGAAATTGTAAACAATCTGATGCTTGAAATTTGGGAAAGAAATGAGCATGAGGTAGTTAATAAACCCATTTTTGAAGCATTGCCGGAAGCTACCAATCAGGGGCTGGAAGAAATTTTACTGAATGTTTATACTACAGGAGAACGGTTTACTGCTTCTGAACGTTTGGTGCGCCTGACCCGAAAAGGAGAAATTGTAGATACTTATATTAATTTTGTTTACGATGCATTAAAAGAACATGATGGTACTATTTCTGGTATTGTAGCTGTTGCGAATGATGTTACTGCACAGGTAGAAGCCCGAAAAAAAGTAGAAGATGCAGAAGAAAGAGCAAGACTTGCAGGAGAAATTGCAGAAATTGCCACCTGGGATTTGGATCTTCCGACGCAGGCATTAATTTATTCTGAAAATCTGGCAACAATTTTTGGTCATGATAAAAGCAGTAAATTACTTCGAACCGATCTGCACAAACAAATTCATCCCGATGATTTTCACATATTACAAAAGGCATACAAAATGGCACTTCAGACGAGTGTTTATAAATATGAATCGCGCATCATCAAACCCGATAACTCTATTGCCTGGATAAGGGCTCACGGAAAAATATTTTTTGACGAAAATAGCACGCCGTTAAAAATGATTGGTACTGTCATGGATATTACCGATGAGAAAAACCGTCAGCAGATTTTGATGAAAAGTGAAGAAAAATTCCGTCTTCTGGCAGATTCTATGCCGCAACAAGTCTGGACAAGTGATGCACTTGGCAATTTGAATTATTTTAATAAATCTGTATATGCTTATGCAGGATTAGCCCCAGAAGCAGTCGATAAGAATGACTGGTTAAAAATTGTGCATCCTGATGACCGTGAAGCAAATATAAATGCCTGGATGGAAGCTGTAAATTCAGGAAATGATTTTTTATTTGAACATAGGTTTCGTCGACATGACGGACAATACCGATTGCAACAGAGCCATGCAACGGCACAAAAGGATGAAGATGGAAACATACAAATGTGGGTAGGAACCAGTACGGATATTCAGGATCAGAAGGATTTTACCGATCATCTGGAAAGAGAAGTTTCTGAACGAACTGCCCAGCTGGAAATTAAAAATAAGGATTTGATTAATATGAATATTGAATTGCAATCCTTTGCTTATATTTCAAGTCATGATTTGCAGGAACCTTTGAGGAAGATTCAAACTTTTGCAAGCCGTCTTGCCGATTTAGATGAACAGAATATTTCGGCGAAAGCCAAAACTTACCTAAACCGTATTGAAGTCTCTGCCAAAAGAATGCAGACATTGATTCAGGATCTCCTCACCTATTCGAGAACAAATTCTGCAGACAGGGTTTTTGTTAAAACAAATCTTGATGAAATTGCTGAGGAAGTTACGAGTGATTTTTCTGAACGGATTGAAGAAACAAATGCTGTTGTTCATTTTGATCCTTTGGGTGAAGTGACTGTGATACCGTTTCAATTCAGGCAATTACTGCATAATTTGATAGGCAACTCATTAAAATTCTCAAAAAAAGACGAGGCTCCCTATATTGAAATTACTGCAAAAAGGGTTTTAGGCAGCAAATTGGACATCAAGGTTAATTATCCTGAAAAAATATACTACTGTCTAAAAGTAACTGATAACGGGATTGGTTTTGATGCTGAATATAATGAAAGAATTTTTGAAGTTTTTCAGCGATTAAACACTGAAAATGAATTTTCGGGAACCGGAATTGGCCTGGCTATCGTAAAAAAGATTGTCGAAAACCATAAAGGTATAATTAAGGCTCACAGTGAGAAAGGTAAAGGTGCAACTTTTGAAATTTATATTCCTGAATTATAATAATAAAAAACGCCAGACTTATCATCTGGCGTTTGTATTTTATGCTTTGTAAACAAAATTTTTAGGATCCGGAATAAATTTTTTCCAGTCTATTTCTAAAACGTACTCTATAGATTTTACGATATCTTTCATTAAAACCGGCTTTGTTATAAAAAAATTAGCCCCAAGTTTACGGCATTTTTCTATAATGCCCGGTTCGCTCGAGGTTGAAAAAATCACAACCGGAATATCCCTTTTTTCTTCAGAACTTCTAAGCTCAGCCAAAACATCAAATCCGTTTTTGCCTGGCATATTCAAATCTAAAAAAACAACATGTGGTGTTGGCGGCGGGTTATAAATTGCGGTCAGCAATTTCTCGCCTCCGTTGTATGTTTTAAGCTCTATTTTTTTAGATATAGATTCTACAGCATCGGTAAAGATGCTCAAATCATCTTCATCATCATCTGTATAGAATATGGTGAGGTCTATCATTGCTTTTTTTCAAATGAATTTTCGAATCAAAGATAATTGAAATAAATTATATTTAACAATTTGTTTTTTATGTTGGTAAGGCAAAAAAAATTGAAATATCATAATTAATAAGTAAAATTCTATAACCTATACAGGTATAAAAAAACCAACTTTGTTGTAATCAACTTTTTATACTGCCATCAGTGCAGAATCGATTGTTATAAAAACAACTAATTTAATTAAATATATTAAAAAACATAAGTTATGGGAGATCATAAAGACCTTACAGATGAACTTGCTGCAGATAAAATAAAAGATCTTGCAGAAGATATAAAAACGTGTATGTTTTGCAGTTATAAGGAAACCAAATTGCAATCGAGACCAATGACAGTTCAGAAAATTGATGAACTGGGAAATTTATGGTTTTTGTCTGACAGAAATAGCAGCCAAAATGCTGAGATTACCCAAAATCCACAGGTAGAAATCTTTTTTGCTGCACCGCATGATAAGTTTTTGACTTTGCATGGTAATGCTACCATTCTTTATAAAAGAGAAATTATTGAGGAATTGTGGGATCCTATTGTAAAGGTATGGATGCCGGGCGGTATTGACGATCCGAATCTTAGTGTTATTAAGGTAGTTCCCGAAGATGGTTATTACTGGAATAACAAACATGGAAAAGTAATAGCTATTGCAAAAATGACAGCTGCTTTTGTAACCGGAAAAACAATGGATGACGGTATTGAAGGATCATTGGAATTATAGATTCTGATCGGGATAAAAAAGATAAGTGATATAAGTTGAACAGAGTCAAAATAATATTTTGATATAAAATTAACTTATATCACTTATCTTTTTTTTATGTTTAAAAATCTCTTGATTTTATTCTAATTCCTTAAAATCCAAAGCATTTAGAATTCCTTCTGTTCCGGCTGTATTATTAAAATAGATAAAAGATTGTGTAGAAGAATCTGAGATTATCTTTTTTATTTTTTCTAAATCTTCTATGGAATAACCGGAATAAAAAAGCTTTTTATTTCCGTGCAAACGAATGTAAATTATAGGGAACTGAGTCAGAATATCTTCTGGCAAGCCTGGATAACTAACACTGCAAAATGTAATATTGTTTTGCAATAAAGCATCCCAAACTTCCTGGTTCCACCAGCTGTAATGACGAAACTCTACTACATTGTGAAATTTTTTATCTAGTGCGTGTATAATATTCTGAAGTCTTTCGGGAGTAAAATTATAACTTGGAGGGAGCTGGAATAATATTGGCCCCAGTTTTTCTTTTAATCCTGTCTCACAGAAATTATAAAAGTCTGCTAACAGGGTTTCGCAATCAATAAACTTCTTAAAATGTGTTATGTCTTTTGGTGCTTTAACAGAAAATAGAAAATTCTCAGGTACTTTTTTATACCAGTTTTCAAATATTCGAACTGTCGGAAACTTATAAAATGTTCCATTCATTTCATACGTATTAAAATATTGGCAGTAATAGTCAAACCATTTAGATGTTGGCAAATCTTCGGGATAAAAAATCCCTTTCCAATAACGGTTGTTATAACTGGAACATCCTATTTGTATCTTTTTTTTCATTGATATAAATTTTGACAATTGGTACAAAAAAAACTTCTGCGTTTTTTTACTCCTGTTTGCTTTTTGTACAAAGGAAGATTACAGCGTTTGCATTCTCGTTTGGTATGGGCAAGCCAGTGACTTTTCAGTTCGTACTTTTTCTTCCATTCAAGAAATTGAAAACTGTAGATAGAGCATTCATCAATAATTTCTTTTAGTTTATCATCAGGAATCTTTCCCACCCTGGATTCAGGATGAATATAGCATCGGTACAAAACCTCATTTTTAATAATATTTCCTACTCCCGAAAATATATTCTGATCAAGAACAGCATCGCAAATCATCTGGTTCGGAATTTTATCTAAACTTTCTTTTGCTTTTTCAGGACTCCAGTTCTTATTCATTACATCTTCATACCAATTATAGTGAATGTTAATGTCTCCTTCTAAAATTTTGACCGAACAGGTATAAAAATTAAGTTCTCCGTTTGCAAAGACTAAACTTAATCTTGGCGTTGTTTCTTTTCTTTCATTAATCCGGTAAGTGCCAAACATCAGCAGATGAATCTTGACGGTAAAATCATCAAAACATATCAGAAAGTGTTTTCCCCAGGTCATAAACGATTTTATTGTTTTTCCGTGCAAACGCTGTATATCAATAGCACTGTTGCCGGAAACAGACAGGATTTCCTGTCCCGAAAATTGCTGGGTTTCTTCTTTAAGTATTCGTATTGACGGACCTTCGGGCATATCAATTAAGTTTTTGCGTTCAACATTGTAAATTCAATTGTAAAAACAAAAAGTGCCGTCTAAAACAGCACTTTTATAATGTTTTTAGAAGTTTACTCTTCATCTTCTTCTGCAGCTTCAACATTAATTGCACTTACAGCAACATCCGTTAGTATTTTATCGGCACCTTTTTCTTCATCAAGCGTCAATTCCAATAATGCTGCGGCATCGGTAAGCCCCAAAGTTTCAGCAAATTGTCTTAAAGTTCCATAAGTTGCTATTTCGTAATGTTCTATTTTTTGAGTTGCAGAAATAATTCCTGCATCGCGTACAACGCCTGGTTCAGTTTCTTCAAGTATACTTTTTCCTTCTTCGATCAATCCTTCCATTGCATCACATTTTTTGGCAGTGGCTTTTTTTCCAATACTGTCAAAAACCTGTTCAAGTCGGGATACCTGTTCTTCTGTTTCAATTAAATGATTATTTAACGCATCAATCAATTCTGGCGATGTCGCATTTTTTGCCATTAAGGGAATTGCTTTTATTAATGCTTTTTCAGCCCAGTAAATATCTTTTAATCCATCTTCAAAAAGTTCTGTTAATCCAGATGCGGCATTTGATTTTGGTTTTGTGATTCCAGATTTAACTGTCGTTTTTGCTGTCTGTTTTTTAGTCTTAGTTTCCATAATTGTGATTTGTTTGAATTTAATAACATGATAAAATTAGCGTGAATATTGGCTAATGTGTTATAGCATTTTTTGCTTAAATTATATCATAAACATCTGTAAATTATAGAATTACCAAGTTTAATTGTATAAGAAATATCTATAAACCCGCTGTAGTTTTGTAAAATAAACTTTAAACATACTATCATGGAAACTAAAGAACAATATAGAACTTCTGACAAAAAAGCTAATTTGAATAAGCAGAATGCTATTATGAATGAAGCCCTTTATAATAACAGTGAATTAAAAAAAGGAGATCCTAATTTTGATGATGTTCGTGATTATGGACACACCGTAAGTAACGGATATGATCCTAATAAAGCAATTCCGGATAAACAGCAACTCACAAACGAAGAAGATGATTTTGATGAAGTTGATGATCTGGACGACGATTTTCATGCTCCGGGTGATCTTGACCATGAAGGTGATGTATTGCATGATGATTTTGACGATCCAAAAGATATTAATGACGACTTTCTGGAAACTGAAGATGATCTTGAAGATATCGATGACGAGGATGATGACCTTGAAGATGACGACGATCTGGAAGATGATTTGGAAGAAGATGAAATTGAAGAGGAAGATTCAGGAGAAAATTATTCTGATAATGATCCGAGAAAATTTTAATTATAAATAAAATAGCCGTTAAATGTATTTAACGGCTATTTTATGATTACTAATCTCCTATTTTATCCAATGGCGGAATATCGTCCATACGTTCCAGGCGATCTGCAAGACCAGATCTGGCTTCGTTTAATTCTTTTTCGGCTTTTCCCAATTCTATATACCATTGTTCCTTTCCTTCTGTAGCATTTTCTATTTTACGCATGATTTCATAAATCTCGGCCTGAGTTTCCATTACAGCCAGTCTTTTATAATAGGTTAGGCTCTCGGTCATGTGTGCAAGAGCGATCATGGCGGTTAGAAACGGATGGTTGTTGGTCACATTCACCGCTTTTATCCTGCCATGTTCTAACTCAACCTTTAAGGCAAAGGCAAATTCTTCCATATTGAATCGCTCATGTCTGCTCTGCGGATTTAAATAGGCTTTGATTGCTTTTACATTATTCATAGTCGAAAGATCGACTTCTGTATCTTTATTTTCATTCAGGTCCCTGTAAACCACTGCAGCAATAGCTCGTGCTTCATCAATTGTTGGATCGTTTTCAGGGTTTTCAAAATCTCTCACAGACCAGTCCCAGTTTTCCGGATGAACAGGTTTGATGTACTTTTCGCAAAAATCTGTTACATCATTTTTTAAACTAACCAGCTCGTCGTTTCTTCTGATATAAACATCCTGATAAGTCCCGCTTATAGTTCCCATAGCTTTTTAAAGTTTGTTTTAAATTAAAACGACACATTTTACCAAAAGATAATATGTGCCGTTTAGTTTCCCCAATTTGAACTCCTTCTATGTAACAAATTTCTTTTAATTTATAAAAAGAGATTAACTCTATAGACTCAATTATTATCTCAATCCGTTTGAAAATTTGGCTGAAAACTTCCTATCAATTCAGAAAAAACTACTTCTGTACGGGAAAAATATTTTCGGTTACTCCTGTTTTTACGCACCTTGTCAAAATATTCCTGAATAGAGCCATCTTCATACCCTACTACAATTAAGGGATGCACATAATAATTTTTGCAGACACTTCGTGTGTTTCCCAATGCATCTGCTGTAATATCAATTGCAGTCAAAATATTTTTTTTAATTTCTTTCTCATCATGTGCGATTCCTATATTCATCAAAGTTTCAAAAAATATCAAAGAAGCCGCCCATGTCCTGAAATCTTTAGCGCTAAAATGTTTTCCCGAAATTTCATGCAGGTATTCATTAACCATATGACTGTCCAAAACTTTACGTTCGCCATTTTCATCATAATATTTAAAGACTTCCCAACCTGGTATTTCCTCGCATCGGCTTACCAATTTTATTAATTGTTTATTACGGGTAGTAATGGTATGCTGCTTTCCCTTTTTTCCTACGAATTCAAAACGCAAAGAATTTCGGTCAATATTAATGTGCCTTTTTCGCAAAGTCGAAAGTCCGTAAGATTTGTTGTCTTTGGCATATTTCTCATTTCCAATTCTGATGTGAGTTTCTTCCATTAAACGGATTACCAAAGCAACTACCTTATTCTTATTCCATTCTTTTTGTTCCAGATCCTCATCAACCTTTTTTCTAATGGCCGGCAGATACTTTCCGAATTCGGCTATTTTATAAAATTTTGTCTGATTACGAATCATGTTCCACTTAGGATGGTAACGGTATTGTTTCCTGTTTTTGACATCTGTACCAACAGCTTGCAGATGACCATTGGTTAAATCTGCAATTCTCACATTTTCCCAGGCCGGAGGAAGTACTAAACTATTAAAACGTTTGATTTCGCTTTTGTTTTTAATACATCTTCCGTTTTTTTTATAAACAAATCCCTCCCCTTCTCTGCAGCGTTGTATACTAAGTTTTTGTTCGTTTACATACACTAAATCTAGTTTTTCTAAAACTAATTGAGGCGTTTTAATCAATTGATCTATTAATTTACACTGGTCAAGTTTAGCCTTCATATTAATTCTAAGATTATTAATTATTACGTAATGCTTTAATAAGACTTTTTTTAGACATATAAGATCTGCCGGAAATACCCACTTTTCTTGCCTGTTGGTATAACTCTTGTTTTGTCCATTCTTCATACGGTTTTGCTTTTCCGCCTTTTTCACCAGAATCGGGTGTGTTAGCAATACGGGCAGATTTTTCCTGACTATAGCCTTTTTCTAAAAGTGCATTGTACTTTTTTTCGTTTTTAATTCTTGCATCTGGCATAATGATGAGTTTTTAGGTTATAATTAAGAAATGTATGGTACATTCAAAATTCTCCAAAACCCTACAAAAAATCGTTATACAATTACTATTGAAAATTTTCATAATTAACTCTATATCAAAGCGCTTTTCAAATATTAAGTCCGTTTTAGCTTAAAAAAAACCTCATATTTAAATTCTGTAACATTATCAAAAAATGATGTAAAATATTTCTTTGAGGTTGTAAATAATTTTACATCATAACATTTAAACCAACAAAATCATGAAAAAATTACTATTAGCAGGGAAAGTTATTTTAGGCGCCGGATTAATTATTATATTCCTAAATTCCTGCAAAAACGAAACTAAACAAGAAGATCCAAAAGAAGTTGCTGAAGATAGTAATGAAGCAAAATTTGACTCTATAGATACTAAAGAAGATGATTCTCAATATATAGTAGATATTGCATCTATTAATTTAGCTGAAATTGAGTTAGGAAAATTAGCTCAGACAAAAAGTACAAATCCTGAAGTGAAAAAATTTGGTAAAATGATGGTTGACGATCATACTAAACTGGCTTCTGAAGTAAGTGCCCTGGCTAAAACAAAAAACTATACACTACCAACTTCATTAACAGAAGAAGGTCAGGAAGAATATAATAAACTTAATGAAAAAACAGGTGTTGATTTTGACAAGAAATTTGCTGATATGATGGTCGATGGCCACCAAAAAGCAATTGATAAAGTTAAGAAAACAGCTGAAAAAGCTACAGATCAGGATCTAAAACTTTGGGCATCTAACAATGTTGCAGGACTTACTGCACACTTAGAACATGCAAAACTGCTTAAAGAAAGCTTAGACAAAAAATAGAATTGGTATTGGTATTTTTTTTTTGGGGAAACCCCTAGACAGAAATGTTTAGGGGTTTATTTTTTTTAGGTTCTGAGGTTCTGAGATGCTAAGGTTCTAAGTTTCCTTATTCAAACCTAACCAAAAAATCTTAGTCCCTTAGCATCTCAGAACCTCAGAACCTTTAAATAAAACTATTATATTCTTCGTCTGTTACGCTGTCTAGCCAGATTCCTGAACCTTTATCTATTTCTGTTATTATTGATATCTGCGAAAATTTGCTGAATGGTGTTGCGCCATACCAATGCTCAATACCTGGCAAAATAGTTAGTACCTGACCTTTATGAACCAATCGCATTGTCTTGCCCCTTTCCTGATAATAGCCAATTCCGTCAGTTGCGATTAGCAGCTGTAAACTTGAATTGATGTGCCAGTTGCTTCTTGAACCCGCCTCAAAAGCAACATCTTTTATAACTGTATTTTGTGGATGAATATCGCTGGTTTGTTTCTTATAAGAAACATTTCCAGTCATGTACGTATTCGGAATTTTACCTTCTTCAGTAACTGTTGTGTATTTTGCTGACATAAAATTAGTTATTAAATTGAGTTTGTTTTTATTTTAATTATTTGAGTAATACCGTTTTGCTTTAATTTAGTTATAAAGCTTTATTTTTTTATTACTGAAACTAAATGAAGCAAAGAGTGTGCTTATGAAGTTGTATTTAGCCAGCAAAAAACAGGATATATGATGAATTATCTGATGGCAAATTTACAGCAGTAAATTTGATCAGTTATAATGAAATTCAAACAAAAAATTAAGAATATCAAACAATTTACATTCTCAATGACTTTGGAACTGTTCCTGTAAGTCTTTTAAAATAATTATTAAAGTAACTGGGATATTCAAATCCCAAAGAAAATCCTATATCGGCAACGCTCCAGTCGGTATGCTGCAATAAAGCTTTTGCTTCGCCGATAATTCTTTCGGTAATATGTGCTGTTGTTGATTTTCCTGTAATTTCTTTTACCGAACGATTTAAATGATTGACGTGAACGGCCAGATTTTGTGCATAATCCTGCGGCGTTTTTAATAGAAGCGGCTGATCTTTAGTTTCTATAGGAAATTGTCTTTCCAGAAGTTCCAGAAATAATGATGTTATTCTCGAAGAAGCATTTTTATGTTTAAAGAAATTTTCAGAAGGCTGCATTTTCATGGATTCATGAATAATAAGATTGATATAATTTCGCATCAAATCATCCTTAAAAACATAATCAGTGTCCTGCTCTACGATCATTTTCTGAAATAAAGAGGTTATAAAAGTCTTTTGTTCAGGCGATAAATAAAATATTGGCGTCCCGCTAATCTTAAACAACGGACATTCATGAAGACTTTCTGAACGATCATTTACCCTTAAAAATTCTTCTGTAAAAACACAGGCAAAACCATTATAAGATTCTGAAAGCAGTTCCCAGGCATATGGTATATGCGGATTACCAAAAAATAAGGTAGTACCATTGGTTTCAATTCCTCTGTCGGCATACTGAATAAGACTCTGACCTGTACTAATACTGATTTTATAGAAATCCCTGCGGTTGTAAGTAGGTATTACGCTGCAATCTGTTCCTATTTGATATACTTTGAAACCCTTAAGTTTTAACTCCGAAGTATTAAAGTCAACTGGCTGAGGAGTAGAATATTCGTTCATGTGTCAAAGTTATGAAATTCAAACACATCATATAATTTAAAATTCCATTTTTTTAAACTCCAAATTCCAAAAATTCAGTTTTTTTGTTTCAGGTTTCAAGTTTCAGGTTTCAGATTTCAATGCAACCTGAAACAAACTCATTTTTTTAAACTAATAGTCACAGATCCGGTTTTTAGATTTTTACCGGTAGCCGAAACTGTGATATCATTTCCGCTTCCGTCTGCCTGAACAATTACTTGCGCATAACCATTAAAAAGTTTACGTTTCCAGGCTTCAGAAGGCGTTACAACCTGAATAATTCCCGGGTCGGTATTCAGAACATCCCATTCTTTTTCTTTTTGAAGTGGTTTGGCAACAATATGAATCGTGTTTTTTCCCTGTCTCAGGATATTGGAATTAAGTACATATTTATCAGTATCTTCTGCACTTGGCGTAATTATGTTCCCATTGACAAAAATGGCAGATTCTAATCCGATTTTTTTATAAAAGAACGTAACGATGTTTGCTTTTGCAATGTTTTTTAATTCAAACTGGCCTCGATATGCATAAGAAGGCGCCTGGTTTTTATAATCCCTGTCTTTAAAAGCGTCTTTCCAGCCTTCGTCTGTATTTGCAGATAATTGTTTAGAAACATCTGCAGTTGTTGCTTTTCGCTCCTGAAAATTAGTAATTGCAACCAGCGAAATTTCATCCAGAAATTTATCTTTTTCTAAAGATGTCGGATTCCCATTTCCAACTCCGATAAGTTTTCCGCCTTTTACATCAAATTTAATTTCGTCATTTGCGTTCGGCACATGCAGTCCTTTTTTATCTGTAACTTCTACGGTTACAACCGCAATATCAGCATTAGGAAGGTTTTGTTTATGCGTTGTTAATTTAATATTTTCTTCAATTTCTGTAGTTTTCTGAACATCAGAAAGTACTTTTTTTCCGTTTTTATAACCAATAGCTTCCAGAGTACCGGCGGTGTAATTTACTTTCCATTCCAAATGGCCCAAATGTTCCATTTTCTTTTTTTCAAGACTTTTTTTGTTCAGGAAAAGTTCTACTTCATCACAATTAGAATACACCCAGACATCAATTTCCTTACCTTCTTTTCCTGCCCAGTTCCAATGTGGCAACACATGCAAGACAGGTTCTTTTCCCCACCATGATTTCAGGTAAAATACATTGTCTTTAGGGAAACCGCAAACATCCATCATTCCAAAATAAGACGTAACCGAAGGCCATCCATAAGGCGTTGGTTCTCCGCGATAATCAAATCCTGTCCAGATAAACATTCCTGCCAAATAAGGTCTTTTGGCATAAAATTTCCAGCCTTCTTCGATACTGTAAAAAGAAGGGCGGGGTTTTTTATCATAAGCACTTTGATAATGTTTGGCATCATCAGAAAAATAAACACCACGTGTTGCAAAGGTAGAACCTTCCTCCGTTCCCATTCCGGGTTGTTGTTTAAACTCATTTCGATGCGCATCTATATCTCCGTTACCAAGATAATTATATCCCATAATCTCCACTACAGAAGAAATACCACTTTTAAAACCGCTGCTGATTCCAACTGTTACAGGTCTTGTGGGATCGATACTTTTTGCAAAACCCTGCATGACATTTGTAATGCGCTCTCCAGTGCTGTTTCCCTCAATATTCCATTCCTCATTTCCAACCGACCAGCAAAAAATACTGGGATGGTTGCGATCACGTTCGATCATTCTCTTCAAATCGTTTAGGTGATAATCATTAACGCCCATTAATCTTGTTTCGTCAATCACCAGCATTCCGAGTTTATCACAGGCTTCAAGCAATTCGGGTGTTGGCGGATTATGAGAACAGCGATAAGCATTTGAACCCATTTCTTTGAGTTTCTGAATTCTAAAATATTGCAGCTCATCCGGAATTGCAGCACCTACTCCGGCATGATCCTGATGGTTATTTGTTCCCTGCAGTTTGATATTTTTTCCATTCAAAAAGAAACCATTTTCGGGATCAAACCGAATCGTTCTTATTCCGAAAGAAGTGTCATAACTGTCAATGGTCTCATTATTTTGTTTGATCTGAGTAACAAGACGGTACAAGTGAGGAGCATCAATATCCCATAATAAAGGGTTTTTAACGGTTAACTTTGCAGTATGTTTTGCTGTTTTATAAAAATCCGGAGCTGTTGATTTTTCAGAAACGGCAGCAATTTGATTCCCTGCAGCATCCAAAATATTTTGTACAATTTCTATTGGTCCTTTACAGTTTCCTTTGTTTTCAATAGTAACTTCTGCCGAAACTATAGCCTCATTATTTTGAATTTCTGATGTTACATAAGTTCCGTTTTGCACGACATGCAAAGGATTTGTCTTTTTCAAATACACATGTCGGTAAATTCCGGCACCTTCATAAAACCAGCCTTCTTCCATTGAGGCATCGGCACGAACAACGATTGTGTTTTCGCTTCCGTAATTGACGTAAGCAGTTACATCATATTCAAAGCCATTATATCCGCTTTCTTCTGTTCCGAGAAAATGACCGTTAAACCAAACTTTTGAATTTCTAAAAACGCCATCAAATTGTATAGAAATTATACGGCCAAGATCTGTCTTAGGTATGTTGATTTTTTTTCGGTACCAGCCAATATTTTTATCAGGATATCCTTTTCCGGCTGCTTTGAATCCGTGGCTAAAACTGGCTTTTTCACTAAATGCCTGCTCAACTGCCCAGTCATGCGGAAGGTCTAATTTTCTCCAGGCACGGTCATCAAATCCCGGTGCAGCTGGTCCGTCGCCAAAGCCCGTTTTTGCTAAATAAGAGAAATAACCTGTTGCATGCCCAAAATCTTTATCAGTATCATATAAATGTCCAAAGGCAAAACTCCAGTTTTTATCTATCAATTCAAGATTCCTTTCACTTTTATTCTGACCTAAAGCATTAAATGATAACAAAATAACAAAGTAAAGAAGGATTACCTGCAGAGAAATAATTTTCATAATAAATGTGGTTAGCAAAAAACAGTTAGGCTATAAAAATATTGTTTTTGAACCGATTAAGATAATAGTATTTAATCAAATTATAATCTTTTATCGATTATATCCGTTTTTTATATGTTAAAAATTTAGAATCATTCTATCAACGGTTCATTATTAATTCTTAATCTTTTAACTTAATTTTACTTATAAATCAATAAAACCATACGTACCATGAGTGTTATAAAAGATGTAAACACATTTCATAGCACCCTAAAAAGCATAGATCAGAAGATTGATACCTTAAATGATCAGAAAATAATTGCTTTTTTTGAGTCGCTTGGCTTAAATGAGAGAGAAGATGTTCCTAAAGATTTCCTGAAATGGGAAACAATATTAGTTGTTGTTCCCAATCGTCATGTTTCAAATGAAATAAAACCATACAAATTTTCAATTTCGAGACTATTCTTCGTAACAAATCCGTATGCTACACAAATTCATATTTTTGATTTTAACGAATGGAGGGCTGTTACAAGGAACAAAACACAATTTCAAATAAGGGAAATGCTAAGAACCGGTTTTGGCGGAGTTAAAAAAATTCCAAGTGATTCTGAGGATTAAATTTTCAGGAATTCCAAAATTTTAAAATTCCAAATTCCAACGTCAAATTTGGAATTTGGATTTTTTTATTGGAATTTGAATCTAATTTATTGGAATTTGGAATTTGATTTATTAGAATTTTAATTCAATTGGCTTTTAACCATTTCTTCCAATGCAGTTCCATGAACATTTTTGGCTACAATAATTCCATTTTTATCTACCAAAAAATTCAGCGGAACAGATTGCAGCATATAATCTCCAACTACAGGAGAAGTCCAGTATTTTAAATCACTTACATTGGTCCACGGAAGTTTTGCTTTTGCAATTGCTGCCAGCCAAAGCGGCTTTTTGGTATCCATAGAAACGCTGTAGATTGAAAATTTATCAGGATAAGCATTGTATAATTTTAATAATGTTGGTTGTTCTTTAATACAAGGGCCGCACCATGATGCCCAAAAATCTACCAGAACCAAAGAACCTCTTAAAGAAGATAAGGCAATTTTTTCTCCTTTTGGATCAGGAAGATCAATTTCGGGAGCAATATCCCCTATTTCAGTTCCAACAACTTGTGCGTTGGTAATCATTAAATTAAAAAATGTAAGGACTAAAGTAAAGTAGATTTTTTTCATAATTTGATTCGGTTTATTTATGGCTTTTTTAATCCTGCACAGCAACTGTCATCCTGAGGAACGAAGGACCACACAAGTAATTTGACAAAGATTGGAAAATTACGTTGCAGATTTTCTGGTGTAATCCTTCGTTCCTCAGGATGACAAAATTGTGAAAGATTAATACAAAAGCAAATATAAATTTTCTTTGTAAATCATGCATCAATTTTAGTACTCCTTTCATAAAATTATCCTAAATATTTTTTCATTAATTGGTATATCGGGAAAAGTCGATATATTTGTCCTATGGAAAATATAGAAATCTTTAAAGCTTTATCTAATAAATCCAGACTGCAAATGCTGGAGTGGCTGAAAGAACCGGAATTAAACTTTCCGGATCATGATCCTGAAGGGTTTATACATGGAGTTTGTGTGGGTCAGATTCAGGCGAAAGCCGGTCTTACACAATCTACAGTTTCAGAATATCTGTCTATTTTACAGCGCGCCGGCTTTATCGAGGCTAAACGTGTTGGGCAATGGACTTACTATAAACGCAACGAAGGTGCCTTTGAAGCACTCAGTAAATTAATTCAATCTAATTTGTAAATTACTATGAGTACAAACAACCTGTTTTCGCCATTTAACTTAAAAACGTTAAATCTAAAAAACCGAATCGTAATGGCGCCAATGACGCGCTCTTTTTCTCCAAACGGAAACCCAACTGATGCAGTAGCAGAATACTACCAAAAAAGAGCCGAAGGCGAAGTTGGTTTAATATTATCTGAGGGAACTGTAATTGACAGACCTTCATCATCAAATGATGCCAATGTCCCACATTTTTATGGAGATCAGGCCTTAAAGGGATGGGAAAAAGTTATAAAAGAAGTACATGCTGCCGGAGGACAAATGGGACCTCAGATCTGGCATATGGGAATTATGGATAATCACCATTCGGGATGGGTTCCTCCAGTTCCTTTTGAAGGGCCATCGGGATTAAACCGTCCTGATTTTAGAAATGGTGTTGCTATGTCTGAAAAAGATATTGAAGATACGATACTTGCTTTTGGAAAAGCTGCTGCCGACGCCAAAAGACTGGGTTTTGATACTATCGAAATTCACGGTGCGCACGGGTATTTGATTGACCAGTTCTTTAGAGCTGAAACAAATTTACGCGAAGATATTTATGGAGGGAAAACACTTCCTGAACGTAACCGTTTTGCTATTGAAGTAATAAAAGAAATCAGAAAACAAGTTGGAAATGATTTTGCTGTAATCATGAGATTTTCTCAGTTTAAGCCTTCTGATTATAATTATAAACTGGCTAAAAATCCACAAGAATTGGAAGCCTGGCTTACTCCTCTTGTTGATGCCGGTGTTGATATCCTGCACTGTTCTCAACGCAGATTTTGGGAACCTGAATTTGAAGATTCTGATTTAAACTTTGCAGGCTGGGCTAAAAAAGTTACCGGAGCGCCAACTATTACGGTAGGTTCTGTTGGTCTTTCGGGAGATTTCTTTGGAGCCTTTGCAGGAGAAAGTTCTGAGCCGGCTTCATTGGACGAATTAACAAGACGCTTTGACAGAGGTGATTTTGATTTGGTTGCTGTAGGCAGACCGCTGCTTTCAGATCCAAACTGGACGGCTAAAATTAAAACAGGAAAAACAGAACAATTAAAAGGTTTTACTAAAGAAGCTTTAGCAGAATTGATTGTAGAGTAATTTTTCTTTTAGGTTCAAAGGTTATAAGGTGCAAAGGGACAAAGGTTCCTTTGCACCTTTTGTTTTTTAGTCTTTGTTCCTTTGATCCTTAGCTCCTCTGAACTTTTTTTCATTCATCATCCGTTTCAAAATAGTCATCGGGATTAAACGGAATATCTTCATCGGGATCTTTATCATGGGCATGCACGCCAGGCGGATTGAAGAGTCCCCAATTGTCTTTAATATAACTCCATTTATCAAATCCTTCGACCCATTCTATAAACAAAAAACGAAATTCTTCGATAGTATTTCTAAGCAATTCGATGTAATCTTTATCACGGATGCCTTTTTCAAAACGGAGGCTTCCGACTTGTACGTACAATTCTCTGGCTGCTTTACGGATCATAACTGCATTTTCCATCCTGAGGTCATATAAGTCCACACCTTCTGCTCCGGCAATTTTTGTTGGAATAATCATGGCATTTTCCATCATAAATTTAACAACCGTTTGCTGCAAAAATTCATTTTCCGGAGGAACAATCTGAACCATTCCCTGTGTAAGCTGGAATATTTGTTCTGCCTTTTGATATATAGGCATTTTTTGGATTTCTTCTAATGGTGACATCGCTAATTTTTAACGCCATAAATTTAAATTAAAAAAGGGATGAAAATTCTATTTTCTATCCCTTTTAACATTTTGTAACTAACAAATTACAAACTTTGAAACTTATGACGCAGACATTGGCTTCTGTTTTTGGTATCTGCGCTGTAGCCAGTTACGAACGGGTTCGTCGTATAATTTGAGGCATAAATAGGCCAAAACAATACTGGCAATCAAAACGCCGATTCCTTGCAGGTAACCATTTTCTAAGGATACTTTCTCATCTACTACCCAGGCCGTAAACCAGTATATTAATGGATAATGTGTGATGTAAATGGGGTATGAAATGTCACCCAGAAGTTTACATACTTTTAATGAAAATGGATTTTTTATCTCTCCTCCTGCTCCAATTGAAACAATTAACGGAAATAATAAAATAATACAAATGGATTCATAAATACCATTCATCCATAAAGTATTTTCATCGCCAATTCTGGGCACACATAAAACAATAATAATCAATAGGCTACAAACCCAAAAAGCGCCTTTTATATGAATTAATTTTCCTAAACGGGAAAGCAAAATTCCGGCAAAAAACGGATATAATAAGCGGGTAAAACCAACATTAAGCTGTTCCAGATTTAGTGACCATCCGCCAATTACATCTCCTTTTGGGCCAAAAACCGTATAATTAATTAACAGTCCGGCAAATATCAGTACAAAAACAGAGAGTACTTTATTCGAAAATTTACGGAAAATCAAGGCGTACAGTATATTCGCAATATATTCGAAAAATAGTGACCATGCCGGACCGTTTAAAGGATGCATTTCTCCCCAGCCTCTAATTTCTGTTGATGGTGTCATTGGAATCAGGGTAAAACCAAGAAACATTACCAGGATCAATTTCCAAACAGGCATTGTTGCAATTTGAGGAAACAAAATATCCGAAGCCTGAAAATAATATAATGCGGCACCGATAATCATTCCCATAATTACCATGGGCTGTAAACGAATGAGACGTCGTTTGTAAAATTGCCATTGTGACATTTTCACCCAACGGTCATCATACGCGTACGCCACTACAAATCCGGATAAAAGAAAAAAGAAATCAACGGCCAGATAACCATGATTGATTATTTGTACAAAACGGTTTCCACCTGCAAAGGCTTCAAAAATGTGAAAAGCTACAACCAAAATTGCCGCTACTCCACGCAAGCCGTCCAGAATTTCATAATGTTTTTTCATTGGTAAAGTTAAAAGTTATGAGTTAGGGGTTAGAAGTTATTCGTTAGGTGTTATGTGCGTGAAAACAAGACTATATAATAAGTCTTACGTATAAATTATTTTATAGCAAAAATATAATTTACTTAAAATTACTTATAACAAAATCAAGTCAAGCTAATAACTTTAGCTGTAACTCATAACACTTAACACATAACACTTAACACTTAACTTTTAACCTATAACTCCTATTGGTGATTTTTAAGCCATTCTAATCTTCTTTGGTCTGGCAGATGTTTTACAGAAAAGTTTTCAAATTTGGCCTCAAAACCTTTTCCGTCCGGTGAAGCAGCCATTAAACCCACCATAACAGGAGCATTGTCCTGCAAAGGTGCATTTCTGGTCAGAATATAGGTTTTATCATCGTAAGAGAAAAATACTTCAATTGCATCTAATCTTCGTACTACTTTGATCCATACAAAAGGCGGCGCTTTGTCTAATGTTGTTACACTCCAATCGCTTTTATCATGTGTTACAACTGTACTAATGTTGAATTTTCCGTCAACAAATTCAACTCCGGTTTTAATATAATTTTTTTCATCGACTCTGATCATTAATCCCATTTGGTCAAAACGGGCAATATAATTCCCTGTCAATTTTACTTTTGCTTCAAATTCTCCGCCATAATTGGCATAATAGAATGGCGCATCATCCACTGTAAATCCGTAATGCGAAATACGCCAGTAGTCACTATTTGCTGTCACATTCATAATCAATGCATTGTTTTTAATTTCCCATTTTTCAGGTTCGTTAAACCACTGCATTTTGTTTAGGCTCTGCGCCGAAAGGTTTTGTACTAAAAATAAAGTAATAATACCAAGTACGATTTTTTTCATGCTATTTAATTTTAAACAATAAATTTTTATTTTTTTGAACCAGTTTTAAGATGCAGACATCTAATATCTAACATTCAAATTTCACTTCTAATTTAATCTAAAAATAAAGCTGCAACTTTTACCATTGCAGCTTTACCAACCAACCAAGTTTAGAAATTAATGAAAATTATTGAAGTGAGAAACCCACTTTAGATTTTATGTCAACTGCAGAAGCACCAATTAAAGCTTCAAAAGCGCCAGGTTCTGCTACCCAGTCGTGTTTTTTGTCATCAAAAAAGCTCAGGGCTGTCTTGTCAATTGTAAAAGTTACTGTTTTTTCTTCTCCCGCCTTAAGCGAAACTTTATCAAACTCTTTTAATTCTTTTATTGGGCGTGGCAATGAAGATTTTAGATCACTGATGTAAAGCTGAACAATCTCAGAACCTTCTCTTTTTCCTGTATTTTTTACTTTTACAGAAAAGGTAATTTTATCTCCTGCACCCATTTGTTTTTTATCAGCAGTTACTTTTCCGTACTCAAAAGTAGTGTAGCTCAAACCGTGTCCAAAGGCAAATAGTGGTTTTGCTTTTTGTTTGTCTGCATAACGATACCCTACAAAAATGCTTTCTTTGTAAGTAACCTCATCTCCTCCAGGGAATTCTCCCAAAGCATGTGCTCCGTTATCAGATAATTTTACAGGAAAAGTAAATGTTAGTTTTCCTGATGGATTTACATCTCCAACCAAAACGGCTGCCAAAGCATTTCCTGCTTCAGTACCCAAAAACCAACCCTGAACAATTCCCGGAACTTCGTTTACCCACGGCATTGCAACCGCATTACCCGAAATATTTACATAAACAATGTTTTTATTTACTTTTGCCAGTTCAGAAATTAATTTATCCTGCCCGTATGAAAGTTCTAATCCTTTACGGTCGTGTCCTTCATCATCCTGATTTGGGCTTTTGTTCAAACCTCCAATAAAAAGAACTACATCTGCATCTTTTGCTATTTTCAAAGCTTCTGCAGTTAATTCTTCCTGAGAACGCTTTTCTTCTAAACTTACTTTTGCAACCACTCCGTTGTAATTACTTGTCGGATCACCTACATAACCTCGGGCATATACAATTTCAGCCTGATTGCCAATTCTTTTCTTTAACCCTTCAAGAGGTGTGATTTCATATTTCGCTTTAAGCGAAGAACTTCCTCCGCCAACTGTCATCATCTTGATTGCATTTTCTCCGATAACCGCTATTTTTTTGGTTTTACCAAGATCAATTGGCAAAATATTGTTTTTGTTCTGAAGTAATACAATTCCTTCTTCGGCGATTTTTAAACCTGCTTCAGCATGTTCTTTTGTTCCAAAAGATCCGAAAGGTCTTTCTTTGTTCATTGTAGTTAAGAATGACAGGCGCAGAATACGACGTACTTTTTCATCTAATTCTTTGGTTCCTACTTCTCCTTTTTTTATCATTTCAGAATAAGGTTTTGCCAGATAATAATTGTCATAAGCATTACTTGTTCCCCATGTAAGTCCGTTTGTCCAGGAACCAAATTCCATGTCCAAACCGTTATGGATTGCTTGTTTTGTATCATGAACTCCGCCCCAGTCTGAGATTACCACTCCTTTAAAACCCCATTCTCCACGAAGAATATCATTTAGTAAAAACTCATTATGACAACAGTGCTGTCCTTTGTATTTATTATAAGAACCCATAATTGCCCACGCATCTCCATCTTGTACTGCAGCTTTAAAAGCTGGTAAATAGATTTCGTACAAAGCACGGTCATCGACATTTACGTTTACAGCATTACGATTGGTTTCCTGATTGTTTAAGGCAAAATGTTTTACACAGGCAGCAACTCCGTTTGATTGTACTCCTTTGATATAAGGAACTACCATTTTTGAGGTTAAGAAAGGATCTTCTCCCATATATTCGAAGTTACGGCCATTTAATGGTGTTCTGTAGATGTTTACACCAGGTCCCAACAATACATTTTTATTACGAAAACGTGCTTCTTCTCCTATTGATTTTCCATATAATAAGGCTAATTCCTTGTTCCATGTTGCAGAAAGTGCGGTAAGTGCCGGAAATGCAATACAAGAGTCATTTGTCCAGCCAGCCTGTTCCCATTCATCCCACAAAACTTCAGTACGAATTCCGTGTGGTCCGTCGGTCATCCAGTTTTCAGGAATTCCTAATCGTGGCACACCCGGTGAACTAAATTTAGACTGTGCATGAATCATAGCGATTTTTTCGTCGGTAGTCATTCGCGAAAGCGCATCTTCTACACGCTCATTAATTGGCTTTTTATCATCGAGATAAACCGGAACTTTATTTTGCGCATTCAATCCGAATGAACTCAATAAAACTAAAACAACAATTGTTTTAACGTTTTTAAACATAACTAGAATTTTATTAAAAGCATTTATTTTTTGGCAGATACTCTTTATAGTCAAAAGTACCTTATAATAATATTTGTAAATCTAAAACGTTATAGTACATGTTGAATTTTTGAACGAAAAAAAGTAGTAAATTAAAAAATTAAACATCTAAAAATCAGATATTTAATAAAAATAAAAAGTAAAAAAAAGTAGTGATTTTAAAATAAATCCTTAGACTTTCAATGAAATTAAACCAATTTTCATGACCATTTCTTCGAAATCATTTCGGGAAACTGCAGCTTTATTTCGGGCTCTGGTCCGATAGTTATAAATTGTGCTTAAAGAGTAACGCAGGAATGCTGCAATTTTTACACTGTCGGTAATTCCGAGACGGATAAGTGCAAAAATACGAAGCTCAGTATTTAGCAGTTCGCCTTGCTTTAAAACGATTTGTTCTTCCTTAATTAGTAAATCATTAAAATCTTTTACAAAAGTTGGGTAAAGGTTCAGAAATATTATATCAAAGTTTTTGTATAATTCTTCGAGTTCATTATCAACTAAAGTTGTTGATTTTAACATTTTATAAATTTCGTCAAATTGTTTTGCAGTAGCTTTTTTGTTTAAAATGATCCGGTAATTCTCCAGCTTATTGATATAAGCAGAACATAGACTAAAAAAATGTGCTATATATTCTTCCTTAATATGGTTAGATTCTGATAATTGGGCATTACGTTCCTGCAGCTGACTATTGGTTTCTGTAATATCTCTGTTTAATTCTGCTAATTTCTGGCTTGTTTCATAAAGTTCTCCACGTATTCTGGATACTTTTTTCATTTGTTTGTAAACGTAAATCACAGCTACAATAAGAAATAAAGACAATAAACTGATGCATAAAAGATAAAGTTGAAGTTCTGTTTTTCTTTTTGCTTCTTTTTCGAGATAAACGGTATTGATGATGGAATATACTTCTGACATCAAAAGTGTACGAAATTGTACATTACAATACAAGGCGTCTTCAATTGCAGACTGGGTAAGTTTGTACGCCATATCTACATCTCCGATTTCATAAAAAACCAAAGCCAGTTCCTGAAGTGATGCATTGTCTTTTATGGCATTTTTTATATCAGCTGTAGAAGAAAGTGCATAATATTTTTTTCTTAATTCTAATTGATGCGTCGCTTCATAAATGCTTCCAAAAAGATAGGTAATCATGGCATATTGCGAGTCTTCTTCTTGAATGTTTTCTAATAAAACGGTTAATTGCTTTTGGGCAACAGCAAATTTTTTATCAAAAATATTTTTCTGAATCTTGTTGATTTTATAATTCAGTGTTGCAGGATTTAGGACCCCTAGCAGAGAATCACGGTATTTACCTATTTGTTCAATATATTTTAGACTGGTACTATTAGCATTGTAATGTTCAAAAAATTCTCTGTAAGCAACATAATAGTTGGGCAGCAGTGATTTGTTTAATGTTTTCTTATTGATGCTTTTTAGAATAGCTTCTGATTCCCGATATTTCCCTGAGGATGAATACAGATTGGCTAATTGCAATTCTGCCAAATCAGATAAATCTTTATTTTGAAGTTCCTGGGCCAGTTTAAGATTCTTTTTTACATATAAAATGGCTGAATCTGAATTAAATTTTTGATATTCTGAGTACAAGGTTTTGTTATAATTATACTCCTGCTCTTTGGTAAAAGATTCCGATTTTATTTTTTTGAAGTTTAAAATTCTTTCTTCTTTTAATCTAACATAATGCTGCTTGTTTTTTAAAGCAATATTCAGCTTATTTAAAATTGTATCTGTATTATCCAAAGAATAAACAGGAACACTAAGCAGCGCTATTAAAATAAAGAGGAAATAATTTTTCAAAATGAATAAAGGATAAAAAAACAGAATTACAAATATAATAAAGTGTAAATATAAATGTGAATTATTTAAAGGAGAAAGCAACTTGCTAAAACTACAGAAATAAAAGATGCCGTAAATTTAAAAATTGTAAATATAAACTTACTTTTACATTAACAAAACAATTGATGATGAGTATAAAAATAAAACAATAGATCCTTTCACTGGAACACCAGTATCTAAAATGACAAATGATGCTGCTATAAATATGGTTAAAGCATTTGAAATAATTGAAATAGGCAAATAATTATGAAAAAATATTTATTAATTGGAGTTTTAATTTTGATTGTTTTAATTTCTTGTAATTTAGGATTTTCAGGAACATTAGGAGGGGGAAATATCTATAGATTTGGCTGCAATACAAAACAATTAAATTTTTACTTGGATAGCATTGAGAAAAATAATATTTCTTTGAGAACTCCTGAAGATTTGAAAAAATATGATGATTGGGATAAAACAGGATATGGCTTTTTAAAAGGGAAAATTTTTTATATAAAAAATCTTAATGATAGTGAAATGTATTATGTGTCAGTTATTCCTCCAATGGTAAAAACTAATACTGCAGGAGTTGCAGTTAGATCAGTTTTCCGTACAAAAGAATATTCATTAGGATGGAAAACTTTTGAAGATTTATCGAGTTCGGAAAAAGAGGAAATTGAAGAAAAATTTAAAAATAGAGTACTAAGTCAGTTACCTTTAAAATTGTTATCAATTGATAAAGATTAATAATACCAAAGTCCTCTAAGTGACATAAATGTTTTGTCTGCAATACTAACTAACAAATTATTCTTTTATAATTTTGTCTAAATTGAATCTCTAACTAAATTAAAAGCGATGCCACATTTTATTATCGATTGTTCTGAGAATGTTGTGCGGATAAAATCTGCTGACGAAATAATGAAAGAAGTTTTTGATGCTGCTTTTTCAACCGGGCTTTTTACCGCATCTGAAATTAAAGTTCGCATAAATCCTTTTGCTTTTTATAATAACGGAAATACTCTGGATGATTTTATTCATGTTTTTGCCTATATTTTAGAAGGCCGTAACGATGATCAGAAAGGAAATTTATCTAAAGTAATAGTTACAAAATTAGTATCTGTTCTTCCTGATGTCCCGGTGATTTCAATAAATATCCAGGATTTTGAGAAGGCTAATTATTTTAATAAAAGTATGGTTTGAATTAAAAAAGCTTTGTCAAAGTTTTAAACTTTGACAAAGCATATCTAAAATCTTGGTTTAAAAAACTATACTGCAATCGGGGCTGCCAGGCAACTCTCCGGAATATCAAAAGCATTTACTAATGCGACAGCATCCGGGCGAATATCCCAACAAAGCTGATTGACCATTTTACGGATGGCTTTGGTTTTTACCGCCTCCATGTAGCCGTCTTCAAGATACCAGCCTTTGTTTTTTTCTATTTGCGAAAGCGCGTACAATTGGTTTAGTTTTGTTAATATTTCTTTTGATTTTTCGTCTTTAACTTCTTTTATGGCTTCCTGAAATTGCTCTAAAACAATACGTTCCAGATAAGCCTGAGCCACATCTATCATTTGATGCTGTACGACATTAAACGCGTCATAAGCTTCTAAACCTTCGTCAATGAGTTTTTTGATACGTCTTGCTGCAGATGCCAGAATTGTCTTTTCTCTGTGTACAAATGCCTGCAAATGAAACTGATCATCAAGCAAATGTTCATCATCTGTTTTCCGTGTTACGATTGGGTTTTTCTCTGCAATGGCTGTTTTTGCATTTTCATATACATAATTGATGATTCCCAAGGAACCCATTTCACCAAATGCTTTTCTGAATTCTGCCAAACGATTTTTGGCTACCAATTGCATCAAAACAGTATTATCACCTTCAAAAGTGGTGTATATTTCGGTGTCATTTTTTAAATCATCTATCCTGTTTTCAGACAAATACCCTTTTCCGCCAATGGCTTCACGGCATTCCTGAAGAATATCTCTTGTGCTCCAGGTTGAATATGATTTCATTCCTGCTGCCAAGGCTTCGATTTCCTGCATTTCAGATTCAGTTCTGTTCAGGAAACGTTTGGTAAGATATTGCAGTGCAAAATGTACAGCGTATGTTTTTGCCAAATGCGGTAATAACCTACGTTGGTGCATTCTGTAATTTAAAATTGGTACTTCAGAACCGCCTTCAGGTCCGAACTGTTTTCTTTGATCGCTGTATCTAATCGCAATTGTAAGTCCGGATTTTGCAGCAGCCAATGCCGAACGCGGAATCCCGATTCGTCCGCCAACTAATGTGCCCAGCATGGTAAAAAAACGTCTGTTATCACTTGGAATCGGACTTTCGAATTCTCCTTTGTCATTTACAGAAGCAAAACGGTCCAGCATATTCTCTTTCGGAATTTCAACCTGATTGAAACTGATTGTACCATTATCCACTCCGTTTAAACCCATTTTATGACCGCAATCACCTATTGTAACGCCTTCAAGAGTGTTTCCGTTTGTGTCACGCAATGGGACTACGAATGCATTTACGCCATAATCATGACCGTCAATGATTAGTTTTGCAAAAACGGTTGCCATTTGTCCATGTACGGCAGCGTTACCTATATATTCTTTCTGGGCATTTTTATTTGGTGTGCGAATGGTAAAAGTCTGCTTGTCGTGATTATACGTCGCCGTAGTTTCCAGCCCTTTTACATTCGATCCGTGATGTGTTTCTGTCATTGCAAAACAGCCCGGAAGTTTTAATGTTCCGATATCTTTTAAATATTTGGCATAATGTTTTTCGGTTCCCAGCGATTGTACGCTCATTCCCCAAAGTCCAAACTGAACTCCAAATTTTATAACGAGACTTAAATCGTGGTAACTCAAAGTTTCCATAATTGCAAAATAGTCGGCTATATTTTCTCCGCCGCCATATTGCTTAGGATATGCCATATTTCCGAGATTTTCTTCTGCTAAAATTTTACACCATTTGTAAACAGTCTGGCGGTAGACATTAATATCGGTAGAAGTTTCATAAGCAAATTCAGGTCTTGAGATAACTGTTTTTACCTTTTTTATAATGGCAGCTTCTTTTCCGTCTAAGATTTCTGTGATTTTCTGAATATCAAAATTGCTGTTGGTTTGAGAACTGGCTGTAAAAGAATCTGCTTTTGTTTTGAAATTCTGAATCACTTCTTCGCCCAAAACCCCCAAATCATTTTCGAGTTTTGTAAAATCCGGTTTTAGATTGGTAATATCAAGATTGACATCTGAAAGGGCAACGGCTATATCATAAATAGATTTTATAGAAGATTTGTCTTTAATGCTTTTCTCAATATCTGATTTCCATTCTGCAAGCTCATTTCGCGAAGGCGGATTTGAAATATCTGCTTTAGAAATTAAAAATTCTTTTTCTTCTGCCGAAAGAACATCAAGAGCATTGATAAATTCTTTTAATGTCGAAAATTCTTTTTGAGTCAGAAGGTCATCAGACCATACTAAATAAAATAAGGGAATGAAAGCTTGAAGTTTGGTATTTTTCATAAATATAAATTCGGTTTTGAAATGGTATTTTTTATTTTTTTGCCACAGATTAACGGATTTAAAAGATTAAAAAAAATCCTTTTAATCTGTGAAATCTGTGGCAAACCCTTTTCTTTTTTCCAAAAAAAAACAGAAATGAAAAATACTCATTCCTGTTTTAATATGCTGTTAAGATTCTTGTAATTTATTGTGTACAATTCGGCGTTTTTTCAACCGGTAAATATTTTTTCCTGATCGCAAAAATATGATGTGAGTTAAACACCAAAACAGCAATAAAAATAATTGTATACGCTACAACTTGTAATGCAGTAATATTTTCGTGATATACAAAAGTTGCCAATCCAAAAGCAATCATTGGATTGATGTTTAAAAGCATTCCGACTGTTGAAGAATTGATTCCTGAAAGTGCATACAAATTCAAAAACAACGGGAAAATAGTAAAAAGTACTGCTATGGTTTCTATACAGAAATAAAATCTAAATTCTGTTGGAACAGGTCCGCTGTAAGACGGATAAAATGGCAGTAATATAATAGCTGCCAATGTAATATGAAATGTAAGTATGATAAATTTATCAAAACCTTTATTGACACGCTGGCTTACCAGATATGCGGCATACGTTAAACCAATTATAATACTGTAAAACATATCCATAATAGCTGCGTACGATAATAGTAAGCACCCTAAAACACTTAATCCGACAGAAAGCCATTGGATTTTGGACAGTTTTTCGTGCAGGAGAAAATAAGCCAGCAAAGTGGTTAAAATCGGGCAAACTAAATAAGCCAGAGAAGTTGCTTTTACACTAACATGGTTCATAACAAAGATAAATGTAAACCAATTGGCAATCATTAAAAAACTTCCTCCAAAATTTAATAAAAGTGTTTTTCTTTTTTCTGCTTTCGATAGGGATTTGAAATTTTCGACCGTTTCTGTCATTGCTTTTTTCTTAAAAGTAAAGGCAATTAATAACATTAAAATACTACAGCTAAAAACGCGGTAAAACAAAATATCCAGCGAAGGATAGTCATGAATTGGTTTTAGCACAAGGCTAAAAAAGCCCCAAATGGTGTAAGCAGTTATTGCTGCCAGGTAATACTTTGTTGTTTTCACGGGTTTATTTTTTTTTATTTATTTTTATAAGGCAAATTTCACAAAAATAATATAGCAATACAGATACAGTTTTTGTAAATTGCACCATAACAGTTTTTTTTTATGGGAAGTTCAAATTACTTATATCTTCAGTTTGCCGACAGGATCGAGAAACAAATAAAATCGGGCGTTTTGAGCGTTGGTGACAAATTACCATCTATTCGCGAAGTTTGTGCCGAAACAGGTTACAGCATGAGTACGGTGAGTAAGGCCTATTACGAAATCGAAAGCCGCTCTCTCATCGAATCAAGACCACAGTCGGGTTATTATGTGAGTAATACTTCTGCCAGAATTATTACAGAACCAAGCCCGAGCAGTCCGGTTTTAAAGTGTCTGAATGTTGACCGGGAAGATTTGATTGACCAGGTTTATGGAAATATGACCGACAAAAATATTACAATGCTTTCTTTGGGTTTTCCATCTAATGAGCTTCTGCCTATAGCGAAATTAAATAAAGGGATGATTCAGGCAATGCGGTCACTGCCCAACAGCGGGACGAGTTATGAGCAAGTACAGGGAAATCCGAATTTGAGACGGGAAATTGCCCGCTGGTCTTTTACCTGGGGAGGATCTTTGACCGAGGAGGATATTATTACAACTCCTGGCTGTACCAGTGCAATCTCAAATTGTTTAATGACGTTAACAAAACCCGGAGACACTATTATTATAGAAAGTCCGGCTTATTTTGGTCTATTGCAATTAGCAAAATCTTTGGGGTTGTATGTTATGGAAATGCCAACAAACATGACAACAGGGATAGAAATAGAAGCGCTGAAAAAAGCACTTTCTTCTAAAAAGGTAAAAGCTTGTGTACTGATGAGTAATTTTAGCAATCCGTCTGGGAGTATGATGCCTGTTGAGCATAAAAAAGAAGTGGTCCGGTTGATGGAGTTTTACAATGTTCCGCTTATAGAAGATGATATTCACGGTGATTTATACTTTGGCTCCAGCCGTCCAACAAACTGTAAAACTTATGATGAAAGCGGCATTGTGCTTTGCTGCAGTTCTGTATCAAAAACACTGGCTCCAGGGTATCGTGTAGGATGGGTTTCGCCAGGGAAGTTTAAAAAAGAAATTCTACGGAATAAAATTTTCCACACGCTTTCTCCTGCTACCATTACGCATGAGGTTATTGGCGATTTTCTTAAAAACGGACGCTATGAAAATCATCTTAGAAAAATCCGTCAGATATTAAATCATAATTGCAATAATTATATCAATACCGTTCTGGAATCTTTTCCGAAAGGAACAAAAGTAAGTCAGCCACAAGGCGGTTTTTTTCTTTGGATCGAGTTAGATAAAAAAATTGACACAGCAGATTTTTATCATCTGGCCATGAAACACAATATTAGCATTGCGCCCGGGAGGATTTTTTCTTTTCAGGATCAGTTTTCAAATTGTATGCGGCTGAGTTTTGGTCTTCCGTGGACAAATGAATTACGGCAATCAATCCAGACGTTAGGCAAATTGCTCAGTATATAAATAAAATAACCAGACAGCAAAAACAATAAACAGTGCTGTCTGGTTAACAATCTAACAATTAAGTGACCAAAAAAAAATAATCATAAAACGAAATAAGCGTCGTTTTCCGCTTTTTTAGGCTGTTCTTTAAAATCAAATTCATTTAGAATATCAAAATCACTTTGATACTCATTCAGCATTTGCTTAATATTTTTTTCTATTGTATTTGCAATTGTTGTTACAGGTGTATCTGTTGGCCTGTTCTCAAACGGATCCTGCAGATGAATCGCCATTCTTTCTATTAAAAAGAAAGCTGCGGCAATTGCTGTAATCAACGGAATGGCAAACCAGCTCAATACACTCGTAAGCCCGAATGGCAATAACAGAATAAAAAGACAGAGTGTCAATCTTATGTACATGCTGTATGTGGTTGGAAAAATGGTGTTTTTGATTCTTTCGCATTTACCCATTTCATCACACAATCTTGACAATGTATTGTCGATTTCTACTTGCTGATACATATTGATACGCTTATCATTTTTTGCATTTCTAAGATCCCTGGCGTGAAGCATCAAAATAGCATTTGGCACATTCTGATGGTTCTTTATGTATTTAATTTCTTCTTCACTAACCAAACCTTTTAGCGGTTTTATAGCATCTTTTCCACGTAGTGATTGACCTAAACTATAACACCATGCAATTTGTCTTTTGGCAAAATTTTCTTTGAATTCGTTTGCTTCAACAGAAAAATCGGGATCTTTATAAAATGTCAAAACCTGGCGTATTAAGGTTCTGGAATCGTTTACCACTGCACCCCACACAATTCTGGCTTCCCACCATCTGTCATAAGCCTGATTGGATTTAAAAGCCAACAGCAGCGAAATAATGGTTCCAATCATGGTTGGAATAGCTATCGGAATATCTACGGGAAGATTGATGAAATAATAATGAAAAATTTCAAACAATATAGTGTACGCCAATACCAGAGCAATTTCTACTTTAATTTTCCCGAGAACGTACTTCATTGGAATTCTTTTCTTTAATAACATATTTTCGGTTTTAAATTAAACTTATATTTTCTTTGATAAATCAGCTTATGCCAACTCTTCGTAGAGCGATAATACCGGAAGACCCAATCTATCGTTAATGTTTTCTTTTTTTGTTTTTTTGAATTTTATTTTTTCGCCCTTGCGTGTTTCTACCAGTAAATCGATATCATATTTTGAAATCGCTTCAGATAAGTAAGGTGTCATATCCTCTTGACTGTCATTTGTTTTGGCTGTCTGGCTGACAATTTCATAAGAGAAATTAGCACTCAAAAACTGCTGAACATCTTTTACATGCAGATTTGCATTTGTATTTTCGATATAAAGGGCTTTATAAAAATTATCCTTATTAAGTTCTGTACCTAAATGCAATATTGGGCATTTTTGGTTTCCGGCCAGTTTTACCAAATAGTTGTGAATGCGTTTTGTTTCTTGTTTATAAGAATTGGTCAGAATAACCAATTTGACATTAAAAGCATCTATAATACCTTTGAAGATTGGAGATGAAAGTCCGTATTGATTATGAACTTTTAATTTGCAGTTAGGTGTTTTTTCAATAATGTATCGGCAGGTTTCAAGAACTTCTTCCTGGCTTGCAGAAATACCTGTTCTCATTTCGCGCAAAAATTGTGATGATGAAAAAGAATCCGGAGTTTCAGAAACCATCATTAAAACAATTTGAAAATCGCTGTTTTTACCTTGAACGATAGCTGATTTTACAGCGCTGATCGTATCTTGTTTTAAGGTAGTAGGTATTAGGAAATTTTTCATATGTATAATCGTTTAGTTTATACATACAAAATAACTCCCTGAAAATTAGAAGGGTCTTAATATAAAATTAGATTTTTCTAAGATTCAACATTAGATTTTTTAATGTTGCTCTTTTTAATATCTTTCTTAAAGATTATAGTTACAATAGTTCCTTTATTTTGTTCCGATTGTACTTGTATTTCACCATTATGCATTCGGATAATTTTAGAAGCCAACGGAAGACCTAATCCGTAGCCTATATATTTGGCAGCAATTTTTCCCCTAAAGAAAGGTTCATACAAATGAGGAATATCTTCAGGAGGAATTCCGATTCCGATATCATTTATAGAAATTTTTATCGCTTCATTATTGGCAAAAAGCACAACGAATACTTCATTATTATCCGAGTATTTTACTCCGTTTGTAATAATATTATTTATCGCTAATTCTAAAAGGGGCCTGTTACACGGAATTAGCAGTAAACTAGAATCGTTTGGTGCAAAATTAAGTTTGATGCTTACACGGTTATCCGGATAGATTTTATCCAGGTCCGATTTTACATCCAATAACAACTCATCAATTCGGGCGATATCCAAAACCTGCTTATTGCCATCATAACCCGTTTGTGTAAGTTTAAGTAAACTCTCGGTCAGATTGCCTAATCTTGAAGCCTGGCTGTAAATATTTTGCAGGGATTCTACATATTCGGCAACTTCACGCTCCTTAAGAAGCATGATTTCGGCCTCGGCTATAATAGTTGTAATCGGAGTTTTTAATTCGTGAGAGGCATTGTTAATGAAGTTGGCCTGAATCTCAAAAGACGTTTCAAGACGGTCCAGCATATCATTAAACGTTTTGGTCAAATCTGAAATTTCATCTGAATTTTTTACTTCGGGCAATCTGTTATGTAGGTTTGAAGCACTAATCCTGTTTACTTCTTTGGTAATTCTGGATACAGGATTTATAACACGTTTTGCCAGAAAACGTCCTAAAAAGAAAGCCAGAAGAATAAATCCGATACCGCCAAAAAATAAAATTTTTATTATATATATTGTTGTTGTTTTTCCTCTTTTGTCTCTTGCACCAACAATTACAATATATTTTTGATTGCTTTCTGTAAAAACCTGCCCTAAATAATACTTACTGTTAACCTCAAAATAGTCTTTTCCGGTTTGCAGGATATTAGAATAAAACTCATTCGGAAGATTTAGTTTGGTATTATAATCAAAACTATTGGCACTATTTATTTTTAGAACATATTCTTCTTCCTCAATAAGTTCTTCCAGTCCGTTTTTTTTCAGGTTGCTGTAGTATTTTATTTTTTCGGGATCATTTTGAAAATGTACAGAAGCAACAATTTTTGCCCTGTCCTCAAGTCTTTTTAAGAAATGATAACGGTTGTTTTCTCTAAATAAAACAAATACTATTATACTGAGCAGCAAAGTACTAAAAGTGGAAAGTGCTACATAAGTAAAAGTGATTTTTTTTCTAATGTCCATTTTAGGCTTGTATTACATATCCTAAACCTTTCATGGTCTGGATAAGTTTGGTCTTGAAAGGCTTATCTATTTTTTTTCTCAAATAATTGATGTAAACATCGACAACATTGGTATTCATATCAAAATTAATATCCCAGACATTATCTAAAATCTGGTCACGGGATACAATTCTGCCAGTGTTTTTGGCTAAATAATAAAGTAACTTAAATTCTTTGGCTGTTAAAATAATTGGTTCGCCATCTCGTTTAACCGTTTTAGCTTTCCCATTTATCTCCAAATCACTAATTATTATGGTATCTATTTTTTCTGTTTCCTGGTGCGCTCTTCTGTTTAGCGCATTTACTCTTGCGTCAAGTTCGCCAAACTTAAAAGGTTTTACCAGATAATCATCAGCACCGGCATTTAAACCGGTTACAATATTTTCTGAAGTTCCCAAAGCTGTTAAAAGTAATATAGGAACAAAGTTTTTACCGGCGCGCAATCTTCTGCAAATTTCAATTCCGTTTATATCCGGCAACATAACATCCAAAATTACAACATCAAAAGTATAGCTGTTAATCATCTCCAAAGCAGTTGTACCATCTAGCGCAACACTAACTTCGTTGTTGTTTTCTGCAAATCCTTTACGTAAAATAGAGAGTAAATTTGGCTCGTCTTCGACTATAAGTAACTTCATTTAATAGTGGTATTATTAACAAAAATAAGAATTGAGATTAAAATAGAAACCACAATAAATTATAATTATGAATTAATTATGAAGAAATCAATTTTGAAGTGGTAAAAATGAAGTTCTCGTTATTAATAGGTAGAATAACAGCGAAGTTCTATTTTAAAAAGTTTCACCAGCATTTAAATAAAAGCCTTTAGAACTATTTCCCCAGGCCTGATCAACGATCAAATTGGTTCGGGTTGCCTTATCTATTAAAATTCTCAAACCCAGACCTGCGGCAGGCTGAACGGAATGAAAGAGTTTTGTATTGGTATCCGGATTACTTGCTGTTACAAAATTCGTAAATACAACTCCGCTGAACATTTGATTACAGGTAATTGGAAAACGAAGTTCAGATGCGAGATAAACCAAATTTGTTCCCCTAAAAAGACCTTGTGTATACCCTTCTCCACTGCGGCTGCGCTGATCCCAGCCAATAGCCGGTAAATTTAAATAGGGTACTTTACCATTTGTCACAAATTGTCCATAAGCCCAAAGTGCTAAAATATAACGGTCGTTTTTTTGTGAAACCGGAATGAAATTGCGATATTCTGCATAAAGAATATTACTATTATCCTGATTTTTAAAAAATACAGGATTAAAACGATAATTTAAATTTGCAAACCAGCCACGACTTGCATTAACTTGATTGTCCCTTGAGTCGTAAACTAAATTAAGGCTCACACCGGTCAAAAAATACTCCAGATTATCAAATTCATATTTTTGGCTATAGTCGTAATGATAAGTAGTTATTCCGTTTGCCAAATCCAGTTTTTTATCTACTATATTCGCGTACCAATCGATGTTGATTCCACCACCAACATAAAAATTCTTTTTTACTTCAAAAGAAGCTGTCTGGTGAAATTTAAAATAATTATAATCCATTGGTTGTGCAAGTGAATCAATGCTAAATCCTTTCGGTTTGTCTCTGGCTGGAGGAATAATATTGGTGCCTAAACCATAATTAGGCTGTGAAAATATATATATCCGATAATCCCCACTTAAGAATATCTTATTGTTTTTTAATAAAATATTGTTTTTGACATTTACCAGCCATTGCTTTTTTGTGGTGTAGGTTATTCCAAGATTTGCGATCGAATACTTATCTGCTTTTTCTTTTCCCTTAAAAGTATATTGAGCAACTGCTCCATAGAAAAACCCTGTGGCAGGTTGAGAACCAATTGCCGGAATAACAAGGAAAAAACTATTCTTTTGTGGTTTTAAACTCAAAAGTGAGTCTTTGTCTTTTTTTGTAAAAAGTTCCAGGATTGTTTTTGGCGGACAAGGTTCCGCTTTTTCAATATTGTTCTGCGCTATACTATTAAATGAAATAAAAAAAACTAACCCTGAGATTTTAAAGAAATATTTTAAGAAATTATTTTTTAAAAACTTTACCATTTTAAACTAGTTACTTTTTTAATAATAACAAACCTTACAGTAAATATAATCCTTATTATCAACACTTTAAAAAATAAAATAAATATTTTATAAAAGGAAAAAATAAATATTCTGCATATTTCAAAAACTATCTCACGTTAATTATTATCTTTTCAGTCTGAAATAACGATTAAAAAGCAGTGAAAAAAGAATCTGAATATTTTCTTGATAAAGAATATAATACCATCGTTTATGGTAGAGATGATCTTAATTTTAAAGATTTTGAATGCTGTACATTTAATAATTGTAATTTCTCGGCCTGCACATTTTTGGCTCTTACCTTTATCGATTGTGTTTTTAATGATTGTGTTTTTAATGAAGCAAAAATCAATTATGTAGCGTTTAGAAGTGTAACTTTTTACAGATGTGAAATCAAAGAAGTAAATTTTGCGATGTGCGATAAATTAATCTTTGAAGTTCATTTTTATGATTGTATTCTTGATTTTTCTAAGTTTTATACCCTTAAAATAAAAGGAACAACCTTTAACAGCTGCAGTCTTATTGCTGTAGATTTCATGGCCACAGACCTAACAGGCGTACTCTTTGATAACTGCGATTTATATCGCTCTGAATTTGACAAAGCGATTGCCAATAAGGCAGATTTTAAAACGAGTTATAACTATACTATTGATCCATCAAAAACTAAACTTAAGAAAGCTGTTTTTGCTTTGAAAGAAGTGAAAGGATTACTATTTAAGCACGGTATCATTGTGAGCTGAAAAAATCTTATTTTATCATTTTTTTAGCTTTTAATTCAAAGTAATATTAATTACCAGCGATATTTTTGTAAAACTTATAAAAACCTCAATCAAATACTAATAAAAAAAGTAATGAAAAATAATTTTAAATTTACAATAGCAGATTTTCCGAATGATAATTTCGAATTTGAAAATAATGTGTTTTCAGGAAAAGCAACATTAAAACAAAACGGAAACACTGTTGAGCAAAGTACCGAAAAAGGAAAACCATTTTTAATAAAAAAGGCTAATGGCGATATAGTAAAAGCTTTTCCTAAAACTAATTTTCCAGATATTTCTTTACAAGCTTTGAATATTGATGGAAAAAAACATCCTATGGCAAGTAAATTAAAATGGTATGAGTATGTAATTGGAGGATTACCGATCCTAATAATATTTAGTGGAGGTGCAATTGGAGGTGCAATTGGAGGTGCGTCAACAGTTATTAATTATACTATCTTTAGAAGTAATACTTCAACTACTAACAAATACATGAAAGTATTAGGAATAAACGCATTATGCTTTGTGTTTTTCTTTTTCCTTGCTGGTTTAATGTATAAGCTATTGCAGTCATAAATTATATATAAAAGAGATCTCGGGATTGAAATTCTGGAGATCTCATTTTTTTGATTCATTTGGACTCTGCATAATAATCAACAAAGAAACTACGGATAAGTAAAAATTTGCTCTAAATAGCTTTTACCATCACATAATCTTCCATCAAATATCCATTTCCAATTTCGATATTCACTTCTTCAAGAATTTCAAAACCTATTTTTTTATAAAAACCCAAAGCTGAATTAAAACGGTTTACGTTTAATGAAAGTGTATTTGAATTGTTGTCTAAAGCTAATTTTTCTATTTCATCAATAACCATTTTTCCAATTCCTTTTCCTTGGGTTTCCGGCAAAAGATATATTTTATGAATTTTCGTAATGGCTTCATTTTTATAATGATGCTCAATTCCGATAAATCCAATTGTAGATTCTGAATCTGAAATTAAATAAAACAATTGTTCATTTTTCTGAAATTGAGCTGTCAGTGCTTCATCAGAATAAATTAAATCAAGCATGTACACCAGCTGCTCTTCCGATAAGATTTTACCATACGTTACCGGCCATGTTTTATACGTTATTTCCTGAATAGTTTTAATATCGTTTATTGTTGCTTTTGAGATTGTAATCATAATATATGCTGAAAGATGCTTTTTATTTATTTGGTAAAAATCTGATTTTCCTGTTCGCTTACGCGGATGAAAGTTGTTCGCTTGGTTAGTTCTTTTAATCTCGAAGCACCAACATAAGTACAGGTACTTCGCAAACCTCCTAAAATATCCAAAACAGTGTTGATAACATTTCCCCTAAAAGGAACTTTAACTGTTTTTCCTTCGCTTGCTCTGTATTCTGCTACTCCGCCAACATGTTTATTCATTGCGGTTGTCGAACTCATTCCGTAAAATTGTTTAAATTTTTCTCCGTTTACTTCAATTAACTCCCCGCCACTTTCTGTATGCCCGGCCAGCATTCCTCCTAACATTACAAAATCTGAACCTGCACCAAAAGCTTTTGCGACATCGCCCGGGGTACTGCAGCCCCCATCGCTAATAATGTGCCCGCCCAAACCGTGTGCAGCATCGGCACATTCTATAATTGCTGAAAGCTGCGGATAGCCCACTCCTGTTTTTACGCGTGTTGTACAGACTGATCCGGGACCAATTCCCACTTTTACAATATCGGCTCCAGCCAAAAGTAATTCTTCGACCATTTCGCCTGTTACTACATTTCCAGCAATAATTACTTTGTCAGAGTATTTTTTTCGGGTTTGTTTCAAAAACTGAACAAAATGTTCTGAATAGCCATTGGCAACATCGATGCAAATGAATTTTAGCAAAGGATTTTCGGTAATAATTCGACCTATTTTTTCAAAATCTTCCTTTCCGATTCCTGTGCTAATGGCGATATAATTGTAGAAATCCGGAGTAACTTTCGATAAAAAAGTTTTCCATTCTTCTGGTGAGTAATGTTTGTGAATAGCTGTAAAGAGTTTTTCCTTGGCTAAAACTTCTGCCATTTCAAAAGTACCAACTGTATCCATATTTGCAGCCATAATCGGAACTCCTGTCCAATTTGTGGAGCTGTGCAAAAATTTAAAATTTCGTTCTAATGAAACTTCCGACCGGCTTTTTAGCGTTGATCTTTTTGGGCGAATCATTACATCTTTAAATCCTAATTTAAGATCAGTTTCTATTCTCATGGCTTTGAATTTTTCGTTACTTTCAAATATAGGGATTTTAGAATTCAGATTTTAGATTGCGTAAACTTTGTGTTGAATTTTTAGCACGCGGATGACACGGATTCGCTATGCGAAAACGCAGATTTTACGCGGATTTTTCTATTCTGCAGAGATTCACAAAGATTACACGGAGGTTCACAAAGTTTACTTCAATTTTGGAATTTGGAATTTTTAAATTTGAATTTAAATCCCTTATCCATGAATCGTTTCGCCTTTTCCGTAGTTGGTTATAATTGATTCTTCGAATGCCAGCCATTCTCTCCAGCGTTTTTCTACATCTATGCCTACTCCGTATTTTCTGGCGTATGTGATGAAGGTTGTGTAATGTCCGGCTTCGCTTTCCATTAATTCTCTGTAGAAAGTCGCTAATTCTTCATCCTGAATATTTTCAGATAAAACTTTGAAACGTTCACAGCTTCTGGCTTCGATCATTGCCGAAAAAAGTAATCTTTCTACAAGACCTGAAACACGGCTTCCGTCACCGCTTTTCTTCATGTATTGATACAACTCATTAACATAATCGTCTTTGCGTTCACGTCCTAATTTTAATCCTCTTTTGATGATAATATTATGAACCTGCTCAAAGTGATCGATTTCTTCTTTGGCCAAAGCCAATAAGTCTTTTACCAAATCCTGATGTTCAGAGTTATTGGTAATAATGGTTATTGCATTTGTTGCTGCTTTTTGCTCGCACCACGCGTGATCAGTCAGGATCTCTTCAATATTTTTCTCTACTATATTGACCCATCTTGGGTCTGTTGGCAATTGTAATCTTAATACGCCCATAATCTTCTTGTTTATTTTGTTTCAGGTTTTCTTTGTTTCAGGTTCTTTTAGGAACGAAAAAAGTTTAAAGTTTTGTTTACGTTTTTTTACGCGTCACAAAACTTTAAACTTGAAACCTGAAACAATTAAGTTTCAAATTTTATTTTTTTAGTATACGAAAATTGGTCTTTCGCTCATCATTTCGTTTACTTCGTTTGCTACTTCTTCGATAACGGCTTCGTTTGTGTGGTCAGCCAATACTCTGTCGATTAAAGCTACGATAGTTTCCATATCTTCTTCAACTAAACCACGAGTTGTGATTGCAGCTGTTCCTACACGAATTCCAGACGTAATAAATGGTGATTTATCATCAAAAGGAACCATGTTTTTATTTACTGTGATTTCTGCTTTTACTAATGCATTTTCAGCTTCTTTACCAGAAATATTTTTATTTCTTAAGTCAATAAGCATCATATGGTTATCTGTTCCGCCAGAAATAATTTTGTATCCTCTTTTTACAAAAGCATCAGCCATAGCATTTGCATTTTTTTGCAATTGCATTGCATATGTAAAGAATTCATCTTGTAAAGCTTCACCGAAAGCAACTGCTTTAGCAGCAATAATGTGCATTAATGGTCCACCTTGATTTCCAGGGAAAACAGCAAGATCCAATAAAGATGACATCATTCTGATTTCTCCTTTTGGAGTTTTTAAACCTTGTGGGTTTTCAAAATCTTTCCCCATTAAAATCAAGCCTCCGCGTGGTCCTCTCAATGTTTTGTGAGTTGTTGTAGAAACGATATGACAATGTGGAATTGGATCGTTCATTAATCCTTTTGCAATAAGACCTGCAGGGTGAGAAATATCAGCAAATAAGATTGCTCCAACGCTGTCTGCAATTTGTCTGAAACGGGCAAAATCCATATCACGAGAATAAGCCGAAGCTCCTGCAATGATTAATTTTGGCTGCTCTTTTGTTGCAATTTCCTGAATTTTATCATAATCTAAACGACCGGTCTCAGCATCTACACCGTAAAAAACCGGACGGTATAAACGACCAGAAAAGTTTACAGGAGAACCGTGAGTTAAGTGACCTCCGTGAGACAAATCAAAACCTAAAATAGTATCACCAGGATTTAAACATGCATGATAAACTGCCGTGTTTGCCTGAGACCCAGAGTGAGGCTGTACGTTTGCATATTCAGCACCAAACAATTCTTTGGCTCTGTCAATTGCAATTTGCTCAATAACGTCAACTACTTCGCAACCGCCGTAGTATCTTTTGCCAGGATATCCTTCAGCATATTTATTAGTTAAAACAGAACCTGCTGCTTCCATTACTTCATCACTTACAAAGTTTTCTGAAGCAATAAGTTCTAATCCGTGAATTTGTCTGTCTTGTTCCTCTAGTATAAGGTTAAAAATTTGTTCGTCGCGTTGCATTTTTTCGTTTTTCGTTAATTTCCTGCAAAAATACAAAAAAACGTTTGTCATACAGTTAGATTATGATATATTTGACAAGTAATTTTTCAACAAATAATTAACATTCAACATGCCAATAACCGCCAACGATACCAAAAGAAAATCATGGTTAGAAGTACCAGAAAATAGTGACTTCCCTATTCAAAATATTCCTTTCGGTGTATTTCTTACCAAAGAAAATGTCGTTACTGTAGGAACAAGAATTGGCGATTACGCTATAGATTTAGGGGCTTTACAACAATTAAACTATTTTTCAGGAATAGAATTGACTGATGATATGTTTATGCAGGATACGCTTAATGATTTTATTTCTGACGGAAAAAAGACATGGCGTTTAGTACGAAATCGTATTGCCGATATTTTTGATGCAGAAAATCCGCAACTTAGAGATTCAACAAAAGACAGAGATATTGTTATTTTTAAAATCGATGAAGTAGAAATGCAATTACCAGTTCTAATTGGTGATTATACTGATTTCTATTCCAGTAAAGAGCATGCTACCAATGTTGGTAAAATGTTTCGTGATCCTGAAAATGCTTTGTTGCCAAACTGGTTACACATTCCGGTAGGATATCATGGCAGAAGCTCAACTATCGTTCCGTCTGGAATTCCTGTTCACAGGCCAATGGGACAAACTTTGCCTGCAGGTGAAAAATATCCTGTTTTTGGTCCTTCCCGTTTAGTTGATTTTGAACTTGAAACAGCGTTTATTACTACTGATGTAAATATAATGGGTGAAAATATCCCAACTTATGAAGCTGAAGATTATATTTTCGGAATGGTTTTATTGAATGACTGGAGCGCACGCGATATTCAAAAATGGGAATACGTGCCTCTTGGACCATTTTTAGCTAAAAACTTTGCAACGTCAATTTCTCCGTGGATTGTGACTATGGATGCTTTGGAGCCTTTTAGAACTAAAGGTCCGAAACAGGATCCGTCGCCGCTTCCTTATTTACAGACTAAAGGAAAAAAAGCTTTTGACATTCATTTAGAAGTTTCTATACAACCTGAAAATCAGGAAGAAACTGTTGTTTCTCAATCAAACTTTAAATATTTATACTGGTCTATGGCGCAGCAATTAGCACATCATACCTCTAACGGGTGTCGTGTAAATTCTGGCGATATGATGGGTTCGGGAACAATTTCTGGTCCGACTCCTGATAGTTTTGGTTCTATGTTAGAATTAACCTGGGGCGGAAAAAATCCGATAAAATTAAAAGATGGAAGCGAACGTAAATTCATAGAAGATAATGATACGGTAATCATAAGAGGCTTCTGCGAAAATGCCGAAGTTCGACTTGGTTTTGGTGAGGTTTCAAGCCAGCTTTTACCACCATTTATCAGACAATGAAGAGAAGATAAAATACATTAATTTGTTAATTATAGATAAAATAAAAAAAGCTTGTTAGTTAGTTCTGACAAGCTTTTTTTATATTTAAATCTCGCAAAGTCGCACAGGCGAAAAGTCTAAAATAAGAAAACTTAAAAATGAAAAACTTGCGACTTTGCGGCTTTGCGAGATTATTTTTCACGCAAACTAAGCCGGAATCTGCTGGCTCAAACAATGCAATGTTCCAAATCCCCAGATAAAATCAATACAGCTGATTCCGATTACTTCTCTGTCAGGAAAACATTCTGAAAGTATATTTAAAGCTACGCGATCATTGCTGTCATTAAACGTTGGCACTAAAACACAATTATTCAGGATTAAGAAATTAGCATAACTTGCCGGTAATCTTAAGTCTTCAAAATCTACACGTTTTGGCATTGGCAACGCTACAATTGTTGGCGATTTTCCGTCTTCTAATTTTGCGTTTTGCAGACGTTTCAAATTGTCCTGCAAAGGTTTGTAGTTGGCGTCGTTTTTATCTGTTTCTACAATAGTTACAATGGTGTCTTCATTTACAAATCGGCATAAATCATCAATATGTCCGTGTGTATCATCACCTTCTATTCCGTCGCCAAGCCAGATCACATTCGTTACTCCCAGATATTCCTTAAAAACAGCTTCGTAATCTTCTTTGGTGAAATTTTTATTACGAACCTGAATTGTTGGATGCATTAAACATTCTTCAGAGGTCAATAAAGTTCCTTTTCCGTTTACATCAATTGCACCACCTTCAACAATTACAGGTTTTCCCTTGTACATAACCTGAGTTAAAGGCACATCAATAAAATCTGCTACTTTACCTGGCACGAATTTATCTAACTGATAGTTTTTATATTTTGCCCAACCGTTAAAATTAAAGTTTAATGCTTCTCTTTTTGAACCATTTTTTACAATAATTGGCCCTGAGTCACGCATCCAGCTTCTGTTTGTTTTATGAATTATAAAAGAAACATTTGCAATGTTTACTTTTGCTCTTTCTAACATTTCGGTAACTTTTTCTTTCAGTTTTTCATCGGCTACGACCAAAAATACCATTTCAAAAGTGGCTACTTTTTTAATAAATTCTACAAAAGCCCATTGAACAGCATCATATTTTCCAGGCCAATCATTGCCATTATGCGGAAAACACAAAACTATTCCCTGTTGTTTTTCCCATTCTGCCGGGAATCTTCTATTATTTGCTGACATAAAGATGTTTCTAAATTTTGAAAGGGTACAAAGATAAGCATTCATAAGGATAATAAAAACAACACAATGAAATCATACAATTTGAAAACAGAAAGAAAATTAAGTTAAAGATTAAATAATAAGAACTTAATATTGGAGCAAGTTCTGCTATCTAAATTTGGCAAAACTAAAAAATCAAAAAATGAAAAAAGTAACCATCTCGTTATTAGCCGCTTTATTAATCATGGCAAGTTGTAATAACGATGACAACTCTAATAACGAAGAACCTGAAGTTGTTGTAAATGAGAACCCGGCAACCTTTAAAGAAATCGGAAGCATCACTATTGGTGGTGAAGCTGCCGCTGAAATTTCTGCCTATTGTGAAAAAACCAAAAGACTTTTTACTGTAAACAATAGCGGAACAAATCAAATTGATGTTATTGATTTATCTGATCCTTCAAAACCAATCAAAATTGGAAAAATTGATTTAACTCCTTATGAAGGTGCTTCAAATAGCGTTTCTGTATTTGATGGAAAACTGGCTATTGCCTTAGAATCTACAGTCAACAAACAAGGGAATGGAAAAGTTGTTGTTTTTAATACCGTAGATTATAGTTTAATTAAACAAATTACAGTTGGTGCTCTTCCGGATATGATTACTTTTTCTCCAGACGGAAAATTTATCATGACGGCTAATGAGGGTGAGCCAAATACAGATTATTCGCAGGATCCAAATGGAACAATTTCTATTATTGACACTAATACTTATGAAGTTACAACATTAGATTTCAGTTCATTCAGCAATCAGGCTGCAGCTTTAGCAAAAGACGGATTCAGAGTTTCAAAATTTGCTAAAAGTTTTGCACAGGATATTGAACCAGAATACATAACCATTTCTGATGACTCTAAAACTGCCTGGGTAACTTTGCAGGAAAACAATGGAGTAGCAAAAGTCGATTTAACTTCAAAAACTATTACAGCAATTTATCCTTTAGGCTTTAAAGATTTTAATACGGCCGATAATGCAATTGATGTTAGCGATAAAGACGATAAAATTGCTTTTAATCCATGGAAGATAAAAGGGATGTTTATGCCGGATGCTATCAGTCATTTTTCTGCAAATAATGTTCCGTATTTTGTGACAGCAAATGAAGGAGATGCAAGAGAATACACTGCAAACACCGATATTAAGAGAATGAAAGACATGACATTAGATGCAACTGTTTTTCCGGATGCTGCTACTTTAAAATTAGAACCTAATTTAGGAAGGCTGAATCTTATTGCCAATATGGGCGATACTGACGGAGATGGAGATCTGGATGAAATGGTAAGTTTTGGAGCTCGTTCTTTTTCTATCTGGAACGGAAATACAGGTAAAATTGTATATGACAGTAAAAATGATGTTGACAAAAAAACGAATGAATTAGGAAGTTACGACGATAAAAGAAGCGATGATAAAGGTTCTGAGCCTGAAGCAGTAGTTGTTGCAAAAATAGGTAATCAGAATATATTATTTGTAGGTTTGGAAAGATCTGATGCTTTTATGACTTATGATGTTACTAATCCTGCTGCACCGCAATATTTAAATACAGTAAAAACTGGTGATGCTCCAGAAGGCATTCTTTTTATTCCGGCTTCAAAAAGTCCAACAAAAAGAAGTTTGGTTGTTGTTAGCAGCGAGGGCGACGGTACAATCAAAATCTACCAGCCGAATTTAAAGTAATTTCTTTCAATTCAAAAATACAAAAGGGACAAATTATTGAATTTGTCCCTTTTATTTTATCCTATTTATGTTTAATTTAACAATTACGCATTGTTTCCATGAATTTAATGGAAATTATATAAAGGATTGCAAAAAGTAATGGAACAAAATTTCTTCCTGCGTGTTATAAGTTTGTGATGAGCTCAGCAAAAAGCTCAACAAAATTCAAATTAAATTTAAAATAACATGAAAAAGAAATTAGCTTCATTATCATTTTTAGTACTTGCATTTGCAGCAAGCGGACAAAACATGACAACAACATCAGTTCAGCCTTCAATCGACAAATTAGCTTATAACAAATGGTCTATAGAATTAAATGGAGGAGTAAATAAACCTACCAGAGCCATGACAGCTGGTTATGCTACTGAAACCTTTAATTTTTTTCATGCTGATTTAGGCGTAAGATATATGTTCAATCCAAAGTTTGGTGTAAAATTAGATATTGGTTATGATCAGTTTAAAGAACGTAATGATACTCCCGATTTTGAAAGCAGGTACGTAAGAACAAGTTTGCAAGGTGTTGTAAATATTGGCCGTGCCCTGAACTTTGAAACCTGGACAAATACGATTGGTATTTTGGCACATGGAGGTTTTGGTGTTTCACAGATTAGTACTGAAACTGGTTTTGGTGGTCAGGATTATATGGGGCATGGAATTCTTGGGTTAACAGGACAAATAAAATTAAGTAACAGAATTGCATTAACGGGTGACCTTACCGGAATTGTTAATGGGAAACAAAACTGGAACTTTGACGGAATGGGAAATACAACTACCGGTTCTTTTGATGGTATTTTACTTAACGCCTCTGTTGGTTTAACTTTTTACTTAGGTAAAAATGAAAAACATGCTGACTGGGTAGGAGAAGAAGACAGAATTGATGAGCTAGAACAAAGAGTTGCAACAATTGAGACTGGAATCTTAGATACTGATAAAGATGGTGTAGCAGATTTATATGATCTGGAACCAAATACTATTGCCGGAGTTGCTGTAAATACAAAAGGTCAATCTATTGACACTAATCAAAATGGTGTTCCGGATGAATTAGAGAGCTATCTAGAAAAAACTTATGGGCAAAATGGTAAAGGTGCTACAAATAGTACAGTTGAGGAATTAATTAATGGTGGATATGTAAATGTTTATTTTGATTTTAATTCATCTAAACCAACAAATGCTTCCTTATCCGGTGTTGACTTTTTGGTGAAATACTTAAAAAACAATCCTGGTAAAAATGCAGACATCATTGGATATTCTGATGAAATCGGAGGTACTAATTATAACAGTGAATTATCAAGAAAAAGAGCTGAAGCTGTTAAAAAAGTAGCTGTAAATGCGGGAATTGATGCTTCAAGATTAAATGTAATTGCTAACGGCGAAGATAATTCTGTGAATAAAAATTCTAAAGAAGCACGTCAAATCGTGAGAAGAGTTACTTTTCAGGTTAAGTAATTTCAGACCTTTTATAAAACTAAAAGAGGACAAAATCTACATTTTGTCCTCTTTTTTATTTTAATGTAAATTGATTATTTATCAACTACTCTTTTTGTAATATCTCCAAAAGCATCAATTCTTCTGTCTCTGAAAAATGGCCAATTCTGACGAACGTTTTCCTGAAGATCCAAATCTACTTCAGCAATCAATATTTCTTCCTGATCGTGTGAAGCTTGTGCTAAAATTTCGCCTTGAGGCCCTGCAATAAAAGATGCTCCCCAAAATTGAATTCCATCAGTTCCGTCAATGTATTGTTCCAAACCAATTCTGTTTGCTGCTGCAACAAAAACACCGTTTGCAACTGCATGTCCCTTCATAACATTCATCCATGCACCATATTGGTTTTCTCCGTATTGTTCTTTTTCTTTTGGATGCCACCCGATTGCTGTTGGGTAAAACAATACTTCTGCACCTTTAAGAGCAGTAATTCTTGCTGCTTCCGGATACCATTGATCCCAACAAATTAATGTCCCAACAGTTCCTTTTTTTGTTTCAATGGCCTGAAATCCTAAGTCACCTGGTGTAAAGTAGAATTTTTCATAGAAATGAGGATCGTCCGGAATATGCATTTTACGGTATAAACCAGCTTCTGTTCCGTCTGTATCAATAATATAAGCACTGTTATGGTATACTCCTGCCATTCTTTTTTCAAAGAAAGGAACAATAATAACAACTCCTAATTCTTTTGCCAGTTCACTAAAAGCGATAAAAGATGTACCGTATAATGGTTCTGCTAATGCAAAATTATCTACATCTTCGCTTTGGCAAAAATAATGGCTGCTATATAATTCAGGTAGTAAAATAACTTCTGCGCCTTTATTGGCTGCATCTCTTACCCAGCTGATACATTTTTTTAAATTATTTTCGGCTACGTCGTTAAGATTTAACTGAACAACGGCTATTTTATATTTTCTCTTCGCCATGACATAAAATTTAGAGTGCAAAAATAGTAATTTTTAAGGGAATGACAAAGGGAGGTTATTAAGGTTCTTATAAAACTAAAAGCCCTGGCATAGCCCCGATAGCTGTGAAAATCCATTTATGGTGGTGTTCACCATAAAAGATTGAAACAAATAGCTTTCTGAAAACTAATATTGTGCTTCATACAAAGAAAAACACCAGCCTTTGAGACTGGTGTTTCAAAAAAAAAAAATTAATGAAGCGGTTTAATTGAAGACATTATTAAGCCGTTCAATTATAAAGAGTGTAAGAAAGCAATAAGGTTGCTTTGATAATTGAAAAATTTTCGAAATAAAAAACAACAACTTACATATCAGATTATTAACAAAAGAAAATCCTAAACAAAAAAAGCTGCAAGAATTTAATTCTTGCAGCTTTTTTACTTTCCTGACCTGTTAAAAAATTAATTATTTGAAATAACTACTGTTGTAACGAGAAACTCTGTGTCTGATTTTGCAAATCTTAAATAATAAGTTCCCGGTGCATTTGGGCTCATTAATTTATATACTGTTCTTTTTATTTCAGGAACATTTGTGCTACAAGTAGGAGGATATTTTACTTCAACCTGATACCCTTCTACTTTATCAAAACTTACATCTGTCATTTGATGAAATTGTCCACAACCATTTTCTACCTGAAAAGCTACTGAATAGCTTAGCTCCTGATTAGTTTTTCCAGTCGTAGGCCCTACTACTTCTGTTACGTAAGCACTTTTGTAGATAGAATCATCTTTTGGAGTATTATCATCGTCACTACTGCATGAAGTTAATACAGTAAAAATGAATAGTATAACTGCGATGGATTGAAATTTAAAATTTTTCATAGGATAATTATTTGTTCTTATTTTATACATAGATACTAATAAGTTATTATGGTTGCTTTTAAAAGTTGTTAAACTTTTAAATTAAAAATATAAAACATAAGTAAACCAATAACTTAGATCAAAATCTGTTTTTTTTATCATCAATAATATTGCCAATTTATTTTTTGATAATTTTCTTAAATAGATTTACTATCACTAAAACAATAAATCCTAATATAATACCAACAACAAATTCTTTTATAATTGATGGAATATTTATTTTAGGCACTAAGTGATGAAAAAATGGAATATAATGCACAAAGATACCTCCAGCAACGAGAATTAAAGCAATTGTACCTATTACGGTCAAGCCTTTTATAACAAAAGGAAGGGCTTTTACAAGTATATTACCGATAAATTTTGATATACTTTTTTCTCTTTTGCTAAATTTAATAAGTTTATATCCTGCTTCGTCCATTCTCACAATCAGGGCTACTATACCATAAACTCCAATAGTTGCAATTAATGCAATTATTGAGGTCACCATTATTTGCTGAGTAAGCGGCTCATCGATTACTGTACCTAAGGCAATAATTACAATTTCTACAGATAAAATAAAATCGGTTATTATTGCAGATTTTACTTTTCCTTTTTCTACTTCGAGAATTTGTTCTTCGGTAAGTACTTCATCTGTAATTCCTTCTGATTCATGTTCGTGAGGAACAAAATATTCATAGATTTTTTCAGCACCTTCATAAGCTAAAAACAAACCTCCAAGCACTAAAATTACAATAATAGCAACAGGTAGAAAAGCACTCAATAAGAATGCGATTGGCAGAATAATGATCTTATTTAGCAATGATCCTTTGCTAATAGCCCACAAAACAGGAAGTTCTCTTGAAGAAGCAAATCCCGATGCTTTTTCGGCATTTACAGCTAAATCATCGCCTAAAATTCCGGCTGTTTTTTTTGCAGCAATTTTACTCATTACTGCCACATCATCCATAATTGCTGCTATATCATCTAATAGCACAAAGAAACCTGAAGCCATTTACCTTATTTTTAAATACGCCTAAACACTTGGTAATAAGTACCATTTATTTTCTGCGTATAATTATTAATTTTGATGCGAAGCTAATACATTTTGGTCAAATTCTTTCTAAAAAATAATCCCAAAATTGAATACTTTACTGCTTCTAAATCTTTTATTTTAGTGACTGCACTGACCTAATAGTACCCAGATAATTATAAATACTAAAATAGTTCCGAAGCATCCTCCGCCTAATTTTTTGGCTCCATAGCCAGCTATTAATCCTCTAAAAATGTTGTTCATGATGTTTTTGTTTTATGTTTACGTAAATTTCACAACTTCAAACAAAATATCAGTTATAATAATTTTACAAAAAGTTTCATGATTCACTGATTTAAACTTTATAAATAAAAAAAACACCAGTCTTGCGACTGATGTTTTCTCAATTAATAATTAATCAACTAAACAAATAAATTATTAATCTTTATGTGTTTGATTTCTAAAGACTAAATTTCCATCAAAAGCATCAATAAGAATGATGCTGTCTGTTGTAATATTGTTTGCCAAAATCTCTTTTGACAATTGATTCAATACCTCTCTCTGGATAACACGTTTTACTGGTCTTGCTCCAAACTGACTATCATATCCTTTTTCAGAAAGGTAGGCAATCGCTTCTGGTGTTGCATCCATCGTAATGCCTTGCAAAGCCAGCATTTTGGTAACACTTTTAAGCTGTAAGCTGACAATTCTTGAAATATTTTCGACCGTAAGCGGGGTAAACAATACGATCTCATCTATACGGTTAATAAATTCGGGACGAACTGTTTGTTTCAGTAAACCTAAAACTTCGACTTTTGCAGCCTCGGTTGCAGCTTCAATGCTTCCTTTGAGATTATCGAATTTTTCCTGTATAATATGACTTCCCATGTTGGATGTCATAATTATAATTGTGTTTTTAAAATCGGCTAAACGCCCTTTGTTATCTGTCAATCGGCCTTCATCTAAAACCTGCAATAAAATATTGAACGTATCCGGATGCGCTTTTTCAATCTCATCTAATAAAATAACTGAGTAAGGTTTTCTGCGCACCGCTTCTGTCAATTGTCCTCCCTCATCATAACCAACATATCCCGGAGGCGCACCAACCAAACGGCTCACACTGTGGCGTTCCTGATACTCACTCATGTCGATACGGGTCATGGCATTTTCATCATCAAAAAGATATTCTGCCAGCGCTTTTGCTAATTCTGTTTTACCAACTCCTGTTGTTCCTAAAAATAAAAATGTCCCAACAGGCTTCTTCATATCCTGCAAACCTGCACGGCTTCTGCGAACAGCATCACTTACAGCTTCGATAGCCTCTTCCTGCCCTACTACACGTTTGTGCAGTTCGTCTTCAAGATGTAAAAGCTTTTCTCTTTCTGTCTGAAGCATTTTCATTACCGGAATCCCTGTCCATTTTGCTACAACTTCAGCAATATCTTCACGGGTAACTTCCTCTTTAATTAAGGAATTTCCAGATTGATATTCCTGCAATTGCTTCAACAGAATATCCAGACGCTCTTGCGCTTCTTTGATTTTTCCGTAACGAATTTCGGCTACTTTTCCATAGTCACCGTCACGTTCTGCACGCTCGGCCTCGTGTTTAAAATCTTCAATTTCTAACTTTACAGCCTGGACACCATCTACAACATCTTTTTCTGTTTTCCATTTTGTGAAGATTTCATTTCGTTCCTCTTTTAGATTAGCCAGATCCATTCTCAGGATTTTAAGCTTATTCTCCTCTTTTTCGCGTTTAATGGCTTCGATCTCAATTTCCAACTGCATGATTTTACGATCCAAAACATCTAATTCTTCTGGTTTTGAATTGATTTCCATACGTAATTTAGAAGCCGCTTCGTCCATTAAATCAATGGCTTTATCTGGTAAAAAACGATTTGTAATATAGCGTTGAGAAAGTTCTACAGCAGCAATAATTGCCTCATCTTTAATCTGAACTTTATGATGTGTTTCATATTTTTCCTTAATACCACGCAAAATCGAAATGGCACTTTCTGTATCCGGTTCATCGATTAAAACCTTTTGAAAGCGTCTTTCCAGTGCTTTATCTTTCTCAAAATATTTTTGATATTCGTCTAATGTTGTTGCTCCAATTGCTCTCAATTCTCCACGAGCCAAAGCTGGTTTTAAGATATTGGCAGCATCCATAGCGCCTTCACCTCCACCTGCACCAACAAGTGTATGAATTTCATCAATAAACAAAACAATATCTCCTTCGGCTGCAGTAACCTCTTTTACCACAGATTTTAATCTTTCCTCAAATTCTCCTTTGTATTTTGCACCGGCAATTAATGCTCCCATATCCAAAGAGAAAACGATTTTATCCTTAAGGTTTTCAGGTACATCTCCATCTACGATTCTGTGCGCTAAACCTTCGGCAATAGCCGTTTTACCAACTCCTGGCTCACCAACAAGCATCGGATTATTTTTTGTTCTTCGAGTCAGGATTTGTAATACACGACGAATTTCTTCGTCACGACCAATCACAGGATCCAATTTACCGGTACGCGCTAATTCGTTCAGGTTTTTAGCGTATTTATTTAATGCATTATACGTTTCTTCTGCTGAAGCCGAAGTTACCCTTTCTCCTTTTCTGAGTTCTTCGATAGTAGCTTTTAATGCTTTTCCGGTAACACCCTGATCTTTTAAGATTTGTGCGACTCTGCTTTTTGAATCAAAAATGGCCAAAATCAGATGTTCGATCGAAACATATTCGTCGTTCATTTTTTGGGCAATAATCTCTGCTTCGTTCAACGCTTTATTTGCATCTCTCGAAAGCAAAATTTCACCTCCAGATACCTTTGGAAAGCTTTGAATCGTTGAATCTAATATTTGTAAAAACAAAGGCACATTTACATTCAGTTTTTTTAAGATGAAAGGTGCTACGTTTTCATCAACCTCAAAAATTGCTTTAAAAATGTGTTCGTTTTCTATTTGTTGTTGGCCATATCGCTGAGCCAGCTGTTGTGATAGCTGAATGGCTTCCTGAGATTTAGTTGTAAATTTATTAATATTCATATCTGCAAGATTTGGTTTGTTTTTTAATTATAAATATGTGATATCATTAAAATTTGATTTTATTGGGGCAAAATTTAATTTTAAATGATATAACTTTGCTACATATTCAAATTATATTCCATAGTAAAAATACAGACAAAGTGACATAAAAAACTTGATTTAAATTGGTTTTAAATGTCAAAAAGTCATAAATACAGTCAAAATATGAGTTTTTTTAATTCAATGTTCGGAAATTCAGACAATTCGGATTCCAAAAAAAGTAATTTAAATTGGATTCCTCTTACAAATTTAGCACAGTTAGATGATATACAAACCATTTCAAATGTTAAGCCTATTGTAATTTTTAAGCATAGCACCAGGTGCAGCATCAGCCGAATGGCTTTAAAACAATTTGAAAGACAATATGATTTAGATGAAACTGTAGATGCTTTCTTTTTAGATTTAATTGAACATCGTGATGTGTCAAACGAAATTGCAAAGCGTTTTAATGTATATCATGAATCACCTCAATTAATATTGATTAAAAACGGTAAAGCTGTTTATGATGTTTCTCATAGTGATATCGATGCAGAAGCGCTAAAAAGTAAGATATAAACTTAACAAATCGCAAATCGCAAAAACAAAACCCTGAACTAAAAGCTCAGGGTTTTGTTTTATCTATTGCAATAAATGTTTCTATTTAAAATGTTCCACCAGATCCACCTCCACTAAAACCTCCATCACCAAATTCCATTGGCGAGTCAGGCACTTTTACTTCAGGTTTCATTCCAAATGTTGAAGCAATTATTAAAGCCTCGGCATTTAAAAATGTATTTGAATTAGATATTTTATCTGGTTTAAATGTTAGTCCGCTTTCTTTTGCTTTAAGTTTTCTTATAAAAAAGAATGAAATCCCAAACAAGATTAGTCCTCCCAGTGTTAATGCTGCTTCAATTGGCAAAACTGAGTGATAATATCTAAAACTGTAAAATGAAAAACCTATTGCCAGAAAACTAATCCAGAGCATAATTCTGTTTTTGCTTTTTAATGAATACAGAAAATAGCAGACCGGCACAATAAAAGTAAACGCCCAAAAGAAGAATGCAAATGGAATTTCAGGACTTATTTCATAATACGTATTTAATAAACTTGCAGAAAATTCTCTTACTATAAAATAATTTCCAGACAAATAAAACAATATTAAACTAACACTTTGTATCAAACGAATTCCATTGGAATAATATGATTCTATTAGATCATTATTCAATTTTTTACATAAAAAATAAGTTCCTGCACCATAAAACATCATAAAGAATGGCAAAATCGCCTGGCCAGCTTCAAGATATTCAAATATTGCATATCCAAGTGTTATAGTTAATGCTAAATAAAAGAGTAATGCCGATAATAAGTGTATGTAACGCAAAAACATTATTAGTGATATAATTGCAACAACAATGCTAACCGGAAGCACATAGTGAAAATCTGTAGTGATTGTAACAGCAGCACCAAAATTTAATATTGTTCCCAAAATAAATGCATCATCTAATCCGTGATTATAATAATCCTTTTTTGCTAAAAATTCAGACCCTGCAATACCAATTATACCGAACACAAAAGGAAAAATTTCCCAGGTTCTGTCTATTGCCGAAAGTCCCAAAAGCGATATTGCACTACATATTGAAGAATACAGAAATGACCCCAGTAAAAAGAATCCTATTCTAACAAGGATATTTTTATGACTATTAAGTACAGGAAGTTCTTTTTTAATAAAGTCAAGTTGTTCCTTACCGATAAAGCCTGCATTTTTTAAGGAATCTGCTTCTTCTGTCAAAACAGAATTTTGCAATTTATTTCTATCAAATACTATCATTCTGCAGTTTCTTTATTAAAGTTCTTAATTAATTTTATGAACAAGACAATCGAGCCAATGAAATATCCTGGTATGGCAAGAACAAATAACATCCAAATATCCTGAAAGTCAATATCCTCAAAAATTCTAAAAAGGAAAATATTAATCCCTATATAGGCATAAAGAATCATAAAAACATATAATGAAATAGCCTTAAGCCCATAGCTAGCTTTATAAAAATAATAGCAGGATCCAGCAAGGATAGCTGAGAAAAGTAGCCAGAATCCATCGTATTCGTTTACCATATTTGTGATGGAAGCTATGCTTATTATATGAAGCGAAAATGTCAGATAGATTAATTTAAAATGTGTTTTAAGCGCTATTTTATCGCTATAAAATGTCCATAAAATCAACAAAACCCCAAGCATTATTGCCGAGAAACTTAGACTTTGATTGAGATATAAATCATTATTAAATACATCCTGAGGTGTTACAGACAATCCAACATAAGCTGCCAAACCAGTAATTGCAATTGTCAGGACACTTTTATTATCAAAATAATAAGCACAAATAAAGCTAACAATTGTAGGTATTAATGTTGCTAAACCATAATGGGTACCAAAAGGCTTGTATTGAAATTGCAGATACCCTATAAATATGCAGGTTAGGATGTTGGCAAGAAGTACAAGATATTCTAAAACAGGGCTTTCAAAGGTAGTTTCTGATTTTCTGAATCCAACTGAATTTTTAAAACAGAAGTAAAAGCAAGCGATAGTAACAATTAGCAATAAAGACAAAATTGCAACGTGACCAATAGTATCAATATTTTCATAAATCAAAATTCCGATACCGGATGTGAAAAGTAATACTGACAAATACAAAAACATTTTTAACTCCGCGTTAAGGGAAAAAACACCCAAATTGCGATAGTTCTTTATCTGACTGAATTGTTCTTCTGTAATAAAATTTTTCTCGAAAAGTTTTTGAGTAGTCTGTTTTTCAAATCCTGTCATCTTCTAAATTTAGGTTAACTATTTTCAAATGTATATAAATTAGGCTGAGCTTTCTTAAATTTGATAAAATTATTTAAAATAAAAAACCGATTTGTAATTTATACAAATCGGTTTTTAGTTTTTAAAAACAAAACTTAAAAAGCTGCTTTCATTTTATCTCTAATATTTTCTAAGCACAAATTATTAATACTTCCTTCGTGTGTATGTTTTGTTTCTTTTGGAGATTGGTATGTTCCTGCTTCCAATTGTTCGGCAACGGCTTTGTAAGCATCTCTAAACGGTATTCCGGCCACCACCATTTCGTTTAAGGTATCAACCGTAAAAAGGTAGTCGTATTTTTTATCTTTTAAAATATTGTCTTTTACTGTAATGTCTTTTACAGAGAAAATCGCAATATCCAGACACGCTTTTAAGTTTTGAATTGCCGGAAACAAACCTTCTTTTAAAAGCTGCAAATCTCTGTGATAACCGCTTGGCAGATTATTGGTGATTAAAGTGATTTCGTAAGGAAGTGCCTGAATCTTATTGCATTTTCCTCTGATTAATTCAAAAACATCAGGGTTTTTCTTGTGTGGCATAATGCTCGAACCTGTTGTAAGGTGTGCAGGCAAACCAATAAAATCAAAATTCTGGCTCATATACAAACAAACGTCCATTGCAAATTTAGACAACGTTCCCGCAACACTGGTCATGGCAAAAGCAACTGTTTTTTCTGCTTTCCCGCGGCTCATTTGGGCCGCAACCGCATTATATTTTAAGGTTTCAAAACCTAATTCTTTAGTCGTAAAAGTTCTGTTGATTGGAAATGAACTTCCGTAACCTGCTGCAGAACCTAACGGATTTTGATCCACCACTTTTGAAGCTGCGTTTAACATTGTAACGTCGTCAATTAAACTTTCAGCGTAAGCAGAAAACCACATTCCAAATGACGATGGCATCGCGATTTGTAAATGCGTGTAACCTGGCAACAATACATTTTGATGTTTTTCTGCCGATTCCATTAACAAATCAAAAAGTGTTTTTACTTGTTCTTTTATCGCTTTTAATTCGTCTTTTAAATACAAGTGAACATCTACCAAAACCTGATCGTTACGAGAACGTGCGGTGTGGATTTTCTTTCCTGCATCACCGAGTTTTTCGGTTAATAGATATTCTATTTTAGAATGAACATCTTCGAAACTGTCTTCGATTTCGAAATCTCCAACGACAATATCTGCAATGATATCGTTTAGGGCATCAACCAAAGAAGTGGTTTCCTCTTCTGTCAATAAACCAATTTGTCCCAGCATTTTGGCGTGAGCAATTGATCCTAATGCATCGTATTTTGCGAGAACTAAATCTAATTCACGGTCGTTTCCAACGGTGAAATGTTCGATTTGCTTGTCTGTTGGTGTTCCTTTTTCCCAAAGTTTCATAGGTAGCATTTTATATTTCGGAAGAAACCTAACAGGTTTTGAAAACCTGTTAGGTTTGACTTCGATATTTATAATTTAAAGAAATCGTTTAGTATTTTAATATACAAATCGACTCCTTCTTCAATTTCATTTATAAAAATAAATTCGTCGGCAGAATGCGAACGCAATGTTTCTCCTGGTCCTAATTTTAAAGACTGACAGTTCAAAACAGATTGATCGGAAAGCGTTGGAGACCCGTAAGTCGTTCTTCCTAAAGCGATACCGGCCTGAACTAAACCGTGTGCAATTGGAATAGACGATGCATTTAAATGCATTGATCGTGGCGTTACTTCGGCATTTACGTTTGCTTTTACAACCTCCAAAATTTCTGTATTAGAATAACGATCGGTTACCCGAATATCGACTACCAAATCGCATTCTGATGGCACTACATTGTGCTGTTTTCCTGCGCTGATCTGCGTTACGGTCATTTTTACAGGACCTAAAACGTCTGATATTTTGTCGAATTTATAGTTTTTAAACCATTCCATTACAGGAATTGATTTGTATAATGCATTATCCTCATTTTGATGCGCGGCATGACTGGCAGTTCCTTTTACTTTTACGTCAAGAACCAGTAAACCTTTTTCAGCTACAGCCAATTGCATTAATGTCGGTTCACCAACAATAGCGCAATCTAACTCTGGTAAATGTTTTAAAACGCTGTTTAAACCATTTTTCCCACTGCTTTCTTCTTCGGCGGAAGCCACAATCACTAAATTATGTGACAAGTTTTGATTTTCATAAAAATGAACAAAAGTTGCTAATAATGAAACCAAACATCCTCCGGCATCATTGCTTCCTAATCCGAATAATTTTCCGTCTTTTTCAATTGCTTTAAACGGATCGTTGGTATATGCCTGATTAGGTTTTACCGTATCATGGTGTGAATTCAGTAAAAGTGTTGGTTTATTTTCGTCGAAATATTTATTGAAAGCCCACACATTATTGTTTTCTCTTTGAAAAGGAATTTCGTTTTGATTGAACCAATTCTCGATTAAAAGCGCCGTTTGATCTTCTTCACTTGAAAATGAAGGGGTTTCGATTAGGCTTTTTAATAAACTAATTGCTTCCTGGGTAAGCGTTGCAATATTTTTCATAGTTATGGTTTCTTTGCCACAAAGGCTCGAAGTCACGAAGTTTTTAATTAAATCTGTGACATTTTTAATTTGCGCAAATTTCTTAAATTAATATTTAAAATGGCTAGCGCAGTTGTATTTTTTTGCCACGAATTACACTAATTTACACTAATTTTTTTATTCAAATATAATTCGTGAAAATTAATGTAATTCGTGGCTACATCTTTTATAACGTAATGGTTGTGTGTGGAACATCTGGGTTTTGGAGCATTTTATGATGCCCGATTTTGATTTTCTGTACACCTCTTGACAAACTATTAAAGCAATTATCCAACTTCGGAATCATACCGGAATGGATTACTTTTTCTGCTTTTAGTTTGTTGTATAATTCTTCGTTTATTGCTGTAATTACAGATGAATCGTCTTCTGAATCCTGCAAAACGCCTTGTTTTTCAAAACAATATGTCAATGTAACATCAAAAATTTCAGACAATGCAATTGATAATTCGCTTGCAATAGTATCAGCATTTGTGTTTAATAACTGACCATTTTTATCGTGTGTAATAGCGCAGAAAACGGGAACAATATCAGTTTCTAATAACGTCGCTAATAATTTAGTATTGACTTGTTTTACGTCGCCAACAAAACCATAATCGATTGTGGGATGATTTCTTTTTGTGGACTGAATCAAATTTCCGTCCGCTCCTGAAAATCCCATTGAATTATTGTCTTTTGCCTGCAATTGCGCTACAATATCTTTATTAATTTGCCCGGCGTAAATCATAACTACAACATCAAGCATCGCAGCATCGGTAATTCGGCGGCCTTCAATCATTTGAGGCACCAAACCAATACTCTGCGCCATTTTAGTAGCCGATTTTCCACCACCGTGAACTAAAACTTTGTATCCTTCGATTTTAGAAAAATCGGTTAAGAATTGTTCTAATTCTGCTGGATTATCGATTATATTTCCGCCAATTTTTATTACGGTAACTTTTTTCATGAGGTTCTAAGTTGCTAAGGTTCCAAGGGACTAAGGTTTTTATTCGGTAGTTTCTAGCATCTTAGAAACTTAGTACCTTAGCACCTAAAAAAAATTATATTTTTTTGAGAATCTTCTGTAAAACTAATTGTGCTGAGTACGTTCTGTTATTTGCTTGCTGAATAACGATTGAATTTTCGCTGTCAATTACTTCATCGCTTACAATTACGTTACGACGTACAGGCAGGCAGTGCATAAATTTTCCATTATTGGTTAAAGCCATTTTTTCAGCAGTAACTGTCCAACTCGGGTCGCTATTGGTTACTTTTCCGTAATCATTGAAGTTACTCCAGTTTTTTACATAAACGAAGTCAGCATTTTCGAACGCTTTGTTTTGATCGTATTCTATTTTGCAGTCTTTTGTAATTTCCGGGCTCAGCTCGTAACCTTCAGGATGTGTGATTACAAAATCCATGTCTTTTTGCATTTGCATCATTTCTACAAATGAATTAGCAACAGCCTGAGGCAACGCTTTTGGGTGCGGTGCCCACGAAAGCACCACTTTTGGTTTGTGCTTTGTTTTGTATTCTTCCATTGTAATCGCATCAGCCAAAGATTGTAACGGATGACGAACCGCACTTTCCATGTTTACAATTGGCACAGTTGCATGTTTCAGGAATCCTGAAATAACGGTTTCTGCATAATCCTTTTCTTTGTCTGCTAAACCCGCAAAAGCACGGATTGCAATAATATCACAATATTGTGAAACGACTTCTGCAGCTTCTTTTATGTGTTCTGAAGCTCCGGAATTCATTACTGCTCCGTCTTCGAACTCCAAAGTCCAGCCTTCGTTGGTAAAATTCATCACCATAACGTTCATTCCTAAGTTTAATGCGGCTTTTTGAGTACTTAAACGCGTTCTTAAACTTGGGTTGAAGAATAACATTCCTAAGGTTTTATTCTTTCCTAAACCTTGATTTTTAAGCGGATTTTTTTTGATTTTTAATGCGCTTTTTACCCATTTTGATAATGAGTTGATATCTTGTATTGAAATATAATTCATTTGTTTTTGTTTTTTATTTGTTGCCTAAAATTAGACGCTGATTAAACTGATTCGCTATCGCGAAAACGCTGATTTATACGGATTTTTCTATTCTTAATTTTCTATCATTTTCAAATATTTTACGTCTAAATTCTGGTTTTGTTCCAAAATTTAAAAGCAAACCTACTTCGCAATTTGTTCCTTTTAAATAATTCAAAATTTGATTTTCAAATGCTGCCACTATACAGTCTGCAGCTTTTAGTTCTAAAATAATTAAATCCTCTACTATCAAGTCGGCATAATATTGTCCAACTTCAATTCCTTTATAATAAACTTCTATTTTCTTTTGAGGCTCAACCTTTAAACCTTTACTTTTCAATTCTAAAAACATTGAATTTTGATATACTCGCTCTAAAAATCCGTGTCCTAATTCATTATATACCTCATAAAAAGTTTTAATAATGACATCCGTTAACTCTTGATGCAATAATTCCATTTTTATATTTTGAACGAAATGTACTACATAAAAATTAAATATAAAAATCCGTGTTAATCCGCGTCTTCGCGAAGCGAATCCGTGTCATCCGCGTTATAATCACACAATTTTTGTAAATGGTATTTCATTCTGCAAAGCCTTTAAAATAAAATTATCATTTAATCCATTCACAATCCAGGTTTCGATGTTGGCGGCTTTTGCGATTCCGGCTGCTTCGATTTTCGACTGCATTCCACCTGTTCCATGTGATGATTTTGATTCTCCTATTTCTTTCTCTAAAACCTTTAAATCATTAACCAATTTTATCGTTTCCGGATTTTCATCGTGAATAGAATCTTTAGTATAAATTCCGTTTGTATTAGTTGCAATTATCAAAATATCAACATTTAGCAGCACCGCCGTTAACGCTGCTAATTTATCGTTATCCCCAAACCGAATCTCATCTGTGGCAACGGTATCATTTTCATTAATAATCGGAATGTAATTGTTCTCCACCAAAACATTTATTGTATTGACAATATTTACTTTCGACTGTTCTTTTTCAAAATCAGAATAAGAAAGCAAACATTGCGAGGTCAATAATCCTAAATCGCTGAAATTCTCATGGAAAATCCGCATTAAATGAGGTTGACCAATTGAAGCCAAAGCTTGTTTCAATGCAATCTCTTTGCCTTTACTTTCCAGATTTACGAATTGCTTGGCGGCTGCGATGGCTCCTGAACTTACAATTACAAATTCGTAATCTTTGTTTAGAGCAGCGATCTGCATGCCAATATCTTCAATCTTTCCCCGCGAAATATGGTTGGTTTCTTTGGTTAAAGTATTACTTCCTATTTTTAATAAAATCCGTTTTTTGCTCATTTTTTTTAAGTGGCTAAGGTTCTGAGTTGCTAAGGCCCTAAGTTTTTATATTGTAAACGTGTTTTTTTTACCGCAAAGGGCGCAAGGTTTTTTTAATATTGTGAACGTTTACAAACGCTAAGTTCGCAAAGCTTTATCTTTAATATTCCAAATTCTAATTTTAAAAATTTAAATCAGAAATCCTTAATTCTCAATCTAAAATCTAAAATCAGAAATCTAAAATTCTACCGTATTTGCCCTTCTCCATACACGTACCATTTATTGGTTACCAAATGTTGTAAACCAATTGGTCCGCGTTGATGCAATTTATCGGTGCTTATGGCTAATTCTCCTCCTAAACCAAATTGTCCTCCGTCTGTAAAACGCGTTGAAGCGTTGTGATACACTGCTGCGGCATCAACAGATTCCATGAACTTTTTAGCGGATTTATCATCTTTTGTTATAATGGCTGCTGAATGTCCTCCGCAATATTTATTTATTTTTTCAATTGCATGTTCTTCAGAATCAATTGTTCCGATGACAATTTTATAATCTAAAAATTCTTCATACCAAATATCTTCATTTTGAAGCGTTTCAGTATTTTCGAAATTCTCTAATGATTTATCAACGATTACTTCGACTTTATTTTCAATTAAAGTTTCGATTAGCATTGCTGTAAAACCTTCAAAATTAGGTAATCTCGAATCTATTAAAACTTTATCTAAAGCATTACAAGCTGATATTTTAGACGTTTTAGCATTCAAAATTACTTTTAAAGCCAAATCGGTATCTGCATTTTGATGAACGTAAACAAAATTATTTCCGCGGCCGCTTACAATTACCGGACAAGTGGCGTGTTGTTTGACAAACTCTATTAGTTTTTCTCCTCCTCTTGGAACAATTAAATCGACTTTTTGAGTTGGTTTTTCTAAAAAGGCCTGCGTTTCTGCACGATTAAAATTCAAATACTCTACCCAATCTTTCGAAACTTCATTTTCTTCCAGAGCCTGATGCCATAAAGCAACAATCTTTAAGTTTGATTTTAAGGATTCTTTTCCTCCTTTTAATAAAATCTTATTTCCTGATTTAAAAGCAATTCCACCTGCTTCGATTGTAACGTCCGGACGCGATTCGTAAATAATTAAAATCGTTCCGAAAGCAGCCGTTTTATTAATGACTTTTATTCCATTATCATGAGTAAAATGAAAACGCTCTACTCCAACCGGATCTTCCTGAGATGCCAATTGATTCAATGATAAAATCATCTCGTCTACTTTTTTATCGTCTACTTTCAAGCGTTCTTCCATCGCTAAATCTGAACCGTCATAAGCCAATAAATCTTCCTGATTGGTGAGAATTATTTGACTCCGCTCCTGCTCGACGAGTTTTGCCATGGAACGCAAAACGAGATTGCGTTTTTCAATTGATAATGGGTTCATAATTTATAGTGGGTTGGTTGTTTTTTGGTTGTTTCTTTTTTTATGGAAACTTTATAGAATACCTAACAGGTTTTGGAAACCTGTTAGGATAGGTGCAATTAGTTTTTAAGTTCTTCCAAACTTTCTTTTAAAGCTACTATAAAAGTGTCTATATCTGATTTTTTCACTGTAAGCGGCGGCAAAATTCTCAACAGATTTTTGTTGTTGGCGCTTCCTGTAAAAATATGTTTCTCGATAATTAGTTTTTTTCTTAAGGCTGCAACGTCAAAATCAAATTCAACGCCAAGCATTAAACCTTTTCCTTTTACTTGTTTAATTCCTTCGACTTCTTTGATTTTTTCTAAGAAATATTCATAAACTTCGTTTACATTCTTTTGTAAATCCAGTTTTTCCATTACATCGAGAACAGCAATTCCTGCCGCACAAGATAAATGGCTTCCGCCGAAAGTAGTTCCTAATAATCCGAAACTGGCTTCAAATTTTGGAGAAATTAAAATCGCTCCAACCGGAAATCCGTTCCCCATTCCTTTTGCTACTGAAATAATATCAGCATTGATTCCGTGATGTTGAAACGCAAAGAATTTTCCGCTTCTTCCATATCCTGATTGTACTTCGTCTAAAATCAAAACTACATCGTGTTTTTTACAAGCGTTTTCCAATGCCTGAAAAAATGCTGTTGTCCCCTGGTCCAATCCTCCAACTCCCTGAATTCCTTCAATAATTACGGCCGTTACATCTCCTTTTTCTAATTCAGCTTCCACTAATTCGATTTGATTTAATGGTAAAAAAGTAACGACTTGCTGTGCATTGATTGGTGCTACAATCTTTTTATTGTCTGTAACGGCAACAGCTGCAGAAGTTCTTCCGTGGAAAGAATTATCAAAAGCCACAACTCTCGATTTTCCGTTATGGAATGATGCTAATTTTAAGGCATTTTCGTTTGCTTCTGCGCCAGAACTGCATAAAAACAATTCGTAATCCTCTAATCCAGAAAGTTTTCCTAATTTCTGAGCCAATTCGACCTGCAAAGGATTCTGAATCGCATTCGAATAAAATCCTAAATGATCTAATTGATTTTTTAATTTTTCTACATAATCAGGCTGCGTATGTCCGATCGAAATCACACCGTGTCCGCTGTATAAGTCTAAGTATTCTACTCCTTTGTCGTCTGTAATTGTGCAGTCTAGTGCTTTTACAGGCGTTATGTCGTATAATGGGTAAACGTTGAATAAATTCATTTCTTGAAAAGTTATATGTTATTTGTTATGGGTTAGAAGTTTTGCATAAAGACATTAAAAAAACGCTTAACTTTTAACTCATAACTTTTTCTAAAATCCGCTTGGTTTCAAATGTAAACCGGTAGTTTCTTCTAATCCGAACATTAAATTCATGTTTTGAATTGCCTGTCCTGAAGCACCTTTGGTTAAGTTATCTATAATTGATGTTATGAGAACCCGGTTTCCTTTTTTCAATAAACTGATGATACATTTATTCGTTTGCACTACTTGTTTCATGTTGATATTTGTCGTGGTCACGGTTACAAACGGTTCATTTTTATAGAAATCTTCGTATTTAGCAACCAATTGTTCCAAACTATCGTCAGACAGCGTATATAATGTTGCGAAGATTCCTCTTGGAAAATCTCCCCTATTCGGAATAAAAAGCAATTCACTTTCAAAATCATCTTGCAACTGAACCAAACTTTCTGATATTTCTCCTAAATGCTGATGCTCAAAAGCTTTATAATGTGACATATTGTTGTTTCTCCAACTGAAATGCGAAGTTTCTGAAAGTCCAACTCCAGCTCCTGTGCTTCCGGTTGTGGCATTAATATGAACGTCGTTATTAAGTCCGTTATTTTTGGCTAATGGCAATAAAGCCAATTGGATAGCTGTTGCGAAACAACCCGGATTTGCAATATAATTTGCTTTTTTGATTTCAGATTTATTCAATTCGGGTAAACCGTAAACAAAATCTTTGCCTTCAAAATGAGCGTCTTTGTTTAATCTGAAATCATTACCTAAATCGATGATTTTTGTATGGCTTGCAAATTGATTATCCTGTAAAAAAGAAATTGACTTTCCGTGTCCCAAACATAAAAATACCACATTTACGTCTGGATTTATCTTATCCGTAAAATTCATTTCAATATCACCCATCAGATCATGATGCGCCACAGAAAGCGGTTTACCCGAATTTGTAGTGCTGTAAACAAAATCAATGTTTACATTGGGATGATACATTAATATTCTGATCAATTCGCCGGCTGTGTAGCCCGAACCACCAATTATTCCTACATTAATCATGGTTTTTATTTTTTTAGATATATTGTTAAATCGAATTCTATTTAACAATATCTTTTTTGTTTTTAGATTAGACAATTATAAAAAGTTGTCTAATCTCCTAGTTTTTTTTAATCAATAGCAAAAACAAAATTTGCAGATACAAACTTTATGTAATATGTCTTTATCTGCTCAGGACTTAATGATTGTGTGTCATGTGGAGATTCAACATTATAAACTTCTGTATAAGTAGAATTTGCACCAATTTCAATATATGGAGGAACTCTTTTAATAGGAGTTAATATCAATCCGTTATAATTGGCAGTTACGCTGGATGTTCCTTTTACAGCAACATCATTGGGGTTAGTATATTTTATTTCATAATGTAATCGAGATGAATTATTACCTGTGTCAGCTGTAAATTCAAATAACAAAACTTCGTAGGTAACAGGTTTTAAAGTTTTTTCTGGCACATCATTATCACTTGAACAGCCAAGAAATAGTAGAAACATTGGAATTAAAAAAAATACTTTTGCTTTCATAAAAATTAAGTTTTATTTTTTGAATAAATCATCACAATTAATCATAATCTAAATGATTTACAGATGAAAATATATTTTGTGCATTTCCAAGAATCTTGATAAATCCTTTTGCATCATCAGATGTCCAGGCATTGTTCATTTCTCCGTATTGACCAAAACCAGTGTTCATCAGATCATTATCAGATTCAATTCCGTCAAGTGAGAAATGGTAAGGCTTTAGAGAAACAGTTACTACGCCATTAACTGTTTTCTGTGTGTCTTGCAAAAACGTTTCGATATTTCTCATTACCGGATCCAGAAACTGACCTTCATGAAATAGCATTCCGTACCAGTTGCCTAATTGTTCTTTCCAGTATTGCTGCCATTTTCCAAGCGTATGTTTCTCTAGCAAATGGTGCGCTTTGATAATGATTAAAGGCGCAGCAGCTTCAAAACCGACTCTTCCTTTAATTCCGATAATGGTGTCACCTACGTGAATATCTCTACCAATTGCAAACGCATTTGCCAGTTTTTCAAGAGCAACAATATTATTAGAAGGTTTATCCATTATTCCGTTTAACCCGACTAATTCGCCTTTTTCAAAATGCAATCTTACTTTTTCTTCTCCTTCTTTTTGTAATTGCGAAGGATAAGCATCACTTGGTAATGCCTGGCTTGAAGTCAACGTTTCTTTTCCTCCAACACTTGTACCCCAAAGTCCTTTATTGATAGAATATTGTGCTTTTTCCCAAGAATAGTGTACTCCATTTTGAGCTAAATAATCTACTTCTTCCTGTCTTGAAAGTTTTAAATCTCTAATTGGCGTAATAATTTCAATTTCAGGAGCAATGGTTTGGAAAATCAGATCGAAACGAATTTGGTCATTTCCTGCACCTGTACTTCCGTGTGCGATCGCACTTGCTCCTACTTTTTTAGCATATTTAATGGCTTCAATTGCCTGAAAAACACGCTCTGCACTTACTGATAATGGATATGTATTGTTTTTTAATACGTTTCCGAAAATCAAATATTTTATAGCTTTATCATAATATTTATCTACGATAGTCAGGTTTGCGTGCTGAGCACTTCCCAGTTCGTAAGCTCTTTTTTCTATGGCTGATAATTCTTCTGCGTCGAATCCTCCTGTATCTACAAGTACAGTGTGAACTTCGTATCCTTTTTCATTTTTTAAATATTTCAAACAATACGAGGTATCTAATCCTCCGCTATAAGCTAATACTACTTTTTTCATTTTTTATAATTTAGGCTAATACTTTCGTATATAGCAGTTTGAGATTTTTTCTAATTTAAAATTTTAATAAAAAAATAAACGACAATAATTTATTTAAAAACAAAGCCTGTTTGATTTTTTTCAATCTGCTTAAAACGGCTTCATTAAAAGGATGTCTCGGCGGATTTTTTTGTTTTTCTTTTGGATCGTATAACATACCGGTACAAAGGCACATTTTATTTTCTTTGCTTTGCAGAATTTGGTAATTTGTACAAGTTTTACAGCCTGCCCAAAAGCTAGGATCTGTAGTCAATTCAGAGAAAGGAACTGGTTTATATCCCAATTCAGAGTTAATTTTCATAACAGCCAAACCGGTAGTAATACCAAATATTTTGGCATCAGGAAATCTCTGTAAGGAATAATCAAAAACCTTTGATTTTATTTTTTTTGCCAAACCTAAGCTTCTGTAGTCAGGATGTACAATTAATCCCGAATGTGCAACAAATTTTCCGTGCTGCCAGCTTTCGATATAACAAAAACCTGCAAATTTCCCGTCTGCCAGAGCAATCATTGCATCACCATTCGACATTTTTTTCTGAATGTATTCAGGAGTTCTTTTAGCAATCCCCGTACCTCTCAACAAGGCAGATGATTCTATTGTATCGCATATTTCCTGTGCGAATTTGAAGTGTTCTTCCTGAGTAACAACAATAGAGATTTTCATTTCAATAATTGAAGTTTAGCGTTAAAAATTAAAGCACTTTGTTTGGTTTGAAATCCAGAATTGAATCCAATAAAATTAATCAAAATAGAAGTAACTCCTTCAAAATCAAAAACTTGATTAAGAAAATTTACAAAATAATAAATACTTTTTTGATATGTTTGTCCAAAGGACAAATTATGTGATTTCAAAATGAAAAAGGGATATGAATAAATATACGGCGAAAAACTCTGTGAATACTATAGAGATAGTATCCGTACCTCGGGAGAGGTACAAGGCAGGTTTGTCCGTGACAAAGAAGTTATATGTAAACTTATTTTATTCATCGGTGCAAAAGTACACTATTTTTTTATTTACAAACTAAAAAAATAAAATTCTAACATTTTTTTAATGTAATGTTGTTTTTTTTAGACACTAAGGTTCTGAGTTGCTAAGGTTCTGAGTTTTTTTTATCTCTCAAAGAAAACCTGAAAGCTGAAACTTGAACTTGAAACTTTAAATTAAAAAACAAAACCCGATAATCATTTCTAATCATCGGGTTTTGAATATATTGCATTTTTTTATTCTATTTTTTAGTAAACTGCATTACCTGACCATTTCCTAAAATTGTCATATCAAAACCAGTTTTAGCTTCATTAAATTTAAATCTCAATCCTGCTCTGGATGATTCAAATGTATCTTTTTCGTTTGCAACCGGATCCAGAGCGAAGCTTGGATAGTTCGGAAGTTCTGCTGTTAAAACACTATTCTTGTCTACCAAATTGATTGTCAATGGAGATTTTGATGTAACGTAATTACCTAAATATCCATCTATAATAATAGCTTTTTCTACTGTACCTTTTCCGGCGGTCCAAACATTGTTTGACTCATTATTATCCGGAAAAACGTGATCAGGATCCAAAGTAATACTTTCTATTTCCTCAGTTGAACTGTGTTTGAAAGACCATGATTTGTTTCTCTGCCAAATTTCTACAGGTAAATTAACTCTTGTTACTTTACCACTTTTTGTTTTAACATCGACCACAATTGGCATTGGCATTTTATCAAAATTCTCTATATTGATTATAACTCCTTTTGCAGGGTCATTTTTAATATATTTAATTGAGTTTATACCCTGATCAAAACGCCAGTTGTTTACATACCAGCTTCTCCAGAACCAGCTCAAATCTTCACCGGCAACATTCTCCATTGATCTAAAGAAATCATCTGGTGTTGGGTGTTTGTATGCCCAACGTTGTATATAAGTTCTAAAAGCAATATCAAAACGCTCTTTTCCAAGTACTTGTTCTCTTAAAATCACTAAACCGGCACTTGGTTTAAAGTAGCACAGCATACCAATATTGGCTTCTTTCATATTATCAGGTGAACTCATAATTGTCTCTAAGTCAGGGCGGGTAAAAGGTTCAGCTTCATGATGTAAATCTGTTGGCTGTTCTTTATACTCTCCATTATTAAATGCAGCTGTACTCAATGAATTTATAAAAGTATTAAAACCTTCATCCATCCATGCAAATAAACGCTCATTTGAACCTACAATCATCGGGAACCAGATATGTCCGAATTCGTGATCTGTAACACCCCATAAATCTTGTCCTTTTGATTTCCATCCGCAGAAAACAATTCCTGGATATTCCATTCCGCCTTCATTTCCTGCAACGTTTGTAGCTGCCGGATAAGGATATTCAAACCATTGTTTGGAATAATGCTCAATTGATGCTTTTACATATTCTGTAGAACGTCCGTAAGCTCCCTGACCATCACTTTCAACAGGATAAGCCGATAGTGCTAATGATTTCTTACCACTTGGAAGATTGATTTTTGCTCCGTCAAGAATAAAAGCCGGTGATGATGCCCATGAAAAATCACGCGCATTTTTTATTTGATAATGCCATGTTTTTTCAGCTGTAGCATTTGTATTTGCAGTTGCAGCTACCTCTTGGGCAGAACGAATGATTACTGTTTTGTCGCTTTGCGAGGCTTCTTTGTAACGTTTAAATTGTTCTGCAGGCAATACTTCTGCACCATTTAACAATTCTCCTGACCCAACAACATAATGATTTGCCGGAACGGTGATTTTGACATCAAAATTGCCATATTCCAGATAAAACTCAGAAGCTCCCAAATAAGGTGCAGTATTCCAGCCTCTTACGTCATCGTATACGCACATACGAGGATACCATTGCGCTATAGTGAAAATTTTACCGTTTTTGGTTTCCAAAACTCCCATTCTGTCTGATCCTTCAAAAGGAGCAATAAAGGAGAATTCAATTTTAATTTTTACTGATCCTCCTTTTGAAGCCAATTCCTGCGGAAGGAAAATCTGCATTCTGGTATCAGTAATTATGTATTTAGCAACTGTTTCAGTTTTGTTTTTTCCTCCTGAAATTATTTTTACAGATTTAATTTTATTTCCACCATCAAATACCTGACCTTGTGCCCCGTTACGGCTTCCTGTTAAAGGTACTAAAGCATTTCCTCTTGAATCTTCTTTAAATAAATTCTGATCTAAATTTAACCACAAAAACGACAGTTTATCCGGGCTATTGTTTGTATACGTAATTTCGTCAGTACCAACAAGTTCATTTGTAGTATTGTTTAGTTTTACTGTTAGTTGATAATCAGCTCTGTTTTGCCAATATTCAACGCCCGGCTGACCACTTGCAGCACGCGTTGGCGTACCATTTTTGGTGTAAAAATGTGGTGCAAATGCATCATGATAATCGTAATTGTTTGTTGAATTAGCGGCTGTTGTAGCTGGCGTTTGCTGCGCCCAAACAGAAGAAATTCCAACAAATAAAGCCATGGTTAATAAGGCTTTTGAAGAATGCTTTTTCATATTTTTTAGCTGTTTATATAGCAAATTAATGAAAAAAAAAGCTATTTACAGAGAAAAACTTAGGCACATATTTATTTTTTGTAAAATTTTATCAAAAAAATAATTTAAGCAAATTCTCAAAAAACTAAAATTTATAAAATATATTTACATTCAATTAAAAATTTACTTTACTTCAATTTTAAAAATTTTGAATACAACAATCTCAAATTCAAGTTTAACAGCTTCTATAAAACATTCAGGAGCTGAATTATTTTCAATAAAGGACAATCAAAACAAAGAATATATCTGGGAAGGTAATCCTGCCTTCTGGGGTAAACATTCTCCTGTTCTTTTCCCGATTGTAGGAACTTTAAAAAACAATACTTATACAATTTATGAAAAAGAATATCAACTGTCAAGACATGGTTTTGCAAGGGATATGGAATTTCAATTAATTGATAAGACTGAAAACAGTGCTGTTTTTTCGTTACAGTCAAATGCAGAAACGCTTCAGAAATATCCTTTTGATTTTGAGTTACAACTGATTTACACTTTGGAAGAAAAAGAATTAACTATTGCTTATAAGGTAACCAATAAAGGAAATTCTAAAATTCCATTTTCTATAGGTGCTCATCCTGCTCTTGCTTTACCTGAGGATTTTGAAAATTATGCTTTTCAGTTTGAAAAAAAAGAAACCTTAAAATACAATCTTCTTGAAAATGATCTGATTTCTGATAAAACTGAAATTTTAGAAACAAAAGACAATCTGGTTCCTTTAAATTATAAATTGTTTGAAAATGATGCGTTGGTTTTTAAAACTTTAGAATCAAATTCACTAACAATACTTGAAAATTCCAAGCCTTATGTAAAAGTAAACTTCAAAGATTTTCCAAGTTTGGGCATCTGGACAAAGGAACAGGCTCCATTTGTTTGTATCGAACCCTGGTTTGGTTACTCAGATACAGCTGATAATACTGGTGATTTATTCAAAAAAGAAGGAATTTTGGTTTTGGATGCCAACGACACTTTCAATGCAAAATTTAGTATTCAAATATTATAATCTATACATATGTTAGACTTTAATTTTACTCCATTTCCTGTTATAGAAACCGAACGTTTACTTTTAAGACGCATCACTAATGATGATGTAAATGAAGTTTTTGAATTGCGTTCGAACCCTGAAACGATGAAATATATTCCGCGCCCGTTAGTAAAAAATAATGACGATGCACTTGAACATATCGCAATGATAGAAGACAAAATTGCCACAAATGTTGGTATTAACTGGGGAATTACATTAAAAGATAATCCAAAGTTATTGGGAATAATTGGTTTCTACAGAATGCAGCCCGAAAATTATCGTGCAGAGATTGGGTATATGTTATCTCCTGATTTTCATGGAAAAGGAATTATACCTGAAGCTGTAAACAAACTAATAAGATATGGATTTGATGATTTAAAGCTACATTCAATTGAAGCTGTAATTGATCCTGAAAATTTTGCATCAGAAAAAGTATTAGAAAAATGTGGCTTTGTTAAAGAAGCCCATTTAAAAGAAGCTGAATTTTGGGAAGGCAAATTTTTAGACAAAGTAATTTATTCATTATTAGATAAATAAGAATTTTATGTTTTTAATATCGAAGAAATATCATATAAAAAAGGTGTTTTCATACTAGTACTTTTTGTTTTGCGTTATATTTGCACCCGAAAATAAACCGATAAACTTATTTTCTTACCACGAAAAACGATTTTATGAAAAACGCCTTAATCCTATTTGTTCTTTTCTTTTCGATTCAATCTCAAAGTCAGACTTATCTAAAGTTTAATGCCGCGACAGCAGCAATTGCAATACCAAATATCGGAATTGAAACCAGTATTGGAGAAAAAACCACTTTTAGTGTTGATATAATGGCTTCTTTTTGGGAGTCTTTCAATGGAAATAGCCCTATGAAATTCTGCACATTAACGCCGGAAATTCGTTATCATTTTAAAGAAAAATATAATGGCTTTTATGTGGGTGCACATGCAGGACCAGACGTGTATGAATTACAAAAATGGGATTATTTTGACACCAACAAATACGAACATGGTTTTGGCTACAGACTAGGAGCAACAGTAGGTTATAACGTAAAGCTAAACGATAAATTTTTATTGGATATTTTTGTTGGCGGTGGCTGGCACCAGGGATTTTATCATGGATATTACAATGATGGAACTCCGGGAAGATATGAAAAAGCCAAAGAATGGAATAAAAGCGGAGAATGGCTTCCTTATCGCGGAGGTGTTATGATTTCTTATAAATTAAACTAGTTTACAGGAAATTTAGGAATTGATTTTACATACAATTCTTCTACTTTTTGGCGTGCCCAATCTGTTTTTCTCAAAAAAGTAAGAGTCGATTTGACACTTGGATTTACAGTAAAACATTTTATAGGAATCAGTTCGCCTAAAGTATCAAAACCATAATAGTCAACTAGTTTTTCGACTATAACTTTAAGTGTAATTCCGTGTAATGGATCGTTAGATTGCATTTTATATTTTTTAAATAATATTAAAAAGACCGTACTCTAAAAAAGTACGGTCTTTCTCTTTTACAAAATTAGTAAAATGAAATCTAAATCATGAGTTATGATTAGAATATAAATTTAAACCCGACAGCCAGTGGAGATGTTAAATTGGAACCTCCAACTAAATAAGCTGAATCAACATTTGCCATATGCGCCAATCCAAAATTTGTTACAGTTGTTTTTTCTCCTTCTTCCGGTTTTATTGTTGTTGAAGTAAAATTTGCTAAATCATAAGAAAATTCTACAGAGAAATTCTTAGTAACAAAATAATCAAATCCTCCTGATACAGACAGACCAACCTGATTTATTTTTTTACCACTTTCTTTTTCTTTACCAGTAATAACCGGTAAAGCCGCTTGTCCGAAGAAATAAAGAGAACCTGCAATATTCCAATATTTTCTTGCTAATGGCTGAATTACAATTAAATCTGTTTTTGCAGATGTTCCTTGATCAGAAGCAGATTTCATATTAATATACCCCAAACCTGCTCCAATTGCTACAGACTGCGTTACGAATGTCCCTACAATAGGAATTACCGACATATTTGTATTTTTAACGTCTGCTGTTTTGGTTTGTTGATAACCAAATTGTGACGTAGCGAACCAGGCACCTTTCAGCCCCTGACCAGATTCCTGAGCTTTTGCTGTTAAACCGATTAATACTAAACTTACGAATGTTACAATTTTTTTCATCTTTAGTTTGTTTTAAATTATTCAACAAACTTATGAGTAAGCTTTTCTATCAATGATGATGAAAATCATAGATTAAAAAAAATCTTTAATTATCTTTAGCAGTATTAAAGTTTTTCATTTTTATCTTACATTTGCATTATGTTAAAATCAGTCAATATACTTAATAAAAGAGCGCGTTTCGATTACGAAATAATAGACACTTATACTGCAGGTATCGTTTTATCCGGAACCGAAATAAAATCCATACGATTAGGAAAAGCAAATATTACAGAAAGCTTTTGTGAATTTAGCAACTTAGAACTTTTTGCAATCAATACTTATATTGAAGAATATTCTTTTGGAAATCAGTTCAACCATAAATCAAGAAGTGAGAGAAAGCTGCTCTTAAATAAAAAAGAATTAAAAACACTTCATAAAAATGTTCAGGCAAAAGGTTTGACAATTGTTCCTTTAAAATTATTTACAAACGAAAAGGGACTGGCAAAACTTCAGATTGGCCTTTGTAAAGGAAAGAAAAATTACGACAAACGCGAATCCTTAAAAGAACAGGATACAAAACGTGATCTGGACAGAATCAAAAAAGCTTATAACTAAAAAGCACATTACCTAAATAATTGTTTTCTAGTATTTTATACTTAAATTTACTATAGTATTAATTTTAAAGTATAAAACCATGAAGAAATATACCATTTTGTTAATCACTCTTTTTCTTATAAGCTGCAGCAGCAATACCTCAATTGTAAGTAGTTGGCGAGATCCTGATATCACTGTAGCACAGGAACAATTCAAAAAGGTTTTGGTTGTTGCATTAGTCAAAGATGAAGCTACCAGAAGAACTGCAGAGAACCGCATAGCGGCCAGCAATCCCATCTTCAAAACTTCCTATCAGTATATGAATGGAACTACTTTGCATTTAACTAAAGAACAACAGCTAAAAATTCTACAGGACGAAAATTTTGACGGCGTGGTTACTATGCGTCTCGTTAGTAAAGAAAAGGAAACTACTTATGTCCCGGGAACTTATACGGGAATGTACTATGGAGGTTTTGATGGAATGTATACGGGAATGTATGGATATGGTTTTGGAAATTGGTATGGAATGTATTCTCCAAATTTTTATGATCCGGGTTATTATCAGGAAACTACTTCATACATGGTAGAAACGAATATTTTTTCATTAAAACAAAATAAATTAATCTGGACAGGAACCACCAAATCTGAGTATGTGACTGATGTCGGACAAACTGTTGATGCTATTATGCAGGCTGTGGTAAAAGAAATGAGAAAAGATGGCTCACTTCCTCCAAAATAATAATTTCTAAAAGCAGTAATTCAATTATTGCTTTTTTTATTTATAAGGTAATGACTAAATTTGTCAAGACTAAAATTTTCATCAAATGAAATCTCTTTTAAAAAATGCCAGGGAAGCAAAAGGATTTAAAACAAGAGAATTGGCGCAGCTCGCTGATATTGACCAAGCTTTAATAAGCAAATTTGAATCCGGAACAAGGAAGCCAACCAAAGAGCAAATTTCTAAACTCGCACAGCTTTTAGAAATTGATTATGAAACACTTATGATTGCATGGCTCAAAGAGAAGATTCTTTATGAAATTGGCAACGACGAATTTGCATTGAAAGCTTTAAAACTTGCAGAACACGAAATTATTTACAATAAAACTGTTACAAATTTTAAGTTATCAACTTCATTAGAAAAAATTCTAAAAGAGATAGATTCACTAAAGGAAAAATTAGATTCTTATCGCAAATATGACAGTTATAAAATTAAACAGGCACTTGAATTAGAATACACATTTGAGAGTAATAGAATTGAAGGAAATACAATGACCCTTCGCGAAACTGACATGGTCATCAATGAAGGATTAACGATTTCAGGAAAAAGCATGCGGGAACATCTGGAAACCATTAATCATCAGGAAGCTATTGGTTTCATAAAAGACTTAATCAGTAAAAGCACTTCGTTAAATGAACGTGATCTCTTATCTATTCATAACTTAATTCTTCGGGGAATAATTCCTGAAGATGCGGGTCGTTACAGAAAAGTTCCCGTTATGATTCAGGAAAGTGCTCGTACCCCTCCTCAGCCTTTGATGGTTCAACAAGAGATGGAAAAATATTTTATTTGGTATGAAATCAACAAAAACAAATTACATCCTGTCATTTTAGCCGCAGAAATGCACGAAAGACTGATCGCAATACATCCTTTTATTGATGGAAACGGCAGAACATCCCGATTAATTATGAATTTAATTCTAATGCAAAAAGGGTATCCGATTGCAAATATAAAAGGAGATTACGAAAACCGAATTCAGTATTATAAATCTTTAGAAACAGCACATATCAAAAATGACAAAGAGGATTTTTTCCTTTTTATTGCTCAAATCCAAAAAGAAAGTCTCGAAAGATATATTAAAATACTCACCGAATAAAAAAGCCCAACTAAATTGGGCTTTACTAAATTATATAACCATATGATTTTCTTAAAATCTGAAATTATCATTCATAATACCTTGATAGTAATCTAAAATAATATCATCTTATTCATTGCTCAATAAATTATGTAAAACATATCCATAAATTAATGGATTTGAACCTTCTTTTTGAGTTGAATACATATCTTGTTTTCCAAAATTTTTAATGCAATATAAAGCAGTTGTTCCTGATTGTTTAGCAGAATACAAATACCCTAAAAGAATATCTTTTGATGATATCCGAGATGTACTTAATTTATGTCCCAGAGTAGCAACTCCGATTCCGAGATTTGATCTATATAGAGGCACCGTTCCGGGAACCTGCGTCGAAAATAAATATCCCGCTTCACCATCAAAAACATACCCCCCTTTGTCAGGAGTGATCTCACAAGCATCCGTTGAATAAAAATATAGTCCATTATGATATTGTCTAAATCTATATAGCTTTTTTGTCCCTGCAGCAACTGGATATAATGAACTAATTGCAATATTATCATAATAATTAAACTTATTCCATTCATGTACTGGAATTTGCATTACAGAACCCTCATCATAAAGAGGAGTACATGGAATTTGAGGACCAATATTTTCATTTGTATGTCTGAAACCAAAAGTATGTCCCAATTCATGGGTCATTGTACAAAGTTTTTTATATGCCTCTGAATTATTGTAGTAAGAATTTATTTGTATACTTCTTCCTGGCAAACGATTATATTGTGGTAAAGTAGCATAAGCCAGATTACCTGCTCCTTCTTTAATAACAGTAATATTAATACTTGAAGAAGTTGGAGAATCTATAATAGATACATGTATACTTGAATTTATGTTATTCCAATGAATAATTGCCTGATTTATTGCGGTTCGCCATTCTGCCGTAACTTCTGGAGCTATATAAATTTTTACATTCCCTGCTATTTCTGTAGTCATTTGAAACAGATCAGCCCTTTGATTAATTTTACTTGTCATTTTTGACTTAGAATAGTTAAAATGATCCCTAGCATCTTCAAAAGACATTTTTATGTCTCCATCAATTATAAAAGCATTTTTGTTTGAATCGCAAATAATTTTTTTGAAATCCATTTCTAAAGATTTTGAAAGAAAATTTCTTAAATGAATAATTTCATTTATTTCTTGTTCTGTCATCACTTTTTGCTCTACAACTTTATTGTCATCGTTGGAACATTGAATAAATATAGGCGAAAAGCATAGAGTAATTATTCCCCAAATTTTTCTCATTTTTTTTGTTTTTTTCATATTATACTAATTAGTTATCAATCAAATATAGTAAAAAAACTACATTAAATATTTTTATTAATAATTTTACAGTGTATTTTCTTATATATTTAAAAATAAAAACAACATCACCACAAATCATTTTTAATTACTTTATCTCTATAATTATTTGTCGCGATTTCAGTCCGAAAAAACACACAAGGTAATATGAATTTTAGCCAAAGTGGCTAAATTTCATAAGTAACAAAAATAAAAAGAGGCTGTCTCAGAACTAAAAAGGAAATTCAACTAATTACTCTTCAAACAAATTGGCTTTAAAAGCAATTTTAGAGTCTAAAAAAGTATAATTTATAATGATTTTCTGTTTAAAGATAAAGAGCAAGAGGTAATCTCATAGTATTTAAGAATCTTCTCTTCATTCTAATTTTTATCTTCTAATAAAGGAACGAATCTAAATTCTCCAAACTCATGTTTCTCAAATTGCGTTTCGTTTTTACGAATTAACAGTGTCATTATCTGTACATCTTCACCAAGCGGGATAACAAGTCTTCCTCCTATTTTTAACTGCGCCATTAATGGCTTCGGAATAAAAGGTGCACCTGCCGTAACTATAATACTGTCAAACGGTGCGTGATTGGGTAATCCTTTATAACCATCTCCAAAAGAAAGGTGCTTGGGACGAATATTTAGTTTTGGAAATAAATTGGAAGTTGCCTTAAACAATTCATTTTGACGCTCTACGCTATATACTTTAGCGCCAAGCATAAACAAAACGGCTGTCTGGTAACCGGAGCCTGTACCAATTTCCAATACTTTATGGTCTTTCTTAACTTCTAATAATTGTGATTGAAATGCAACAGTGTAAGGTTGCGAAATTGTCTGCCCTGCTCCTATCGGAAATGCTTTGTCCTGATAAGCATAGTCTTCAAAACTCGAATTCAGAAAAAGATGTCTCGGTATTTTTTTTATTGCCTCCAAAACAGCTCTATCGGTAATCCCTTTTTGTTCTAAAGTGCTTACTAATTGATTACGAAGTCCTTGATGTTTTGCAGTATCTTTCAAAATGGGTAGGTTTTATTGTTGCAAAAATAAGAAACTAAAAAGTAAATCAAATATTGATTTTTAATTATTAAATCGCTAAATCTTTGTTCCATTCATTTTCACTTTCGACAAATAAATTATATTTTTGTTTAAAATACATTCTCATGTTAAAAGTAGGAGTTTTAGGTGCTGGTCATCTTGGTAAAATACATTTACGTTTATTACAACAATCTGACAAATACGAATTAGTTGGATTTTACGACGAAAATCAGGAAAATGCCGAAAGAATTTCAAAAGAGTTTGGCTATAAAAACTTCAGCACCATTGCAAAATTAATTCACGCTGTCGATGTTATTGACATTGTCACACCCACACTTTCGCATTATAAATGTGCTAAAGTAGCCATAAAATCAGGAAAACATATCTTTATAGAAAAGCCGATCTCTAACACGGTTGAAGAAGCTGAAGAAATTATTGCTTTGGCAAAAGAATACAATGTAAAAGGCCAGGTTGGTCACGTTGAGCGTTTTAACCCTGCCTTTATCGCTACAAAAAACATGATCGAAAATCCGATGTTTATAGAAACACATCGCTTGGCCGAATTTAATCCGCGCGGAACAGACGTTCCTGTAGTGTTAGATTTAATGATCCATGACATTGATGCTATTTTGAGTGTTGTAAATTCAGAGGTAAAAAAGATTAACGCAAGCGGAGTTTCTGTAATTAGTGATACTCCAGACATTGCAAATGCGAGAATTGAATTCGAAAATGGATGTGTTGCGAATTTAACGGCCAGCAGAATTTCGATGAAAAACATGCGTAAAACTCGTTTCTTTCAGAAAGATGCATATATTTCTGTTGACTTTCTGGAGAAAAAATGCGAAGTAGTGCGTATGAAAGATGCACCGGAAGTACCGGGAGATTTTGATATGATTCTTCAAAATGCCGAAGGTGTCAAAAAACAAATCTACTTTACAAATCCGGATGTAGAGCAAAACAATGCAATTCTTGATGAATTGGAATCGTTTGCAAATGCAATCAAAACAGATACAACTCCGGTCGTTACATTGGAACAAGCTACAGATGCATTACGTGTGGCTTATCAAATCATTGATTGTTTCAAAAAGTAAAATCAAACATAACTTATATTTTTTTAAGGTTTAAAGCTGGCAAAAAAGCCTCTTTAGACCTTAACTTTTAAAAACAAAATACCTAAAATTAAATGAAAACTATCGCTGTAATTGGAGCAGGAACAATGGGTAACGGAATTGCACACACTTTTGCACAAAGTGGTTTTACCGTAAAACTAATTGACGTTTCAGAGAAATCATTAGACAAAGGAATGGCAACTATTGCTGCAAACCTGGACAGAATGTTATCTAAAGGAACGATTACTCAGGAAGAAGTCGCCAAAACAATAACCAATATTATTACTTATACAGATATTAAAGACGGCGTTGTTGGTGTTGATTTAGTAGTTGAGGCGGCTACAGAAAATGTAGAGTTAAAATTGAATATTTTCAAACAATTAAACGAAGCCTGTTCTCATAATACTATTCTGGCAACAAATACTTCATCTATTTCTATAACACAAATTGGAGCCGTTGTTTCACATCCTGAACGTGTTATTGGAATGCACTTTATGAATCCCGTGCCTATTATGAAATTAGTTGAAATCATCCGCGGATATAATACCAGCGATGAAATAACTAAAATCGTCATGGATTTATCTGAAAAGTTAGGTAAAGTTCCGGTTGAAGTAAACGATTATCCCGGTTTTGTGGCAAACAGAATTTTAATGCCTATGCTAAACGAGGCAATTGAAACGTTATATAATAAAGTTGCCGGAGTTTATGAAATTGATACCGTAATGAAATTAGGAATGGGACACCCAATGGGACCGCTTCAACTAGCTGATTTTATTGGTCTGGATGTTTGTCTCGCCATTCTAAATGTAATGTACGACGGATTTAAAAATCCAAAATATGCTCCTTGCCCATTATTGGTAAATATGGTTCGTGCAGGAAAATTGGGTGTAAAATCCGGTGAAGGTTTTTATGATTACAGCGAAAGCAAAAAAGCAGAGAAAATCTCTAAGCAATTTATTCTTTCATAAAAAGAAATATCATGTCGATTCAATCGAATTTAAATACAATCAGGGAAAGTTTGCCTGAACACGTAACTTTAGTTGCTGTTTCTAAAACAAAACCTGTTTCAGACTTAATGCAGGCCTATGAAGCCGGTCAACGCATTTTCGGAGAAAATAAAATCCAGGAAATGACCGATAAATGGGAACAAATGCCAAAAGACATTCAATGGCATATGATTGGTCACGTTCAGTCGAATAAAGTCAAATTTATGGCACCATTTGTGAGTTTGATCCATGGTGTTGACAGTCTGAAATTATTACAGGAAATTAACAAACAAGCTTTAAAAAATAACCGCATTATAGATTGTCTTCTTCAGGTTTACATTGCCGAAGAAGAATCAAAATTTGGTTTAGACGAAAGCGAATTAAAAGAACTTTTAACTGATGTAGCGTTCAAAGAGTTAAAAAATATTCGTATCTTAGGTTTAATGGGAATGGCAACTTTCACAGAAGACCAAAACCAAATAAAAAAAGAATTTACACATTTAAAATCTATTTTTGACTCCATTAAAACAAATAAAACTTCAAATTGTCAATTAAGTACAATTTCAATGGGGATGTCCGGCGATTATCAATTAGCAATTGAGTGCGGCAGCACAATGGTTCGTATCGGAAGCAGCATTTTTGGAGGCCGATAACGCCAATTACAAATTATAGATTTTAACCAATTACTAAGAACCCTGACAGAATACAGAATTTGTACGCAATACTAGACATAGAAACAACCGGAGGCCAGTTTAATGAAGAAGGAATTACCGAAATCGCCATCTATAAATTTGATGGACATGAAGTAGTTGACCAATTTATTAGCCTTGTCAATCCCGAAATTCCGATTCAGCCCTTTGTGGTTAAATTAACCGGAATTAATAACGCTATGTTGCGTTCTGCTCCCAAATTTTTTGAAGTAGCAAAAAGAATAATCGAAATTACTTCCGATTGTATTATAGTAGCACACAATGCTTCTTTTGATTACCGTATCCTTCGCACAGAGTTTCGCCGTCTGGGCTACGATTTTGAAGCCAAAACACTTTGCACAGTAGAACTTGCCAAAAAGCTTATTCCTGAGCAAACATCATATAGTTTAGGAAAATTGGTCCGCGCACTCGGCATCCCGATGGCAGACAGGCACCGTGCCAGCGGAGACGCAATGGCAACTGTAAAGCTGTTTAAAATGCTTTTGGAAAAAGACCTGGAAAAAACAATCGTAAAAGATTTTATAAAACTCGAAGTAGAAAAAGGTATCGCTCCAAAACTATTGGATCTGGTAAATCAAATGCCAGCCAAAACCGGTATTTATTATATTTATAATGAAGCAGGTACACTTATTTATATCGGCAAAAGCCAAAATATAAAAAAGCGGATCAACCAGCATTTTACAGGAATCACAACCAAAAGCAAAAGAATTCAGGCAGAAGTTTTTACCATTACCTATGATGAAACCGGCAGTGAGCTGATCGCACTTTTAAAAGAAAGTGAAGAAGTAAAAATAAATCGTCCCAGATACAACCGTTCACAACGAAAAACATTTTTTCCATACGCCTTATACGCCGAAAAAGACAGCAACGGATATCTTAATTTAAAGCTTGAAAAAGCAGATGGCAGAAAAAAAGAAATCACATCTTACGCCAATATCCAGGAAGGCAAAAACGCCCTTTTCAGGTTAACAGCAAAATATACACTCTGTCAAAAATTAACCGGATTATATCAAACCAATAAAGAATGTTTTCAATACAAAATCAAAGAATGTGATGGTGCTTGTATAGGAGAAATTACTCCAGAAATATACAACGCAAGAGTTAAAGAATTGCTGGCTGAAAATAGTTTCGAAAACAAAAGCATGATTCTGATAGACAGAGGAAGAAATGTAAATGAAAGAAGTGCTGTTTTAATAGAAAATGGTATATATAAAGGATATGCCTATTATGATTTGAATTATCAAATTACAAATATTGACATCCTCAAAAATATCCTCATTCCGATGCAAAATAACCGGGATGTCAAAAACATAATTCACAATTACATCCGAAAAAGCAAAAACCTTAAAATTCTTCACTTTTAATACTTACAAACATTACGTATCTTCGTAGGAATGACAAAAAACAAATCAAAATACGAGATTTTTAGAGAAAGAGTTAAAATAATTCTTTACGGAACCAATACAGTTTTAGGACGTATGTTCGATTTGGTTCTTCTTGGATTAATTTTATTAAGTGTTCTTTTGGTCATGCTCGATACAGTCGAAAGTATCAGTTATAAATATCATTCATATCTACTTATTTGTGAATGGATTATCACTATTTTCTTTACAATCGAATATCTTTTGCGTGTAATTTCCATTCAAAAACCCATCAAATATATCTTTAGTTTCTATGGCATTATAGACCTTTTGGCAATATTGCCTATGTATCTTTCCATATTCTTCCCAGCAACAAGTGTGCTCACAATGATACGTGTACTTCGTTTTCTCAGATTGTTCAAAATTCTGCATATTCCTCAGATTTCACATCAATCATTTCAATTAAAAGAAGCACTTGAAGCCAGTAAAGAAAAAATCCTTGTTTTTATCTATTTTGTTAGTATAAGTGCCGTAATCATTGGCGCCATGATGTATGTGGTAGAAGGCAAAGAAAGCGGTTTTACAAGCATTCCAGTAGGCATCTATTGGGCAATAGTAACCTTAACAACAGTAGGTTACGGCGATATATCTCCTGCAACTCCGTTAGGACAATTTTTGGCCTCTTTAGTAATGATAATGGGTTACGGAATAATAGCTGTACCAACCGGTATTGTTACTGCAGAATTTGCCAAAAGCAGTTTAAGGAACAACTCCGTCAGTACAAAAAAAACATGCAAAAAATGCAACTCTCAAGTCCACTTTGACAGTGCAAAATATTGCTACGAATGTGGTACAGAATTACCCAATAATTAATTTATGAAGCCAATCCAGCTGTACATTACAACTCCTCATTATAATTGTTATTTTTTCAAGGCATAAAAGGAGCTTCCGCTGGTCGCTCTTTTATACCAGAAAAAACTAACAACTATAATTCCGGGGTTTCCATTTCCATCCGGGCTAAAAAATATGAAATATCTAATAACCATTGTCGGACCAACAGCTATAGGAAAAACAGCCTTAAGCATTACTTTGGCGCAACACTTTAATTGCGAAATTATATCCTGCGACAGCCGTCAGTTTTTCAAAGAAATGACAATTGGCACGGCCGTTCCCAGTCAGGAAGAACTGGCAGCTGCGAAACATCATTTTATACAAAACAAATCAATATTCGAAAATTACACAGTTGGAGATTACGAAAAAGAAGCATTACAAAAACTCGACGAATTATATAAAACCAACGATTTTGCCATCTTAATTGGTGGGTCTGGTTTATATGTAGACGCCATTTTAAAGGGCTTTGACGAATTTCCCGAAATTGATCCTGCAATACGATCTGAAGTAAATTCCAACTATGAAAAACTAGGAATTGAATACCTTCAACAGCAATTAAAGAAACTGGATCCTGATTATTATCAAAAAATAACTCTCGAAAATCCGCAAACATTACAAAATCCACAACGAATGATGCGCTTTGTAGAAGTCTGTATTGGATCAGGAAAGCCTTATTCCTCATTTTTAAACCAAAAAAAGAACAACAGGACCTTTACCCCTATCCTTATTGGATTAGATGCTGACAGAGAAGTTATTTACAACAGAATCAACCAGCGGGTAGATATTATGATGAATCAGGGATTACTGGAAGAAGTAAAAGAGTTGTATCCTAATAAAGCGTTAAATGCACTTCAAACGGTCGGTTATAGAGAATTATTTAGTTATTTTGATGGAGAATTCTCATTGCCGTTCGCAATCGAAGAAATCAAAAAAAATACAAGAAGATTCTCTAAAAGACAATTAACCTGGTTCAAAAGAAACGAAAACACAAGATGGTTTGATTATGCAACAGATAGAAAAGAAATAATAAAATACATCGAAGAAAATCTAAAGTAAAAACAAAACTTTTTCTATACTCTTCACTCTATTCTCTAAAAATAAATCTAAAATTCAAAATGCCAATATCTCCAAATTTCACTTCAGTATTAAGCAAAGACTGGGAAATAAATTTCACACAATGTACCCCAAATGGATATTTAAAATATACAGATTTATGCAATTTGCTTCAATTAACTGCTGCTGCACATTCAGAAGTTGGAGGAATCAGCTTTACAGACATGCAGAAATTTGATCAGGCATGGGTTTTAAGCAGGATGCGCGTAGAAATTACAGCCTTACCAAAATGGCAGGATGTTGTAACTGTGAAGACGTGGATTAACAGTCTGGAAAATTCCCGTTCTGTCCGCGCACTCGAAATGTATGTAAATGGAGAAAAAATAGTGGGAAGCGAAACATTTTGGGCTGTATTTAACACTAGAACACGCCGTCCTGAGGGATTGGCTTTGCCATATGAACACTTTGAACTTTTTCCTGAAAAAAGAGCAACACTGGAAGGGTTCTCTAAAATAAATGTAAATCCTGAAAAAGAATCTGTATTTGAAAAAACGGTGTATTTATCAGATCTGGATATTGTAAATCATGCAAATAATGTAAAATACCTGGAGTGGTGTCTAGATCATGTTGAACCTGAAAAAATCTTAAAACAACAGATTAAAAGCTTCGAAATGAATTTTATGAAAGAACTATCACTAAATGACAATGTCGTAATTCATGAAAGTGAAACAGAAGCTGACACAACTTTCAGCATTACGAAGGAAGACAAAACATGTTTTGCCTTGCAGCTAAACTGGAAATAAGATTCTGTTTTGAACAATAAAAAAGCTCTGATTTCTCAGAGCTTTATATTTTTATTAAGTGAAGTCGAATTAATTTATTCAGTTACTTTGCTTTTAACAACTAGTCTGAAACCTTCACCATGAATATTTAAAATTTCTACATCCTCATCAGATTTTAGATATTTTCTAAGTTTAGCGATGTAAACGTCCATACTTCTTGAAGTAAAGTAGTTATCATCTCTCCAGATTTTAGTCAATGCTAATTCTCTTGGCATCAAATCGTTTTCATGAAGAATTAACATTTTAAGCAATTCATTTTCTTTTGGTGACAATTTGATTGGCTCTTCATCCTGAAAAGTCAGGAATCTTAATTTTGAATTTAAGTGAAATTTACCAATATTAAATTCAAACTGAACTTGCTCAGCTTTTGTGTCAGCAGATTTTCTTTGAATAATTGCTTTAATTTTCATTAATAAAACTTCTGAATCAAAAGGTTTATTTAAATAATCATCAGCACCAGCTTTATATCCTTTTAACACATCTTCTTTCATAGATTTTGCTGTTAAAAAAATAATAGGCACTTCGCTGTTTTTTTCTCTAATTTCTTTCGCTAAAGTGTAACCATCTTTATAAGGCATCATTACATCCAGAATGCATAAATCATATACATCTTTTTTGAATTTTTCGAACCCTTCCATACCGTTTTTAGCTAAAGTAACTTCAAAGTCATTTAACATTAGATAATCTTTAAGAACAGCGCCAAAATTTAGGTCATCTTCTACTAAAAGTATTCTTTTGTTATTATTTTCCATATTTTAATTTATTAATGGTATTTTTATTATAAAGGTGCTACCTTTTCCTTTTTCGCTTTCAACATATACTTGACCATTGTGATCCTCAACTATTCTTTTTACATACGCAAGACCCAAACCGTGTCCTTTTACATTATGCAAATCTCCCGTGTGCTCTCTGTAGAATTTCTCAAAAACTCTCTTTTGAGCTATTTTACTCATACCCAAACCATGATCTCTGACTTTTATCAGTATTACGTCCTTGACATTTTCTGTAAAAATTTCAATTTCAGGAGTATTAGGAGAATATTTTATTGCATTTTCTAAAATATTTACAAGGACATTTGTAAAATGGACTTCATTTATCAAACAAGTTGTTCTGGCCGCATTAAAATGCTTAACAACAGTTCCTTTTCTATCTTCTAAAATTAGATTTACGTGTTCAATTGCATCATCAATTATATCATGAATTACAGTTGGTTCTTTAGTGATATCTAATTCTCTTTTTTCTAATTTCGAAATTCGAAGTACATTCTCTACCTGAGCATGCATCCTTTTGTTTTCGTCCCTGATCATTTGCAGATATCGAAAGACTTTCTCTTTATCTTCAATAATCTTAGGATTTCTAATTGCATCCAGAGCCAAATTAATTGTCGCAATTGGAGTTTTAAACTCATGCGTCATATTATTTATAAAATCTGTTTTGATTTCAGAAATATGTTTTTGACGTAATAATTGATTCAATGCACTTGTATAAGCTACTATAATAATTAGTGTAAAAATTATTGATAGTATGGTAATGCTTAATAGCTCAGATAATAAAAACTTCTTTTTGTGAGGGAATGTAATATACAATTCATATTTACTACTTCCTTCGTTATTAGTAAAGATGGGCACGTGGTAACTTGCATCTTTATCATAATGAAAGGCATCTGATCTGACTTTAGTTGCGAGACCGCTATTTAGAACCCCGAATTCAAATTTAGTTTTGACACCGTATTCTTCAAGTTCTTTTTTAAGAAGTCCGTGCAATTTCTCTTTGGAGATTCTTTCTTCAAGAGGTAAAGCATCTGCAGCATCTTTTATTGATATCTCCTGCTGTACCTTATTTAAAATATCAAGGCTGCCTGTTTTTTCAATTTTAATATCCGGTATAATACTTTGTCCTAGAACATTATTATCAATACCATTATTATTGTTATAGATTTCAGTAACTCTTTTTGAACTGAAATTCCTAAATCTTTCACTGCTGAATTTTTTATTAAACAGTGATCCATTCATATCATAATCCTCAGCACTTAACGTGTTAGTGTATACAATAGTTTTATTTGTCTTTTTATTTCTCTGAACAAATAAAACCTGAAGTAAATCTTCTTTTTTTGGAATTTTACCTGTACTGTCTTTTATTTTGTTTACCTGATCGGCAAAACTGTACAATTCTTGCTTTTCAAGCTTATCAGCAACATTACCAATTACTTGGGTTACATGATATTTAAACTGTTCGTCATTATTCTTAAAAGACGAGTTAAACCAATATACCTGAACCAGAATTATCCCTATTAAGGACAAGCTCATTAGCAAAACAAGTATTCTAAAAAATAATTTATTCATCGAAACAAAATTAATATTTTAACAATATACTAAATAATACATTAACCAAATATTAACATTTAAGACTGATTTTGTTTAATATTCAAAATTTTAAGAATTTTAACAACTTCTTGTTTAGCATTTTTAAGATTATCGTTATTAATTACAAAATTGCTTCCGGAAATTCTTTTTTCATCATTCCATTGCATTTTCATGCGGCTTAAAACCTGAGCTTTTGTGGTATTGTCTCGCTTTAAGACCCTGTCTATCCTCACTTCTTCGGGAGCAGTAACTGTTATAATTAAATCACATTCTTTATATCGGCCGCTTTCAAATAATATTGCAGCTTCGTAAATAACGTATTCATAATTTTGATGTTCCAATAACCATGCCTCAAAATCTCTTTTAACGGCCGGATGCACTATACTATTTAACTGATTTAGTTTATCCTTATCATTAAATACAATCTCTGCTAATTTTGCCCTGTTTAAAATAGTATCGTCAAAAATGGCATTCCCAAAAGTTTCTTTTATACTATCAATTATACTTTGAGACTGCATTACATTTTTGGCTCCGTCATCAGCTATATAAACAGGAACTCCTAATTCTTTAAAATAATTAGCAATAGTTGTTTTACCACTGCCAATTCCGCCCGTTAAGCCAATAACTTTTGTCATACTATACTTTAAAAAACATACGAGGAAAAGCTTCTTGTGGTTTTTTCTTTAAAAGAATAATTTTAACGAATGATTCTAAAAATCCTGTTCCATAACCATAGAATTGTTTCCAAACTGCTATTACAGACAGATATCCAATTTTAATACTTTTATTCTGAATACTTGCTGTAAGAAAAATTATAACGAAATATACAAAATATAATTGTAAAAAAATATCAAAATTGAATATTAATAGTAAAAAAGCTATTAACAATCCTACAATAAATACTGTCGGAAAGAAGAATGTCAGCTTATTATGTTCTGGGTACCAGCTATTTAATATAGGTCTTGCAATCCCAAATTTATGTACCTGAACAGAGAATTTTTCCCAGTCTATCCTACGTTTATGATAAACAAAAGCATCGGGAAACAATCTGGTTTCAAAACCTAAATTCCATAAACGAATCGAAAGATCAGGATCTTCTCCCGGATGTATATTACCAAAGCCTTTTGAAGCCTCAAACGCTTTTTTTGAAATCCCCATATTAAAACTTCGGGGCTGAAATTTAGTTATCTTCTCTGAGCCCCCACGAATTCCGCCGGTTGTAAGAAATGAGGTCATAGCAAAGTTAATCGCTTTCTGAATATTCGAAAAACTGGCAAGCGCTTTATCCGGCCCTCCAAAACAATCTACATATTGTGTATTTAATTCTTTTCTAACTTCAGTCAGATAATTGGGCGGAATAATACAATCTGAATCAAAAATGATAAAATAATCACCTCTCGCCTTTTGCATTCCAAAATTTCTTGAATCTCCAGGCCCTGAATTCTCTTTAAAGTAATAGGAAATATTGAGTTTTCCCTGATAGTTCATTACAACATCTTTGCATGGTATTGATGAACCGTCTTCGACCAGAACAATTTCAAATGCTTCATTATAATCAGATTTAGTCAGGCTTTCTAAAAGTTCATCAACTTCATCCGGGCGATTATACACGGGTATAATTAAAGAAAAAATCATAATGGAATATGAGGTATTAAAGTAGTAATTATTGTTAATCTAAAAATTTTAACAAAGATATGGTATATTCACAAAAAAACCATCAACTTTTGGTTGATGGTTTTTCATTTATCGTAATCTGTATTTATTTGATACTTTCTATCTCAACTACCTCATTTGCTTCTGCTTTGTAGTCAACTCCTTCAAATTCAAATCCGAATAAGTTTAGAAAATCATTTCTGTATCCTGCTAAATCTCCTATCTCCGGTAAAGTTTCTGTAGTTGCTTCTAACCAAAGTTTAGCTACTTTAGCCTGAACATCATCACGCATTTCCCAATCATCGATTCTGATTCTTCCTTTGTCGTCTGTTGGAACTTCTGATCCGTTGTATAATCTATCCTGAAACAAACGTTGAATCTGCTCGATACAACCTTCATGAATTCCTTCTTCTTTCATAATTTTATACAAAAGGGAAATATATAAAGGAATTACCGGAATTGCTGAACTCGCCTGAGTAACCAAAGCTTTATTTACTGACACATACGCTTTTCCTCCAACAGATTTTAAACTGTCAGTGATAGAAAATGCTGTAGCCTCCAAATGATCTTTTGCACGGCCAATAGTTCCTTTACGGTAAACCGCCTCTGTCAATGATGGTCCAATATATGAATATGCTACTGTAGTAGCGCCTTCTGCTAATAAATTTTCACTTTTTAAAGCATCAATCCACATAGCCCAGTCTTCACCTCCCATTACAGCAACTGTGTTTTCAATATCTTCTTCAACTGCCGGAGCAATAGAAACCTCAGACACTTTTCCTGTATGGAAATCAACAGTTTTATTTGTAAAGGTTTGTCCAATTGGTTTTAAAACTGAACGGTGCATAACTCCTGTATTAGGATTTGTACGCACAGGAGAAGCCAAACTATAAATTATAAGATCTACTTGTCCTAAATCTGCTTTTATTAAATCAAGAGTTTCTCTTTTTATTTCGTTTGAAAATGCATCACCATTGATACTTTTTGCATATAAACCCGCTTTATGAGCTTCTTTTTCAAATGCTGCAGAATTATACCATCCCGGAGAAGCTGTTTTTCCTTCAACCGGTGGTTTTTCGAAAAACACTCCAATTGTTGCTGCACCAGAACCAAAAGCACTAGTAATTCTTGAAGCTAGCCCGAAACCTGTAGAAGCACCAATCACTAAAACTTTTTTAGCTCCATTGATTTCTCCTTTTGATTTGACATATTTGATTTGATTTTTAACATTTTGTTCAGCTCCCTCAGGATGGGCAGTCAAACAAATAAATCCTCTCATTCTAGGTTCTATAATCATCTTGTAATTATTTATTGTATTAATTGAGTTTTAGTTTTAATTTTTCAAAAATAGACATTTTATCCTTAACCCTTTTCATGTTAGCATTCATATTGTCTATAAAATTTGGATTCAGAGCATTTTTTTTGGCCAGTTTATAATAATTATAAGCCGAAATATATTCGCTTTCATATTCTGCCATTCTTCCTAATTCGCTGTTAAAAGAAGAATGATCTACGTTTTCTAAATTTTTCATCGTAAAGCTAATGTGCTCTTTAGCTTCTGCATATCGTCCTATATCAATAAGCAAATAAGTAAAATTCAGATAAGGTGCGGGATATTTTGGTTCGAATTTCATGGCTAGTTTATAATGATAAATTCCTTTATCATAATTACTTAATTTATTATAATAAATCCAGCCTAAATGATTATGAGCTTTTCCAAAGTCAGGATACTGTGCTAATATTTCTTCTAATAATTCTTTTCCATCAGCGATATTACCTTCAGATATTAATGAATCGGCTTTTATAAATTGGTTTTCATAATGACTCAAACTTTCCATATTTCAGTATTCTTAATTTAATAATTCTTTTGCGTGGTTTAATGCTGAATTTGAGATGTTGGCCCCCGAAAGCATCTGGGCAATTTCTACAATTCTTTCTTCCTGAGACAGCAATTTTAGTTCAGATTGCGTATCATTATCAACGGTTGATTTGAAAACTTTAAAATGCGAATCACCTTTTGCAGCTATTTGCGGAAGGTGCGTAATGGCAAATATTTGCATGGCAGTACTCATTTCTTTCATAATCTCGCCCATCCTGATTGCAATTTCTCCTGAAACACCAGTATCAATTTCGTCAAAAATTAAAGTTGGTAATTTGGAGTATTTTGCCAAAACTGCCTTAACGGCCAGCATAATACGTGACATTTCTCCGCCGGAAGCAACTTTTTTCAATAACCCGAAATCAGTTCCTTTATTTGCTGAAAAAAGGAATTGCAATTCGTCTTTTCCATTTTGAAAATAAGTTTCAGAAGGTATAAGTTCTATTTTAAAACGAACATTTGGCATTCCTAAAGTTTCTAAAATCGAAATTAACTGATTTGACAGAACCGGAATTGCATTTTGTCTGTTTTGATGTATTGTATGTGAAAAAGCATCTAATTCCTGAACTTTTTGTTCAATTGATTTTGATAACGCAGCTATTTCTTCTTCAATATTACCTAATTCGATAACAGCTGTTTCTAAATCTGCCTGAATCTGAAGCAACTCTTCTACAGAAGAAACCTGATGCTTCTTCTGGAGATTATAAATTAATTGCAGTTTCTGATTCGTCAGCTCTAACTTTTCAGGATCATTTAATAATTTTTCTGAAACATTTTCTAATTCTTTTGAAATATCATCAAATTCGATTGTTAGGCTTGAAATTCTTTCAAAAACATTCTGATAATCAGGAGAAAAAGAAACTATTTTATGAAGCGCATTTTTGATTTCATTAAGATTATGAAAAACGCCAAATTGCTCTTCATTGGCAATAGACAGAGATTTTTCTATTGATTCTTTTATAATTTCAACATTATTTAGTTTTTCAAAATCAGCTTCCAATTCTTTCTGCTCTCCAGATTTGAGTTTGGCGGTAACTAATTCATTCAATAAAAAAGTATTATACTCTTGTTCCTTGCCAGAATCGCTTTGTTTTTTCAACAAAGCATTTAGTTTTGATTTATCTGTTTTGTACTCTTTTAGAAGTTTCTGATACGAATTGATCGTTTCGGAATTATTTGCAATGGCATCAATTATTTTAAATTGAACATTTTCATCAGACAACTCCTGAGTTTGCTGCTGCGAATGAATGTCTATCAAAAACAAACTTAAATCCTGTAATTCCTGAAGATTAACCGGACTGTCATTAATAAAAGCACGTGATTTTCCCGAAGGTAAAATTTCACGTCTTATGATAGTTTCTTCTTCATAATCGAGATCATTTGCTTCAAAAAAAGCTGCCAAATTGTATTTGGAGATTTCAAACTGCGCCTCAATTACACATTTTTCCTCTTTATTTTTTAAGGAAGTTAAATCGGCCCTTTTTCCTAAAACCAAACCTAAAGCTCCTAAAATAATTGATTTACCTGCCCCAGTTTCACCCGTAATTATAGAAAAACCTTTTGAAAAATCAATAGAAAGTTTCTCAATCAGAGCATAATTTTTAATAGACAGTGAAGTGATCATATGAAAAATAATAAAATATAAGTTAAGAAAGCTTGTAAAAATCAAAAATCAAATTAAAATTTGATTTGCGACCATTTAGTGGTATTCAATGGCGAAACTTTATTCAAAACATCTGTTAAATCTGTAATAGGAATGCTTGGCCCACCCGAAAAAACAGAAACAATTTCATCTGATTTGGCATCAAAAAAGACCCGGGTCAAAAAAGCATTTGGTTTAACAGCATTTACCTTTCCTATAAGTAATAGCGATGATTTTATTTTTTCTTTTGAAGCTTTTAAATCCTGGCTCATATTATCCAGGCCAGAGTGATATAAGAACATTGTCTGTCTTAAATCACTATAGGTTGGAGACATCATGTCATTAATCAGAAAATAACGGCTCTGAAGTCCGTCAGTCTGGCTCCAGCCCTTAAAACCTCCCTGCTGTGCAACGTTTGCTATATTTTGTGCAGTTTCCAGATAAGAAGTTCCTCCTCCCATCTGAAATGTATCGGCATCTATACCTAAAATCATATAGCTGTAAAATGAAACTACAGAAATTAAATTAGATTCAAAAACCGTAGGATTAAACAACAAAGGCTCATATTCAGTATAACTGAAATTAAAATCCTTGTCATTAAAATTGAAAATAGGTGATGAATAAGTTGAATTGTAAATAAGTCTTGATGCCTGGATTTGAATTGTACCAGAAAACTGATTTGAGCTGTATGAGGATAAAGTGATATACATCGAACAGTTGATTCTTTCGTTTTGTTTTAAAACAGATCCCGTCCAATCTGTTTTATTCACAAATTCAGACAAAGAACTCTGAAGCGTTTTAAAAACCTGCTGATTTGGAGTTTGAAGCCTTTCAGTATTTAAAGTTACGGTACAGTTTAACTGTTGCGCCTGCGTAACACCAAAAATAAAAAATACTAAAAAAATAACGACTTTATTATTCATACCAAGATACTATTTGCTTTTAGCGACTAAAATTTCGCTATTAAATTCAGTTTTTTTGATTTTAAAATCATTGCTGTTACGAAAAATGCAAAATTACTTTATTCAAAATATCAGCTGCAACAGATTCTTTTGATTTTAATTCCATTGGTTCGATTTTAAAATTCTTATCAATAAATGTTACTTTATTGGTTTCTTTTTTAAAACCGGCCCCTTCATCCTGCAAGGAATTTAGAACTATCAAATCTAAGTTTTTTTTCTGAATTTTCAACTTAGCATTCTCAATTTCATTTTCAGTTTCTAATGCAAATCCAATCAAAAACTGATTTTGTTTGATAGCACCAAGGGATAATAAAATATCTTTCGTTTTTTCAAGCTCAATTGCAAACTCATCAGGAGATTTTTTTATTTTCTGCAAGGCAATTGTCTTAGGTTTATAATCGGCTACTGCTGCTGCTGCGATGGCAACATCAACATCGTTATAATAAATATGGCATGCATCATACATTTCTTGTGCCGACACAACATTTATAACCTCTATAGCTGCATTTTTTGCCTTGTAATGAGTTGGTCCTGAAATCAAAATCACACTGGCACCCAAATTTGCGGCTGTATTTGCAATATCAAAACCCATTTTTCCTGAAGAATGATTTCCTATAAAACGTACAGGATCTATTGCTTCGTATGTTGGTCCGGCAGTAATTAATATTTTTTTTCCTTTTAAGGGTAATTTACTTTCTAAATCAGCTTCAAGAAATGCGATTATATTTTCAGGTTCTGCCATCCTTCCTTCTCCAGACAATCCACTCGCTAATTCGCCACTTTCTGCCGGGATTATAACATTTCCAAATTGTCTCAAAGCAGTAAAACTTGAGACTGTAGAGGGATGTTTATACATATCCAGATCCATTGCCGGAGCAAAATAGACTGGACATTTGGCCGATAAATAAGTTGCAATTAAAAGATTATCACAGTTTCCTGTTGCCATCTTAGACAATGTGTTGGCAGTAGCGGGAGCAATTAACATCAAATCAGCCCAAAGTCCCAATTCGACATGATTATTCCATACTGCATCTTCATCATCCTGATTAAAGAAACTGGAGTGTACAGGATTTTTTGATAACGTAGATAACGTAAGTGGAGTTACAAAATCCTTAGAAGCAGGTGTCATTATCACTTGGACATGTGCACCTGCTTTTATAAAAAGTCGTACTAATGATGCTGTTTTATACGCTGCAATTCCACCGGAAACTCCCAGTAAAATTTTCTTCCCGTTTAAAACTGACATTATACTATTATTTGTTTGAACCTCTGTGGTATGTTTTACCGTCTAACCATTCCTGAACTGCCAAAGCGTGAGGTTTAGGTAATTTTTCGTAAAATTTAGAAACTTCGATTTGTTCTTTATTTTCAAAAACTTCTTCAAGACTGTCATTATAAGTAGCAAACTCTTCTAATTTCTCAGTTAATTCTTTTTTTATTTCTGAATTAATTTGGTTTGCTCTTTTAGCCATAATGGTAATTGCCTCATACACATTTCCTGTTGGCTCTTCAATAACTGTTTTATTATAAGTTACTGTATTAACAGGAGCATTCGTCTTTTTTAAATCCATGACTTTATTTATTTAGTAAATTTTTGTAAATCTGTTTCAACTCTGGCATTCATTTCTTCTGCCTGTTTTTTATATTTTGTATCGCTTTTAAACTTAATTAAGTTGTTATAAGATACTTTAGCTATATTTAAACGTTCCTGCATTTTTGACGGAATACTGTTTATTGCTAATTGGTATGCAGAATCATATTTGTAGAATAATGCATCTTCTTTGAAAGGTGTTCCTGGAAAATCTGCAATAAAGTTATCAAAAGCAATCAGAGCCGATTTATAGTCTGAAATTGTATTGTATCCTTTTGCATTTTCGTATGCCTTTTTCTCTAGTTTGCCATTCAGGTCTTTTACAACCTCATTTGCCTGAGGCACATATTCTGAATTTGGATAATTATCAATGAATGCCTGTAATTTTTCTAAAGCTTTTACTGTATCTGTCTGATCTAAACTATATACAGGTGACAACTTTGAATAACTGTAAGCACCCAGAAAAGCAGCTTCTTGTACTTTTTCACTTCGTGGATATCCAGAAACAAAGCTTTCGAACTGATAACCTGCCAAATAATATTGTTTTGTTTTGTAATAAGACTGAGAATACATATAAAACAATTTTTCTGCCTGAGGCTTACCCCTGTAAGTAGACGCTAATTGTTCAAAAAGACGAATCGCTTTATTATACTTTCCTGCCTCATACATTTTAGTTGCTATCTCAAACTTAGCCGCAACATCTTCATTTTTTAAAGCTTTTTGGTAATCACTACAAGAACAAAAAAGGACAACAACAATTAATAGGGATACTATTTTTTTCATTTTATTACTTTTATTATGATTACTCAGGCATTGTGCCAAAGCAAAATCACACCGAAGTTCCGGTGGCAAATTTAGTTATTAATTTAGCTACTACAAAATATTTTTTTGGCACAATAAAATACCCTTAATCCTGCTCTACTTTGATGCTTTTTTTTACAAAATCATTTAGTCTGTCCGCTAATGATTCATCAACTGAAACCAATGGTAAACGTACGGTGTTCTCAGCAATACTAAGCGATTTAAAGACTTGTTTGATTCCGGCTGGATTTCCCTGTTCAAAAATCATATCGATACAATCTGATAAAAAGTATTGTGTTTTAAAAGCTTCATTTACTTTTCTGTTAAGTCCTAAGCGTATCATTTCTGAAAATTCTTTAGGAAATCCTTGTCCAATTACAGAAATAACACCTGCTCCTCCGGCCAAAACAATAGGCAGTGCAATCATATCATCGCCTGAAATCACAAGAAAATCTTTTGGTGCATTTTTAATCAGTTGTAAGGCCTGGGCCATATCTCCCGCTGCTTCTTTTATTGCTACAATATTATCAAAATCATTTGCCAGACGAATTACTGTTGATGGCAACATATTACTAGAGGTTCTCCCCGGAACATTATATAAAATTACAGGAACAGGAGAAGCTTCGGCAATTGCTTTATAATGCTGGTAAATTCCTTCCTGTGTTGGTTTATTATAATAAGGAGAAACAGACAGGATTGCTTCAAATGCAGAAAAATCCCTTGTCTTTAACTCTTCAACAACCTGCATTGTATTATTACCTCCCACTCCAAGTACAAGTGGCAACCTTCCTTTATTAAAATCGATTACTGCATTAATAACCAATTCTTTTTCGGCTTGTGTCAGGGTAGCATTTTCTCCTGTTGTACCCATTACTACAAGATATTCAACTCCTCCATCGATCGAAAAATTAACAATTCGCTGTAATGCTTCAAAATCAATTGAGAAATCTTTTTTAAATGGGGTTACAAGAGCAACACCAGTTCCTATTAATGATTGCATATTCTAGTTTATATTTTTATTTAATGTTCTTTAAATACTTGAACAATTCTGAAACGAAAAGTTTATAATTTTCTATAGCGGTTTCTATCATCCATCGGTTTAAATTGTTGTCGACTGATGCAAAACCAACTTTAAATTTCGCTTTTGATTTATTTGTTACCATCATCAGGATTGATTGTTCGGTATCATAATAACTTATCAAAAGGTCAAATTCTGTGTCAATAAATTCAGTCAGAAAATCTACGGTCACTTCTCCCCGCCAATTGATATGTTTTTTACCAAAAGTTGGTCTTAAATAGGTTTCTTTCTTATCGAATTTACTTCTGTACACAACAATTTTTATGCTGTCAGGGTTGATTCCATTGGAAATTAATTCTTTTATTAATTCTTCCGAATGTCTAAATTCACTTTCATCAACCAGCAAACCAATTGTTTGCACATTACTTGTAAAGACTTCGTTTTTTACATTATGTAAGTTATTTTTTAATGATTTTTTTACAAAAAATTCCTTTATATAATTTAAAAACATAGTACTTTTACGAATTACAAAATTAATTATTTAAGTCGCATTTAAGATGGTAAAACTAAAAAAGTATAACGGATTTTTAAAACTTTTTGTTATATTCTTAACAGTTTTTTTTATTACTTCCTGCAGTCAGAAAAACTACAACTTAACGAAGATAGAAGGAAAACAGCTTCCTGTCGATGAAAAAGGAGCAGAAACTCCTGCAATTGAAAATTTTATTGCTCCTTATCGTAATCATATCAACAAAGATTTGGACAGCGTTTTGGCGTTTTGTCCAGAAACATTAGACAAAAGCACTGGCAAATGGCAGACAACAATAGGTTGCCTAATGGCTGATGTTTGCGTAAAAAGAGGAAATTTAGTTTTCAAAAAACGTGAGAATAAAACTATCGATTTATGCCTTTTAAATCATGGCGGAATCCGAGCCATTCTTCCAAAAGGTAATGTGACGAGCAGAACCGCTTTTGAAATCATGCCTTTTGAAAACAATTTGGTAGTGCTGGCTATGAAAGGAGAGCAGATTGCAGATATTGCTGCCTATATAATTAAGGAGAAAAAACCGCAGCCATTATCCGGAATGACTTTTACGATTGCTAAAGATAATACGGCAAAAAATATTCAGGTTCAGGGAAAGTCTCTTGACATCAACAAGGTTTATTATGTTGCAACAAACGATTATCTGGCAAATGGCGGGGACAATATGAGTTTCTTTGCCAAGAATGTTCAAAAATTTGATTTAAACTACAAACTTCGTGATGTGTTGATTGATTATTTTAAAGAAGTCGATACGATTCCGGTGCCAAGAGATATCAGAATTACTGAAGAATAACATTTTCTAGAAATAAATTACCCGCGTTTACGCAAAAAAACATATCCAATGAAGAGAAGAGAATTTATCGAAAAAACGGCTGCAAGTACTGCTTTATTAAGCTTAGGTTTGTCTTTGAGCAGTTTTGAAACTAACGATATAAAACACTTAACTGTTTTGCATACTAATGATGTACACAGTCATATCGACCCTTTTCCGGCGGATGATCCGCGTAATGCAAATAAAGGCGGTGTTTCTCGCAGAGCGGCTCTTATTGAGACTATTCGAAAAGAAAATCCAAATGTACTCTTATTAGATGCAGGAGATATTTTTCAGGGCACTCCTTACTTTAATTATTATGGTGGTGAACTTGAGTTTAAGTTAATGAGTATGATGAAATATGATGCATCTACAATAGGAAACCATGACTTTGACAATGGTCTTGATGGTTTGTATGCACAAATGCCTCATGCTACTTTTGAATTTATCAACTCTAATTATGATTTTAAAAATACGGTCATGAACGGACTTGTAAAACCGTATAAAATCTTTCATAAAAATGGAATAAAAGTTGGCGTTTTTGGTCTTGGAATTGAACTTGCAGGACTTGTTGACAAAAAAATGTACAAGGAAACTGTTTATAATGATCCTGTTGAAATTGCCCAGGATATGACACAATTACTGAAGAAAACAGAGAAGTGTGATTTGGTGATCTGTCTTTCTCACTTAGGTTATAAGTATGGAAATGGGGAAGATAAAATCTGTGATTTAAAATTAGCTGAATTAACACAGGATATTGATCTGATTATTGGCGGACACACACATACATTTTTAGATAAACCTACAATTGTAAAAAATAAAGCAGGTGAAAATGTTTTAGTTAATCAGGTTGGCTGCTATGGAATCAATTTAGGAAGGATAGATTTTTATTTTGATAAGGATAAAGCGCACACTAATCAGGGAAAATCAATTATTGTATAGTTTTTTTGTTTTAGTTTTCTAGGAAAATATTCAACATAAATAATAAAAAAATCCTGTTCTGCACAATATGTTTAATTGTACAGAACAGGATTTTATCTTTATTCACTTTCATTTATTCACTTTCATTTAATTTAGTTATAAAATCTTCCTCAGAAAGTATTGGGATTTTTAACTTATTGGCTTTTTCTAATTTTGCCGGCCCCATATTATCTCCCGCCACAACAAAATCGGTTTTTGCAGAAATTGAACTTCCTACTTTTCCTCCGTTGTCTTCAATTGTTTTCTTTAGCTCATCTCTTGAAAACTGAGCAAAAACACCCGAAACAACAAACGTTTTTCCAACAAATTTATCAGTAGCATCGGGATTAATTTTTTCAACTATTTCAAATTGTACACCATAATTTTTCAGACGTTCAATTATTGTTCTGTTTTCTTCATTTTCAAAAAACTCAACTACACTTCTGGCGATTCGGTCACCGATTTCATCAACCAAAATCAACTCCATTAAAGAAGCCTTGCTCAATGCGTCTATATTTTTGTAATGTTTTGCTAGTTTCTTAGCCACTGTTTCGCCTACAAAACGTATTCCGAGCGCAAATAAAACACTCTCAAAAGGAATTTGTTTTGATTCTTCTACACCCTTGACTAAATTCTCCGCAGATTTCTGAGCCATTCTTTCCAAATGCAAAATATCTTCTACTTTTAATTCGTATAAATCTGCATAATTATGCACCAGGCCATTTTTGAAAAGTAGTGCTACTGTTTCTCCGCCAAGACCTCCTATATCCATAGCTTTTCTCGAAATATAATGCTGGATTCGTCCGATAATCTGTGGAGGGCAACCGTAAAAATTTGGGCAATAATGATTGGCTTCACCAACGTTTCTTACCAATTCGGTATGACATTCCGGGCAATAGGTGATGTAATGTGTTTTTTCTGAGTTTTCAGGCCGTTTTTCTAAATCTACTGCAATAATTTTAGGAATGATTTCTCCTCCTTTTTCAACAAAAACGGTGTCATTTATACGGATATCCAATTTCTCAATCTGATCTGCGTTGTGCAATGAAGCCCTCTTAACGATAGTTCCGGCCAGCTGTACAGGCTTTAAATTTGCAACTGGTGTGATGGCACCGGTACGTCCAACCTGATATGAAATAGATTTTAGCTGTGTTGATACTTGTTCTGATTTGAATTTATACGCTATTGCCCAACGTGGCGATTTTGCGGTATAACCCAATTCTTCCTGATGTTGGATACTGTTTACTTTCACCACAACTCCGTCTGTTTCGTATGGCAAATTATGACGATGTACATCCCAGTAATCAATGAAATCAAAAACTTCTTCTAAATTATTGACCAATTTTGCTTCATTTGGCACTTTAAAACCCCATTTTCTTGCAGATTCCAGTCCTTCAAACTGGGAAGAAAAAGGTAAATTATTACCTGTTACAAAATATAATAAACATTCTAAAGGGCGCTTTGCAACCTCTGCACTATCTTGGAGCTTTAAGCTTCCTGATGCAGTATTTCTTGGATTGGAGTATGGAGTTTCTCCAATCTCAATTAATTCCTGATTCATTTTTTCGAAACCTGAATAGGGAAGGATAATTTCTCCGCGAATGTCAAATTTCTCGGGATAATTTCCTTTTAACTGTAAGGGAATGGACTTTATTGTTTTGATATTATTGGTAACCTCATCACCCTGAAAACCATCTCCGCGTGTTAATGCCTGAACTAGTTTTCCGTTTTCGTATGTAATACTAATTGATGCTCCATCGTATTTTAATTCGCATGTATATTGTAAATCGACATTTCCTAACACCCTTTGAATACGGTTTTGCCAATCGGTCAAATCATCTTTAGAATAAGAATTATCCAAAGAATACATTCTGTATTGATGTGGAATTGTTTTAAAATTCTTTGTAACTGTTCCTCCTACTCTTTGTGTTGGCGAATTCTCATCAAAAAATTCAGGATGTTTACTTTCTAAATCCTGAAGCTCTTTTAATTTAACATCAAAATCATAATCTGAAATTGTGGCATTATCAAGTACATAATAGTTGTAATTGTGCTGGTTAAGTTCATTTCTTAAAGCCTGGATTGTTTCTTGAATAGTCATATAATATTAAAATGATGCGGATTGTATTTTAGAATAACTTTAAATCAAAATTAGGATTATTTTCGTTGAAAAACATCAAAAACAAAAAGTTTTAAAAATCAAAAATCAAGCTGCAAATAAATGCAACTTGATTTTCTTCTTGTCCATTATTCTTAAAAGAATGAATCAAAACCAACTTCCAAATGGTTTTTATATTCTATATTCTCAATGATTATCAATCAATTAGGACATAATATAGAATTATTTTTGAATAATAATAAAATCGGAACGTCTATTTAACAAGTGTTCTTCTTCTGTACATTTAACTCCATTTTTACATTTATTGACTAATTTACTTTCACCATACCCTATTGCGCTTTCTATTCGTGAGGCATCAATATCCTGAGAGACAATATAATCTCTTGTTGATTTAGCTCTGTTGTCAGAAAGTTTGAGGTTGTAAGCATCTTTTCCGCGAGAATCTGTATGTGATTCAATTTTAATTCGGATGTTAGGAAATTTACGCATGATAAAAACGACTTTTGACAATTCTTCTATTGCCGGCGGAGTAATATCATACTTATCATAATCAAAATAAATTGGGTTAACATCTACTTTTTCTACTCCTTTTTTCTTTACAACAAGATCGTCGTAGTTGCTCAGTTCAAAATTGATATTTTTAATTTCGCCTTCGTTTTCGGTTCCTGTTTCTACTGTTTTATCGTCACTGCTATAGTTGGGTTTTGCAGCAATCATTTTGACTGATTTACCGCATGGAACCACAACTGCATATTTGCCTTCATAATTTGTCTTTGTTTCTGCAAGAACATCGCTATAAGAGTTATATGCCATAATTACAACATCAGTAAGAGGTAGTTTTGTTTTTCTGTCAACAGCAATACCTGAAATATTCTGGTTGCAGACCGGTTTTCCTTTGGTGAAAGAATAAATATCGTCGTCGCCTTTCCCTCCTTCTCTATTAGAAGAGACGTAACCAAAACTATCCGTTTTATCAATAATAAAAGAAAAATCATCCTTATTACTGTTTATTGGGGCTCCTAAATTGCGAGGAACAGAAAATGTTCCATCGGCTAAAAAAATGCTTTCATATACATCTAAATCTCCGATTCCGTAATGTCCGTCTGAAGAAAAATAAAGAGTTCCGTTTCTAAAGAATGGAAAAACTTCATTACCAAGTGTATTTATTTTTGGCCCCAAATTTACAGGAGAACTCATAGTACCGTCAGCCGCAATTTTTACGTAATACAAATCTGTTTCACCATAACCACCAGGCATATCTGATGCAAAGAAAAGCCATTCTCCGTCTTCACTCAATGAAGGGTGTCCGACTGAATAGTCATTGCTGTCAAAAAACACAGATTCGGAATTTTCTAATTTATTATCGACTATCTGGCCTTTGATGATTTGAAAATTATTAATCTTATTTTCATCTACAACCAGTTTATTTTTTTTGACAATATTTGTCGAATAATAAATAGTCTTTCCACTGCTGTCAAAAGTTGCTGTTGCTTCATGATACTTGCTCATAACGTTTGCTAAGAACAATTTTTCATTAAACAAACTTCCGTCTGCGGGATTTCTTTCTGCAACATAAAGATTTAAGAAAGGCTGATTATTCCATGTGTATAATTTTTCACTAAATTTTGTGGTATCCCTTGCGGATGTGAACACAATTTTATCCTGAAAATTAGTAGCCCCAAAATCAGATTTACTGGTATTGATATCGAGATTTTTTACATTATAAAGAGATTTAGTTTTAGACAAACTGTCCAGTTGTTTCTTTTGGGCAGTATATCTGTTGATTTCGTTTTTATCTCCCTTTTTTTCCAGATACTCTTTTATCACTTTATTTGCTTCATCATAATCCATTACTCCTTTTAAAGACTGTATGTAACGCAAATAATAAATGTCTGTCAAATTATTTCCCTGAACTTCATATAACTTTTTGTAATATTTAAGTGCATTTCTTGCATCTGAAATAAAGTAATACGAATCTGCTGTATTCTTTAACGTTTGTGCTGACGGCTTTTTTATGTTTTGCAAAATTTCTTCGTAGGCTTTTGAAGCATCTACGTATGAATAATTTCTAAACAGGGCATCCGCTTTCTTTAAATTAGTCTGAGCGAAACTAACCGTAAAACTCAGTACTAAACTTAGGATATATATATTTTTCATAGACTTTGTTTTTAGAAGAATCGAGGAGATTTGATTTTGCTTTCACCTTTATTAAACGAATAGCGCAGAATGATTTCATGTGAACCATCGTTATACTTGTTGAGTTCACTTATAGTGTAGTCGAAAGAATACCCGATGAAAAAGCTTCTCGATATTTGAAAACCTGCCAGTATACTAACAGAATCATCTGTTCTGTAAGCACTACCTATGACAAATTTTTCGGCTATCATGAAGTTTGCTGAAACATCGGCCGTAATTGGAGCCCCACTCACCGCTTTTACTAAAAATGCCGGTTTGAATTTTAAATTTGGATTCAAATCAAACACGTAACCTCCCATTAAAAAATAATGCATTCGATCATAATCTATAGATTCCTGCACATCATCGTAATAATTACTTTGAATAAAAGAAGGAACCGAAAGTCCTAAATACCATTTGTCAGTGTAGTAATAAACACCAGCTCCGACAGCCAACTTTGCCTGATTTTCAATATTTTGATTTAACAGGACATCGTTGTTGTTATAATATCGTCCTTTTGACCAGTCTATATTTAGCATACGCATACCGGCTTTTAATCCAAAAGCCAATCGCTTTTCATATCCAAGAGGTATTGAATAAGATAAATTTCCATCCAGGTACAACTCGTTCGAAGGTCCAATTTTATCATTGACAACACTTAATCCAAGACCAATTTTTTCATTTGCAAGTGGTCCGTGAATTGAGAATGATTGTGTTTCAGGTGCTCCTGATATTCCTACCCATTGGGAACGATGTAAAAGCGTTGCTTCTAAACTACCCGTAGACCCTGCATAAGCAGGATTTACGGCCATAGTATTGTACATATATTGTGTATATTGCGGATCTTGTTGCGCACTGACACAAAACGTGATAAAAGAACATATTAAAATGAAATATGTTTCTAATGATTTTATATATAGTTTCATAACGATACTTATTTAGTTAAATTAATTAGATGTGATTAAATAGTGTTATCTCATTATAGATAACCATCCTTTTTTAATCGTCCCGTCTCCAGTGTCTATCAAATAAAAATAAGTACCTGTTGGCAACATATCTCCTCTATTTATAACTCCCGATACATTGGCAGTGCCGTCCCAATCATTTTCATAATTCTTTTTGCTGTATACTAACGCACCGTATCTGTTGAAAACTTTAAGTTCATTATTTGGATGCGTTTCGATACAATCAATTCTGAAAAGATCATTTGCTCCGTCATTATTTGGAGTAAACTCATTATACACTGTCAAACAAATTGGATCTACTAAGGCTGTAGCTGAATTATTTGTCGGATCAACATCTAAAGGAGTTGAGATTTCTATTGTTGCAACATTATTGTAATTTCCACTAGGTAATACCAGAACTCTCACTTCAAGAGTTTCACTTGTTCCTGCTGGTAAACTAGGAATTGTCCATACTTGTGTTGCCGTATCATACACTCCGCTTGATGCAGAAGATGACACAAGAGTATATCCACTTGGAATTAATTCACTAACAAGTACATTGTTAATTAGTCCTTCTCCAACATTATTAACTTTTATAGTAAAGACAATTTCTTCTCCAAAGTTTGGTGTTGGATTACTAACTGTATTTGTTATCGTTAAGTCTGAACATGATGCTACTGTAACATTTAATGTTTTTGTAGTTGTCTCGTCACAGTTATTAGTATACGTAACCGTTACTGTTCCCGGGCCAACATCTGACCACGATACTGTTGCAGAGCCATCTGTATTTCCTCCGCCGGAAGTTATTGTTCCATTAGAAACTGACCACACATAATCTGATTTTCCGTTTGCAATTGAATAGGTTACATTTTGGAAAACACATGGTGTATTATCACTTGTCGTAAGCTGTACAAGAGCATCATTTTCAAATTCTATAGCTATTGCCAAACGAGTAACGTTAATACATCCATTTGAGTTGTTACTCAATGCTACTGCATAATAAGTAGTCGCCGTAAGAGCTGCATTTGCCGCCAATGGTGTCCCGCCTGTTGCAGAAGAGTACCAAATTACATTTGGTTCATTTACTAATATATTTGCAATTGTTGGATTTGCAGACAAACAAAATGTTTGAGTCGTATTAGGCGTTGTAACTATACCTGGTGTATTTACATTTACCTGAACCGCTAATCTAACTGGGTTTTCACAACCTGTAACGCTTGTTACTGCTCCATAATAAGTATCTGTTGTTAAAGCAGTTGTAGCAGGAATTGCAGTTCCGCCTGTTGCAGTACTATACCAAATCACATTTGCTTCATTTACTTGAATATTAGCAACTGTTGGTGAATTTAAAGAACAGAAATTTTGCGTAGCATCTGTTGTTGTAGGCGTTGCTGCCGGATTTCCGATTGTAACAGTAACTTGCAGTCTTGTTACACTTTCACAGTTACCGGAAGGATTTACAATTGCTCCGTAATACGTTCCGTCTGTTAGCATCGCTGTTGAAGCAAAGGCGGTTCCCCCTGTTGCGGCACTGTACCAAACCACATTAGCCTCGTTTACCTGAATGCTCGCAAATGTTGGTGCATTTACTGAACAGAAATCCTGCGTCGTGTCTGTTGTTGTCGGTGTACCCGGGTCAGTAACACTGATGGTTACTGCCAGTCTTATATTGCTTGCACAATTGGTTACCGGATCTATAATTGCTCCATAATACGTTCCACTTGTTAAAGCGGCTGTTGAAGCAAAAGCTGTTCCGCCCGTTGCGGCACTGTACCAAATTACATTGGCTTCATTTACCTGAATACTTGCAAATGTCGGTGCACTAACTAAACAGAAATCCTGTGTCGTGTCTGTCGTTGTCGGTGTGCCTGGATCGGTAACGCTGATCGTTACTTGCAAACGAACTGAACTTTCACAGCTAGTTGTAGGGTCTAAAATAGTACCATAATAGGTTCCGCTGGTTAAAGCAGTTGTTGAAGCAAAGGCTGTTCCGCCCGTTGCAGCACTGTACCAAACCACATTGGCTTCGTTTACCTGAATGCTTGCAAATGTCGGTGCACTTTCTAAACAGAAATCCTGTGTAGTATCTGTTGTTGTCGGTATACCCGGGTCAGTAACACTGATGGTTACTGACAGTCTTGTATTGCTTGCACAATTGGTTACCGGATCTATAATTGCCCCATAATAGGTTCCGCTGGTTAAAGCAGTTGTTGAAGCAAAAGCGGTTCCACCTGTTGCAGCACTGTACCAAATTACATTAGTTTCATTTACCTGAATACTTGCAAATGTCGGTGCACTAACTAAACAAAAATCCTGAGTAGCATCTGTTGTAGTCGGTGTTCCCGGATCGGTAACACTGATCGTTACCGCAAGTCTCGTATTGCTTGCACAATTGGTTACCGGATCTATAATTGCCCCATAATAGGTTCCACTGGTCAAAGCGGCTGTTGAAGCAAAAGCTGTTCCGCCCGTTGCGGCACTGTACCAAATTACATTAGTTTCATTTACCTGAATACTTGCAAATGTCGGTGCACTAACTAAACAGAAATCCTGTGTCGTGTCTGTCGTTGTCGGTGTTCCCGGATCAGTAACACTAATTGTTACTTGCAAACGAACTGAACTTTCACAGCTAGTTGTAGGATCTAAAATAGTACCATAATAAGTTCCGCTGGTTAAAGCCGCTGTAGAAGCAAAAGCAGTTCCTCCCGTTGCAGCACTGTACCAAACCACATTGGCTTCGTTTACCTGAATGCTTGCAAATGTCGGTGCACTTACTAAACATAAATCCTGAGTAGTGTCTGTTGTTGTCGGGGTGCCCGGATCGGTAACGCTAATTGTTACTGCCAGTCTTGTATTGCTTGCACAATTGGTTACCGGATCTATAATTGCCCCGTAATAGCTTCCACTTGTTAAAGGGGCTGTTGAAGCAAAAGCCGTTCCGCCCGCTGATGCACTGTACCAAATTACATTAGTTTCATTTACCTGAATGCTTGCAAATGTTGGTGCATTCACTAAACAGAAATCCTGTGTGGTGTCTGTTGTTGTCGGCGTTGCCGGATCGGTAACGCTAATTGTTACTTGCAAACGAACTGAACTTTCACAACTAGTTATAGGGTCTAAAATAGCACCATAATAAGTTCCGCTGGTTAAAGCCGCTGTAGAAGCAAAAGCGGTTCCGCCTGTTGCAGCGCTGTACCAAACTACATTAGTTTCATTTACCTGAATACTCGCAAAGGTTGGTGCATCTACTAAACAGAAATTCTGTGTCGTGTCTGTCGTTGTCGGTGTGCCCGGATCGGTAACGCTAATTGTTACTTGCAAACGAACTGAACTTTCACAGCTAGTTGTAGGATCTAAAATGGCACCATAATAAGTTCCGCTGGTTAAAGCCGCTGTAGAAGCAAAAGCTGTCCCGCCTGTTGCAGCGCTGTACCAAACTACATTGGCTTCGTTTACCTGAATGCTTGCAAATGTCGGTGCACTTACTAAACAAAAATCCTGAGTAGCATCGGTTGTTGTCGGTGTTCCCGGATCGGTAACGCTAATTGTTACCGCAAGTCTTGTATTGCTTGCACAATTGGTTACAGGATCTACGATTGCTCCGTAATATGTTCCGCTTGTTAATGCGGCTGTTGAAGCAAAAGCGGTTCCGCCTGTTGCAGCGCTGTACCAAATTACATTGGCTTCGTTTACCTGAATGCTTGCAAATGTTGGTGCATCCACTAAACAGAAATCCTGAGTAGCATCTGTTGTAGTCGGTGTGCCTGGATCAGTAACGCTAATTGTTACCGCAAGTCTTGTATTGCTTGCACAATTGGTTACCGGATCTACGATTGCCCCATAATAGGTTCCGCTTGTTAATGCGGCTGTTGAAGCAAAGGCTGTTCCGCCTGTTGAAGCACTATACCAAACTACATTGGCTTCGTTTACCTGAATGCTTGCAAATGTCGGTGCAATCACTAAACAGAAATCCTGTGTGGTATCTGTTGTAGTCGGTGTTCCCGGATCGGTAACGCTGATCGTTACCGCCAGTCTTGTATTACTTGAACAATTGGTTACCGGATCTATAATTGCACCATAATAGGTTCCGCTGGTCAAAGCGACTGTGGAAGCAAAAGCTGTTCCTCCCGTGGCAGCACTGTACCAAACCACATTAGCCTCGTTTACCTGAATGCTTGCAAATGTCGGTGCACTCACTAAACAGAAATCCTGTGTCGTGTCTGTTGTTGTCGGTGTTCCCGGATCAGTAACGCTGATCGTTACTTGCAAACGAACTGAACTTTCACAGCTAGTTATAGGGTCTAAAATACCACCATAATAGGTTCCGCTCGTTAAAGCAGCTGTTGAAGCAAAAGCGGTTCCGCCTGTTACGGCACTGTACCAAATTACATTAGTTTCATTTACCTGAATACTCGCAAAGGTTGGTGCATCCACTAAACAGAAATCCTGAGTGGCGTCTGTTGTTGTTGGCGTATTAGGATCATTTATAATTATAGTCGCAGATTGAAGCGTACCAGCAATATTTTCGCATGTAGTGTTACTGGAAACTGCCACATAATATGTTACCGGGCTCAAGGCGCGGGTTAAACCTGTGGTTGTTAATACACCTGTACTGCTTATAGCATAAGTTACACCACTAATAACTGCTCCGTTTGTTATAGGTTGAGCTTTATTAGGATCCAGATACCAAGTAAATATTGGATTTGTCAATGTGCTTGCAGTTGGTGTTAAAGAAGCTGGCACATCATGACATACTGCTGTATCATCAACAGAAATATCGGTAGCGACAGAAGGAGATAATATTGTAAATGTAATTTGTTTTCTGTCTGCTGCTGCAGTTTCACAAAATTCATTTGAACTAACTCCAACATAATAGGTATAAGTCCCCGGAGTTAAACCATTAACAACTAATTGAGCCGTTGTTTCTCCTGAAATTAACTGACTGGTTGTTCCATCAAAACTGTACCAATAGTAGATTGGACTTGTTAATACTGGAGTTCCAGTCAGACCTGTTGCTAATGTTACTGTTCCGGTTGGAGAACAGATTGAGGTTGTAGCTGCTCCGTTTAGCGTTATATTTGTCAAAGCATTTACCGGGCTTGACGTTCTAACCTCAACGACTACTTCTCCTCTGGCAAAAGATTCACATCCATATCGTACTGGCTGTACATAATATCTGTAGATTCCAGAAGCTAACGTTGACGGAACTGTGTATGTTATTCCGTTTGCTACTACATTTCCTCCTGTAGGTGCATCATACCAAACGTATTTAGAACAATCTTCTTCAGGTATTTGCAGCGTAACCTCTGCGCCCGGACAAACAATCACTTTATTATTAGGGTCTGCTCCTATAACTTCTGTGTTGGCTACACGTTCAACAGTATGAACTCTTAAAGATTCTAGCACACCTGCAACTCCTCCAAAACGGATTCTAACTCGGTCATAAGGTTCAGGCTGAGAATTTACAAGTACCATTGACATTGTATTTCCTGGCAATAATCGTATACTAAGTAATGAACTTGTATTTTGAATTGGAGCTCCAACGGCAACATTTCCTAAATAACGCTGAATACTAAAACCAGTAAGGGCATTAACATCCAGAAGAACTGCTGGTTTCGAAACCACAATTCTTAATGTATCACTTGCAATCGAAGGTGTTTTAAATGCAACTGTCAAATCTGCAGATGCAAGTACTCCTGCACCACTATACATAGTAGCAAATGTTGTAACGTCATTATCAGCTACATTCCATGGATCGGTAACACCAACTGTTGCTGTTAGCACTCCTATTCCAAGATCTGTTGCGCCATAATATATATCCTCAATATCACCAGGAGTACAGGCAACAGTTGGTACTGATCTTGTATAATAAGCATCAAAAACTTTTGTGTTTTGAGCCACACTTAAAATTGATGCTGACTGAATTCTGATTCCGTCATAATCCTGCGGCCCTGTAGCATCTGATGGAACAAAACTAAATTCAAATGCATTATCTCCTGATAATAAATTCAATAATGAATTTGAAACAGGCTGCATTGTTCCGATATCAACTCCGGCTTTGGTTCCAATTACTGATAAATTTTGTCCTAATGCCACTGCACTATATTCGGAACCTAGTTTAATAGTAACAGGAGTTCCTTTCACGATATTCGCTGGCCATGTTAAATTTTGCCACGTTGTTCCCACTCCTAATAATCCTACTCCTGTGGTAATAGTAGAAAAAGTCTGAGGGTTTCCATCAACTGCGTTTCCGCCATCAGACACAGTTCCTGTCACAATCGAACCTGATGTTTGTGCATTTGCATACACTCTTTGCGTTAAATCCTGACAACTAGTTGGATCAATAACATTTATAGAAACAGTCCCTGCTCTTGAGCAGTTAGCATTGCTTGCTACTACTGTATAGGTATATATTCCAGGTGTATTTAAAATTCCTGTTGAAAATGGAGGTCCTGTTATGGCATTTCCTTGTGGATCAAACCAGGCAAGAGTACCATCAGATGTTGCATTTAAGGCAACAGCATTTCCGGCATTTATAGAAATCGAAGGAATAACACTCAAACTTGGCAACGGATTAATTGTAACTGTTACTGGTAGTATAACAGATGGACAAGTAACTCCGTTACCCTGAGCTTGAATGGAGTAAACACCACTTGTAGTTATATTTGTTGCCGCAGCCTGATTTATTACATTATTGGATGCGTCATAAAAAGTATATATTGTATTTCCTGTTGTATCAAACGGTGTGATAGCAGTTGTAAGATCTGCACTACCACAGGCAATTAATGGCGATGTAACCACTAAAGGCGTTTGCGTTGGAATAGTTACATTTACTGGCTGTAGAGTATTAATGTCATTTTCGCAGGTAGTTGGGCTTGAAACAGATATAAAATAGTTATAAGGCACTCCTGCAGCTGTAAGTCCGCTCAGCGAAAGCGCATCGGTAACGGGATTTTTAGTAAATGTAACCCCTCCAATAACACTTCCGGTTATTATTTCTTGTGCTTTAGTCTGATCTGTGTAATATCTGAACTCGGCACCAGCTAAAGCAGTTGTTGGAGCAATCACTGCTTCTCCTGCACAAGTTGCTTCAATTGGACTTGTAACTACAACATCCGCAGCAGTAGAATATGGATTTACATTCACAGTAACAAGCTGACGAACACTATTAACACAACCTGCTCGTGCAGCTTCCAGATAATAGGTTGTTGTAGCAGTTAATGGAATTGTAGGATTAACAGCCGCAATCGCACCACCTGTTGGTGCATCATACCAGGTAAATGTTTGAGTTTGTGTTCCCGGAGCCGTTGCTGTTAATGTTGCTTGTTGTCCTGAACAAATTGGAGCAGCATTTCCTGTTATAACTGCATCTGGAAACCTGTAAGAAGCTCCATAAATATTTAAGCTCGTTAATAAAGTAGCTATTCCACCTAATCTAACTTCAATTCTGTCAAATGTAGCTGCTGTAGTAAAACTCGCTTTAAACCTATTTCCTGATAATAATTGTATAGATAATAAATTGTTATTGATATTTATTCTGTCATTATTATAAGTCCCTCCATTATAGGTTGCTAAACTAATATAAGATAACGCACTTATATCAAGAAGTCCAGCCGGAATCTCTAATTCTACATCTATAATATCACCTGCTTCTCCAGCAGTAGGAAAAATCAATTCTTGTTGTATATAACTTCCTGCTACTCCTACAGGTATTGAAAGAGTTGTAGCAGTATTAATGTTTCCGTCTACAGAAAAAGAATCATTTGCCGAAGTACAGGCAACACATAATAAGCCAGGATCTCTTGTTACATTTTGCAAATTAGGCTGTAAACAACTGCTCACAGTATTGATAACCACAACATTTATAGCAGTTCTCGTAGTACTCGAACAATTTGAACCGTTACTTCTTGCCTCAACATAATACGTTTTATTCGCAGTCAAAGCCGGAGAAGGAGTAAATGTGTCGGTATCAACAGCTATTGCGGTTCCGCCGGTTGGTACATCATACCAATCATTATCAATACCCGCTACCGGATTTACCTGTAGTGCTACATTTTGACCCGTCTGAATAATTACTGTAGTAGATGCTGCAGTTGGAGCTGCAGGTAATGGGGTTACAGTAACCGGTATCGCAGTTCTGGTGGGAGATATACAATCCCCAATAACAGCTTCAACATAATAACTGGTATTTGTTGTTAAAGCGGGAGTTGTAAATGAAGTTCCTGTAAATAATAAGTTTCCTGCTGAAGCCGCATCATACCAATTGTAAGTGGTCCCCACAACCGGTGACTGAACTGTAATTGTAGAAGCCTGACCAGAACATAAACTTGCCGGAACAGCAACCAAAGATGGTGCAACAGGATTATTAACTGAAACTAAAACGGCAGAACGTTCACTGTTTACACAACCATTTCTGGTTATTTCAACATAATACGTTGTTGCTGTTGTTAAAGCCGGAGTTGTGAATGCAGCAGTAGCAGCTAATGAACTTCCGCCTGTAGCAGCACTATACCAATTTACTGTTTCACCAACTGCAAGTGCAGCTGTTAATGTCGTAGTTTGTCCGGTACAAATAGTTGTATTTCCGGTAATAGCGGGTGCTTTATATCTATAAGTAGCCTGATAAATATCTAAGCTTGTTAGTACTGTTACAACAGCGCCAAAGCGAATTTCTACACGATCAAAATTAGCTCCTGCCACTACGCTCGCTCTAAAACGGTCTCCTGTTAATAATTGTAAACTTACCAAAGGATCATTAATAAAAACCCTGTCATTGTTATAAGTAGCTCCATTATAAGTAGCTAAACTTACTCCGCCTAATAATGCAAGATCTGCCAAACCACCAGGCAGTTCAAGTTCTACATCAACAATATCTCCTGCTTTTCCAGGATTATTAAACTGAAGTGTCTGTTGAATCCATCCGTTTAGTAATCCAACAGGAAGTGTTAATCGTGCCGCGGTAGCTGGGTTTCCGTCAACTGAATTATTAGGATTTGATGATGTACATAATAAACACAAACCATTTACTGTAGTCTGCTGGCTATTTGCTTCTAAACATCCTCCTAAAGCAGACGGAATAACTGTTACCATTGCAGGAACTCTTGCCATACTTACACAATTTCCTGAACCGTTTTGTGCCTCAACATAATACGTTTTTGTGGCAGTTAGTATAGGAGTGGTAAATGTTGGCGAATTAAGCGCCTCTGCAGTTCCTCCTGTCGGAACGTCATACCAATTTAAAAGAACTCCCGGTTCAGATGTTGTCGCAATTAAGGTGGCGTTTTGCCCAGATTGTATAGTTACACTTTGTGTTAAGATAGTTGGTTCCGCCGGAATAGCAGTAGATACAACAGTTACCGGAGCCCTTGCGGGACTCAAACAAGACCCTATCGAAGCTTCTACATAAAAATTGGTTGTACCAACAGGAACTGTTGGCGAATATGTGGTTCCCGAGGCTAAAGCTACTCCCCCGCTTGAAGAAGAAAACCAGGAATAAGTAGTTCCGGGAATAGGATTTAAAACCGATAATGTTGTCTGTTGTGTGGCCCCTGCTGAACATAAAGAAGTTCCAGAAGTATTGATTACAGGTGCAATCGGATTCGAAACATTAATTACAACCGGCAAACGATCGCTTCCTTCACAGCCACCTGCTCTTGTAACACCTATATAATAAGTTGTATTAGCTGTTAAATTCGGTGTGGTAAAAGTATTTCCAGTAGCTAAAGCCGTTGTAGACGTTGCAGAACTATACCACGCTAAAGTTGTTCCTGCTACAGGTGTTGCTGTAAGGTTAGCTGAAGTGCCCGAGCAAATTGTTTGGTTCAAACCACCTGTTACTGTAGGTTTTGCAAAATCCAGACGAACATCATAAATCCTCAGACTCACTAATAAACTAAGTAACCCTCCGACCTGAATCTGAATTTGATTGGCGTCGCCGGTCAGAGTATAACGTGCTACCCCAACACCATTGCCATTCAATAAATTCAAATTCAAAAGAGGACTGTTTAGTGAAGTCCTTGCGCCAACATTTGTTCCGGATAATTTTGCCTGAATTGAGGCATTAGATAGTAATGAAACATCTAATAAACCATTACCGGTCCCAAAATAAATCAACACCTCATCTCCGGCTCTTGCCGTTTGGTTAAAAGTCAATGTTTCTTCGACAAAGCAGCCAAGCCCGACGGCATTGGTTAGTGTCGCATACGTTGCTAAGCCTGCGTCATTATCATAGGCATTAGCGGGACTATCTACATCTAATCCTACACATAATAATCCGCCCTGGCTATTAGTTTGCGATGTTGGTCTGCAAACCGATTGCGAAAACGCATTATTACATAATAAGAATAAAAATAATAGTCCGAATAATCTCTTCTCATGAATGAGATTACAAAAAGTAAAGATTTTTTTCATAATTTGGAAGATTAGAAAATGGACAATAAAATACCTGTTGCAATAGGCACGATGCCTAGGCAATTAAAAAAACACTAATAATAAATTGATTAGAATAAACTTAAAACCTTAGCTAAGGGCTTCAAATTAGATTTCTGCATAAATCACATAACAATTCCGTACGCATTGCGCATACATTAATAAATTCTTCTAAATAATTCTTTTTTTGAACTTACAGGACATACTGATTCTATCAGCTTTCCTGATGGAGTGATTTGTTGCTTGTACTAAATTTTATCGATAAAATTTAGATTTCTAGAATTGGGGGGAATTCTATAATATAATGTATGAAACAATATTAACAGAAGTTGATTAGGCTGTCCATTAATAAATTAAGTTTTTAGAATAACTTAATATTAAATTGAATCATGAAAGCGGGGGTATTTATTGCATCCTGAAGTCATCAGGTCACAACAAATTTTTATTACAAAACCATTGAATGGGTTTAATAATAAAAATTTTAAACTGACGAAATATTTAAATTTAGAAAACAAGTCTGCCAATACACCAAAATTTATTTTAACAATAAACTTTAAAGTGTACGAAATCAAAAAATATAAAGCTAAAATAATTTGAGTTACTAACGCAAACTTGAGTAAAAGAGTATTTGTCAATTCCATAGGCAAAATAAATTAAATTCTAAAATTACCGTTGTAAAACAAGAAGTAAACTGGGTTATGATTATTGTTTAAAAAATATATCATCATTATGAATTTGATATATTATTAGGCAAATCAAAAAACGTTGTTTGTTTAACTTTCTTTGATTAAAAATAATAAAAATTAAAATACAAAACAAACATAAAATTCTTATTTTTTTTAAAAAGCGAGAACCGTACTAATTACACAAACGCTTGGAAACCTAATAAATACAGTGTTTTTCACAGAAAAGTAATCGATTATTGATATCTCAAAAAAATCAAGTATTTTTCATAATAAAATAAATATGTAAGTTTAATATTACTTTTAAGAAATTTTTTTATGCTTTTTTTAAGAAAAAAAATATATTTGAAAAGTAAAACTTACATAATCTAATTAAATTAATTAATTCCTTCAATATTAACAAAAAACACGTAAAAATACGGGTATAGAAAAATAAAAAAGATTAAACAAAAGTTAAAAAAATAAAAATAGGTAAATAATTTAACACCAATCATTTACCTATTTAATTAAAAAATAATCGTACAATTTACGATTCAATAATCGTATTAATCTGTTTGAACAGTTGCCCATCACTTAAAAACGCTCCCTGTTGAATTAAATCAAAGATAGAAGAGTTACGATCTTCAGTAAATACTTTTTTTCCTACTTTCATTTCTATGTTTTCAGTAAACATATTATCACTTAGCCATTGTAAACCATCTTTAGTAAGAAAGTCAGTTTCCGGAACCAATGATTTTAAAACAATTGACTGAACATAAGTTTCAAAACATTGAAACAGAAAAATATGATTTTTAGAAAAATGTTCCAAAAACTCTGCTCTTGATAAAACACCTTCCCAAATCAAATCAGAAAAAACATCCAATTCCTGTTCTGCTACTACTGGTCTATTTTCTTTTATCGAATCCCACTCTGCCTTATCAATTGCCTGCGTTGCAAGGAAACTTGAAAATTCTGCATGTAATTCATCAAATTGTTCTTTTGTCAGTCTTGCGTATTTCATTATTGCTTTTCAAAATTATAATGTTAAATGGCTTATTTATATAAAAAAAAGCCCCCTCAAATGAGGGGGCAAATTTACAACATCTTTATCTATTAGAAAATATATCTAATACCAAATTGCATTTGCCATCTTGATGTTAAACTAGCATCATAGTTAAACGTTTTGGTCTGAGTATTAGTAAAAGTATAAGTTGGTGTGTTTCCTGCAACAGTCACGCCAATCGGCTGTACACTCGTAGGCACCTGAACTACTCCCCAATCCGAATTAATTAAGTTCCCAACATTCAAAATATCAACACTAAACTGAATGGTGTTCTTTTTTTCTGAGGCGGATGAAACCCTGAAATTATAGTCCTGCAAAAATTTCAGATCCCATTTTCCTCTCCATGGAGAAATTGCTCCGTAACGCTCTGCATACTCACCCCTTCTGTCTCTTAAGTATTCATCCTGCTCAATAAATTTATCAAAAGCCTCACCTTGTCCTGCTCCTGAAAATGTCATTTGTGCAATTTCAGCAGAGGTAGGAACATAAATTAAATCATTCACCGCAGAACCATCATTATTTATATCTCCTCCATAAGTATAACTAAAACGTCCACCCTGAGCATATTCAAAAAAAGTAGACAGCGTTGTTGCCCATTTATCATTCCCATATCTCCATTTTTTTGAAGCTACCCCAATAAAACGATACGTATCTCCATATTTAGAATTAGAAAGCACATCTTTATTTACATTTCCTAGTGCAGGGTTAAATGCAAAAGCATCACCTGTAATTTCAGCCTCAATAGAATTTACATCTTTAGAAATCAAATAATTATAAGCCAAACTTGCATAAAATCCGTTCTCAAAAGTTTTTTGAAGCTTAATAGAACTATTAAAAGCAAATCCTTTATCTGAATTTGTCATTACATAAGCATTATTAGCTCCTTTATCCGCAGCAGTATAAATCAATCTGTTATCTACACCGCCCAAAGTTCCTGTCGGATCTTTTAAGCCCCAGTTTTGCACATGAACACCATTAATATCTTTATTATAAGATACATCAACTGTCAAAACATAATTACTTTCAAATTTATGATCAAAACCTACACTTGTTCTCCAAACCTGCGGCCATTTATAATTTGGATCCATAATCTGGAAAAAGCTGTCATCTGCACCACTAACCTGGTTTCCTAACCAAACAAAAGGAATTCTTCCGGTAAAAATTCCTGATCCGCCTCGAAGTTGTGAGGTTGCATCATTTTTAATATCCCAATTAAAACCAAGCCTTGGCGACCATAAAATCTTATCGCTTGGTAAATCTGTTGAAATCAATTTAACCGCCTTACCAGTTTCCGGATCATAATAATCTATATTATTATCTCGTCCGGCTCCACCATTATCAGTGTCAATATATTTCTGAATCAACTCATCAGTATTGAAATACAAAGGTTTATCTGCTCTTAAACCAATTGTCAGTTTAAAATTATCAGCAACACTCCAGTCATCCTGAGCATAAAATGCCCATTGACCTACATTAAGTTCTGCCAGTTTCCATCCGCCATCTGATCCAACAGCAAAATTGCTTTTAGATTCTGCCATATCTTGTGCATACTGAAAGTTTTGAGCAACAATACTAGTAGCATAAGGCCTAGCCGCGTCATCTAAAAATGCCTGTACGTTTGAGTAAGGAGTAAAAAAAGTTCCCGCATAACCATTTGGATTTCCAAAATTGTCATATCCTGCCAGATTGAATGAATTCTCAAAATTAAATTTCTCAAAAGAAGAACCAAAAGTAAAGGCATGGTTTCCGCTGGTGTAAGTAAGATTATCGGTAATCTGAATTACTTTTTGCTTAAGCGTATTATTGATAGAAAATGGTTCATGACCTGCAATAATATAATTTGCCCCTGATCCATCCTGAATATTAATTACAGGAGCCGGAGACGAAAACGGATCTCTAAAATCATTAAAATAAGTATAACCAGCCTGAAGTTTATTAGAAACAGACTCACTAAATTTTGAGTTTAACTCTAATAAAAATGAATCTAATTTATTATTAATCTGATATCCTGCATTCTGAAACTGAAGTATTGAAGCATTTGGCCCTCTAAATCCTAAAGCGGTTGGGTGTGCAGGCTTATCTTTTGAAGCATCAAGGAAATTATAAATAACAGCCAGTTTATTGTTATCATTAATATTCCAATCCAGTTTTATAATCCCTTTAGTAGAATTCGATTCATGGATAAAACCCTGATAAGCTCCCGGATTATAATTAAAATTATTACCCTGTGCATCTTTTAACCCCATCAAAGCACTTGAAACGGCATCTAAATCTGATTGTAAAACTCTGGATTCATTAATTCCGGTAATACCATCATTGTTATTGGCGATAAAATTAGAGCCTAAGTCAGTCCTTTTATCAATTTCAAAATTTCCAAAAATGAATAATTTATCTTTTATAATTGGTGCTCCCAAACTAAATCCTGCCTGAGTTTGCTCTAAAGAAGGTACAAATATTTTCTGTCCTTTGATTTTACTTCCGGTTAAATCCTGATTTCTGTAAAATGCATAGGCAGTACCATGAAACTCGTTAGTTCCTGATTTTGTAACAGCATTAACAGAAGCTCCTGTAAATCCTGACAAAGTAACATCATAAGGAGCAGTTGCTACCTGAATCTGATCGATTGCATCTAATGAGATTGGCTGAGCGTTAGTCTGCCCGCCAGGGGTTGCTGCATCGAGTCCGAACGGGTTATTAAAAATAGCTCCATTCAGAGAATAGTTATTATACTGATCATTTCTTCCCCCGAATGAACCACCGCTTGCTGTTGGTTCCAGTCTGGTGAAATCTTCTGCTGATCTTGAAATCGTAGGTAAAGCTGTTAATTCTCTTCTGCCAATTGTTGTTTCTGCACCTGTTCTTCCGCTTTGGAAAACTTTATTCTTAGAGACCACTTTTACTTCTTCCAGAGCCTGGCTTTCACTTGTTAAGTCTACATCTAAGCTAAATACTTTTCCTAAATCGAGATAAACATCATTATACTCCTGATTTTGGTAACCAACAAAACTGACAGTAATTTTGTATGGCCCTCCAATTCTCATATTCAAAATATTAAATCTTCCGTCTTCATTAGACAGGGAAGAATATTTAGTACCCGACGGAGTATGGACTGCCAAAACAGTAGCTCCCGGCAAAAGTTCGTTTGCCGAACCCTTTACAATCCCTTTAATACTCGATGTTGTAGTCTGCGCTACACTGACGGTAAAACCGAAAATACACAACAACAATACAAAGATTTTTTTCATTTTTTCTGATTTTGAGTGAGTTATTTCCCTCAAAATTAGTCAAAAAAAAATCACTCCGAAGAGTGATTTTTATATTTTATTAACAATAAGTTAACAAGTTGTTATTTTTCTGCGATAATCTCGTATGGCAATTCAACGATAACATCTCTGTGTAAACGGATGCTTGCATTGTATTTTCCTGTACGTTTAACGATTCCGCTTGTGATGAATTTTCTATCGATAGCGTTACCTGATTTCTCTAATGCCTCAGCAATATCAATGTTAGTAACAGAACCAAAAAGTTTTTCTCCACCAGCTTTAGCTGTGATTTTAATTTCAAGAGCTTTTAAAGTTTCAGCAGTTGCTTTTGCATCTGCAACAATTTTAGCTTCTTTGTGAGCTCTTTGTTTTAAGTTTTCAGCTAATACTTTTTTTGCAGAAGGAGTTGCTAAAGCAGCAAATCCCTGAGGAATCAAAAAGTTACGACCGTAACCTGGTTTTACAGATACTACATCATCTTTAAACCCTAGGTTTTGTACGTCTTGTTTTAAAATAATTTCCATGTTGTTGTCCTTATAATTTTAGAAGTTAGGTTCCGTCTAACGGGAAACCAACAACTTTGTTTTTTTTTACTATTTTAATAAATCGGCCACGTATGGCATTAAAGCTAAGTGACGAGCTCTTTTTACAGCTACAGAAACTTTTCTTTGGTATTTTAATGAAGTTCCTGTTAAACGACGTGGAAGAATTTTTCCTTGCTCGTTAACGAATTTCAATAAGAAATCAGCATCTTTATAATCGATATATTTGATTCCTGATTTTTTGAAACGACAATACTTTTTAGTTTTGTTAGTTTCAATGTTTAAAGGCGTTAAATATCTGATATCTCCGTCTTTTTTTCCTTTTGCAGATTGCTCTATTGTAGACATAATAATTAAGCTTTAGTAGATTTTAATTTGGCTCTTCTTCTTTCAGCCCATGAGATAGCATGTTTGTCTAAACTTACAGTTAAGAAACGCATAACTCTTTCGTCACGTCTAAATTCAGTTTCAAAAGCTACAAGAACTTCTCCAGCTACTTTGAATTCGAATAAGTGATAAAAACCACTTTTTTTGTTTTGGATTTCGTAAGCCATTTTTTTCAGACCCCAATCCTCTTTCGATACCATTTCAGCTCCTCTACTAGTAAGAAATTCTTCAAATTTCGTTACTGTTTCCTTCACCTGAACTTCAGATAAAACGGGATTTAAAATGAAAACAGTTTCATAATGATTCATAAATACAATATTTATTTGTTAAAATTGGGTGCAAAAGTAAGCATTAAATTTATATACACAACACTTTTTTGCATTTATTCGTTATAATGCAAAAAATAACCGCTGAATTTAGTTTTTTTACCAAATAAATAATACATTTACTATTGCTATCCTGAATTTATTCTAAATTTAAATGTTATGAAACTAAACTGTGTTGTTGTTGATGATAGTTCTATACAAAGGACAATTATTGCAAAATTAGTTAATAATCACCCAGGTTTGCACTTAGTTGGGGATTTTTCTAATGCAATAGAAGCCAAAAGCTGTATCTCTTTAAATAATATTGACTTAATTTTTTTAGATATTGAAATGCCTGTTATCAATGGCTTTGACTTCCTTGACGGATTAAAATCTAAACCCCAGATTATATTTATTACTTCAAAAGCAGAATATGCTTTGAAAGCTTTTGATTATGATGCTACCGATTATTTACAAAAACCAATAGCAGTAGATCGTTTTAATGCTTCTGTAAAAAGAGCAATCGACATGCATTTACTTAAAAAAGAAGTAAAGGAAGAAGAGGGCGAACATATTTTTATAAAAAGCAATCTTAAAAAACTGAAAATTTTCACTTCAAAAATTAAATGGATTGAAGCTTTTGGAGACTATGTAAGAGTAGTTACCGAAGACGACAGCAATCTCGTTCTATCTACCATGAAGTCTTTTGAAAATGATCTGTCAAAGGACAAATTTATCCGCGTACACAAATCCTATATCATTAACATAGATAAGGTTGAACGTTTTAATAGTAAATTTGCAGAAATTGGTATTACCAAAATCCCCTTAAGCAGAAATAAGAAAGAAGATTTGGTAAGAGCGCTTTCTACCTCATCTTAATAAAAATCGACGTTTATAGTCACTTTTATAGCTCTGTACTGAGCAACGGCCTCAAAACTATTCAACATTTTCTGAATAGTTTTTTTTGTACCTCCCAATGGCAGGTTCTGAGGAATTTTAATTAGGATTGTACGGATATATTCATTTCTGATTCTATTAATTGCCGGTTCTTCCGGGCCTAAAACAGGCATATCAAGATTCTGGCTCAAAACCTGATACAACCACATAGCACCTTCTTTTAACTTATCATAATCCTTGTTTTTCAACGTCAGTTTTATAATCCTGAAATAAGGCGGATATTTATAAATCTGCCTGTCATACAATTGCTCTTTGTACATCCCCAAATAATTATGGTTTGTAACCTGTTGTATTGTATTATGATTTGGGTTATAGGTTTGAATTATTACTTTCCCTTGTTTATCAGCTCTCCCCGCTCTTCCGGCAACCTGTGTCATCATTTGATAACTTCTTTCAAACGCTCTGAAATCAGGATGATGCAGCATATTATCAGCATTCATAATACCGACAAGACTTACATTATCAAAATCTAAACCTTTGGCCAGCATTTGTGTTCCGACTAAAATATCTATTTCACGGTTTTTAAAAGAATCTATAATTTTTTCAAAACCAAATTTACCACGCGTCGTATCCTGATCCATTCGCCATGTTTTAGCTTTAGGAAAAAGAGACATTAATTCCTGCTCAATTTGTTCTGTACCAAATCCTTTTGTAGTCATATCTACACTAGAGCAGCTATGACAATGTGTTGGTTTTGAAATGGAATAACCACAATAATGACAGCGTAATTGATTTTTATGCTTATGAAAAGTCAGGCTCACGTCACACTGCTGGCAATGTGGCACGTGTCCGCAAGTCAAACATTCTATAATAGGAGAATATCCTCGTCTGTTTTGAAATAAAATTATCTGCTCGCCCAAAGTTAAGGCTTCAGCAATTTCTTCTATTAACACATCACTAAAATGCCCTGTCATCCTTTTTCTGAAGTGCTTATCCTTCAAATCGACTAAAACAATTTCAGGCATTCGTACATTATTATAACGTTCTGAAAGCGATACCAAACCATATTTGTCAGTTTGTGTATTAAAATAGGTTTCTATACTTGGTGTTGCAGATCCTAAAAGCACTTTGGCTTTATGCAGGTTAGCTAAAACTATTGCAGAATCACGCGCATGATATCGGGGTGCAGGATCAACTTGCTTAAAAGTCTGTTCGTGCTCTTCATCCACAATTAACAACCCTAAATCGGCGAAAGGCAAAAACAAAGCCGACCTCGCGCCAATGACAATTTGAGCCTTTTCTGAGTTTTCAAGCGTTTGTTTCCAAACCTCTACCCTTTCATTATTGCTATATTTGGAATGAAAAACGGCTACTTTGTCTCCAAAATGAAGTCGTAATCTGGAAACTAATTGGGTCGTAAGCGCTATTTCCGGAAGTAAATACAGAATTTGTTTTCCCGAGCTTAAATACTCTTCAATAAGTTTTATATAAATCTCTGTTTTACCGCTTGAGGTTACGCCATGAAGCAGGCAAACTTCCTTTTCGCTTAAATTCTTTTTTATAGAATCAAAAGCTGCTTCCTGCGCTTCACTTAGCAGCAATTGTTTTTCAGACGCTTTGCCTTCGTAAGAAACCCTGTCATGCTGTATAAAATATTCCTCCAGAATTTCTTTTTCGATTAAAGCTTTTATAACGGTAGAAGTTGAGCCTGAAACCTCTGTTAGTTTTTTAACTGTAACGGGACTCTTTTCTAAAGCTCTTAACTGAAAATAGGATAAAACAATTTCTTTTTGCTTATGAGCACTTTTAAGCACTTGTAATAACTGCTCCAAACCTTCGTCTGTTTCATATTGGCTGTGCAATTTCACATAACGAATCAGTTTAGGTTTGTAGCTTTCTTTTATTTCCTCTTCTAAAACAATGATATCTTTTAAAATCATTTTTTGCAGGACCGGAAGTATATTTTTCTTATTCAGAATCGAAACGATATCCTGAACTTTAAGAGAACTTTGATGATGTAAAGCTTCATAAATTAAAAACTCATCATCAGAAAGCTCACTGTCATTTACTGTAACATTTGGTTTGTGCGAAATAATTGTTTCGCTCTCCAACAATAACCCTGTAGGGAACGCACCACGATACACGTCTCCAATGCCACACATATAATAATTGGCAATCCAAAGCCAGTGCTTAAGCTGAATTTCTGTACCAATGGGTATTTCGTCCAAAATCTGATGGATTTCCTTAGCTTCATATAAGTTTGGAGCATTTTCATGAATATCCATAACCAGACCTGTGTACATTTTACTTTTTCCAAAAGGCACTGCAACCCGCATTCCTTTTTTTATAAAATGGAATTCAGTTTCAGAAACCCTGTAAGTAAATGTTTTGGCTAAAGAAAGCGGTAAAATAACTTCGACGAAATACATGTAAAGATTTTATGGTCTGTAAAATTACTTTTTATTTAATTTACCAGACGCTTTTTCATTATTATATTCCTGAACTAATTTTAAAGTATGATCCAGAGATTGCGTATCAGTCCAGTCTTCATGCCCAGGAATAATATATTGTGGTGCTTTGCATTTCGATTTTACTTTTTTAATCGATTTTTCCCACTGCTTTACATCAGAATCACCCAGGTAACCCAAATCTTTTGCAGCAGCACTTTTTATAAAACAACCTCCATAAAGTACTTTTTCTTTAGCAAACCAGGCCACAATATTATCTGGTGCATGTCCTTTTCCGGGATAAAACACTTCAAACTTATATTGCCCAACGGTAAATAGCGTATCATTTGGCACGATATATTCTGCTCTTGGCTTATTTTCTTTCTTTAAAATTTCATCGGTAAGTTTTCCTGTGTAGGTTTTAATTCCTTTTTGTTTGTAAAATGCAATACCTCCTGCCCTGTCGTCATGAGAATGCGTTGCAAAGCACATAACGACTTCCTTATTATGTTTTGCTTTTATACTGTCCAATAACGGCTGAAATTGTGTTTCATCCCACGGAGCGTCAAAGAGCACAACGCCTTTGTTGGTTACAAGATACATGGCATTGGCCGAAATCAGCGTTCCGTTGTAATCATGGAATGTTTTATAAACATAAAAGTCACCTGTTAGATGACTTATGGGTAATGCAGAATTTTTAGATTGTCCGAAACTATTTGGCAAGATGGCCAGAAATAAGACTATCAACACTAATTTTCGCATATTTTATTTTAAATATAATTAATTTTTAACTCGTGTCCAGTATTGGGTTCTTCCCATAATGGCAACTCCAACGTAACCACGCAGTTTCAATTTATCAGCAGAATCTAATGTGATATAGCATTTGTACTTTTTACCGTTTGTAGGATCAAGAATACTTCCTCCGTTATATTCCTTACCGTCTTTTTTAAGACCGTTGATAATAACCATCCCCAAAATTGGTTTATTTTTTTCTGCACCTTCGCATTTGGTACACACATCTTTTTTGTGACTATCGCGAAGTATTTCTACGACTTTACCGTAAACCTTACCCGATTTCTCGTAAACTTCTACAATTGATTTTGCTTCTCCCGTTTCATCATCGATAGTTTTCCATTTTCCAATTACACTTTGGCTCTGAACTGTGCCTAATGCAAAAAAGAAAATACCGATCGTTAACATCCAATTTTTCATAATATATTTATTTTTTTTTGTTTTAATTTTCTGACCGTAGCGTTCAATTCGAACCCCAAAAGCAGAATCATACAGTTTATCCAAATATAAAACATTAGAATTAATAATGTACCAATTGAACCATAAAGTTCGTTGTATTTTGAAAATTTTATAACCCAAATCCCGAAAAAGAACGAAGATATAACAATTAACACTGTTGTAAAAACTGATCCAATACTAATAAAAGGCACTTTATTGTACTGCTTTGTACCATAACGAAGTAATATTGAAGTAGTTATAAGAATCATCAACATTACAAACACATATCGGCCCAAAATGATTAGTGGAATGTTATCACTTAGTACATCCTGAATGATGGTTTTCTGAATTAAAACCTCAAAAACGACAATTGTTGCCACCGTTACAAACAATATTATTGTCATAACCAATGAAATTGCCAATGCAACCAGATACTGGCTAAAAAAACCTCTTTTATCAAAAACATGTTTTGACGATTCAAAACCGCTCAAAATTCCGTTGATCCCGTTTGCCATTAAAAAAATAGACAATAAAAATCCCGAAGAAAGTAAACCCGAGTGACTATTATTTAAGATATCTGTAATAATTTTACTAATTGCATCATAAGTATTTGGAGGAACTCCCTGTTGTACAAAAAGCAGAAAATCGGCCTGAAATCCTTCTATAGGAATAAAAGGAATTAAATTCAGAATGAATAAGGTAAACGGAAACAAAGCCATAAAAAAGCTAAAAGAAACCGCACTGGCATGATAGGAAAACGCTCCTTCAAGAATTCCTAAAACGTACAACTCCAGTAAATCGTATAGCGAAAAACCTTCCAGCCATGGAAGCTTTATTCTTTTTAAGCCCCGCACCACAGAGCGCAACAGCGGAATTCTTTCAATCCGATCTTCTATCTCTTTCGACATATTTTTTTGATTTTAGTCCCGAAGCCCCGGGATTGAGGCCAGATTTTAGATTACAAACCTAACTCATAATTTATAACTCAAAACCAATCACTTAAAAAGCTTTCAAGCTCAGGTCCATATTATAAATTGAATGTGTCAATGCTCCCGATGAAATATAATTCACACCGCATAAAGCATATTCACGAATGGTTTTTTCGTTTATATTACCCGAAGATTCTGTCTGGCATTTGTTTCCAATTAATTTTACTGCCGTCTTTGTATCTTCATAATTAAAGTTATCAATAAGAATTCTATGAACGCCATCACTCAATAAAATTTCTCTGATTTCATCTAAATTTCGGGCTTCAACAATAATTTTTAAATCCAGGTTATTTTCTTTAAGATATGCTTTTGTTTTTTTAATTGCAAGTGTAATTCCGCCTGCAAAATCGATGTGATTGTCTTTTAACATCACCATATCATAAAGTGCAAAACGGTGATTTTCTCCGCCTCCGATTTTTACAGCCCATTTTTCTGCAGCTCTGAAATTTGGGGTCGTTTTCCTTGTGTCTAATATTTTAGTCCCTGTTCCTTTTAAAAGCGCAACATACTGATTTGTTTTTGTAGCAATTGCAGACATACGCTGCATCGTGTTCAAAACTACTCTTTCGGCTTTTAGAATTGACTGTGAGCTTCCCGAAACCTCAAACACTACTTCTCCATATTCTACATGTGTACCGTCTTCTATATAAGTTTTTACTTTTAGCTTAGGATCTACATGTTCAAAAACCATTTTTGCCAATTCAACGCCCGCAATTATTCCCTGATCTTTTACCAGTAATTTAGCCTGACCATGTGCCGTATCAGGAATACAGGCCAATGAACTGTAATCTCCTGTGCCCACATCCTCACGAATGGCATTGCTTATTAATAATTTTAATTCGGCTTGAAATTGTATATCGCTAATCATTTTTATAAATTTTATAAGATGCTAAAGTAAAACTTATTTTGTGGAATTGAAAGTTAAACAAGTTCTAAAAATCGAGAGACATTCAAAAAATACTTTAATATAACAAGAAAAGTAGGTAAAATTATGATAAAGAAACATTCTTGATTTATTTATTAAAAGAATGGTTTTCATAAATAATTTATTCTAAAATCTACCTTTTTAATATTAAAAACATTAAATATCTTTGAGCTTCAATCAAACAAAATTATGGGTTTAATTAAAGATATTTATTCGGTTTCCTTTTACGAAAAATTTGGTCAGGCTGTTGCCGAAGTTCATCCTTCGTTCGATAAAAAGAAATTTATAGAAACCATTTATGAGGGTGATTTTGCTCAAAAAGAATGGAAAGAACGAATGAAACATACCACAGTGGTTTTGCATCAGTTTATGCCGGAGAATTTTCCTGAAGCCGTTTCTTTAATTGATAAAATCATCCAAAACTTAAAGAAGAATAGTTTTACTGAGGGCAATCTGGCTTTCATTTTTTTTGCCGATTATATCGAAATATACGGCTTGGACGATTTTAAAACTTCGGCAAAAGCCTTTGTTTCAATAACACAATTCATCAGTTGTGAATTTGCAGTCCGTCCGTTCATTTTAAAATATAAAGAAAAAATGATCGATGAAATGATAAAATGGTCTTTGCACGAAAATCATCATGTACGAAGATTGGCCAGCGAAGGTTCAAGACCCCGATTACCCTGGGCGATGGCAATTCCTTTTCTTAAGAAAGACCCGGCTTCTATTCTTCCAATTCTGGAAAATTTAAAAAATGATCCTTCAGAATATGTCCGCAGAAGTGTTGCAAATAACTTAAACGACATTGCCAAAGATAATCCACAAATTGTGCTTGAAATTGCCTCAAAATGGAAAGGCCACAGCAAAGAAACTGACGGCATTATAAAGCATGGATGCAGAACTTTATTAAAACAGGGACATCCGGAAGTTTTAAATCATTTTGGTTTAGAAAGTGCTAATATTGAGCTTTCGTCTTTTGAAATTAAAACCCCAATTGTAAAAATTGGAGATTACCTGCAGTTTCATTTTTACTTAAACAATAAAAATAAAGAGGCAAAAACAGTACGTTTAGAATACGCTGTTCATTACAAAAAAGCAAAAGGGCATTTGGCAAAAAAAGTTTTCAAAATCAGTGAAAAAATATATCAGCCGAATCAATTAACAAAAATCGAAAGAAACCAGTCTTTTAAATTAATTACAACAAGAGTTTTTCATACGGGAGCACATCAATTGTCTATTATTATTAATGGAACTGAAAGTGAAGTTTTGGATTTTGAATTGATTGAATAGATTTAAAACACGAATTTCATTTAATTTACAACTAATTGATTTTTAAGATTTTTATCAATTCTGAGAAACGAGTAATCTTTCACCGCATTGTCAGACTGAGCGAAGTCGAAGTCTTGCAAAGTGATTCAGCACACGGGACTTCGACTTCGCTCAGTCTGACAATTGTAATAATTCTCAACAATTAATCTGTTTTAATTCGTGCAATTGTGTTATATTTTTTAATTCCAATGAAATCTTTATAATTGTATTTCTTACTTTTATAAATAATACCAAAAACAACTTTTCTTAATCTAAATTAAGTTACAGATTTCTATAACAACTGTAATTTTGCTTTCAAATAAAACAATACCACATGTCAAACATCAATTTAATCATCGAAGAACGCGCCGCCAATATTGGCAATTTTATGGTAGGGCGATTATTGCCTTTCCGCGAAAAAAGAGCCGTTGGGCCATTTGTATTTATCGATCATATGGGACCGGCACATTTAAACCAATATCAAAATATGGATGTTCCGCCGCATCCTCATATCGGACTTTCGACGCTTACATTTTTGTTTGAAGGAAGTATTATGCACCGTGATAGTCTTGGAACAGAATTAGAAATAAAACCAGGTGCTGTAAACTGGATGACAGCCGGAAAAGGAATTGTACATTCTGAAAGAACACCTGAATACTTAAGACATTCTGACAAAATGCTTCACGGATTACAGATTTGGGTGGCACTGCCAAAAGAACTGGAACAAATGGATCCTAATTTTACACATGTCGAAGCTCAGGATATTCCGGCTTGGGAAGAAAATGGAGTTTCATTTAAATTAATTGCCGGCGAAGCATTCGGAAAAAAATCCCCGGTTCCTGTTTACAGTCCGCTGTATTTTATTGAAATTAAAAGTGAAACCACTCAAAAAATTAATATCGGAAAAGATTTATTTGGAGAAAGTGGATTATATATTTTAGAAGGCAGCATCAAAAGCGGCGAACACATTTACGATCCTAAACAAATCCTTATTACCAGCGACAGCAGTTTATGTGAATTTGAAATCACTGCAAACTCAACTGTATATATTTTTGGCGGTACTCCATTTCCTGAAGAGCATTTTATCTTTTGGAACTTCGTTTCCTCTGATAAAGAATTGATTGAAAAAGCCAAACAGGACTGGACGGCACAGACGTTTCCTAAAGTTCCGGGTGAAACCGAATTTGTACCATTACCAGAACCAAGAATCAAATAAATATGGATACAGTTTCAGCAAAAATAGATACACGTTTATACCGCACCGAGATAACAACTGCCAGCGAAAATGTTATCATCGCAGATGAACCACAGGAAGTTGGAGGCAAAAATTTAGGTTTTAATCCCACAGAGCTTTTGGCCGCATCATTGGCCTCATGTACTCTGATTACTTTACGAATGTACATTAATCGTAAACAGTGGGATGTTTCTGAAATAAATGTCAAAATTGATTTTGAAAGAGATTCTGAACGAAATATAGCTTCATTTACCAGAAAAATTGAAGTAACCGGCGTGGTAGACCAAATACAAAGACAGCGTTTAGAAACAATCGCAAACAGCTGTCCGATTCATAAAACATTAACAAACACAATAGAAATCAAAACTACATTAATATAATTTATCATGGAAATACAACAAATAAACGATACAAGAAGAGGCTATTTTGAAGCTGTAGAAGACGGAAAACAAGCAGGGAAAATGACTTATACCTGGGCAGGAGATTCAAAATTTATTATCGACCACACAGAAGTAAATGAAGAATTTAACGGAAAAGGTGTTGGAAAAAAACTGGTAATGGCTGCCGTAGAATATGCCCGCCAAAATAATCTAAAGATTATTCCGCTTTGCCCTTTTGCAAAAAGCGTATTTGATAAGGTTGAGGAAATTCATGATGTACTTTTTTCTTAAGTGACTAAGATTCTAAGTTACTAAGGTTCTAAGATTTTTAAGAAGGCGCACTACTGTGCGTCTTTTTTTCGTTTAGTTGTCATCTCGACGAAGGAGAGATCACACTAGTAGCCCGGCAAAGATTACGCTTTTGATTGCGGAGTTTCTTGTGTGATCTCTCCTTCGTCGAGATGACAGAACTGCGTAAAATCTTTGCTAACTTTGCGGTTAAATTCACGTCCCAAAACATCAATCCCAAAACACATTTTCAAATCTCCTCCAAAACTCTTACATTTGCATGTAATTTAAACTTAGAGTATGACAAGGATAATTACGCTTTTCTGTATTTTTATAGCACAAATCGGCTTTTCTCAATCGGCTGAAAGTTATTTAGAAAAAAACAGAAATAATGAAGCTCTCTTAACAGCTTTTTTTCAGCAAATGCCAAAAGGGGGCGATTTACACCATCATTTTTCGGGATCAGTTTATGCAGAACCTCTTTTGGAAAGAGCCATTGCAGAAGATTTTTATTTGAATCTGGAAACTATGGCAGTTTCAAAAGCAAAACCCGCACAAGGAAACTGGCAGACTTTTTCTTCTCTAAAAAACCAAGGAAAACTGGATTTTTATCAGCAACAGGTTATGCAAACCTGGTCGGCTAAAGATTATAACGGATCTGTACCATCTGACGATTTGTTTTTTGACTCTTTTCAGAAATTCGAACCCACAATTCCAGGTCACTTTGCGGAAGGAATGCTTGAATTAAAAAAACGTGCCATTGCAGAAAATGTAAGTTATATTGAAACACAGTTATCAACAATTCCGTGTGATATGAATGTCGCAGATTTGACTGATTTCAATACAAAACTGCGTCAGGCTGCTGTACAAAAAGACGAAAAAGCAGTTTTGAAACTTTTAGACGAATTATACAAAGCGATTCAGCAAAAAGATGCCAAAAAATATGCTGTAGATTTTAATACAAACTTCATTGCAAAACTGCATAAAGATTTAAAAATGGATGACGAAAAATTCACGATGCGTTATCAAAATTTTGTGCTTCGTTTTATGGATCCGGTAGATTTGTTTAAAAACCTTACTATTGCCTTTATCTCTGCAAGCGACAGCAAATTGGTTGCAGGAGTAAATATTGTTTCTCCTGAACACGGTGAAAACTCCATGAAAGATTACTGGCTGCACATGGTGATGTTCAAATATTGCCATTCGAAATTTCCTGACGTGAAATATACACTTCACGCAGGTGAGCTGACTTTAGGTTTAGTTCAGCCGGAAGATTTAACCTGGCATATTAATGATGCAATTTATGTTGCAGGAGCAAACCGAATTGGTCACGGCGTTGATATCGCTTACGAAGCCAATTCGTATGATTTATTACGCTATATGGCAAAAAACAATATTCCAATTGAAATTAATCTGGTAAGTAACGAATTCATTTTGAAAGTAAAAGAAAACAGACATCCGTTTACGCTTTATAAAGAGTTCAATGTGCCTATTGTTATTAGTACAGATGATGCCGGAATTTTAAGAACCAATATGACAGAGCAATATGTTTTATTAGCCAAAAGATATCCTGATGTTTCGTACGCGACAATAAAACAATATGTTTACAATAGTATTAATTACAGTTTTATTCAGGACGCTTCTGTAAAAAAACAATTACTGAAAGATTTAGATACAAGATTTAAAGCTTTTGAAGCAAAATTTTCTAAAAACTAAACTTGTCGAAATTTGTGTAAAAATATTTCACGCAGATTACACAAGATTAAAGCTGATTAGCGCAGATTTTTTAATCGCTAAATATTAAAAAATAAAATCTGCTCGATCTGCTAAATCTGCGAGAGATTATTTTTTTTCTCGCAGATTTAGCAGATCGAGCAGATAAAATGAATTTATAATCTTATTAAACTATGATTCTAGAAGCCGCTTTTCTTTATATAAAACGAGATTTATTAACTCAGTTCGAAATTGATTTTGCAAAGGCAAGTCAATATATTTCTTCAGTTGATGGATATTTGGGTCATACGTTACAGAAATGTCTTGAAGTCGAAAATAAATATCTCTTATTGGTTGACTGGAATACATTGGAAGATCATACAATAGGTTTCAGAACTTCTGAAGCATATTTAGAATGGAAGAAGATTTTGCATCATTATTACGAACCATTCCCTATCGTAGAGCATTTTAAAACTGTTTTTGAGAACAAAAAATAGCCTTTTATTTGCCACAGATTAAAGGATTAAAAAGATTATTTAACTGTTAATATTTTTTTAATCTGTGAAAATCTGTGCAATCTGTGGCAAAAAACTAAAATAAAATTCGTGCAATTACTTCGCCCGTTCGCTAACGCTCGGGTCGTAGCGAAAAAATAAAAAAATGAACATCAAACTTATCGCCATTGGCAAAACCGACAACAAATCGCTGCAGACTTTAATCGACGATTATACTAAACGTTTGTCGTTTTATATCAAATTTGATTTGGAGATTATTCCAGACATCAAAAATGTCAAAAATTTATCTGAAAGTCAGCAAAAAGAAAAAGAAGGCGAATTGATTTTATCTAAACTCTCTCCTACTGATCAATTGATTTTACTGGATGAAAACGGAAAAAACTTCTCCAGCGTCGGTTTTTCTGAAGAATTGCAAAAGAAAATGAACTCCGGAATCAAAACTTTAGTTTTTGTAATTGGCGGGCCTTACGGGTTCTCAGACACGGTTTACAGCAAAGCGCAGGGAAAAATTTCGCTTTCGCTAATGACATTTTCGCATCAAATGGTTCGCTTGTTTTTTATCGAACAATTGTATCGAGGATTTACGATTTTAAGAAATGAACCTTATCATCACCAGTAGTTTTTTGTTTCTCTGTTTCAGGTTTTCTTTGTTTCAAGTTTCAAGTTTTTAGAAGATGAATTCTACCGGAAGTTTATCAAGATTGTAAGACACATATTTTTGCAGTAAAATTTTATCTTGTATATATTCTTCATAGCTCATGTTCTTATCAAATAAAAATACCACATCTGGCACTCTTTCAAACTTTATACTATAAAAATGCTGTAATATTTCTGATATTTTTATTTCCTTATTACCTACCAAAACTTTCTCTTTTCCTTTTCTAAAATAAAATACAAAATTTTCTTTATTTGGTTTTTCCATTTTGTAATACACTTTCGTGAAAGGCAAAAAGGCTAAATTCTTTCCAATGGAATCTGCATAGGAATAATAATTTTCGGCTTTTTCTTTTTTATGGGCGCTGTCGGCACGCTTTTTTTCCTGCAATTTCATTACTTCCGGAATTACCAATTTTAAAGGCAGGCGTTTGTCAATATTAAAAATCCAGTTGGTGGAAATTATGCTGCTCTTTCGGTTTACTTCAGCAATTGTATCTTTTCCCTCTGTTTTAAAAAAGATATAAATTGGCGAAAGATCCTCTACATCTTTTACAATTGTTACGTTTGATTTTGGAAGTAAAACGTCTTCTTTTTTTCCGCAGGAGAAAAGGACAAAGATGATAATTAGGCTAAAGTATTTCATTTTATTTCTTTTAAACAAAGTTTGTCATTCCGAGGAACGAAGGAATCACACTAGTAATCGACAAAGATTGGCGATTTTGTTTGCAGAGTTTCCAGTGTGATTTCTTCGTTCCTCGGAATGACAAATTTATTGGTTATTCTTATTAGAATTTATTTTATTAAACAAAGTAACACATTCCACAGCTTCTTTAACATCATGAACACGCAGGATTTTAGCCCCTTTTGTCAAAGCAATTGCATTTAGAAATGTAGTTCCGTTTAAGGCTTCCTGCGGTGTGCTATTAAGTGTTTTATAAATCATTGACTTTCTTGAAATACCTGCTAAAACAGGCAATTCCAACAAATTAAAAAGTTCCATTTTTTGCATCACTTCATAATTTTGATCTGTTGTTTTGGCAAAACCAAAACCAGGATCGAGAATTAAATCATTAATTCCCATGCTTGTCGCTTTTTGAACTTTTTCAGAAAAATAAAAAAGTATTTCTTTTACAATATCGTCGTACTGCGTCAAACTTTGCATAGTCTGCGGGTTCCCACGCATGTGCATCATGATATACGGAACATTATATCTGGCAATAACGTCAAACATTTTATCATCAAGTTCTCCTGCCGAAATATCATTTATAATGGCGGAGCCGCTTTCTATACTAGCTTTTGCAACTTCTGCCCTAAAAGTATCGATTGACAATAATGCTTTAGGAAAATGCTTTAAAATCAATTCGATTACAGGAATAATTCGTTCTGTTTCTTCTTGTTCTGTTACAAACGCTGCACTTGGCTTGCTTGAGTAGGCTCCGATATCAATAAAATCGGCACCTTCGGCAAGCATTTTTTCTACCTGCAAAATGATTTCTTGTTCGTTTTTGTATTTTCCACCGTCAAAAAAAGAATTGGGTGTCACATTCAAAATCCCCATTACTTTAGGAATCGATAAATCTATAAGTTCGCCTTTGCAGTTAATCAACATAATGTGTAGTTATTTTTGTTTCACGTTTCAAGTTTCATGAATTTTGTTTCAGGTTTTTCTTGTTTCACGTTTCAAGTTACTCAGCTTGCGCAATGTACTTCAACTTGAAACCTGAAACCTGAAACATTTTTTTAGTTTCAAGTTTTGGCATTAACACTTTGTTTAGAAAAAACTTGAAACAAAGAAAACCTGAAACTTGAAACTCTTTAATTTTATCCTTATTTTTGAAGAAATTTTAGCAAATATACAGCAATAAATGAAGAATACTTCCCTTGAATTTGATAATGTAATCACGGTTTGCCGAACCTTGTTTATCAATAAAATGAAAGATTACGGGAGCGCCTGGCGTATTTTACGACTGCCGTCGCTGACAGATCAAATTTTTATAAAAGCACAAAGAATCAGAAGTTTACAGGAAAACGAAGTTCGTAAGGTAGATGAAGACGAAAAAGGAGAGTTCATCGGAATTATAAATTATTCTATCATGGCTTTAATACAATTAGAATTGGGCGTTGTAGAACAGCCGGATCTTGATGTAGAAAAAGCAACTGAATTATATGATGAAAAGGTTAGATTAACCAAAGAATTGATGTTAGCCAAAAATCACGATTATGGTGAAGCATGGCGCGAAATGCGTGTAAGTTCACTGACCGATTTGATTCTTCAGAAATTACTTCGAGTAAAGCAAATTGAAGATAATAAAGGAAAAACTTTAGTATCTGAAGGTATAGACGCCAATTATCAGGATATGATTAATTATTCTGTTTTTGCTCTCATACTTGATCCATTAAAATAATATTTCAGCCACGAATTTCTCGAATTTACACAAATTAATTCGTGCTCATTCGTGAAATTCGTGGCAAAAAAAACACAAAATATGAAAAACATCATTACTCAATTCTCACGCTTGTTTGTCGGCGTATTATTTATCATTTCAGGATTAATTAAACTAAATGACCCTGTTGGTTTCTCTTATAAACTGGCCGAATATTTTAGTGAACCGGTTTTTAATATGCCTTTTTTAGAACCTTTAGCTTTAGGATTAGCGATCTTTTTGGTGATTTTAGAAGTAGTTTTAGGCGTAATGTTATTGGTTGGTTATAAAGCAAAAACAACCATTTGGGCTCTTTTGCTTTTAATTGTTTTCTTTACGTTCCTTACCTTCTACTCGGCTTATTTTGATGTTGTAAAAGATTGTGGCTGTTTTGGGGATGCGCTGCACTTAACACCTTGGCAGTCATTTACAAAAGATGTTGTTTTGCTTTTCTTTATTTTGATTTTATTCATCAACAAAAAATTGGTAAAACCGCTGTTTTCAAAGTTAGTAACCAACATAATTGCTTTGGCAAGCATTGTATTATGTGTAATTATGGCAGTTTGGGTTTTAAATCATAATCCTATAAAAGATTTTCGTCCTTTTAAAGTGGGCAATAATATTGAAGACGGAATGAGAATTCCTGATGGTGCTCCAAAATCGGTTGTAGAAATGGTTTTTATCTACAAAGTAAACGGAGTGGATAAAGAATTTACTGAAAAAGATTTGATGAATATTCCTGAGGGTGCCACTTTCGTGGATAGAAAAGATAAAATAATTACAGAAGGCTATGTACCGCCAATTCACGATTTTACTATGGTAAAAGATGATTCTGATTATAAAGAAGAATTATTGAAAGAGCCAAAACTGGTAATTTTCGTTACTTACGATTTAACTTTATCTTCTCCGGAAGGAATGCAAAAGCTCGAAAAAGTAAATCAGGAAGCAAAAGCAAAAGGATACAAAGTAATTGCCATGACAGCTTCGGGTGCAGACGAAATTGCAAAAGCAAAAAAACAATATGGTCTAAACGTTGATTTTTATTTCTGCGACGCAACCACTTTAAAAACAGTTGAAAGAGCCAATCCTAGCATTGTAGTTTTACATAAAGGAACTGTAGTGCAGAAACTTCATTATAACGATGTTGATGATTTAAAATTATCTGATATTGCTTATAGTTTGTAAAAGAATTAAGCAAAAACTTTTATCAACGCCAATATTCTCTCTAAGAGTATTGGCGTTTTTTTATCTATATTTGATTACAAATTCAACATTCTCAATCGATGAAAAACTCTTTAAAGTTATTATTGCTCTGTTCATAATGCTGTTTACTATTTTAAGTTTTGGTCAGACAAAAAATACAGATCAGGCTTATATTTTTTTTCTTCACAATAAATTTATCGAAGAAAACGACCTGAATGCAGCTCATCCTGAATATGGAAAAGCAGAATACGATAAAATTTTAGAATCATTCAGAAAAGATAATTTTATTGTTTTTAGCGAAAAAAGAAAGAAAAACACAAATGCATCTGATTATGCAGAAAAGGTTGTAAAACAAATCAAAACACTGTTGAAAAAAGGAATTGCGCCTAACAAGATAACTGTTATCGGAACTTCAAAAGGTGGTTATATCGCACAATACGTGTCGACTTATCTGGCTAATCCAAATGTGAATTTTGTTTTTATCGGATGTTTCCGGGATTCGGATATAGAAGAGATTCCAGACATCAATTTTTGCGGAAACATTCTGACGATTTATGAAAAGTCGGATATATATGGTGTTTCTGCCCTTAAACGAAAGGAAACTTCAAAACTAAAAATTAATCATTTCACAGAAATTGAATTAAATACAAATCTAAAACATGGTTTTTTATATAAAGCTTTAGACGAATGGATTTTTCCTTCTAAAAAATTGGCAAACGGTAATTATGAATTGAACTAATATTTCCTCAAAACATCTTAAAGTCTTCAATAGTATTGAAGATTTTTTTGTTTGAAGCTGACGTTTTTCAGTCCCCAAAAAGCCATAAAAACAAAAAAATATTCTCTGAATTTCACTTCCTTAAAAGATTACATCTAAGTTTTTTCATTTTTCAGGCTAACTATTACGATTTCAATTCGTTTTTTCTAACCAAAATTCCATGTTTTGTTACATAATAAACGACTCTTCAAATTTTGTTAATCTCCATTTGGCATTCGATTTGTTTGTTTAACTTTGTGAATTGAGTATTCGAATAAAATTTTATAATCTTCATATGAAACAAATATCCCTAATCCTTATTGCCTTTGTTACTTTTTCATGTACACAGGCTCAAAAAACAAGTTTCTCTAAAGAGGCTGTGTCTGAAAAATTATTAACCCTGGAGGGAGATCAGGCTACATTTAAAAACATTCTTAAAAAATATAAAGGAAAAACACTGGTAATCGAAGTTTGGGCTTCCTGGTGCGGCGATTGTGTAAAAGCTATGCCAAAACTAAAAGAATTGCAAGCCAATAATCCTGATGTATCCTACTTATTTCTATCTGCTGATAAAACAGCAGAAAAATGGAAAGCCGGAATTGAAAAACACGAATTAAAAGGAGATCATTTTATGATGAACGACGGTATGAAAGGTGTTTTCGGAAAAGCAATTGATCTTGACTGGATTCCGAGATATATTATTATAGATAAAACCGGAAAAATTGTTTTGTATCGTGCTGTTGAAACTGATTTTGACAAAATCGATGAAACCTTAAAAAGTTTAAATCAAGCTTAAACAGCTTCACAAATTACCACAAAAACAAAAATTAAAAGAATAATAAAAACTACCAAAATGAGAAAAAAGATTGTTGCAGGAAACTGGAAAATGCACAAAAACGCAGGACAAACTGAAGAATTATTAAGTGAATTAATTACAAAAATACCAGCACAAACAACTGCACAGGTGATTGTTGCTCCAACATTTGTAAACTTACAGGCCGCTGCTGCTAAAGTAAAAAACACTACGATTGGTGTTGCTGCCCAAAACGTTCATCAGGCTGAAGGCGGAGCTTTTACAGGAGAAATTTCTGCAGACATGTTAACTAGTATTGGTGTAAATACAGTAATTCTGGGTCACTCTGAGCGCCGCGCTATTTTTCACGAAACAGATGCTTTAATCGCAAGCAAAGTAGACACTGCTTTGAAACATGATATGACTGTAATTTTCTGTTTTGGTGAAGAACTAAAAGACCGTCAGTCCGGAAATCATTTCAATATTGTTGAAAACCAATTGCGTGACGGAATTTTCCATATCGCAAAAGAATCATGGTCTAAAGTTGTTTTAGCTTATGAGCCGGTTTGGGCTATCGGAACAGGAGAAACTGCTTCTCCGGAACAAGCGCAGGAAATGCACGAATTTATCAGAGAAACTATCCGTAAAGCTTTTGGAGCTGACATCGCTGATGAAGTTTCTATTTTATACGGTGGCTCTGTAAAACCGGATAATGCTAAAGAAATCTTTGGAAAACCAGATGTAGATGGTGGTCTTATTGGAGGTGCTGCATTAAAAGCTGAGGACTTCTTAGCTATCGTGACGGCTATCTAATTTTATATTTTAGTCCCGATCCGAGGCTTCGGGACGGGATAGATTTTAGATTTTAAAATGCTTATATAAAAAAGCGTTCGCACAGCGAACGCTTTTTAATTTTAACAATGTTCGTTTAGATTTATAAACAACTTTTGCTTTGTATTCTTACCTTTGCAAAAAAATTATTTATGTCAAATATATATTTAGGGTATCATTTTACAATTGAACCAAAAGAACCGGGGTCAGAAATTTTAATTGCTGAATTAGGAGAAAAGGCTTTTGAAACTTTTACCGAAACAGAAACCGGAATTTCGGCTTATGTAAAGAAAGATTTGTGGGATTCAACTATTCTGGATGACATTTATATTTTACAATCTGACGAATTTAAAATTGAATATACTGTTGAAGAAATCGATCAGGTAAACTGGAACGAGGAATGGGAAAAGAATTTTGAAGCTATTGATGTCGACGGAAAATGCCATGTACGTGCCCCTTTTCATGAAAAAACAGATGCTGAATTTGATATCGTAATCGAACCAAAAATGAGTTTTGGAACCGGCCACCATGAAACTACTCATATGATGATCCAGCATTTATTAGAGATTGATGTTACCGGCTTAAAAACACTGGATATGGGCTGCGGAACAGCAATTTTGGCAATTTTGGCCGAAATGAAAGGGGCTCAGCCAATTGATGCTATTGATATCGATAACTGGTGTTATCTGAATTCTATTGAAAATGCTGAACGCAATAACTGCAAACATATTAGCGTTTATGAAGGCGATGCCGCTTTATTGGAGGGCAAAAAATACGACTTGATTATTGCGAACATTAACCGCAATATTTTATTGAATGATATGCAGGTTTATGTGGATTGTTTAAACCCAAAAGGATTATTGCTTTTAAGCGGTTTCTATGAAGAAGACATTCCTTTTATTGATGCTTCATGTACAGAAAAAGGACTGACTTACGTTAAAAAATTTCAAAGGAACAACTGGGTTTCATTAAAATACGTAAATTAGTTAGAAGTAAATTACAAGTACAAAAAATCTAAGAAATGAGTACTAAAGAAAAAGTAAGAGAAAGAGTTCGTGAAAAAGAAGCCACAGGTTTCAATAACGAAATCATAGTTTATAATGACGATGTAAATACTTTTGATCACGTAATAGAAACATTAATGCGTGTATGCAGCCATACAGCAGAACAGGCAGAACAATGTTCATTAATCGTACATTATAACGGGAAATGCACTGTAAAAACAGGCCCGATTGACAAATTAAAACCTCAATGCACACAACTATTAGAAGCCGGATTGAGCGCTGAGATCGTTTAAATTGAGAATAATTTAAAAAACATTCAATTTTATTCTATATTTGATTAAAATTGAATGTTTTTTTTATGGAGGAATATGGAAAAATATTAATTATAGCAACGCCAGTTTTTTTAGCATTAATCATAATCGAAAAAATATACGGCATTTATGTAAAGAACGATACTGCTCCTTTAATAGACAGCGTATCCAGTATTAGTTCCGGAATTACCAATTCGGTAAAAGACGTTTTGGGTCTGAGCCTTACTTTCATTTCCTACGAGTGGATGGTTTCCAAAATCGCTTTACAACATTTAGAAGCCAATGTCCTATCTTATTTCATTGCCTTTTTTGTAATTGATTTTTATGGCTATTGGAGCCACAGACTGGCACATCAGATTAATTTTCTTTGGAATAAACATGCAATTCATCATAGCAGCGAAGAGTTTAATTTGGCTTGTGCTTTGCGGCAGCCTATTGCCAGTCTCGTTAATTTATTTACTTTTTTACTTATTCCTGCAGCATTACTAGGTGTTCCTGCTTCTGTAATTGCGATTACGCTGCCGCTTCATTTGTTTTTGCAATTTTGGTATCATACCAAACACATCAAAAAAATGGGGTTTCTTGAGCATATTTTGGTTACTCCATCACACCACCGTGTACATCATGCTATCAATCCTGAATATTTAGACAAAAATCATTCGCAGATTTTTATTTTCTGGGATAAGCTTTTTGGCACTTTTCAGGAAGAGCTGGACAATGTGCCTCCTGTTTTTGGCATCACAAGACCGGCTAATACCTGGAACCCGATCCGTATTAATTTTCAGCATTTGACTTTATTGATTAAAGATGCCTGGCGCACTCCAAAATGGAAAGACAAATTTACAATCTGGTTTAAACCTACAGGCTGGCGTCCGGAAAATTTTGAAGAACTATATCCGGTAAACAAAATTGAAAATGTTTTTGATTTTGATAAATATGGAACGCAAAATTCTCAAAAATTAATTTATTGGTCGGTAGCGCAGGTTTTAATAACGCTTTTATTTGTAACGTATTTATTTGATAATATTGCTAAAATTGGTTTGCCAAATATTTTTGTCTACGGTTTTTTTATCCTGATTACAATTTACAGCTACAGTGAGTTGATGGATAAAAGTAAATATGCTGTTTTCTGGGAAGGTTTTCGTTTTCTTACCGCTATTGCAATTATAACTTTTTATGGCGATTGGTTTGGTCTGAACCATGTTTTTTCATTTGCCACTTATATTATTGTTGGGTATTTGACCTTTTCTTTTATTGCAGCTGTATACTTTGTTGCTGTCGATTTTAAGGTTCCACAAAATCAACTTGTCAATTCATAACTCGCAAGCCTATGAAAAATACTTCGTTTCTTAAAATTTATATTGGTTTCAGTATCGTTTATCTTTTTATTTTATTTTCAGGAAATACACATATGGATTTTTATTTAAAGCCAATCCTTGTTCCGCTATTGGGACTTGGAGTTTATTTTTATAGAAATTTCGCGTCCAAAAATATACTTTTAGTCGCTTTGTTGTTTTCCTGGATTGGTGATGTTATCTTATTATTTGCCAATATTGCTGAAATTTATTTTATTCTGGGGCTGGTATCTTTTCTTATTTCACATATTTTTTATTGCATACTGTTTAATAAACAGACCAAAACCATCAAAAGTAATAAAGTGTTTTTGTTAATAGGAAGTGTTGTAATTCTCGCCTATTTAATCGGAATGCTGTCTGCTTTACTGCCGGCTTTAGGTGATTTAAAAATTCCTGTAATTGTCTATGCCTCTATTATTTCATTAATGTTATTCTTTGCATTCAGCGGTTTACTGACATGGAAAAAAAGCGGAAATCAATATGTTTTTATTGGTGCGGTTGTGTTTGTGCTTTCAGATAGTATTCTGGCTGTCAACAAATTTTATAATCCGATTCAAAAAAGTTCGTTTATTATAATGTTAACCTATCTTGTGGCACAATATCTGATTGTAACTGGTATCTTAAAATTGCATTCTAATGATAATCATGTTATAGAAAACTAAATCATTTAGAATTATTTTCTGATATTTTCTTACTATAGATTATTTTAAAAACCGGTTTTACCTCTTACATTTGTAATACAAAATATGCTTTGGATATGAAAAAAATAGCGCTGTTTATCGTTTTACTTATTTCGGCAACTTCCTGCGTCAGTACTAAATCTACTTTGAAAAATGTAGATGATAATGCGCCTGATCTGGTTTTGAAGAAAGACAATACTTTTGCCATCACATTATTCAGTAAGGACAAAAAATACGGTTATGATCCTGATTATCCGGTAAATATTTTTTACAGGAATACGAGAGATGAAACATTAAACGAAACCCGTTTTTTAAATGCCCTGGCTGGACCTAATGGAGAAAAAATAACGTATAAACGTTTAGAAACGTGCTGTCCCTTCCCTACCAAAAGAAGTGACATGGGAGCCGGTTTCCTTAATGTATATGAACTAACCTGGGAAGGACAAAAAAAGCCTATTACACTTTATCTGAATATTTATGAAAAAGGAATTCTGATGGTTCCGATGGGATTAACGCTAAAGAAGGGGTAGAAATTTAAAATCAACTGTAGAAATGTACGGAGTTTCACCTTTTATACTACTCGTTTTACCTTTGTTATCTCAAATTATATTTGGTTACAAAGCGATTAAAGGAACAATAGAATTAAAATTTGTCTATATATCATTAATCAATATAATTTTACAAATACCGCTGTCGATACTATCCGTTTATATTGCTTCTGAAAACATAAACGGAAACCCTGAGTATCAAAACAGATGTGGATTGGTAATGTTAGGAATTGTTGCTTTTAATTTTCTTTTTGCATTCCTGCTTTTAATTACAATTGCAGTGCAATATTTTATCAAGCGATATAAGGAAAAGCAACAAGCTAAAATCTGCTAGAATTTCATTTTAAAACAGAGCAAAAAATTAACTTAAATTTACTTAATTCCACTTAGGCCTAGCCCTGATAGGAGTGGAAATCATTTTTCTCTAAAATCTGTTTTTTCCTGGCTGGTCAGAGCGACCGGAGGAAGCTCCTGAACAGACTTTGGAAAAAAAGGTTTTGGAGAAAAATATTGGAGCGGATAGCAGGATGAGCTTCATAAAAATTTCTTAAATCTTCATCTCAAACTCATAAATCATAACTACCTTTGCACAGTCAAAAAATTCATACTATGAACATACACAATATTCCACAAATTAAGCATACTGATAGCGGAAATTTCTTTTTACTGGCGGGACCTTGCGCTATTGAAGGAGAAGAAATGGCTCTTAGAATTGCTGAAAAATTAGTTGGTATTACCGACAAACTTCAGATTCCATATGTTTTTAAGGGATCTTTTAAAAAAGCAAACCGCTCTAGAATTGACAGCTTTTCGGGAATTGGTGACGAAAAGGCTTTGAAAATATTAAGAAAGGTTTCTGAAACTTTTCATGTTCCTACTGTAACGGATATTCACACGAATGAAGATGCTGATATGGCAGCGCAATATGTTGATGTTCTGCAAATTCCTGCCTTTCTTGTACGCCAGACTGACCTTGTGGTTGCGGCTGCAAATACAGGAAAAGTAGTAAACCTGAAAAAAGGACAATTTATGAGTCCTGAAAGCATGAAACATGCTGTACAAAAGGTATTGGATTGTAACAATGAAAATGTGATGGTTACTGATCGTGGTACTATGTTTGGTTATCAGGATATGATTGTTGATTTTAGAGGAATTCCTACTATGCAGCAATATGCATCTACAGTTCTGGATGTTACGCATTCTTTGCAACAGCCTAACCAGACTGCGGGTGTTACGGGCGGAAGACCTGATATGATCGAAACAGTTGCCAAAGCTGGTATTGCGGTAGGTGTTGATGGTATTTTTATCGAAACGCATTTTGATCCTGCTAATGCTAAAAGTGATGGTGCTAATATGTTGCATTTGGACTATTTTGAAGGTCTGATGAACAAATTGGTTGCCATTAGAAAAACAGTTAACTCATTTTAATTTTTTTAATACATAACGTTCGTTGAAAACAAAATTTTTATTTTTCTTTCTGGCTTGTGTGTCTTTAAACACTTTTGCTCAGGATGAAATTACAGTAGAGAAATATACCGCTCATAATAAAGGAAAATTCTTCGTTTCCTGGGGTGGAAACAGAGATAGCTATTCAAAATCTGATGTCACTTTTAGTGGAAAAGATTATAACTTTAGGGTTGATAATATGGCTGCCCATGACAAACCAAAAGGGTGGCATGTTGATTATGTAAACCCTGTAAACATGACAATACCGCAGACTAACCTGCAACTTGGATATTTTATAACAGATCATTATAGTGTTGCTATTGGTGTTGATCACATGAAATATGTAATGACTCAGAACCAGACTGCAAATGTTTCGGGTTATATTGATGGTCCTGTCCATACTGGAAACTACGACAATACTCCTGTAAACTTTACAGATGAAACTTTTCTGACGTATGAGCATACAGATGGTCTAAACTACATCAATACAGAAATTGCGAGACATGATGATATCTCAAAATTGTTCAGATTGCCGAATATAGATAAAGTTCAGATTAATTTGACCGAAGGTATTGGTGGCGGAGTTTTATATCCAAAAACAAATACTAAACTTCTAGGAAAAGACCGCCATGATGATTTTCATATTTCGGGCTATGGTTTATCTGCAAAAGCAGGTATTAACTTTACTTTCTTTAAACACTTTTATCTTCAGGGTGAGCTAAAAGGTGGTTATATTGATATGCATGATATCAAAACTACAAGAAGTAATGATGATAAAGCTTCACAGCACTTTTTCTTCTTGCAGAGAATTATTACTGTAGGCGGAATTTTTAAAGTATAGTATAATTACAAAATATTTAAAATAGCTGTCAATTTATTTGGCAGCTATTTTTTTTATCATTTACTTTGTACTTCAAAGTACTTTAAAATATGTTTTATGAAAAGTAAAAAATATCTATTTCCGGTTATCACTTTTATCCTGAGTTTTGGATGTGCCTTGTTTGTGGCCTTAAAAGTTTTCCCGAATAATCCGTTTACCGGAAAAAAGCTGGAAAAAGCAGTTGAAAGTAAATTTAAGGATGGTGATATTATTTTTCAAACCTCAGAATCTAAACAGTGTGAAGCGGTTCGTATTGCAACAAATTCTAAATTTTCGCATTGTGGGATTATTTACGACATCAATGGACAATGGTTTGTATTTGAAGCCGTTCAGCCGGTTAAGCTTACTCCGCTGGAAGACTGGATTGGTCATGGAAAAGGGAACAAATATGTCGTTAAGAGATTAAAAAATGATCGTGTTTTGACTCCTGCAATTTACAAAAAATGAAAGCCTACAGCCAGCAATTTGATGGTAAGGAATATGATCCGTATTTTGAATGGACTGATAACAGAATCTATTGTTCTGAATTGGTGTGGAAAATTTATAAAAATGCAGCGGGTATGGAATTATCAAAGCTACAGGAGCTGAAAGATTTTAACCTCGGTGATGAAAGGGTTCAAAAAATAGTAAAGGAAAGATATGGAAATGACATTCCGCTCAATGAAAAGGTTGTTGCTCCTTCTAACCTTGCTGATTCTGATTTGCTAAAAACCGTTATAGATACTTATTAAAAAGCTTAAAGCTAATTATGATCTGATTAGCTTTTTATTTATCAACTTACTTTGAATTTCAAAGAACTTTTAAAAACTAATTATGAGAGACCAGTTTATTGAAAAATTATACGAATACAGCAAAATACCTTATCAGAAATATTTTAAAAAGAATAAACCCTGGAATATTGACAAAACGCAATTGCTGAATTATCCGGATGGAAGTCTGGGGTTGGGGCTGGGTAATTTTCTACACAGGAACCATTTTGATATTCAGGAAAAACTGGAAGATCATGACATTATTCATGTACTAACCGATACAGGAGTCTCGGTTGCAGATGAAATTGGAATGCAATATTATCTTTTCGGAAATGGTAAAAGAAGCTTATATCTGTTTATGGTGATTTTATCGGGAACGCTTTTTTATCCTCAGCAGATTAATTATTTCGTTCAACAATATAAAAGAGGAAAGTATGCGCTTCCGTTTCATTATCTGGACTTCTCTAAAATGTTGTTTACATCAATTCAATCTATTCAAAAAACTTTTAATATTTAAACTAATGAAAGCCATTAATAAAAATACATTCGAAGAAACACAATCAATTGACTTAACAATAGGAACTTTTACGGTTAGCACATTGCTGTTTATTATATATATCCTTTCGAACGAAAATTCTAATATTCTCGTTATTGCGTCTCCATTTGTGGTCTCTGCTATAATCTTGAATGCTATCATGCTTTTTCATCTAACAGATAATTTTATAAAACTGAGGGAGCAACGAAAAGATATCGGGACTAAAATCCTGATATTACTTTCTAATATTCCGGTAACTTTATTGTATTATTTTCTTGTAATTTAGTTTTTTGTTTTACAAAAAAAAGCTGCAGGAATGAACTTGCAGCTTTTACTTTTATTAAAGAAATCCTTAATTTGCTTTAGGAGTTTCGATTCCGTTTTGATCTAATAAATACATCAAAGCAGTCATTGTTGCTGCACCCAGCTCCAATTCTCTTTTATTGATGGCATCAAATTTATCGTTTGCTGCATGATGATAGTCAAAGTAACGTTGTGAATCTGGTTTTAAACCTGCTTTTACAATACTTTTTGAGGTTAAATGACTAATGTCTGATCCTGCATGTCCAATTGTAAAACTATGAACTAAATAAGGCTCAAAAAAGTCTCTGTAACTTTGTATTTTTTTCAGGTTAGTCTCATCAGCTTCGATAGAAAATCCTCTTGGGGTAAATCCTCCTGAATCACTTTCCAGAGCAAAAATATGGTTTTCGTTGTTTTTCTTAGAAACCTCTTCATATTTGGCACCACCTTTTCCACCATTTTCTTCATTCATGAATAAAACAACACGAATAGTATTTTTCGGCTTGTAGTTTAAGTTTTTAAGTATACGCACTACTTCCATACTTTGTACTACTCCTGCTCCATCGTCATGAGAACCGTCTGCCAAATCCCATGAATCCAGGTGTCCGCCAACAACCATAATGTTTGATGGATTAACTGTCCCTGTCAATTCTCCAATTACATTATAAGATAAAACGTCTGGTAAAGTTTCACACGATTGTTTGAAATAAAATTTTAAAGCCGGATTGTTTTTTAAGGTAGCACTCAACAATTCTGCACCGTTTGTACTGATGGCAGCTGTTGGGATATATTTTTCTTTTGGCAAATCACCGTAACTTTGAGCACCTGTATGAGGAAAGTCATCTAAACGCAGATTCATAGAACGAACAATTGTCCCTACCGCGCCAAATTTTGCTGCTTCTTTTGCTCCTGCAAATCTTTGGTCAACACATGCTCCGTAAGATGTAAAAGTTTCAATGTTTTCAGGGTTCATTGGTCTGTTAAAAAACACAATTTTTCCTTTTATTTTATCTCCCAAAGCAGCAAGGTCATTGATTCCCTGCACTTCGATTACTTCTGCTGTCAGTCCGGTTTTCGGAGTTGCTACAGATCCTCCCAAGGCGCAAATTGGCACAACTGTTTTTACTTTTCCGTCTAAGATAAAAGCAGTTTCTTTTTCTCCACGTACCCAGTGTGGCACCATTACTTCCTGCAGGTATACTTTATCAAGTCCTAAACTTTCTAATTGGCTTTTAGTGTACTGAACGGCTTCTGCAGCAGTTGCAGATCCGGACAAACGACTTCCGATATCGTTAGATAAATATTCTAACCAAGTGTAGCATTTTGACTCGGTTAAGGCTTTTTTATAGAATAATTTAATGTTTTTTTCATCATTTGATTGTGCAAAAGATGTCAATCCGTTTAAAACTAAAACAGTTAAAAGAATCGTTTTTTTCATGGTTTTTATAGCATTTTTGGGTTATCGCTCACTTTTTTTGCAAGCAGAACAAAGGAACAAAATTCTTTACAACTCAAAGGGCTTTTCCTAAAGCTTTTCTCAAAAAAAACCTCTAATTGCGAATTTACTTTCTACAATTAGAGGTTTTTAAATTTTTACTAAATTAAAATTATTTTACTTCGATAATCTTATTTTTTTCTCCAATTCCATTTTCATTAAAAGGCTCAATTGTAAAATAATATTTTGTTCCTTTATCAAGACCTCTAAAATCATAAGAATTATTTCCGTACACCATAATGCTGTTGTATAACTTATCAGGAGTTATTCCGTAATAAATATTGTATCCAATAGCATCTGACTGTTTTTTCCACGAAATAATAGCGTTACGCGAATCAGCTGTATTTCTTTTTACTTTGAAATCTGAAACTGATTTTGGCTTTTCTGCCAGTCCATTTCCGAATACCCTGAAATCTGATACAGCAAATAATCCCGATGCGTTATGGATATTCTCCATTTTGATATAACGGGCTTCGATAGCTTTGGTTAATTCTACATAATCGTGAGGTACATCTTTATCGTTTTTAGATTTATCTACAACCAGTTTCCAGTTTACAGCATCATTAGACATGTAGATCTTGTACTGATAGTAAATATCCATTGCTTTGTTATGCTGTGTGGCTTTGTGGTCTGCATAGTTGATTTGCAATGCATTGATCTGCATTTTTCTCCCTAAGTCAAGTTGCAGCCACTCGCCCGGATTGCTTGTTTTAGCCGACCAGTATGTCTGAATGTCCTCGTCTGTAAGGTTTTCTGGAGTGTAGCAAAATTTTTCATATACTTTTTTTCCTCCATTGTCCATTCGGTTTGTCTCCACTTCCATACAATCTTCAGAAGAAGAAGCTGTAACCGTTTTTTTATAAGACAGCAACATCCATCCTGATGAAGCGCCTTTTTCCTGGTTTCTTTGGTTTGTAGGCAATGTAATTGGAAAATCGCCATAAGAAGTGATAGAATACATTACATCATCTTTATCAAATCCTGCAGGAAACATATCTATACGACGCTCAAAACGATCTTTTATGGATATTTTGCAAGTTCCGGTATTCCAGTAATTACCAAAATTATCTGCAAAAGTATTTCCGTGTCCTGCCCCAATTACAAAACCTCCCGGTTTATAAGACATTGGGTTATGTTTCTGATATACAAAAGGCCCTAACGGATTATCACCTACGTGAACACCATTTGCATAGCCTTTAAATTCTGTGGCCGGAGCCCCATATTGCATGTAATATTTTCCGTTGTGTTTGGTCATCCATGCACCTTCAATAAAATTTCCCCACGGTGCAGGTTCCATGTCGTTATTTGGCCCAAAACGTTCCCAGCCATGTTGTGAAGGATCTAATCCTACAACTGCTTTTGCCTGTCCGTACGGTTTTTGTATATCTTCTACTTCTGTTGCAGCATAAAGTGGTGCATAATCTGCCTGATTTCCTTTTGGCAGCCAGGTGTTATAATCAACTTCTACCCCCACAAGCGGTAGTTTTCCACTTGAGCCGTAGTACATATACACTTTTTTATCATCGTCCTGAAAAATTGCGGGATCCCAGGTTGGCAGCATTGCTTTATCTACGTGTCTGGTCCATCTGCCAGATTTAGGATCTGCGGTTTTCCAAACCGGATGATCTTTTTTCCATGTAGAGCCTACATAAAATAAAGTATCATTTACTACCCACGCTGCTGGTGCGCATTGATCATCGTCACCCGGATTTCTTTGAAAACTTCCGTAAACAAAATTCCAGTCAGACATATCTTTACTCCAGAAAAATCCAGCCTGATTAGTCGCAAACAAATAATATTCTCCTTTGTAAGTAATTATTACGGGATCTGCACTGGAGCGGCGGGAAATCGGAATACCATTATGATTCTGAGTTGTGTAGTTGTATCCAATATTTATGGGATTGCAATAAGTTGTAGCTGCTTTGTTAGGATCAAACCATTCTGTTTTTCCGGGAAGCTGTGTTTTTTGTGCCCGAATATTTATGTTAAAACAAATTAAGAGCAACAAAAATATTCTTGACATTACTAAATATCTTCTTTTCATTTTGTCTTTTTTTAATGATTTCTAATAGCTTTTATTTTAGAAATAAGCGTTATTTTTTAGCTTTCAGTTTTTGTTGCAGAAGTTCAGGTTCATTTGTTGTGATATAATCAAATTTATTTTCAATTATCCAGTCCATATCCGCAGCTTCATTCACCGTCCATGCATTCAGAATGATTTTATTATCTTTTGCCTCCTTTATCCATTCGGGATGTTTTTTAAAAACGGAGTAATGATAATCTATACCTGAAATATGATCTTCTTTTACTTCTTTCGGAGATTTATTTCCTTCCAGATATTGCAAAACGACTTTGGAATCTACCTGTCTGATTTTCTTAAGTATTTCGTAATCAAAACTAATATAGCAGGTAATTTTTTCAGCTTTGAGTTTCTTTATCGTTTCGACTGTTTTTAAGGCTACTTTTTTTCCGCGTTCTTTACTTATTTCCGAAGGTTTTATTTCGCATACCAAAAGAGTCTGTCTGTTATTTCTTTTGCCTTCTGAAATATATTCGTATAATGTTGGCAGCTTCTCTCCATTTGAAAGTTTAAACTTTATCAAATCAGAATAATTTGTTTTCTCGATCAGCATTTTATTGTAATGTGGATCGTGATTTATTACAAGTGAATCATCTGCTGTCATCCAAACGTCGAATTCTGAACCTGCTGTTTTCAAATCAATGGCATTTCGAAGTGCTGCGATTGAATTTTCGGGCAAATTATTTTTTTTCCATGCACCGCGATGTGCTACCACACCATTTTTTGTTGTATTGCAGGCTGATAAAACAGTCAAAATAAAAATAAAAAGATATACCCGGGATATTTTAAAAGTATTCATATTGTTGAGTTAATTATAATTTAGAATACTAATTGCTTAGCTTTAAAAATTTGTTTTTTGCTTAAAAAAAAGCCCTTCGCCTAACCACTTGCGAAGGGCATACTAATCAATTTAACCAACTATTTAGTTAACTCAAAACTAACTTTCTTATCTGCGTTTGAATTTGTTCCAACAAAAACATCAAACTGTCCAGGTTCAGCTACAAACTGTAAATCAGAATTATAGAATTTTAAATCTTCTACCGTGATGTCAAAAGTCACCGTTTGTTTTTCTCCTTTTTTAAGGCTTATTTTTTGGAAACCTTTTAATTCTCTAACCGGTCTTGTAACAGATCCAACTAAATCTCTAATGTATAATTGAACCGTTTCTTTTCCGTCAAAATTTCCTGTGTTTGTTACATCAGCAGAAACAGTTAGTTTTCCGTTGAAGTTCATTTTATCTGATGAAATTTTTACATTTGAATAGTCAAAGCTGGTATAGCTTAACCCAAAACCAAATGGGAATAATGGCTCATTTCTTTCATCTATATAATTTGATCTGAATTTTTCGAATTTTCCTTCTGTGTTAGAAAGTGGTCTTCCTGTATTTTTGTGTGCATAATAAATTGGCACCTGGCCTACACTTCTTGGAAATGTTGTTGTTAATTTTCCTGATGGATTAACATCTCCAAATAAAACATCTGCAATTGCATATCCTGCTTCGGTACCAGCAAACCAAACATTTAAAATAGCCGGAACTGTTTCGTTCTCTTCTTTCAATACTAAAGGACGACCGTCAAACAATACCAGAACAACTGGTTTTCCTGTTTTTAATAAGGCTTGTAATAAATCCTTTTGTGCTTGTGGAATTTCTAAATTTGTACGACTGCTCGATTCTCCACTCATTTCTGCAGACTCTCCAAGTGCTGCTACAATAACATCTGACTGATTGGCAACTTTTAGTGCTTCTGCCAATAATTCTTCTTTAGAACGTGCGTCACGGTGTAATGTTTTACCAAACATTGTGGCGTTGGTTTCAAAAGTTTCATCATAATCCAGATTACTTCCTTTGGCGTATAAAACTTTAACGTCTTTTCCTCCAACTTCTTTGATTCCTGCTAATAATGAAATAGCATTTTCCATTTTTGTCGCTACACTCCAGGTTCCAGGCATATTTTCTTTAGCGTCTGCCAATGGTCCGATAAGTGCAATTGTACCTGATTTTTTAAGTGGCAGTACCTGATTTTGATTTTTTAGCAAGACCAGTGATTGTGCAGCAATCTGACGTGCTTCTTTTCTGCTTGCTGACGTAAAGATTTCTGTTTTTGCTCTTTTTTCGTCACAGTATTTATAAGGATCTTCAAATAATCCTAAGTCATATTTAGCTTCTAAAATAAGTCTTACAGCGTTGTCAATCTGCGCCATAGTAACTCTTTTTTCGTCCAAAGATTTTTTTAATGTCGTTAAGAAACCTTCTCCAACCATATCCATTTCAACACCGGCATTAAGAGATAGTGCAGATACATCCTGAAGATTACCCATTCCGTGTTCGATCATTTCAGGAATTCCGGTAAAATCTGTTACTACAAAGCCTTTAAAGCCCCATTTTTTTCTTAGTACATCTGTCATTAACCATTTATTTCCAGTTGCAGGGATTCCGTCAATTTCATTAAAAGAAGCCATTACAGAACCTACACCAGCATCAACTGCAGCCTTGTATGGAGGGAAATAATCATTAAACATTCTGATATGGCTCATGTCAACTGTGTTATAATCACGTCCGCCTTCTGGTGCACCATATAAGGCAAAGTGTTTTACGCACGCCAAAATAGAGTTGTTTTTAGAAAGATCGTGTTGTTGGTATCCGTTTACCATTGCTTTTGCAATTTGGCTTCCCAAATACGGGTCTTCTCCAGAACCTTCAGAAACTCTTCCCCAACGAGGATCACGGGAAATATCAACCATAGGCGAAAATGTCCAGTTGATACCGTCTGCACTCGCTTCCTGAGCTGCAATCTGAGCACTTCTTTCGATCAAATTCATATCCCAAGTACAAGACAATCCTAACGGAATTGGGAATGTAGTTTCATAACCATGAATAACATCCATTCCAAAAAGCAAAGGAATTTTTAAACGGCTTTGTTCAACAGCAATTTTTTGAACTTCCTTAATTTTTTGAACGGATTTAATGTTGAACAAACCTCCTACTTTACCTTCAGCGATGTTTTTTGCCACATTCGAGCTATTCGCCTGTCCTGTAGTAATATCACCTGATGTAGGTAAGTTTAACTGACCCAATTTTTCGTCTAAAGTCATTTTAGAAATTAATTCTGCCACAAATTCAGACTTTGGTTTAATTTTAACTGTATTTTTAGTATTCTTTTTCTGGGCATAACCCAAAACAGCACATCCTAAAAAAAGTAAGACTAATTTGTTTTTCATTCTATTTTATTTATTTGTTTGTATTCATTTTAATCTGTTTAAACATCAATGGCTGCCGCGCCAATACATATTTTATATTGATGCATTAAATCCCGTATTTTCCTGATTTAAAACCAAGTTTTTTTAATCCTTCTTTTACTTCAGGGGCATTCATAAATAATTTCCATAATAAACCTGAGCGATAGTTCTCAATCATTACGACCTCGGGGCCCTGATCTATTGCTAAATATCGTTTTGCTGTCCAGTTATTTTCTAAACTTACTGCATCATAAAAACCGGCTTCTCCCCAGGTTTCCGCTTTATGATTTTCATATAAATTGCGCATTACTGCAATAGATTCTTTTGGCATATAAACAATAGAACCAATCGCTGCTGTTGGTGAGATAACTCCTTTATCATTACTCGGCATGTGTGCATCGTAACCAACAGAACCATCCGGATTTCTGGAATATGATGCTGTTAATCCCCAATAATCAGCTCCGTAATATTTATATTTTTTAGGGTTTTCGATACAGTATTTATAATCGATTTCAACTTGGTTTTTGTTGAGATCAAAATAATTGGCGTATTTATCACTTAACTGATTTGGATCTAAACCGACATAAGAATAGTGCGCCCAAAATAAGGGTCCGCCAAATTCTTCTGCCCCGTTATGTTTTAGAATTAACGGAATACCATATTTTGTTTTTGCAGACACAATGCCTCCGCTTCTTGCCCATCCATCATGATATGCTTTTGCATCAATGGCGTGTGTTGGTGAAGATGCCGCCATAATATAGGTAATCAGACACTCGTTGTAGCCTTCTAAAGCAAAATTCATTTGCCATTCGTAGTTTGGTGACCAGTGCCAGTATAAAACATCTTTATTATTGGTAAACCATTTCCATTCCACACCTTTCCAAAGTGCATCATATTTGGCAGCAACGGCTTTCTCTTTTTCATTTCCGGTTTTTAAATATTCACGAACCGTAATCATTCCTGAAATTAAAAATGATGTTTCGACTAAATCTCCTCCATTATCTTTAGTTCCAAATGGTTTTACTTTTCCTGTATTTCCGTCAATCCAGTGTGACCATGCTCCATGAAAACGATCTGCTTTTGCAAGGAAATCGGCAATTTTATCTAGTCTTTTTACCCCTTCTTCTTTGGTAACATATCCTCTTGACATTCCGGAAACAATAGCCATTAGTCCAAACCCGGAACCTCCGGTTGTTACAATATGAGCATCATTTTCAGGATAATTTCCGTCAGGATGAAAACGTTCTCTCGCTAATCCTGAATTTGGTTCAGCATAATCCCAGAAGTATTTAAAAGTTTGTTTTTGAACAACATCCAAAAGCTGTTCGTCCGTCAATTTGACTTCAGAAGTGTTCTCTGTTGCATCTTCTTTTCCTTTGTCCGCATTTGATCCACAACTGAAAAAAGTAAAAGTTATTAATAAAAGTGAAATTCTAATCATTATAAAAAATTATGGAATTCATAAATAATCACTCCTTTCAAAGTTTTGAAAGGAGTGATTTTGTTATTTAATTAGTAACCCCCAGGGTTTTGTTGGGAAAGTCCCGCCGCTTCTCTTATAAATGAAGTCGGAAGAGGCCATAACTCATGTTTTCCTTCAACAAAAGTTTTTCCATCTGCTGCCATGGCTGCTTTAGCCTGACCTGTCCTTACAAGATCAAACCATCGGTCATGTTCGAAAGCAAATTCTAATCTTCTTTCTTTCCAAATTGCTATTCTCACATCACCCTGTGAAACTGCTGATGTTTCTCCTACTTTAGCTCTAAGTCTAATTTGATTTAATAATGGAATCGCTGCATCTGTCTGACCTAATTCATTTAGTGCTTCAGCTTTCATTAATATTACTTCTGCATATCTTAAATATCTAAGATTTGTATCTGTGAATTCCTGATTATAAAAATCTGATGAATAAGCTTTATAATTGTACCTAGGGTTTGCAACAGATTGAGGTATTTCTCTTCCATCATATAAAACTGAACCTCTGAAAATAATAGTTGCGGCTCTTCTAACATCACCTGCTTCATAAGCATTTGCAAGACCTTCTGTAGGTGTGTTAAAGCCCCATCCCCATCCTCCAGCTCCACGCGGAGCCTGAGAAACTGAATAATTACCAATTCCAAATCCAGGGCTTGAAGTTCCACCTATTCCATCAATCTCAAAAATTGATTCCGGACCAAATTCTCCCTCTTTTTTAAACAAAGAAGAATAATCATCAACTAAAGAATATCCTGTTACTTTATCACAATTGTCAATTACTTGTTGCCATTTCTTTTGGTACAAACTTACTTTTGCTAACAAAGCATACGCAGAACCTTTAGAAACTCTAGTTCTATCTTCTGCCCCGTAAGCAGATTTTTCTGGCAAATTTGTTATTGCATCATTTAAATCTTTTTCTATAAAAGCATAAACTTCTGCAGGTGATTTACGAGTTAACTGCATTAGTCTATCGTCCTCTGAAACTGGAAGAGGCACATGATCTACTATAGGAACTCCACCGTATCCTTTTACTAAAGTAAAATACATAAAAGCTCTAAAAAACTTAGCCTCACCTTCTAATCTTACTTTTAAAGCAGGTGTTACTTTATCTAGTTTGGGGAAAATCTCTAAAGCCTGATTACATCTGTTTATTCCGGCATAGTTAGCATTCCAAGTAGATTGAAATGATGCGGTTGAAGCATTATAAGTTAAAGCATCGATAATATCTTTATCACCACCAGCATCTCCGGGATCAGAACCTTTATCTGCATCATCTGAAATGATACTTGAAACCGCATTCCAACCGAAAGAAGACATTTCCCAGCCTAAAAAATGATTGTAGATTGCTGTTACAAAACTTTTAGCTCCTGCATCATTATTAACCAACTCTACATCAGCCGGAATTGATTCGGTAGGGTTAACATCTAAGAAATCATCTGAACAACCTGAAAAAAATAATCCAGACAGTACAAATATTGATATATATAATCTTTTCATAATATTAAAATTTTAAATTAGCACCTATAACAAATGATCTCAATGATGGGTAAGCATCTAACTCAACCCCTTGAGTACCTTCAACTAGCTTACCATCACTTGTAACGTCTGGTGAGAATCCTGAGAATTTTTGAGAAATAAACGGATTGATTGCATTTACATATATTCGACAAAAGCTAATGAACTGATCTTCTTTAAGTGGTAGTTTATATCCTAAAGTAATATTATTGATTCTAAAGAAATCTGCAGATTCTAAGTAATAAGTTGAAGCATATGGTACTGCATTAGAAGGTGCGGGATTAGAAGCTGTTGTATTAGTTAGCGTCCAGAAATCACGAGTCGCCGAAGCCTCTATGTTTTCACCTCCAAAACGTTGTGCTTTTTTACCATTGTATACTTTTGCTCCTCCTGTTCCATAACCGTCTACAGAAAAATCTATATTTTTATAATTTAATCCTAAAGTAACCCCATAAGTAGAAGTTGGTAAAAGAGAACCAACATATTTCTTGTCTTTAAGTTCATCTAATCCTGTTTGAACAACTTTATCTCCATTAGCCTTATAGTAAAGCATTTGCCCATTTGTTGGATCAATACCAGCATATTCATACATAAAGAAACTACCTAAAGGCTGTCCTACTGAAGTATTATCTAGTATTTTTGTGTTTTGGCTATTTCCTAAACTTCCTCCAATAATTGGATTTAACTGAACATTTTTAAGACTAGTTAATTCATTTTCATTATGAGAAAAATTACCTCCAACCCAATAACTTAAGTTATCATTTATTCTATCATCCCAACGTAATGTAATTTCATAACCTTTATTAGATACTTCTCCAACATGTGCTGGTGTGGCTAATGTAATTCCTGAAGTTGAATACGGAGTAACATTCAAAATTGTATTTGTTGTTTTTTTATCGTATAAATCAAAAGATCCTTTTAATCTATTGTTCAATAACTCAAAATCAAAACCTCCTGAAAGTTCTTCTACAATCTCCCATGATAAATTAGGATCTACCTGAGAATTAATTGTTGTACCGGAACCAAGATCTGGATAATCTACTCCAGAAGTAAAGACTTGAGTATTAAGTGGTACATTTTGATTTCCTAATCTACCCCATGATCCTCTGATTTTTAATAAGTTGATCGGCTCTACATTACTTAAAAAGCTTTCTTTAGATACAATCCAACCTAGACCAACTGATGGAAAGGTCCCCCAACGTTTGTTTTCTGCAAATTGTGATGATCCGTCACGTCTTACAGTACCAGTAACCAAATATTTGTCTAACAATTTATATTGAAAACGTGCAAAATATGATGCTAAACGTCTTTGATTTAAAGCTTCATCTTTATAACCTGTTACTGAACTTGCAACATTTATATCCTTTAAAGACCAATAGTTGGAATTTGGGTTTACATTTTTTCTATCAATAGTTAATTTCTCTCTGGTCCCTTGAACATTAGCTTCAATACCAGCAGTAACTTCAACGTCATGAATTTCTGCAAAAACTTTATTATAAGTAAAGTAATTAGATAAATTCCAGTTAAAATATTGGTCTCTACCTCTTGTTAAAGTGTTTATATTCAAACTTACAGGGTAATCCGATTCTACACGTGTAGGATCCGCTGCTGACCAGAGCGCCTTATTATCAACATAATTATATTGTTTATAGGTATAAAATTCTCCATTAAATTGAGAAGTAAATTTTAATGATTTTATAATATCATAGTCTAGTTTTAATCCACCTTGTAAAATAACACTTTGTTGCTGTTCATCCGTATAATCCAATTGCGCAACTGGGTTACCAACATTATTAAATGATGCTCCGGTTTGGTCTACAATTCCATTTGAAACAAATGGTACACCATACTTTCCGTTGGCATAACGCACAGGAACTAATGGAGATTGTCTGTAAGCATTAGTAAAAGCACTCAATGGCATTGGTGTATTTTTTATAGTACTAACACTTAAATTTTGACTTATTCTAACTTTCTCTGAAAGCTTGAACTCATTATTACTTCTTATCGTAGTACGTCCATAATCAGAACCATTAAGAATTCCCTTTTCTTCATAATTTCCAACACTAAAAAAGTATTTTATATTTTCTGAAGATCCCGAAATCGCAAGATTATTTTGAGTGTAAGATCCTGTTCTTGTGATCTCATCAAACCAATTAGTATTATAAGGTTGATTTGCAGAGAATCTTCCTTGTGGGTAATCATTTATAAAGGCTGCATTGCTATAACGAACATATTCTTCGCTGTTTGCCATTTTTACATCTTTTAGAGGAGTTCTAAATCCTGCAAAACTTTCGACATCTACAGTAAGTTTTCCTTTACCGGCTTTGGTTGTAATCATAATTACACCATTTGCACCTCTTGTTCCATAAATAGCTAATGAAGAAGCATCTTTCAAAATCTCGTAAGATGTAATATCATTACTATTAATGTTATTGATATTATCAGTTGGCATACCATCTACAACATATAAAGGATTTCTTCCTCCTAATGCAGTACCGGCTCCCCTAATCACAACTGAAGGAGTACTTCCCGGGGCATCTGAGGTCGATACCTGAACCCCTGCAGCTTTACCTTGTATAGCTTGTGAAGCATTCGCAACCTTCATTTTAGTAATTTCCTCAGACTTAATTGAGCTAACAGCCGAAGTATTATCAATTTTCTTTCTTGTACCGTATCCGATAACAACTACTTCTTTTAATGCAGTGTCACCCGCTTCTTTTAGTGTAATTGTCATTGGTCCTGAAGTTGCAGGTACAGAAACTGAGTCAAAACCAAGCATTGAGATTTTTAATGTCTCTCCAACTTTAGCATTAATTGTAAAATTACCATCAAAATCAGCATCAGCAGAAGTTCTGGATTCGGGTGCGCTAATAATTGCACCTGGAATTCCCATACCACTGCTATCTAAAACTTTTCCTTTAATTGCTTGTCCAGACATATATGCCGGAAGCAGTAAGAGCGCTAAAAAGCTAAAAATAAAATTTTTCATACAGAATGTATCGTTTAAGTTAGTAGAGCCAAATTAAACAATTACAACGTTGTAGTACATCATACAGCACTACTACATAGCTACATCACTACATCAAAAACTATTATTAACTCTATTAAAATCAAATAATTAACAGTAATTAGCTTTCTATTAACATTACGTTATGATGTAGTAATGATGTATTAGAATTATATAAAAAAAGAAGTGTAAAAATATAATATGTTTAGAAAACACATATCAATCTTACAGAGTTAATAAAAATTTTGAGAGGTTTTCGTCTTGTGTAAGGTTTAATTTCTTTCTCAGACGATATCTATGCAGTTCCACTCCCCTAAATGAAATGTTCATCATAGGGGCAATTTCTTTTGAAGAAAGGTTCATTTTTAAATAAACACATAATTTTACATCCTTAGGTGTAAGGTTTGGAAACTTTTTGGTGAGCGTTATTATAAATTCATTGTGAATTTGATTTAAGTTGGTTTCAAAAATCTCCCACTCATGTTTATTCACTTCATTTATTTTAATAGCCTTTTTTATTTCACTTTTAAGCTTATTAAAATCTTTTTCTGAGTCCAGAATATTTTGAATATTTTCAATCATTTCACTTTGTTTGGCTATAGAAAGTGATTTGCCTGCAACTTCAGAGGATTTTGTCTGCAGTTCCAGTTCGAGAATATGTTTTTCATATTCTTGCAGATTTAGTTCGTTTTCTGTTTTTAATTCCATTTCTAAAATTTCACGCTGATGTTTTAATTCCTCTGCCTGCAATTTTAACTTTTGGATATATCTCAACTTATTCCACTTATAGTATAAAAATAATACTGATGCTATGATTAAAATATAGAGCGAAACCATCCAGAAAGAAAAATACCAGGGTTCTGCAACTTTAAATTTAAAATCTGAAACCTGATCATAAGTAGCTCCGTCGTGTTTATAGATTTCTACTGAATGAAATCCACTGCTTAGGTTATTAAGAACTATTAAGCCATCTGAAATTGGCAGAAACTCCTTATTACTATTTAATTTATAAAATAAATTAGGCCTGCTTGCGCCATAAATCCCTGATATTACATTAATCCTTAATTCTGTATTAAATTTAATCTTAGGATTATTTGCGACTAAAGTATTATCGCTAAAGGCTTCTATCTTAATTTTGGCATTTTGCTTGTTCTCATATTCCAGCTGAAGCGAAATAAAACCGTCATCAAGATTGAATAAATAATGGTTTTGATTTTTAAAAATCCTTAGATTTTCATTTATGAGTTTTCCTTTATAATATTTTTCCTGAATAATATTCCAGATAAATTTATTTCCCTGGGCATATATATGATATAAAATTCCGTTTTGCAATACCATAAAATGATCTTCGTCGATTGCAACAACATCAGACACATTTTTAAAATTAGTATTGAATAATTCATTTTCTTCCAGTTTATTAGAAATCGAATTATACGTGTACCATGTATTATCTATAAGAAAAAGTATTTCTTTTCTAAACTCAAAAATCTTAATTCCAAAATCGTTTTTTATATTACTTTGCTGTGTAACGTTTTCTATCTTCTTTGTTTTGTACTCATCGTCAAGTAAAACACGATATAAACCCCTGTAATTATCTGCTGCCCAAATTTCATTTCGCCTGTTCTGGGCTACATATTTAATTGGTTTTGCCAAACCTTTAATTAGTTTATATTGAGATAAATCTGATGGATTATCATAAACCAGGATGCCGCTATAAGTAGATTGAAAATAGGTGTTGTTGATACTGCTTTTTGATAAATTCCACCCCCCGCTTACATTATTTAATCGGCTCAGAGAACCGTTTTGATAAGAAAATGTTCCATCATTATGTCCAATAATAAACCTATCATTAATTTTAGCAATATTCCACCCTTGCCCTTGGGTATTTGGCATCATACTAAATTTTCCTGAACCATATTCAAATACACCATGGTTTGAGGCAATAAGATATCCTTTACTGGTTGTTGCTACAGAATAAACAGAGCCCAGAATTCCTGAATTGTCATAAAAAATGGATATTGGGGAATTGACCTCTACATGCGCAATTCCGTTATCTAAACCAAGCCAAAGATCATTTTCCCTGTCTAATCCTATACTTAGTATTGAATTGTTCATGAGAACATTTTGTCTTTCTATATTTTTATACAGATTGGTTGTTAAATCTAAAATTACAATTCCTCTGTTTCCGGTTCCGATAATAAGTTTATTGCCTTTTATAAACTTCGCAACATTGATCGTAGCCGATTTTAAAATTTCATTTAATGGGTTATTCCATGCTTTTAGTCCATTTTTTTCAGCAATAAAAACACCTTTCTTCTGTGTAAAAATATAGGTTTGGTTTTTATACTTTTCAATAGCATGAACTACTGTGTTTTTTAAGATATCCCAACCTTTTGGGTTGGCGATATGTTTGCCATTCATTTTAAAAATTCCTTTCTGAACTGACGCTACATAAAGATTTTTATCTACAGCAAAACAATAGGAAATCAGAAAGGGAAATTTTATTTTTTTAATTGTCTTTCCGTTATAAATAAAAACATCGTTAAAAGACTGAAAGTATAAGGAACCATTATATCTGAATATTTTCCAGATTTCTTCATTGTCCTTTTCATCAAACAATCGGAGATTTTTGGTAATAGAAACATAATGCATAGTGCCGTCTTTTCTATACCAGTAACCAAATTCTTTATAGGAGCCTGAGTAAATTTTATCTCCTTCAATTAAAATAGACCGAATAATGGTTTTGTTTGGAAGTGTATATTTTTCCCATTTTACTCCGTCATATCGGAGCAAATAATGATTATTTGCAAAATACATCGCATTATCATTTCCTTGCACTACATTCCAGATTTGATTATCTCCCTGATAATCAGATTTACTATAGTTTTCTACGAAGGGAAGTAATTCTTGTGCCTGAAGTTGTAAAACAATGAAAAAGAAGAAAACTGATTTAAAAAATATCGATTTCAAGATAATTCGGATTTAAATCCAAAGATACTCACAAATATTTAATTTTCTAGTGAAAAAAAGGGAGAGGTTTTATGTTAATACCGCAACCAATAGCGTCAAAATGCCAATTATGAGACATAATGGAGCAAAGTATTTGGTATCATTTTGTCCGAATTTGGTATTTTTTATTTTTTTGAAGAAACCGATATATTTAAAATCTCCAATTGCTCTTAAAGTAAATATGGTCATCAAAACCCAAAGACCGTATTTATTAATTCCTGGGGAGAGCTGAATAGAGAGAATGTCAACTTTTATTAAATAAAAAATACCAAACCCAAACAATGCTATGGCAACTAGTACTGTCGCAATCATTCCCGGATTTCTTGGCGGTGTTTTATCATCAGGCGTTGGATAAACACCTTCTGTGCCCCATTTTCCTCCAAAAGCCCAGTAAAAATGGATTAAAGAAAGAAAAAGAAATATTAAAAATAATACTAGCGCTATAACTTTTACCATTAAAGATATATTATAAATTTAGATTTCTAATAACTGAAAAACCTGATTTGCAATTTCATATTCTTCGTCAGTCGGAACGACTAAAATTTTTACCCTTGAATCTGCTAAATTGATTTCTCTTAGTTCCTTGGAGCGAATTTGATTTTTTGCTGTATCGATTTGAATTCCAAAATAATCCATATTGGTGCAGATTAAATTACGCATATAAGAAGAGTTTTCGCCAATTCCGGCTGTAAAAACAATGGCATCCAATCCGTTTAAGGCCGCAGCATACGCACCGATTGTTTTTCTGATTCTGTATGCATTCATAAGTAAAGCCAGTTCACAATCTTTATTTCCTTCCTGAGCTTTGGCTTCGATATCACGCAAATCGCTGTAACCTGTCAAACCAAGCATTCCGCTTTGTTTTAATAAAATTGAATTCACTTCGTCTGGTGTATAGCCCAGACTTTTTACCAGATAAAAAATAACGGACTGATCGATATCTCCTGCGCGGGTTCCCATTATTAACCCATTTGCCGGCGAAAACCCCATTGTTGTATCAATGCTTTTTCCGTCTTTTACAGCTGCCATACTGCAGCCATTTCCTAAATGAATGGTAATTATTTTAGAATCCTTTTCTAAATAATTAATTGCTTTTTCTGAAACATATTTATGACTTGTTCCGTGAAAACCATATACGCGAACTTTATGTTCAGTTAAAAGGAAATTTGGAATGGCATATTTATGTGCTTCAACCGGAATTGTCTGATGAAAAGCTGTATCAAACACTGCTACTTGTTTTGCTTCAGAAAATATTTCTTCTGCTACATTTATTCCAACCAAGTGTGCCGGATTATGAAGTGGGGCCAGTTCTGACAGTTCTTTTATTTTCTCTTTAACTTCTTCGGTAATTATTGTTGTATCAGAAAAATAACTGCCACCGTGAACCACTCTGTGTCCTACCGCAGTAATCTCTGAAGTTGTTTTTATTACTCCCGTTTCAGGATCCAGCAACAAATCTGCTACTTTTTGCAAACCAATTTTATGTGTGGGAATCGGCAATATTTCTTCATAAGAGTTTGTAGCCGTTTTAAAAGTAATATTGGATGTTTCCAATCCAATTCTGTCAATCATACCTGTGCAAATTACTTCGTTTGCCGGCATAATCATTAATTGATATTTTATTGAGGAACTTCCTGAATTTATAATTAGTATTTTCATTTTTTTAAAGTTGCTAAGATACTAAGTCTCTAAGTTGCTAAGTTTTTTTTAGCAGACTTAATAATCTCTTTTTTATTTTTATTCCATTTTTAATTGAATTTACAATCCTTGTGCCTGAATCGCTGTAATGACAACTGTATTTATAATATCGTCTACGGTACAGCCACGGCTTAAATCGTTTACAGGCTTGTTTAAACCTTGCAGCATTGGTCCGATTGCCAATGCCCCTGTTTCTCTTTGAACGGCCTTGTACGTATTGTTTCCGGTATTTAAATCGGGAAAGATAAGAACACTCGCCTGCCCTGCCACTTCAGAATCTGGCATTTTGCTTTTTCCAACACTTAGGTCAACTGCAGCGTCATACTGAATTGGTCCTTCAATTTTTAAATCAGGACGTTTCTCTTTAACAATGGCTGTTGCAGTTCGTACTTTATCTACCTCATCTCCTTTTCCTGATGATCCTGATGAGTATGAAAGCATAGCAATTTTAGGTTCAATTCCGAAAGCTAAACTTGATTCTGCAGATGAAATGGCAATTTCTGCCAATTGTTCTGCTGTAGGATTTGGATTAATGGCGCAATCTCCAAAAACGGAAACCCTGTCTTCAAGACACATAAAAAACACAGACGAAACTACTGACGAATTAGGTTTGGTTTTTATGAATTGTAAGGCTGGCAAAATGGTATGTTGTGTAGTATGGGCAGCGCCTGATACCATTCCGTCAGCGTGGCCTTTATACACCATCATAGTCCCAAAATAAGAAACGTCTTCCATTAAATCCCTTGCCATAGTGATACTTACATTTTTCGCCTTTCTTAGCTCATAATAGGTATTGGCATAGTCTTCATAAAGCTCAGATTCTATTGGGTTTATAATTTTTACTTTAGAAAAATCAAAACTAATTCCAAGCTCTGTAATTTTATTTTCGATTTGTTTTTTGTCTCCTATAATAGAAATATCAACTACATCCATATCTAGCAGTCTCGAAGCTGCAATAATAATCCTGTCATCGTTTCCTTCCGGAAGGACAATATGTTTACGGTGCTGTTTAGCCCTTTTTACCATGTTGTACTGAAACATTTTTGGTGTCATACCTTCTGCTTCAAAAGTGATTAATCGTTCCGACAGCGCTTCGATTTCAACATACTTTTCAAAAGTAGTAATCGATGTTTCTATTTTGTGTGTGTTGTTGGCATAAATTTCAGATCTGATACTTCCAATTTTATTAGTAATATGATAAGTTCCGCCATCTACAGCAATAATGGGTACAATTGCAGAAAGCCCTTCTATAAGTTTTAAAATACTGTCTTCGGGAATAATGTTTCCGGTTAGAATAATTCCGGAAATAGTAGGATAGTTTGCTGACTCATTTGCCTGCAACGCTCCTAAAATAATATCCGAGCGATCACCAGGTGTAATGACGAGCGCATTATTGTTTAAATGAACTAAATAATTGTGCAATTGCATTGCCCCTACACTGTAATGCCCGATTTCGTTGTTTAGATAATTTTCTCCAAAAAGAACTTTTGCATCTAATACGTTTACAATTTCCTGCATGGTAGGATTATTCAGGCTGGAAATCAATGGAATTGTATTGACCAAAACATTTGATGGAAGACTTTTTTGAAGGCTTTTAGTAACAAGATCAATATTTTCCGGCTGAACTTTATTTGCAAATACAGACAAAACTTCTACCTCTTTTACTTTAAATGAATCATACACGAGATAAAGACTATCCACGAGTTCTTCTAAAGTTTTTCCAATTCCTGAACCAATAATTATGGTCGGAATTCCAAGATTTTTGGCAATTAAAACATTTAAATCCAATTCAATTGAAGTCCCTTCTCCGGTAAAGCTCGTTCCTTCTACTAAAACAAAATCAAAACGTTCTTCGAGGCGCTTATACTTTTCGATAATCAAATCTAAAACTTCGCCTATTTTACCTTTATTCTTCTTCTTAATCAGTTTGCTTTTAGTAATGGCATAAGCATCTTCAATTTTTATATCCAGATTAAAATGTGATAACACTGTCTCTATATGATTATCGACCTCGCCATCTATAAAATCCTCAATTATCGGCCTGAAATAACCCACTTTTGCCGTTTTACCAATCAGAATACTCATTAAACCGAGTGTAATAATCGATTTTCCGCTGTTCTGATCGCTTGTGGCAATATATACTGCTTTACTCATAATTATCTTATTTGATTCTAACAAATGTACTACAAACCCAATTTTTTACACCGAAACAAACGTTAAAACCAGCGTCTTTTTTTGAAATAGATAATCAAGGCAATGACCAGCAAAAACATGCCTCCCATGACAATAAAATACCCGTTTCGTTCCTTAAGTTCAGGCATATATTCAAAATTCATTCCGTATACTCCGACTATAAAAGTAAGCGGAATAAAAATGGCTGAGATGATGGTCAGCGTTTTCATTATCTCATTCATTTTCCGGCTTTGTTCTGAAAAATAAAAGTTAGAAGCACTTTCTAATGAGCTCATATCTGAATCAATCTGCTCTAAAAGTTCTAAACTTTTTTGATGAAGTCTTATAAAAAAATTAAATGTTTCTTTCTGAATTAGTCCATTATTGGTATCATCATCTTTAATTGTTTTGAGGTAATACAATGAATCACGAAGGGGTACGAGAGATCTTTTTAAAAAATTTAAATTATCGCGATGATTTTCAATTTTTTCCAAAATGATTGGTTTAGCGTCTTTTTTGGTCATATTGATTAGCTCTTCTACCTTATCCTCTTCATCTTCCAGAGTAATATAGAAATTCTCCATAACGGCATCTAAAAGCAGATATAGCAAATAATCTACTTTTTTTGTCCTTACAATTCCTGCATGTGTGCGGATACGTTCCCGTATGTGCGTAAAGAAGTCGCTTCGTTTTTCCTGAAAAGAAATTAAAATGCCTTCTTTTAGAATAAAACTGATTTGCTCAACACTAATATTATCTGAATATTCAGAAGGCAAAAGAGACTTTATATTAAAAAATAAAATATTCGGCTGTTCTTCTAATTTGGTTCTTTTGGTTGTGTTTAAAATATCAGCCAGTAAAAAATCATCGAGTTTAAAATGAACGCCTAGCGTTTTCATGAGATTAATATCATTTAATCCGTGAATATTCAGCCAGTTATTTTTTGTATAATCAAAACAAGAATTTAATGCCAGTGACGTAAATTTTTCATATTCAACTACATCATTATCGTCATAAACAAAAAGTTGCATTTCTGTTTGATGATCCTTATGCGTACCTGTATATTCTAAACTTACAGGCTGCAGTTTGCGTCCTTTTTTGTATTTAATCTTTCTCATTCATGCTAATTTTACAATAGTAATATTACGAAAAAGAATCCGAATGGGAAATGACATTTATCATTTAGATGAAGATAATTCAAAATACGATTAATTAATTAATTGTCTTATTTTTACTACTTTTAATAAAGCCTGACAGGTTTTAAAAACCTGTCCGGTTTGTGAACGGATAACCAATCATGCAAATAATTGAACCACTCGAATTTGGAAAATATTACCATATTTATAATAGAGGAATTAACAGTGAAAATATATTTAAAGAAAATAGAAATCATGAATATTTTTTAACTTTATATAATAAGCATATTGACCCAATTGCTGAAACTTTTGCTTGGTGCTTACTCAAAAATCATTTTCATTTGCTAATTAGAATTAAAACAAATGAAGAGATTCTACAAAATCAGCAAGAAAATGGAAACAAAAAGATTATTGCACCATATCAATCCTTTGGTAATTTATTTAACGCCTACACAAAAGCGATCAATAAAGGATATAATAGACATGGAGCGCTATTTGAACGATCATTTAAAAGAAAAGTAATTGATAATGAATATTATTTGCGATCTGTGATAAAATACATTCATTATAACCCTGTAAATCATGGATTTTGTCAACATCCTATAGAATATCCGTGGAGTTCTTATTTAACTTGCGTTTCTGAAAAACCAACTAAATTAAAACGTGAAAAAGTAATTTCTATATTTGAAAATATTGAGGGTTTAAAAATCTCACATAGTAAAAATGAGCAATTTGATTCTTTAGAGCACTTTCTGAATTTATAAAGTGATTCCAAACCGGACAGGTTTTAAAAACCTGTCCGGTTTAACATGTAACGATTATAGAAAACAATATCACAATCAAAATCCGCAAAGAAAACCCGACAAGTTTTAAAACTTGTCGGGTTTAATTCAACGTAAAAATAAATCCACAAAAAAACCGGACTATCACTAGTCCGGTTTCCATTATTATTAAAGAAGAATTATTTTACTTCTTCGAATTCAACATCTTCAACATTGTCTCCAGATTGCTCTTGTTGTGGAGCAGCTTGTTGACCTTGTTGATCACCACCTTGAGCGTACATTGCTTCTGTAGCTGTTTTCCAAGCTGCATTTACATTGTCTAATCCTTTTTGGATAGCGTCAAGATCTTGAGATTGGTGAGCCATTCTCAATTCAGTTAAAGCATATTCGATAGCTGTTTTGTGCTCATCTGTAAGTTTATCTCCCAATTCTTTCAATTGACTTTCAGTTTGGAAAATAGTACTATCAGCTTCGTTCAATTTCTCAGCTCTTTCTTTTGCAATTCTGTCCGCATCAGCATTAGCTTCAGCATCTTTTTTCATTTTTTCGATTTCTTCAGCTGTTAATCCAGAAGAAGCTTCGATACGGATATCGTGAGATTTTCCAGTTCCTTTATCAGTTGCAGAAACTTTGATGATACCATTTGCATCGATATCAAAAGTTACCTCGATTTGAGGAACTCCTCTTGGTGCTGGTGGAATACCATCTAAGTGAAAACGACCGATAGTTTTGTTATCAGCAGCCATTGCTCTTTCTCCTTGCAATACGTGAATTTCAACAGATGGTTGAGAATCAGCAGCAGTTGAGAAAACTTGTGATTTTTTTGTTGGAATAGTTGTGTTAGACTCGATTAATTTAGTCAATACACCACCCATAGTTTCGATACCTAAAGAAAGAGGTGTTACGTCAAGTAACAATACATCTTTTACATCTCCAGATAAAACTCCACCCTGAATAGCAGCTCCAATAGCAACAACCTCATCAGGGTTAACACCTTTAGATGCTTTTTTACCGAAGAATTTCTCCACTTCGTCAGCGATTCTTGGCATACGAGTAGAACCTCCAACAAGGATTACTTCGTCGATATCAGATGTAGATAAACCTGCATCTTTTAATGCTTTAGCAACTGGTTCCATAGAACGTTTTACTAAAGTATCAGATAATTGCTCAAATTTAGCTCTAGATAATTTTTTTACTAAGTGTTTTGGTCCAGAAGCAGTAGCAGTTACGTAAGGTAAGTTGATTTCAGTTTCAGCAGAAGATGATAATTCAATCTTAGCTTTCTCCGCAGCTTCTTTCAAACGTTGCAATGACATTGGATCTAAACGTAAATCAATACCTTCCTCAGATTTGAATTCGTCAGCTAACCAGTCAATAATAACCTGGTCAAAATCATCTCCACCTAAGTGAGTATCTCCGTTTGTAGACAATACTTCGAATACACCGTCTCCTAATTCAAGAACAGAGATATCAAAAGTACCTCCACCTAAATCGTAAACAGCAATTTTTTGATCAGTTCCTTTTTTATCTAATCCGTAAGCAAGTGCAGCTGCAGTTGGCTCGTTAATGATACGCATAACTTTAAGACCAGCAATTTCTCCAGCTTCTTTAGTAGCCTGACGTTGTGCATCGTTAAAGTAAGCAGGAACAGTAATAACCGCCTCAGTTACAGTTTGACCTAAATAGTCTTCAGCAGTTTTTTTCATTTTTTGAAGTGTCATTGCTGACAATTCCTGAGCAGTGTATAAACGACCGTCAATATCCACACGTGGCGTATTGTTGTCACCTTTTACAACACTGTAAGGAACTCTTTTTGCTTCTTCCTGAGTTTCAGCAAAAGTGTGTCCCATAAAACGTTTAATAGAAGCAATCGTTTTTGTAGGATTCGTTACTGCTTGTCTTTTTGCAGGATCACCCACTTTAATTTCGCCACCTTCAACAAAAGCGATGATAGATGGAGTTGTTCTTTTTCCTTCTGCGTTAGGAATAACAACTGCTTCGTTACCTTCCATTACAGAAACACAAGAGTTCGTCGTACCTAAGTCAATTCCGATTATTTTACCCATTTTTTATATATTTAATTTTGATATACATTTTATAACTCAGGTGGCATAAGTCAATCTTTGTGCCAATATAAAAAACCAAAGTAAATTGTCAGTTTTAATGTCCAGCCTTAAAATCATCTGACAACATGACATTTTTAAAACCTGACACGAATGGCATAACCTCGCATAACTGTCATTATCAGAAGCTCATACCTCATATACGCTGTATCTTTTGTGGCTGTCTCTGATATCACAGTCAGGACACCCTGTTCATAACAAAAAATTATCATTATGAGTATTATTAAATTACTTACATTCGCAAAAAACAGTAAGAGAAAAATTAAATACCCATCCATTAAATAGATATAACAATGATAGTCAAGATTAAATACTTATTATTATCCTTTATAATAGCTTCTACGCTTTGCGCACAAAAAAAATTAACTTATAATAATAAAGGGGAGTTATCTAAACAAGACTACCAGGCGTTATTAAAAACTAAAAAATATCAGGCTTTATCTGCTTTTGACACCGTTTCTGTCAAACCTCTTTTGATTTACGCGATTTATATTAAAGATAAGAAGTCAGGGATTTTAGACGATAGTGCCAAAGAAATAACTCCGTCCATTTATGATAATATTGATGGGCTTAATACAAGTTATACAACTTCAATGTTTGGTTTTCATGAAAATTATCGTGTGAAAATTGGCGAAAAATACGGCTTAATTTCTAATACGGGAAAATCAATTTTGCCTGTAAAATACGATTACATTAATAGTGAAGAGAAAAAAAGTATAAAAGAAAGAGTTAGAAAGGAAGTAATACAGGACTCTATTGTAATTGCAAATTTGGGAAATGAAGAATTGTTCTTTTCTCCACAAGGAGAGCAATTAAAAAATAAACCCCAAACATCAGATAACAGCGCAACAAGAGAGCCTGATTATACTCAAAAACCTATTTCAAAACCAAAAAAAGAAACTACACAATTTGGCGATATTGTACAAAACCTAAATAATGGTTTTGCAATAGTACAAGCAAAGGTTGAAAACAAATACTATTATCAGGGACTGGTTGAATTAGCTACAAACAAACTTGTTCTGCCGATACAATATGAATACATTATACCTCAACAAAACGACAGATTAATTGTTATCAAAAGCAAAAAATATAATTTATACAGTAAAAAAGGAGAACTTCTTTTAAAGGAAACCTACGACGGAATTTCTGACTACGGTAAAACTTTCAGAATTCAAAAAGGAAATAAAACAGCGATTTTTGATAAGGATTTAAATCAAAAAACTGACTTTATTTTTGATTCTAATTCTTTTGGTTCTTCTGATCAATATATGGCAGAAGTGAAAATTGATAACAAAGCCGGTGTGATAGATAGTGATGGCAAAGTTATTATTCCGTTTATTTATGATAAAACTGAAGCTTATTTCAATAAAAATAGTTCCGGGTTCGCTTTTTTTAAAGTCGTGCTAAATGGCAAAAAAGGGATTTTATCAGCCAAAGGTGAGCGATTAACTGAGATTATTTATGATGAAATAGTTCCTGAATATGGAATTGAAGAACCTAGTCTTTATGGAGATGTGACTATACCCACAGATCACGATTATGATGCAAAAGAAAATAAGTACTTTATCATCACAAAAAACAAAAAATTTGGTTTACTGGACAATAATTTCAAACCATTGATTGATACTAAATATGATGAAATAAAGAAAAGTTTTCATCCCAACTTTATAATTGTTGGAAAGAAAAAAACAAAGATTGAACTGAGTCTTCTTAATATTCAGACTAAAACAGAAATATTGCCTTATGAATATGCTTATTTTAAATATTTAGGTGGTTCTTATTTCATGATGTATAAATATTCAACAATGGGTGTTTGCAGCTTAGAAGGAAAAATAATTATCCCGATGCAGCCCTACAAAGATTTATCAGACAGGTATTATTTTAATAATATATACTCAGGTTTACAGAGCATAACGGGCATGAAAAGTAATTATTTAATTGATTATCAGCAATCAATAGTTAACTTATTACCAACTAAGTAACTAAACCTTTTGAATTTTTTCTAATCAAAATAATGGAAAACTACACCATCATCATTTTTATTTTAGCAATTGTTATAGGCCTTTCTGCATTTGCTGACAAATCAAAACTGCCCTATCCTATTCTTCTTGTTATTGTTGGTGTAGCTATCGGTTTTATTCCAACAATGAAAGAAATTGAGATTAATCCGGAAATCATTTTTCTTATTTTCCTCCCGCCACTCTTATACGATGCGTCTTTTAATATTTCTCCCAGAGATTTTAAGATAAATCTCAATACAATTGGTGCTTTGGCAATTTCTTTGGTTTTTATGACTGCCTTAGGAATTGCGGTTGTAGCCCATTATCTGATTCCGGGAATGAGCTGGCCTTTATCATTTGTTTTGGGAGCCATTCTTTCTGCTACAGATGCCGTAGCCGCAATCAGCATTACAAAAGGTTTAAAAATCTCACACAAAACAATAACGATCCTGGAAGGCGAAAGCCTTATAAATGATGCTTCTGCATTGGTAGCCTATCGCTTTGCCGTTGCAGCAGTCATGGGTTCTGCATTTGTAATCTGGAAAGCCACAATAGATTTCATAGTATTGCTTGCAGGTGGTTTTCTGGTTGGATTTGTACTTGCCAAAATAGTTGCTTTTATACTTACTAAAGTTCATAAAAACATCAATGTAACGATTAGTTTTACATTACTTATGCCTTTTGTTGCTTATCTTGTTGCAGAACACCTGCATGTTTCGGGCGTAATTGCTGTTGTTGTTTTGGGAATAGGAATCGCCAGGTTCAGCAATAAAATTTTTCCTGAAAATTTAAAAAATAATTCAAAAGGTCTTTGGGATTTAATTATTTTTCTCTTAAACGGATTGATATTTATTTTAATCGGTCTTAATTTTCGTTACATTTTGAAATATATTGATAATGATATGGTACTGCCGTACATAGGCTATGCAGCAATTATTACAATCGTTGCTTTATTAATCAGGATGGGAAGGATATTTCTTCAGAAAATCAACCTTCAGAAAGCTTTTCAGAATACAAACGGAAGAAGAAAAGTCAGCGAGCATGCTCTTTTGGATTTTAATAATAGCATAATTTTAAGCTGGTCAGGAATGCGTGGCATTGTTTCTCTTGCCATTGCAATTGGTCTCCCTAAATTCCTCGAAGACGGAACTCCTTTTCCTGAAAGAAATGCTATTATTTTTATTTCGGTCGCTGTAGTATTATTAACTTTAATTGGCCAGGGACTTACATTGCCATGGATTGTAAAAAGGCTGAATGCGAAAGAAGAGATTAAAATAAGAAAAATTAATTTTAAATCAATCAAAATGAAATCGGAAATTATTTTGACAACGCCGGAATCAGAAATTGTAACTACAAGAATTTTGAATTTTCCTCAGGAACTTGTTTTTAAAGCCTGGAGTGAACCCGAACATTTAAAAAATTGGTGGGGACCAAAAGGTTTTACCAATACTTTTCATGACTTTGATTTTCGCGAAGGCGGAAAATGGAAATTTACAATGCACGGTCCTGAAAGAGGAAATTTTGAAAATGAATGTGAATTCATAAAAATTGACAAGCCAAATCTTATCGCATGGAAACGTCATTCAAAACCGCTTTTTCAAATTTTAACTACTTTTGAACCAGTTGCAGATAATCAGACAAAAGTTGTTTTTAAAATGCTTTTTGAAACCGAAGAGGAATGCCAAAAACTGAAACCTTACGTTGTAGATAAAAATGAAGAAAACTTTGACAAGCTTGAAGCTGAATTAGCTACAATGAGGCTATAAATATTTTTTAATGAGCTATAATATTTTTCTCGACAATAAAAAAATAGGGAGTTCTAATCTTGAAAAAGCCGATGCGCCTATGGGAGTAGTATTGGGAAAAATCAATTTTAATGATGTAAACTTAAACTATTCTTTTTTCAGTAAGTATTGTAAAATAAATTCAATCAAAAGGGAAGAATATTCAGAAGATAAATTTATTTCAACTCAAACTATTCCAGCTTTAAAAGTATACAATCAAAAAGAAATAGAAATTAAAGGAATCGGATGTTATATTGAGGGTATGGATTCTGAAGGATTTGAAATTAACATAATTGGAATTCCATATCCATTTTATGAAGAAGAATTTCCACATCACACAAATCAATATAGAGAATCTTATAAATAAGGTTTCATATCAATAACTGATTTGTTTTTTATTCGTAATTTCGATTTCTCATTAAATCACAATTACAAAATGGCTTCATTTATAAAAGAATTATCTTTTCGCTGGTCAGATCTTGACCCAAATTTTCACGTTCGTCACAGTGCTTATTATGATTTTGGTGCACAACATCGTATCGAAATTCTAGAAGAATTAGGTTTAACTTTAAGAGTAATGCAAACACAGGGTTTTGGGCCTGTTTTGTTTAGGGAAGAATGTATCTTCAGAAAAGAATTAAAACTTTCAGATAAGATTTTTATTCATACCAAAACTTCAAAAATGAAAGCCGATGCTTCGCGTTGGTCTATTATTCATGAATTCAGAAAAGAAGATGATACGCTTTGTGCCGTAATTACTGTAGATGGAGCGTGGATGGATACTAAACTTAGAAAACTAGCCTCTCCGACTCCAGAAATTGCTATAGAAGCATTAAGTATTTTTCCAAAAAGCGATGATTTTGTGGGACTCTAAAATTAATTAAATGAGGCATTTAATTAATTTTTTCGTTATTCTGATACTCCTGACAGGCTGTAAATCTCCCGAAGAAAAACCTCAGAAAGAAAACAAATCTCCAAAAGAAATTGTTGCAGCTTATTTGGCTGCAACAAACCGCTTTGATTTTAAATCTGCAAAAGTTTTTTTAATTCCGAATAAAAAGAATCTCATCATTTTAGAAACGCTCAAAAAAATGGAAAAAAGCATTCCGGATGATCAAAAATCAAGATTTCTTGATAGAGAAAGAGGTGCCATTTATTATGAAAAAGAAATAACAGATTCTACAGCACTCATTGTAGTAACACCAAATCAGGATATTGCTATGCCAATTCAATTTAATCTGAAGAAAGTAAAAGATAAGTGGCTGATTGAATCTGTTATTTTGAATTAATATTTTTCAGAAGTTATTGCCTAACTTTTTTTCTGATAATTTTAAGATTTTAATTTTTGGTTTTAAAACGGGAAGCCTTAATTTTATTATAATTCCAGGTTTTAAAAAATATACTAAGATGAAAAATATAAAATTCTTAATACTCTTACTTCCCTTTCTCGTTTTTTCGCAGCAGGAAAATATAAAAGCACTAGACATTAATTTAACCAATTATGAATATCCATTCCCTGTTCATTATTTAGAAGTAAATAATCAGCGCCAGACTCTTAAAATGGCATATATGGACATAAAGCCTGAAAACTACAATAACAAAAATATAGTTTTATTTCACGGCAAAAATTTTAATGGCGCTTATTGGGAAAGTACGATAAAAGCACTTACCAAAGAAGGTTACCGCGTAGTTGTTCCCGATCAGATTGGTTTCGGAAAATCTTCTAAACCGGACAACTTACAATATACATTCCAGCAATTTGCAGAAAACACCAAAAAATTACTTGATCATTTAAGCATCAAAAAAACCACTATTTTGGGGCATTCTATGGGCGGAATGTTAGCAACAAGATTTGCATTAATGTATCCTGAAACTACAGAAAAATTAGTTTTAGAAAATCCGATCGGGCTTGAGGACTGGAAACTGGTCGTGCCTTACAAACCTGTAGACTGGTGGTATGAATCTGAGTTAAAACAAAACTATGAAGCCATCAAAAAATATCAAATGACAAATTATTATGATGGCAAATGGAATGCTGATTTTCAAAAATGGGCCGAACTGGCTGCCGGATGGACCACAGCTCCCGATTATAACAAAGTGGCATGGAACTCTGCCCTTATGTACGATATGATTTTTACACAACCTGTTTTATACGAATTTAAAAATATCAAAAGCCCAACACTCTTAATTATCGGAACAAGGGATAAAACCGCAATAGGAAAGCAGTTGGTAGCCGAAGAAATCAAAAAAACAATGGGAAATTATGCCGAATTGGGGGAAAAGACCCAAAAAACAATTCCAAACTCAAAATTAGTTGAAATTCCCAACACTGGACATTTACCACATATTGAATCTTTTGATCAATTTATAAAACCATTAATTGTATTTTTGAAACAATAAACTTTAATCTCAAAAACCAGAATATATGTTTACAATCGAACAAATAAAAGAAGCACATGCAAAAGTAAAAAGCGGTGCCGATTTTCCAAATTATATACAAGACCTTATCATACTGGGCGTAAAAGGATATGATACCTTTGTAAATGATGGGCATACTGAATATTACGGCGTAAATAATTACAGTGTAATCGCTGATGAAAAATATGCTGAAATAAAAGTGGCCCATTTTGCAAACAAAGAACTTTTTATCGAATTACTTCTTAAACATCAGAGTGGAGAAACAGATTATATGACTTTCTGCAATCACTGTGCTCAATGCGGAATTGCTAAATGGCGTGTCGATATCATCGAAATGACCTGCACTTATTTTGATTTGAGCGGAGCTGAAATTTTGATCGAAAAAATCCCAGGTTAATAAGAAAATCTGATGGTAAAAACTCCAAAAAGCGTTTATTTTATTTTCTTACACAGCTTACTGTTTGTATTTTTCTTTGTTTGTTTTTCGGGGTATTCCCAAGATAATAAACCTACGTTTAAAGTAATTGCTTTTTATACCGCAAAAAACGATCAGGCGCACATAAGTTTTGTTCACGAAGCCAATAAATGGTTTCCAAAAGTAGCACAACAAAATCATTTTGTATACGATTCAACAAGCAATTGGGATAATCTAAATGCAAAATTTCTTGCAGATTATCAGGTAGTTTTATTTTTGGACACAAGACCGGAAAACGCAAATCAGAGAGAAGCATTTAAGAAATACATGAAAAATGGAGGCGGTTTTATGGGATTTCATTTTTCTGCATTTGCATTAAATGATTCCGATTATTCGCAAAATTGGGATTGGTACCATAATGAGTTTTTAGGTTCAGGCGAATATAAAAGCAATACATGGAGGCCAACAGCAGCAATTTTAAGAGTTGAAAAACAACATCAGATAATTAAAAATATACCAGAAAAATTTAAATCAGCTCCAAATGAATGGTACAGATGGAACAATGATCTTAAAAAGAATCCGGATATTGAAATTTTACTGGCAATTGATGAATCCAGTTTTCCATTGGGAACCGGACCAAAGCCAAATGAAATCTGGCACGACGGCTATTACCCTGTAGTATGGACCAATAAAAAATACAAAATGCTCTATGTAAACATGGGCCATAATGATATTGATTATGAACACGGAACTAACAAAACATTATCATACACGTTTGAAAATGAACCCGAAAGCAACCTAATTCTAAATGGGATACTGTGGCTGGGAAATTCAAAAAAATAACTACTTGAAAATGACACATAAACTTTCACCCATCATAAATCCAGAAGAACTTATAAAACTACAGCAAGAATCAACCGTATTGATTGATGCCCGCGCCGGATTAAATGCTGAAGAAAATTATAAAAAAGAACATTTAAAAGATGCTCGATATGTAGATTTAAATAAGGATTTGGCAACAGTAGGAACTGAACCTGCAAAAGGCGGAAGACATCCTTTGCCTTCTTTTGAGAAGTTCTCCCAAGTACTTTCAAAAATTGGAATTACTCCTACTAGTCATGTTGTAGTTTATGATGACAAAAACGGTTCCAACGCCGCAGCCCGATTTTGGTGGATGCTGCGCGCAGCCGGACATGAAAAAGTTCAGGTATTAAATGGCGGCATACAAGCCGCTATAAAAATTGGTTTTCCTGTAAGCTCAGAAACAGAACATTTTGAAGAAACAGAAAAATATCCAATTCAGGAATGGAAGTTACTTTTAGCCGATATTGAAGAAGTAGAAAGAGCCCGAAACAACAGCAAAAATATTGTAATTGACGTAAGGGACAAAAACCGTTTTGATGGTCTCACAGAACCTCTTGATTTAATTGCAGGACATATTCCGGGTGCAATCAATGTTCCTTTTATTGAAAACTTAAACGAAGATGGTTTTTATCATTCCCGCGAAGCATTAAACAAAAAATACAACGAAGTTTTAGGCGATTTAAAATCCGAAGATATTATTGTTCATTGTGGTTCTGGCGTTACAGCCTGTCATACCTTGCTTGCAATGGATTATGCCGGAATCCCTATTCCGAAATTATATGTAGGATCATGGAGTGAATGGTCAAGAAACGGCCGTGAAATGGCGCTCAAAGAAAATAAATAATACAAAAGAAATGCAGCATTGGGATATCCTTTTATCTAATCAGGTAAACAAAAAAGCTTTTATAGATACCTTACTTACAGGCAACGCCAAAGAAGAACTAGCCGTTTTTAACAATCAAAAAGGAATTCTCTTTTCGGATATAGCGATCGAGAAATTCATCGAAAAAGAATATCAATATGACTCCGTCGAAGCTGCTCCTGAATCGCACAGACAGTTGAGAACTTTTTCATCCGGTGAACGCAAAAAAGAATTTTTAAAATACTGCATCAATCAAAAACCTGATTTTATCATTTTCGATAATCCGTTTGATCATTTAGATCAGGCCTCCAGGGTAATTTTAGCAGAATCTTTAAAGGATTTAACAAATGATATTGCCATTATACAAATAGTAAACCGTATTACCGATATACTTAATTTTGTTCCCAACAAAGCACAGATCAAAGACAATTCATTTGTATTACACCCCATTTTAAAAACCGAAAGCCATTTTAAAACCTTAAACACAACAGAAATCCCAAAAGCGTCGGAGCAGCATTCCTTTCACGAAAGTGTATTAATAAAACTGGAAAATGTTTCCGTAAGCTACGATGAAAGAAAAATTCTCGATGCCATTTCCTGGACTATAAAGCAAGGCGAATTCTGGCAATTAATTGGCCCAAACGGATCTGGAAAAAGCACTATTTTATCTTTGATAGCAGGAGACAACCTAAAGGGATTTGGACAGGATTTATTTTTATTCGGAAGAAAAAAAGGAAGTGGAGAAAGCGTTTGGGATATCAAAAAACAAATTGGAATCTTCGCCACCTCAATGACCGATTTATTCCAAAAAAGCCACACTCTGGAACAAATGATCCTCTCTGGTTTTTTTGATTCTATTGGTTTATATACGGAGCCAACAACACATCAGCAGCAAATTGTAACACAATGGCTGGAAGTGATAGAAATGACTCACCTGCGCAAAAAGCGTTTTATAGACCTTTCTATTGGTCAGCAAAGAGTAGTATTAATTGTTCGCGCTGTTTTAAAACATCCGCCCTTACTAATTCTGGACGAACCGGTAGAAGGCCTCGACGACGAAAATGTAGATTTGGTAATTCAGCTGATAAATACCATAAAACAAGAAACGAATGTAAGTATAATTTATGTTTCACATCGTATAGAATCAGGCCTCGCCCCTACTTCAGTTTTTGAGCTTGTACCAACACCAACCGGATCTGTCGGCAAAATAAAATATCATTCAGAACTGAATTAAACATAAGTTTTTTTACACCATTAAGATATTAAGTAAATTAAGTTTTACGCTTAATCTAACTAATGACAAAAAAAAAGAAAGAATAAGTCAAAAGCTTAATTCACTTAATATCTTAATGGTAAAAAACAAAAAAGCCCCCAAACAGGAGCTTTTTATAATATAAAAATTATCTAATTGTCTTCCCCTTCCATATTATGCGATTTTGAGTAATTTCTCCATCTTTCGAGGCAATCCTTAAAATCATCCGGCATTTCTGTATCAAAACGCATCATTTCGCCCGTAGTAGGATGCACAAAACCAAGTGTTTTGGCATGCAGAGCCTGACGTGGCAATGCTTTAAAACAATTTTCGATAAACTGTTTGTATTTTGTAAACGTAGTTCCTTTCAAAATCAAATGCCCTCCATACCGTTCGTCATTAAACAAAGGATGCCCAATATGCTTCATATGCGCACGAATCTGATGTGTTCTTCCCGTTTCCAGCTTACAGGAAATTAAAGTCACATAGCCAAAACGCTCCAAAACTTTATAATGTGTAATCGCCGGTTTTCCTATTTCAGGATCAGCAAAGACAGCCATTTGCATACGGTCTTTTAAGTGTCTTGCCAGATTTCCTTCAATTGTTCCTGCGTCATCGGCAACATTCCCCCAAACCAGTGCAATATATTCACGCTCTGTAGTTTTGGCTTCAAATTGTTTGGCGAGATGCGTCATTGCCGCTTCGGTTTTGGCAATTATCAATAGTCCCGAAGTATCTTTATCGATTCTGTGTACAAGCCCCGGACGTTCACTGCTGTTCATTGGCAGATTATCAAAATGATGTGCCAGAGCATTCACCAAAGTTCCGGTATAATTTCCGTGACCCGGATGAACCACCATTCCCGGTTCTTTGTTAATCAATAAAAGTGCGTCATCTTCATAAACAATATTCAACGGAAGATCTTCCGGCAGAATATGGTTTTCATACGGCGGATGCGATAACATAACAGTTACGACATCAAAAGGCTTTACTTTATAATTTGATTTTACCGGAATATCATTTACAAAAATATTCCCTTCAGCTGCGGCATTCTGAATCTTATTTCGGGTCGCATTCTGAATCAAATTCATTAAATATTTATCAATACGCAAGAGCGCCTGACCTTTAGGTACTTCAAATCTGTAATGTTCGAATAATTCGTCTTCCAGATCTAAATTTTCAATATTATTGTTCATCTTTTGGGGTTTCTGCATCTGGCGTTGCTAAACTGTCTGTCGCCTGACTATCATCTACATACGTTGCTTTTCCGTCACCTAAAACCAAATCGATTTTAGACGCTTTCAGCACACGGTCTCCTACTTTCAAATTTCTTCCTTTGTAACGCATTTCCAAAACCATATCTTTTCCAAGATTCGGAATATAAGTAATCGTTCCCGGCTCAAGCCCTAACGCTTTAAGGGTCGGAACTGCTTCACGGTATGTTTTTTCAATTAAATCAGGAATTCTTACAGACGAAAATCCCGATGCATTAATTTTAATGTATATTTTTCTTCCCTCTTTTACTTTAGTTCCAGGCAGCGGATCCTGTTCAACAACACTGAATTTCGGAAATTCACTTCGGTAATCAACACTATCCAATAGCACATAATCCAGGTCCAGTTCATCCAGCTTTTCTTCAACCTGCTCTTCAGTCAGTTTAGATAAATCAGGAACTGCAATTTCATGTCCGTGATCAGTTGTAAAAGTCAACCAATGCATAAACAAATAACCCAAAACTGCAATAATAGCAGCAGCACTTAATACTTGCAAAAAAAATACACGGCTTGTTAAATACTTACGTAAACTCATAAATTTATTTTTAGTTGTCGCAAAGATAAACCTATTTCGTTTCAAAAAAAATGATAATTTTGTTTAAAACAATATAAGGTTAACACTCTTTTTTTAAGGAGCTGTTTCCTGCTGTCCGCTGTATCTTTTGTTTTCTAAAGAAAAAAACAAAAGGATGCCGCTCCCATCAGGGCTAGGGCTTTAGGTTTCATTAGAAGATTTCGACATCATTGTCAGACTGAGCGAAGTCGAAGTCCCGTTTGCTGTATCACTTTGCGGTGACTTCGACTTCGCTCAGTCTGACAAAAAGAGAGCAAATAAATTCGCAGCAAAACCTGAAAATAAAAAGAAAAATAAAACTTTAAACAAAAATATCATAATGAAAAACATTGCCATCATAATGGGCGGATATTCAAGCGAATATAAAATTTCTCTTATCAGCGGAAACGTCGTTCATCAATATCTTGACAAAACAAAATACAACGGATTTCGCATTCATATCTTTAAAGAAAAATGGGTTTATGTAGACGAAAATGATGCTGAATTTCCAATCGACAGGAATGACTTCTCTGTTACTGTAAACGGGCAAAAAATTACTTTCGACTGTGTTTTCAATGCTATACACGGAACTCCGGGTGAAGACGGTCTCATGCAGGCTTATTTCGAATTATTAGGAATTCCGCAATCATCCTGCGACTATTATCAGTCGGCCCTTACATTCAACAAACGTGATTTATTATCGGTTTTAAAACCATACGGAATAAAAACAGCCATTTCTTATTACCTGAACAAAGGCGATGTTATCAATACAGACGAAATTGTAAAAAAAGTAGGTTTGCCATGTTTTGTAAAACCAAACAAAGCGGGTTCAAGCTTCGGAATTTCAAAAGTAAAAACTACTGCAGAATTGCCAATTGCTATTGAAGTGGCCTACAAAGAAGATAATGAAATCATCATTGAGAGCTTCCTTGACGGAACCGAAGTTTCTGTGGGAGTAATCAATTACAAAGGAGAAGTAATCGTTTTACCAATTACAGAAATCGTATCAGACAATGATTTCTTTGACTACGAAGCCAAATACGAAGGAAAATCACAAGAAATTACGCCTGCCAGAATCTCAGACGAACTAACAAAAAAAGTGGGAGAAACAGCAAAGCGTGCTTACGAAGTTTTAAAAATGAAGGGTTTCTCCCGAAGCGAATTCATTATTGTAGATAACGAACCATACATGCTTGAAATGAACACAATCCCAGGTTTAACAACCGAAAGTTTGATTCCGCAACAGGCCAAAGCAGCCGGAATTTCTCTGGAGGATTTGTTTACAAATGCGATTGAGTTAGCGATAGCTTAAAAAAGACACTAAGAAACTAAGGTGCTAAGATTCTAAGATTTTAGCACCTTTTTTGCTTATTGATTATAAAAAATTTATTCCTGCACCTGCAACTTTGAAACTAAACAAAAACGCTGTAACTTAGATTCTCAAAACCTTAGCAACTTTAAAAAAATGAAACAAATCTTCGAATGGGAAAGACTACTTTTTAATAATTTACCGCAAAATTTCCTGCTGGAAGTTATATTTCGTTCCACCGTTATGTTTATTATTTTACTGCTGACACTAAAAATGACAGGAAAGCGAGGTGTAAAACAATTATCTATTTTCGAAACTGTAATTATTATAGCACTCGGTTCTGCAGCCGGAGATCCTATGTTTTATGAAGACGTGGGAATTATTCCTGCCGCAGTAGTTTTTACTGTCATTATTATTTTATACCGTTCTGTTACATGGCTCACCGGAAAAAGTAAAAAGTTTGAGGAATTTATAGAAGGAAAAACAGAATGTTTAATCAGTGAGGGTAAATTTTCGGTATCAACTTTTAAAAAAGAAAGTCTGGCACAGGACGAATTTTTTACAGAACTCCGTATAAAATCAATAGAGCATTTAGGTCAGGTAAAACACGCTTTTATAGAAACCAGTGGCGAAGTAAGCGTTTTTTATTATGCCGATAAAGATGTTGGATATGGCCTCCCTATTTTGCCTTCCCAGTTTGGTACAAAAAGTAAAATAATTCCAAATGACGGCATTTATTCCTGTACTTTCTGCGGTCATACTACAGAACAAAAAGCCGGAACAGCAACATGCAGTGTTTGTAAAAAAGAAGAATGGGTTGCAGCAATAAACACATTGAGAATAACATAAAAAAACAATAAAAAACACTAATAAATTAGTTCCTTTGTAACTTTAAATCCAAAAGAAACGTAGTCCCGAAGCTTCGGGATAGCAGCTCAGAACCTCAGAACCTTAAAAAAAATGCGAAAAGCTATATTTCCGGGATCATTTGATCCAATTACCCTTGGTCATGAAGATATAATCAAAAGAGGAATTTCCCTTTTTGATGAAATCGTCATTGCTATTGGAGTAAATGCCGAAAAAAAATACATGTTTTCACTCGAAGAAAGAAAACGTTTTATAGAAGAAACCTTCAAAAATGAGCCAAAAGTAAGTGTGATTACTTATGAAGGACTTACGATTGATTTAGCAAAAAAATTAAATGCAAATTTTATTTTAAGAGGACTGCGCAACCCGGCCGATTTCGAATTCGAAAAGGCAATTGCACACACTAACAGGAAACTTTCCAAAATAGAAACCGTGTTTTTATTAACCGCTGCAAGTACTTCATTTATTAGCTCGAGCATTGTTCGCGATGTATTAAGAAATGGCGGTGAATACGAAATGCTGGTTCCCAACGCTGTAAGAGTTAAGAAATAATATACCAAACATGATAAAAATTATAAAAGCAAATCAAACATCGCTAAAAAAGATATCCTGAAACTTTATAACGAGAAAAAAATATTTGAAGTAAAACGAAAATAGTAATTTAGCCTTCAAACATTTGTGGAATGTAGTAAATAACTGTACTTTCGCCGAAATTTAAGACTATAAAAATGAGCATAGAAAGAGAATTAGGCAAACGCAGCGGATCGAAATGTGAACTTTGTGGAGCAACAGAAAACCTAAAGGTATATACTGTTTTGCCAACTCAAAAAGGCGGAATCGACGAAAGTATATTGGCCTGTACCACTTGTATTGATCAAATCGAAAACCCGGAAAAAGTAGATTTAAATCACTGGAGATGCCTTAATGATAGTATGTGGAATGAAAATGCTGCTGTACAAGTTGTCGCATGGAGAATGCTAAGCAGAATGCGCGCTGCAGGTTGGCCACAGGAATTACTGGATATGATGTACCTGGACGAAGATACACTAAAATGGGCACAGGCGACCGGAGAAGGCGAAGATGATGACACCAAATTAGTTCACCGCGATAGTAACGGTGTGATTCTGGAACACGGTGATTCTGTAGTTTTAATAAAAGATCTAAAAGTAAAAGGATCAAGTATGGTAGCCAAACAAGGAACTGCCGTAAGAAACATTCGTCTGGACCACGAAAATGCAGAATATATTGAAGGAAAAGTAGATGGCCAGCAGATTGTTATTATTACACAATACGTGAAGAAAATATAATTTTAAGATTCTGAGGTTCTAAGTAGCTTAGGTTCTAAGGCTTTAGACTCAAAACTACAAAGGTTTCCAACCTGAAACCTGAAACTTGAAACATAACAAAAAAGGCTGTTCAAAATCTGAACAGCCTTTTTAATTTTTATGATATCACAAATTATTTTTGGAATAATTTATTGATTTGATCTTTTACGAATGGCTCAGAAACACTGCTTGTTGCAGAAGCTGTTTCTTTGCTAGAAACCATAAACTGAACTGTAGCTTTCTCAGGAAGAGCACTTCCTGTGTAGTGCAACCAGATATAGTTATTTGGCAACTCTAATTTAATATCATATAATGGACTTGCTGTGAAACCATTCATAATAATATTATAAAGACTAGCGTAGTCATTATTTAAATTTCTGAATGAAAATTTTCTTAAAGTTGAAGAATCATCATCGTTCTGAATACTAGTGTAATAAACTGTATATTCATCTCCAATTTTTTGAATATAATTGTTATTTACTTTTCCTAATCTCTCAACTGGTACAGTCTCAAGAACTTTAATTTGTGCAAACGAAACAAAACTAAAAAGTAATACGGCAAGTGTAATAATCTTTTTCATAGTGGAATTTGGGGTTAATTTTTACTAATGTTATAAGCGCCGAAATTATGAAAAAATCTATCTAAATCCATTTTTTTCTTAACATTATATTGTGAATATTAGTTAAAATTACAACATGAGCAAATCATTAAAACATAACTCATTAATAATAAATACCTTAGACCAAAATATCAGTTTTAAAATTTATTAATTTTAACCAAAAAAGTTCTAAAATCTGGTAAAACTACCTTTCTTCTTCTTTCTTAACCACCTTTCTGGCCACTTCGATTTTAAACTTTTTGCCTTTCATTTTCTCATCTTTGATGTTTTTCAGCAAATCTTTCACTTTATTATATCGTACTGCAGCAAATGAAATAAAATCTTTTACTTCAATCAGGCCCAAATCATCTTTCTCCAGTTTCCCTTTTTGAGAAAAGAAACCCACAATATCAAATTTATTAAGCTTCGTTTTCTTTCCGCCGCTAATATATATAGTCTGATATTCGGGTGGTTTTGGTAACGTTGCAGCATTATCAACAACCAGAACTTCCATGTCGTAGTTCACATAATCCAGCTTTTTTTCACTTTCGTGAATAATCAGATATGCGGTTCCGGATGCCTGCATACGTGCGGTACGTCCGTTTCGATGTGTAAACTCATCTTCTTTTAACGGTAAATGATAATGAATTACGTGTTTCATTTCCGGAATATCAAGACCACGCGCCGCCAGATCGGTTGTAACCAAATAGCTCACACTTCCGTTTCTAAACTGAATCAAGGCACGTTCACGTTCGTCCTGATCCATACCGCCATGATAATAAACCGAATAAATCCCTTTTTCGTTTAAGGTATCGCTTATACGCTCAGCGGCATCGCGATGGTTACAGAAAATAATTGCCGATTCCGATTTTAGAGAACATATCAGATTAAATAAACTCTGCAGTTTATCCTTCGATGGAGAAATTACCATCTTCACAGAAAGGTTTGTCTTTTCTTCTTCTTCCGGAATAAAATCCAAAACCGTCGGATTAATTACTCTCGTATATTTCGGGATTTCAATATCTGAAGTAGCCGAAACCAAAACACGTTTATTTAATTTAGAAAGTTTTCCGATGATAAAAGACATTTGCTCATGAAAACCCAATTGCAATGACTTATCAAATTCATCTAAAATTAAAGTTTCTATTTTGTCCAGACGAAAAGTCCCTCTGTCGATATGATCTGCAATCCTTCCAGGCGTTCCGATTAAGACCGCCGGTGGATTGCTCAGGTTTTTAATTTCTGTATCAATAGAATGGCCACCATAGCAAATGTTTACCTTATACTCAGTTCCCATTTTTTTCCATACCTGTTCAATCTGCAATCCAAGTTCGCGTGACGGAACCAAAATCAAACATTGAACCGATAAGATTTCTGGCTGTAATAATTCTAAAACAGGAAGTAAAAAAGCAAGCGTTTTTCCAGATCCTGTTGGAGAGAGCAGTAAAACATTATTATCATTCAGGATTGCGTCTTGTGCAGCATCCTGCATTTCGTTTAGGCTCTCGATCCCTAAATTCGAAAGTATATTGTTGGAACGGTGATTTTTATTCATTTTGCAAAAGTAATTAAAAGGTTTTAAGTTTCAGTTTTCTTTGTTTCAAGTTTTTTTTAACCGCAAAGAGCGTAAAGATTTGTTTCACGCAGATATAGCGGATCTGGCAGATTAAAATTCAATAAAATAAAAATCCGCTTAATCTGCAAAATCTGCGTGAAACTAATAAACACAAAGCACATCAACCTGAAACTTGAAACAAATAAAACTTTATATTTGACTTTTCTATCAAACCCAAAACCATGAAACTTTTTACATTTCTCATTTCACTTTTCACAATAACGGCTTTTGCCCAAAACAGTAAAAAATACGATACATTTTTTGAGAAAGGAAACGGAAATCAATCAGCATCATATCAGGGGACTATAGCTTATTTTAAACTTCTGGCTCATGATTTTCCAACAATCCAGATCAAGGAAATGGGTTTGACAGATTCCGGAGAACCTTTGCACATGGTGACTTTTAATCCTGACAAGGAATTTGATTTTGAGAGAATCCAAAAAACAAAAGCCGTTCTTTTTGTCAATAACGGAATTCATGCCGGAGAACCGGACGGAATTGACGCTACGATGCAATTCTATAGAGATTTGGCTATAGGAAAACTGAAAGCGCCAAAAAACACCGTTTTGGTCTGCATTCCGGTTTATAATATCGGAGGTGCTTTGAACCGTAATTCTACAACACGTGCCAATCAGGACGGCCCTGAAATTTATGGTTTTAGAGGAAATGCCAGAAACTACGATCTGAATCGTGATTTGATGAAATCGGATACCCGGAACACAAAAAGTTTTGTTGAAATTTTCCAGAAAATAAATGCCGATGTTTTTATTGACAATCACGTGAGCAACGGGTCTGACTACCAATACAAACTGACTTATATTATGACGCAGCATAACAAATTGGGAACTGTTTTGGGCGATTTTCTTAACAATGAGATGATGCCGGCGCTGGTAAAAGATTTACAGAAAAAGAAAATCGAAACAACGCCTTATGTTGATTCTTTTAAAGATACTCCGGACAAAGGTTTTGGGCAATTTGTAGATAGTCCGCGTTATACAACGGGTTATACTTCGCTGTTTAATACGATTGGTTTTGTAATCGAAACTCACATGCTGAAAAAATATGCCGAACGTGTAAAGATGACGTACGAATACATGAAATCGACTTTGGATTTTACCGATGCCAATTATCAAAAAATCAAAGAGCTGAGAGTGAAAAATTTAGAGCAATATCAGCCGAAAAAATCATACACTTTAAAATGGGAACTGGACAGCACAAAAGCAACAACTTTTTCGTTTCTGGGATATGAAGCGGGTTACAAAAAAAGTGATGCCACAACCGGAAATCGTTTGTACTATGACCGAAGCAAACCATACAAAAAAGATGTTCCGTATATAAAGGAATTCAAATCACAAAAAGAAGTTGTTATACCCTCTGCTTATATCATTCCGCGTGGTTATTGGAATATTATTGAGTTGTTGAAGAACAATAACATCAGTTTTTCACCACTTAAAAATGATACTATCATTGAAGTAGAAAGCTATAAAATTGCCGATTTTAAAACCGTTCCGTCTGCATACGAAGGACATTATGTACACAGAAACACAACGGTAACTTCTAAAATAGTTAAAACAGCTTTCGCGAAAGGAGACTGCCTCGTCTCAACAAACCAAAAAGGCGTAAAATATCTTCTGGAAGCTTTTGAACCGGAAGGCGTTGATTCGTTTTTTAACTGGAACTTCTTTGATGCTATTTTACAGCAAAAAGAACATTATTCTGAATATATTTTTGAAGATACAGCTGCTAAATTATTAAACGATAATCCGCAATTAAAAGCTGAATTAGAAACCAAAAAGCAAACTGATGCTGTATTTGCTAAAAATCCCGAAGCGCAGTTGGACTGGATTTATAAGCATTCTGTTTATTATGAAAAGGCGCATTTGCAGTATCCTGTTTATCGAGTGCTCTGAGATTTTACCGCATTTTTTTACCGCAAAGCTCGCTAAGATTTTTTTGATTTTGAGTGCCCAAAAAAAGTAAGATCGCAAAGCTTTACGCGTAGAACTTTGTCAAAGTTTTAAACTTTGACAAAGTTGAAACAGATCTTCAATTGAACTACAAATTTCTGTCGTACAAGATAATTCGGAATAAGATAAATTTAATATTCACGAACCTGACGGCTGCGCTAGCGACTGATCTAAACATAGCAAATACAAACAATCTTGTCATCCTGAGGAACGAAGGAACACTCAAGTAGCTCGATAAAGTATTGCAGAGTTACTATACGGAGTTTCTAGTGTGATCCTTCGTTCCTCAGGATGACAAAAAACTGGTAAAAACATAAAACCACACAGCAGAGAATCTAAACATACGAAATACAGACAATTTTGTCATCCTGAGGAACGAAGGAACACTCAAGTAGCTCGACAAAGTATTGCAGAGTTACTATACGGAGTTTCTGGTGCGATCCTTCGTTCCTCAGGATGACAAAAACACACTGGCAAAAACATAAACTACAAAGCAGAGAATCTAAATATACCAAATACAGACAATCTTGTCATCCTGAGGAACGAAGGATCACAAAAGTAGCCCGACAAAAGTATTGCAGAGTTGCTATACGGAATTTCTAGTGTATCCTTCGTTCCTCAGTATGACAAAACACTGGCAAAAACATAAAACCACACAGCAGAGAATCTAAACATACGAAATACAGACAATTTTGTCATCCTGAGGAACGAAGGATCACAAAAGTAGCTCGATAAAGTATTGTAGAGTTGCTATACGGAGTTTCTTGTGTGATCCTTCGTTCCTCAGGATGACAAAAAAACACTGGCAAAAAACTTGAAACTTTAAACCTGAAGCAAATTTAACTCAAAGTGCAGCTCGCGTGAGGGATAGAGCTAAGCTACCGAAGTAGCAGCGAAAGCCCGACAGCATCCCGATAAGAGGGCGAATATGCGTAAAGTGAATTTGCCCTCTTATCGGGATGGTGGCACGCCCAGATTATCAAGCGCAAAAACGAATTTTAAACCTAATTTTTGGAGTTTGGAATTTTTAAAATTGGATTTTCTTCTTCCTGAAACAACAATTTGATGTTTTCGTAGGAGTTTTTTAAGGCTTCTTTTATTTCTACAGGGTTTAGCCAGGCTACTTTTTCGATGCCTTCTTCTGCCTGTCCGTGCGGAATTCCTTCAAAATCTGATTGCATTTCGAACCAGTGCGTAATTTTGAGTTTGTATTTGCCGTTGCGTTTAAAGACGTGATAGGTTTTTTGTAGTTTATTGGTAATTCTTAGTTTTCCAACGCCTGTTTCTTCTTCGACTTCGCGCATGGCAGTGTCTTCAATCTCCTCGCCTTTTTCGATTCCGCCTTTTGGAAGATCCCATTTTCCGTTTCTGAAAATGAATAAAACTTCTCCTTTTTTATTATAAACCAATCCTCCGCCAGCTTTATTTACCGGAATTTTGGCTTTTAGGGTTTTCATTATTTCACTTTCGTCGGGATGGTATAAACAGGCTTTTTGAATTTTATTTTGAAAAATTTTAACTATAAGTTGTTCTATATCAATACTTTCAAGCAAGAACAATTGAAAATCTGTTTCCTTTGAGATTTCATTTGTCAAAAAAAGTGGTTTGTCGTTTACAAAAACTTTATACATTTGTAGTATGATTTTTAATAAAGATACAGCCGAAAAAACAGCCGAATTGCTTTTGCAAATAAATGCAATTAAATTGAATCCAGAAAATCCTTTTACATGGGCTTCTGGATGGAAATCTCCTATTTATTGTGATAATAGGTTAATTCTTTCATTTCCGCCCATCAGAAATTACGTTCGTGATGAGTTTGCGAAAAACATTGAAAAACAATTTGGGAAACCAGATGTCATTGCCGGTGTTGCCACTGGTGCTATCGGAATTGGTATTCTTGTGGCCGAAAGCCTGGGATTGCCTTTTGTATATGTACGCCCGGAAGCCAAAAAACACGGAAGACAGAATCAAGTGGAAGGTTTTTTGCAAAAAGGCCAAAACGTTGTGGTAGTCGAAGATTTGATTAGTACAGGAAACAGCAGTCTGATGGCTGTTGAAGCTTTGCGCAATGAAGGTGCTAATATTAAAGGCATGGCAGCGATTTTTACGTATGGTTTTAATGTTGCAGAAGAAAACTTTAAAAACGCTAATATCGATTTATATACGCTGAGCAATTATGACAATTTGTTGAACTTAGCTGTAGAAAAACAATATATTACAGAAGATCAACAGTCTGCTTTGCAGGAATGGAATGAATCTCCGTCTACCTGGGGACAGGAATAGATTTTAGATTTTAGATTTTAGATTTTAGATTTTAGATTTTAGATTTTAGATTTTAGATTTTAGATTTTAGATTTCTAAAAATCGCTTTGCTCTTTTTGGAATTAAAAATTGGGATTTATTTTGCTTTGCAATAAAATAATAAAAATATACATATGAACTTAGAAAGTCCAAAAGTTACTGTTCAAAAATCAGCTCAGGAGTTATTTGATTTACTGACTGATGTTAGGAATTTTGAAAAATTAATGCCGGATAATATTGCTAAATTTGAAGTTATCGGCGAAGATGCTTTTATTTTTGGATTGAAAGGGATGCCGGAAATCAAATTAAAAATGAAAGACAAAACGGCTCCAAACAAAATTGTATTGGGCGCTGCAAGTGATAAACTTCCGTTTACGCTGGTTTCTAACATTGATAGTGTTTCTGATTCAGAAAGTGCTGTTCAATTGGTTTTTGATGGTGAATTTAACGCTATGATGGCAATGATGATCAAAGGGCCAATCAGCAAATTTATTGAAACCTTGGCAACAAATATGACAAAATTGTAATTAACAATTATCATTTATAAATGGAAGCCCGATTGTAATGATCGGGCTTTTTTTAGTAAAAGAAAATAAATTAGTTTAGTCTAATAAATTGCAAAAAACTTAGCATCTCAGACCTTAGCGCCTTAGCACCTTTTCTTAATAAAGCATCTGAATCTCTTTTATATCAAATTCTGAAACTGAATCGTCTTCTAATAGTATTTGAATTTTTCCTGCCGAAGAAACGCCCTGAATAATTCCCATAAAGTTTTGGTTTTCTAAATTTTTAAAAGGCATCGGAACACCTTTTCTAAAGAGATGATTAAAGTATTCCTCCCAAAAAAATGCTGATTTAGTTTCCCAAAGACCAATTTTTTCCTTGATTTTTTCAGTAATTAAAAACGGAAAAACATCTTTGTCAAAAGTCTTTCCTGAAATTAATGCCAGAGAAGATGCATTTGGGAGTTCTCCGAAATTTGTCTGGTTAACATTGAGCCCTAATCCTACTACTGACACAATCCTGCCATCACTTTTAATGGTATTTTCGATTAATATGCCACCAATTTTTTTATTGTATGACATAATGTCGTTTGGCCATTTTATACTTAAAGTAGAAATATCAAACGAATTTAATGTTTCTATTACAGCTAATGAAACTATAATATTCAGGTCAAAAACCTTTTCATTATCAAACAGGAAATCTTTCACCAAGGCACTCATAATTAAGTTTTTACCCGATTCAGACTGCCACTTGGCTCCCATTTGCCCTTTGCCTTTTGTCTGATTTTCAGCAGTTACGACGGTAAAATTCTCCAGTTCGTCGTTGCTCGCCAGTGCTTTTAAGAAGTCATTTGTTGAATCTATGGCATCGAGTTTGATTAGTTTCATTATAATAATTTAAATAACTTAATTTAATATTTTGTTAAGGTTCAAAAATAATCACAAATTTTGGTAACTTTACAGATTCATATAAAATAATTCATGGCGAAAAAGACTATTAATAATGATGTTCTGTTGGCGAACATAATCAAAGGAATTGAAGAAGTAAAAGGGAATGATATCGATATTCTTGACTTAAGAGAGATAGACACGGCTGTTTGTGACTATTTTGTAATTTGCAACGGAAGCTCTAACACTCAAGTTAATGCCATTGTAAACTCAATTCAAAAAACAGTATCAAAAGACTTAAAAGATAAACCGTGGCACGTAGAGGGAACCGATAATGCAGAATGGGTCCTGATGGATTATGTGCATATCGTAGTACATGTTTTCCAGAAACATATTCGTGAATACTATAATATCGAAAGCCTTTGGGGTGACGCCAAAATAACTACAATCGAAAACAAATACTAAAGAAAAATTTTTCTAATGGCTAAAGATAATAATCCAAATCCGAGTAAATTTAAAATAAGTCCCTGGTTAATATATACCGCAATACTTTTAGTTTTTTTATTTATAAGTTTTGCTACCGGAGGATCTAATTTAAGCGAACCTGCTCAGTTAACCTCTTCTAAATTCAACGTACTTTTAGAAAAAGGGCAAATTGAAAAAGTTATCGTTTATAATAAAGCTGAAGCTGAAGTATATTTAACAGCAGCTGCACTAAAAGATGCAGCAAATAAAAAAGTAGCTAAAGATATATTTGAAAGACCAAATAAAGGTCCTCATTATACTTTGGAAATAGGTAACGATCAAATTTTTCAAACTAAGCTTGAAAAAGCTGTCGCTACAGGAAAACTAAAAGATTTTAATTTCTTACAGAAAAATAACTGGAGTGATATTTTGATCAGCTTGCTTCCTATCATCATTATTATTGGTGTGTGGATTTTCATTATGCGTAAAATGTCTGGTGGCTCTGCAGGCGGAGGCGGACAAATTTTTAACATCGGAAAATCTAAAGCGAAACTGTTTGATGAAAAAACAGATATTAAAACAACTTTTAAAGATGTTGCCGGTTTAGAAGGTGCAAAAGAGGAAATACAAGAAATTGTAGAATTCCTTAAAAACCCTGAAAAATACACGAATCTTGGAGGTAAAATTCCGAAAGGAGCTTTACTTGTAGGTCCTCCGGGAACTGGTAAAACATTATTGGCAAAAGCTGTTGCCGGTGAAGCTCAGGTTCCGTTCTTCTCATTATCAGGTTCTGATTTTGTTGAGATGTTTGTTGGTGTTGGTGCATCACGTGTTCGTGATTTGTTCAAACAGGCAAAAGAAAAATCTCCTGCCATCATCTTTATTGATGAGATTGATGCTGTTGGTAGAGCAAGAGGAAAAAGCAATATGTCTGGCGGAAATGACGAGAGAGAAAATACTTTGAACCAATTATTGACAGAAATGGATGGTTTTGGTACCAACTCAAACGTAATTGTTTTGGCTGCAACAAACAGAGCTGATGTTCTTGACAAAGCCTTAATGCGTGCCGGTCGTTTTGACAGACAAATTTTTGTTGACTTACCGGACATTCGCGAAAGAGCTGAAATTTTTAAGGTACACTTAGCTCCTATCAAAAAAGTAGAAGGTCTGGATCTTGATTTCTTAGCAAAACAAACTCCCGGATTCTCTGGTGCTGATATTGCTAATGTATGTAATGAAGCAGCTTTGATTGCTGCACGTAACAATAAAGCAGCAGTTGACAGACAAGATTTTCTTGATGCTGTTGACAGAATTATTGGAGGTCTTGAAAAGAAAAACAAAATCATTACTCCGGAAGAGAAAAGAGCAATTGCAATTCACGAAGCGGGTCATGCAACTGTAAGCTGGATGTTGGAGCATGCTGCACCACTTATTAAGGTGACAATTGTTCCTCGTGGACAAAGTTTAGGGGCTGCGTGGTACTTGCCGGAAGAAAGACAAATCGTGAGAACAGATCAAATGTTGGACGAAATGTGTGCAACTATGGGCGGAAGAGCTGCTGAAAAAGTAACTTTTGACAGAATTTCTACTGGTGCATTAAGTGATTTAGAGAAAGTAACACGTCAGGCTCGTGCGATGGTAACAATTTATGGTTTGAATGATAAAATCGGAAATGTTACTTATTACGATTCAACGGGACAAAGCGAATATAACTTCTCTAAACCGTATTCTGACGAAACTGCAAAAGTTATTGATAAGGAAATTTCAGAATTAATTGAAGGTCAATACCAAAGAGCTATTCAGATTCTGGAAGAGAACAAAGACAAGTTAAATCAGCTTGCTGATATCTTAATAGAAAAAGAAGTTATTTTTAAAGATGACTTAGAAACAATTTTCGGAAAACGTACTTTTGACAAAAATTTAGAAGAATACGTTTCGTAAATTATTCAAACAAATATGTAATATTTTTTAAAATCTTAATTCAAAATAGTCTTTTGAATTAAGATTTTTTTATCTTTGAACGTTTTCAATTAACATGTAAAGTATTTCATATAAAAATGAATTTTTTCAAAAAAATATTTGGTTCTAGCGACGCCGGCTCTGATGAAGAACATGTAAGCGAATATGGAGGACATACCACAACTCCGGACAGTCATTTATCGATCGATGAAAGATTCATTTTTAATTTTAAAAAAAATGGTGGTAAATTTTTGTATTGTGAAAACAAACAAGAAGTTGCTGAACAGTTTGAAAACATTCTTGAAGAAAATGATTGGTTCGAAAACGAAGTTTTGTGTTATGAGCCAGGTTTATTTAGCTTGTTAGACGAGAACAAATTACTTTATTTCTCTCCCAGAAATCCAAAATTTTTACTGGCAACCTGCGAAAATCTTATTGCTGATGAGGGATCTATATTATTTTCATCTAAGCAAATCAGACAGGACAAACCAAACGAATTACCTGCAAATATTGTAATAATAGCTACAACAAGCCAGATTCTCGCTATGAAAAGTGATGGGCTTAGCGCTATTAAACGCAAATACGAAAGAGACTATCCAACCAATATCACCACAATAAAATATTTCGAAAAAGCTAAAGAAGAAGATTTTACTCAATACGGAAGTGTTGCTAAAAACTTGTATTTATTGCTTTTAGAAGATCTTTAAGATGAATGAAACCCTGAAGAGAACCATTTCTGGTGCTGTTTATATCGCTCTGCTATTAACCTCTATTTTGTTTTCTACCGAAAGCTTTATTATTTTTTTTGGTATTTTTCTAATTATAACAATCTATGAATTTTCTAATTTAGTAAAACTGAATAAAATCTTTTCGATTTCATTTGGAAGTTTATTGTATTCTGCAATTGTACTGGTTGGGCATTATAACAAACAAACTACTGCTTTTCTTAATGATTTGTTTAAATCAGATTTCGATTTAATCACCAATATTCAGGAATTAAACATGGTACTTCTTGCTGTTACCCTTGTAATAGCAATAAAATGTATTTTGTTCTTATTTTATGATTCTGTACAAGAAATAAGCATTTCTTCAAAGTACTTATACTTATTGGGATATATTACACTTCCTTTTATTTTTATTGTAAAAATTTCCTTTGGTACCAATGCTTATAATCCAAAGATTATTATTGGCTTATTTGTTCTTATCTGGACAAACGATACGTTTGCCTATCTGGTAGGGAAATCAATTGGAAAACATAAATTATTTGAGCGTGTTTCTCCTAAAAAAACAATTGAAGGATTTTTGGGCGGAGTTGTATTTGCTGTACTGGCGGGCTTTCTGATTTCAAAATTCTATATTCAGCCAAATCCTGCTTTTAGCAATAAATCTATTTTAATATGGACTATTATTGCGATAATTGTAAGCGTTTTTGGGACGATCGGAGATTTGATCGAATCAAAATTTAAAAGAATTGCAGGCGTAAAAGACAGTGGTTCCATAATGCCTGGACACGGAGGCATCCTAGATCGATTAGATAGTGTTATATTTGTAGCACCAATTATATTTTTATTTTATCAAATTTTATATTATGTTTCATAAAGAAGGTGGCCCGTCAATTTTATTAGGTACTGTTTTTACTGTAGCCGTACTTTTAATTGCTGATAGATTCATTGATATCTCTTGGCTTAGAATGCTTGTTCAAATTGCAGCGGTTGTAATTTTGATTATTATTTTGCAATTTTTTAGAAATCCTAAAAGAATTGCTATTAGAGAAAGTAATCATATTCTTGCTCCGGTAGATGGAAAAGTTGTGGTAATTGAAGAAGTATATGAAGGTGAATATTTTAAAGACAAACGTTTACAGGTTTCTATCTTTATGTCGCCAATCAATGTGCACGTAACGCGATACGCAATGGACGGCATTATAAAATTCAGTAAATATCACCCTGGTAAGTTTTTGGTTGCATGGCACCCAAAAGCAAGTGAAGAAAACGAAAGAACGACCGTAGTTATCGAAAATGAAACCTTCGGACAGGTTTTATACAGACAAATTGCTGGTGCCCTGGCACGCCGAATTGTGAATTATGCACAAGAAGGAATGCAGGTTGTTCAGGGTACTGATGCAGGTTTTATAAAATTTGGATCAAGAGTAGATTTATTTTTACCTTTAGGTACTCCGATTAATGTGGAATTAAACCAAAAAGCAATTGGAGGAAAAACCATTATTGCTACAAAAGCTTAAATGACCATAAAAGATTTAGATACCCGTTTTTCTGAGGCTGTAGAAATTGCAATGAAAATGACTCAGGCTTCGCTGCCGCAAGATGTGCAGCTAAGGCTTTATGCTTATTATAAACAGGCAACTTTTGGGACAGCAGTATACAATCAATCTGAAAATTTTGATTTACGCGATGCCTTCAAGACAAATGCCTGGATGCAAATTAGTCATATATCTATAGATGAGGCCAAAGAACACTATATCGAAATCATTAATTCACTAACATCAAAATAATTTTATTATGAAGAAAAGCATTGTTCGCTTCAGTATTTTAACTTCATTACTAGCATTATTTTCTTGTAATGACAATAAGCTAACTGAAGTTGTAGAAGTTCCTTTACCAACAAAAGAAGAGAAAATAACAATAGGTTCTCCTGACGATGTCAAAGCAGAACCGGGTTCTTTTGCTCTGACAAAACTGCCATTTTCATACGATGGTCTGGCTCCTGAGATACGATCCCTAACTTTAGAAACACATTATTCAAAACATTATTTGTCGTATACAAATAATCTGAATAAGGAAATTGTTTCTACAGAATTTGAAAATATGTCGATTGAAGACATTCTTAAAAAAATGGATCTTAGCAATGCCAAACTTCGTCAGAATGCTGGTGGGTATTACAATCATACGCTTTACTTTAATATTCTTACTCCAAAAGAGCAAACTCCAAAGGATACACTGGTAGGCTCAATTAATAAGGAATTCGGTTCTTTTAATAACCTTACCAATCAATTTAAAGGTCAGGCAGAAAAGCAATTTGGCTCTGGCTGGGTTTGGCTTGTTGTTGACAGATACGGAAAACTACAGGTAACAACTACAGAAAACCAGGATAATCCTTTAATGAAAAATGCATTGACTCCAGGAACCCCTATTATGGGAATTGACCTTTGGGAACATGCTTATTATCTTGATTATCAAAACAGAAAAGGCAGCTATATTGATGCTTTTTATAAGCACATTAACTGGGAGAAAGTAAACGAAAATTATATAGAGGCTTTGAAGAAAGTCAAAAAAGTATAAATCATAAAAAAAGCTGATACATTTAGTATCAGCTTTTTTTCTTTCTATCATGTCTAGTCCTGAAATAGCGATACACAAAAAGTATCATTATGGAAAAAGATCAAGAATTACGCTATATAAAGCGTACACAAAAAGACTACACTA